>NZ_MSCV01000005.1 GCF_002005105.1 Methylocaldum sp. 14B | reverse complement strand
CCGAATGCGACGGCCTTCCGCCACTGGAAGGACTGGACCGCCTATGCGGCGGCGGGCACTTGGAGCGGCACGCTCGACTGCGCCGGCCGCCGGTTTGCCCTGGCGATCGCCGGCGCCGAGCTGCAGCGGGTGTTTGTGGGCACCGTCCCCGATTCCGCCGCGCCGTACACCCGCCGGGGCATCTACCTCGAAGCCATGGCAACGGAGACGAAATTCAAGCTGGTGTTCCACCCGCTAGCTTCGCCACAGGCATCCGTACACAAAGCGCGCAGAGCAAGATAAGGACCAACCGATGCGCATCACGATGATCTGTAACGAGCTGCCTTTCCCTCCCGGACATGGTGGTCTGGTCGACGTGTGGCGCCGGCTCTGCGCCATGAAATCGGCGGGCGTCCGCGTCCAACTCGTCTGCTGGGGCGGCGGAGCCGCCGGCGCGCTGCGACCGGAACATCTCGACAAGGTGCGGGAGGTCGTGGAGGATCTGTACGTCTTTCCGTTTGAACGAACCTGGCGTTCGCGCATCAAGCGAACTGTCCACCTGTGGCGGCTGCCTTGGCGAGTGGCCTCCCGTAGCTTGAGGCCCGCCGAGTTTCGTTCCCTGCTGGAGGCGCAGCGCGCATTCGACAGCCAGGCAATCTGGCTGGACGCCGTCTATGGTGGCGAGGTGGCGCGCGGTCTGGCGCACGAGCTGAAACTGCCGTTGTTCTACCGCTCTCACAACATCGAACATCGGTACACACTACATCAGGCCAGAATCGCCCGAACGGCGCGAGAACGGTTTCAGTGGACACTCAGCCTGTTCAACCTGCGCCGTTACGAGCACGGAATTCTCAGGGAGAGTTCCGCGTTCTTCGATATCTCCGTCGATGACCTTAGATATTGGGAGAAGCTCGGGTTTACGTCCGGATATTGGCTGCCGCCGCTGGTGGACGAATCTTTTGCGGGACGCCTCAGTGCGCCGCGGGAAGGTCCCCCCCGATTCGACGTCGGCTATCTCGGAAACCTGTTCATGCCCAATAACGTCCAGGGCTTGGTTTGGTTTCTGGAGAAGGTGGCGCCGCGGCTTCTCGATGCACGGCCCGGCCTGCGCCTGTTCATCGCCGGCAGCCAGCCTTCGGATCAGATACGAGCGGCGCTCGCTGCGCGCCCCGAAGTCACACTGATCGAAAATCCGCCAGACGCCGTCTCGATATTGCGCGACGCGCAGATCTTGATCAACCCTGTCTTTGCGGGTAGCGGAGTCAATATCAAGTCCGTCGAAATGCTTTTTTCCCCCGCCGAATTGATCAGTACGCCTCAGGGCTTGGCTGGACTTCCGGATGAGGTCAAGAATTGCTTCCGAGTCAGCAAAGATGAATCCGGATTCGCGTCCGCGATCCTCGACGGCCTGAGCTCTGCGGCCGCAGGCCGTATCGCAGACTCGGAGAGCCGCGCGGCGGCGCGGTCTTATTTTCGTGCAAAGCGGATCGATGACATTTTGCCGGTCCTCTTTCGCTAAAGGCGTGCCGTTGTGTATAGCCATAACACGATCGGGCTAGTCGCTATCGGAATTCGGCGGTACGGAAAGTCTCGCCGCATAGGCTGATACAAAAGGTTTGCGCAAGCATTTGAAAGCGCTACGTTCAAGACGCAAGCATCAGCGGTTCATGTATAAGCCCAAAGCGGAAACTATTATTTCCCTCGCGTTTTTGGTGTGGACGGAAGCCTCTTTCGGCGTCGCCGATCCTACTGACACTTTTCAGCCTTATTTATCGGAGACGCTGACCTACGATGACAATCTTTTCCGTCGCCCGAGTCAGATCAATCCGAATGCACCGATAGACGAATCGGAACGCTGGGACTTGATCAACCGGCTTTCCGCGGGGCTCAGAACCTATATTCCGGTGAGCCGGCAGGAGTTTCAGCTCGAGGGAAAGGTCGACGACAATCGTTACGCCAACCACGATGAGCTTAACCATGTATCGTCCCTGGCAAAAGGGACATGGAAATGGCAAGCGGGAACTTCCTTCGGCGGAATACTCGGCTATGGCTACAGGCAGTATTTGGGAGGTTTTACCAACACGGGGTTTTTCGGAAGGGATCTCATCACGGACAATACGGCCTTGGTCGATGTTAATTACAAGTTCAATCCACGATGGAGATTGAACGGACAATACCGGTGGCTGAACAGCGAGCATGAGGCGCCCCAGCGTAGGTTTCTGGATCTGACCAGCGATACCGGCATCATCGGGCTGCACTATAAATCTCCCGACGAGAATGCGATCGGCATTCAGTACACACACACGGATGCCAGCCTGCCGAATCGGGAGCGGGTTTTGTCCGCGCTGATCGATAACCGCTACCAGGAACATGAATTCAGTGCACTCTACAAATGGCAGATTACCGGAAAATCGCTGGTAGAGGGACGCATCGGCTATCGCATCCGCAATCATAAGCAATTTTCACAACGGGATTATCAAGGCGAGGCATGGCGGCTCAATTATCAATGGACACCGACAGGAAAAACCGTGATTACCTTGTCGGGTTGGGGAGATTTGTTGAACAGAACCTCGGATATCGCGGCCAGCTATGTCGTCACTAAAGGCGTGAGCGTCAGCCCCACGTGGTCGGTAACGCCAAAGATCGACTTGCAAGCGAAATTTAGCTGGGAAGAGTGGCAGTACGCCGGCGACCCGAAATTACGCATCGATGCGAAGACTGACGAAGACACGATCCTAACCGGCCGATTATCGGTTTCCTACGACTTTGCCGATCACGGCCAGCTGAATATCGTCTACGAGAAAGGACACCGTAGCTCCAGCCGGGTGTTTGCCGACTACGAATACAACACGGTCTTTGCAAACGCCATTCTGAAGTTTTGATCGTCCGCGCCAAATACCGGCAACGGAGCTGGCCCTGTCCGAACACCACGTCGTCCGGCGATTCGGTCGAGGGTAACGGACGATGTCCCGCGACCCCGACCCGATTGCCATCGAGAAATCGCTCGATGACCGTTATTCGTGCGCCAAAGGCTTATCCGTGAACAAGTAATCGCGGAGCTCCTTGGAAAAGGTGGGGTCCTTGCAGGCATCGACCCGCTGGTTGTACCAGTCGACGGCTTCCAGTTCTTCCTTCAATGATTCGATGGCCCGTGCATATCCAGGGTTTCGTTCGACAAATCCGATGTGGGTATTTCCTGGATTTCTACGATCCCGCACAGCCGCCCATTCAGGAGCTTCTGGACCGCTGCGCCCGCCTGATCGCTGCGGCCCGAAAGGCCGGCATTCCGGTGTTCTACACCGCGCAGCCCGGCGGGCAGGCGCCAGAGGACCGTGCCTTGCTGAACGATTTCTGGGGCGACGGCATTCCCGACCGGCCCGAATCGACGCGCGTTGTGGACGCGGTCGCGCCCCAGCCCGGCGACACCGTGCCGACCAAATGGCGCTACAGCGCGTTCAAGCGCTCCGACCTGGAAGCGCGGCTGCGCGGAACGGGCCGCGACCAGTTGCTGATCTACGGAGTGTACGCCCACATCGGCTGCCTGATGACCGCGGCGGAAGCCTTCATGCTCGACATCCAGCCTTTTCTGATCGGCGACGCACTCGCCGATTTCTCGCGCGAGGATCACGAGCAGGCGCTACGCTACGCCGCTGGCCGTTGCGCGCGGGTTTGCGGAACCAACGACGCCCTTCGAGCCGCCGAGCCGGTTCGGCCCTTGCCGCGCAAACACCCGGACTCTCGCGGCCGGGCCGGTGGAAGACCTGGCGGCGGGCTTCATGGCCCGCGCCGATGCGATCGTCCTCGAGCTCCACGGCCGTCCGGAAAACTACGACGACGTGACCCTTCGGGTCCACTGGCAGCAAATCGCCGCCTTCCTCGCGCGGGCACTGGACCGACCCAGGGCGCCGGTCGTCGACTTGGCAGCTTGAATTCTGGGCTTTACAAAAAAGGCTTGGCGAACATCGTTAGCGCCTTCGGTTCGAGTGAATTGCTTCAGCCATTTGTAGGTCGGCAATCCTTTGCCGACGAAAACGCGCGGCCGGGACATGGCGTCGGGAAAGGATTCCCGACCTACAGGATGCTACGGTCGTAAGTCGGCAACCCGTTGCTCCAGTTGCATCGTCGGGAATGGATTCCCACCCTTAATGGGCTTGGCATCGGCAACATCGACGCCGGCCTACTCCCGCCCAACTCGCTAAACGGCGCTCGACTCCGGATACGGGGGAAGCGGCTGTCTGCAGTCGCGGAAAATCTTGGGCGCGCCTATCTGCCGATAGATGTTGTTAATTGTGAATCAGGCCCGTCGATCCCTTCCTGGCACTTCGGGCCGAGGCCAAGGCCGGTACACGGCCGGCCTTGACTGACGCGGCTTGCCGCCGAGTGGGGCATCCCCACCCCGAATTAACCCGGCTCATGTTTGTTTATAGGCCGGGGTAATAGTACTCATGCGGGCGTGTAGCCCTCTCATTGCAGGACCACTGGTGAAGCCAAGCCGTACACTATTAGCTGGAACAATTCGTTCGATGTCGATACGCCGTCGCGGCGGGTGGTGAGCAAGGTGTGTCCAGCTGAGTCGCGGTAGATTCCCACATTGAACCCGCTCGAGGTTTGAAGCGCATAGGTGCAGTTGCCCTGATCGATGATCCGGAATTTCTCCCAGGCTAGGACTTGTGTCGCATCGGTGTGGAAGATGGTCGATGTGGTACTGATGCATGCGCCTGGAAAGCCCGGGTCGCAGTCGATATATTTTTGCACGAGTCCCCCACCACCGAGGGCGGTAACGAAGGTCACGCCATTGGAAGTCTGCAGAGCATGAGAGCCGTCGCTTTGTCGGATGAATTTAAATCTCGACTCCGGTTCTGCCCGTCCGACTATTATTATGTCCCCTTGCGATGACCGGCCTCCTGGCAACTCGGCGGACAGAAATGTGCCGTCCGCGGTCAGAATGCCATACTCGAATCCCGATCCCACGTCGCCGCACTTGACGATCCGAAATTTTTCCCAATTTTGAATCTGCGTCGCATCGGTATGAAAGGCATCTGCGGATTTGCCGCCAGCTCCGACTGCCGTGACATAAAACCCCTTTATCGTATTGATCGCATAAAAACTGGGCGCGAAGTTGCCGACACTCAGATCCAGCAGTCGAAACCGCTCCCAGTCTAGGGCTTGCGTGGCGTCGGTATGAAAAGCGCCACCCGTCAAGCCCCCTCCGTTCAGCGCAGTCAAATAATAGCCGCGGGACGTCTGAATGCTCTTGTCATGAGGCGTGTCGGGGTAAGTCACGGCAAACGTGAACTTTTCCCAGGGCCCGGCTGTCGTCGCGGTCGTCAGGAGGACAGGTTCGGCTATTCTTCCTCCCCCATCGAGCGCGGTCACATAAAAGCCTTTGTAAGTCCGCAGCGCGAATTCGCCCGGCCACGGCAATAAGGCAGTGAGACTCTGCATTGGGGCAATCCCGCCCTCCTGGACTTCACCAGAGGCCGGCTGGCCTTGACCCTGTTCGACAACGCTAGACGATGTTAGAGGATCGGATGGCGATGCTGACGCATCCGCGGCGTGGCCCGCCAGGCTCATGAGAAAACAAGCGATGGGCCGGAGTGATGGCAATCGATGTGTTCGCATGCTACACCTCTCAGATTGCTCCCCTAAAGAACAGGACATTCAGGAAGCGGCTTCGCCATTGCGAATTTGATGTAAGAATCGGGCTTGCTATAGTGACAGACTAACGCAGGTGCTGCGGACGAATCATTGATATATTTAGATGCCGAGGATGAAGGCCAGCGTAGCCCGGATGGAGCTTTACGGAATCCGGGACGAGTGGTGCATCGAGTCTCCCGGATTCCACTGCGCTCCATCCGGGCTACTTGCTAATGCATCGGAGCGGAATAAACAAATTGCAGGCAAAGCCACAGAAGCCCTGCAACGAATTGCCAAAGGGAGCGAATTTAACGCCCGGAGGGTTGCGAATTTTGGCGTCAAAATCGATAACCCAAAGCCAAAAGACGACGCACGACAATCCCATCAACTCGGACGGTAAAAAGCGCCGCTCCTTCGTCGCGCCACTTTTTGCTGCCGGTTATGAGCGGCGTTATGCATCGCAGTTCACAAGAGGCAACATGAAACGTAACGGCATTCTGTTCAGCTTTTTCGTCGGGCTCATGAGTTCTGGTTGCGCCAGCACGACCATGCAAACCTATCACGCAGGCGGGGACAAAGCAGTTTGCGGTAAACGGGGAGTCTCGCTCGGGCACGTTGCCATTTTGCCGGAAATGGCATGGCGGAATGATCAAAAGGAGCCTGAGAAACGTGAACAAATGGCATTGGAAGAGATTGAGCGGGCGTTCCGGGAAATTCCCTGTGGAAGTATTGCAGCTCCTGGCGGCATCAGGCAGGTTTCAGACTGGTCCGGCAGGCCGGAGTCGGAGTTGGTGTCGAAGTTTTCCGAGGAAGGCGTTGATACCGTCATTTTGGTGCGCATCGAAGAGTTGACCCCGCGGATATTTGTTACGTACTCACTTCCGTTCTTGTGGGCTGGTTCGAGCGAAGCGGACTTTCGCATCAGGACTCTCTCTGTACAATCGGGATCTGTACTTGCGGATATGCGCGTTAAACGATCTACCGGAGGGCCTTTCAATCTCAGGCCCGCTGAGTGGGCCGGAACTGAACTCAATGCCGCACTGAGGGCAATTATCGAGGAGAAAAAATAGAGTGCCGCGACAGATCTTGAAACCATCGCTGATCGTCTGTTTGCTAGCAAGTCCTGCTATCGCATGGGCGATGTTCAAGCCGATACGGGTCTTGGCGCCCGAATGGGCGGGCGATATCTCTTGTGTCAGCTCCAGGATCTGTATCGATAATGCATTGCGGTATCGGGAAGCATCCGAATTGTACGAGGGAGCTCTACGTTTCGTCGCCTCGGCTGTTGGTCCATTTCAACACAATCCACGCGTTGTATTCTGTTCTACGGAGGATTGCTTCCGGTCTTTTGGGTTCATAAAGGCTTCCGCAAGCACCGTCGGGAACTTTGGAATAGTCATCAGTCCGAGAGGTTGGACACCATATTACGTGCGCCATGAGATGGTCCACCACCTTCAGGCAGAGCAGCTTGGTGCTCTCACACTATGGCTTGGCCCGGAATGGTTCATCGAAGGCATGGCGTACTCCCTCAGCAAAGATCCACGCCGGCCGCTTTCGGAACCCTGGCAGCAACATCGGGCCGAGTTTGAGGGTTGGTATCAGAAGGTGGGGAAGGAACGTTTGTGGGAGGAGGCGCGAAAGCTATGAACCCGCATAACACGTCGGTCAACCGGACCCTCCGCCGCGATGCGACTCCGCGCCGGTTACCTCCACGTTAAGCCTTAACCCCATGAAAATCCTGTCGAAGATCTATCGGATCTGACTCAAGCAGCCATTCGAGAACGGCAGACATTCGTTAGGTCGAATGGCCGCTCAGGCCGAAAACCGGCTGCCGTGGCCACCCTGCTCGATTCCGCTTTCTTGCCCTTGTGAATCTCGCCCCTTCCCCCGAGTGCGAGCGGCCCATGCGTAATCGTTATCGATTTTGAGGGTTGCTCGTCGGGCGGCCGTCAATGCAAGACCAGCATACCGAATTCAGCTATCGGCCCTCGCACGATATGGGTTGCAGTTGCGTATCCAGCGGAGCCTGAGAGATAGGCGCATCAATTTGCCCGTTACTGAAGGGGGTGAATATCTGATAACCGGTTATTGGCCCAGCAAGGGTTTTGGGGTCAAGCCTGAGCGCATAATCAAAACTGAACACGCCATTTTTGCTGATATCCTCCCTGTTGCCATAGCTGGTCCCCACCAAGCTGATCTGAAGTTGGTCGCCGCCAGGTAGCTGATCGTTGGGCGGGGCAATCGTGGCCGAGCCCGTCAATTGGTTGGCATACTGAATCGGGGGGTTGGTGGCCTTGAACCCCAGCTCCAGCGCATCGACATGGACAATTTGACCGGGTTTATCACTGAGCGCCTGTTGCATTTTGATTTTCAGCGTTCTATCCCAACCACCGGGTATGACATCGCCGATTTGAAAGCAGCGAGTGTCGGCTGAAACGATAGTTCGCGCTTCAACCTGACTCGACAGTACAGCAAGAATGGATAGTGAAGTTGCGGTGAGTAGGTTTTTCATAAGGAACTCCATGAGTTTCTAAAGGGACTACCATGTACCGAGACCGAGCATTATTAACCCGGCCTATAAATATAGGCCGGGTTAATCCGGGGCAGGAATGCCCCGGCGCGGCGACAAGCCGCGTGAGCCCAGGCCGGGCGTGTACCGGCCTGGGCGGCGGCCCGTAAATACCAGGAGGGTATTTACGGGCCTGATTAATAACTGAACAACTGCGGCTCACTGAGCAGTAGCTGCCCGTATGAATTACTCTCCTTCTGAATCGCTCACTGCGGGCTTTCACACATCACCCGTCTAATTCGACGATAGCGGCACGAATAAATTCAGCCTCCATGTTTTCTTAAATCGTGGAGATCATAGGGTTCGTAGCCCATTGGAGGGTCGGTCACGTAGTCATTTCTCTGCTGGCCCCCTCCGCTCCACTATCGTATGCAGACCTTGGATACACGGTGCCACAGTCCCTATCGGGTACGGAATGGCCTTTCGGCGAAACTGAAAGCCAACATATACCCGAATGCCAGCTGACAGACCGCACCACTGGCAGTAGCCGGCCAATTGGAGCCTGTTAGGCTGATCCCGATATCTGTTCAGTATTCGGCCATACCCACCGTTCGTCGTTATTTAACAATTTCGTTCGAACGGCTGCTTTATGGAGTGTCTTCGAACTGGCGATCGATCCGGTCGACTGCCTTTGCGGTAAGACCGTAGAGGGCCGTGCGGTCTTCGAGAATCTCGATATGAAGGTCTTCCAGCCCGTATCAGGTCCCGAACCGATGCTCCTAATGAAACATGACCACCCGCCATGCCGCCAGCCAAAACGCCGCTGCGGTGACCAACTTGGGCCAGAACCGCGTTGCGTCGATAGTCGAGTAAAGAGCGAGCGTCACGGCGACTGCCGTGCTTCCCAAGGGTAGTATCAGGAAGGCGTAGGAACCTGCGAGCGGGTAAAGCTTGGCGACAGGCAGGAACGCGAGCAGACAGAACGCCGCTACCAATACCAGCAGGTCGGCCACGAACGTGGCGGCTGTTCCTATCCCCAACGATGCCAGCAGGGGGCGCATGGGCGCGCGCTCGGCACGCAGGGTCAACGCCAGTCCAGCCACCTGGAATATCAGCGGAACGAATCCCGCCAGCAGCAGGCCTACCGCCACCTGCGGTTGAAATCCGACAGCCTCCCAGCCGGTCCCGAACCAGCCAAGAATACCCGCATAAGCCAGCAGCGCCACTCGCGCCGGCAACTGGCTCCATTGCATCAATGCCAGCGCGTCCATGGCCGCAAGGTTTACCACAGGGTGTAGATGCTGGCCGATTCTGCTTCCGATCCGCCAAGATCCGGTCTTCATCACTCCCGTCAGGCGCCTGCGCAAGCGGAAGGCCGCGATCGGTCCCCCCGTGAGCAGGACAAAGGCAAATTCGCGTGCCCCGTCGACGCACAAAGCCAGCATGGCGATCAGCGCACTTGCAGCGACCAGCAATGCGGCCCACGATCCACGCAGTACGAGTTGCTGCACGATGGGCCATTGGGTACCGAGGGCCAAGGCCAGCAGTCCATGCTCCAGACCGCCACTGCGGGCGGGTCCGAGCAGAGTGATCCCGTAGGCGGCGAAGGGCAATAGCAGGGGGAGATCGGCAATTAGCAGCAGCGTCAGGTCGAGCCCGGTCTCGAAGCGAGATAGCCCCGGCAGCGTGCGCAGATATCGCCAGGGCGCGCCTCCTCGCAAGGCATCGGCTTGCACGGCCGCCCAGGCGATGGCCAGCAGTGACAGGGTCAGCCAGGCGGTCAGCGCGTAAGCCGGACTGCCGCCTTCCACAATCTTGCGTACCGGCGTCCCGACGGCGTCGATTTGTGCGGCAAGTGGCGTGGCGGCTGGCGAAACGACTAAAAGTGCGAAGAGCACAGATTGCCAGCGGCGGAGCAAAAGCTTCAGGGTCGCGTCGGCGTAATGGCGCAAGCGCCAGCCGAGCAGGCGGAAAAACAGGCGCGATCGGGACACTTCCAACGGTGGATGGCGAGACACGTGACAGCCTCTCAAGTCAATGTCACGGTGTTTTCAGGCCGTATGCCGAAGGCCGCATGCCGCGAGGTCTCGTGGCAAGACATCAGGATCAGCCGCGTCTTGGCCAGGCGCCGGAGCGTCGCCTGCAAGGCCGCAAGCGAGGCGGCGTCGAGCGCGTTGCTGGGCTCGTCCAAGATGAGGACATCCGCCTCCGCGGCGACAGTGCCAAGCAACAGAAACTTCCTTGCCGTACCCAACGACATGTGGCCGAAGTTCGTCTTCAAATACGCGTGTAGCCGAAACGATTCGGTCAGCTGATCCAAGGTCTCAGTATCCCAGCCGCCCCGAACAGAACCGACGAAGGCCAGCCACTCCTCACCAGTCAGAAAGGGGAAGACCGGACAATCCGCCGGGCAATAAGCCAAGCAACGGAGGGCGCGGGCCGGTCGGGCGCTCAGGCTCACGCCGCGGATCCAAACTTCACCGGCATCGGGAACCAGGGCGCCCGCGAGCATGCCGAGGAGAGTCGATTTACCCACGCCGTTCGCACCCGCGATCAGATGAACGCCCGGCTTGGGCCATTCGTACGACCAGCCGTCTATGACCGGCCGACCGGAGTATCGCTTGGAGAGTTCGACTGCTGTCAGCACGTTGTCGTATATCCTGTGAGCAAGTGGCACCACCTATTTCGCAGCGACCGGAGGCGATGTCGCCGGTAGTATGCTGGCGAAAGGATAAAAGATGCGGAATTCAATGCGCAATGAAGCCCAGATAGCACAGACTAAATTGAGGCATGGACAGGTATGTAACAGTGTGGCGGCGGTCGATAACTTGACTTGCTTGCGACAGTCCGCTTCGGTCACGGACTACTCCCCCGCCTCTGAAGAAAGCAGCATTCCTGAACGGCGGATTTTGGTCAGACCGGATGACCGGAACGGCCGAAAACTGGTCCTCGTGAGCACCGAGAGTGAATAACCCAAACGGGCATACAACGGAAGATCGACAGGTTCCGATGATACTCGGCGAAAAAACGGTTGCCGTTACCTTGATCGCCGGATCGGATACCGCAGGCGGGCTTGCGATTTGACCCTGTTCAGGTGCACCTAACGTGGTCCCGGTAGAACGAATTCAGTAGGTCCCAAAACCCTTCGACTCCGCTCAGGACAGGCCCTTCGACAGGCTCAGGGCGAACGGCTTACCGGGATAGGCTCTGCCAAAAGACCGGAAAGTGGGCGCGAGAAGGAATGCTTGACCATTTTCCGAGAATCGTCCTCATTGGCATCATGCGGACCGCGCCATCATGGCCGGCGGGTCTGCCCGGCGCTCATGCCGAACCGATTTCAGCTTCCGATACTCGGCCTCGATGTAATGCCTCCCGTAGCGGCGTTCCAGCCGGCGCATGACGAAATGGCTGCGGGCCATGCTCTGAAAATGCCGGACGAACAAGTCGTTGATGAAGGCGCCGCCGACCGCGCCGGCGAAGGGCAGCATTTCCGCGGCGGCTTTCTCCGACAGTATCAGTCCGAAACGCTCGGATACGATGACTATCATGCGGCTGATGGCCGGCGCTCCGTTCCGGCTCAAGCCCTGTTCGGCGATGTGGCGTGACGCCTGTTTGACGGCGGCTTCGAGAGCCAGGCGCAAACCGTAATAACCGGTATCGGCGGCATCATCGGCCTTCGAGCGTCCCCCCAGAGCGAAAACTTCGAGACAGGCCAGACGGGTTTCCGGCCGGTTCAAATCCTCGCCTTCGCTGCGGGCGATTTCGGCGATGGCCGCGAGCATGATCAACGTGGTGAGCGGCAGTTCCACCAGCAATGCGGAACCGCCGAACAATCCGCCAATCGCGCCCGTGCTCCGCGCCATGCGACGGTAGAAGCGTTCGCTGCGAGGCTGCCCCTGCCCGAGGCGGGTGACCGCGGCTTCCAGAAGCCGGCCGATGCCCGCCTGCAAGTGTCCGGAGAAGCGACGATGCCAGCGCGGCGGTATCAGCTTGAGCCCCTTGTCGACGGGAGTGCCGACGGCGTGGGCCAGATGGGCGGCAAAGCTGGGATATTCGAGCTGGCGGAAAGCGTCTCGCAGTCGGCGACGGTCCTCATCCGCCAGTTCGATGACGCCCGCTCCGGGCGAAGATGAGTCGTGTTCAAGCTTCATTGTCGTGTCACCTAGAAGTTCTTGAAAATACCTACCGGCGGTTTCGGCTGCGGCTCGCCCGGCTTGCGCATCCTTGTTTCGCCGTCGATGAGTTCGAAGCCCGTGTCTCGGATATGGACGGGGTGAGGACGGTCCGGACCAATCGCCGGACTTGTTCGCTGAACGTGGTGTATGACGGCGGCGCCGAAGTCCGTGCCGGTCTGCTGCATTGGCTCGGCTCTCTACCGCCGAACGCCTTCCAGCACGGATGCGTCCGCCCAAGTCGCCCCTACTCCGCTCATCGTTTCGTCCATGGCGCTCCTCTCGCCGCCCTTGCTACTTCGTATTGATTGTTTGCTTGCTCCTCACGGACTACGGTCGATGATCTCGTCTTGATTTGCAGTACGGGACGACAATACCGGACGAACGTGTCGAAATCGGGCGAGTGCTGCGTTCAGCGTAGTGCACAACATTCGGAAAGTGGACGGCCGGAAATGCACCGTGACGGGGCCGACATTGACATGGAACACGGCGCAGCTCCGGCAGTACTCGACCGAGCAGACTTCGCTCCGGGCCAAGGTTTCGGTATTACAAGCTTTTCGTTGCACGGGTCTCTCCTTAAGTTATGGAACGCACGGGCGTTCATGTGTAAAAGCGGGCGCAAATCTCGATCTCTATCGCAATGGCCCCGGCTCTGGCCAAAGTTGGTCGTGTCCCGGACATTTGCGGGCGATCACGCTCGACCATTCCCCCAAGCCCTCACCTTCGCTCGGAACACGTCGGTCGAACGGTTTCCGAGGTCTGCCGGGACCGGCACTCAACTGGGCGAATCGGTCATGGGTGGCGGTCGGCCAACCCGCACGTTTCGATGGGCGTGACATCCATGCAGACAGAACCGCAGGAATAAGCCCTGTATCGTGGTTTTGGATTGGTGATCGAGACAGGAAAAATCGGTCGCACAAAGGCTCCCTGTTTCAATGAGCTCAGAGAGCTTGTCGACGCTGATTCGAAGCATGACGCTGTCTTTCTCGTTCAACGGGGGAGTTATGGAACCCATGATGACGCATCCTCCATGATACGAATGATAATGATTCTCATTATTTGGTCAAGCATTCCTTCGTCACCCCCGCTTCCCGTCTTTTGGTGAAGCCGGCATAGCCCGGATGGAGCTTTGCGGAATCCGGGACGATCGGTGCCTCGAGTCTCCCGGATTCCACTGCGTTTCATCCGGGCTACTTGCTGGTGCGCCTCCGGCGAGGGAGTGGCAGCTTGCCGGCATATGCCGAAGCGCGTAACGATGTCGCAGCCCACATTCAGTGAAACGCAACGCCGGAACAGCGCAGCCACGATCGTCCCCTGTTCGGAGCCAAATCACGCGATTTCCGCGTCGCCGTCACGGGAACCGTTGGCGATATAAAGGCAAAGGAAACCGTATAAACTTCCGGTACGCTCGAACGTTCGAAACAGAAAGGCTCCCTTCGGAGTACTGGGAAACAGGAAGAAACCCATGCGCCAGATCACATTAATCGTTACCGTGCTCGGACCTTGGATGTTAAACATCGCCTGGGCGGCAGAAGTGAATCACACGCTTGCGCTCAGCGTCGTTCAGGTCCAGGCCTATCCAAGGGACGGCAGGGCTTTTGTCGGCTCCGGTGTCGTCGTCGATTACGATCGCGTGGCGACCAACTGCCATGTCACGCGGCACGCCGATTCGATCGTCGTCGGGAAAGGCGCTTTACGCTATCGCGCAGCCAGCCAGCGCGCCGATTTGAAACACGATCTGTGCATTCTTGAAGCGCCGGGAATGTCGCTACCGGTTGCGAGTCTGGGCACCACATCGGTACTTTCCGTCGGCGAAACGATCTATATGTACGGTTATCCCCGAGCTATCGGCATCGCTTTCGCCGAGGGCCGTGTCGAACGCTTGCATCCCTATGACGGCAGCTTGGTCATCGAAACCACCGCGGGTTTCGTCCAGGGCGCGAGCGGCAGCGGGATATTCGACCAGGACGGCCGCCTGGTCGGTCTCGCCACATTCTTCTCCGCGGGCGGCAAGACCGGACACTATGCCATTCCCGCGGACTGGATCCCGGGTCTCATGGCCTCAGACCCCCAGCCGATCAGGCCCTTGTCCGGTTTGCTGTTTTGGGAAGACACCTCCGCGCTCCCGGATTTTCTGAAAAGAAACGGCGACCGGTCCGCTGCGCCGAGCTCGCCTCCGCAATCCCGCTGAAGGCGAATCAGGCGCGCCCATGGTTTGCGGCCTTGACGGTCGATCTCTTCCTCCGCAGGTGAATGGGGGCAGTTCTCGAATTCCGGCATGTGTCGGCGCGCGAGGACTGCTCCCCGATGTCCCTCCTCTCCTCGCCTACCCGTATGGAACGGGGAGAACCCACGGCTCTCCCCGGTTAAACCTCATTCGGATGTCCGCGTCTGCTTAGAGCGTTTTCATCGCGCTCGTATGGCAAAACCGGCTTGGCGGACGTCGTTGGCGCCTTCGGCTCGGATGAATTGAGTCAAGCATTTGTAGGTCGGCAATCCTTTGCCGACGAACCCGTTGGCCCAACTGCACTGTCGGGAAGGGCGGCTTCGGCGCTCCCGGAGACACCGTTTGCGATTGGAAGGGATTCCCGACCTACTCGCGAGTGCCCGTACAGTAGATATGAAAATGCTCTTGCGGTCATATTCCCCGGAATAGGCCATCCGCAAAGGGTTGCGTCGTATTCGTCTCAGTGATCGCTCTTATACCAACTCGGCATCGCGATGATGCAGTTCGGCGTTAGGCCAGCCTTCTTGAGGACATCGACCGTCGCGACCACCTTGTTCTGGTGCAAGTCGATAACGCTCACCGAACCGTCGTCCATCTCCGGCAAATTGATGAAGCTGTTCTGAACGATGGCGTAGCGATGATCGGGCGAGAGCACGAAGTGGTGCGCGCCGCCGGCAGTCGGGATCGTCGACAGCAGTTTTGGCTTATAAGGATCGGCGATGTCGAAAATGTTGAAAGCGCCGGGCTTGGCTGTAGTGATATAGAGGCGGTCGACTTCCTCGTTGAAGCCCATTTCCAGCGGGAGACTTTGGCCGGTTTCCGCGAAGTCAAATACCCTCTGAAATCTGAAGTCCTCGGTCTCCGAACGCCAGGTCGCAGTCCACAAGGCTCCGCCATTCATATTGTTTATGTAGGCTATCTGGGGCTTGCGATGGGGGATGAAGGCAATTTCGACCGGCGCTTCCCCGGAAGGCGAGGGTTTATACGAAAGCTTGTGGGTCGAAAGAATTTTCCGGGTAGACGCTTGTATGACGGAGACCGTCTCGCCGGCACCGTTCAGATCATTGGGGTTGACCGTGCTTGTCACGAAGATGCGGTCGAGCTCGTCATTGAGCATGACGCCGTGGGGATACTTTATGAACTTGTCGCTAGCTCCGTCGTTCCCGATCGTTGCAATCGGCTTATCCGACCGGGCATCGCCAACGATGACGTTGTTGGACCCCATGCAGCTGAGATACCAGTGCTTGCGATCGTCCGAGAACGTTATGTCCTCTCCCACCTTGCAATCCGGGACGGCTACGACGGTCTTTTCTTCGGGGAATTTCGAGAGGTCGTAAACATAGAGCTCGGTATGCCCGAGGGACGTGACATATGCCTTGGTCACGTCTTTGTTGTAATAGATGTGATGCGCCACGAAATCCGGGGGCAAGGGCGTATCTTTGACAATCTGGTTGAATGTGGGCGAGTTCGGGTCCACATCGATGACCGCAATACCCTCTCTGCGATTCGGCTGCCCAACCTTGCTTTCATAGTTGAGCATGGCGAGCAGTTCAGCGCTTGCCGTGGCCGGTACCAAGACGCTCAGGGCGCTCAAACTCAATGCTCGTAAAGAGGCGCGGGTGAAGCGATGGCATTTCATGCTTTTTTCTCCTGTGAATTTTTCATCATGTGTTCGGCTGGGAATTGCTTGCGAATGATGTGTTCGTCTCCGAGCCGATCTTAGTAGGCCGTTCGCCCTGAGCCTGTCGAAGGGCCTGTCCTGAGCCGAGTCGAAGGGTTTTGTGACCTCCTGGGATAGGCTCTAAGGCGATGCAGACGCCATGGACCGTGTCGCCGGTCAATGGCTTCGGGCCCGTCACGGATCGGGGCCGAGATTTCGGATGACGGAGCGGGATTTCTTCGACATCGATCGACTCTCGTCGGGTAAACGTTTTCGGGCTCTGCGCATTTCTCTTTTGATCAGTCAATAAAGCATCTCGGTTCTCCTTTCTCTCAGTCTCGACACGAAAACAAGATGACCGGTCGTTTTTTCAACGGGCAAAAAAATCAGGCTTTGAAGTAATCGTCGAGAAGAAACTCGAAGACCTGCGTTAGAGGCTGAACCGAACGCTCGATTTTCATGCGAAGCAAAGCGCCCTGCCAGAGATTGAGCACCAGGTCGGCCATGAACGTGGCTGTCAGGTCCTTTCGGAAGCTTCCTTCCGCTTGCCCGCGAGCGATACCTTCTTTCAGTTTGTCGCGATAACGGTGGACGGCGTCGCGCAGCGAGGTAGAACAAAGATCGCTCGTTTCGCCTATCTCTCCGATGAGGTTGCCGAGCAGACACCCGCCTTTGAAGTCTCTGCGCTCGGTCTCCTCCATGAGTTCTTTGAAATAGGCTTTCAGCGCCGCCTCCGCACTGACATTCCTGCGATTGAGGTGTCCGTCGAGTTGCTTGATGAACGGCTCGATGTAGTGCTGGACCACCTCTGCACTGAAGGCTTCCTTGCTGGCAAAGTGGTTGTAGAAAGACCCCTTCGGCATGCCGACGCTTTCGACGATTTCCTGGATTCCCGTGCCATGGTAGCCCTGCTCCATAAGAAGCATGACGCCATGGTCGAGCAGCTTTTCTCGGACTTCGGCGGAATCTCGTTTTCTCATGGGGCATGAACAATATGACCGGTCGTCTTATTTGTCAATGGGGCTTCTTGAGGAATTTTGTCGTCTGTCGGCAAGTTTGCAGGCTTGATTTGCTTACGATGATCAGAAGCAAGCGGCAGCATTAGAGCGTTTTCATCGCGCTCGTACGGCAAAACAGGCTTGGCGAAAGTCGTTGGCGCCTTCGGCTCGGGTAAATGGATTCAAGCATTCGTAGGTCAGCAATCCTTTCCCAATCGCAAACGGTCGCTTTAGTCGCGACCCTTCCGACGAAGACGCTCGGCCGGGACGTGGCGTCGGGAAGAGGGGCTTCGGCGCTCCCGAAGACGCCGTTTGCGATTGGGAGGGATTCCCGACCTACAGGGTGCTACAGTCGTAGGTCGGCAATCCTTTGCCGACGAACCCGTTGGCCCAACGGCACCGTCGGGAAGGGCGGCTTCGGAGCTCCAATCGCAAACGGCCTGGCCGGGAGCGCCGGCCACGCCCTTCCCGAAGACGCCGTTTGCGATTGGAAGGGGCCGATTAAAGGCCCGTTTGCGATTGGGAAGGGATTCCCGACCTACGCGCGAGTGCCCGTACAATAGGTATGAAAATGCTCTAAGTACATTCAGGGGAGCCTTGCGGCATAGGCAACCTGCAGGACAACCCCGCCAATCAAGCCAATCAGTCGAGATTCCGCAAATATTTGCGGAATGTACTTAGCCCAAAATTCGCCTGGCAATGGCTGTAACCGGAAAACGACTAGCAACGCGTTATGGTTAACAAAGGCGAGAGCGTGCTCAGGACGTGCACTTGGCGCGCGGAATTCTCGTTGTGGGCGCTTCCCGCTCGGATTGACTGATTCCACCAGCAATGAGCCGCACTTTCCGCCACGCACTTCGTACAGATCAACGGCAGGAATTCGGCGAGGCTGTGTGAAAACTCACGAGCGAACCGACTCGAGATGGAATTCACTCCATTCATCCGTCACTAACAAGCAAATTCTGAATCGATAACTCCACGTCGGCAGGAACGTTAGGCAAAACTCGGCGGAACCTCTCCACCCGATTTTCAATTTTTGCGTTTTCACACAGCCTCCGGCCTGAACGGTCATTCGCCTTCGCCGATACCGGCCATTTCTGAACGACTGCTTTACCCTCGGGCGACTCAAGGAGGATATAGACAAAAAGAGCGATCCTCACGGGGGAGGAAAGGCGGCAAAGTGGCGGGCTAATCTCTCGTCAAGTTCGGGCTTCCATGTCTCCGGCATAACGGCGTTCACTTGCTCCAGCATCTCGGAAGCGCGTCGCACTTCTTCAGGACCAGGCGCCCGCCGGAGGGTGGCGGAAAGCCACGTATACGCCTTGGCGAGAAATTCGGGAGCCAAATTGCCGGTGGCGGGGTCGCGAGGCGCCGTGAAATATAATTCTGCGGTTGGGAAATAAGCCGGGCCGTAACCGTGTGAGGCCGCCGATTCGAACCAGTAGCGGGCTTTCTCCGGACTTTTTGGCTGCTGGCCGCCGGCGAGTTCGATCATTCCGAGCCGATATTGAGCTTCCCCATAGCCCCGTTGCGCCGCCTGCTCAAGCCAGGCCCTTCCCTTGGCGGAATCTTGCACGGCCGGGTCGCTCTCCAGGTAAAGCAAGGCGGTCGCGTACATCGCCTTGACGATACCTCGAGCCGCGACTTGTTCGCACAACGCGACGCCCTTGGCCGGGTCCTTGGGCACACCGGTGCCGCGAAGGTATAGCTCTGCCAACGCGCAGTGGGAAATCCAGTGCCCGCCCTGGGCAGCATCCTCGTAGAGGACGGCCGCGCGGGCCGGGTCGGTCGGACCGTTAACGCCTTTCACCAAGCAGTCGCCCAGGAAATGCTGGGCGGTTGGCAGCCTGGCCTTGGCCGCGCGCTCATACCAGCGGCACGCCTCTGCGGCGTCCTTGGGGCGGCCCCAGCCAAGATCGTAAAACAGCGCTAGGGTGAACTGAGCCAGGGGGTTGTTTTTCTTTTCGGCGTGTCGCCGATATTCCGCATATGCCCTTGAATAATCCTGCCGGGCCAACAATTCCTGGGCCTTTTTCAGTTGGGCCGACCAGTCTTCGGCCGCCGCGAGAGAAACGGATGTCGAAACGGCCAACCACCCGGCCACAAAGCAAAGACCCCGGCGAACCGGGGTTTTTGCAAGCACCTTGAAAACGAATCGCCTGTCCATCGGACGTCAGTTGCGCGAAGGAAAAAGACCTTCAAGGGCAACGATGCAGTTGAGCACCAGATAGGGCGGCATGATCTGGACCGGCTGGCTTCCGCCGCTTGTGCCGATGGTAGTTGTCGCGGATGCCGTACCCCCGACGGAATTCGCCGCCATGTCGACATCCGGCGCGGCCGTGTTGTAGGTGTTATTACGGCCGGTCGACGACAGAGCATTCCCTGCCGGGTTGGGGGTGGCGGCCTGGCCGGTGTTTGCCCGGATTTTCAACCCGGACGTATCAACTGTCGTTGTTGCGGGGTGGCTGTGCGCAGGCATCTGGCCGACGTTTAGAGTCACCGCTTCCGAACCTCCATTTTCACCGAGAATGCGGTTGGATAATCCTGGCCCCTGGCCCATATGCATGGGAACTCGTCCCCGCAAATCGGGAAGGGCGAAAGTGGTCTGGCCATTGCCGCCGTAAGTGGTGCCCAACAGCGCAAACAACGCTGAATTCTGGGCGATGGACAGGAGTTGTCCATCGCAAGTGGCCCAACCCCGTGGCGCGTAGTTGAAACCGACAAAGTCGATGGAGCCGAGATAGTCCTCGGATCCTGCCGCCGAAGCCGAAATGGCGGTCGACAGCATGCCGCCGAACAGGATGACTCTCAATACCGAGCGAATTCTGTTGTGCAGAGTGTTCATCGTTGGTTCTCGCAGGATTGAGTGTCTAATCTGCTTTGATGGATCGGCGTGTCGCCCGCAGTCCCATTAAGCCTGCTCCGATCAGCCAGAACGTGGCGGGTTCGGGAACGGCCGGCGGCGTGGTTTGGTTCACCACGCTGCTGACAAAGAGCCGGCTCTCGACGGTGGCGCTATAAGTGCCATCGAACAGAGCCAGAAACATATTGTTCTCTCCGGTCAGATTTATTATGGCGCCCGGGCTGAGAAGGAAATCGAGCAATACGGTGCCGCTGTCCGACAAGGACGCACCGAAGGTGCCCAATGGCCCGAAAGGTGTATCCACTGTGGTCCCGTCGTTCGAGCCGCCGGCTGAGTCGCCGAAAAAAGTGTCGGAAATCAGATCGCTGAAGAAGATTTCCGTCACGCCATCATTCAGAAAGATGTCCCCTTCGATGCCCACGTCGTCTCCATTGGCATCGACCTGATTGGTAAATTGGAGGCCGAGGGTGATCTGGAAGGTATCGGTCGCCGAGGCATTGCTCAGGGTAACGCCGTAATTTCCGAAAAAGTCTGAGGATCCGGAGCCGCCAGCGGAGTTGCCGGTGCCGGTGAAGCTGATGCCGACGCTGTCATTGATATCGGTCAGGGCGCCGCCCAAGGGCAGGGTTCCGGTGAGATTGAGACCGCTGTCCACGGTCGAGGTCGTCAGGGAGCCTCCGATCACCTGGGAAAAAGTCCCGGTTTGGGTGGATCCCGCCGGCGCGGAAGAACTGAGACCGTCCAAGTCGACCGTGGCCGTGATGGAAATGTTGGGATCGAACGGTACGGCCGACGCCTCCCCGCTCAGGAACAGCGCGACGGAGCAAGCCAGCACGATAAATCTGGGCAAGGTTGCCGCCGGGAATCGCATGACGGAATGCTGGAACATGTCCTTATTCTCCTCTGGATTGGTAAAGAACAACCGGAATGGCCGACCTTCGAGCGCAGCAATATTCGCGCCGATCATCTCAAGAGCACGTCCATCAGGAAGAATTATCTTCACAACCAATTAGTTACGTTCATTCCGTCCTCGCTAATCCTACGCCCGCCCACGCCAACGGGGATGAAACCGTAAAAATTCCTGACACTGTTACTATGACATTCCCCTCCCAGCGCTCCGTTTCGCCTAATCCCTAGGGACCACAGAAGCAGAAAGTTGAGAGAAAACTCGATTATTACCGTTATTGCGTTGGTACCCCCAATCAGGTGTAAGAAAATCTGACACTGACCCGCCCTCGGGCCGCATACCCGAACCTTTCGGCGGCTATTTCCTGGATTAAGGAAATGTCGGCGCTCGAATGGGCCGTCGACTCAAGACGAGATCCAGGCCCCAGCAGATCGGCCGGGTCTTCAATCATCCGTTCATGATGTTCGTTCATCGCATTGGTATGGATGAGCGGGCTCGCCGGCGTCACTCAAGACCCGCGCCCGAACCGGCGTTCATTCTGAACCGCCAATAGGCATAAAAAGGCAATCCGCCAGCCAGGAGCGCCAAGCCCAGCCCGGTCTCCCGCGGATTATGCATCGCCAGGCTGGTGCAGAATGCACCCGCCACCAGAAAGAACGCCAAGGGCACCCAGGGATAGCCCAAGGTCCGATAGGGTCTCGGCAGTGCCGGCTGACGGTGGCGCAGCACGATCACGGCGAGTGCGGTGATGCCGTAAAACGTCCACATGCCGAAGATCGCGTAATTGAACAGGTGCTCGAAGGCCCGCTCGTCTCGACCGAATACCAGGATCAAGCCGCCCGCCGCGAGGCCCTGCACGATCAAGGCCTTGGCCGGCGTCCGATGCACGGGATCTACCTCCCCCATGTGCCGGAAAAACAGCCCGTCGCGGGCCATCGCGTAGGACACACGGGCGCCACTCAGGATGGCGCCGTTCAGGGTAGCCAGGGTCGACACGATCGCCGCCGCCGTGATCGCCCTGCCGCCCCACTCCCCCAGGGCGGAGGACGCCATGTCCTGGGCCAAGCGCCCGGATTGCTGAACCGCAGCTAGCGGCAGGACATAGAAATAGGCCAGGTTGATCAAGAGGTAGACGGCCATCACGCCGATGATGCCGAAGATCAGAACGCGCGGGATCGTGCGCTGAGGATTCCGGATCTCCGCCCCGATCATGGTCACGTTGTTCCATCCATCGTAGGCCCACAATGCGGCCGCCAGCGCGGCGCCATAGAATTCGATGCCGTTCCGGGTCGAAGCCGTGGCAGCACCGGAAAAGTGTTCCCACGAGCCTTCGCCGCTCGCGAGGCCCAGGGCCGCCAAGGCCACGATGGCGCCAACCTTCAGCAGCGTCAGGACGGTCTGTACCTCGCTTCCCAGGACGACGCCGCCGTAATTCAAGAGGGTGAAGACCAGGATACTGGCGAGTGCCGCGAGCTGGACGCCGGTGAGCGTGAAATCCAGGCCGGCGACGGAAGACCCCCAAACCGGTTGATCGAGATCATGGATGAAGAAACCGAGAAAGATGGCGAACGCCGTGGCGACGCTGGCGATCGATCCGGTCTTGCCGATGACCACCTGTTGCCAGCCGAAGAGGAATCCCCATAAGGGGCCATAGGCACGCCGCAGGAAGACATATTCCCCACCGGCTTCCGGGAAGGTGGCGCCGAGCTCCGCATAACTGAGCGCCCCGGCGAGCGAAAGGAGCCCTCCGGCCAGCCAGACCAGGAACACCGCCCAGACCGTGCCCGCCTCGCGGGCTATGGTCGAAGGCACCAGGAATATGCCGGTGCCGATCACGGTGCCCGCCAGGATCGCCCCCGTGCCAAGCCATCCGATCCCCCGCTCCAGTTCGGGGCGCCTAGCGGGGAGGTTCATGGATTTCCGTATCCAACGCCATGTGGAACCTTAACGTGGAGGTCTGCGCATTTCATGGAACCAGCGACGGTACTGTTCCATGCGATTGCGCTGATCGGCCGGCGCACGCCGCACGCAGGTGGCATATTCGGCCGTTCCCGGTTCGGCGCCCCAGCGGAATTCCGGACAGTCGTTGGGATTGTAAGCCGTCTCGAACGCCGGCCGCCGCGCCAGGATATCGGCGACCGTCAATCGCCAGGTCGAACCGTCGCTCCGGGTATAGGCAACCTGCCGCTCTTGTATCAGCTTCCGATGCCGTTGCTCGATCTCTTCCCTGACGATTTCCGGCACCCGTCCGCCGAGCACGAAAAGCTCGGGATAACGGACGATGCGCTCCGGGAAACGTGTCAGCACGTCCATGGCGATCAGGAGGCGCATGTCCCGGGAGGGCGTCGAATAGTCCTCCCAGGGTCCGACGGTCTCGAAGATCGAAGGCCCCGTCGGCATCGGGATGATGGCCCCTGGATGATGCCTCTGAAAATTCTCGCCGTTCTCGACGGCGTGAACTCGTGTCTCCAATTGTTCGACCAAGGCGTCGAGCACGGATTCGTAGGCTTTTTCGGCGTCCAGCCCCTCAGGATCGATGAGCCGCATCATGCGCGCGTAGAAATCCTCCGCCGGAAGCTCGGCCTGCTCCGCCGAATAGGGTGCGATGAAGGGATGCTCCGCCAAATCCGCGTTGCTCTGGAGGCGCAGAGGCCCCTGCCCCTCTCTCCCGAGCGGCCGAAAGGATTTGAAGCCCGGACCCGCGCTCTTCACGTCATCGACAAAAAGAAACGTGCCTTCCCAGAAGCGTTTGCGGCCGACCGAGTTGTCCGGCTGCGCGTCGACGGCGAGGAGCAATCCGGCCTGATCGCCCGTTTGCGGGACCCATTTCACGATGACCAGGATATGCCCAAAGGGATCGGCGTAGACCGTGCCGGGCCACAGGTTTTCGCGTTTGAGCTCGACCGGGTAGAAGTCCGTGCCGTCGTCTTCGAGTGCCGTTCGGGCATTCCCCGAGTGAACCGTATCCATCAGCCGCCGGGACAGATCTCTGAAGACCGAAGCAGGTGCCGATTTCGCCGAAAAGCGCTGGTCGATGATGGCCGTTCCACAGCGCGGCGGCCTGAGCGAAGTTCCTCGATCGCAGGCGCGAAACGCCACCGGCAATCCGATCTTCCAGGCGAAGTAGGCGCGGAGGAAATACGGGAGGTCCGCGCAGTCCGGCGTGGCGGGAAGCCTCTCGTCCTCGCCCTGGCCGAAGTGATCGTGAAGGAAGTTCCGCTCCGGGTTCCTGAGGATCGGTTCGAGAGAGGGCAGTGTGTAGTTTTCCTCGATCGGCGCATCGAAAAGGCGTTCGATCCAGGCGGAATATAGCCCCTCGTGCCGCCGGTCCCATTCGGCTCCGGTGCGCTCCGATCCGGCCTCGGCGTCGTTGCCGACGATCAGGCGGCGGCATGCGACCATCTCGCCCTGTCTCCGCGCTTCGATGCGGTAGGCTCCAGGGACGGCGTGATCGATGAAGGAGGCCGCGCTCCACGGAGGTCCGCCCCGCCAGGTGACGGCCAAGGCTAGTTCAGCGCCATCCGGCGCGAAGGCTCTCAGTTCGCTCACCGGCCCGTCAGTCGCCACGACCATGAGCTTGAGCGGCTCGCCGATCACCGGCTTTTCCGGCGATGTCCAAACGGACGCGGCCCCGCCCTCCGGGCACGGCTCGGCATCTGCTCCGTCCAGTGCCCGGCAGAGTGCCGGCAACATCGTTGCCATGCCGATGGCGAGAAGCAATATACCCCTTAGGAGATTTCCCGGAAAAAATATCCCTGCGGACGCGTAGGCCGGATTAAGCAAAGCGCATCCGGCACTTCCGCCGCCATCGCCGGAGACTGCTGCCGCCTTACTCGGGTCTAGGTATGCTGCACCCATATGCATAAGAACATTGTCTATCGTATCGCCTAACGCCCTGCCCCGCCCCGCCCCGCCCGATCTGCCGTGCACGATGGCCAGGTTTCCCGGGCGATCTGGCATTCCTCGTCGGTGGAGATCCCCGAGGACACGTACCGGACTCGCCGGCTCTTTTCCGATCCTTTACCTCGACGCTTTGCTGTTTCAATGTTGAATGACAGCCAAGAACGAGCTCCGGAAGTTTGTTTTCGAGTGCGTAGTTTTCGGCCAAGGCCGCCACTCCCCCTGATCACTACCGGACGTCCGTGAACGCCCGCTTTTTCGAACTCGCGCGAGTGATTCGTGCCCAATCCGGCCGCTCAGCCTCCAACAACGGCGAGTATTGGAAAGACGCTCCCTGGTTTTCTGCTGATCGGCGAAATATTTAGAGCCTATCTCAGTAGGCCGTTCGCCCTGAGCCGAGTCGAAGGGCCTGTCCTGAGCCTGTCGAAGGACTCAGGACAGGCTTGTCGAACCGTGAACGGAATCCACTTGTTCAGAGGTTCCCTAACGAATTAGCTCAGCGGTGGAGTATCAGCGGAGTCCGCTGGAGCGCTTTGTTGGGCATCCCTCGTTGATGTGGCTTCCCAGCGTGCCTGAATAGTATCCGCAGATAGATCTGCTCCACAGTCCCATTCGACAAAATATCGACCATTGTGAACTCGCTCGAACTCGGCTTTGTCTTTTAACGGTGAGAATGCTTCAGAGCCGAGATATGGCTTTACGTCAAATAAACCGGTTTTTCCATCTTCGGATTTGATGTACAGCACGTAATTATCTTGTGGAATGACTTCCGCAATATTCATTGATCAAGCCCTCGAATCGGGAACGGTTTCTTGCCGTTGACGGCCAATTGCCAGTCAGCAAGCAAATCATCTTGGTGTATTTCAATCCATGCGACGACCAGTTTGTGTTTCCTCGGTGGAAGCTCTCCAACCAAAACGGCTCCGTCGAGAATCGAGTAAACGGCTACTTGGCCTTGATATTCGGCATGGATGTGCGGCACGTTGTGCTTGTCCGTATCATAGAAAAACATTCGAATGAGGATGCGTAAAACATCGAAATTGTTGGCATGATGATGACCTTTCCGGTTATGCCCAACGCAAAGGTAAGGGGCACGCCTCCAACGGATGTTCAACGAAGCCACCGAACCAGATCAAAAAACCAACCTTCAAAGCAGCCAACAGGCGGCACTTTCCTTTGAGCGCTGCGTTTGGCCAGCCCTGAATAGCGGTTTTGTAGGATGCGGTGAGGAACGAACCGCATCGTTCACTGCCGAAGGAGCGGAGCGACCGAGGCAGTCCGAGTTGAGCGCATTGTTCGGCATCAGTTTCGATGAACCCAATAGTACGGTTCGCGATGAAGATGCATTACTGCAAGAATTAGCAATTCGTCATTGCTCTCGTCGTGATGGTACACAATTCCATACGGGAACCGACGAATAAGACAGCGGCGAACGCCTTCTTCAATAAAGGGCTACATTCCGGGATGCGCGGTGGTTCGCTCTATCGCAGCGTAGACTTCCGTCGCGAATTGATACCCAAGCGTCTTTTCTCGTTCCTCGTAGTAATCGATTGCGAGTCGGAACTCCATTTGGGCTTCTGGATGGAAGGAGTACCGCATCACGAGAACCGTTTCCAGACCTCTTCAAAGACCTCTTCTCCCGATACCGGCTTAACAGAACCTGATTTAATCTCTTCCAGCCGCCGTTTGGCCACTTCAGCCCACTTCTTGTCGATTTCAGATTCTGGTGGGTTCAAGCTCTTGAGCACTGAGTCAGCTACCCGCGCGCGCTCCTCCACAGGGAGTGACTCGATTTCTCGCAACAGATCTTCTGTTTTCATGGGCCCTTCTCCCGCAGAGAGTTTCGTGTGATGTCTCAGTTTACTGCCGTATGAGCCTTTGCGCCTGCGGCATGCTCTTCACCGAACTTTGTATTAGATTCAATTTTTGGATAAATGGGGTCAGACACGATTATTCTCCTTCCTCGGACGCCAACTCCTTTGGAAGCTGCGCGTCGCTTGCTGAACAATTCTGTCGTCGCCTGGAACTTTTCGTCACCTAGCGCCCTTCCCATCGCGTGCCGCTGCGCTGGTAGGTGTAGTTGAAATATTGCTCATACTTGCGGGCAACGGATTGAATCACCATGCTGATGCTGTTCTCGAATTGCGGAGTAGCGAGTAGGTGGATATGGCTGGTCATCCAGACGTAGACGTGTATCTGCAAGCCATGTTTGCGGGACGCACCCACAAGGGCATCGCGGAAGAACTGGTAATCCGCATCGGCGGCGAAGATGATCTGCCGATTATTGCCGCGCTGGATGATGTGCTGGGGTTGGCCTGGCATGACGTAGCGGGGAAGGCGGGCCATGATATGCCTCGGAAAGTTAACACTGGTCAGTTTCGCGGAATATTCGTGTCTGACCCCATTTATTTAACGGTGATAGCAGCCCAACCCCAAAAAAGAAACCTGCCAGTATATTTCCAACGCCTGCTAGAACTTTGCTCATTTTTGCCAGTTAACGTTTCGGTTCACCCGACCGCAAAAGCGGCCTGATGATGCCAGACAATGCCAACAAAACAGTGCCGCTTTTGCGGGTCGGAGTGCAACCGATTGTTAGAAGTTTTTTCATTTCAGCAGGCTTTCCGTGCGCAGGAATTCGCGAAGGCCATTTTCCAGCTCGGCCTTGATTTCATCGATTTCGCGAAACACCAGCTCCTTCCTCCTCGGGGCCGGTTCGGCGGGCGTAAAGTCGTGAACGGCTCTCTTAAATTCATTGAATTGTCCGACCGCTCTCTCATGGAGGGCCAACAACGGTGAGGGAAGCAACAGACGTATTCTTCCTTCCTTTTCCGCCCACTCGGAGAGGAACTTTCCAAGAGAAGCTATGAATTCGTCCTTCGTGAATTTCATTTCACCGTTGGGCAGTTCCCGGTGGGCGTCTACGTAGGCTGTTCGCTGGCATAGCCGGTAGTGCCTGTAGAAGGTTGCGTAGTAATCGAGAATCAAGTCGAGATGATGCTCGTAGGAGGATTTCGTTAATCCTAGTTCATGCCGAAGTCCCTCTAGCTGCTTATCTAGCTTGGCCTTTTCGGTTTGAAGGATACGACCAGCCATTACGTTTCCAAGCCACTTGGTGAGGCCAACCACAATTAGGGCCCCACCTCCGAAGGAGGCGAGAACTAGGCTTACAACCTTGAATATGTCTTCAATCGTCATCGCGTTCCGAACTTCTAACGTTGCATTCAGCGGCTTGTCCGCTGCTATGCCTTGTTAATGTTCGCTTGGTTTGTTGTCGAAATTGGCAATTAGCTCATCGCAAGTAGAATAAAAATAGCTCGGCTGGTGCGATTTCATTATCGCTGAATATGGATTTCTTGGTTTATCATTCTTCTTGAAATCGAACTTAAACTTCAATGAATGGTAATACTGTTCGTCCAAGTACAACTGCATAGGAGGATGCACACCTGATTTAATGGCTTTTTTTGCCGCGTTCTCAATTGCCAATAATTCTGCAAACGGGACCCCTAAACTATTTAGGCAAACATGATTTTTCGTTTTAGATATATGAAGCAATGACTCGCCATAGTATTCATTGCTTCCTTGCGTAAGCGCAGCGTAAATTTTTAGGCCTAGAATTTCTTGATAAAGAAAATCAAGCTTTTTGATAACATACAAGATCTTTTCTGGACTATATGAGCACTTAACTCCGTTTTGGAAGTAGCCTACATCCCAGTTGCTCTTGAGAATCAAACTGTCAGCAAACGAAATAAAGGATATGCCTGGTTGATTCTCAGCTAATTCATCTATTTTATCTCTAAGTTTAATTAGCTTATCTTTATTTAGAGCGTTGCCTCTTATCGCATTTTTAACACCTATTGCGTCAACGAGTGCGAATACAGAATATTCTCGTAAGTGGAGATGTTCTAACCATTCATGATCTACGAAAATGTAGGGCTTAATACCGTACTGACAGCAGCCCACACATACCTTGATCATGTCCTTTGGCAGTGTGATTGAGACTTCATGAAATCTAGTGAAGGTGTTCGGGTACCACGAAAGCTCAAGGGAGGTGTCATTGATTTTTCTTACAACGACCAGGCTAACATAGCCTACTTCGTAAGGATTACACTCTTCCCTCCGGAGCATCTTTCCCAGCGCCTCATCAAATTCCTTTATATAGATCTCGCTCATAAGAACGCAATCTCTATCAAGAGGAATCTCTTCATAAAGGTACTTATCAATATCGCTGTCTTCAAATAACACTCATGACCCCAGCAAGAACATTAACGCCGCCGTTAACCCGGAGCGCGGGTTTTCGCGCGCGATCGGGTTGAACGGCTTGTTAGCGTACCGATGCTCATGTACGCCAGTGCAATGACTTTTTAAACTCTTGCAAAGCACGCTCCAGACGAGGATCGGTTCTCTCGCTTTCGGGCAGAAGATCGTCCTTGTGCCGCAGAAGATACAACCAAACGTCATCTGGTATGTGAAACGGCAGATCCAGAATGTGTCCTGACCCTTCCTGCAAAATCCCCTTGTGAACGAGCGATTGAGCGACGGGCCTTGTACGCTCTGCGCTCAAGGTCTGCTGCTCGTAGAAAAGGCAGTACTTGATCCACATGATCTCGGCGTCATTGAGGCTGCTTATTCGGAGCCCAAGCGTTTGCTCAAGTCGCATCAATCGGTCTAGTTCTTTTCGCGCTGCTCGTCGTCTCGCGAAAAAGCCTTCCGCTTTCGTGTCTAGATATCGGAATGCCGACGCGACCCAAAGCAGGCCTGTTACGACGAGACCGATCCAAAGGTATCCGAGATACTTGCTTCGAACCTCAGAAACACCGATTTGATCCGCGGCGTCTTTTGGGACGAAGAGAACAAACGTGATCGCAATGCAGACGACCCAAGCGTACTTGGTTACAAACTCAATAACACGATCTGTTGTCTTCTCTGACATATCCGCGCTAACGCCCTTGTTCAGCGGAACCAAACGCGAAGCGGCGTTTGCGCAACAATGCCGAAGGCATGCGCAAAAAGCCGCGCAGTGTTTGGGGTCCGCTGGAACTACTTGTTATGTTCTTCATCAGAGTTAGCAAGCTCATGAAAAGTTACTGAAATTGCAGTGCCAACCATCACCGCCAGCAGGATCAGCCCGAGTAACACCTGAATAATCACCAATATCTTGGTTGTATCATTGGTTGGATAAATGTCACCATATCCAAGCGTGGTCATAGTGACGACGCTAAAATAAAAAGAATCAAGAGAAGTTTCGAGTGGCTTGCTGAAAGATCCCTCTACCCATACAGATTGATATCTAAATAGCGCAGCAAATATGGCTGCGCTCCCAATATAAACGACAAAAATTGTTAAGACCCGTTGAACTAACTGAGGTATTTCTTTGATGCTTGAGAGAAAGCCTGAGAAATTATTTAGTATGTAATGGCTTAATGGTGAAATGGTTGCGGTGAGTACGAAAAACGCACCATACCCCCACAGAATCACTTCAGTGATGTTTTCGTTGAGTTGGCTCGACAGGTCGAATTTTTGCCGAAGATGCCCGTAGAGAAGGGCCATCACCAGATACCAGAACGGCAACTCAATAAGCTTATGAGTAAGCGTGGGTTCTTTTTTGTTCCGGGTGTGCAATGGAAACGGAACGAACCATTCCATCCGCTTGTAGCATACTAGGAGTATGGAGCTTAACAAGACCAAAGGAATTTCTGGTGCTATTGGCCAGTACAACCATACACTAAAAATAAATAAATGAAACATTCCAAATATTATTGGCAATGCCAGGATGGTTTCCTGTACTGACTTCTTTACACTCATCTGCGGGCTTTCTTTTGAACATAACGTTTATGAGTTGAGCACCGCGTTAAGACGGACATATAAACTCAGGCCGATTATCAAATTTACGCATGCGCTTATTGCGAGCCTGGTAACGCGTGTGCTTTAACGAAAAGTTGGGCGGGAATAGGCTTGCAAGTGGAATAACAGGGCGCCGGGAATAGTAATGAAAACTCCGGCTTAGCGAAGCGCCGTCGCGAGTGTGCATCAACCAGGTTATGCACCTCGCAAAGGTGCTTCGCTTATTATCGTGATTTTCCATTGCTGTCCACCAAGCGGGCTTAATATTCAATTACCAACGCGGATTCTATTCTGGCTCAACGCTACGCGTCAGCCGCGTGCGTCCTCGCACGTCGGCTGCACGCGTTTGTTAGCCGCTTATGCTCTCTTGTGAATTCTTCCGCCAACAGCGGTAGTGGCCTGTGCGTGTGCGACATATCTCCGGGCACCTTGGCTAGGACCATATGAACTGTCCCAGTCACCTTGCCACACCTCCACTTCCAGCAGAGGATCAGAATAGTCGCTTGGGTATTCGAGGAACTCGAACACCGCTACTACGGATTTGGCGGCAAGGGGCTTCAGGGATGGTTCTGCCACAACGCTGTCTATCGACACGCTGCTGACGCGAACCTCGGGAGACACTTCCCTCGCGGCATCATCAAGGGATATCTGCCTACTCCAATCCTTGATTCCGTAAAAGAACTGAGGAGGTAGGGGATTACGCTCTTGCGTTTCCTCGTCGTAGACGGTCAAGGCGCGGTAGAGCTCGCTACGGATTCTGTCTTCGTAGAGCCTGTAGGCCTTGGCGTACTCCGGTGCCTTGATTGCCCGTCCAAGAGCAGTTGCCTCCAAAAGTACGCGGGCTGCTCGGACCCAGATTACTCGGTTGTTGTTCTGGTCCTTAAGAAGCTCGATGACCTCGTCTAGACCCGCCTTAGCCTGCTCTAGAAGTATCTTCGAGCGATTCTCCTCTCGCTCCCGCGCCAGCTTTTCGCGATCTCGGGCGAATGCAAGCAAGGCAACAAGAACGCCGGAACTCGCCACGATCGCGGTGAGTAGCGGCGCTACCCCTACATTGGGTGGCAGTGTCGCACCTGTTAAGAAAGCCTTGGTCGCAAGACCTGCGGCAGCCATTGCGAGGACAAACACGATGGCAACGACACCGATCAGTATCCGAATGGCTAATGAGGTGAAGCAGTCCTTCATGTTCTCCCCGGCTAACGCCTGAATTAAGCCGCGCCGCGAAGCGGCGTCGGCTTGAATGAATTGTTAGCTGCCGCTTTTGGCGCGCGATATGTCGTATAGCAACTCACCAAGAATTTCTGAAAAGGATGCTCCATCGACATCTGCTGAAATTCCCGTGTCATGAAACAGGTACTGGAGAACGACGGTACACATAGCTTCTACTACTTCATCATTTCCAACTTGGTAGATTGCTGTGTTCTTGAATATTCGGTCGTGGGCTGCTGGATGTGTATTTCGTAAGCACGAGACAGTGTCGACCTCTAAGCTCTGTAAGCAGAGTACTGCGACGGTCAGGCCAAGCGCACGTTTCCTTAGCCTGGGGTCGTCTTGGGGCAGGCCATCCAATAGCCAATCAGTTGCATACCTATCTGCTTCTCGCTCCTCTTGCTCTGAGAAAGCAGTGTCGATCATTGGGTGCTGCAGAACAACATGCGCGATTTCGTGATGCAAGATCCAGGCGATTGTGCAAAGGAAAAGCTCAGTCGCAACCCGCGAGTCGTCACAACTGTCAGAATCCTGCTTTGGGCGAGGACCAAACTCAGGCCATTGGGCTGTGCCGGAGTTGACTAGGTTGGCTTTGGCCCATTGGAGAATATGGGTTGACTCCCTAAGCCTTTCGTTTCCAACGCAGTCAAACTGCTTTGCACCAGCGCGTTGTGCTGCTGCGTACTCTTGCGTCAGAACCCAGCAGTAATGAGAAAAGGCCCATAAATACTCCAGCGATGCTATGGGCAGCACAATCTCAGGTGTTTGGCTATCCGCGTCTAGTCTGACCCTGACACCGAACTTGGGCTCATCTACCATGACAAAGTCAATCTTGTGATTGTCACGTTGCTGTGCACAGAGGCTGGCTTTCTCCGGCGCCACATTGAATGGAGCACCTGCAATTTGGGCTTCAAGAAGACAGATGGGTGAGCGCATGTTTTTGGCAGCTAACTTTGTATCAGACACCTACGTCAGGTGTATAACACCGAGCAGTGAGGTGAATAACTCGGAATTTGTTATTCTAAGTATTTGTATTTAATACACTAGCTTCATGTAGACGGGGCTTATGGCCAAAGCAAATACACCGCCTGCCGCCGGTGGCCCGAAACTGCTGGATCAGGTGCGCGCCCGCGGCAGGACGAAGCATTAAGATATTAGTAGGGAAACGCAATCTGTCCAATGGGTCAGGCGCTTTATTCTCTTTAACGGCAGACACTATTCCCGCGACACGGGCATCGTCGAGGTGGAAGTGTTTCTGACGCATCTCGCGGTGGAAGGCAATGTGTCGGCGTCGACGCAGAATCAAGCCTTGGCGGCTCTCTTATTTCTCTATGAGCGACATTGGGCATCGCTTTACCGGGACTGAAGGACGTGAGCGCCATCATGATTTATACCCATGTGCTGAATCGGGGTGGGCAAGGTGTGGTCAGTCCCTTGGACGGATTGAACTGGAACTTTTCCCATCTGGTATAACGGACCAACACTTTCGTCGGCAAAGGTTCGCCGACCTACGCCGGGTGCCCGGCACCGGCACTTTCGGCCGGGATGAATGGTGTTTTGCCCAGGGGACAGGCTTTTCAGATCTTCTTTTCGGAAAGTTCGGGGTCATTCCAAATCGCTTTCAATAGCCGCGGAATCGGTGGGTTACGGCGCGTTCATAGCCCAGTGACCGCCAGAAAACGTTTTCTGGTACGCGCCTAACCCACCCTACGTAATGTTCAATTTAATGCCGAATGGAATAAGGGACTTAGCACTGACATGACATTGGCAAAATCCCTCTTCGGCAAGCTGTGAGGGGTGTTGCCGTTTAAGGAAGCTCTGGTTAAGTCCTTCGACAGGCTCAGGACGAACGGTAACGACTTGATTCCGTTCGTGGTGAGCCCTTCGACGGGCTCAGGACAGGCTTGTCGAACAGTGAACGGAATCCACTTGTTCAGAGCTTCCTTAACGGGTATCCGACCCTTTTGTTTCCCAGTGGAAACAGGAACAGGCTGCTCAGCGTTGGCGCAGGGCCAAGTGGTCAGAATTGCAGACCGTCGTTGCGCAGCAGGTGCGTGTCGCGCAGGCGGCGGGTCAGGCCGACGCGGTCGAAGTATTCCAGAATGTGGATGGCCAGCTTGCGGCCGGTGCCGATGCGGTCGCGGAACGGGGCGGCCGTGACCGTGCCGTCGGGCGCTTCCCGGGCGAGGTCGCGGACGATGTCGGCTAGCGCGGCGACGGCCGTCCGGTCGAAGTAGTGATCGTGGGCGACGCGGTAGACCCGGCCCATACGCGCCGCCTGTATCAGAAGCTTCCGCACCGCCGTTTCGTCCAGGGATTCGGCGCGGGCGATATCGCGCACCCGCGGCGGCTGGAAAGGCTGTTCCAGCAGTAAGGGCGCGGTCCGCCGCCATAGAAGATGCGCGGCCGAGACGTGGCGTCGGGAAAGGATTCCCGACCTACTCGTGAGTGCCCGTACAGTCGGTATGAAAATGCTCTAGCCCGCTAAAGAGTCTGCTGTAGTATCAGCGCCCGAATCTTTTCTATGAGGCGGCTGTCCGCCCAAGGATAGTGAGTTGTCACCCAGAAATCGGGTTCGACCGGCTCCTTATTGGGCAGGGGCCCCCTTTTCAGACCGCCGCGACATCCCGCGGCAAAAAATCCTGACGGCGGTGAACCTTTTCGGAATTTCCCGAAATCTACAGATTAGACTCGGATTATTCCTGCTTCGGAAAAACCAACCATGGTACCGATTCATTGCCTATGACCGTCGATCCCACGCTAATCCTGCCTGATAGACAAACCGCCTCATGCATCGATGATCATCGGGATCGGGAACTGATGACCGGTATCCAGGCGCGCGATGTGAGTGCTTTCGAGATGTTGTATTCGGCCTTCTATCATCGCTTGTCCAGGTTTATTTTTCAGGCGACGCGACAGCCGGATATGGTGGAGGATGTGATCAATGAAACGATGCTAGTCGTGTGGGAAAAGCCCGAGACCTTTGATTACACATGTAAGGTATCAACTTGGATTTTCGGTATTGCTTATCGAAAGGCGCTTAAGGCCTCGGCGAAGCAGGCCAGATCCGCCCATGCCGTGCCTATTGACGAGTTCGGAGAGGAATTGGCGGATAACAGAGCGTCACCGGCACGGCAGGTGGAAGGCGAGGATCTGCTCTCCGTTGCTTTGGACTCGCTCCCGCAGGAGCAACGCGCCGTTATCGAGTTGACCTTTGGCCATGGACTTCGTTATCAGGAGATCGCAGCCATCCTCGACTGTCCGGAAAATACGGTGAAAACACGGATGTTTCATGCACGCAAGAGGCTTCAGACCTTATTTAACGAGCTGACACCGGAGCTCATGGATCCTTCCGAAGAGGATATGTCATGACGCCGGCTGCTCGCGCGATAGAAAGCTCTCCACCTAGTCATGAAGCGGCGGTTCGGGAACGTGAAGATCGGCTACGAAGGCTTTCCGCAATCAGGGATACCGAGCAATCGCGCGAGTGCAAGGCAAGCATCGACGATCCGGTCCAATGGATTCGGAGCTTGCGCGGAGGTCGCCGCCGACGCGTGTAGGAGTTCTATAGCCTCAGGCGAGGTCAAGCTGGGCTTGAGTTGCCGCATCAGGGCCAACAGGCCCGTGACATGGGGAGCGGCGAAGGAACTACCGGACACGAAGTCGTACCTCCCGTGCGGCAGTGTCGTAAGAATATCGGTACCGGGGGCATGGATCCCATCGTTGGCGGCCGCTTCCGGCTTGCGATCCACCTGGGCGGCTCGGACCGCAATGACTCCGGTCTGATTGGCGGGAAAGCCCGCGATCGATCCGTTTTCACGGGCGTCCGCGCCGACCACGAGGATACCCTGATCGATCGCCGCCCGAAGAAGCCGTCCGACCAGCGGATCATCAGGCCCGGTCAGGCTCAGATTGATGATATGGGTGCCAAGACGCACGGCTTCATTGAGCGCCGCCAAGAGCGTAAAGCTGTTGCACACTGCAGCGACGGAACCGAAGCGCTCCGGCCAACACGCCTTAAGCGCGTAGATTTTGGCATCGGGCGCAACTCCCGCAATACCAATTCCATTTCCACGGTGAGCGGCGACTATGCCGGCGACAGCCGTCCCGTGGATATCATCGGTCGGTTTATCGTGATTCGATGATGCCAGATTTTTAGAGACAGCGATTTGGCCCCTGAGGTCGGGATGGGTATCATCCACACCGGTATCGACCAGCGCGATGCGAACGCCCCGTCCGGTCGTCAGACGATGGGCTTCCTCGATGTGCATGCGCTGTAAGTTTTTTTGCAGTCGAAAATAAGGATCACTGCCGAAGGAAGCCGACGCATTATTTACTAAAGCCCGGAAGGTCCGCATGATCTGTACGGATTCGACCCGGCGATCCTGCGCGATGGTCTTGATAGTATCGGCGGGGATTTGACCGACAGGAATTTCGTACACCACGCACACTACTCTCAAAATGGTAACAGGCCATTCCGCCATCAGCTTCAGCCCGTACTGCTCCGCCAAATCTACCGCGACGCGGGTGCTCCAGGCAGAACTCATGTAACGGCCATGTGCGCGATAACGATCCAGAATATTGTCCGGCACCTTGCGTCCGATGCTCGAATCGGTGAAAGTCACCAGGATGCGCCGCTCTTCAATCGATGGATCGGCCGTGGGACCGATGCTTGGAAAATCACGGTCCGTCACGCATCCGGTCAGTTGCAACAGGAGCGCCAAGACTAAAGCGATCAAGCTGAACGTCATGGCGCCGAAGAAGGCCCGGTTGTCGGCTCTGCCAGCAATACACCCGGTTGGCGCCGAAGGTAGGCCAAGGCCGCTTCGATCCTCGCATTCTTGTCTCTGCCGTCGGCCAGTCGGACCGTATAAACGTCCGCCGAACCGGGCATGTCGACTCGGCTCCCGTCGACTGCTTTCAAGAGCGCATCAACATGTTCGGCGCCAAGACTCGGTTCGACCACCAGGCGCAGATCCCCCTGATTCGAGGCTGCGGTCGAAGCGGGGTCGGCCAAAGTTCGAAACCGGGGCTCCGTTAGTTGATCCCACTGGCGCCAGCTCAAGGGGACGATCAGCAGCAAAAGCACCACCGCCAGAGCCACGCGGGTCAGTGGCTTGCTTACGATGACCGGAAAATGCCGGAGCCAGGTTCGAAGTCGGCCAAATCGATCGAAGTGCAACGCCGCCGATTCGGATCGTTCACGCTGCCGAATGGTGGCGAGCAGGCGAGAGTATCCGGCCTGCGGATCCAGATTCGGACAAGGCGTGTGAGAGATTCGCTCCGAAAGCGCGTAAAGCTTCACCCGTTCACGTCGGCAAATCAGGCAACGGCTCAAATGCGCCTCCACCCGCGCCTGCTCTTCGCTCTCTAGGGTTCCGGTTATATGCCAGGGCAAAAGTGAAAACACATCATCGTGCTCACGGTCCGGCGGGCATGGCTTACTCAGATTCATCGCGCTTCTCCAACAATAAGAGCATCCAACTTAGGCATCCCATCATCCAAGAAGAGCTCGAGCTATTTGCAAATGTGAGACATACGTTCAGCGCTTCTCGAACGCTACACCACTGTCGAACAGGTCTAGCCCATAAGCCTGCATTCTAGGGGGCGTCCTTCAAAAGAAACTCGACCTGTCGTCATTACAAAACCATTGGACCCGAACAAGGTCGACCGTGCTCTTTTGACCGTTCGGCTATCCGGCTAGTAAGCGATAAATCGCCTACAAGAGGACCTGTCAATCCGCGGTTCTACTCTATTTATTCCGCGGCCAGGCCAAAAGTTCACTAAAAGCCGACAGAGAGGGAAAATAGAAAGCGGTCATCCAGCGGCTGGAGATATATCGATCCATTCTCAGGCTCGTCCTCGTGATGCTCGTAATAAGGCAACTTGGTATCCACATAGCGCAAATCGACCGAAATATACCGATTCACGTACCAGGTCACTCCGGCATTCCAGAAAAAGTAGTCGTAGTGCGCCAGTTCGCCGGCCTGATGAAAGCCTACGCCCGCGGACAGTTGCAGCCGATCCACCGGGCTATAGCGGCCGACCAGTTCATAGGCCAAGGTCTTGGCGCCACGGTTATAGGTATCGTAGGCAAAAGCCACCCGAGCGCTCAGAAAATCGCGGTAATGGAGCGAACCGTAGAGTTCGTTATAGTCCGAGTCCTGGCCGAACACTTTGCCATCATATAGATACCGGCTAGCCGCGAGATCAAGCTTCCAGTTCTTGGCAAACTTGGTCGCCCAACCCAGATAAGGATTGATTTCCACACGGGCTCGGTCATCATAGTATTCATCGTCGAAACTCACCGGTGCCACCCAGAGGCCGGCATACAAGCCGAGTTCATGCTCGTATTCCAGATTCCCCAGGCCGACGGGATTGTTCCTGCTCTTCGTATAGCCCCGATAAACATAATCCGTTGCGAAGGTCACGGATCCCTTGAAGTCGGCAAGCGCCGGAACACTGAACAAGGCGAGCAGTAGCCACGAAAGCCTACGATTCATGAAAGCTCTTATCGGTTTCGGCAAGGGATATGACCGCATTCTCTCCGGGAACGATCAGGAGAGATCCGATGTCGACAAGCGTGAACTCAGCTCGCCATGAGAGAATTCGTCCGACCGACACATCTTCGGCTGACGACGGACGGCAGGCGTTCACACGTCCGGCCTCGGATAGGGACGGAACTCCGGTGATGCGCATAGCGAAGGCGCACGGCAGAAGGCTCGCACGGGGGCTGAGCAGCGCGGGTTCCGGGAGTTGGGCGTTGGCTTGTCATAGGAAACTCCTCCTGAGTCAGTTGGGCGATCGAGTCGCGCAAATGCCTATCCACTGGCTATGCCAAGTTGTGGAACCAAAAAGATAACGGCGGTCCGCCAGGAATACTACTTGGAGTCGGTCCAAATATTGGAAAGTTCAACCCACCTCCGAGATTCTTGCGGCGGATACCTTTCAACCTGAAGGATACACAGCAAGCCCGAAAGAGTCAGCACGGCACACCTTTCCCGAGCTATAGGCAGTCCGTCGTTTGTAAAACCTCCCGTCCGCTCAAGCATCCTATCGACTTTCGTCGTATTCGGTTCATGCGACTAGGACGGGTGTTCGAGGGCAAAGAAGGTTTTCTACTGACAGTGTCGGGCTGGTATCGAGAAATCTGACCTTGGGTGTCTCTAACCGCCCCACACACGCGGACCGGAACCGGAAGCACAAGGCCGAAAAAGCTGTCTGCCAGGACAGTGCAAAAAAGAGGAAATCGCGAGTTACGACGCCGGCAAGAGGGTGAAGAGCCGCAACCCGGCCTATCGCGGTCGATACCTTTTGAGCAAAGATTGCGAGATACACTCCGCCGCCTCAAAGGGCTTTATTCGGATCACCATGATTTCTCCCATGCTTCGCCGCCCCCTTCCCGCGTTTGAAAACTATTTCCGACTGACGACCGGTGTACGGATTGATGCGCCAATCCATGCTCCTCAATCCATACGCCGGCGGACGTCGATCGCTATGACACAATTTTAAAGATGCGAAGACGTCGTAAGATGCCAACTTTGGGTACAGGGTGGCGAGCTGCAAACCTGAAACAGCGAGGTCGCGCGATCGACCCGCTTTTCAGTCACAGTGCCATCGGCTGCTTGCATTGTGCTCTCAAGCACCACCGCTTGCATCACGGCTTGTTGCGATGCCAGATCGACCGAACCGGACGCAATATCCAGCCCGCCTTCCACTCGATCGAGCGCGCTATCGTCCAGCCGAGACAACGCAGTACCCGTTTCTTGCTGGGACAGATTATCCAAGGCGTGAAACTGGGAATCAGCGGAGGCCGCAGTCATACATAAGAGAGCGAGCGGTAGCAAACCGCCCCATGTGAATGATGTTTTCATCGGCCGCTCCATACTTTTCTGATTGAAGCAAAAAGGCGGGGGATCGTATGACCGTTCCCCCGCCTGGTTCTCCGGCCCTCATCAGCATTCGATATGGGCCATGGGCTTCGCTTTATTTACCGCCAATGCTCTGCTGCGTGACCGCCACAATATTCTGATTGGCGCCGCCCTTGCCCAAGGCTAGGTTGACCGCGGTTATCGTGGTTACGGCTATGTTCTGGTTAACGTTACCAACGTTTAATTTACGATCGTGATCTTTCTTAAACGGGAACAAAATCCCGCCTTCGACAGCAGAGAGTTGCCCTTCGGTCATCGGTTTCAAGCTGGACACCTTGCCCAATGCCCGGAAGTCGTTATCGGCCATTGCAGGCCCGGCCATCATCACCGAAGACAGTACTGCTGCTATTGCATAAGATTTCATAATCGAACTCCTTGTATTACAGGGTTAACGCCTCCCCTATCCTCGCATTCCTTCTTTTACCGTAAATTTCAGGAAATTCGGAAAGGTTCACCGCCGTCAGGATTTTTTGCCGCGGGATGTCGCGGCGGTCTGAAAAGGGGGCCCCTGCCCAATAGCCCAATACGGTCCGGCGGTGAGCGGCCAGCCGCGGATGCTCACGGCGCGCGTCCCAACGGTCTTAAGATCGGCCAAAGTACCAATTCGATCATGGTTCCATGAAGCCGACGTTCCAAGCCCGCTGAAAACTAGAGCATTTTCATACCGACTGTATGGGAACTCGCGAGTAGATCGGGAATCCATTCCCGACGCAACGGGTTCGTCGGCAAAGGATTGCCGACCTACGATTGAGTCGATCTACCCTGGCCGAAGGCGCCAACGACTCCTGCCAGGCCTGTTTCGCCGTACGAGCGAGATGAACACGCTCTAAGTGCGAATGGCAGAAATGGCCGAATTCCGGTCGCCGTGGCCACCCTGAGTGAATGATCGGAACGGGCACGGAGCGACAATCGACAGGCTTAAATGGCGGCCGGCGACAGGCGTGTTGGGTCTGCCCCGGTTACCGACTCGGTAGCCTCGGGCGAATCATGCTCTTCGCTGACGAGCGCCTGCCATTTCTCGTAGGAGGCCGGTTCGAAGCGCTCCAGCGCGAAGCGTCATTCGCCGGTCCTTATAGGTAACGATCACACGCGCCAAGGCATTGATCAGCGCCACATTGGTGCCAGGGCGCAATTTCAAATGGCAATCGGCTTTCACATGCGCCGATTTCACCCAGCCGATAATCCAAGCGGTCGAAACTCAAGGAAAAAACAAACGGAGAGGATTCTCGCAGACCCTCTCCGTTTCATATTCATAGGCAAACCACCGTCCCTTTGTCCTTTTCGAGAATGCGCCGCTGAGACAGTCTGGTTCTTGATATAGGGCTACAGCAATTACCTGATATTCTTCTGCTTTGTCCTGCTGCTGGCGAGCAGGTTGGGCGGCGGACCGATCGGCTTGAAGTTCTTCAGCAGAGGAATGTCATCCTTGTTGACCCACCTGAGGTCAAGATCGTAGGTACCCGGCTGCCCCCAACCTCCAGTGAACTTCTCGCCATCGGGCGTGAAGCTCCAGCACATGTCTTCGCCGGCGGTATTGATGGTATCACCGAGGTTCAATGGTTCCTGCCATTCACCTTTCGGATTCTGGTATGCGATCCACTCATCATGGCCGCCCCGCGAACCGAGGTCAGGCCGCGTGCTGGTAACGATTATGCTCTTGCCGTCCTTTGACAGTCCGGTCCAGTGCAGATGGTCGCGGTACGGCGAATTAATCCTCGGACCGAGGCTCTGCGGCTTCTGCCAGACGCCGTCCTTCTTCTCAACCTTCCAGATGTCGCTATCTTGCGTTACTCCCGGCTGTTGGTAGCTGAAGTAAATCAGGCTGTCGGAAGCGATGATTGGGCAGTGCTCCTCGCCAGTCGGCGTATTGATGTGCGGCAGCTCGGGAACTTCGTTCCAGTTTCTGGCCGGCTGCCAGACGCCATCGACTTTTTGAGTGACGTAGAGATCGCCGGTGGACAGATTACCCGGCTCGTATCTCGTGAAGTAAATGACATTTCCGTCATCGGAGAAACTCGGCTCCAGTTCCCAGGCGGACGTGTTGATGTTCGGCCCTACAGCGGGATCAACCTCCGGTCCCAAATGGACGGGCTCCTGCCAGGCGCCATTCTCATAGTGGGACATCCAAATGTCGAAATTGTAGGGGGTCCCAGACGACTCTACGCTGCCCGGACGGGTGGAGGTAAAGATGGCGGTTTTCCCGTCGGCGCTGTAGCTGATCTCGAAGTCCGCACCAGCCGAGTTGAGCGGTTCGCCCATACTTTTCGATATTGGCGGAATCGCTTTGGCGCTCTCGTTACCCGGCATGTCCATACCCGGCATCGCATCACAAACCCCGTGCGCCAGGATGAGTACCGGCGCCACGGAACAGAGCCTTAGAATAAGGCATTTCTCTTTCATACCCCGCCCCGTCATTTCAGATGGATAATACTTCGTACTGTTTTTCATAAACAAAGCTTATGCTACACCGCATCGCAATTTTTGCGATAAGCCCCTCCTTATCTGTCGTTGCGGCGTCAGATTATGTCTAATGTTTGACGTGGTCAATGAGAAGTTTCTAATGTTTTAATGTTTGACATGGTCAAGTAGAAAGGGACACCCCAGTCAAGCCGCATTGGCCATTCGGCCATTTATCTCAAATTGATCCGAGCTCTGATAGCCCGGGTACGAATGCAGCCGCTTGCTCTTCCAGCGCTTTATGATTTCAGGTCGCCACACCTAGCATCCATGTGTGGGGCGGCCGCTTTCCGCAAAGCTCGCTCGTGCGTGCAGGATCTCGGCGAGAGTCACTGTCGATCATTGCCTCAGCAGCCTGTCGGCTTGTGGACGCGAATGACCACTCCACTCGGTAACCCGCCCTTGAATCCGCAGAGTGGCGACCGGTAGCTTTGGGCACTGACGACTCGCTCGATTTTGGAAAAGCGGCCGCTCAGGAATGGCGGGCCTTGGAAGGACGAATGGCCGTTGAGGCCGAAAACTACCCACCCGAAAACAAACTATCGGAGCTCGTTTGAACTTCAATTCTTCGCCAATTGTCCTTTGGCGCAGTATTCGTCAATGGATGTGCATTTCCCGATTGCCGGCCCTGTCGCTCCGTTGCAGCAGATACCTGTCCTGGTCTCCAGGCAATGGCGCCCCGTCGTCGCTTAGATAGAGCAAAGTGCCTTCATCTTTAATGGCGAGCCGACGCTGAGGGGCCTCTTTGTTGGGGGTCAACAAGACGACACCTTTGGTGTCGTTCCATTCGTATTTTCCTTTTTCGAAGGACTCTCGGTTTTGCGGCTTTGCGGGCTGGATGACCAAAAGATAGTTGTTCTTGGCATTCAAGGACAGGGTCATTTTCAGACCGTTGCAATCTTCTTCATGACACGGCAGGTAGCCGTAAAAGACGCCCCGAAATTTGCCTGCCGCTCCCTCGGGGCTGGCATGAGCCGAATGATCCATGGCACCGTGCTGGCTCTGTTCGCGAGCTTTGAGCGCTTTCTCTTGGATTTCCTTATCGGTTTCTGCCCAAGCGGGGTTAAGCGAGGACAGTAATGCGCCGAAAACAATGACTAACACCTTTTGAGTCATTTTCCTGTTCGATGCTTTCATAAGGGATTTCTCGTGTTCTATGTCCGAAACCAGCGTAGCCCATGAGGCGGATATGCGTGTGATATTGTACGCCACCGAGGGCGTGTTAATTTGACTTCACGTTCTGTCTTGTCGTGTGCCGGCAACTGGAATCGCGTGTTCAATGGCGCCTTTGGGAACGAACCACCGATTCGGTCTCGAAGAGAGCTGACGCTCGGGAAGGCCGGTATCGGCAGAGGTGAACGCCCGTTGAAGCCGATCTTGAGACGATCGAGGCGAATCTTGAGCACGGGCGAAAGGGGGGGCAGTTCTTACATTCCAACACAGTTAACCGCTTCGAAACCAAACAGGGGACAAATTGTACGTGCCAGGGTAATTTTTCACAGACGAATCCTTGTCGGAGCGTGCACGCTCCCGGCACAAGATACCTATCGCCTAATACAAACGGACCCCGGCTTAACGTATATCCAGAAGATTCACTTCGTAGCAAGGCTCATGGTTAGCAAATAATACACATGGCTTGATTTTGCAGGATTGGCTTCCTCCCAAGTAAGAGGCATGAATTTGAGAGTTTGAGTGCCGGACCAGTTCTTTGGTTGAAGACCTAAAAGACTCGCCCGGATATTTCGTCAGACTTTATATTTTGCCGACAAAATCTCATAGCCGTTCTACTTTATTGCTCAAATCGGTTTTGTGATGTGCTGAAAAGGATTTGTTGTGTCGTATGAAATACATTGCGCCTTCAGCACAGAGTGGACGGCAACCTTGGCGAGCAGTGATTGGCAATAACCCGTTGATGAATAATCGCCGTATAACCTTTCGACAGAGGGGATCGAAAGTATAATCGGTTTTATGTAACCCAAATCGAGTCGATTCAAATTCATGCCGATTATCTCGAAACACGGGTTATCGAAAACTTCTTTGAATTGGCCGCCTCTCTATAAATTCTGCCTCAAATGCGGCTGAATATCGGCACCAGAGATTCTGGCGTTGAAGAGTATGAAAAACCGCTTTTTCGATACTATTAAACAGTTTAAGGTTTAACTTGACAGCATAGGCATACCCGAGCGGAGAATAGCGGGAAAACATCCTGGATTGCGGATAAACAGTTTGCTCACGCCCTTAACAAAACCGTAATAACAAAAAAAACGAGGAGGCGCCATGTCCTTTCCAGCCGATAACAACATCTTTCAAAAGGGCACATTCGAAGGTTTCGCCGTCCGCGGGCGAGCGCGAGTGGATCGGGATTTTCGACATGCTTGGGAAAACCGCTCGGTGTCGCCCGGACTTGGTAAGCATTTCGCCATCCTCGACGATCCGAATCTTATCGATCTCTCCAACGGAACCCGCCTGCCGCCCAGCCAAATACTGTCATCCGATCTGACCGCGCCAGCCAGCCGTGATCCACTGGACACCTCGGACCTTGATTTCATCGATCTGCTGTCGCAGAAAACGCGCGGTATCGACGGCGCCAGTCTTGCGGTGGAGGGCATCAGCCTCAAGCCCGGCGAAGGCATCATGACGCGCTGGAATTTTCTGGTTTACGACCAGCGCGACGATATCAACGACTTTGCCTTGGCCGAATTGATCGACGAGCAAACCGGACAGACGATTGAACAAAAACTCCTGGTGCAAAGCCAAGGTTTGAAGAGTCCCGACGGCTCGATCCGCTGGTCGAGCGGCTGGATGCCTTATTCCTGGAAAACGTCGAGCTCCGTGCGCGTGACGTTTCGCATCGTCGTCAGCAACGGCTATACCTTCAATCCCCTGTCCGGTCCCGATCCCTTGCAGAGAGTGCAAGGGCGAGCGTTCCCCAGCGGGTTACTGGTAGACGGAATTTGGTTGATTTAGGGGGGATGCCGTCATGAAAGTCGGACGCGTTATCACAATTTTCGCTCTCATCCTGACCACCCTCGCGGGTGTCGGTTGCCGCCCCGCGAAAGACAACGGCGGGGACGCCCGTCACACCCGAGTCATCCACGCCGATGTCGTCGCAATCGAGCACGATATCCAGTACAACCGCTTCGGTTCCCACAACCCCTACGGCATGATTTACGCCCTTGAGCGCGATGTGGAAAGCAGCGATGGACAGCCCGAACTGCGGCCGGGCAAGGTCAGGCTGAAGTCGGTCAAGCGGGCCCGGCCTTTGGCACTTAGGGCGCACAAGGGAGACATTCTCGAAGTGACCTTCACCAATTTGCTGAGCCCCGAACGGCCCAAGCGACATCCCGACGATATCGAGGAAGAGGCGATCGAGGAAAAAGGCCATGCGGCCAACCAGGTCGTATCGGCGCATCGGACTGATTCCGACCCGTGCGCGCCAGCCGGCACGCCGCCGCCGCACGGGAATACCCCAACCACCCGCTGCGCCTCCATCGCACTTTCGGGTCTGCGGGTCGAAGCCGATGGCCACGATCCTGCCGCAACCGGTTTGCAGGGCATTCCTCCGGGGGCCACAATCACCTACCGTTGGCGCGCCGAGCGCGAGGGCACCTTTTTGTTCGCCAGTCTCGCCGCGCCGTCCGGGGGCGAAGGCGACGGCGGCTCGCTGGTACACGGCCTGTTCGGCACGGTGACGGTGGAACCGGAACGCAGCACCTGGTATCGCAGCGCGGTCCGCGCCGACGAACTCAAGGAAGCGAAACGGCAGGCCAAGGCACCCGCGCTGATCGAGTATGAAGCGCTCGACGAGCACGGCGATCCCGTCCTGAACCTGCTCAAGCCGCTTGGCAACGACCGGTTCGAACTGATCCACAGTCCCTTGGACGCCATCATCGTCGATCACGACAGCGGCAAGAGCGGCCGCGAATTCACGGTCACCTTCCATGATGAACTGAAGACCGTCTATCCCGAGGACTTCCGCATTCTCGCCACCAACCCGCAATTGGCGGGGGTGCGAGACGGATTTGCCATCAACTACGGCGCGAGCGGCATGGGCACCATCTTGTTGGCCAACCGCCTGGGCAAAGGACCGGCCAAGGATTGCGTCGACTGCCTTTACGAAGAATTTTTCCTGCAATCCTGGGCAAACGGCGATCCCGCGCTGCTGCCTCAGTACGAGGACGATCCGTCCAACGTCCATCACAGCTATCTCGGCGATCCCGTGCTGTTCCGCAACTCGCACGCCGGCCCGAAGGAAACCCATGTGTTCCACCTGCATGCACATCAATGGGAATCCAGTCGAAGCGGGTATTCCAATTATCTCGATTCGCAGACCATCGCACCGCAACAAAGCTTTGCCTACGCCATCGCGCACGAGGCCAGCGGCAACCGCAATCTGGCGCCGGGCGATTCGATCTTCCACTGTCATCTCTACCCGCATTTCGCTCAAGGCATGTGGGGGTTGTGGCGCGTCCACGACGTTTTCGAGGACGGCACGCGCCGTCTGCCCGATGGAGAACGGGGACCCGGCACCGATCCGAGAACCGGCGTCGCCACGGGCGGCACCCCTATTCCGGCAGTGATTCCCTTGCCTGAGCTCGCCATCGCGCCCGCTCCGACTTATGCGGAAGATCCCGATCCGAGCAAGCGCATAGCCCAATCCTTTCCAGGCTTCCCTTTTTACATTCCCGGTCAGGCCGGACACCGTGCGCCGCAGCCTCCGCTCGACATCGTCGAAAACGGCGGTCTTGGGCGGCACCTTGTAACCGGCGGCGAGCGGGAATTCAACGGCGGGCGAACCGCCGCGGAACAGTTGGCGAACGCCGACATGACCGCGCATATCACCCGCGCGAATCTAATTCTGTTGCCCGAAGCGGGCACCGCATTGGAAAAAGCGGCGATGGCTTTCCATGAACACGCCGCCGGTTACCCGAGCCGGACGCCGGAGGGCCGGGATGCGGTATTCCGGGTCAACGGCAAAGCGCGGCGGCCCGGCGCGCCTTTCGCCGACCCGTGCGGCGAGGATCCCACGGCGCCGATTCGGCGTTACCGCGCTTCGGTGATCGATCTGGACATTCAAACCAACGAACACGGCTGGCATGACCCGCAGTCACGCATCAATGTTCTGGACCGGGACGTTGCTCGTTACGAAGGCAAAAAAACCGCCGCGGCCGAGCCATTCTTCTTCCGTGTGGAATCGGGCGAGTGCGTGGAGTTCCTGCATACCAACCGTGCCGGTGCCACGGTGAGACGCGACGATTTCCAGGTCGCCACGCCTACCGACACCATCGGTCAACACATCCATCTGGTCAAATTCGATGTCCTCGCTGCGGACGGCTCGGGCAACGGCTTCAATTACGAGGATGGCACACTGGCCTGGGAAGCGATCAAGGAGCTGTCCGAAGCCAGCCGCTTCGGCGTGGTGAAGGATCACCTCGGCCAAATCAAGCCTAAGCCTCGCGCCAAGACCAACAAGCAGGGCCGTCCGGTGTTTCAGACCACCATCCAGCGCTGGTGGGCGGATGCCCACGACCATAAGGACGGCGACGGCACGCTGGGCACGGTATTCACGCACGATCACTTCGCGCCGTCCTCGATTCAGCATCACGGGTTTTACAACGCCATGCTGGTCGAACCCAAGGGCTCGGTTTGGCGTACCCCGGACGGTACCGACATGAAAACGGGCAAGCGGCGATTACCCGGCGGAAATGAGCAGAACGTCGCCGGCGCCAGCCGCGATATTGCCTGCCGCGCCCCCGTCACCGAACCGGAGCGTACATGCCGCGAATCTTTCGCGGTCGGCTCGCGCGGCATGGTGGTCAAGGCGGAAGCCAGGGAAAAGCATCCCGACACGCGCGAATTCGCCCTGGCCATCGCCGATTTCGCGTTGCTCTACGATGCCGGGCAAACGCAAGGTCCGGCTCTGCCGGAAGGCATGGCGGGCAAGGTGAACACCACGGTGGAGGACTATTACGTCGCCTACCGCAAGCTGCACGGCTATCCCGTCGATCCGCCGGCCATGCCCGAGGCGATTTCCACCGACCACCACAATCCCTATCTGGTCAATTACAAACACGAGCCCATCCCGCTGCGTATCGGCGAACGCGACAGCCCCGCAAGCGGCAGTCATTTTTCAAAGCTCAAGCCCGGCGAATGCGCAGGGCATCTGGACGACCCCGAAAGCGCGCGCCCGGCGCTGTGTCGCCCCAGCGATCTGGCTTATGTCTTTAGCTCCTCGGCACCGAATGGCGATCCCTTCCTGAAGCCCTTCAGGGCCTATGAGGGCGACCGGGTTCAATTGCGCGTAATCCAGGGGGCGCAGGAAGTCCAGCACGGTTTCACCGTACACGGGCTGGCCTGGCGAAGGGAAGCGAAGAACCCGACTGCGCCCTGGATCAATGCCCAGGAAATCGGAATTTCCGAACATTTCGAGATGGACACGGTCAATCTGGCTAACATCGGCGCCGGACTCGGTACCGCCGACTACCTCTTCCACTTCGGCACTCAGGACGACTTGTGGAACGGCAGTTGGGGACTGTTGCGCGCTTTCGCCAGCCCTGAAGTTTTCGACCCGGCGGCATGCGAGGACGAGCATGGCGTGCTGAAAGTCGGACAAGTCGATTTGCTCGAAGCCAGCGCGCCGGACAAGGATGCGGCACAGCGCAAGCCCTTCATTGACAAACTCCGGCAGGCCGGCTGCGCCGCCCAGCCGGTCGCGCGGCAGCACCTCGACGGGCCGAACAGTTGCCCGGACGGCGGGCGTAGCGACGATCATTGCGCGCTGGCGGTTCTGGACGACAATACCGACGGCAGGATAAGCGATCCCCGAGCGGGACAATTGGTGGCCGGTGACGGTTGTCCCCGGAATGCACCGCGGTCTGAATACGCTATAGAAGCTTGGCAAGTGAAGGACCTGCTGGGCGAGAGGGGAATGCGCTACGACGATGTCCACGGTCTGGATGACCCGGACGGTCTGGTTTTCGTTCCGGCTGGCGATGTCGAAGCGATTCGCAACGGCAAGCCTTTGACGCCACTCGTGCTTCGGGTCAAGGCAGGGCATTGCGCGGTGGTGAAGCTGACCAATCACCTGGGGACGCGTCTGTCGGACCGCCCGGGCGACGCACTCATGCCGCGCATCACCCAAATCAATGTGGACGAGCACAAGGAGGGCTTGCTGGACGCACCGCCGTCGAACCGTGTCTCGCTCCATCCACAGCTGGTGGCCGTGGACGTCAATGCCGGAAACGGCGCAGTCGCGGGTTTCAACCGCATCGACAAAGCGCTGGCGGTCCCAGGCGAGACGCGAACTTACAACTGGTACGCGGGCCGGGTGAATATCGACCGACAGGGAAGCACAGGCGAAAAACTCGTCATCGAGCCCTTCAATGAACCGCTCGCCGCAGGATTGAGTTCCCACGGCGACGTCATCGGCCATGGCACGCACGGTCTGATCGGCGCGCTCATTATCGAACCGGCCGACGCCAAGTTGTTCGACCCCGAGGATTTTTACGTGGACTCGCGAGGCCGGCCCCACGGTACCGAAATTCCTTTCGAACGAGCCTCCGGTCTCTCGGCCGTGGTCTGGGAGGATGACACCAAGAACTATGCGCGGGAATTCGTCGTGGTCTATCAAGACGGGCTGAATCTGCACAAGAACGGACAGCCCGTTCCCGACTGCCGCATCTGCGACGATTCCTATGATCTCGGCGAGCAAGGCATCAACTACCACAGTGCGCCTTTCTGGGTGCGCATGGGACTGGATCCACACCCGAATGCGCATGGTCAGGAAACCCAGGACCTCAATGACAACGTCTTCGCGAACGACTTCTTCACCGATGATCGGCAACCCTTAGCCTTCGTCGATTTCGAAGCCAAAGCGGATGAGCGCTTGCGTTTCCACGTGGTCCATCCGGCCGGCCGCGCCCGTCAGCACAGATTCCAACTGTACGGGCATTCGTTCAAGGACGACGTCCCGAATTTCGGTTCCCCCTGGTCGCGCTTGGTGACGCCCGGGGTGACGCTCACGGCGGAAGTCGAACGCGCGAAGCCCGGAATTTGGCTCTATCGGGACGGTCCGGCTCATCTGTTCGCCGGGGGTACGTGGGGGCGTCTGGTGGTCAGGGACTAAGTACATTCAGGGAATGTCTTGCGGCATATGCACCACTGCAGGAGAACCCCAGTCAATCGAACTAATTTGTCGAGGTTCCGCAAAACTTTATGGAATGTACTTAGAGCATTTTCATACCGACTGTACGGGCACTCGCGAGTAGGTCGGGAATCCCTCCCAATCGCAAACGGGCCTTTAATCGGCCCCTTCCAATCGCAAACGGCGTCTTCGGGAAGGGCGTGGCCGGCGCTCCCGGCCAGGCCGTTTGCGATTGGAAGGGTCATCCCAGCGCTCCTGGGATGACCGTTTGCGATTGGAGCGCCGAAGCCGCCCTTCCCGACGGTGCCGTTGGGCCAACGGGTTCGTCGGCAAAGGATTGCCGACCTACGACTGTAGCACCCTGTAGGTCGGGAATCCTTTCCCGACGCCACGTCTCGGCCGAGCGTCTTCGTCGGAAGGGTCGCGACTAAAGCGACCGTTTGCGATTGGGAAGGGATTGCCGACCTACGAATGCTTGAATCCATTCACCCGAGCCGAAGGCGCCAACGACATCCGCCAAGCCTGTTTTGCCGTACGAGCGAGATGAAAACGCTCTAAGGAGCGGTCGTGGCAGCGGAAAGGAGTTTGACGAAATGGCGCGGGATAGCGGCAGGATCGTGATGCATTGGCATTACCCCCTGCCGCGGAGCTTGGGAAACGGACCACCTGCGATGGCTCGGACACGGCCTTGGCGTGCTTCGGAGATAAACCTACGACTCCCCCTTCGCTGGACTTTGACTGTAAGCGAACGAGCCGTGGCAATGGAGACCCCGGCGGAGTAATTGCCGCCGGATGCGCGATTCATTGTACTTTTGACGGGAAGCGACGGCGGGGCATTCAAGCCAGTTTGCCGCGATTTCGCGGCAGGCTGCACGGATCCCGTCGTTATGTCCGCTCTGCGTACCCCCTATGGCATCCTTTTGGTCCGAAGACTCCCCCGCGCCACAAACATGAAGGCAGGAATAAGCAGTAGGCCGGCAATCCCTTGCCAATGCGCGGGTCTGTGAAGCTCGGTTTCGTCGGAAAAGGCTTCCCGGCCTGCTAACACACCGAACCGCAAAATGCTCTAAATGTCGAAATCCAGCTCGAAGCCGCCGTAGGCGAATAAAGGCATGCCGGGGCGTGGACCGTGCGGCTGTCGTGACACGATGTATTCCTCGTCCGTCGCATTCTGGACGCCTGCCAACACCTTTACGCCCTTGGTGAGTTGATAGTAGCCGGAGATATCGAGAAGGACAAAGTCGTCGGTCTTGCCGAAGCGGGCATCCGGTTGGCCTGCGCCGTTGACTTGTTCGCTGGTGTTGCTCGCGCTGGTGTATGTTTCGCCGACATAGTTAACTACGACGTCCACCCCCCAATGGTCGAAGTGCAGGCCACTGCCGAAGCTGAGCGTGTACTCGGGAATATAGGGTACGCGGTTGCCTTCCTTGCCGAAGCTGAAAATCGATTCCGGGTTGGTAGAGGCGGCATCGTTCAGCTGCACCGCGTCGGTATAAGTGAATGACAAAAAGTAAGGATTGCGGAAACCCCATGCGAAAGCGTCGCCGGCATCGAAATTCAGAGCCAGTTCGACGCCGCGGCTGTCGACTTTGCCGAAGTTTTGATTCGCATCGCTGCCGGTGCCGCCTATGCTGTCGATAACCAATAAATTCTCGAACTGCGTATAAAATCCGATAACTTCGGCGGAGAACGCACCGTGGGTATAGCGTCCACCGAGTTCATAGGCGTTACTGGTTTCTTCCTTAAGCTTGTCAACCACGGCATCCTGGGGACCTGGCGGCGAAAACCCACGATGAACACTAGTGAACATCATGAAGTCTTCGTTAAAACGATAATCGAGACTCGCGCCTCCGGCATACATATCGAGAGAGCTGCTGCCGTTATTCGCAGGCGACAGGTTGTTCTTATATGTCTGATACAAGTGCTCGTAACGGATACCCGGAGTAAAACCCCATTTCCCCCACTCGATGCGGTCCTTCAGGAAAAAGGCATAAGCATTGGTCAAGCCTTTTCTGTCGTCTTGGCTTCCCGGCGCACCGACGGTCTTGCCGATAATCGTTCCATCCGCCGCCTGGTTATAGAGAGTATCGTGCTGAAACCGGGTTTCCTGGTCCTCGTGATAACGGAATCCCCCACTGAGCTCGTGATGTGTGGCGCCTAAATCAAGACGATAATTCGCAACTGTTTCAACACCGCCCAAATAATAACTGCGGTTGTTGTCACGCACTCTCAAATTACACGCGATGTTCCCTTTCAAACAGTCGAGACCCAGACCGTTCCTGGCGCCCGCCAGGGCGGCGGATAGATCCATATTGCCCGTTACCCCGCCCCTGAGATCGTTCAACTTTTGCCAATTCCTGTTGAATTCGCTGTAGTAAGCCGTCGTGACAATATCCAAATTCTCGGTCGGAGAAATGAAATAACGAGCAAATCCTCTAAAGTGCTCGGTTTCTATATTATCGAAGCGCGAGGCCGAATACCGCCGATAAGGATCTTTCCTGAAATCGTTGTCGCTCAAGCCGAGATAGGTTTCATCGGCATCCATATTCGAATAGCCGAACTTGACCTCGAGCTTTTGGTAGATATCCGTGTTGGGTTCCCAGGACAAACGCACCATCGGCTCGACCTGTTGAAATCCGGTTTCGTCGCCATTGCGGAAATCGGGTGTTTCATCAATAGTCTTGAACCCGTCCGAACCGCGGTAAAAGCCTTCTACCAAGTAACCGAAACGGCCGTTTTCCGTGCTCAAGGTATCGCCAACAAACCCGTGCGTTCTGACTTCGTTATAACTGCCGTAGAGAAATTTCAGATAGGCCTTGCCGCTGTCCGGAATCGGAGTTGACAAATAGTTGAGCACCCCGCCGGTGATATGCGGACCGTATTTGATTTGACTCGAGCCTTTCAAGACTTCAATTCCGCTCATGCGTCCGGCAGCGGGCGAAAAATATGCGGCGGGTGCGGAATAAGGCGCCGGCGCGGTTAAGACACCGTCTTCCATCACGGTAATCTTGGCACTTCGGGTCGTGTCGACGCCGCGGAAACTGATGTTGGGAAATAATCCGAAACCATCCTCCTCCCGGATGTTGACGCCGGGCACGCGACGTAAAATGCGGTTGACGTCGCTGTAACTTTGATCGCGAATTTCCGAAGTGTCGATGTATTGCGCTGAAGCCGGCATGTCCCTGGCTTGCTCCTCGCTGCCTACGACCTGGATCGTGCCGAGGCTTGCCGGTGGCGCAGCTTGATCATCTGCCTGAACCTGTGACGCCAGGTTCACCGAAAGACAGGCCAATGACAATGGCCCAACGATTCGCTTGGATAGCAACATACCTTCCCCAAAGGTTTTAATCAGTGCCTGCGCTAAGAAACTCGCTTAAACGGCATGGCTTCACTGTATATCTAAGATTAATGATAATCAATCTCTTTTTGAGAACTATTACGACGTTGAACAGTAAATCATTTCTGATCGGAGAAGGGGGCTTTCTTCGGCCTCGTTCCTCAATCGGCACACGCGCGGGCTATGCTGAAACTCGGCAAGTTGTCGGGAGCAAACCGTCTCGCCGTGCGGGCCTGGTGCTGTGGTAAATTGACGATCGGCTGCTTTCTAAAAGTAACGATCCACCGGCAAAGCCGGTGGCTTTCGACGGCTGGCCCCTCAAAGGGGCCTGACCGCCATCGGGCAAAAGCCATGTCGTCACCCCGGCAGGGAGGGGGCGACTAAAGGCCCGTTTGCGATTGGAGTGCCGGGGTCCAGTGACCACGGATGGTTTCGACCATTCACAATCCCTGTGAACTGGATTCATGCCGGGCGATCCTGCCCGGCACCCTTCGGGCGCGATGCGTGCAAACCGGCTGTCCTGCCGGTTTGTCCGGCACAAATTTGCCCGGAGCAAATTTGGACGTGCGCAGCACGGTCCGAAGGACGAACCCCAAGGACGGGGTGAGCAATCCCTGCCGGAAGGGGCGTTCTGGCGCTCCCAGAACGCCCGTTTGCGATTGGAATGACGGCCCAGCGAAATTGGGACAATACCTGACTCCCGGAAATGTCAAACTCTGCGAGTCCCCCGACAGAGCCGCACTGCCGTTAAGTTAAGACGAATGACGTCACCCCGGCAGGGAATGCCGGGGTCCAGACGCCAAGGACGGCAAAGGCCTCTCACTTCCTTGTGCACTGGATTTCGGCAATCCCTGCCGGAATGACGGCTTAACTTAATGGCATTGCGGCAGAGCCGGGGGTTTTCCCGCGATAAATAAACAAACAATGAATACCGTGTCTCGACACCTGCCGGAAAACCTTACGTGCGCCTGATCGGTTTTTTGCTGATGCCCGCCCTGCTTGGCGCGTGCGGTGGGGACAGGGAAAAAACCGTTCTCGAATTCTGGGCCATGGGGCAAGAAGGCGAGGTGGTTCAGTCTCTGATGCCCGAATTCGAGCGGCTCCATCCGGAACTTCAAGTCAAGGTTCAGCAAATTCCCTGGAGCGCGGCTCACGAAAAGCTGTTGACCGCCTATGCGGGCGACGCGATGCCCGATGTCTTTCAGTTGGGCAATACTTGGATTCCGGAATTCGTCGTTCTGAAAGCCGTCGACAGTCTTGACAATAGGCTGACGGCCCAACAACGGGAGGATTATTTCGAGGGCATCATCGAAACCAACGAAATCGACGGACGGCTTCACGGTCTGCCTTGGTATGTCGATACCCGCCTGCTCTTCTACCGTACCGATATTCTGGTCAAGGCCGGTTTTTCGGCGCCGCCCAAGACCTGGAACGAATGGCTCGCGGCGATGGCGGCAATCGCGGCGTTGCCCGGTGGAGACCGCTACGCGCTGCTCTTGCCCATGAACGAATGGCAGGTCCCGGTGATCCTCGCGCTGCAAATGGGGTCAGAACTGCTCCGCGACGAGGCCCGGTTCGGCAATTTCCGGAGCGATGCCTTTCGCCAGGCTTTTCGTTTTTATCTCGACATCTTCCGCCGGGGGTATGCACCCGCCGTATCGGAAGCCCAGATCGCCAATCTTTATCAGGAATTCGCCAGCGGCTATTTCGCGATGTATGTCACCGGGCCCTGGAATATCGTCGAGTTCGAACACCGGCTTCCGAAGTCCATGCAAGGCCGGTGGGCCACCGCGCCGATGCCGGCTCCCGATGAGAGTTATCCCGGCGTTTCACTGGCCGGCGGCGCCAGTCTCGCGATCGCCCGAAGTTCCAGCCGTAAAGATCAAGCCTGGAAGCTGATCGAATTTCTCTCCGAACCCGAACAACAGCTTGCCTTTTACCGTCTGACCGGCGACCTCCCCGCCCGCCGCTCCGCCTGGCTGCACCCCGATCTGGCCACAGCGGCTCGCACGCAGGCCTTCAAGACGCAGTTGGAGCGGGTGGTGTCCACGCCGAAAATTCCCGAATGGGAACGCATCGCCAGCAAAATCGCCCATCACACGGAAAAAGCAGTGCGCGGCGAATTGACCGAGGAGCAAGCCTTAGCTGCCCTGGACAAGGACGTAGACCGGATTCTCGAAAAGCGTCGCTGGCTGTTGCGGAAACGGGCGCCATGAAAACCCCGCTGTTACCGGCGAATACCGCCTTCTGGTTCCTTGCGCCGGCCTTGATCCTGATCGTCGTCTTCTTTTTCCTGCCGGTCGCGGCGTCGCTGCTGCTCAGCTTTACCGATTTCGACATCTACGCCCTCGGCGACCACGAACGGCTGCGCTTTGTGGCGCTCGACAACTATCTTCGGTTGCTCGGCGACCCCTTGTTCTGGACCGCGCTCAAGAACACCCTGTATTTCGTGCTTGTAGGCGGCCCGTTGTCGGTGGCCGTGTCGCTGGGCGCGGCGCTCTTGGTCAACCACCGCCTGGTCCGGTTCAAGGGACTGTTCCGCTCGCTGCTGTTCCTGCCGGTCGTCACCACCCTGGTGGCGATAGCCGTGGTCTGGCGCTATCTCTACCATCCCCGCTACGGCTTCTTGAATTATCTGCTCGGACTGCTCGGGCTCGATACCGTCGACTGGCTGGGCGACCCCGACTGGGCCATGCCGGCCATCATCCTGATGGCGATCTGGAAGAATTTCGGCTTCAACATGATCATCTTCATCGCCGGGCTGCAAAGCATTCCGGTCCGTTTGTACGAAGCCGCGGTGATCGACGGCGCGAGCACCTGGCGCCAATTCCGCCACATCACCTTGCCCATGCTGGCGCCGACCTTCGTCTTCGTCACCGTCATCACGATGATCGGCTACTTCCAGCTTTTCGCCGAACCTTACGTGATGACCCAGGGCGGTCCCGCCAACAGCACCCTGAGCGTGGCGCTCCTGATGTTCCAGGAAGGTTTTCGCTGGTGGAATCTCGGCTACGCGGCGGCGGTGGCCTTCACGTTGTTTCTCATCATTCTGACGGGGACAGTGTTGCAGTTGAGATTGAGGCGACGGGAAATCTGACAGTGGCCGTATTTTCCGAAAAACCGATCAAGACACTGCTGCTTCACCTCGCGCTGATCGCGGCGGTGATCGCGACTCTGTTCCCGCTGTTCTGGATGGTTTCCGTGTCCTTGATGTCTTCGGCCGAGGCGAACCGGTTCCCGCCTCCGCTGCTGCCGGCAGCGCCGACGCTGGAACATTACCGGATGCTGTTCTCCCGCTTGAATCTCGCCGCCTATCTCCTGAACAGCACGCTGATCGCCACATCGGTCACCGTGCTCTCCCTGCTGCTCAATTCCATGGCGGGCTACGCCTTCGCCAAGCTGCGGTTCAAGGGACGCGACCGCCTGTTTCGTCTGCTTCTGGCCTCCATGGTGATTCCGGCGCAGGTCGCCATGCTGCCCTTGTTCCTGATGCTTAAAGAGATGGGGCTGGTGAATACTTACAGCGGCGTGATCGTACCCGGCATGGCGAGCATTTTCGGCATTTTTCTGATCCGGCAGTATGCGCTGTCGATTCCGGACAGCCTGCTGGATGCCGCCCGCATCGACGGCGCCGGCGAATTCAGGATTTACCGGACCCTGGTACTGCCTCTGTGCAAGCCGATCCTGGTCACCCTGGCCATCTTCACCTTCATGGGCACCTGGAACGACTTCATGTGGCCGCTCATCATCCTGACCGACAGCGATCTTTACACGCTGCCGGTCGCTCTCGCCAACCTGCTCGGCGAACACGTGCAAGACGCCGAACTGATGATGGCCGGCTCGGTGCTCACCGTGCTGCCGGTGATCATCCTGTTTCTCGTCCTCCAGAAGTACTACATCGAAGGACTGGTACTGGGAAGCGTCAAGGAATGACCTTGCGCCGTACGTCCTTGTGCGGCGTCAAACCGGCTAAGAGCGGTCAGGAAAGGCTCGGAAGTCTAGTTTGAATCCCGCCTGCACCAGTCTCGGCGAGCCCGGCAATATGCCGCGGGTGCGATCCACGATGTAGTTCTGGTCGAAGAGGTTTTTCACGCTGACGAACACGTCGGTATTCAAGGGCTTGATCCGATAGCTGGTGGCGAGCTTGACGATGGCGCAGTCCTCGATCTTGCCGAACTGCCCGCTCGGACTGGGCGTTCCATCGGGATTGACCTGCCCTTCCGCATTGTGGACATCGCTGAACTGATCGGCCATGAACACCGTTTTCCAAGTGGAATTGGAAAAAGCGCAAAGACCGGAGCCGCATGCTTTTACCCCTTGCCGGGACAATTGCGTTCCAGATCTCGAATGACGGTCTCGAGCGTCTCCACCGCCCACTCGACTTCCCTGCGTTCGATGACCAGAGGCGGTGCGAATCGGATGACGGTTTGATGGGTCTCGCGGGTCAGAATCCCGTGCTCCATCAGCCTCATACAGAACTCGCGGCCGGAGAAACCTGAGTTAAGTTCCAGACCAATGAACAAACCTTTGCCGCGGACCTCGCGAATCAGAGGGCTCCTCAAAGCGCGCAGCCCTTCGAGAAAATGGGCGCCGAGCTCGTCCGAGCGCTCGGCCAACCCTTCCTCGACGATCACATTGAGCGCCTCCAGCCCGACCGCCGCAGCCAGAGGATTGCCGCCGAAGGTGCTGCCGTGATGGCCCGGGCCGAAAACGCCCATCACCTCGCGGCTCGCCAGAAATGCCGACACCGGCAGCAAACCGCCTCCCAACGCCTTGCCGAGGATCAGGCCGTCGGGTTTCACGCCTTCATGCTCGGAAGCCAGGAATTTGCCGGTTCGGCCAAGCCCCGTCTGAACCTCGTCGCACAGCAGCAAAACCTTCCGCTCCCGGCAAATCCGGGCGCATTCGGCGAGATAACCCGCCGGCGGGACGACGATGCCGCCCTCTCCCTGGACCGGCTCGACCAGAAACGCCGCCGTGTTCTCGGTAATCGCATCGGCCAAGGCCGCGGAATCGCCGTACGGAATCAGTTTCAAGCCCGGCGGAAACGGCCCGAAGCCTTCGCGGTAGCCGGGCTCGGATGAAAGACCTACGATCGCGATAGTCCGCCCGTGGAAATTGCCTCGACAGGCGATGATTTCGGCGCTGTCGGGAGCCACGCCCTTGACCTGATACGCCCACTTGCGGGCGGCTTTCAGCGCGGTCTCCACGCCTTCGGCGCCGGTGTTCATCGGCAGCGCCATGTCCTGTCCGGTCAGTTCGCAAGCCCTCTTGAGGAAAGGCGCGAGCCGGTCGCTGTGAAAGGCCCGCGAGGTGATGGCCAGCCGCTTCGCCTGCTCGGTCAAGGTTCGGACCAGGCGCGGATGGGCATGACCATGGCTTGCGGCGGAATAGGCGCCCATCATGTCCAGATAGCGTTTCCCTTCGACGTCCCAAAGGTAGACGCCCTCGCCTCGGGTCAAAACCACCGGCAAGGTGTCGTAGTTGTGCGCGCCATAGCGTTCGGTGATGCTCAGAACGTCTTCCGCTCGCGCGGTTCGCTCGGGAACCACGGCAGCCAGCAAGAGATCGCTGGCCAGATAGATCGTGGCACGGTTCCTATCGCGGGGCGCGTCGAATTCCACGATTTCGATGCCGAGAAAGCCCGGATTGCCCTGGAGCATGGCCAAAGCGCCGATCATTTCCTCGCCGGAAATGCCGCCCGCCACCGGCGTCGTGACCCCAGGCGCGTCCTTCGGATCGATGGCGTCGAGATCGAGGGTGACGCCGAAGCCGGCCGTATCGGATTGGACGATGGACAACGCTTCCTCCATGACGTTGTTCAGGCCGCGCCGAAGGACTTCGCCCAAATAGAAGATCCGGACGCCGAGCCTTTCCAGCAAAGCTTGCTCGGCCGGCTCGAAGCTATGGACGCCGATCAGGCAAACATGCCGGGGAAACAGCTTCGGGCCGAATCCGCCCAAATTCACCAGAGACGGTTCGCCGAAACCGAGGAGGCACGCGAGAGGCATGCCGTGCAATGCGCCGCTGGGGCTCGTCTCCGGCACATGGCTGTCCATGTGGGCGTCGATCCAGATCAGCCCCAAAGGGCCTCGTTCGGCCAAAGCCGCCGCCGCACCAGTCCAGGAGCCTACGGCACAAGAATGGTCATCCCCCAATACGGCGAAAAATTCGCCGGCTCTCAGGGCGCTCTCGGTTTCCTGTGCCGCTCGTTCGCAGAGATCCGCCACCTTGGGCACCTTGTCCAGTATTCGGTGCGGATGGAGAATCGTTTGCCAGTTGGCTGGAACGCCCCGGCTCCTCAGCCTCCGATCCAAGCCCAGAAGGCGCAAGGATTCCGGCCCCGTTTCGGCGTCGCGGTCGAAGGCCACGCCGATCAGTCGTATCGGTTTTAAGGTTTTGTCGTCCATGAGAGATGATCCGGAAAGCATTGGAATAGCCTCCAATCTATCACACTCATGCCACTTCCCCTTAGAGACGATTTGCTGCACTCTGTTCCTTGTCGGAGACGCCCGCTGCGGCTTCCGCCATGGAACTATCATCGCGGGTGAGGTCCGAATTCGTTGGGCAACTCTGAGGTAGGGTCATGAACGACACGGCTTTCGAGCGAAGGGTCCGCGACATCGGCGAAAACCTTTACCGTTTGGCCGGAGAGTCGCCGCCGTCCTTATTCGACCCGCGGGGCCTGAGAGGGCGCGTGTTGATGCGGGCCATGCATGACGAAGGCTTACGCGCCGCGCTGTTCCAATTCGTCGACGTGTTGCCGGTACTGGAAACCGATCGGGAACTGGCCCGCCATTTTCAGAACTATCTGGCGCCTCATGCCGATCGGCTTCGGGGACTGTGGGGCCGCATGTTCAAGCTGGGGGGCCATTCCTTCAGCGGTTTTGCACTGCGCCGCGCCGTGTCGCGCCTTGCGCGTCAATTCGTTGTCGAGGAGCAAGAAGATCGCCTGAACCGAGCGCTGGATACCATCTCCCGGATACCCGCGGCCGTTACCGTCGACGCCGTGGGCGAAGCTGCCTTGAGCGAAAGGGAATGCGATATTTATCTGGGCCGATACTTGTCGCTGCTGGACCTTCTGGCGGCGAACCGCTTGCCGCTCGGACATCCGCCGATTCATATCTCCGTCAAGCTCTCGGCTCTGACCGCCCACTTCGATCCGCTCGACTACGCCGGCGTGCGCCGCCGGGTATTCGCCCGGCTGGAGCCCTTGGTGGCCAAGCTTCGCGAACTTGGAGCCGGCATGACGGTGGACATGGAGCATTACGAACTCAAGTCCTTGACGCTCCGCCTGTTCCGCGACCTGGTCGAAAGCGAGGGAGATGACGGCTGGCATCCCGGCATCGCGCTGCAAGCTTATCTTCCGGAGACCGCGGACGATCTCCGAGAACTGATCGACTGGGCGGAGCGGGAAAAACGCCGGATTTCCGTGCGTCTGGTCAAAGGCGCGTACTGGGACACGGAAGTTGCGCTCGCCGAGCAGCGCAACTGGCCGGTGCCGGTGTTTCTCGACAAATCGGCTACCGACGCCCAGTTCGAATCGCTGCTCGATCTCTTGTTCCGGCATGCAGATGCTGTCTATCCCGCCGTGGGCAGCCATAATCTTCGGAGTCTCGCCTACTCCATCGCGTCGGCGTCCCGGCAAGGTCTTTCCACGGCCGACTGGGAGGTCCAGATGCTGTACGGCATGGCCGAGCCCTTGCGCCACGCCGTCGCCGCATCCGACATCGCGCTCCGGGTTTATCTCCCCACGGGAGAGCTGATTCCGGGCATCGCCTATCTGATCCGGCGCTTGATGGAAAATACCGCCAACACGTCCATTCTGCGGCAAACCTATGTCGAAGGCGCCGATTTGGACGACCTTCTGGCGGCGCCCGACCCGCACGAACCCGGAACCGAAACACTTTCTCCCGCCTTTCTCAATGCCCCGTTAAAGGACTTCAGCCACGACCGGGTTCGCCAGGAATTCCGAAGGTCGCTGGCGGCGGTGCGTACGAAACTGGGCGCGACCTACCCGCTGGACATGGCCGGCGTTCCGCCGCAGGGCGCGGAGCTGGAAGTATCGAGAAATCCGGCGCGACCGTCCGAGATTCTGGGACATGTGGCGGTTGCCGATGTCACCCATGCCGAGCGCGCCGTCCGCAATGCGTACCGCGCATTCCCCGGCTGGCGCGACACGCCCGCCGCCGCTCGGGTCGCGCTGTGCCGGCGGGCGGCGGACATCATGGACGCTCGCCGCGGCGAACTGGCCGCCTGGCAGGTTCTGGAAACGGGAAAGAATTGGCGCGAGGCCGACGCGGACGTGGCGGAAGCCGTCGACTACTTGCGCTATTACCCCTACCGGATGGAGCAACTGGCCGGTTGGCGGCCCACCCGCTGCTTTCCCGGCGAGCCGAATCATCTTCGCTACGAGCCGCGCGGCGTCGCCGCCGTGATTCCGCCCTGGAATTTCCCTCTGGCGATTCTCACCGGCATGACCGCGGCGGCGCTGGTCGCCGGCAATACCGCTATCGTGAAGCCGGCGACACCCGCCAATCTCGTCGCCCACGGATTCAAGTCCGTCCTCGACCAGGCCGGTTTTCCGCCCGGCGTGTGCCAGCTCCTGCCGGGGAGCGGCGCAACGGTCGGGCGGTATCTGGTCAAGCATCCGGACGTGCATGTCATTGCATTTACCGGCTCCAAGACGGTGGGCCTGGAGATTCTTCGGGAGGCGCACACGCTCGCGCCGGAGCAACGGTACATCAAGCAGGTGGTCTGCGAAATGGGCGGCAAGAACGCGATCATCGTCGACGAGGACGCCGATCTGGACGAAGCGGTCGCCCAAACCCTGTACTCCGCGTTCGGCTACCAGGGCCAGAAATGCTCGGCCTGCTCCCGTCTCATCGCCGTCGGCCGGGTTCACGACCGGCTGGTGAAACGGCTGACGGAAACCCTCGACAGCTACGACTACGGTCCGCCCGAAGATCCGGCATTTCTTTTCGGACCGATGATCACCCGCGATGCGCAGCAGAAGGCCATGAGCTATATCGAGCTCGGCCGGACCGAGGGTCGCCTTCATTATCTCGGACGCGTTCCCGCGGACGGTTTCTATTGTCCGCCCGCCATAATCACCGGCATCGAGTCCCATCACCGTTTAGCGCGGGAGGAAATCTTCGGCCCCGTGCTGGCCGTGCTGCGCGCGCCCACCTTCGAGGCCGCGCTCACGCTGGCGCTGGAATCGGACTACGCTCTGACCGGCGGCGTTTTTTCGCGCCTTCCGGAACATCTCGATCTCGCGCGGGAACGGTATCGCGTCGGCAATTTGTATCTCAACCGCCGCACCACCGGCGCCCGGGTCGGCGCGCAGCCCTTCGGCGGCACCCGGCTTTCGGGAACCGGCGTACAGGCCGGCGGCCCCGATTATCTCAAGCAGTTTCTGTGGACTCGGGTGGTGAGCGAGAACACGCTGAGGCACGGTTTCGTTCCGAACCTCGAGTAGGTCGGGAATCCGTTCCCGACGAAGGTTGTAGGGCGGGTTAGCGTACTCGCGTAACCCGCCTTTTCGCGGCGTACGGCGGGTTACGGCCTGTCGGCCTAACCCGCCCTACCCAGCTCGTAGGGCGGGTTAACGGAGTGAAACCCGCCGCATACCGCGAAACTTCTTGCAAAAATTAATCTCGAAAAATATATTCGAACCGGGATCTACTTTCCTCCGGCGCTTCCGGCAATGAATGCCGTCCCTGCGCCTATTCCAGGGAGGAAACCGCGGCCATAACCGGACGGTCTCGTAGGCCGCTCCCGATCCGCCAGACATGCTCAAGGAGAGAGTATGCATCGCAAGAAGGTAAGGATCGCCATCGTTGGCGTAGGCAATTGTGCATCCTCGCTGGTCCAGGGCGTCGAGTTCTACCGCAAGGCGAAGAACGGCGATGCCGTCCCTGGCCTGATGCACGTCAACCTCGGCGGCTATCACATTTCCGATATCGAGTTTTCCGCCGCCTTCGACATCAATGTGAGCAAGGTCGGCAAGGACCTGTCCGAAGCCATTTTCGCGGAGCCGAACAACACATACCGGTTCTGCGAAGTTCCCGAAATCGGCGTCGAAGTCCGCCGCGGCATCACGCTCGACGGCCTCGGCAAGTATCTCCGGGAAGTCATCGAGGAATCGCCCGATCCGCCCTCAGATATTGCCCAGGTGCTCCGCGATACCGCCACCGACGTGGTCGTCTCCTATCTTCCCGTCGGCGCCCAAAAGGCTACCGAGTTCTATGCCGAGCAGGCTCTCGAAGCGGACTGCGGCATGGTCAACTGCATTCCCGTGTTCATCGCCTCGAACCTCCGCTGGCGCAAGCGTTTCGAGGAAAAAAACCTTCCTCTCATCGGCGACGACATCAAATCGCAGGTGGGCGCCACCATCGTCCACCGGGTGCTGGCGAATCTCTTCCGCGAGCGCGGCGTCCGGCTGGACCGCACCTATCAGCTCAATTTCGGCGGCAACACGGACTTTTTGAATATGCTCGAACGGGAACGGCTGGAGTCCAAGAAGCTCTCCAAGACCCGCGCCGTGACCAGCCAGCTCGACCATGCCCTGTCCGACGCCGAGGCCCACGTCGGCCCCAGCGACTACGTGCCCTGGCTCACCGACCGCAAGTTCTGCTACATCCGGCTGGAAGGCACGACCTTCGGCAACGTGCCGCTGCACGGCGAACTCAAGCTGGAAGTCTGGGATTCGCCCAACTCCGCCGGCGTGGTCATCGATGCGGTGCGCTGCGTCAAGCTGGCGCTCGATCGGGGCATCGGCGGAGCGCTGATCGGACCGGCCGCCTGGTTCATGAAATCCCCGCCCGAACAGTTCACCGATGCCGAAGCCCGTGCCCGTACGGAGGCATTCATACGCGGCAAGGCGCCGCGTTGACGGAGTCGCCATGATCGAACCCACCGAAACGGACGGGACCACCGTCTGGACCCGCGACCGCATCGAGCGGCGCGTCCGCGAGCTCGGCGAATGGTTCCACAATCTCGACCTCGACGGCGTACATACCGCTCCCGATCATTTCCTCGGAGATTATCCCGCCGTCAAGTGGCGGCAATTCGCCGACGCGCTTCCCGCCGATTTGAGCGGCCGATCGGTGCTCGACATCGGCTGCAACGCGGGTTTCTACGCCATCGAGATGAAAAAGCGCGGTGCCGAGCGGGTCGTCGGCATCGACTCGGACGAGGCTTATCTGGCCCAGGCCCGCTTCGCGGCCGAGGTCAAAGGGCTCGACATCGAATTTCGCCGGCTGTCCGTCTACGACATCGCCGACCTCGGCGAAACCTTCGGTCTGGTGATCTTCATGGGCGTGTTCTATCACCTGCGCCACCCCTTGCTGGCGCTGGACCTGATCCACGAACACGTCGCCCGCGACCTGCTGCTGTTCCAGTCCATGCAGCGCGGCAGCCCGGAGATCGAGGCGGTAGGACGGGACTACGGCTTCGAGGAACGGGATGTCTTCGACCGGCCAGGTTTTCCCAGGATGCATTTCATAGAACACCGCTATTCCGGCGATCCCACCAACTGGTGGATTCCCAACCGCGCCGGCACCGAAGCGATGCTGCGCAGCGCGGGCTTCGATATCCTCGACCGTCCGGAGGAGGAGGTCTACGTCTGCCGCAGGACCGAACTGAACCTGGAAGACTGGGATCATCGGGCGGTCTATCCCTGTCGCGGGAGAAAACCGTAGGCCGGAATAAGCATTGGCGGTTTGCCGGGAACGGTATACCTTTCGAGCCTACGAAAAGTCGCCGGCGAAAAATCGTCGGTCGGCCGTCCCTGGCGGATGAATCCGCTGGATGGGGCATTGCGTCGGGAAGGGGCTGGCCGGCGCTCCCGGCCAGGCCGTTTGCGATTGGAAAGGATTCCCGACCTACACAGTGGCACGGTTGCAGGGCGGCAATCCCTCGCCGACGGCTCCACTTGGCCGACCGATGGCGTCGGGAAGGCTCGCCCTAGCGCTCCCAAGACGACCGTTTGCGACACCCCAAAAGGAACGAGGCTTTTGCGACCCGCTACAGCTTTGCGGAGGGAAATCATGATCGAAGCAGTGATGCTCTGGAACGAACCCAACAATAAATCCCACTGGGATTTCGAGATCGACCAGGACTGGAGTCTTTTCGCCGAAATGGTGAATCTCACGGCCGATGCCCTGCACGAGGAACATCCGAAACTCCCGGTCGTCCTCGGGGGCATCTCTCCCATCGATCCCTTGTTCATGGAACGGATGAAAAACTACGGCGTCATTCCGCGCATGGATGCCGTGGCCGTCCACGGGTTTCCGCTGGACTGGAACCACTGGCAGATTCACGAATGGCCCGACAAGCTGAACGAAATTCACAGCGTCGTCGACGACAAGCCCATCTGGATTTCCGAGGTCGGCGTCTCCAGCTTCGGCGCCGAGGAAGTACAGGAATTCGGGCTCAAGCGAACCGCGGAACTGCTGCTGGAGCAAGCGCCGCGGATTCACTGGTACAGCCTTTACGACCTGCCCAGAGCCTGGCCCGCCACGACCCGTCACCGCGAGGCCGAAGGCTCGTCCTATTACCGCCATTTCTACATGGGCCTGCTGCGGGAAGACGGCATGCCCAAACGCGCTTTTCGGCATTTCTACGAGTATGCGCCGGAAATGGGCCTGTGCCAGTGGTTTCATTTCGAGGACCACCGGCTCGACGATGCGGTGCGAATCATGAAAGATTTGGGCGTCACCTATCTCCGTACCGGCCTGAGCTGGGCCGACCGTTTTCGGCCGAACGCACTCGATTGGTTCGACCGGCAGATGCGGGCGCTCGAACCCTTCCGGGTAACCGTAACCTACTGCTTCACCCCCGAGCACCGCGGCATCAACGCCCACCACACCAGCCCGCCGCAACGCGTGGAGGAATTCGCCGAATTCTGCGTCGAAATGACCCGGCGCTACGCGTGATGACCACGTTTCTGCTGATTCGCCACGGTGCGCATCTCTTGGGCGGCGACACCATCGCCGGCCGAGCGCCGGGCGTGCACCTCAGTGAACTTGGCCGGAATCAGGCCAACGACATGGCAGAACGGGTCGCCCGTCTGCCGGTTGCGGCTCTTTATTCGAGCCCGGCCGACCGAACCCGCGAGACGGCCGAATTCTTGTCCGAACGGCTCGGCCTGCCGGTTCAACCCCTCGAAACCCTCCACGAGATCGATCTCGGCGACTGGACCGGAAGGAAGCTCGAAGATCTCCGCCGTCTGGAAACCTTTGGCCGATGGAATAGTTTTCGCAGCGGGACACGCGTCCCCAACGGCGAAGCGATGGTCGAGACGCAAGCCCGCATCGTCGGCGAAATGCTCCGCCTGCGCGAAAAACACCCGGACGACTGCATCGCCCTGGTGAGCCACGGCGACGTGATCAAAGCCGCTCTCGCCTATTTTCTGGGCGTGCCTTTGGATCTTTTCAGCCGCATCGAGATCGGACTGGCCTCGGTCAGCATCGTCGCCATCTTCGACCATGGCCCGTGGGTGCTTTGCGTCAACAATACGGGCAGCGAATTACCCATGCCTTACTAAGCGAGAATTCGAAACAGTTGCGACTCGTAGAAATCGCCGGCGCGAAGGAGCCGCCGCTGCTCGCTCGGATCGCTCATGCCGGCGCAGATCGCGCACTGTCCCAAGCGAAACGCGGCATAGGCCGCGCAGTAAAAGGCCAGCGTCCCCGGTGTAGGCAACTCGCCGCCCGCATCGGCGAACGCACTCAGCAAAGGCCGGACGGTTTCGCTATCGAGCCGCCATTCGACCGTCGCGCCCGCCAAGTCCCAAATCAGGGGCTGACGTCCGATTACCGTATGATCCGTCGAATGCCCGGCGCAATCGACCTTGATCAGCCTCCCGTCGATCGAGCGTATCCACTCCTCGGGTGCCAGCCGCCCATCGCCGTAGGCTGGCCATGGATGCTCCGGGACCAACCCGTTCCACCGTAGCGTACGCGTTGCCAAGGCCTCTCCCAGACTTTCCCGAGTGTTCCAGTACAACATCTCTTTGAGCCGCTCCAGCGATGTCCTTTGCTCGGAAATCGAAAGCGCGGTACCGGCCGCATCGACGATGTAGCGCCCGATTCGATCCAGAACAGCGGTATTGCATTGATCTATTTGAAGCGGCTTGCCTTCGATCCAGAGCCTCGCCACGAAACCGTGGGCGGAATCCAGAGGAGCCAGGGTCCATCCGCGTTGAGCCAGCCATGCCATGCTATCCCTGACCGCCTCCACCCCGCCGGCCAGTCCTTCGAATTTCCACAGCACCGACGAGCCGTCACGCCGCACCACCCGATATTTGGCCCGCTCGAATGCGACGAACGCCGCCGGCCATTCCTGCTCATGCCGATAGACGGCATGCCGCCACATCCCGCCGCTCAGATCGTCCACCCGAACGGCCGGGCCGCTGCGATATGCCAGCTCTTCCGCTAGCGGCCGGCCCTGCCAAGCCATTTCGCTCGGCCCGACGACATACCTCGGCGTATCGCTCCACCACCTCCGCACGTCTTCGGTTCCGGCGTTTCCGGGGCCGCGGTCATGTCCCGGAAAAAAGCCGATTCCGGATCGATCGAGTCCCGCTTCGACCAGCGCTTGAGCCGCGGCCGCCATCGACGAGCCGGATAGCCCGGGTCCTTCGTCGACGACCAATCCGAAAACCGCTCCTTGAACCGCCTCGCGAGGAATCGCCGCGCGCCGCGCATACGGGTGCCCCGACGGCCTGACCGTCAGCCGTCGCACGTTCCATCCGGCTTGAGCCAGCTCCCGCGCCACCACCGCCGAAAGACTGGTCCCGATGCTGCGAATGCCGACCACCACCGCCCGCCGCGAATCGGAATCCGCATGATTGCGAACCCATAATCTCGCGGCTTGGGCGTATTGCTCCGGATAGAGCGCGTAGAATGCAAATCCTTCCGGCACTTTGACGCGCACCGTCAAGTCCGCCGGCAGTTCGAGTTGGGCGAGCGCTTCTTGGAGTGGCCCGAGATCGGAATCGTGGAGAAACGCGTCGGCGGCGAGATCGGTGACGCTCATGATGCGTTCTACGAGCGTGTCGTTTTCCACCCGGTCGGCCAGGGCTTGCTCCAGTTGTCCCGCGTCGATCAGCAGCCTTCGGCGGGCGTCCCGTCCTTCGCCCGCCGCATACTGTGGCGCCGTATCCGCTTGCCCATCCATTGCGTCGGGAAAGGATTCCCGACCTACTCGGCGGCATCGATCGGTAGGTCGGCAATCCTTTGCCGACGAATCCGTTCGATCCGGCGCATGGCCGCTCGCACGCTCGGCCCATTGCCGAACCCGGCCGAGTGTGGCGGTAACAGGCTCTTCGTAGCTTGGGTCGCCATAAACGATCATATTTTCTTGGACCGTGCCGCACGTCGCTTTTCGCGCGCCATCTAATCGTTAAAGCAGGAACGGAACGCTATGGGGAATCCTAAGCCAAGGATGGGAATCCTGACCTTTCACCGCTGCATCAATTACGGCAGCTACTGGCAAGCGCGTTGCCTGGTGGAGGAACTACGCTCGCGCGGGCACGAGGCCGTGATCCTGGATCACGATGCCTGGCGGATCAAACGCGCCGAATGGACGTGCGCACTCCGCCCTGTCCTGCCGACGTCGGTTCCAAGCATGGACTACCTGCTCTACGGCTTGAAGCTCCTCAAGTTTCTCCGTGCCATTTCCAAGCTGCCGCGTTCGCCGCGCTTCAACCTCGAACATGCGAGCAATCTGGAAAGCTTCGATCGGGTGATCGTCGGCAGCGACGAAGTGTGGAATCTGAGACACCCCTGGTATGGCGGATGTCCACTGTTCTTCGGCGCCGGCATCGGGGCACGGCTGGTTTCCTATGGCGCCAGTTTCGGCAATTACGACGCTTCGCAAGAACTCGAACCGGCTTGGGCGGATCGACTGCGCAGGTTCGAGGCGATTTCGGTTCGCGACGACAACTCCCGCGCCATTATTCAAAACGCGCTCGGCTTCGAACCGGAATTGGTGCTCGACCCCTGTCTTCAGTTCATGCCGAGACCGGAAGGAATCTGGCGCGGGCCGGATCGGCCTTTCGTAGCGGTCTATGGGCACAATTTCTCCGAGGCATTCGGCCGAAATGTTAGGCGCTGGGCCAGATCGCACGGCTATCCGATGGTCAGCCTGGGCTATCGGAACGACTGGGCCGATCAGCAATGGATCACCGCCGGTCCGCAGGATTTCGCCCATGCCATGGCCCGTGCGGAAGCGGTAGCGACCAACTTCTTCCACGGCTGTATTTTTGCCCTCCGCTATGCCAAACCTTTCGTCTCCGAGCGCTCCCCGTACCGGTCCACCAAGATCGAAAACTTGATGGCCATGATCGGCGGAGAAAAGCGTCTACTATCGGAAGATACGACGGCGACCACCTACGACGTCTGCCTGAGCGAACCGTTGGATTCCCGGATACTCGACCGGGTCGATCGGCTCCGTCGACAGTCGAACGACTTTCTCGATCACGCATTGGATTGACCGATGCCGACCCCAGCCGATCGACAGACCTTCAGTCCGCGGGACATCGTGAGTTCTGATCTCTGCATCGGCTGCGGCAGTTGCGTGGCACGGGCGAATGCCTTCGCCTCGCGGATGGAACTGGACCGGTACGGGCAATATAAGCCGACAGGGTCTCCCGAATGGCTGCATCGCAGATCCTCGGAGTTCGCGCGAATCTGCCCGTTTTCGCCTGGTGCAAGGGACGAGAACGAGCTGGCCGAGCAGCTTTTTCCGGATGCCGGCCGGCACGATTCCGCCGTGGGACGTTTTCGAACCGCCCACGTGGGTTACGTGGCCGAAAAGGAGTTCCGCGAGCGTGGAAGCTCGGGCGGCATGGTCAGCTGGGTTTTGGCGGAACTGCTGCGTACCGGCCGGATCGACGGCGCGGCGCATGTCGCGGCCACGGACCCGAAGCGCGACGGGCTGTTCTTCCGTTATCGGATCTCGCGCACCGAGGACGAAATCCTGGCTGGCGCGAAGTCGCGCTATTATCCGGTGGAATTATCGGACGTGCTCGGAATCATCCGAGCGAATCCGGGACGCTATGCCGTGGTCGGAGTCCCCTGTTTCATCAAGGCGGTACAACTCCTCCGCCGCTATGATCCCGTGTTTCGCGAACGCATTCGGTTCACTCTGGGCCTTTTCTGCGGCCACATGAAGAGTGCCCGTTTCGTGGAAAGCTTCGCCTGGCAAATGGGTGTCCCGGTAGACGACGTTCAAGGTGTCGAATTCCGCCGCAAAGATCCCGATCGTCCGGCGAACTGGTACACCGCTCAATTGACGCTCAGGAACGGGCAAGTGGTACAGAAGGACTGGTGGCATCTGGCGGACGGCGACTGGGGCGCCGGTTTTTTTCAGAACTCGGCCTGCAACGCCTGCGACGACGTGGTCGCGGAAACGGCCGACATCGCCTTCGGCGATGCCTGGGTGGAACCTTATTCATCCGACGGGCGCGGCACGAATGTGGTCATCGTCCGCTCGCCGGAAATGGAACGGCTCGTGACGACCGGGTTCGAACAAGGCCGGCTGCACCTGACGCCGGTCGACGCCCGGTTCGTCGAACAAACCCAGGCCGCGGGTTTTCGGCAGCGCCGGGAGGGTCTCGCCTATCGACTGAGTTGGCGGCGTCCCGGCGTGAAGCCGAGCAAGCGTGTACCGCCGGATTCCCGAGGCCTATCCGCCCGAAGAAAACTGATTTACCGGTTTCGCAGCCTGATCACGGCCTGGAGCCATCCGGTATTCCGGTTCGCCCGTTTGATCCGGCGGCCGGGGCTCTACATCCGCTGGGCGCGTCTGGCGTTGGCGATCTATCACGGTTTGGCCTATTCCCGGGGCTGGCTTGGCGCAATGATCGACCGATGGGGGCAACACTAAGGAGACTACGTATTACGTATAGAACATTTCGGTCTTCTGTTTTTTTCCCGTTATGGCGCGCCCGAGCATCGCCGGCTTGAGTCGGAACCGCCCGAAGGGGCACGCGAGGGATCGCGTGCGGCGACAAAGGCACACGGACGTGCCTTTTGTCGCCCCCGGATCAAGGCGGCGAAGCGCAGGATCAGCGCGCCATCCGGGTGCCCTTTCTTTGGGTTACTTTTCTTTGGGCAAGCAAAGAAAAGTAACTCGCCAGCGGGGCGAGACCCGCTCCAAAGCAGTCGCCGCGATCAGCGGCACCTTTTACCAAAGCGACTAATGCGAAAAGAAATCACAACCCCTCACCCGTGCTGCAAGCGCCTGGCGCTGAACACGTTGTGCACCTGGCCGATCTTGTCCAGCACCGAGCTGAGCTGTCCGGGGTCCGATACCTCGGCCGTGATCCTCATGACGACCGACTGATCGTCCCCGTTGGTCTCGCTGTGGGTGCGCACGATATTGATATGTTCGTGCGCCAGAATATGGGTGATGTCCTTGAGCAGCCCCTTTCGATCCAGCGCCTTGACTTCGAGCTCCACCGGGAACGCTTCCGGCTCCGTACCCCAGGCCACGTCGATCAGACGGCTCATCTTGCGGGGCGGCAACTGAATGATGTTGTCGCAATCCTGGCGATGGATGGCGACGCCCTTGCCCACCGTTACATAACCGATGATCCGATCGCCGGGCTTGGGCTCGCAGCAATGGGCGAAATAGGTCAGAAGGTTGCGGACTCCCTGGATGGTCACCTCTTCCGATGCCTTGCCCGTCGCCGGCGGCAAGGGTTTTTTCGCCGGGGGAGCCGCCGGAACCTTCGGCTGCCATTCCGGAAGCTTCAAGGCATTGGCCAGTTGGGCCGGAGCGATGTCGGCGCGGCCGACGGCCAGCAGCAGATCGTCCCCGCGCGGCAAATGGAAATGCCGTGCCAGCTCGTCCAGATCGACTTCCTTGATGCCCAGCTTCTGCCGCTCCCGGTCCAGAATGGATTTCCCGGCGCGAAGATGCTTTTCATGATCCTGCTGCTTGAACCATTGGCGGATCTTGGTACGCGCGTGGCCCGTCCTGACATAACCCAAGTGCGGATCCAGCCACCCGAGGCTCGGACCGCCGTGCTTGGCGGTGAGAATTTCGACCTTTTCGCCGGACTTGAGCGAATAGGTCAACGGCACGATACGTCCGTTGACCTTCGCGCCGCGGCAGCGGTGCCCCACCTCGGTGTGGATGTGATAGGCGAAATCCAGCGGCGTCGCTCCTTTACTTAACCGGACCACCTGCCCTTTCGGCGTCAGCACGAAGATCTGGTCCTCGAACAGTTCGGCGCGGAAATCCTCCAGCATCGACTGATCGTCGTCCCTGCTTTCCAGCAGGCGGCGCAGGGCATTGATGCTGCGATCGAGAACCGCGTCCTGCTTGCCGCCTTCCTTATATCGCCAGTGAGCCGCGACACCGTATTCGGCGAAATCGTGCATGGCCTGGGTGCGAATCTGAACTTCGACCGGCCGGCCTTCGGGTCCGATCACCACCGTGTGCAGCGATTGATAGCCGTTTTCCTTGGGGTTGGCGATGTAATCGTCGAACTCCTTGGGAACGTGGAGCCAGCGGCCGTGCACCAGACCGAGCACCGCATAGCAGGTCGCAACATCGTCGACGATGACCCTTACGGCGTGCAGGTCATACAGCTCCTCCAGGTCCAGCTCCTTGCGCTGCGTCTTCCGATAAATGCTGTAGATGTGCTTGGGACGGCCGTAAACCTTGGCGTGGATATGGTTCGCTTCCAATTCCTGCCGCAGTATCTCGATGAATTGACCGACGAAAGCTTCCCGCGTGGCGCGGTTGGTCGCCAACTGGTTGGCAAGATCGCGGTATTTGTCGGGGTTTAGATAGCGAAAAGCGAGATCCTCCAGCTCCCACTTGAGCTGCCCCACGCCCAGCCGGTTCGCCAGGGGCGCGAACACGTCCAGGGTTTCCATGGCGATCCTTTGGCGCAACTCGCCGTCCTGATTCTTGAGCAGCCGCAAGCGCTGGAGACGATAGGCGAGCTTGACCAGCACCGCACGCACGTCGTTGACCACCGATAAAAGCATGCGGCGCAAGAGTTCCGCCTGGGCGGGCTCCTTGATTTCGGTCGGACGGTATTCGTCGAAGGTGTTGAGCCAATTGACCTTCTGCACCAAATCGGCGACGGTCTCCCCGAATTGGGCCTTGATGTCGGCTTCCTTGAGCGTATCGCGGAGATAAGGATCGCTCAGCAGCGCAACCTGCAGCGTGAGCCCATCGGCCTTGATCCCGAGGAGAATATCCGCGACGTCGATGCCGCGCGGCCTGACGATCGTATCTTGATCCCGCGCCCTGCGGGCGAGGTTCAGGGCCTCGGCGATCTTGCCGCGTTCGGCCCCGCCGGCAGCAGCCATCAGCCGCGCCTCCAAGTCATCGATAGCGTGAGAAGAGATATCAGAGCGAGACAGAGAATGCTTCATGAAAATCCGTATAAACACACAAGGTCGAGCAAGACAAGCAAACGGCGCACCAGCGCCAAAGACTACTCAACCCCAGACCATCACCCGATTGCCTCCCGCACGCTTGGCCATGTACATCGCACTATCGGCCTGGAACAGAAGGTCCTCGCTGGTCGCGCCATGACGAGGATATTCCGCGATCCCCATCGAGAGCGTGCTGGTTAATACTTGGTCTTCATAAACGATGTGTAATTCCTGAAACGCCAAACGCCAGGATTCGGCTCGCTGAGCCGCCGTCAACAACGGAGCGCCCGGCAGAATGGCCACGAATTCCTCGCCGCCGAAGCGGCAGACGATGTCCTCGCTGCGCAGGTGGCGCAGCAACAGTGCTGCCAGTTCCTTCAGGACCAGATCCCCCGCCGGATGACCATAAGTGTCGTTGAGTTGCTTGAAATGGTCGATGTCGATCATGACCAGACTGAGCGGCTGATCTTCCCGGGCCGATCGTGACAACTCGCGCCTCAGGGTCTCTTCCATGTACCGCCGGTTGAACAGCGACGTCAGCGGATCGCGTACCGCCAAATCTCTCAGTTTTTCCTGCAATATCCGGTTCTCGGCCAATTGCGCTTCGAGCCGCTCGTTGCTGGCCTGCAATTTATCTTCCGCCAGCTTGCGATCGGTAATGTCGATCAGAAAAGTTAAAATCACGGATACCGTATCTTTCCCGTCCCGCAGCATGCTCGCGGACAAATCGCCCCAGAATACGCTTCCGTCCTTTCGGACCAAACGCTTCTCTCCCCGGTATTGGTCGACTTCACCGCCCAAAAGCGCCTCGGCTCGTTCGCGCGATACGAAACTGTCTTCCGAGGAAATGAGATCGCTCGGAGATAACGCGCTCATTTCGTCGGCGGTGTATCCGAACAGTTCCAACCAACGCCGATTCACCTCGATAAACCGAAAATTCGTATCCAACAAAGCGATCCCGACGGCCGCCTGGTCGAACACCCCCCGCCACAAAGCGATGTTGGAACGAAACTCGGCTTCTTCCGGCTGGGGTATATAGGCGGGCACATCGATCAAGGACAACACGGCGATAGGCTCGCCGTCCAGTTCGGCCGCGCTTGCGTCGATCGAATACTTATGGTGTTTGTTCGACGCGTTCTTAAGAAGCGCCTCCGAACGGACCGTCTTGTTGTCAGAGCACACCGATTCGAGCAACTGCCGCAGAGCATTAGGGTCGTCGAACAGCACCGACGCATCGAGTCCGGGTTTGACGGTATCGCCGAAAAGTTCGCGAGCCGGGCGATTGAGAAAAAGCAGCTTTTGATCGGCCAGTCGAATAGTAACGAGCGGAACAGGAATTTGGTCGCTCCAATCGGGAATGGGATTTGGAAACTCGGAATTCAGCACAAAATCCTGTGGGGCACACATCTGATTAACGTCCGTAAGACAAACCGACTCATCGCTAGTTCTTCAGCCAACCGATAACCAAATCCTATGCTCGAATATTAGCAAGGGCTAAGACGAACATCCACCGCGTTCCTCGACGCACACCGGATTAAAGACATCGGACCTTCGGCTGTGGCAGAATCCGCAGCGGCCGAACATCTCACGGTAATCCGTCATCGGCGCGACTCAATCCGGACCGCCAGCGGGCCGGGGGAGCCGGCTTCAGCGAATATTCGGGAGGCGCTCGATGTCGCATTTTTCCGCTATCACAGTTTGGACTAGCGGTTTTGGCATACCGATCAATTCGCCATCGATAACAGCGTAGACTCATCGATTGTTTCAGCGGATTTACGCAGCCGTCCCATCAACGCCGCTTCAGACGGATGCTTATACCAAGCAAAGCACCGGAAAAGAATTACGCACGGGATAAGCATCACATTTTCGGCAAGACGCGAAAATGCCGGGAACGGGTACCGCCCTTTCAAGGGGGCAAGACCGGCTTATTCCAGTCTTAGATCAGTCATCTATTAAAAAAGGGGGGAGAGGATATGAGCGAATCTAAAACAAGTGAAAACCGGCCCAGGATCGTGGTGGTCGGCGGCGGCGCCGGCGGTCTGGAACTGGTTACGCAGCTCGGCAAGAGCCTTGGCCGGAAGAAGGCCGATATCACGCTGATCGATTGCAGCCGCACTCACATCTGGAAACCGCTGCTGCACGAAGTGGCCGCCGGCACCCTGGATTCCCACGACGACGAACTGGATTATCTAGCCCAGGCGAGCAGCAACGGTTTCCGGTACGTATTGGGCCGCATGGACGGTCTCGATCGCACCAACAAACAAGTCCATCTGGCGGCGATGGTGAACGAAAAGGGCGAAGAAATCATGCCGCCCCGCACCCATCCCTACGACATGCTGGTCATCGCCGTGGGCAGCATCTGCAACGATTTCGGCATCACCGGCGTGGCCGAACATTGCCTGTTCCTGGATACCACCGACCAGGCGGAACAGTTCCAAAACCGGCTGCTGGAAGCGTATTTCCACGCCCACGCCACCGGAGGCGTCAAGGAAACCGGTCAATTGGACGTCGCCATCGTCGGCGGAGGCGCCACGGGCATCGAGCTGTCCGCCCAGCTTCATCAGGCCACACGGCTATTGAGCGCCTACGGGCTCGATAACGTGAAGCCGTCCGACCTCCAGATTCACATCATCGAGGCCGCCGACCGATTGCTCCCGGAACTGCCCGAGCGCCTCTCCAAATCCACGCTCAAACAGCTGGAAAAACTCGGCATTCAGGTCCATCTCGGCGAGCGTGTGGTGGAAGTTACCAAGAACGGCATGAAGACCCAAAGCGGCCGATTCATCCCGGCGGCGCTGAAAGTCTGGGCTGCCGGCGTCAAAGCACCCGATTTTCTCAAGACCATCGCGGATCTCGAAACCAACCGGATCAACCAGGTCGTGGTCCGCCCCACCCTGCAAACCACCGTCGACGACGACATCTTCGCCATCGGCGACTGCGCCGCCTGCCCTTGGCCGGAAAAAAACTCCACCGTTCCGCCACGCGCCCAATCCGCCCATCAGCAAGCCACCCTCGTCCTGAAGAATCTCCGTCGAAAACTGGAGGGCAAGTCCATGCTCACCTACCGATACAAGGACTACGGCTCGCTGGTATCGCTCGGCAAATACAGCACCGTCGGCAATCTGATGGGCAATCTGATGGGCACGGTGATGATTGAGGGCCTGATAGCCCGGCTGGTTTACCTTTCGCTCTACAAGATGCACCAACTGGCGCTATTCGGACCGATCCGGGTCAGCATGCTGATGGTCTCGGGATTCTTCCGGCGGAGATTGAGGCCGAAGATCAAGCTGCATTGAGCCTCGTCTATAGGATGTGCTGACGAAGGAGGGTCGCGACTAAAGCGACCGTTTGCGATTGGAAGCGCATCGTTCGCAATCGATGCGGTTCACTTCGGTCACCACATCCTACAAACTGACTTGTAATCAAGAAACGAGAACGTAGGATGCGGTGAGGCACAAACCGCATCCTACAATCCGGGAACCACGCACACCTGCTCGCAGAGCGGCAAGCGTATTACGAATTCGCTGCCTTTGCCGAGCCCTTCGCTTTTGACTTCGACGTTTCCCCCGTGCATCTCGATGATTTTCTGAACGATCATCAAACCCAGTCCGAGCCCGCCTTGCGCTCGGTCCAGCGTTCTCGCGGCTTGGGTGAATGCATCGAAAAGATGGGGCAGTAATGCGCTGGAGATTCCTTCGCCGGTATCGCGGATGGAGATGATCGCTTCCCCGTTCTCGGCGACTGCGGCAAGCCAAATTCTGCCGCCTTCCGGCGTGTACTTGGCAGCATTGTCGAGAAGATTCGAAACGACTTGAACCAAGCGCACGTGGTCACCTTCGAGATACACCGGCTCTTCGGGCATCGCGACCGAAAGCGTGTGGTGTCTGGACTCGATCAGCGGCTGACTGGTTTCGACAGCCTGGTTGATGACCGTCACGAGATCGACCAGAGTGATTTGAAGCGTGAGTTTGCCTTGCACGATTCGCGACACATCCAACAGATCGCTCACCAAGCGAGCCAGATGATCGACTTGCCGGTCGACCACATCGCGCGCCCACCGCAGATTGGGATCGGGAGTATCCAGCTTGCGCATCAGATGAACCGCATTCCGGATAGGCGCCAGCGGATTCCGGAGTTCGTGTCCGAGCATGGCGATGAATTCGTTCTTTTGCCGGTCGGCATCGCGAAGCGCTTCCTCCGCCTGTTTACGGTCGGTAATGTCCCGCAACACCCCGATCATGCGCACCGGAGTGCCATGGGCGTCATAGTGGAAATCTCCGATCGACGAAACCCATCGAACCGAACCGTCCGGCCAGACAATGCGGAAATCGCAGTCATAGCGGGTGTGACGTTCCCTCGCCTCGTCGACGGTGGCCGCGACATGCGGCAAATCCTCCGGATGTATCCGATCGGAAATCATTCCTTCGTCCATCACCGTCTCCTTGGGCGGGTAGCCAAAAAGCGCGGCATGACGAGGATTCCCCACGACTTTCCGGCTGCCGAGATCCCAATCCCAGGTACCCATCTGCGCGGCATCGATCGCCAATCGGTACCGCTCCTCACTCTCCCGCAACGCCTGTTCCCGCTTGACGCTTTCGCTGATGTCCATAATCACCACCGCGGCGCCCGCGATGCGACCGGTAGCGTCGCGGATGGGTGCGGCGCTGTTGTGAACAATGGCCCGAGCGCCGTCGAAACGCAGAATTTCCATCAGCTGCCCGACGACCGGCTCTCCTTTTTTCAAGACTTGCGCCGGGGCCCAATCCTCCGGCCGGACGCGCTCGTCGGTATCCACCCACCACGCTTTAAAGACGGCATAATCGCTGACCGACCGTACGGGCGGACACGGCCCGCCCCAAACCTGATCGACGGCTCGGTTGGTGCCGATGATGCCGCCTTGTGCGTCCAGGATGGCCACACCCACGGGCAAGGTTTCCATGATGGCTTCGAGCCGGCTGCGCTCGTTCACGACCTCGGTATGCGCCGCGTTCAGCGCCTGTTCGGCCCGCTGGCGCTCGACGATTTCCCGCTCGAGTCGTTCCTTTTGCCGCAGCACCTCGAGGAGCGCCTTTCGTTCTCCGCTACGCAGAAGCGAAACCATCAGGCTGAGCACAGCGCCCACGCTCAACAGCAGCAAGGTTCTGAGCCACTCCCTTTGTTCCACGATCTGCCATGAATGGAGAGGCTCGATCAAATAGAAGATACTCGCCAAGGTGCTCAACACGGTGGCAAAAAGTCCCGCCCTAAAGCTGCCGTACCAGGCCGCAAGCGCCACTCCGAGCAGGAAGAGAAGCAAAGGAGGCGATCCCATGAAAAGCGGCAGCAGGAAATACTGAACGATCACTATGGTTGCTGTCGCCAATGCCGCTACAACATAGCCGTTACTCAAAATCCGTCTGATTGGAAATCTGTGCAAGGAGGTAGCCCTTATTGATCCGAATCTCTTCGGATGAAATCGAAACCGTAAAATCGACTGCCGCGGAAAATACGATACCTTGACCGAAACCGCTATAACAAAACTGGGACATCGGTCAAAGGGTCCCGGTGCGGCGTCGTTTTCACCCTCTCCCAGAGGGAGAGGGTGAAAACTGCGCGATCGCCCGGCCGCGACGATAAGCCTGATTGAGATTGCCGTCCGCTTTGGGGTAACGTAGTTCCATGATTCTCGATCGATTTCACCCAGCTGTCTCGGCTTGGTTCCGGGACGCCTTCCCCGCGCCGACCGAATGCCAGACCGAAGCCTGGGACGCCATTAAATCCGGCCGGCATACGCTGATTGCCGCGCCCACCGGTTCCGGCAAAACCCTCGCGGCGTTTCTGGCCGCCATAGACGATCTGGTTAGGGAAGGCGAAGTCTTCGGTTTGCCGGAAGAAACCCGCGTGCTCTACATCTCGCCGCTCAAGGCGCTGAGCAACGATATCCACAAGAACCTCGAAGCGCCGCTGGACGGAATCAACACCAGGCTATTCGAACTCGGCTCGACAAACGTGGCGATTCGCTCCCAGGTCCGCACCGGCGACACCCCGGCACTCGCTCGGGCGGCTATGAACAAGCATCCGCCGCATATTCTGGTGACCACTCCCGAGTCGGTTTATATCCTTCTCACCAGCGAAGGTGGGAGGCGAATGCTGAAAACCGTTCGGACGGTGATCGTCGACGAAATCCATGCGGTGGTGGGCAGCAAGCGCGGATCGCACCTGGCCTTGTCGCTGGAACGGCTGGAACGACTGGTCGAGCACCGCCTCGCCCGCATCGGTCTCTCCGCAACCCAGAACCCCATCGAATCGGTCGCAAGCTTTCTGACCGGCGGGACCAATTGCCGCATCATCGATACCGGCCACCGGCGCCGACTCGACCTGGCCATCGAGCTGCCCGATTCGCCGCTGGAGGCGGTGCTCTCCCAGCAAGCGGCCAAGGAAATCTACGACCGCATGACGACCTTGATCGAGGCGCACAAGACCACGCTGATCTTCGTCAACACGCGCCGCATGGCGGAACGGGTGGCTCGCGCCCTGAGCGAACGGCTGGGCGAGGAACACGTCACCTCGCACCACGGCAGCCTGTCGCGGGAGCAGCGGCTTTCCGCCGAGCACCGCCTAAAAGCCGGGAAGCTGAAAGCGCTGGTCGCCACCGCCTCCTTGGAACTCGGCATCGACGTGGGCGACGTGGACCTGGTTTGCCAACTGGGAACCACCGGCTCGATCTCCACCTTTCTGCAGCGAGTGGGCCGTTCCGGGCACTTTGCAGGAGGTCTGCCCAAGGGCCGGCTGTTCCCGGCCAGCCGGGACGATCTCATCGAATGCATCGCTCTGATCGATGCGATACGACGAGGCGATCTGGATCGCTTGATCATGCCGCAAAAGCCCGTGGATGTCCTGGCTCAGCAGATCGTCGCAATGGTGGCCGCGGCGGACTGGTCGGAGGACGAGCTTTACCGCACCGTGTGCCGCGCGTTTCCCTACCGCGAACTGAGCCGGCAAGAGTTCGACGAAATCGTCAAGATGCTGGCGGAGGGCTTCAGTACCCGGCGCGGGCCGCGCGGCGCCTATTTGCACCGGGACGGCATCCACAAGCGCTTGCGGGCCCGGAGAGGCGCGAGACTCACCGCCGTGACCTGCGGCGGGGCGATTCCGGACAACGCCGAATACCGCGTGATCCTGGAACCCTCCGGGGAATTCATCGGCACCGTGGACGAAGATTTCGCCATCGAAAGCCTGGCCGGCGACATTTTCCAGCTCGGCAACGCGAGCTGGCGGGTCTTGCGGCTCGAAGCCGGCACCTTGCGCGTGGAGGATGCCCGACATCAGCCGCCCAATATCCCGTTCTGGTTCGGCGAAGCGCCAGGGCGGACTCATGAGCTGTCTTACGCGGTGGCGCGGCTCCGGCGGGAAATCGAGGAGCGCTTGGAAAGGCCGTTCGATACAGGCTTTGTAGGCCCGGATAAGAACCTGAATCTACCCGCCGCCAATGCCTTTCTCGAAAAGGAGGTCGGCGTGTCGTCGCTGGCCGCAGTGCAGGCCGTCAACTACCTGGCCGCGGCCAAGCTGGCCCTAAGCACACTGCCCACCTTGGACACCCTGGTGTTCGAACGTTTCTTCGACGAATCGGGCGGCATGCAGTTCATCATTCACGCGCCCTACGGCAGCCGGGTCAATCGCGGCTGGGGACTCGCCCTGCGCAAGCGCTTCTGCCGTACCTTCAACTTCGAGCTGCAAGCCGCCGCCACCGAGAACGCCATCATCCTGTCACTGGGCGTCTCGCAAAGCTTTCCGCTGGAGGACGTCACGCGTTTCCTGAACGCCAACACCGTGCGCGATTTGTTGGTGCAGGCGCTGCTCGCGGCCCCGATGTTCAACGTGCGCTGGCGCTGGAACGCCGTCTGCTCGCTCGCGCTCAAGCGCTTTCAGGGCGGCCGTAAGACGCCCCCCTATCTCCTCCGCATGCAGGCGGAAGACCTCGTCACCTGCGTGTTTCCCGACCAGCTCGCGTGCTTCGAGAACATCGTCGGCGACCGGGAGGTGCCCGATCATCCGCTGGTCAACCAGACCGTGCACGATTGCCTGACCGAAGCCATGGACATCGACCGGTTGATCGAGGTGATCGGCGGGATCGAAAGCGGCGCGATCCGCGTGGTGTGCCGCGATCTGACCGAACCCTCGCCGCTCGCCGCCGAAATCGTCAATTCCAAGGTCTACAGCTTTCTGGACGGAGCTCCCCTGGAAGAGCGCCGGACCCGCGCGGTGGCCAGCCGCCGCTGGCTCGATCCTTCCGAAGCCGCGGACCTCGGACGTCTCGACCAGGCGGCCATCGACCGGGTGCGGCAGGAAGCCTGGCCCGAGGCCTCCAACGCCGACGAGCTGCACGACGCCTTGCAGATGCTGGGCTTTCTCCAGCAATCCGAAGCGGAAATCGGCTGGGAAGCATTCTTTCGGGAGTTGAAGCTGCAAGGGCGCGTGGCGGAATTGCATGTAGCGAGCGGCAACATTCTTTGGATTGCGGCCGAGCGCTTGCCGCAATTCCAGGCGGTGTATGCGCAGGCCGATGGCTCCTCGTCGGCTGGCATCGGTTATGCGGCACAACTGCCGCCGGAGTATCTGGAGCAAACCTGGACGCCGGAAGACGCGCTGAAGGAAATCGTCCGCGCGCGCATCGACTGCACCGGGCCGGTCACGGCGGCGGAACTGGCGGAAGCCATGGCTCTTCCCGTCGGCCGCGTCGAGTATGCTCTCCTGGCGCTGCAGAACGAAGGCTTCGTCCTGCGCGGGTCGTATACGCCAGGAGCCGGCACGGAAGAATGGTGCGAAAGGCGCCTTCTGGCGCGCATCCACCGCTACACCATCAACCGTCTGCGCCAGGAAATCGAACCGGTGCCCAGCGCCGATTTCATGCGTTTCCTGTTCCGCTGGCAGCACGTGCATCCCGAAAACCGCATGCAGGGCGCGCAAGCCCTCGCGGCGGTCCTGGCCCAACTGGAAGGCTTCGAGGCGGCCGCGGTTGCCTGGGAAGGCGATGTGCTGCCGGCGCGAATTGCCGATTACGACCCGGCCTGGCTCGACGCCCTGTGTCTTTCGGGCAAGATTGTCTGGACCCGGCTTTCCGCCGCCAAAGGCGGCCAAGGGCCCGTCAAATCCTCGCCCATGGCGCTCATAGCCCGGCGTCATCTATCGTACTGGCGGCAGTTCGCCGTTCAAAGCGAGTCAACCGAGCTGTCGCCCGCCGCACGGCACGTAGCGGATATCCTGAAAACCCGCGGCGCTCTCTTTTTCGAAGAACTGGCGCAGTGGACAGGTCTACTGCCGACCCAGCTGGAAAACACGCTGGCGGAACTGGTGGCGCGCGGGTGGGTCGCCTCGGACAGTTTCATGGGGCTGCGCGCCCTGCTGATCCCCGAGCAAAAAAAGCAGCGCTATCGGGGACTTTCCTTCGGAATGGCGGAAGCCGGGCGCTGGACGCTCGTGCAGCCGCCCTTGCTACTCGACGAGAACGCATCCGAGTCGGCCGATCAGGAAGCCGTCGAGCATATCGCCGGCACACTGCTCAAGCGCTATGGCGTCGTGTTTCGGGCGCTGTTGGCCCGCGAGACCGTCGCGCCGCCCTGGCAGGATCTCCTACGCATTTACCGGCGTCTGGAAGCGCGCGGCGAAATACGCGGAGGACGCTTCGTGGCCGGCCATTTCGGCGAGCAGTTCGCCCTGCCCGAAGCCGTGGAAGCCCTGCGCGCGATGCGCAAGGAGAAAGACACCGAAACCTTGGTCACGCTCAGCGCCGTCGATCCGCTGAATCTCGTCGGCATCGTCACGCCCGGCGCGAAAATCCCCGCGCTCCCAGGCAATCGCGTGCTGTTCCGGGACGGCATCCCGACAGCCCTGCACGCCGGCAAGGAAACACAATTCCTGGTTTCGGTGGAAAAACACCGGGAGTGGGAGTTCAAGAACCGGCTGACGCAAAGGACCGTCCCGCCGCAGCTGCGGGCTTATCTCGGCTCGGCGTCATAGGATATGGCCGAACTCCATTGCCTCAGCAATTACAGCTTCCTGCGCGGCGCCTCGCACCCCGAAGAGCTGGTCGAAACGGCAGCCCGCCTCGGCTATACCGCACTGGCGCTGACCGACGAATGCTCCCTGGCCGGAGTGGTAAAAGCTCATCTGGAGGCGCGCCGTCACGGCTTGAAGCTGATCGTCGGCAGCGAATTCCGATTGGAAGGATCGGTTCGACGCTCCAATCGCAAACGACCTGGCCGGGAGCGCCGGCCAGCCCCTTCCCCGGACGACCGTTTGCGATTGGAAGGGTCGTCCTGGCGCTCCCGGGACGACCGTTTGCGATTGGAAGACGGGCTCAAGCTGGTGCTGCTGGCCACCGATCGGGAAGGCTACGCGCAGCTTTCCGGCCTCATCACCGCAGCCCGGATGAATGCGCCCAAAGGCCATTACCGGCTGGACCGCCTCATACTGGAACGACACCCGCTGGACCATTGCCTGGCGCTATGGCTGCCGGGCGAAACGCCGCAACCGGAACAAGGCGTCTGGCTTAAGGAGCGTTTTTCCGGCCGTCTTTGGATCGGCGTGGAGCTGTTCCTGAGCGGAACGGACCGGGAACGTCTGAATCGCCTTTGCCGGCTCGGCAGCGATCTGGGACTGCCTTTGGTGGCCTGCAACGATGTGCACATGCACAGCCCGGAACGGCAGCCTCTGCAAGACACGCTCACCGCCATTCGCCTGAACCGGCCGCTTTCCGAGCTCGGCTACGCGCTGTTCCCGAACGGCGAGCGCCATCTCCGCCCGCTGTCCCGCCTGGCCCGGCTCTATCCCCCGGAGCTGCTGGCGGAAACCGTGCGCATCGCCGAACGATGCCGGTTTTCGCTCGATGAACTCCGCTACGAATATCCGGCCGAACTGGTACCGGAAGGCCATACACCAAAGAGTTGGCTGCGTCATTTGACCGAGGAAGGTGTCAGGCGCCGCTGGCCTGACGGCGCTCCCGACAAGGTGCGGCGGCAAATCGAACACGAACTCTCTTTGATCGCCGATCTCGCCTATGAGCCCTATTTCCTCACCATTCAAGACATCGTCCGCTTCGCCCGCGAGCGGAGCATCCTGTGCCAGGGTCGCGGTTCGGCCGCCAACTCGGCGGTCTGCTATTGCCTAGGCATCACCGAAGTCGATCCGGGGCGTCTCGATCTTTTGTTCGAGCGCTTCATCTCCCGTGAGCGGAACGAACCGCCCGACATCGACGTGGATTTCGAGCACGAGCGGCGCGAGGAAGTCATCCAATACATCTACCGCAAATACGGCCGGCAGCGCGCCGCCCTGGCCGCCAGCGTCATCACTTACCGGACCCGCAGCGCGGTGCGCGACGTGGCCAAGGCGTTAGGCTTCAGCCGCGAGCAGATCGACCATCTGGCCGGAGCCGCCCATTTTTTGAGCGGCGACGGTGTGGATACCGAACGCCTCCAAGCCGCCGGCTTCGACCCTAAGAATCCGAAACTCCGCCTGCTCGCCGGATTGGTCCGGCAATTGCGCGGCTTTCCGCGCCATCTGTCGCAACACACCGGCGGCTTCGTCATCGCGGCGGACGCCTTGCCGCGCTTGGTGCCGGTGGAAAACGCGGCGATGCCTGAACGCACCGTGATTCAATGGGACAAGGACGATCTGGAAGCGCTCGGCCTGCTCAAGGTGGACGTTCTCGCCTTAGGCATGCTGACCGCCATCCGCAAGGCGCTCGATTATGTGAGCAACTGGCGCGGTGAAGCACTGAGCCTGGACCGCATTCCGGCGGAAGATCCGGCGGTCTACGCCATGCTGCAACGGGCCGACAGCCTTGGGGTGTTTCAGGTGGAATCCCGCGCCCAAATGGCCATGCTGCCCCGCTTGAAACCCGAGAACTACTACGACCTGGTCATTCAGGTGGCGATCGTGCGCCCTGGTCCCATTCAGGGCGACATGGTTCATCCTTATCTCGCGCGCCGCAGCGGGCGGGAACCGGTCACTTATCCCGGCCCGGACGTCGAAAAAGTGCTCAAGCGCACCCTGGGCGTCCCGATTTTCCAGGAACAGGTGATGCAGATCGCCATGGTGGCCGCCGGTTTCAGCGCCGGCGAGGCGGACCAGCTCCGCCGCGCCATGGCGGCCTGGCATCGGCGCGGCGGTCTGGAGAAATTCCAAAGCCGTCTGATCGAAGGCATGCGCGAACGCGGCTACAGCGCCGAGTTCGCGGAGCAGATCTACCGGCAGATTCAGGGTTTCGGCGAATACGGCTTTCCGGAATCGCATTCCGCCAGCTTCGCCTTATTGGTATATGTTTCGGCCTGGCTGAAATGCCATCATCCCGCCGCTTTCACCTGCGCGCTGCTCAACAGCCAGCCCATGGGCTTTTACGCTCCCGCCCAGCTCGTTCAGGATGCGCGCCGTCACGGCGTGGATGTCCGCCCAGTCGACGTGCGGTACAGCGATTACGATTGCACACTCGAAGGGTCGCCCCCCGAACCGTCCGCCCTCCGCCTCGGCCTGCGCCTGATGAAAGGTTTGTCGCGGCAAGGCGCCGAAGGCATCGTCGCCGCCCGGCTGGAGAAGCCCTTTGCCGATGCCGCCGACCTGATCGCCCGCGCAAAACTCGACCGCCGTGATTCCGAAGCATTGGCCGCGGCCGATGCCTTGCACGGACTCGCCGGCCACCGGCATCGCGCGTTTTGGGATATGAGCGCGCACGAACGCCCCACGCCGCTGTTCGGCCAGCCGGCGTTCGACGAGGGCGTGCCCTTGCTGCGTCCGCCCCGCGAGGGCGAAAACATCGTCGCCGATTACGCGTCCACCGGACTCACCCTGCGCCGCCATCCCTTGACTCTGCTGCGTTCCCGGCTCGCCGCACGGCGCCTGCTCAGTGCCGAGGAATTGCGCGCACTGGGCCACGGATGCTTCGCGCGCACCGCCGGCCTTGTCATCTGCCGGCAGCGCCCGATGACCGCTTCCGGCGTCATCTTTCTCACCCTCGAAGACGAAACCGGCCAGACCAATGTCATCGTCTGGCCCAGCCTGGTCCAGCGGCAGCGCCACATCGTTCTGCAAGCGGGACTCCTCGCCGTGCACGGCACGGTGCAGGAAGAAGACGGCGTGTTGCACCTCGTTGCCGGCCGGCTGGAAGACTTGAGCCACTGGCTGGGTAACTTGAGCGTGCCCTGCCGGGATTTTCATTAGCCGGCTGAATCTGCGACTTTCGTGCTATCGTAGACGATCCATTTTCCCGTCTCTTCGAGCACCTCATGAACCCACGAATCGCGACCCTGATCGAAAACATCCAAGCGCTCGAAGAGGAACTCGAAGCCGAACTGGCCAAACATAGGGAAGAATTCCGGATCAAGCTCCGCAACGGAAGGATCGATTATGCCCACGAACTGTTGCGGGAACACCGCAGACTCAAGGCGAGCCTGACCAAGTACATCGTCAGGGCCAACCCGCTCACGCTGCTCACCGCGCCGATCATTTACTCATTGATCGTCCCTTTCGTCCTTCTGGATCTGGCCGTCACGCTATATCAGGCGGTTTGCTTCCCGATTTACGGCATTCCTAAGGCAAAGCGCGGCGACTACCTGGTCTTCGACCGAGGGCGATTGGCTTATCTGAATCTGATCGAAAAACTAAATTGCGCATACTGTTCCTACGGTAACGGCCTTCTCGCTTACGTCCGCGAGATTGCCGCCCGCACCGAACAGCACTGGTGTCCCATCAAACACGCGCGCCGCATCAAATCGCCCCACTCCTCATACGGCCGGTTTCTCGATTACGGCGACGCCGAGACTTATCGGCGAGAGATAGAAAAAACGAGAAGAAATTTCGGCAACGAAAAATCCGATCAGCCGTAGCCAGTCAATCGGACCGGCCGCCACCTCGAGAATCTATAGACATTCCTCATTAACCACCCGATCCTCGATTGTTAGAATGCTTGTTTCATCGCCCACTGCTGAAAATTTGCATTTGAAATCCTTACATCTCGTACTCGCCTTGTTAGCTGTTATTCTCCCCGGTACCAGCCACTCGAAGGCCGAATCGGGCGTTCATGAGGCCGTCCGGCGTCTTGAAGACGAATGGGCGGAGATTTTTTACCGCCTGCCGCCATCCGAACATGCAGAGAAGTTCAAAGGCCTTCTGGCCAGGGTTCATGCCGTGTCCGAGCAGTACCCCAAAGAAGCCGATCCGCTGGTTCTGGAGGCCATCGTCCTCTGCACCTACGCCGCTGCGGACGTCGGTTTGAGCTCGCTGAGCAGGGTCAGCGAGGCCCGGGAACTGCTCATCAAGGCGATAGACATCGATCCCCGCGCCATGGAAGGATCGGCTTATATCACCCTCGGCAATCTTTATTACCGGCTTCCCGGCTGGCCAATCTCCTTCGGAGACGACGATTCGGCCCGTCAATATCTGGAAGCGGCTTTGAAGCTATATCCGAACGCCCTGGATTCGAATTATTTTTACGGCGACTTTTTGTTGCAGCAGGGCGAGTATGACAAGGCCCTGCCTTATTTGGAAAAAGCCGAGAAAGCACCGATTCGGCCTTACATGTTGCTTTCCGATGCCAAATTGAAGGAAGAAGTCCGTGAGGCACTGATAGCCGCACGCGAAAAGCGGGACGAGCACGGGGATTTCTTCCAGGGCTTTTTGACGTCGTTTTTCGGTAACGATGCTAAAAAGCCCTGAAACGATCATGTCCCGAGGCCTGACCCACTCCATCATCGTTAAGACTGTCTTATGTCCGACAACTCCGATTTTCTGCAGCGCTTGCCCGAACCGCTCAAACAGCCGGTAGCCTCGGCTTGGGCCGCGTTTTCCGCAAACTCGGCGCACCTCGGAATCGAACTCGACGAGTTTCCGGACAAGATCAAAGGCTCTTTAGGTCCGGTCTGGGCCGCGAGCCCTTTCGTCGCCGAACAATGCGCCCGCCGGCCGGAGCTCCTGAAAGACTTATTGGAATCGGGCCGGCTGGTGAACTCGACCGACGAGGAAACCTGTCGCGGCGACCTGCGACAGCTCCTGGAAGGCGTAGCTACCGAAACGGAGTTGATGGCCGTTCTGCGCCGCTTCCGTAACCGGGAAATGGTGCGCATCGCCTGGCGCGACATTGCCGGCTGGGCAAGCCTGGAAGAAACCCTCCGGGATTTATCCGCGCTCGCCGACGTGTGTGTACAGGAAAGCCTGGACTTTCTTTTTCGCCAAGCCTGCGCCGCCAAGGGAACGCCGGTCAACAAGCAAGGCCGGCCGCAATCGCTGGTCGTGCTGGGCATGGGCAAGCTCGGCGCCTTCGAGCTGAATTTCTCGTCCGACATCGATCTGATTTTCGCCTATCGGGACGACGGGGTTCTGGCGGACAAGCGCGAAACCAGCTACTGCGAGTTTTACACCAAGCTGGCGCGCAATCTGGTCAAGGTGTTGGACACCCAGACCGAGGACGGCTTCATCTTCCGCGTCGACCTGCGCTTGCGCCCGTTCGGCGACTCGGGCCCCCTGGTTCAGAACTTCTATGCCTTGGAAGCGTACTACCAAAGCCAGGCGCGCGAGTGGGAACGCTACGCCATGGTCAAGGTGCGCCCCATCGCCGGCGATATCGAAGCCGGACGCGAACTTCAGGAATTTCTCAAGCCTTTCGTCTATCGGCGTTATCTCGATTACCGAACGCTCGGCGAATTGCGCGAATTGAAGCAGAAAATCTCGCTGGAACTGCAACGCAAGGACCGCCAGGAAAACATCAAGCTCGGTCCGGGCGGCATTCGGGAAATCGAGTTCATCGGCCAGGCATTTCAACTGATCCGCGGCGGACGCGAGAAACGCCTGCAGGAGCGCCGCATCCAGGTCGTACTGGAAACCCTGGCCGATCTGGGCTTGCTGCCCAAGCCCACGGTCGAAAAACTTCAGGAGGCCTATCGCTTTCTCCGCACGGTCGAAAACCGGCTGCAACAATACGCCGACAGGCAAACCCACGATCTTCCCACCGGCCCTGTACAGCGGCTCAGCCTCGCTTTCGCGATGGGCTTTTCCGCCTGGGAGAGCTTCAAAGCGCGCATCGATGCGGTGCGCCGGGAGGTTCACGAGGTGTTCGAACAGGTCGTCGCGCCGGTCAAGGCCGAGGGCCGAGACTTTTTCGCATTGAGCGGCGATCGCGAACAGATTTACATGGCATTGCGGAATCTCGGCTGGCCTACACCTGAATCCGGGGCAAAACTCATCGAGACGTTTCAGACTTCCCACGCCATCAAGAATCTCACTCCGAGGGGCGCTTCGGAACTCGCTCGCCTGATGCCCATGCTACTCCGAGCCACGGCCTCGACCGAACAGCCCGAAAATGCCCTGGAGCGGATTTTCGCGCTATTGGAGGCCATCGCTAGCCGCAACGTTTATCTGACCCTTCTGGCGGAGAACCCGCAAGCTTTGTCGCAGCTCGTCAAACTGGCAGCGGGCAGCCCCTGGATCACCAACTATATCGCCCAACATCCTCTGCTTCTGGACGAATTGCTGGACCCGCGCGCGCTTTACACGCCGCTGTCGAAGGCGGAACTGGAACGGGAACTGAGCCGGAAGCTCGACTCGATCGATCCCGAGGATCTCGAACAAATCCTGATCGGCCTGCGCCAGTTCAAGCAAAGCAGCATTTTGAGAGTCGCGGCAGCCGATTTCGTCGGCGCCATTCCGATCATGGTGGTCAGCGACTATCTCACCTATATCGCCGAAGTGCTGGTGAACGAAGTCATGCGACAAGCTTGGCGACTGACGGCCGCGCGGCACGGCGTTCCTCCCGGCGCAAGCGTCGACCAAGTCGGCGGTTTCGGCGTAATCGCCTACGGCAAAATGGGCGGGCTGGAACTCGGCTACGGATCGGATCTGGATCTGGTCTTCCTCTATGACGGCGTCGACAGCGCTCTCACCAATGGCGAGCGGCCGGTCAGCACCGCCGAGTTTTTCGCGCGGATGGGCAAGCGCATCATTCATCTTTTGACGGCGAATACCCCCGCGGGCATTCTCTACGAGGTGGATTTGCGGCTTCGGCCGTCCGGAAGTTCCGGTCTTCTGGTCAGCAGTGTCGACGCGTACGACACCTACCAAATGGATAACGCCTGGACTTGGGAGCAGCAGGCGCTGGTAAAGGCCCGGTTCGTCGCCGGAGATCCCGAAATCGGCGAACGGTTCGGCACTATCCGCGAGAAGTCTCTGTGCCGGGAGCGGGATACCGAAACCCTACGGACCGAAATTCGCGAAATGCGCGAAAAAATGCGCGCCAATCTGGCAGCAAAAGACCCCGACGTGTTCGATTTGAAGCAAAGTTTCGGCGGTATCGTCGATATCGAGTTTATAGTACAATTCGGGGTTCTTTCGCGTGCTCACGATTGCAATAAACTGACCGAGTGGACCGACGTGGTACGCCTACTGGACTCTCTCACGAAGGCCGGTTTTTTAAGTTCTGACGATGCCGGACTATTAAGGCAGGCCTATTGCCTTTTCCGTGAACGTACCCACCGGCTTGCGCTGCTTGAAGTGCCCGCGCTGGTTCCGGCCCATGAACATTTCGAACTGCGTTCCCACGTGCAGCAGATTTGGCGGAACGTGATGGAACGCTAAGTTTTTCAATTCACTGGTAATTTCGGAGAACGACTGATGGCGATGGATGACAGAGACGGCGTCATCTGGCTCGACGGCGAGTGGCTGCCCTGGCGAGACGCAAAGGTTCACGTGCTGACCCATACCCTACATTACGGCTGCGGCGTATTCGAGGGTCTTCGGGCTTACAAGACCGACCGGGGCGCGGCGATCTTCCGCCTGCGCGACCACACCGACCGGCTGTTCCGCTCCGCCCACATCATGAACATGAAGATTCCTTTCGACAAGGACATCCTCGACCGGGCGCAATGCGAAGCCGTAAGCCGGAACGGCCTGTCCAGCGCCTACATCCGGCCGATGTGCTTCTACGGTTCCGAAGGCATGGGCCTGCACGCCAAGGGGCTCAATGTACATGTCATGATCGCCGCCTGGGAATGGGGCAGTTACCTCGGCGCCGAAAACATGGCGCGCGGCATCAAGGTCCGCACCTCGTCCTATACCCGCAACTCCGTCAACAGCGTCATGTGCAAGGCCAAGGCGAACGGCAACTATCTGAATTCGATCCTGGCCGTTCAGGAAGCCGTGGAAGCGGGCTGCGACGAAGCCTTGTTGCTCGATCACGAGGGTTACGTAGCCGAAGGCAGCGGCGAGAACATCTTCATCGTGCGCCGCGGCAAGCTCTATACGCCGGACCTGACCTCGGCGCTGGAAGGCATCACCCGCGAAACCGTCTTCACCATCGCCCGGGAGAACGGGCTGGAAGTTGTCGAAAAGCGGATTACCCGCGATGAAGTCTATGTCGCGGACGAGGCTTTCTTCACCGGTACAGCCGCCGAAGTAACCCCCATCCGGGAAGTGGACGGGCGGACCATCGGCGAAGGCGGACGCGGACCGATCACGGAAAAGCTGCAAACCCTGTATTTCGATTACGTGCACGGCCGCCGTAACGACCATCAGGAGTGGCTCAGCTACGTGGGCTGATCAACCCTCAGCCGTACTTCGGGGCGGGATTTTCCCGCCCTACCCCACTTTGCTAACTAGGCAACTGCTCACCCCAATAAAGCCCGTAGGATGTGCTGAACGAAGTGAAGCACCCTTCGACCGGGCTCAGGACAGGCATCGTTCGCGATTGATACGGGTCATGCCGTACATCCGTGTGCGGCACCCTGCGGGCGGCTCCGCCTCGTTCAACCCGGCAACTGCCCACCCAGATAGAGCCCGTATCTGAGCAACACCGCGCCTTGCAGCAGAAAATCGAGCGGCGCTTCGATCAGATTTGCCCACCCTTCCGTTTCAAACACCCCGTCCAATCGGCGCCCTAGACGTTCGCCGAACTCTCGCGCCAAGAAATGCGAACCGATCGACAAGGCGATGAGTCCGAGAAGCATCGAAGCAGGCGGAAAATACTTCATCGACACCTCCGGATACCGCCAGTGCAACAGCACGGCGCCGAGGACAGTGATCTGAAGCGATGTCACCATGCCTCTGTATTTGCCGAGCACCGGCAGCCAGGGCAAAAAGACCGCCAGCACGAAAGCCAGATTGAACAGATCCGAGATCGGCCTGGCTCCGGCATGGAGATTTCGAACGAAATCCGGCTCCCCGGCGCGTCCGAACTGGTGAGGGTATACGAGAAGGACAAATCCGAGGGCGAGTACGGCATGAACGAACGGCGGTCCAACCCGTGCGGTGATTTCGCGGCTTAGCGGAATGCCCTCCAGTCTAAGTTGCAGCCTGTCGAGCAGAATAAACATCGGCACATGCAACAAGGCCGCGGTCAGTAAGGGTAGCCAGTAGTTCGGCTGGGAAATCGCCCACAAAAAATCCATAGACCTCTCTCGCAACAAAAAGGGGCTGTTAAACAGCCCCTTAATCAGCCGGCATTCTTTATTAGCGCAGCAGCAAGAAGAACGAGCCGTTCCCCCGTTGGAGATTGAGCAGCAACTCGCCGCTGCCGTTTGCGGCGGCCTTGAGCTCCTTCAGATTGCCCACCGGCTGGCGATTGGCCATGACGATGACGTCGCCGGGGCGCAAACCGGCCTGGAAAGCATAGGAGGCGGTATGGATCTTTTCCACGCGCACGCCTCGCACCGCTTCGTTCGGCTCGGTATTGGCGAGCAAGGTACCGGAAAGCTTCGGATGGATTTTCTTGCCTTCCTCCCGTGTGATCTTGGGCTCGGCAATCTTCGCTTCACGGACCATGGTTTCACCTTTGTGCAGAACTTCGATCGAGACTTTGTCGCCGATCTGCTGCAAACCGATGGCGTTTCGGACGTCCATGCTGTTCCTCACGTGGTGGTCGTTGATCGCCAGCACGATGTCGCCCGGCTCCAGCTTGGCCCTGGCAGCGGGGGAATCGGGCTGGACGCCGGTAATGACGGCGCCTTGGGTTTGGGTAAGGCCAAAAGCTTGCGCCAATTCAGGGGTCAAGTCCTGAACCGTTACGCCGAGCAAACCGCGCCGAATTTCACCATGCTCGATCAGGGCGGTCATGATACTGGTCGCCATATTGGCGGGAATGGCAAAGCCGATACCCACATTGCCTCCGCTGGGCGCCAGGATGGCGGTATTGATGCCGATCAGCTCTCCGCGCAGATTGACGAGCGCGCCACCCGAGTTGCCGGGGTTGATCGAGGCATCGGTCTGAATGAAGTCCTCATAGCCCTCGATACCGAGCCCGGAACGGCCGAGCGCGCTGATAATGCCGGAAGTTACCGTTTGCCCCAATCCGAACGGATTGCCGATGGCCACGACGAAATCGCCTACCTGCAATCGACTGGAATCGGCGATCGGAAGCTCACTCAAGTTCTGCGGCTCGACCTTGATCACGGCGATGTCCGATTCCGGATCGGCCCCGATCAATTTTGCGTTGAGATGACGACCGTCATTAAGCGTCACCGTGATCTCATCGGCTTTATCGATGACGTGATTGTTGGTGAGGATGTAGCCGCGTCGCGCATCGACGATCACGCCCGAGCCCAAGCTGGAGGTTTCGCGGCGGCGGGGTTGATTCGGGATATCGAAAAAATAGCGGAAAAACGGATCGCGCAACAAGGGATGCTCGGCTTCTTGAATCTGCGTACGCGTCGAAATATTCACCACAGCCGGCGTCGCCTTCTTCAGCATAGGCGAAAGGCTAGGCAGGGGTTGGCCATCCACGCTGGTCGGCCAGGCCGCATACGCAGCGTTCAGAAATAACAGCAGGCCGGCCAAAAAAAGCGGAAGCAATCGACGGTTATCGCTCATTCGTTATACCTCGGTCGTTTCAAGAAGATTGAATGGCCCGGATCCTTGGCCAACGATAATTGATAGACATCACAAAGTGCTTACGGAGGGATGGTCTATTATATGGAAGCGTGGGAAAACCGAACAACAATGCTATCGGCTCGGATGCCGGAAACGATCGATGCTCGAAGTCCACAAACTCGAATACTCTAGTAACACGAACATGCCCTCTGCCTTGAGCGCCTCTGATGCACAGGAATTGCGCCGCCTGATTCCACTGAATACGCTCTCGGATAGCCGATTCGAGCAGCTCTGCTCACAGATCCGAATCGATGAGGCACCGAAAGGCTCTATTCTCTTTCGACAAGGAGAAACGAAGAACGAGTTCGTGTATCTGTTGAGCGGCACGATATCGCTGCAGGCAGGGGGAGTCGAAATGGATTCGATCAGTGGCGGCACGGATACGGCCCGATTTGCCCTGGCCCACCAGATTCCGCGCAAAGTTTCGGCTGTTGCGAACGATACCGTCAGATACGTCAGGATCAAGCCGGAAATCATAAACCAACAGGAGGAACTCAACCGAGACGTGCCTACGTACAAGGTCAGCGACATTCCGGAGGAACCCACGCGCGACTGGATGACAGCGCTGCTCAAGTCGCCGCTCTTTCAGCGCCTGTCTCCGGCGAACATTCAGGCCATTCTTCGCAGTCTCGAAGAAATTGAAGTCAAAGCGGGCGATGTCATTTGCCGTCAAGGCGACCCCGGCGACTTTTATTACATCATCAAGAAAGGACGCTGCGCCCTAACCCGCAAGCCGTCGCGGCTCGCCAAAGAGATCAAGCTGGCCACGCTAAAAATCAGCGATACCTTCGGCGAGGATTCCCTCATTTCCGGAGACCCGCGCAATGTGACGGTCACTATGGTGACCGACGGCATTTTGCTGAGACTGGACAAAGCCAGTTTTATCAAGCTCCTTAAGGAACCGGTGATATCTCATGTCGACTTCGAAACCGCCCAAAGAATGGCCAGTCGCGATGCGGTATGGCTGGATGTCCGAGCGCCGGATGTCTACGAGCAGGGCCGCTTGCCGGGAAGCCTTAATATTCCGTTCTTTTCACTGCGGGTGATGCTTCCCACCCTGAACCGGCAAGGCAAATACCTTTTGGTTTGCGAAGACGGACGGCTCAGCGAGGCTTCCGCTTTCCTGCTAATTCGGTACGGCTTCGAGGCTCACGTGCTGGCCGGCGGTATCGGCAACGTGCCACGGGATCACTTGGTCGTCGAAGCGACAAAATGGTCTCCCTCCCGCTCGTCGACCGCCCCAACGTACTCGGCATCTCAGCCGGGGCAGTCCGATTTGACAACATTCGAAATGGACACTGACATCGCCCAGGATTCAACTCGACAAGAAGGGCTATTGTCCGGTCTGTATGAGACGGCGGACTACGAAGGCGGCCGAACCGAAGATTCGGAAGAAACCCGAACCACTCTCGATACTGCCCCGCTTGCGGAGCCAGCGTCTCGGGAGAGCGAATCGCTCGGTCCAATTTCTTCAATGGACCATGCACCGACATTGGATGCGCTACTCTCCTCTGAGCGGAAGAAAAGCCGGGATTCGGAAGACCAGTCGGCCGCATTGCAGCGCCGGCTGCGGGAACTCGAAGCAACAATACAAGAAAGTCTTTTACGGGAACGGGATCTCGCCGAGCGTTTGGCGGCATCCGAAAACACGGCCGCAGAAGCGGTTTCTCGAACCCATGCGTTGGAAAAGCAGTTGACCAAAGCCGGCGATATTGTTTCGTCTGTCGCATCCGTCACAGAAAAGTATCAGCAGGCTGAAGAGCGATTGCTAAAGGCCAAGGGAGAGATCGACTCTTTGAAGGCAGAACTCGAAAAGGCTCGCGAACTGGCAAGCGATCGAGAAGCCGCGCTACTATCCTTGCGCGAAAATTATGAGCTCCTCTTGGCGGAACATGCCAAAAATGCCGGAGCTCGAAACAATCCCGAGTTGGACACCGTGCGCCGCCAGCATGGCGACGAACTGATGGCGCTGCAAGCCAGACTGCGTGACATGGAGGAGGAAGGCAACCAGCTCAGAGAGGCACTTCAATCGGCCCGGACCCGGCTGGCCGTTATGGAATCCGCCGCGTCCGCAGCGCAAGCGGGCAATGAGGATCAGAAGAAGAAACTACACTTCGAATTCGCCGTCACATTCCCGGTAACCCTCGTGATAACGTTGTTGCTGACGGCGCTTGTCTTTGGCGGGCTATTCGGCACGGCATCCGGCCGAAAATTCCTCAGCCGCTTGCTGACGCAAACCAGTCAGGCATCCCCCGAGCGTATCCCGCCCAACCCGATGTCCTCCGCGCCGATGCAGGGTTCATAAGCTCTCGCCGATATGGCAGAAAAAGGTTTTCAGATATTCGGTCTCTGGAATCGCGGGATGCACGGGATGATCGGGCGCCTGTCCACCGCGTCCGAAGAAGACCAGATGGCGATCCAAACTTCTCGCCGTCGCCCGCAAAAGATCGTGCAGAGTCTCCCGCTGCAAGTGAAATGAACAGGATGCGGATACCAGTATGCCGCCCGGAGCCAATACCTGGATCGCGCCTTGATTCAGCCGCCGGTACGCTTCTACGCCTTGACCGACATCTTTCTTGCGCTTGATCAGAGCCGGAGGGTCGAGCACGATCACGTCGTAGCGCAGCCGTTCCTCCCTTGCCCGCTTCAAAAATTCGAACACATCGTCCTTGACGAACTGCATTTTCTCCATAACACCATTGAGCCGGCTATTCTCGGCCGCCAAGGCCAAAGCGGCCTCCGAGCCGTCCACGCAGTCGACCCTTCCCGCTCCGGCGAGCGCCGCCTGCACGCCCCACGCCCCGCTGTATGAAAAAAGGTCCAGTACGCGCAGACCGCGTGAAAGCTTCGCCAACACGGCCCGGCTCTCGCGATGATCGAAAAACCAGCCGGTTTTTTGGCCGCCGACCGGATCAACCTGAAATCGTGCGCCGTTTTCTTCGATTTCGATTGCCTCCTCCAGAGCACCTTTGACGATGCGCGTGTAAGTCTCGAGTCCTTCCAAGGCTCTGAGGCTGGACGTGTTTTTCAAGACAATGGCGCTCGGGCCGAACAAAGCCTCGATCGCAGCCGCCAGAGGTTCCTGAAGCTTCTCCATGCCGGCCGTATTCGTCTGAATGACGAACACATCGCCGAAACGATCGACCACCGCCCCGGGGATCCCGTCGCTTTCGCCGTATACCAGCCGGTAAAAAGGCTTGGAAAACACCCGTTCTCGTAATTGCAGGGCGCGCTTCAAGCGCTGTTCAAAGAAGGCCTGATCGATCTCCGCGTGCACGTCCCGAGTCAAAAGACGGGCGCATATCAGCGACGCCGGGTTGACGTAGGCGATGCCCAAGACTTGCCCGCGTGAACTCTCCACGATAGCCAAATCACCCGCCCCGAAAATCTTGAGCGGCGTCGCCGAGATATCCACCTCGTTGCTGAAAATCCACGAATGGCCCCCGCGCAGGCGTCGTTCTTCATTTTTCTTGAGGCGTATCGAAGGTAACTGGCTCATAACTGTCGCTGAAAATAAAAAATAGTTCGCCATTATCTCGCACGATTCCATCCTTTGCAGAATCTAAAAAACCGAGCGCCCGCTTCGGCCGGCGGCCGCGGCGAGCCGGATGGTGTACAATGGCGGTTTTCTCTAAGCAGGCAATTTTGTGGAACAGTTTCACGGCACTACCATCGTGTCCGTCCGCCGCGGCGACAAAGTGGTCATCGGCGGCGACGGCCAGGTGACTATGGGCAACACCGTCATGAAAGGTAATGCCCGCAAGGTCCGCCGGCTCTATCACGGCCGCGTGCTCGCGGGTTTTGCCGGCGCAACCGCCGATGCGTTCACCTTATTCGAGCGCTTCGAAGGCCAATTGGAAAAGCAGCGCGGCAACCTGACCAAAGCGGCGGTCGAATTGGTGAAGGACTGGCGCACCGACCGAATGCTGCGCCGGCTGGAAGCCTTGCTTGCCGTCGCCGATTCGAAAGCATCCTTGATCATTTCCGGCAACGGCGACGTCATCGAACCGGAAAACGGCCTCATCGCGATCGGGTCCGGAGGGCCCTTCGCCCAGGCAGCCGCCCGCGCACTGTTGGAAAATACCGAATTGGGCGCTGTCGACATCGTCGAAAAGTCGCTGCAAATTGCCGCCGATATCTGCATTTATACCAACCGCAATCTGGTTATCGAAGAACTGGACATGCAACGGGAACTGCACGAACACCCATGACGCACATGACTCCCCGAGAAATCGTCCACGAATTGGACAAACACATCGTCGGTCAAGCCGCCGCCAAACGCGCGGTCGCCATAGCCTTGCGCAACCGTTGGCGGCGTATGCAAATCGAACCCGCGCTCCGCGAAGAGATCACGCCCAAGAATATCCTCATGATCGGTCCGACCGGCGTCGGCAAGACCGAAATCGCCCGCCGCCTCGCGCGGCTTGCCAACGCGCCGTTCATCAAGGTGGAAGCGACCAAGTTCACCGAGGTCGGCTACGTCGGACGCGATGTGGAATCCATCGTTCGCGACCTAGTCGATGCCGCGGTAAAAATGACGCGCCAAACCGAGATGGCGAAGGTACGAACCCATGCCGAAGAATCGGCCGAAGAACGGATTTTGAACGCTTTGCTGCCCGGCGGCTCGGGCTGGGGCGGAGAAGGACAGGCCCCGGAATCGGCGACACGCCAGAAATTCCGGCAAAAGCTCCGTAACGGCGAACTCGATGAAAAAGAAATCGAGATCGAAGTCAGCGCCGCACCGATCGGCGTGGAAATCATGGCGCCGCCCGGCATGGAAGAAATGAGCAATCAGCTCCAGAGCCTGTTCCAGAACCTGCACACCGGACGCACGCGCACTCGCAAGTTGCGGGTCAAGGATGCGCTCAAGCTCCTTCGCGAGGAAGAGTCGGCCAAGATGATCAACGAGGAGGACATCAAGTTGCGCGCCGTAGAGTCGGTGGAGCAAAACGGCATCGTATTCATCGACGAGATCGACAAGATCTGCAAGCGCGGCGAGTACGGAGGCCCGGATGTTTCGCGCGAAGGCGTGCAGCGCGACCTGCTGCCCTTGGTGGAAGGTTCCACCGTGAGCACCAAATACGGCATGGTCCGGACCGATCACATCCTGTTCGTCGCCTCCGGCGCATTCCATCTGTCGAAGCCCTCCGACCTCATTCCGGAGCTTCAGGGGCGATTGCCCATTCGGGTGGAGCTGAACGCACTGACCGTGGAGGATTTCATCCGCATCCTGACCGAACCGGCCAGTTCCTTGACCGAACAGTACGCCGCGTTGCTCGCCACCGAAGGCGTCGAACTGGAGTTCACTCAGGACGGCATCGCCCGGATCGCCGAGATTAGCTGGGAAGTGAACGAGCGCACCGAGAATATCGGCGCCCGACGGCTGCACACCGTATTGGAAAGGCTTCTGGAAACGATCTCCTACGAAGCGCCGGATCATGCCGGAAAGTCCGTGGTCATCGACGCCCAGTATGTCGACCGGTATTTGTCCGAGCTGGCCCAGGACGAAGACCTGAGCCGCTATATCCTTTAACCGGCAGTCCCGCCATGGCTGCGCCCCTGCCCACCGAGATCAAGCTCCATCAAAAATCGCGGGTACTCGAAATCGCGTTTGAAGACGGTTCCCGCTTCGAACTGCCCTGCGAATACCTGCGGGTTTATTCGCCGTCCGCCGAGGTTCGTGGCCACGGACCGGGCCAGGAGGTCCTCCAGCTCGGGAAAGAGGATGTCACCATCACGGCGATCCGGCCGGTGGGCAATTACGCCATCGCCCCCAGCTTCAGCGACGGCCACGATAGCGGGATCTACACTTGGGAGATGCTGTACAATCTGGGCGTGCATCAGGCGGAACTCTGGAACGAGTATTTGAAAAAACTGGAGCAAGCGGGATACGAACGTCGAACCGAGGCGCTTCGGAGCCGATAAAGGCGCCGAGAAGGTGATTTAGATCACGTCCCGATCCACGCTGAAGTATAAGATCAACACATATCTCGCCAGGCGATCATCAAGAAACCATCCGGCCACTTACGAATGAACGATCAAAAAACCACCCACTTCGGCTTCCGTGAGGTTCCCGCGAACGAAAAGGCCAGAATGGTCAAGGCCGTATTCGACTCGGTCGCGGGCAAGTACGACGTCATGAACGATCTCATGTCTTTGGGTATTCACCGGATTTGGAAACGGATCGCCCTGCAGCTGAGCCACGTGCGCTCCGGCGAAAAGGTTCTGGATCTTGCAGGCGGCACCGGAGACATGACGTCTCTCTTCCAGAAACGGGTCGGTCCGAACGGCCGTGTCGTTCTTTCCGACATCAATGCCGAGATGTTGAAGCGCGGCCGCGACCGGCTGATCGACGAGGGCGTGGTCGACAACGTCAGCTATGCGCAGATCGACGCCGAAAAGCTGCCGTTCCCGGACAATTATTTCGATTGCGTCTGCATCGCGTTCGGTCTACGCAACGTAACCCACAAGGAGGTCGCGCTTCGCTCGATTCACCGCGTCTTGAAGCCGGGCGGGCGGGCGATCATCCTGGAATTCTCCGAAGCGCAGGGGGATCTGTTCAAAAAGGTCTACGATCTCTACTCGTTCAAGGTCCTGCCGATGCTCGGCAAATTCATTGCCAACGATGCCGAAAGCTACAAATATCTGGCCGAGTCCATCCGGATGCATCCCAACCAGGAAAAGCTCAAGCAGCTGATGCTCGAAGCCGGTTTTGAACGTTGTGAATACTTCAACCTGACCCACGGCGTCGTCGCCGTCCACCGGGGCTATAAGGTCTGACCGTGATGGCTCGTCATCCGGTGTTGGCCGGTATTCTTGCCGAAGCGCTGGAGCGTGCGGTCGCGCACTATTTGAGCCTGGATTCAGGCAACAGAGAACTACTGGCCCCGATCGCGGGCAAAGTCATCGAGCTTCGACTGCATCCGTTCGAGCTGTCGATTTATTTCTGCCCGACCGATTCGGACGTACAAATTCTCGGCGATTTCGGCGGCCGACCGGACGTTACTCTGGCCGGTTCGATTCCGGCCTTTGCCAAGCTCAGGTTCGGCGAACCGGCCAGGCAACTCCTCTCCTCCGGCGACATCGAAATCGACGGCGACATGGACACGGCGCGCCGCTTCCAGGCGCTGTTCGAGAAGCTCGACGTCGACTGGGAGGCCCACCTTGCCCAATATACCGGCCGAGCCTTCGCCTCCGCCTGCTTCGACCTTGTTCGCTCGGGGCTCGGTTGGACCAAAGATTCCCTGAACACCTTAAGACTCGATCTTGCTGAATATTGGCAGGAAGAAAGCCGGGAATTGCCGGCGCAATTCGAGGCTGACGCCTTTTACGCCGAAGTCGACCGGCTTCGCGCCGATTTCGACCGCCTCAAAGCCCGGATAGAGCGGCTTCGGTGCTCGCTGCCGTCTGATTCCTCGTCTTCCGAATCCGCTGCCTAGGAACATCTCGCCCGTGATTCGACCGAAACAGATCCGGCGTTTGCTGCACATTCAACGCGTGCTGGTGCGTCACGGCCTGGACGAATTGGTGCTGGCCACTCACCTGTTTCGGCCGATCCGCTTTGTCGGCACCCTTTCCCCGAACTATTGGCTGGGCGCCAAAGACGAACCGCGCGGCGTTCGGATCCGCCGAACGTTGGAAGACTTGGGTCCCATTTTCGTCAAATTCGGCCAAACCCTGTCCACCCGCCGGGATCTCCTGCCGGACGACATCGCCGAAGAATTGATCAAGCTTCAGGACCGCGTGCCGGCTTTCCCCGGCAGCGATGCCAAAGCCATCGTCGAGCAGGCATTGGGACAGCCGGTCAGCCTGGTTTTCGCCGAATTCGAAGAGACGCCGCTCGCTTCGGCCTCGGTGGCGCAGGTACACGCCGCGCGGCTGCACGACGGTCAGGATGTAGTGGTCAAGGTGCTTAGACCCGGCATCGAAAAGCAGATCCGCTCGGACATCGCCTTGCTGTACGAGTTGGCTCGGCTCGCGCAGCGCTTCTGGAGCGACGCCAAGCGTCTTCGGCCGATCGAGGTCGTCGCCGAATTCGAAAAGACCATTCTGGACGAACTCGATCTGGTCCGTGAAGCGGCCAATGCCGCCGAGATGCGGCGCCGTTTCGAGGATTCCGAGATACTTTACATTCCCAAGGTCTATTGGCCGTACACGCGGCGGCAGGTCTTGGTCATGGAACGCATATCGGGCATTCCGGTCGGCGACGTGGAAACCTTGAAACGCGAAGGCGTCGATTTCAAGCTTCTGGCGGAACGAGGAGTGGAAATCTTCTTCACGCAGGTGCTGCGGGACAGCTTCTTCCATGCCGACATGCACCCCGGCAATATCTTCGTCACGCCGCCCGCTCAGTACATTGCCGTCGACTTCGGCATCGTTGGGAGCATTTCACGGGAAGACAAGCGTTACGTCGCCGAAAATCTTCTGGCCTTTTTCAACCGCGACTACCGCCGTGTCGCGGAGATGCATATCGAATCGGGATGGATTCCCAAAACCACCCGCGTCGAGGAATTCGAGTCCGCCGTACGCGCCGTGAGCGAACCGATCTTCGAAAAACCGTTAAAGGACATCTCCTACGGCCATTTGTTATTGCGGCTGTTCCAGGTGGCCCGCCGCTTCGATATGGAAGTGCAGCCGCAACTGGTGCTGCTCCAAAAAACCCTGCTGAATATCGAAGGACTCGGGCGCGACCTCTATCCGGACCTCGATCTTTGGCAGACCGCCAAACCATTTCTGGAACGTTGGTTCAAGGACGAAATGGGACCCAAAGCCGGCCTGAGAAAAATCCAGTCGCAGCTTCCGGAATGGGCGGAAAGCTGGCCCGAGATGCCCATGCTGATCCATCGGATGCTGGAAAACGCGGCAACCGGAAAGCTGACGGTGACTTTCCAGTCGCGGGAACTCGAACAGATCCATCGGGAAATCACCCAGAACCGGCGGCGCACGCTGACCGGAATCACCGGCGGCGCCCTTGTCATCAGCGCGGCCGTCCTGTCCGGCTCCGCCGCCTCGCTGACCGTCGCCGGAATAGCCGGCGCTTTGGGCGTACTCCTTCTCGTCGGCGCCTGGCTTTAACGAACGATTCAGCATGGCGGCGGGTTTGTCGGCCTACGAGCTCTGCGTCACCGAGTAGGTCCGGAATCCTTCCCAATCGCAAACGGTCGCTTTAGTCGCGACCCTTCCAATCGCAAACGGGCCTTTAATCGGCCCCTTCCAATCGCAAACGGTTGCCTTAGCCGCAACCCTTCCAATCGCAAACGGTCATCCGGGGAAGGGGCTGGCCGGCGCTCCCGGCCAGGCCGTTTGCGATTGGAGCGTCGAACCGATCCTTCCAGGAGCACCGGAGCCGCCCTTCCCGACATTCGCGGGACGGTAAGCGGACGACTGGATTCGATTTCTTTGTTATGATTTCAGCCATTTTCATCGATTTTCACTTATAACGTATAAGAAGGAAGATCTCCATGGCGCGCACAGAAACCCCGGTTTGTGATTTCGGAAAAAAGGCACACAATTTCGCTCTGCCTGGCGTGGATGGGCAAATCTGGACTCTGGAAAAGTGCAAAGGCCCCAACGGCCTTTTGGTGATGTTCATCTGCAACCACTGTCCTTATGTGAAGGCCGTGCAGGACCGCATCGTGCGGGACGTCAAAGAGCTCAAGGAACACGGCATCAACGCCGTGGCCATCATGTCCAACGACCCGGCCGATTATCCCGAAGACTCCTTCGAAAACATGAAAATCGTCGCGGAGCAACTCGGCTATCCCTTTCCGTACCTGTACGACGAAACTCAGGAAGTGGCCAAGGCCTACGGCGCCGTCTGCACCCCGGACTTCTTCGGCTATAACAAGGATCTGGAGTTGCAGTACCGCGGACGGCTGGACGCCAGCCGCAAGGAAACCGCCCCGCCGGACGTCAGGCGCGAGCTGTTCGACGCCATGAAACAAGTTGCGGAGACCGGCAAGGGTCCGAAGAAGCAAATCCCGAGCATGGGCTGCTCGATCAAATGGCGGGAGCAGCCATCGATACCCAAAAAGACCGCTAAGAAGGCCGCTAAGAAGAAGCCCCTCGCTTTCAAGCGAATCACCGATCTCGATCTCGCCGGCAAGCGCGTTCTGATCCGCGCGGATCTGAACGTTCCCGTCAAGAACGGCAAAGTCACCAGCGACACCCGCATCCGCGCCAGTTTGCCCACGATCGAACATTGCTTGAGAGCCGGCGCCAGGGTCATGGTCATGTCCCATCTGGGGCGGCCGACCGAAGGCATATACACCGACGAATTCTCTCTGAAACCCGTGGCCGATCGCATGACCTGGCTGCTCGGACGCAAAGTGCCCCTCGTGAAAGACTGGCTGAACGGCGTCGACATGCACCCGCGGGAGGTCGTTTTATGCGAAAACGTCCGATTCAACAAGGGTGAGAAAAAAGACGACGAAGCGTTGGCCAAGAAAATGGCCGCTCTCTGCGATATCTACGTGATGGACGCCTTCGGCACCGCGCACCGCGCCGAAGCGTCAACCCACGGCGTAGGCCGTTTCGCGACAGAAACCTGTGCCGGCCTCCTGCTCGCTGCCGAGCTCGACGCTCTCGGCAAGGCTCTGGAAAACCCGGAGCGCCCGCTTTTGGCGATCGTCGGCGGCTCCAAGGTTTCCACCAAGCTGACGGTGCTCGACTCCTTGGCCGCCAAAGTGGACCAACTCATCGTCGGCGGCGGCATCGCCAACACGTTCATCGCCGCAGCAGGTCATCCGGTGGGCAAGTCCTTGTATGAAGCCGACCTGATTCCCGAAGCCAAACGCTTGATGGAACAAGCGAAAGCGGAAGGCGCGGAGATTCCGGTACCGACCGATGTGGTTTGCGCGAAAGAATTCTCCGATTCGGCGACAGCCACGATTAAAAAAGTCAGCAAAGTAGCCGAGGACGATTTGATCCTCGATATCGGGCCGGAAACCGCGGCGCGTTATGCGGAAATGATCAAAGCGGCCGGAACCATCGTCTGGAACGGGCCGGTGGGCGTATTCGAGATCGACCAGTTCGGCGAAGGCACCCGCACCGTAGCCATGGCTATTGCGGAAACCAAGGGTTTTTCCATCGCCGGTGGCGGCGATACGCTCGCGGCGATCGAAAAATACGGCATCGGCGATCGGGTATCATATACCTCGACCGGGGGCGGAGCTTTCCTGGAATTCCTGGAGGGCAAGATGCTTCCCGCCGTAGCGATGTTGCAGGAACGGGCAAAATAGTTCTTCGAGTTCACGGCGCGAAGGAGAGCGGCCGAAGCTGTCCTTCGCGCCTTGTTTTTTGGGCGATCTGAACCTTCCAGCCGCGTTGGCGGTCTGGATTAAGAATCCTTCGACCAAAACGCCCGATGGATCGGATTCCGCTTTGAAAAGCGGGTGTTCTGTACAAGAACCTTGCTTTTAGGGTAAAAGGGTTCCATAAACTATTTGTTTTTATTAAATTTTTCATTCAAAACGACTCTAAATCGAGGATACAGCAAACATGGCAAGAGTAACCGTCGAAGACTGTCTGGAACACGTCGACAATCGTTTTCAGTTGGTTTTGCTGGCAACCAAGAGAGCCCGCCAATTGTCCCGCCATCCGGACGATGCCAAGGTGCCGTGGGAAAACGATAAATCGACCGTCGTGGCGCTTCGGGAAATTGCACAGGGCTTGATCACTCGCGAATATCTCACTGCGGCCGCGAAACAGGAGCGGTTCGCCATCGAGCGTCCGCCGGTACCCAATCCGCATGGCGCAGGCATGGGCAACCTTGAAGAGGACGATTTCGAGTAAGGCGAATCGGTACCTCAAACGCCGAAGAGCCGATACAAGAGCGCGGGCTGCCATGAACCAGCTTCTTCCCAAAGAAGTGACCGAACTGCCGAATGAAAAGCTCATTCGCAGGCTGTGCAGCATAGTCTCGGCCTATCTCGACGGAGCGCAGGTCGAGGAAATTTATCGCGCCTATCAGCTTGCCCTTTCCGCGCATGAGGGCCAATTCCGACTGACCGGCGAACCGTATGTGTGCCATCCCCTTTCGGTCGCCATCATCCTCGCCGAGATGCGCATGGACGCAAAAGGCATCATGGCGGCCATTCTGCACGACGTCATCGAAGACACCTCCGTCACCAAGGAGCAACTGCGAGAACAATTCGGAGACGAAGTCGCCGAACTGGTCGACGGCGTCAGCAAGCTGACCCAGCTCGACTGCAAATCGAGGGCCGAGGCGCAGGCCCAGAATGTCCGAAAGATGGTGCTCGCGATGGTCAAGGACCTCCGCGTGATCATGGTCAAACTGGCGGATCGGCTTCACAACATGCGCACCCTAGGGATAATGTCTCCGACGCGGCGCCGGCGCATCGCCCGCGAGACCCTGGACATCTACGCACCCATTGCCAACCGCCTGGGCATGAACGAGATGCGGCTGGAATTGGAAGAACTGGGGTTCTCCGCCATGTATCCGGTACGTTACCGCGTGCTGGAACAGTCGGTAAAGAAAGCTCGCGGCAACCGTAAGGAGGTGGTGGCGATCATCGAGTCGGCCATCACGAAACGACTGCAGGACGCCGGGCTGGTCAACTGCGAAGTAATCGGACGGGAGAAGCATCTTTATAGTCTCTATCAAAAGATGCGAATCAAGCATGTCTCCTTTTCCGGCGTCTACGACGTTTACGCCTTCCGCATCATCGCAGATGAGGTGGACGATTGTTACCGTGCCTTAGGGATAGTTCACAACCTCTATAAGCCGGTGCCTGGCCGCTTCAAGGATTACATCGCCGTGCCCAAGGCCAACGGCTATCAGTCGCTGCACACCGTGCTGGTCGGGCCTTACGGCCAGCCGCTGGAAATTCAGATCCGCACCCGCGCCATGCACCATCTGGCTGAATCCGGCATCGCGGCACACTGGCTGTACAAGAGCGAGCATGAACAGATTTCGACCAGCCAGACCCGTGCCCACGAGTGGCTGAGAGATCTTCTGGAAATCCAGAAGAGCGCCGGCGACTCGATGGAATTCCTGGACAATTTGAAGGTCGACCTGTTCCAGCAGGAAGTTTACGTCTTCACCCCCAAGGGCAAGATCACCAAGCTTCCACGCGGAGCCACCATCGTCGACTTCGCTTACGCCGTGCACACCGATATCGGCAATACTTGCGTCTCGGCCCGAATCGACCGGGTACTCGCGCCGCTGCAAACCGTTCTCGAGAACGGCCAGACCGTCGAGATCATCACGGCGCCCTGGGCCCGCCCCAATCCGCTGTGGCTCAATTTCGTCGTCACCGCCAAAGCGCGCGCGGCCATTCGCAGCTATCTCAGGAATTTCAAGAAACAGGAGGCGGTCGCCCTCGGAAAACGTTTGCTGGAAAAGGAATTCGATGCCCAAAACATACGTTTCGAGGATATTCCGCGGGAGCGGATCGACGATTTGCTGAAGGCGCTCGAATTGCCGTCTCTCGAAGCCTTGCTGGAAGATATCGGGCTCGGCAACCGTTTGCCTTTCCTGGTCGTCCGCCAAATGGCGCAAGCCGACGCCACGTCGGAGACTACAGCCAACCAGGAAAACCTGCCAGCACTGTCGCCTCTGATCATCAAAGGCACAGAAGGCATGGTGGTCAACCTCGCCAAGTGCTGCCGCCCGATACCGGGCGACCCCATCGTCGGATTCTTCAATCCCGGCAAGGGGATCGTCGTTCACCTCACCGAGTGCAAGAACGTCTCGGAGCTCAGAAAAAAACACATGAACTGGCTGGACGTGGACTGGGACAAACAAGCCAGCGGCGATTTCCCGGCGGTCATCCGTCTGGAACTGATGAACCAGGTCGGTACCCTGGCTAAAGTCGCCTCCACCATCTCCCGCATGCGCGCCAACATCGAAAACGTCCAGATCTCCAATCAGGACAGCCAGATTTCCACCGACATCATTACCTTGATGGTCAAGGACCGCGTCCATCTCGCCTCGGTCATGCGAGAACTGCGAAAATTATCGGTCGTTTTGAAAATTTCCCGCGTAAAGTCCGAACTCAGAAAGAAACAGAACCATGGCAAAACAAATTATTCAGACTGACCAGGCTCCCAAAGCGATCGGCACCTACTCCCAGGCCGTAAAAGTCGGCGACACGGTTTATCTGTCCGGCCAGATTCCGCTGGACCCCGCCACCATGACGCTGGTCGAAGGCGGCATGGACGTGCAGATCCGCCGCGTGTTCGACAACCTCAAGGCCGTGGCCGAGGCGGCCGGAGGCAGCCTTCGGGATGTCGTCAAACTGAATGTCTTCCTGACCGATCTCACCCATTTTCCGCTGGTGAATGAAATCATGGCGGAATATTTCGCCGAGCCGTACCCTGCCCGCGCCGCCATCGGCGTGGCTTCCCTGCCGCGGGGCGCCGGAGTCGAAATGGACGCGATCATGGTTTTGGCGAAATAGGCGTCCCGCGACTATTTGGCTTCGCAAAACCGTTCTCTCGACGAGCTTCCGGTCGCCACCCTCAGGGGGGCGGGAGCGCAAACCCTCAAACGGCTGGAAAAGCTGGGCATTTCGACCGTCAGCGACTTGCTTTTCCATCTGCCGCTGCGTTATGAAGATCGGACGTCCGTCACCGCTATCGGACATCTGAAACCCGGCGGTCATGCGCTGGTGGAAGGCCGGATCGAACTCGCGGAAATCCTCCCAAAGGGCCGTCGCTCGCTGATTGTTCGGATCGGCGACGGCACCGGCTTTCTCGATCTGCGGTTCTTCCATTACACGGCGAAACAGCGCGAGCAGCTAACCCGCGGCAAGCGGCTGAGCTGTTACGGCGAAGTGCGGACGGGTTATGCGGGCCTGGAAATGACCCATCCCGATTACAAACTCATCGACGATACGGAGACCGATGTTCCCGAGCGCGCGCTGACGCCGGTTTATCCCTTGACCGAAGGCATCCATCAGAAAGCCATTCGCCGGCTGGCCGCACAAGCACTGTCCATGGCCGACGAAACCCGGCTTCCCGACTTATTGCCCGAGCCCTTGATCCCTTCGGCGAACCGGTTGCGACTCATGGACGCGCTTCGGCTTCTGCATCAGCCGCCCGCCGGCTACAACGAAACTTCGCCGCAACTCGCCGCCGCCCGTTCGCGCCTCGCCTTCGAAGAGCTGCTTAGCCATCATCTGAGCCTCGGGCGCTTCCGGGCCAAGATGCAGGCTCATCGAGCCCCGGTTATGGCGATCAATCGGGAGGCGGCGGACCGGTTTCTGCGCAGCCTGCCGTTCTCTCTAACCGCCGCCCAAAAGCGCGTGATTGCCGAGATCGAAGCCGATTTATCCGGTAACCGTCCCATGATGCGCTTGGTCCAAGGCGACGTGGGATCGGGCAAGACGGTGGTGGCTGCCCATGCCGCGCTGACCGCGCTGTCGTCCAACTACCAGGTCGGCATCATGGCTCCTACCGAACTTTTGGCCGAGCAGCATTTCCGAAGCTTTCGGCAGTGGCTCGAACCCTTCGGCATACAGATCGCCTTCTTGTCCGGACGCCTCAAGGGCGAAGCCCGGAAAGCCGAGCTCGACGCCATCGGTCGCGGCGCAGCCGGCATCGTCATCGGCACCCACGCCCTATTTCAGGAACAGGTGGCATTTCATCGCCTGGGGCTCGTCATCATCGACGAACAGCACCGATTCGGCGTCCATCAACGGCTGGCGCTCCGCGAAAAAGGTCTGCATGATGGCTTGTATCCGCACCAACTCATCATGACCGCCACACCGATTCCGAGAACCTTGGCGATGCTCGGGTATGCCGATCTCGATCTATCGGTCATCGACGAGCGTCCGCCAGGACGGACTCCCGTCAAGACCGTGGTCATTCCGACCAGTCGCCGGGCTGAAATCATCGCCCGCATCACCGACTGGGCGTCCAAAGGAAGACAGGTGTACTGGGTTTGCACGCTGATCGAAGAATCCGAGGCATTGCAATGCGAAGCAGCGGAAAAAACCGCCGTCGTGCTCGCCGAAGCGCTTCCGGATGTTCGCGTCGCGCTGATACACGGGCGTTTGAAACCCGCCGAAAAGGAAGCCGTCATGTCAGCCTTCAAGGAAGGGCATTTCGATTTGCTGGTGGCCACTACCGTCATCGAAGTCGGCGTGGACGTCCCGAATGCCAGCCTGATGATCATCGAGAATGCCGAGCGCTTGGGACTGGCCCAGCTGCACCAATTGCGCGGGAGGGTGGGACGCGGTCCCGGCGAGGCGCATTGCGTCTTGCTGTACCAGCCGCCTCTGTCGGAAACCGCCAAACAACGTTTGGGTATCCTGCGGGACTCCGATGACGGCTTCGTCATCGCCGAAAAAGACCTGGAATTGCGGGGACCGGGAGAACTCCTGGGAACCCGGCAGACCGGCCAGGTCCAGTTCCGCATCGCCGACTTGGCGCGCGACGGACACCTCTTGGATGCCGTTGCTCAAACGGCCGCCATTCTGCTGCGGGATTATCCCGACCGCGCCGAACGCCTGATCCGGCGCTGGGTCGGTCATTCGGTGCAATATGCCGGGGCTTGAATGACTACCCGTACGGGGTATCGACGTTTTTCGAGATGCCATTACATTCTTCCGAAGCGGATACGCCGTGGCGAAACCCCATCTTATCCCCGCCTTGAGGGAAAATCGACCAACGAGATAAGAGCCTATCCAGGCCGTTCGCCCTGAGCCCTTCGACTTAGCTCAGGACAGGGTTGTCGAAGGGTCTGTCCTGAGCCGAGTCGAAGGGTTCTGGGACCTGGCTCTAAGCACCCTGACGAAACGCTTGCGACGCCAGATACGAATCCGACACACCGGAGATGAAAGCCATGAAACTCAACGCAGAGTCCTTGAGACAAATGAAGTCGGTAAAGCCGATCCCGATGCTGACGGCTTACACCGCCCCCGTAGCCCGCTCTCTCGAAAAAGCGGGGATTCCGGTCATCCTGGTCGGAGACACGGTGGGGATGGTGGAAATGGGCTTCGACAGCACGCGCCATGTCACCATCGAGCACATGCAATACCATATCGGCGCCGTCCGCCGCGGCGCGCCGAATACGCATATCATCGGCGATCTTCCATACAACAGCGATCGCGATCCGGCCACGGCCCTGAATAACGCCAAACTGCTGCTGGACGCCGGCGCCGACAGCATCAAGCTGGAAGGTCCGAAGTACGACGTGATCGCTCATCTCGTTGCCAACGGAATCGACGTGGTCGGCCATACCGGATTGACGCCCCAGACGGCTTCCGACTTCCGACAGGTCGGAGGCAAGAAAAGCGACGCGGAACGCATCTTGAGCGAAGCGATCGACATCGCGGAAGCGGGCGCGTTCTTGGTGGTTCTGGAGCACATACCGGCAACCCTGGCGAAGACCATCACGCAGTCGATCAAGGTGCCCACCGTGGGAATCGGTGCCGGCGCATCGTGCGATGGACAGGTTTTGGTCATTAACGACGCGATCGGCCTGGGGGATTTCTGGCCGCCGTTTTCGAGACAGTACGCTTACGTTGGCAAAGCGATCGTCGATGTTGCCGAGCGATTCATGAAGGAAGTCGACGACGGAACCTTCGTGGACAATGTTCTCCACATGCGCGGTTCAAGGAAGAGATAGAGATAGCGATTTGTCCGACCGAAGCGGCCGCTCCGACCGAACCGCCGGAACAGAGGCGCAGCTAGGCAATTCCTTGCAGATGAATGTATCCGGCCGGTCAGGAAAACTCACGCGCTCTGCTAAAATTCGCGGTTTATTCTCGAGACCGACCATTGACGACACGCAGCCAACTTTTCCGCCGAGCACCGGACTGGTTTCAACTTGGAAGCAGTCAGCGCAGCCAGATCCCCGAAGGGCTCCATCCATGGCTTTTCGAAGCCGGCTCGCTGACCCGCCGGGTTCGCGGCCTTTGCGGCGGCGATTTTCGCCTCCGGGTGCTGCAGCAGGACTGGCTGAGGCCGTTTGCCGACGAATCGAGAGCGCTGAGACTTAGACCTTCGCGGGTCGCGTTGGTACGCGAGGTGGCTCTTCAATGCGGCGAACAGCCCCTGGTCGTGGCGCGCAGCATCATACCGGCAAGTATTCTCCGCGGCGCTCAGCGCCATCTGGCTTCTTTGGGCAACCGCCCGCTGGGAGAGATTCTTTTCTCCGACCCGAACCTGAAGCGGCTGGGGCTGGAATTGGCCGTCGTCGAAAGGGCGAAATGGCTACCGGAACGTTCCAAAGCTCTTGACTTCGCCGAATCGTCCGACCGAATCTGGGGTCGGCGCTCGCTGTACGCCGTCGCGCACGGAAACCTGTTAGTAGCCGAGTTTTTTCTACCTTCTCTGTTGAAGCGAGAAGCAAGCCTATGATCGACCAACCGACCTTCCGGCTGTCCAGCCGTCGTCTCGAGCTTTACTGGCGATTGATGCGTCTGGACAAGCCCATCGGCATCTTCCTTCTGCTTTGGCCGGCCCTGTGGGCGCTATTGATTGCCGGAAACGGCAAACCCGACGTCCTGGTGAGCTTCGTCATCGTCACCGGCGTCGTGCTGATGCGGGCGGCGGGCTGCGTGATCAATGACTACGCCGACCGCGACTTCGACCCCCACGTCAAACGCACCAAATTACGTCCGATCGCCGCCGGACTGGTGACACCCAAGGAAGCGCTTTGGCTGTTCGTCGTGCTGTGCCTGGTATCGTTCGGCCTGGTTCTACTCACCAACCCGCTCACAATCGCGCTGTCGGTCCCCGGCGCTTTTCTCGCCGCGTCCTATCCGTTCATGAAGCGCTACACCTATCTTCCGCAAGCCTATCTGGGACTCGCCTTCGGCTGGGCGGTGCCCATGACTTTCGCGGCCCAGACGGGCGGCATTCCGTGGGTCGGCTGGGAACTTTACTTCGCCACCATCCTGTGGGCTTTGGTTTACGACACGATGTACGCCATGGTGGATCGGGAGGACGATCTCAAGATCGGCGTCAAATCCACCGCCATTCTGTTCGGCGACATGGATCGGGTGCTGATCGGAATGCTTCAGGTCTTCGTGCTGCTGATTCTTTATTCGGTGGGAAGGCAATCCGGGCTTGGAATAGCCTATTTTCTCGGTCTCTTGGTCGCCGCCGGGCTGGCCGCCTACCAACAGTATCTGATCCGGGAGCGCGATCCCGCCGGCTGCTTCAAAGCATTTCTGAACAATCATTGGTTCGGCGCGGCGGTATTTTTCGGGTTGGTAGTCGACTACGTCTCCCGCCTTTAGAGCATTTTCCGATTCGGTGTCAGAGAGCCCGATAGGTAGGTCGGCAATCCCTTCCCAATCGCAAACGGTCGCTTTAGTCGCGACCCTTCCGACAAAATCCTTTGCCGAGCCGATAAGTCGGCAAGGGATTGCCGACCTACGTTCTTCCCGCCCGACACGAAGCCGTACACCGGGATGAAAAACGCTCTAGGATGCCTCCGGAGCACCAGCAAGCTCGCATCGAGCCCTCGTTTCACCCGGACTGTTCAACCGCCAATGCCTTACGAGCGAGATGATAAACGAGCAGAGGCAAAGGCATGCGCAGCCAATGGCCCCGAACATAAAGCATCCACCGGGCAATCCCCGTGAAACGGTCGGCGACTGTGGAATGCTTCGGCCGAAGCGCCCGTAAGAACAGCGCATCCATCAGGCTGAGCAATGGCCGCGCCGGCGATCCCACCGCAGCCTTGGCCTGAATCCGCGGAGGAATTCGCGTCCCCAGTATCTTCTCCGTATAACGAAAAGCGTAAAACAAAGGCCTGGCAAGACCGACCTCCACGGCTCGTTCCATCAGACGCTCCCAAAAGCTGTCGTCAGCGGCTGCGAAGTGCGTAAGCAGGGTATCGATATCGGCGAGGTCTCTAAATCCCGAATCCAGTTCGCCTTCCAAAAAAAGATGAGTAGCACTGTGCAGCACCATATCTTCGGGCGCAAGCACAAACAGCCTGTCATGTCCCGGCAACGGCGCTGCCGCAGCGAGCATTTTTTTCGAATCGGCCCGAATCCTGGAAGTAATCGGTGTAATAGCATGATGTACATCGATAACCGTACCACGCTTAATGTGCTGCATCGGTGGGATTTCGTGCATCCATTGGCGATAGTAGCGCTGGTCATAAGCATCATGATGCGTGCTTATCCAGCCATGCAGCATCAGCGCCGCTTCGACATCGGCCAATCGCTCGCGCGGCACCAGTATGTCGATGTCAGCAAACACACGCCCCCGTGCTGCCGGTAGGCCGGCCATTGCGTAGGCCGCCCCCTTGAGCAGGACGATTGGAGCCTGAGTTCTAGCCAGGGCCTTTCGGATTTGCTCGACCTCAATTTCCACGGCCTGGTTTTGCCGGCGTGCAACCAGGTGCGCAGAGATCAGATGTCTGCGGGGAGCCTCCGGGATTAGATCGAGCAAGCCATGGTCTTCGAGTCGGGCCGCTAACTTGGCGAGTACCTTTGCCGCCCTGCACTGGCGGATAACGATGTCCCAGTCGCCAAGAGAACAATCGATTAGAGTCTCGGTGCATGTCAGCGCCTTGGCGGCGGCGACATTCATCGGGCCTGACATAGCGGAGGCGCCTTCAAATCAGCAAATATCGAGATGGCATCATCCAGCTTACTATAGGTAAATTCATAACATTCAGCCTGATCGACTATGCCTATCAAAGCATCAAAGCCTATTGCACCCAGTAAGGTGTAATTAAATGAGTTTTCGGCGAGACGCACGACTGTCCGAGCCTTGGAGTGAGGCCGCAACCGAACGGCAGCATCGCGCTCGTAACGAGGAAAGATGACCCACGCAGGACAAGCCGTTTCGCGAGAACGGAGAATGCTGCCGACCGGCGCTTTCATGTGAGTTACTGTCCCTTTGCGGGTATCTTTTACTACCGGCCCAATCACTGCCGAAGGATTGAAATGGCGGATAATTTCGATCGAATCATTCTTGAGCCCGATCGGGCGGGGAATAGGCGTTATCCGAAGCGTTGCCGGATCGATAAGAGCCAATTCATCGGAAAGCAGCCTCCATCCGCGACTGACCAAAGCGGCGCAGAGTGTACTCTTGCCCGAACCCGGGGGAGCCGCCAAAATTGCCGCACATCCCTCCCGCTCAACGACCGCTGCATGAATCATCAGAAACCGATGGCAATGGTTCGCTATACACCAATTAAGCCCCCATTCGAACATGGGATAAGCTTGCTCGTAAGGCAAAGGCTTAAATGGAACCGTGCCGTCGAATTCAAAGCTGACCTGAGGGCGGAACCAGCGATACGCCGATCGAGGTCGCCGCAACGATACGTGGAAATCTGCAAACGCGCTTGAACCTGGTACCGGGTACTCGCTGTAGTAAAGCTGTAAGCCGGCTAAAACGCTAGGAATATCGGTATAGATTCGGACAACAAACGGAGCAAGTTCTAGAGTTACGCCCTTGTCCGAAAATTGCGCGGACAGGGTCTCGTCGAAGGAGTTAAAAGAGCTCAACTGGCAATTATTTCAATTAGGCCAAGACGCTGAAATTCTTCTAATGTGATGTCAAGAACTCGAATCAACTCCTGTTCGTCGAGATCACCTTTTGCGTTTATTCCGGCAAGAATGGTTGAAGTCTTAAGCGCCTTCTCAGCCTGCAGCATTTCTAGAATCTGAGCACTCAATTTCGGCACTGCGTAAGTGTTACAGCTGGCTGCATCGAATACCACGCATTCGTCCTGCCAAAGCGGCGACATCTTCAGGCGGGCCGCCGAACAAAGAGTGACCACGCGTAAGGTCATGAAGATCAAAAGCAATTTATACCAAAGCCAGCTAATTTTTAGACAAACCCCATGGTGCTTTGTAGATAAAAAATGATTTCCGTTACTCCCCATTTAACACCATTCGTGGGCTGATACTCCGTTAAAGGACCTTTCGCAAACATCTCTTTTGCTTGATCTACCGAAACTGGATACTTCGAATCGGCATTTGCGTTATAAATCGCCGCAATAATGAATTGGGCGAACTGGGCGGCTTGCGGATCGGGCTGCTTTTCCGGAAACGCCAAAAGTTCCCATACAGACGCAAGCCGAGTTTGATCTACAGTCCCGGCACCGTTTGTTGGTAAAACTGGTATAAAAGTAGTAGTGGCGCCAACATACACATCCACGGTTGTACCAAAACTGGATATCTTTGAAGCGGGAGGATTCGAGTCCGATGAAAAAAATGTGTCAAACGAAGGGACACCGCCCCCGGTACAGCCGATCGGATTTCCACTGCCGTCTTGTATCTGCAGTTGCGGTGCATCCAATCCACCTAGAGGCCATGAACCGAACGAAGCACACATCACCAAATAGGAAGGCGGTTTTCCATTGCAGGAATAAACCGGCTCCTCTGTTTGGGGACTGGTGTTTCCAGATGCATGCCGGGATGGAGTGGCACAAGCATTAGCCAACGGCGAATAACCAGAAAAGCTCATCAGGACAGGCGTGGTCAGACCAATTCTCGTCAAATTGCGCCGCGTTTGATCAATTTCCTTTTGCTGCGTTGATGACCGCAACTCAGACTGTTCTTCATGAAGCATATCTTTAGCCATTGTTAGTGCAAATTTCCGATTGTTAAAAACTCTAATGCAACTTACGCGCCGATCACCCTAATAAATTGATTTCTTGGCAACTTTTGATCGCATGCGCAACAATTTTGGCACACTTGTAAAACTTTCTGACATTTGCCAAGATTTGGAGCGAAAGTCAATCAAACTTTACTTCCCGGTAATCTAGTTTAACAGCTGAGTATCCGCCACCCGGACATATTTGCAACTTTCGATCAGAAGCGTGCGTTCGCGATTTAGCCAGGCTTGGAGAACAACCGGTACCAAGATTTTATTCAACAGCGTCCTGCTACCCTATAACTCTCCCGACTTCGACACACAGAACGACCTTGCTTTCACATGTTTACGTAGTTCGGTCCCCCGCCCCCTTCTGGAGGCACCCAGTTGATGTTCTGTGCCGGATCCTTGATGTCGCACACTTTGCAGTGAACGCAGTTCTGCGCGTTGATCTGGAATCGGGCCGGCTGTCCCGGCGCCTCCACGATTTCATAAACCGCCGCCGGGCAATAACGCTGCGCCGGCTCGTCGTACAGCGGCAGATTCCGCTCGATCGGGATGGCCGGATCGGTCAGAACGAGATGGCAGGGCTGGTCTTCCTCGTGATTGGTGTTGGATAGATAGACCGAGGATAGTCTATCGAAGCTCAGCACGCCGTCGGGCTTCGAATAATCGATCTTACGACTGTCCGCGGCTCGATCCAACGAGGCGTGATCCGGAACGCGATTGTGCAGGGTAAACGGCAGCTTTCCCCGGAAAACATTCTGATCGATCCAAATGAACGCGCTTCCAACAAGCGTTCCGAATTTCGCCAACGCGGGACCGAAGTTCCGGCCCCGGAACAGCTCCTGATCGACCCACGATTGGCGATAACGGCCGCCCATATCCGGAATTCCGCCCGTTTCCAGCGCCTCGAACACCGCCTCCGCCGCCAGCATGCCGGTCTTCATGGCGGTATGATTGCCCTTGATCTTCACCGGGTTGAGAAAACCGGCATCGCAACCCGCCATCACGCCGCCCGGAAAAGACAGCTTCGGCACCGACTGCCAGCCGCCCTTGTTCACCGCGCGGGCGCCGTAGCCGATCCGGGTTCCGCCTTCGAGGAACCGGCGCACCACCGGATGGTGCTTCCAGCGCTGCATTTCGCTGAAAGGATTCAAATAAGGATTACGGTAATTCAAGGCCACAATCAAACCGAGCGAAACCAATCCGTCCTCGCCGTGGTAAACGAAGCCGCCACCTTCGGTTTCGTTGTCCAAAGGCCAGCCTAAGGTGTGAACGACCCATCCGGGCCGATGACGCGACGGATCGATGCGCCAGATTTCCTTGATGCCGATGCCGTAATGCTGCGGATCGACGTCCCGCCGCAATTCGAAGCGCTCCATCAGCCGCTTGCCCAAATGCCCGCGGCAGCCTTCGGCAAAAATCGTGTAGGGCGCGCGCAGCTCCACGCCCGGCTGATAGTTCGGCTTCTTCGAACCGTCCCTGGCAATGCCCATGTCGCCCGTGACGACGCCGGCTACCGCGCCTTTATCGTCATAAAGCACATCGGCCGCGGCAAATCCGGTGAATATCTCCGCTCCAAGGGCTTCGGCCCGTTCCGCCAGCCATCGGCACAAGCGGCCCAGGCTGATCACGTAATTGCCCTCGTTACGCATCGGCTTCGGCATCAGAAAGCCGGGCGCTTTGAACGAGCGCTTTTCGCTAAGGAGGTAATGCAATTCATCGTGTTCGACGGCCACGGTGACGGGCGCGCCCTGCCCTTTCCAGTCCGGGAAAAGTTCGTTCAGGGCGGTCGGCTCGAACACGGCGCCGGAAATGATGTGGGCGCCGACCTCCGCACCCTTTTCGACGACGCAGACCCGGAGCGACTTTCCGGCTTCATTGGCCAGCTGCATCAATCGGCAGGCGGCGGACAGTCCCGCGGGGCCGGCCCCCACGATGACGACATCGAACTCCAGACTCTCCCGATTCACGATTTATCCTTGGGCAGAGCATCGGCCAATGCCGGCAGCACCTCGAACAAGTCGCCCACCAGGCCGATATCCGCCACTTCGAAGATTGGCGCATCGGGGTCCTTATTGACGGCGACGATGGTCCCCGCATCCTTGATTCCCGCCAGATGCTGTATCGCGCCCGAAATACCGAAGGCGAGATAAAGCTCCGGCGCGATGATCTTGCCGGTCTGCCCCACCTGCAAGTCGTTCGGAACGAATCCGGCATCCACCGCCGCGCGGGAAGCGCCGACCGCAGCGCCCAGCCGATCCGCCAGGGCGTAGATCAAGTCGAAGTTTTCCTTGCTTGCCAGGCCGCGCCCGCCGGACACCACCACGCGGGCCGACTGGAGATCGGGACGCCCGCCGGACGAACCTTCGACCCGGAGAAAACGCGTGTGGGTCGGGCAGTCGAAATCGAGGCTGATTTTTTCCACAGGCGCCGATCCTGTCTCGGCAACCGCCTTGAACGAAGCCGTACGCACGGTCGCGACGACGATGCCCGGCGGCGTTTCGATCGTTTCCAGCGCGTTGCCGGCATAAATCGGCCGCTCGAAGACATTTCGGCCGAGCACCCGCATGATGTCGCTGACTTGCGGAACACCGAGCAGCGCCGCCGCGCGTGGCAGAACATCCTTGCCGAAGGTGGTCGCCGGCGCCAGCACATGGGTGTAGTCCTTGGCCAGCGCGGAAACTTGCGGCGCCAGAACCGCCGCCACTGGGTTACGGTTGGCGGCATGTTCGACCAGCAACACACGGGTCACGCCATTCAGCCGGGCCGCGGCTTCAGCAGGTTTGTTCTCCGCCTCGGCGAACACCGCCACATCGACCGCCTCAGGTCCGAGAGCCAGCGCGCAGGCCACGGTTCTCGAAGTCGAAAGATTCAAGGTTTCGCCGTCGTGCTCGGCAATAACCAATACCTTGCTCATGACAACAGCCCTCGCTCGCGCAGCGCCGCCACCAGCTCGTCGACCGAAACCACTTTCCGGCCGGCCTGGCGCTTTGGCGGCGGCGCGACTTTGAGCAGCCTGGCCTCCGGTACGAACTCGACGCCCAGGTCTTCCGGCGTAACCGTTTCGATCGGCAGGCGGCGCGCCTTCATGATGTCCGGCAACTTGGGATAACGGGGAATATTGAGGCGAAGGTCGGCGGAAATCACCGCCGGCAGATCGACCAACAGAAATTCGAGCCCGGCATCCACCTCGCGGGCAACGGTCGCGGTTTTATCGGCCAATTCGATCTTGGACGCGAAGGTGGCCTGGGGCCAGCCGAGCAGAGCCGCCAGCATCTGCGGGGTTTGGTTGCAGTCGTCGTCGATGGCCTGCTTGCCCATGAGAATCAACTCGGGATTTTCGCGTCGGGCGAGCTCGGCCAGGGCGCGTGCGGCGTTGACGGGTTGAGGCGCCGCATCCAGGGGTATATGAATCGCTCGGTCCGCACCGAGCGCCAAAGCGCTCCGCAGCTGCTCCTGGACCGCCTGCGGCCCGATCGAAACGGCCACGATTTGCGTCGCCTTGCCGGCCTCCTTAAGGCGAATCGCCTCTTCCAGGGCGATCTCGTCGAAGGGATTCATGCTCATCTTCACCCCATCCAGCATGACGCCCGAGCCGTCCGGCTTCACCTGGATGCGCACGTTGTAATCCACCACGCGCTTTACACTCACCAATACCTTCATGCGCCACCTCGGATCATCGGCGGGAGCGTATTCTTCGTCCCTAAGCCATATAATAACTTTATGACTCGAAAAAGCACTCTCTTCGACATGACGCCTCTCTCCCAAATCAGCTATATCGATTCGCCCAGCCAACTCCAAGATTTCTGCCGTGCCGTCAAGAACTCTCCATGGCTCGCCGTGGACACCGAGTTCCTGCGCGAGAAAACCTACTTTCCCAAATTCTGCCTGCTCCAGATCGCGACCGCCGACAAGGTCGCCTGCATCGATCCGCTCGCGCTCGAATCCTTGGAGCCGGTAGCGGATTTACTGTTCGATCCGGCCATCACCAAGGTTTTTCATGCCGGGCGACAAGATTTGGAAATCTTCTTTCATTTGTGGGGACGTTTGCCGACACCGATCTTCGATACCCAGATCGCGGCTCCCCTGATCGGCTTGCCCGAACAAATCAGCTATGCCGGACTGATTTCGGAACTGCTCGGAATAACCTTGGGCAAAGGACATGCGCGCACCGACTGGTCGCTCCGGCCCCTGGCCGATGCGCAATTGCGCTATGCGGCCGACGACGTCATCCATCTCGGAACCGCTTACCTGAAACTGTGCCAGCGACTGGAAGCCTTGGGCCGCCTGGACTGGCCGGAAGGCGATTTCGGCGCCCTGCTCGATCCGAAGCTTTACGAGAATGCGTCCGATCAAGCCTGGCAGCGTATCAGCGGACATTATCAGCTGAATGCGTCCCAGCTCGCCGTGCTGCAGGCGCTCGCGGCCTGGCGCGAGGACAACGCGCGCCAGCAGGATATTCCACGCAGCTGGCTGGTCAAGGACGAGGTTTTGTTCGATCTCGCACGGCTTCAGCCGACGAATGCCGACAAGTTCAAGCTGATCCGGGGACTGGAGGAACGGACGCTCAAGCGTTACGGCAGCCAATTGTGCCGGATCATCGACGAGGCGAAACATCGTCCGCCGCCGGCGGTTTCTCTCAGGCCGCGGCAGGCCAAAAAGACGCCCGAACAGGAAGCGTTGCTCGACGTATTGACCGCGGTGGTGCGTCTTCGGGCCGCCCAGCACACCCTGAACCCGGCGGTGCTCGCGGGCCGCAAGGACCTGGAACAACTGATGGATGACCCGGAGCAATCGAAACTGCTTCAGGGCTGGCGCAAGGCGATGGCAGGGGCGGAACTGGAAGCGCTCCTTCAGGGCGAACGGCAACTCAGAGTGATCAACGGCCGTTTACGGATGGAACCGCATGGATGACGCCCGCTATCCCGAACTGATCTCGGCGCTGCGGAACCCCGCCGCCTACGATCATCCCACGGAAGCTATCGAAATCCGGGAGACCCATATCTCCTGGGTTTTGCTGACCGGTCCATACGCCTACAAAATCAAAAAGCCGGTGGATTTCGGCTTCCTCGACTTCTCCACCCAGGACAAGCGCCGCCTGTTTTGCGAAGAGGAACTCCGCCTCAATCGCCGGCTCGCCCCGGACTTGTATCTGGCCGTCGTCCCCATCGCCGGAGATCCCCAAAACCCGCGAATCGGCGGCAGCGGCGCCCCCATCGAATTCGCCATCAAGATGCGCCGCTTCGACGAAGCGGCACTATTCGATCGTCTGTGTCAGGACGATCGCCTGTCGGCCGAACACATGGACAAACTGGCCGAGACGCTGGCCCGATTCCACGCAAGCGTAAATCGCAGCACCATCGAAGACGCCCACGGACTCCCGGAACACATCTACGACGCCGCCGAACATAATTTCACCCACATCGAGCCCTTGCAGGACGATCCGGTCGACGTCGCCAAGCTGGAAGCCGTGCGCGCCTGGACGTCCGAGGCGTATTCGCGCTGCCGGGAGACCATGCTCGCCCGAAAAGCCGCCGGCTTCGTTCGCGAATGCCACGGCGACCTCCACCTCGGCAATATCGTGCTCATCGGCGACGAGCCCACGCCGTTCGACTGCATCGAATTCAGCGAAGACTTGCGCTGGATCGATGTGATGAGTGAGCTGGCCTTTCTGGTCATGGATCTGGAAGTCAAAGGCAAGCGGGATTTGGCTTTCCGGCTTCTAAACCGCTACCTGGAAGTTACCGGAGACTACCGTGGTCTCTCGCTCTTCCATTATTACCGCGTCTACCGCGCCATGGTTCGGGCCAAGATCGCCCAACTGACCCGCGCCTCTACCGGCGACACCGCGAAGCAGCAGGAGTTATTGGACCTGTACCGGCGCTATCTCGATTACGCATCCGGCCTCATCCGGCCTCAAAAACCGGCATTGCTCATCACCCACGGTTTTTCCGGCAGCGGCAAATCCCACATCGCGGGCCAAATCGCCGAACGCCTCCCGGCCATACGCCTGCGCTCCGACCTGGAACGAAAACGCCTGGCCGGCTTCGCCGAACACGCCAACACCGCATCGACCCTCGACGCCGGCATCTACACCGCCGACATGACGCGCAGAACCTATAGCTATCTGCTGGATACCGCCGAAGAGATCCTGAAATCCGGCCTCTCCGCTATCGTCGACGCCACGTTTCTAAAACACGACCAGCGGGAAAGCCAGAAAATGCTGGCCGAACGGCTCGGCGCATCATTCCTGATCCTCGACTGCCAGGCACCGATCGCCACATTGAAAAGCCGCATCGAATCCCGCGCCCTGCTCGGGCGTGACCCTTCCGAAGCCAACCCGGCGGTGCTCGACTATCAGCTCGCGGCGCATGATGTTCTGACCGAGGAAGAGCAGCGCGATATGCTGATGATTGATACCGGAGTAGCGGTATCTATTGACGAGCTTATCAAGAAGATCTGTCTCATCACGGGTAAGTCGCCCGGGTAAGATTTTCTTGCCGAAAAGGAATAGCCTAATCGGAAGCAAGAAACACAAGCCTTACCCCGATCATTCATGCAGGGATGAGGGGCGTAGTGTGAGAATTCAATACTAATAGTGTTATAAGACTTGAATTCTCACACCACACCTTTAGGGTAAGGAAATCGAACCATAACAAAATAGGGTAGAGGCTTTGGCTTACCTTATTCAAATTGAAGTCATGCTCGGAAGGGGGACTCTAATGGTTAAAAATTCAATCGCAGTCTCGGTGCTCTTAGTTTTACTTCAAGGATGTTCAACCCCTTTTGCCGAGTTCTACCACGATAATACTGGGGGTGTTGATCTCTCCAAGGCGCCTGCAGTAGAACTCCCCACCGGCAAGCCTCAGTTTTTTCGCGGTAATCATCCGGAGCAGGATACATTGAGAATGCTTGAGGACAATTACAGACTAATTGGCTATTCGTCGTTCAATGCAGGCGATGTGAATGAAAGCGACGCAATCGCGCAGGCAAAGAAAATTAGTGCAGCTGTAGTAATTCTGTATTCCCAATATACGGGATCTGTGCCCGGGTCGATGCCATTGGCGCTTCCTGATACCACTACCTCATCAACATCAATGCTTGGCAGCGCTTATGGTCCTGGTGGTTACGCCTCGTATTCTGGAACCGCATATACGACGACTTATGGAACCAAAACGACGTATATTCCATATACTGTGCATAGATCAGACTACTTGGCGACTTATTGGATCAAAATGAAGCGTCCAATATTTGGTGTTCATATACAGGAACTTACCCCGGAAATAAAAAAGCAAATCGGGAGTAACAAAGGCGTTCTGATTCAAGCAGTGATAAAAGGCTCACCAGCGTTCGATGCTGATATCCTGAAAGATGACGTGCTGAAACAAATCGGAGATATTGAAGTATTTGATGGGGACAGCTACCAAAAGGCGCTATCCAAGTATGAAGGAAAAGAAGCGGACGTTTTTATCATTAGAGGCGACAAGGAAATACATAAATCTGTGGGGTTGAGAAAAAAATATTAGCCAATAACAAAAAGGCGTCATTACTCAGATAACAAATGCGAGCGGCGCTCTTTGTTTTGCCGCTTCTGCTGCAGGTTTACTTAAATATTAACTGTGTCGCCAAGGTACTAGAAGATGAACGAATGTGATCGTGTACGAGGTGTCGGTCAATTGTGTTTCCACTGCACAAGAAACATTGCTTATTATCGTGCAGGATGGATGGGTAAGAACTTTGTTTCCAACGACGATTTTTGGGTGAATGCGAACAGCAATTTTCTAGATATCGCCGTTCTTGAATGGTGCAAACTTTTTACTGACACAAAAGGAAAACATTATTGGACGAAAGTCGTACCTAAATCTGAAACTTTCATGTCTTCTCTTTACGCGGATATTGGGATCACAGAAGGAGATTTCGACGCATGTTATAAGGAAATGCAGACGTATCGAGATAAATTTGTGGCTCACCTTGATGCTGAGCGACGAATGCAGATTCCAAAGTTAACTATTGCCTTTGACACAGTGGTTTTCCTCTATAGCGTTGTGCGGACTGCGTATCCGGACTATCTTCACGATGCGCCATTAGATTTAAAAGCCTTCTACAACGAACGCTTCGCTCATGGTCGCATTAGATATCCAACAATATCAACATAGGCATTGGGGTCAGGCTTTCGTTCTTTGCTTTCGATTTCAATACGCCCCAGCTATTCCGACCCGCGTCGTCCAACGGTTTGATATGGCAAGAGTTTTCCGGACAAAAAGTCAGGCTGCTGTTTGCCACTGTTGTTCGAGTTCCAGCGGAGTTCGGTAGCTCAGGGTTGAACTCGTGTAGCCCGTGTAGGGCGGAATAGCGTACTTGCGTATTCCGCCGCATGGGAATCTCCATTCGGTGCATTACGCTAAACCTAATGCGCCCTACACGAGCTAACCCGCTACGATGCTTCTGGTTGCCAGGGATCGATCAACTTAATTTCCGTTATTTCCTGGAAGTCTTTCAGGTTTCTGGTTGCCAATACCAAACTGTGATTCACGGCAATTGCCGCGATTTGCGCGTCTTCAACCGTAATTGGGCGACCGATGCGGGTACGATGTGCCACAAGTATCGCGTAATGTCCGGCGGCGCGTTCGTCAAAAGGGAGGACGGCTCCTGCAAAGTCTTCGGTAAACATTGCATGTGCCGCATTTGCGAGCGCATCCCGGCGTCTGCCTTTGGGCAGCAAGGCTATGCCCAATTCGATTTCGGCCTGGGTGATGGCGCTGGTAAAGATGTCGCCCCGTGATTGCCTGTCCAGCCAGCCGAGAACGTGCGCATCGGGCTGCGCTTTCATCAACTCCGAGATTACGTTGGTGTCCAGTAGGATCATGGTTCGCCTTTGTCCTTAAAGTCCGGCGGCGGGCGGATATATGTCCGTTCCGGCAATGGCAGATCAACCCCGCCAATCGCAGCAAACCGACTATGGATGCGGAGTCCCAGGCCGGTTTCGGCGGGCGAAGCTTGCACCGCCTGTCTGAGGATTTGCCGCACTTCCTCTTCCATTGAGTGGCCATGGATGGCCGCGCGCAAACGCAAGCCTGCCTTGATGGATTCATCGAGATTGCGAATGGTGAGACTAGCCATGATGGGCTCCGTGTATGCAATGCATGCATCGCTATCGTAGAGCTCGGAGACTGTCGGCGTCAAATAGTCAGGTCGGGCGGGTATCGCCCGCCAAATGATCGGGATATCAGTGGTGACGGCGTGGTCCTAACGATGGAACCTGGACTACAGCCAATCGGCGACGCGAAAAACTACCCGTGCTTCACCGGATTGGTATGGTTGTCATCGAAGTGCCAAATGAAAGGGGCCAGCTCTCACATTCCGACATCAAAGAACTGCCCTTTTTCCCCATGCAAGGAACAGAAATCGCCGTCGATCGTCTCCCAATACCACTCTTAGAGTACTTTCATACCTACTGTACGGGCACTCGCGAGTAGGTTGGGAATCCTTTCCCGACGGTGCCGTTGGGCCAACGGGTTCGTCGGCAAAGGATTGCCGACCTACAAATGCTGAGCCCGTTGAAATCACCGTCTATCGCCTACCAAGGCCATCCTTGATATCTATCCCGAGAGAGAAGGCACTCGGCGCGTCAGCCGTATAGTCGGGCGTGATCGGCACGATGGTGATGTACCCTCGCGCATACCACGTGGTGTCGGCGCCGGGCACCTCGGGCGTTTCGTCGGGGACAATCTTCGTGATCCCGCCCCGGAGCGTGGTTCCGACCGGTACATCGGCGCAGGGCTCACGACAGCCGATGTTGATGGTGACCGTATCGGCGCCATAGCTCACCACCAGATCGTCCGCAAAGGTGACCGTGCGACCCTGCCGCGAAGGGGTCACGAAGGGGTCAGGCTTTTGTTGTTTACTTTCGATTCCAACACGCCCCGACTATTCCACCCCGTATCCCCCGACGGTTCGCAATCCCAGGTGCTCGACAAACGGAATGAAGTCCCGATCGGAAAACAGCTGGGCGTGTCCCTTTTCGATGCGGAATGTAGCGATGATGACGTCGGCGGTTTTGCGGGTGGTGATGCCCCGTTTTCTGAGTGCCCGATAATTCTCCACGTTTTTGTGCGCCTGTTCGGTGCCGAGCAAGTCATAAACGGTTAGCGACATCAGCAACCGTTTAGCCGTTCGGAAATGCCATCCTGGCGAAATCCTTGCAAGACCTCGGTTGGATCAAGTCGCCGATCGCCAGCAGTTCCACGCCGAGCAGTTCGTCGAGTATGGCAGTTTGGGGCGTGTCGATGCCGTTGAAGGAGGGCACACCGGGGTCAGATCTCACATTCCAACATTTCAGCACTATGGGATGGTCGGACACCGACTTCAGGGGCGCTATAAGGCGATATTGGTTCAGAAGGACACCTACTTGATACGGGTTGGCTGCTCAGCCAGTTTGGGCGGGAACGCAAGAGCGCGATCAAGTCCTGCCGTCGATTCGTAATGGACGGCAGAGGGCTGCCCAGTCCACTGGATCAGACCCACCATCAATTGCTATTGGGCGATAATGCGTTCGTCGAGCGATACCGGCAGAACAAAAGCCCGAAGAACTCCGGGCTCCAAAGCGCATCGGCGGTTTATCGCCCTGCCCCTTGACGACTATCGGCAACGCTATCCGGACAGGAATGAGGCATTGGCGCGGGCCTATCTATCCGGCGCTTACACTATGTCGGAGATCGGCACTCATCCAGGCGTTCACTGTAGGAAGCTCTGAACAAGTGGATTCCGTTCATGCCTTTCGACTTAGCTCAGGACAGGCCTGTCGACGGACTTAATCAGAGCTTCCTTAACTGGATTCAGGAGAAAACCGGTATCGATGCGGCCAGCGAGGTCCACTCCTCTCGGGGGCTCCTCGTTCACGTCTTCGGTCGCCTAGCGGCCGCCATCTTCTTATTGAACGTCTTACCGCAAAGCGCTTAATTTGCATTAAAGCGCGACCCGCCGGGACGCAGGCCGTTTACAGGTATTGCTTTACATTCGGCTCCGGCGCTTTGCTCAGGTTCTGTTGTCCGGTGCGCCGCTTAGCTAGACGTTGGGCATCTTGCAGCGGTGTCCTCGCGCCATTGACATTATGTAGCCGAGCGGCTACGGTTAGCCCATGATCGAAATCCGCAAGACAGACGTCTTCGCTCAGTGGCTCGATGGCCTGCGAGACATCCAAGCGAGAGCGCGTGTTCAAGCCAGAATTGAACGGCTCGCCGCCGGTAACTCTGGCGACGTTGAGCCCGTCGGCGAAGGTGTGTCGGAGTTGCGGATTAACTACGGTCCCGGTTACCGGGTCTATTTCAAAAAGCGGGGGCGAGAGCTCATCATTCTCTTGGCCGGTGGTGATAAGAGCACCCAAGCCAAGGACATCAAGGCCGCATTGCGTCTCGCTCGTAATCTTTCGGAGTAATTGCTATGGCCAAGACTACTACCACTCGCTATGACGTTGCTGAACACCTCAGAACCCCAGAGGAAATGGCCGCCTACCTTGAAGCTTGTCTGCAAGAAGCGAACGGAGACGCCGCCTTCATCGCAAAGGCCCTTGGCGACATCGCCCGTGCCAAAGGTATGGCGCAAGTTGCTCGGGATGCGGGACTTTCTCGGGAAAGCCTCTACAAGGCTCTCTCCGGCGAACGTAGCCCAGGTTTCGATACCATCCTCAAGGTCATTAGCGCCCTCGGGCTTAAGCTCCATGCCGAAGCCAACCATAGTTGAAAAGGTATCCAACCCATCGTTCGGGCAGTGAAAGGGTTAGGCTTTTGTTATTTGCTTCCGACTTCAATACGCCCCAGCTATTCGACCCCGTATCTCCCGACCGTTCGCAATCCCGAGTGCTCGACAAACGAAACGAAATCTCGATCGGAAAACAGCAGGGCGTGTCCGTTTATCTATGCAAAATGTAGCGATGATGACGTCGGCGGTTTTGCGAATGGTGATGCCCCGTTTTTTGAGTACCTGTTCGGTGCCGAGCAACTCATAGACGGTTAGCGACATCAGCAACCACTTAGCCGTTCGGAAATCGCCATCTTTGCGGAAGCCCTGCAAGACCTCGGTTAGAATCAAGCCGCCGATGGCCAGCGGTTCCACGCCGAGCAGTTCGTCGAGTATGGCGGTTTGGGGCGTGTCGCTGCCGTTGAAATAATCGATCCAGACGCTGGAATCGACCACGATCACCCGTCGGTTCTCATAGCGTCAAGGTCGCCTTCCCATTTGAGCTTTCCTTTGAACGCTTTGATCTGTTCCTGTTTTTCAAGCGGACGAGTGTCTTGAATCCAAGCTCTACCACCTCCCGTTTGGTTTTAAAGGCCGGTGGATTTCAGAGCTTCGTTCATTAGCTCGTCATCGATGACGATATTGGTTCGCATGCCTGATTCCGATGTGTGTCAAATATGGTCATTTTACACATCCCAAAGCTGCCCAATTCGGCAGGCAAGCCAAAGATGTGGGATAGGCATCTATCGCGGTCAGTCTTCACATTCCAACATTTAAAGAACCGTTCTCGTCGGGATCACCGTCTAGACCATTTTCATACCTGCTGTACGGGCACTCGCGAGTAGGTCGGGAATCCTTTCCAATCGCAAACGGTGTCTCCGGGAGCGCCGAAGCCACCCTTCCAATCGCAAACGGTCGCTTTAGTCGCGACCCTTCCAATCGCAAACGGCCGTCCTGGGAGCGCCAGGACGCCCCTTCCAATCGCAAACGGCCGTCCTGGGATGACCGTTTGCGATTGGAGCGCCGAAGCCGCCCTTCCCGACGGTGCACAGTTGGGCCAACGTTTTCGTCGGCAAAGGATTGCCGACCTACAAATGCTGAGCCCGTTGAAATCACCGTCTATCGCCTGCCAAGGCCATCCTTGATATCTATCCCGAGAGAGAAGGCACTCGGCGCGTCAGCCGTATAGTCGGGCGTGATCGGCACGATGGTGATGTACCCTCGCGCATACCACGTGGTGTCGGCGCCGGGGATCTCGGGCGTCTCGTCGGGAACAATCTTCGTGATCCCGCCCCGGAGCGTGGTTCCGACCGGTACATCGGCGCAGGGCTCACGACAGCCGATGTTGATGGTGACCGTATCGGCGCCATAGCTCACCACCAGATCGTCCGCAAAGGTGACCATGCGACCCTGCCGCGTAACGACGACGCCGGCGGGCTCGGGTAACGGCGGGTAGTTGATGTTGAGACCTATCCCCCGTGGCAGCAGGCTCTTTTCGCCCTCCAGAGAGCCGGCCTTGCGTTCGAGGCGGGCAATGACGGCAACGAGAAAGTCCGCCACCTGCGCGAAATGGGCCTCGTTCGCTGTCTTGCAATCCGGTGTGGACTCGCCGCACAACGGATCGGTGCTGATCGCGATGGCGGGGACAGCGCCGTTGAGCATGGGGGATAGCGCGGCAATGGCGGCACCGACCGTACCCGAAAACTGGGTGGCGGCGCCGATATTGGCGCCCACGTTGATGCCGGACACCAGCAAGTCGGGCAACCGGCCGGTGCTTTGCCGGGCGATGTCCATGGCAACGAGCGCGCTGGTCGCCGGTTCGGCTCCTTCCGCCCCGTCGCCGATCGCAACGGAATACTCGAGCGCGCCCTCGTCGTCGCGTCGCTTGGTAATCCGGAGGTCAGTCAGGTTGATCGCCGCACTGCTGCCGCTTTGCTCATTGAGCGGGCCGGCGAGGATCACGGTGTGACCGGCGGCCGCCAGCGCCCGCTTGGCGGCTTGGATCCCGATAGCATCCCAGCCGTCGTCGTCGCTGAGGGCGATCGTGAGTGCCCGGACGCCGGGCGAGGATACGAGCAACAAGGCGGCGAATGCCGCGGCGACGATGCCTCGGTGCTTGAGGAAGCTCTGATCAAGTGGATTCCGTTCGTGGCTCGACAAGCCTGTCCTGAGCCTGTCGAAGGACTTAATCAGAGCTTCCTTGAGGTCGTTGGGACGCATGGTTTACCTCCGTGTATGGGCATCTTGCAGCCACAAGCGTCCACGGGGCCTTTCTGCGTTTCCGCGGGCGCTCGCAGCGGCACACTTCCTCAGCGGCTCGACGGCCGTGCCTTGCCATCGAAGATGATGACCAATGGTGTCAGCGTCTGCCTGGAATCGGCGCCGCGGGCCGTACCCGGAACAACGTAGTTCCGCTCGATGAACGCGACTGTCTCGCCTTTCGGAATCATCTCCTCCGTGATTTCAAAGCAGTGGGAGAGCCCCGAGCAGTCGCGCGCGAAGTACTGGACGTAAAACCGGTCGGTGTTGTCGACCGTTCCAGAAAACGCCGACGCGCTCCCCGCGAGATCTTCGTCGAAAACGTTCCCGATGCCCTGGAGAACCGACGAACGATTGAGTGCGATGGCCGAGTACGTCGCGTTTCCCGTAGCCGTTTTGAGAGTCCCCACGACGGCCAGCACCTGGCCCGAATCGATGCTCGAACGAGGACTGAGCCGCCAGTCTTCGTCCTGGTTATCGCCGAGGCAGTTCATGGGGCGTTCGAGGCAGTGTTGCCCGACGAGATCCACGGTCAGTTCCAGAGCCTGGAACGGCTGTTCGGGGGCGGAAGTCTGCCCCCAGTGCTTCTTGACCGCCTCGATCAGAGCCGCAAAGTCACTTTGGAGCCCCAGCTCGGAGCGGGCGGTCCGCTCATCGTAATCGGGTTTGGGATAGGGTTCGGTCGGACGCGCCGTGTTCGTGTCCCTCACCCGGAGCACGGCCAGGGGAAGCTGCCGACGCCACTCATCACCCGCCTCCTCGTCCTCCGGACGCGTATAGCGGATCGTGATCCACAGGTCGTCCGCCTCGGGCCCGAGCCCTGCTCGGAAAATCTCCGTTGACACGGGGGTAGTAAACACCTGATTGCGATCGGGGACGCCCGCCCGCAGGAGCGCCTCGGTCACTTCCCGCTCCATCACCGCGTCCGGCGTGACGATGAAGAAGCGCTGCTGGTTAAAGGCCGCGCCGGACTGCCGCTCGATGACGACGTTATTAATGCTGTTGCCGAAGGTCGCGGACATCACCGAGCGGGAAGGGTTCGGCGACGGGGCGAAGAGCAGTTCCCCCAGGAAGGGGTCTGTGACCGACTGGAAGACTATATTCGCGGGGTCGATGCGCCCTTCGCGCGTGAAAACGTAGGTGTGCATCCCGAAGTATTTCGCGGGCGGCGGAAGCTGCGCCAGCACGACCAGCGCCTCGCGCTCATCGAGGCGGTATGTCCACCAGGTGTCGTCCGGCGTCGGCCCGAGCAGATCCTTGATGTGTTCGTCCACGAACTCGTCCGGCCAGAGCGGAACGGCGGGAATAACGTACGGTGACGCCGGATTGTTCCCGAGGCAGTTTCCAATCACGGCGATCGTGAACTGGCAATCCTCGATCGTGAACAGGTCCCAGAAGCCGCGTGTGACCTCGTAGCCTTTCGCCTCGAGGTCGGCTTGAAGATTCTGGACCTTCCGCTCCAGCGACTCGGGGAGCTGATTGTCGTTGCTCGAACCGTTGTTCCAGCCGTTCGCCGCGGACGCAAATCCGATCATCGCCGCGAGCGTGAAGTAAAGCGTGTGGGTTCTCATAAGTCCTCCTGACCGACCATCCTGTTGTCCTTAAGGAAGCTCGGATTAAGTCCTTCGACAGGCCTGTCCTGAGCCTGTCGAAGGGTCATGAACGGAATCCGCTTGCTCAGAGGCCCCTTTAACGGCTCGACGGCCGTTTCGCCCCGTCGAAGACGATGAGCGTCGGGTTCACGAGCTGCTTGGGGTCAGGACCTCGGGTCGACCCCGGCACGACGTAGTTCCGCTGAATGATTTTGATTGCGTCGCCTGGGGGGACCATTTCCTCGGTGATTTCGCGGCAATTCGGAAGGTTCCCGCAGTCGCGTGCGAAGTAGTAGACGTAGAGCTTGTCGGTGTTGCCGACCGTCTCCGAGAAGGCGGACGCGCTCCCCTTGAGATCGGGATCCGAGACGTTCGTGACGCCCACCAGAGCCGGGATCCGGTTGGGCGCCAGACTCGTGTACGTGGCGTTGCCGGTGGCGGTGCCGAGGGTGCCCGCGACGGCGAGGACTTCGCCCGAGTCGATGCTCTCCGTCGGGCTGATCTGGTAGTCTGCGTCCTGGGTATCGCCGAGGCAGTTCATGGGGCGCCGGACGCAATGCTCGCCGATAAGGTCCACCTTGAGCAGCAGGCTTTCGAACGGCCCGTCCTTGGCGTCGGGCTGTCCCCAGTGCTGCTTGACCGCCTCGACCAGATTCTCGACATTACCCTCGAACCCGAGCTCGGACTTGGCGATCCTCTCGTCCCGGACAGGTTTTGGGTAGGGCTCGGTCGGACGCGCCGTGTTCGTGTCCCTCACGCGGAGAATGGCGAGCGGGCGCTTCTGGCGCCACTCATCGCCGGCCGCCTCGTCTTCCGGCAGCGAATAACGCATCACGGTCATCAGGTCGTCCGCCTTTGAGCCGAACCCCAGCCGGCCGAGGTCCGTCGACACGGGCTCGACGAACACCTGGTTGCGATCCGGTACGCCCGCCCGCAGCAGCGCCTCGGTGAGCGCACGCTCCATCACCGCGTCCGGTGTGATGATGAAGAAGCGCTGCTGGTTGAACGCCGCGTCGGATTGCCGCTCGATGACGACGTTGTTGTTGCTGTTGCCGATGCTGGAGAACACCAGCGCACGGGACGGATTCGGCGACATCATGAAGAGGATGCTCTGCATGAAAGGATCATCGGCCACGGACTGGTAGATTTCATCCGTGGTGTCGATCTCCCCTTCGCGCGTAAAGATGTACGTCTGTATCCCGAAGTACCTTCCGGGCGGCGGAAGCTGCGCCAGCACGACCAGCGCCTCGCGCTCATCGAGGCGGTACGTCCACCAGGTGTCGCCCGGCGTCGGCCCGAGCAAATCCCTCATGTTCTGGTCCACGAACTCGTCCGGCCAGAGCGGAACGGAAGGGATGAGATAGGGCGCCGCCGGGTTGTTGCCGAGGCAGTTTCCGATGGTCTCGAGCGCGAACTTGCAGTCTTCGATCCTGAACAGGTTCCAGGCTCCCCGAGCGACCTCGTAGCCTTTCGCCTCCAGGTCGGTCCGGAGATTCCGGACCTTCTGCTCCAGCGACTCGGGGAGCTGATTGTCGTTACTCGATCCGTTGTTCTCACTGTTCGCCGCGGACGCAAATGCAATCATCGCCGCGAACGCGAAGCAAAGCATGTGGGTTCTCATGAGTCCTCCTGACCGACCTAGTGTCCTGAGTGAAACGAATGCGGCAAAGCGCCCCATGTTGCGGAAATGGATCAGAGCAGAAGCGCCTTGCATCAAAAAATTTTCATGCCGCCATAATCTGCTAGATTGCAAGGCTCGGCATTTGTTCCGCTTCCATGGATGAGGTCGGGTCTTGCAATCATGCCTCGACCTGACAAAAACGGAGGACTGCGTCAGTTCTTTACGTCATAGCCGAGATACACGGGCTAACAGGCAATGCCGTTACGTTAAGCCGAAGAACGCCCCCCGGCACGGAACCGTTTATGCGATTGGAATGCCGGGGTCCAGAGGACATGGATGGCAGCGCACCAATCGCGAATGATGCGCTTCACCTTCGTTCAGCACATCCTACGAGCCCGTAGGATGCGCTGAGGTACGACAAATCGGCAGGAAAGCCGATTTGCACGCAAAGCGCCCGAAGGGGACGGCACATGGACGTGCCGTATGACAAATTGGCAGGAAAGCCGATTTATACAGCGGAGCCGCCCGCAGGTCATGCGCACAGCCCGGCGTCCCGCCGGTGTCGTCATAACGACTTCAGATACTCGACTACATCGCGTTTTTCCTGATTGCTCAGTCCTAAATCGAAGCGTGCGTCGTAACTGTCCACCACGTCCAGCAAGGTTTTGAACCGACCGTCGTGGTAAAAACGCCCTTTGTTCTCCGGACGCATGAAAAGGCCGCGTTCACGCACGAAAATCCCGGCCAGGTTCATCGTCTTGTAAGCGTCTCCGGGAGCACGATTCGCCTGAAAACCGTCGATCCTCATCTCGTCGGGTGTATGCAGGTTCCAGCCCGGCTCGGTCCACAGCGGCTCGACATGGCAACTCCCGCACTTGGCTTTGCCGCCGAACAGTTCGCTCCCCCGTTCGGCCGCCCCAGCATCGAAGTCCACGCCGGCTTTCGGCTTGGGTGCGGGCAGAGCCAGCTGAAAGAAATGGAGCGCCGGCAGCTTGGGAGTAACCTGATCCTCTTTCGGATCGACGGATATGTGGCCGAATTCTTTCGCGGCAGCGATCGGAAACTTATCGGCGTCATCCAGCCGGGGATCGAAGAAGGTACCGACCCCGCGCAGTTCCAATACCGCCACGAATGCATTCCAGTAGGTCACCGTACCCCAGTCGCCGGTCCAGGCGTGCTGATTGTAGCCGGCAAGCCCAAAGGCGTCGGGAATGAGCGTGGCAGCCGGCTTGCCTTCCGGGGTGAACGCCTTGCCGTCGAGGAGGAGTTGCGCATCGAACTTGCCGGGTCCCCAACTCTGTAGCACGTCGCGGACTTGGGAGTCGGTAATGTCGGGGTGAACGATTCTCAGCAAATCGACGATTGGTTGCAGGTTCGGAGCGAGGGCGATGATGGCCCCGACGTTGAGATCGTGATTCGCCCAGCCGTCCAAGCGCTCGCCGACGCCCGGAGCGAGCGAGTCATTCACGGTGGAGTGACAAAGGGCGCAGGTGAGACCCACGGATTTGAGCGAACCGTCGGAATTGAACGTGCCTTTGACGCCCAATACGGCGTCCTGCTTGATCAGGGCCAGCGTAACCGCGACGTCGCTCAAATCGACCGCCCCCTGCTCGAGTTGCTGGACGACTGATCCCGGCAGCGCCTCTACGTCGACCTTTAGCCCCAAGTCCAGGGCTTGTTGCGGTGTCAGTCCATTACCGATTCCGCCGAAGCGTTCCCCTTCGATGGCTTTATGCAATTGAAGCGCATCACTCCAGAATTGCTCGTCGCCAAAACTATCGAAGCGAAAAATTTCCCGTCCTTGGGTAACCATCTGCGCGGCATTTTGGACAATTCGGTCGCGCTCCAATTGGGAAGCCGTGTTGGCCTCTGTTGATTTGCCGGTTCTGTGGGAATCATTGGCAAACGCCGCCAAGCTGAGCAAAAACCCCGCAAGTGACAGAAATAACGGGGTGATTGTCCGGGTGATAAGGCTGACTCTATCCATAAGTCTTTCCTCACTATTCCAGTATGAGTTTCCTGCTCATGAACGCGGCGGGCGTTTGTTATCGCTTCGGCACGAGGAGCGATTTTCGACAAACGCCCCTGGCTCTCGTGAAACGCTTAAGTAGCGAACCCGATGCCGCCATGGGTTTGGAGCGGGGGAGGCAGAAAAGCCCGATTACCCGATTCGGGCCTGTATAAAAGGAGACTCGGAATAGGTCGATTTTGTTCACAACTAGACACGCCCGGCACAAACGGCAGCGACGCCTGACCATCCGCCCGGCCCTGTCGCGAAGTTTCGAGGGCCGCCGGGATAGGCACCCTGTCGTGATCGAAAGGTTGGCGGATTGATGCAATACCGATCGGGAGTGTACGGATTGATGTGCGAACGCTTCTTATGGCGAGCGGGGCATGGCACGGGATTGATTCACGACAAGCGACCGATCGCTTGAAGAGATGCGCACCAAGACCTTCGAGAAACTCAAGGGGAAGGGGCCGCTTGTCATTTATGGCCGATGTATAGCCATCGCATGACCGTGCTCAGCCAGCGACAGGCCGCTTGTGCCCCGCATCGCCTCAATGCCAGCCGCCGTAGCGTTTTGTCGGATCGCCGCGGAAGCCGGAGGTGGTCTTGTCTTCCTCGGGAACGGTACTGCTCATCATCGCGGCCGCCATCAGGTTTTTCCGGGTATAGCCGCCCAGCGACTTGGCTTTTTCGGCGATGGCCGTGGTCTTGGGATTGATGTTGTATTGGCTCTCGAACGAGTCCACGATGGCCACTATGAGCGGCTCCGATCCTTCACGATACGCTTTCAGCAGGATCGGCAATGCGGTGCCGGCCGGAATGACGATGGAAAAGCGGTTGCTGCCTTCCAAGGATGTTTCCGCAATGGTGTTGCCTTTTTCGTCGGTGGCCACCACTTTTCCTTGGATGACGGGTTCCTTCTCGTCGTTTACCGTACCTCGCAGGGTCTGCTCTTTTTCGAATTTCTGCTCTTCCTGGAATTTTTGCGGCAGCCCCTGGAACATTTCAGCGGGTTTGTCCGACTCCCCGCATCCCGCTAGGAACACCGCCCCCGCAAGCACAATTGACGCGGTTTTGGGAAGTCTCTTCATCTTTGAAACCAGTTCATGCACAGCCATGGAAACCTCGGATCTTGCATGTGAATGAATAGAGCTATTGCTCGGACAGCTCAATCGGAATGGCATCTTTCAACCATTCTCTAGTTTTCTCTCATTAATCAAACGGTTGCCTGACTCGTCCGACGACATGAATCGGCATTAGATTCAGAGGCCACAGCATACACCAGAATCCATAGCAAACGAGTCAGGAATTCATTCGCCTGCCCGGCTGAGTACGTCTTGGCGTCTTTGGAATCCCCGTCTTCGCAAAAGAGTCCACCCAGTCTCCCACCTGGTTTTCCGTTTAGCACATTACGCTAAAGCCAATGCGTCCTATACGAATCGTCGCAGGCGCTGGATAGTGCTCCCTATCCGGCGACTCATTGTTTCCGAAAATGATTCGATACGGCTGCAGGCCTTGAAATTGCGGTGTTCAAGCCTCTGCACGGTGAATCCCGCGAAGTTTTCCGGCGCGCCTTCCTGTTTCCAACAGCCTGGGCAATGGCGAAAATGGAAAACATCAATACTTGCTCTTTGGAGGTCCCTGAGCATGGACATCATTCTGGACGGGCCGAGTCAACCGCCGCTTTCCTGCGGAAAACCCAAGTACCTCGTGATCCTGCTGCATGGTGCGGCATCGAATGGCGATGAGATCATCGAACTGGCGCTTGATTGGGCTCCCACCTTGAACAAAGCGGAATTCCTGGCGCCCAACGCACCCTGGCTTAGCGATGGGGAAAGCAATCGGCGCCAGTGGACTTGCCCGACCGACAACGCTCAACACTCGGGCGCTGGGCTGGACGAAGCCGCTGAACGTCTTCAGGTGTTTCTCGATGCTGTCCTCGCCAAACGGCGGCTGGAAGACAGCCAGCTCGCGTTGGTCGGTTTTGCCCAAGGCGCGGCTCTCGCGCTTCGCGCCGGCCTGACGCGGGCCAAGCCGCCGGGCGCGATCGTCGCTGTCGCCGGCGGCATCGATGAAGTCCCTATCGAGCGCAATATGATTCGATCCGGTCCGCCGGTGTTATTGGTTGAGGCGGATGTGGAGGCCGGCGCCGGCGCGGTGGGCTTGGATCAGGCCCAGCACCAATTGGCCAAGTGGGGAATCCCTATACAAAGGTTGGCTAAACCCGGAAGTTATCACGGCCTCGACGATGACGGGGTGAGCACCATTGCCGATTACCTTCACCGAGCCTTGGTCAAGCCTAGCGCCGACTAGGCGCATATATCGATCTGCTCTTGGGATGGTAGCTCAAAGGATCTCGCGCCTCGGACTCCATGCGACTCGGCCTGCTAACAATGCAGCTGGTAAGCCTAAGGAGCCCCGAATCCATGACAGCCGAGAACCGGTAAGCACATGGGCCACCTCACTGCTTGTGTACTGGCGCGACGTAGCACGGGCATTCACTTTTGATTAATCGAAAAGCCAGGAGATTCAACGTGTCGCAATCGCAATCCGTAATCCTTAACCGCTCCGACGTGCCCACGCGCGAAGCGCTTCAGGAGGCCATCAAGGGGCTCAAGTTCCAGCTCTCCGTCGATGAGTCCTACGCTCCGTTCGAAAGCTCTGGCTATTTGCCCTGTACCATCAACGGCGAAGACAGTGGAGTCAATATCCGTTTCGATGCTTTGGAGCCTTATCTGGCCCGATTCCCCAACCTGCAGGCGCAGGCCGGCCAGCGCGACACCCTAGTCACCTTGCGCTCGGAAGGCGATCCCCGTGAGGACGTGTGCGTGCTGATGATCGCAGCCGCCTTGGCGCAGAACTTTGATGCCATCGTCCATAGTCCGAAGAAGGATGTACTATCCCCTGCGGAGAAGCTTATCAGTCAGGCGCGCAGCCAGTTCGCCGATCTCGATTAGTCGAGTCGGCCTTCAAACCTGGTAACGGAACCTGCCGGCGGCTCACGACCAGAGGCGCCCATCGATCATGACGTGCGCCTTCGCGCCGGCTGAACTTCGATATCGACGGTGTAGAAAACACTAAACTCGAAAAGCCACGGCATGAAAAATCGGTCGATAGCGGACTTAATTTGGCGTGAAAATGAGACTTTTCCACAGCGTCGTCAGGCATTCACAGGAGAGGCGGCATTGAATCTGAGAATCGCAACAGACGAGGACATCTCTCAGCTGTCTCGTCTCCTTGAGATCCTGTTCGCGCAAGAAGAAGAATTCACGCCCAACGTCGCGCTGCAGGAGGCCGGTTTAAGAACGATCATCTCAAACCCTCAGGTTGGAGAGATCATGCTTGCAGAAGCGGACGGCAAGATCATTGGGATGGTGAGTCTCCTCTATACCGTCTCAACGGCGCTCGGAGCTCGGGCGGCGATCTTGGAGGACATGGTCGTTGATCCCATCAAGAGAGGCGACGGGGTTGGCAGCAAGCTGCTTGAGTATGCGTTGCAGATTTCCCGCGAACGAGGATGTGCACGAATCACGCTCCTAACGGACGCCGGCAATCTTGGCGCTCAAAGATTCTACGAGCGGTTCGGCTTTACCAAATCGACGATGATCCCCTTGCGGCGCTCGCAACAATGCGACTGGCTGAAGTCCGAACAATGAATCGCGACGCCTACAACGCCATCGCCGAGTCATGGGACCGAGCGCGCAATGCCTTTTATGGCCGCGAGAAGGCGTACCTGGACACTTTTCTCCGCGATATGGCCGCGCGGTCCCCTATTTTGGACCTGGGCTGCGGCACTGGACGCCCGATGGCCGAGTGCATTTTGAACCAGGGGCATAAGGTCACCGGTATCGATCAGGCAGTCGAGCTACTCGAGCGCGCCAGAACGCGCATGCCGTCAGGGACCTGGATCGAATCGACGATCGAGGGATTCGAGACCGACGATCGTTTCGCCGGCGTTGTCTGTTGGGACGCCCTCTTCCACATTCCGCGCGAGCGTCACCCGGCTATCCTGGCCCGCATTGCCAAAATGCTTATCCCGAAAGGCCGACTGATGTTGACCGTGGGAGGATCGGAGCATCCGGCGTTCACGGATACGATGTTCGGCGAGACGTTCTTCTACGACTCGTTTCCTCCGGAGAAGGTAATGTCTATGCTCGGCGAGCTGGGTTTCAGGCCACTCGTCGCCGAGTTCATGAACGAACCAAGCTCCGGCCGGGACAAGGGCCGCTACGCTATCGTCGCACACATCGCTTAACGTCTCGATACGGCTGCCGTTTCCGGTTTGCCAGGGAGTAGACGCCCATACAAACGCGTCGAAAAACCCTCGACTCGAAAATTCAGCTTTTCGATCATCGACGAACCACAGACCCTAAGCTGTTCAAACCTTGGGGGATTCTAAGCCCGTTAGGGCGGCAAATTAATGATTGATTTAAAGGATTTACCCGATCGATGGCGCCCACTTTTTCGAGCCTGACTCATACTCATCAGGGGCAGGAAGCAGGGACTGTGTTACTCCAAAAACGATTAGTGAGATCGTTCGGATCCGGCCGGCCATCGTTTGCCGAAAAATTGATTATGATGCCGGAAAGACAAGGGATAGGGAGATCAGCGGCAATTTCCCCATCGGCATTGGCCGTCGTCGTCCAATAATACTCGGAGATTTCGTCTTGGCCGATGCGCACCCCGCGGATAGTCGTCTGTGTATTGGGGAGGAAGCCCGAGCCCGTTACGTGGAAGGCCGTTTCCAGGCCGGCTCCGGTGGTCGAGACGCCGAGGTTGGGCTCCGGTTGGGACGGCGGCGGCGGAGATGGTGACTGCGGCGGTGGCGGTGGAGGTGGGGCCGCGGGAGGAGGCGCTTCGGAGGGTTGCCAAGCCCATAACGTGCCGTCGGCCTTTACGGCCCAATGATCAAGATACCTTCCAGCGGAGATGCTGCTAAACCCTTCCCCTGGGATCTTTTGATAACCGATTCCATCGGTTGTAAACCAGACAGTCCCATCGGCAGCGACGAGCCAGGCTGTGCCATCATGGCTGACCGAGACATCTTCCCATTGCATTTCGCTGCCGATTCCCTCGGCAGGAAACCAGGCTTCATCGGGCGTCCCCACGTTGCCGCGCCACCAAAGAGCACCGTAGTTCGCTATACCCCACATTTGACTACGGTTGTTGCCGGCGAGTCGCTTAAAGCCGATCAAGGCACTTCGGTCCTCGAAATCGATACCGTTCCTCGTCATCCAGACAGACCCATCGGCGCGCGCGACCCATACGGTTCCATTAAACACCGTGACGTCCACCAATGGCCCGGCCAAGTTCTGCGGTACCTGCTTCCACGTTTCATCATTGCGCCGATGCCACAAAAAGCCGCTAGAAGTGATGCACCATACCGTGCCGTCGTACGCCACATCCACGCGTGCAAGTCCGCCGGGGCTTGCGACTTGACCGGCGATTCGGGGGGGCCAGGGGCCGCCGCCATGCCGCCAGAGGGTTCCGTCCTTGGCGATGAGCCAGACATCTGTTGCACCTGTATCCAGTTGCTTGGCGACGTCGCGCAGCTGAGGAAAAGAAACTTGCCCTGACTGGGTGGTGTCGATCACGGACCTCGGATACCAAACCCGTTCGTCAACTGCTCTTACGGTGCCGACGAGCACGGTCAGCACTAAAACGGCCAAGACACTGACAAGCTTGATTGTCCGCTTTGAAGGTGCTGGCATATCCGTGCCTCGCTGTGCAGTTCCCGTGTTTATCGTGACGGGGCTCTAGTGGTAAGGACGGGGTTTGGGTTCGATCATACTTCCCTATGACCGGCCTCCCGAAAAAAGTTCATAAGAGGCTCTATTTACGGGAGTTGATCGATGACGGTTCAGACGTACGATCTTGTTTATCCGATGCTAGCACTGTTCTGCTGGACGTTTCTGATCATGCTCAGGAATGTACAGGTCAGAGTCCGGGCGGTTTTGAAGGGAGAGCTTACAAACGAATACTTCGAACTCTTCTGCGGCCCCGAACCTCCGGAAGAGGTATTGAAGACCGGGAACAATCTGAGAAATCTCTCAGAGTTTCCACCCTTGTTCTATGTCGCCGCCCTCGCAATTATGGTAACAGCGCGTACAGACGCTGTTTTCATTGCTCTCGCGTGGAGCTACGTAGCATTAAGGATCGGGCACAGCATGGTGCACCTGACGTTCAACAAAGTTCCCGTCCGCTTCTTTTTATTCATCCTGAGCAATGCCGTTCTGCTCGTAATATGGATACGGCTCGGTGTTCTGGTGTGAAAAGGAACGAAGTCCCAATCGGAAAACGGCAGAGCGTCCATGCGTCAAACACGACACTGAAACTAGTGCGGATTCGCCTCAACCGCCTGTGCCACAAACTCGCCGAAGGCCCGACTGCCGTCACCGGTGGGAATGGTTTTTTCCAGTTGCAAGGTGTCCGCATTGATCACGGAAACGGAGTTGCTGAACCAATTGGCGACATAGATATGCTTGCCGTCGGGATGGGCGGCTATGCCTTCGGGGTATTCGCCCACCTTGATCGTGGCGATGACTTCGCCCCGGTCGGCCGCGATGACCGATACGGTGTTGTCGTATTGGTTCGTCACGAACAGACGACTACCGCCGGCGCCCAAAGCCACCGCATAGGGTCTGTCGCCGACCGGAATGGTTTTCAGTAGCGCCATGCTCTCCGCATCGACCACGGAGACGTCGTTGCTTTCCACGTTGGCGACGTACAGACGGCTGGCTCTTGAGTCCAGTGTGACGCCGAAGGGGTGCTTGCCGACGGTGACCGTTTTCTTGACTTCCAGCTCGGCGGCATCGATGAGCGAAACCGTGTCGTCGTCCCGGTTCGACACGTAAATTTTCGCTCCGTCCGGACTCACAGCGACACCGGAAGGAGAATGCCCAACCGGAATTCGCTTCAGTACTTTCGAGCTATCGAGATCGACCACGGAAAGATAGTGTCCGTACCAATCCGCCACATAGGCCCTCGTCCCGGCCGGATCGACCGCAATGCCCAACGGTCCCTCGCCCATGGGCAAGGTGGCGATCACGTTTTGGGTGCGTCCATCCAGAACCGTAACGTCTTTACTGCCGGGGTTGGTGACGCAAATCCTGGCGCCGTTTCGGCTGACGGCGACGCCGGCCGGCTCCGACCCGACTTTGACAGCCTTGACGACGGTTCCGCTCGCCGTATCGATCACGGATACGCTGTTGTCCTTTTGGTTAGTGACATAAGCATAGGGTTCGGCGGAAACGTCACCGACCGAGGAAAACAGGAGAGCGGTGGCGTACGCCACCGCTTTCGCCCGATTTACCGAATCGTAAACGCCAAACATGTCGTTATTTCTTCTCGGCAACGGCTTTCAGATTCGCCAATCCTTCCTTGTATAGTTCGGTAACCGCTTTGAGGGCGGCTTCATCGCTCTGCTCCGGCGGAGGATTGTTATTCATGAAGCTGCGATAAAAGGCGCCGTTCCATTCCACCTTGGAACCACCGGCCGGGTTCGGTTCGACTTTGATATTCGACGAATAATTGGCTACCGGCAGATCCTTGGGATCGACTTCGGTGATCTTGTATTGCATGGTCATTTTGGAGGCATCGTAGCTCTTGAGTTCTTCCTTGATCACGCCGCCGCTTTTCAGCTTGAGTTCCCGCGTCGCGCCTTTCTCGGTACCGCCTTGCGCCGTGGTGCTTTCAACCGGCGGCAACCATTTCTGCGGATTCGCCCAGTCGCCGACAAGGGCCCAAACCGCGTCCGGCGTGGCGTTGATGTCGACTGTTTCGGTAACCTTCTGACGGCTCGGACCGTGGGCATTCGCAAACCCCGCCCACAGCAACGACAGGACGGCGACTAATGACAAGAGCTTTTTCATTATTTTCTCCTGGTGTGAACGAACAAAGCCGAAAGTATAAGGCAAATTGCTTATGGGTTAGGAGATAATTTCCTGAGCGTAACGCCGCAGACTCGCGAGGATTTCCAGATCCTTGGCGGATAAGCCGGGAGATGTTTCCAGCGCATCGATTCTTGCTTGATATTCGCTCAGAACTATACTTCCGCCACATCCCTGAACCGTCAAGCGCCGGATGCGATACGCTTCCCAGCGGGCGGCTTCTTCCGCCGACAAAGTCTCGGAAAAGTTTCGAGCACGATAGCGGAAAACCAGCTCCGGCAGACGCGCATCCTTAAATGTTGGTTGCGCGCGGCTTAATTCATCCGGAGACAAACCGCGTAGCCATTTTAGAGTCGCGCGATCGGCATCGCCGATGAATCCGTCATACAGCATGAGATCGGGATCATCCATAACCATCTCGACACCGTTGAATTCCATCACTTCCTGGATCTTCTTCGCCAAGGTCCATTCCCGCTTGAGTAAATCGAGGTGGCGGTTACAGCGAGAAAGGTCGATTTGCAGCCGTTCCGCATCTCCGGGACGCAGAGCCGATAACGGCGCGATAACGGGGCATTTGTTCACGTGGACCGTTTTCAGCGGAACACGCTCGACGCCGGGCGGCAGTTTCGCAACCGGAGTGAACAGGCGTTCCCGAAGCTCTTCAGCACTCAGGGTGACGAGTGGCGTGGGATCGACGGAAAGATCGTAAACAACTATCCCGTTCGGATTTCGCGGATGCTTGACGAGCGCAACCACGACGGCAATACAGTGCCGCTCTGCGGCGAATTTTTCCGAAACGTGCAAGACCGGCTGCATTGCGCCGAACCGCAGCAATTCGAAGGCCTCTCTCTTCCCGCGATTAGAAAAAACGAAATTGAAAAGCTTGGGCTGGCGCTCGCGAACCAAACGCGCTATGGCGATGGTCGCCCAGACGTCGGCCAAGGCGTCGTGCGCATTCTCGTGTTGTATTCCGTTAGCGACCGTCAGCGCGTCCAATCGTAGGCTCGGCCTGCCGGAATCGTCCGTGGGCCATTCGATGCCCTCGGGCCGGAGCGCCCGAGTCAGTCGCAGCATGTCGATGATGTCCCATCGGGAATTGCCGTTGCGCCATTCCCGTTCATACGGATCGAACAGGTTGCGGTAAAGACAGTTTCGGGTGACTTCGTCGTCGAACCGAATATTGTTATAGCCGGCTACGCAGGTTCCCGGCACCAAGAACTGATCATGAATCCTGGCGATAAATTCCGCTTCCGTGACGCCCCGCTCCGCAGCCAACTGAGGCGTTATGCCGGTAATCAGACAAGCTTCGGGTACCGGCAATACATCACGCGCGGGCTTGCAGAACAGCGTTACGGGTTCGCCGATCGGATTGAGTTCCAGATCGGTTCGAATGCCTCCGAACTGCGCAGGACGGTCGCGCCTGGGATCGGTCCCGAAGGTTTCGTAATCGTACCAATATAAGGAAGAGCAGGCGGACATGTGCCGGAAGTACCTAGGGTTTACGTGTCCAAGCGAGGAACGTAAACCGCCACGGTACTGTCTTCATCCGGCACATGGGTTGTTTGCGGGAAAAAATCGTTAATGTATTAGCGCCTATCCGCTGGCGACTGTGGGAATTAAAGCGCCTGTTGATCAGGAGTTTTCGGCCATAGCTTCGAGCTTTCGCCGCTTCTCGCATTTCTGAACGCAAACGCATTCGCCGTTGTTTACGCCTCCACAGGTGCCTTTGATGGCGCCTCGCCCGAACATGACGCCTATCGCCATAAAGAAGATAACGGCGGCTATCACCGCAAAAGTAATCAGAAACAGTGTCATCGTTCGCCTCGACTAATCCAATACGGATGATCTTGAGGCACCCTTATGGCCGGTTGCGCCGGTGCCGAAAAGGACATGCCCCGAAAAATGGTCTCGACTTTACTACGTTTTCCAAAAAAGAAAAGCGGGAGGCGCCCGAAAACCCCTCCCGCTTTCTCGGCCGGACGAACCGGGCGGACTAGCCGCCGAAATCGTCCAGCATGATGTTTTCCCTTTCCACGCCGATGTCTTCCAGCATTTTGATCACGGCGGTGTTCATCATCGGCGGACCGCAAAGGTAGTATTCACAATCCTCCGGCGCCGGGTGGTCCTTCAGATAGTTCTCGTACAGAACGTTATGAATGAAGCCGACGTAGCCGGTCCAATTGTCCTCCGGTTTCGGTTCGGAAAGACCGATGAACCACTTGAAGTTCGGATTTTCTTCCTGCAGCTTGTTGAAATCGTCCACGTAGAACATTTCCCGCAAGCTACGAGCGCCGTACCAGAAGGTCATCTTCCGCTTGCTCTTCAACCTGCGAAGCTGGTCGAAGATGTGCGAGCGCATCGGCGCCATACCGGCGCCACCGCCGATGAAGACCATCTCGTTGTCGGTGTCGCGGGCAAAGAACTCGCCGAACGGCCCGGAAATCGTCACCTTGTCGCCCGGCTTCAGATTGAAGATATAGGACGACATGACCCCCGGCGGAATGCCATTGGCTCCCGGCGGCGGCGTGGCGATACGGACGTTGAGCATGATGATATCGCTCTCTTCCGGATAGTTCGCCATGGAGTAAGCGCGAATGGCCGGCTCCTTGACGACGGATTCGTACTGCCACAGATTGTACTTGTCCCAATCGTCACGGAAGCGTTCTTCGACATCAAAATCCGAGAACTTCGCATGATAAGGCGGGCACTCGATCTGGATGTAGCCGCCGGCGCGGAAATTGACATGCTCGCCCTTGGGCAGTTCCAGCACCAACTCCTTGATAAAGGTCGCGACGTTATGGTTCGAGCGAACCGTGGTCACCCATTTCTTCACGCCGAAGACTTCGTCATGAACATGGATCTTCATGTTCTGCTTGACGGTGACCTGGCAGGCCAGACGATCCCCATCCGCCGCCTCTCGCTTGGTGATGTGCGAAAGTTCGGTGGGCAGAATGTCGCCGCCGCCTTCGTGCACTTTTACCCGGCACTGGGCGCAGGTACCGCCGCCGCCGCAAGCCGAGGATACGAACAGATTGTTGTCCGCAAGCGCGGTCAACAGCTTGGCGCCGATGGGAACGTGGATGGTCTTTTCGTCGTTGATCAGGATATCGACGTTGCCGGATGCGACCAGCTTCGATTTCGCGCCGAGAATCACGAAGACCAGGGCAATGACGATCAGGGTGAAAAACAATACGCCTAGGATGATTTCCAACATTGTCTTATGCCCTGCCCCTTACAGTTGAATGCCCGAAAACGCCATGAAGCCCAGCGCCATCAGGCCTGCCGTGATGAACGTGATGCCCAGGCCGCGAAGTCCCGGCGGCACGTCGCTGTATTTCAGCTTCTCGCGAACGCCCGCCATGGCGGTGATCGCAAGAGCCCAGCCGAAGCCGCTGCCGACGCCGTAAACCACGCTTTCGTTGAAGTTGTAATCGCGCTCGATCATGAACAGGCTGCCGGCGAGGATGGCGCAGTTCACGGTGATGAGCGGCAGGAAGATGCCGAGAGCGTTATAAAGTGCAGGGAAAAAGCGATCCAGCACCATTTCCAGGATCTGCACGATCGCCGCGATCACGCCGATACACGCCATCAAAGCGATGAAGCTCAGGTCGACGTTTTCCAAACCCGCCCAGGACAGTGCGCCTTCTTTCAACAGATAGGTATAGATCAGGTTGTTGGCAGGAACCGTGAGCGTCTGCACGATGACAACGGCGATGCCGAGGCCGACTGCGGTTTCGATCTTCTTCGAGACGGCAATGAACGTGCACATTCCCAAGAAGAAGGCCAGAGCCATGTTCTCGATAAAGACCGACTTAATAAATAGATTGATATAGGCTTCCATCAGTGTGCCTCCCCGTGAGCCGGCATGATGGCGAAGTCAGCCTTCTCGACTTGTTGCGGCTTCCAGGTACGCACCGCCCAGATCAGCAATCCGATCAGGAAGAAAGCGCTCGGCGGGAGCAGCAGCAAGCCGTTCGGGACATACCAGCCGCCGTCCTTCAAAAGAGGCAGCACGTCGATGCCGAGCAGTTTGCCGGAACCGAACAGTTCGCGAACGATGGCGACGGTGATCAGAATCAGGCTGTAGCCGAGGCCATTGCCTATGCCGTCGAGAAAACTTTCCCACGGCGGATTCTTCATCGCATAGGCTTCCGCGCGCCCCATGACGATGCAGTTGGTGATGATCAGACCTACGAACACCGACAATTGCTTGCTGATTTCGTAAGCGAACGCTTTGAGAATCTGATCCACCACGATCACCAGCGAGGCAATAATCACCATTTGAGCGATGATACGAATGCTGCTCGGAACGTGATTGCGGATGAATGCGATACCGGCGCTCGAGCAGGCGGTGACCGAAGTCAACGCGAGGCTCATGATCAGCGCGGTCGATAGCTGCGAAGTCACCGCCAGAGCGGAACAGATCCCTAACACCTGCAGAGTGATGGGGTTGTTATCGACTAACGGTTCGACAAGAACTTTCTTGTGTTCTTCATTAAGGTTCATCGGCTTAACCCCTCTGAGATCTAAGCTTTGCCAGATAAAGTCCGAAGCCTTCCCTGCTCATCCAGTAGCTCACCAGGTTGCTGACGCCGCGGCTCGTGAGCGTAGCGCCCGCGAGCGCATCCACTTGGTATTCCGAGCCCGGCTTGGACGGATCGACGGAGCCCTTTACGAGGCCCAATGCGACTTCGCCGATCTCGATCTGCTGTCCCTTCTCGGTCAAGTTGCTCTCGTGCAATTCCTTGCCGGTGAAGTTGTACACTTTCTTTCCTTTCCAAAGCGCCTTCCATTTCGGATTCACCACCTCGCCGCCCAGGCCGGGAGTTTCCGCCTGATCGTAAAGATTGAGGCCGATAACCGTCTGCGCATCGGCTTGCAGCGCCATAAAACCGTACATGGTGGACCACAACCCGTAACCGCTGACCGGCAGGATCACCGACTTCAATTGGCCGCCCTCCTTGACCAAGTAGACCTTGGCGTATTTGGGCTTGCGCTTGATATTGGCGATATCCTTTTCCGGCGGTATGGCCTCGCTCATCGCCGGATCCTTGGCTGCCTTGCGCTGATCGAAGGTTTTCGGATCGATCGAATCGACGTAATCGCCCGTTGCCAAGTCGACGACTTTCGGCTCGATATTCTTGAAGGCCTCGTCGACCTTGGTTCCTTCATCCAACAGGCCCGCCACCTCGAGAATGTTGACTTTTTCGTCCTTGGACTTATTGCTTTCCTGCAGCGGCTTGAGCGCAACGGCCGAACCCGATACCAATACCGCTCCGACCAGGCACAATGCGAAAGCGACGGCGAGCGTTTTCTGGAAACTGTCGTTCGGCAGCACCAGAATCTTCTGCGCGTACTCGTTCGCTTTTTCGATGAAGCCGGCGATCTTATCGGACACCTGCGTTCCCGCTGTGTTGGGATTTGCTGAATCAGGCATGACGTCTAACCCTTCTCGTGATATTCGCTTTAATTACGGCGTAGTCGATCAGCGGCGCGAAAATGTTGGCGAACAGGATGGCCAGCATGATGCCTTCCGGGAAAGCCGGGTTCACGACTCGAATCAGCACGGTCATGAAACCGATCAAGGCGCCGAAAACCCAACGCCCGGCATTGGTATGCGCCGCGCTGACCGGATCGGTGGCCATATACACCGTGCCGAAAGCGAAGCCGCCCAGAGTCAAATGCCAGTACCAGGGCATCGCGAACATGGCATTGGAATCGCTGCCGACGATGTTGAACAAGGTGGACGTTGCGACCATGCCGACCAGGACGCCGGCCATGATCCGCCACGAGGCGATGCGCGTGTAGATCAGGAATGCGGCGCCGATCAGACAGGCCAGGGTCGAGGTCTCGCCCAGCGAGCCTTGCTCGAAACCGAAGAAGGTCTGCCACCAAGAGATGCCGCCCGCCGTGATCGCGTCGACGCCTCCCATGGCGCCCAAGCCCAGAGCGGTCGCGCCGCTGAATCCGTCTACCGCGGTCCATACCGCGTCACCCGACATGGAGGCCGGATAGGCGAAATACAGAAACGCGCGGCCGGTGAGCGCCGGATTCAGGAAGTTCTTGCCGGTGCCGCCAAAAATTTCCTTGCCGATCACGACGCCGAACGAAATGCCGATGGCCACCTGCCACAAGGGCGTATTGGGCGGCAGCGTCAACGCGAACAGGATGGACGATACGAAGAAGCCTTCGTTTACATCATGCTTCCGGACGACGGCGAACAAGACTTCCCATATACCGCCCGCCACGAGCGTGACGATATAGATCGGGAAGAAATACAAGGCGCCGTGCATCACAACGGAAATCGGATTGACCGGGTTGTAGCCGAAAACGTCCATGATGGCACCGCGCCAGCCGGGTGCCGAGGCGATACCCATGCTCTCCATGGCCGAGTTGGCCTGATAGCCGGTGTTGAACAGCGCCATCAGCAAACACGGCAGAGCCGCGATCCAGACGTAGGTCATGACCCGCTTCAAATCGACTGCGTCGCGGACGTGAACCCCGCCAGCCGTCACATCGGGAGGGCTATAGAGAAAGGTGTCGACCATCTCATAGATCGGATAGAGCTTCTCCAGCCGACCGCCATGCGCGAAGTACGGATGTATCTTGTCTAAGAATTGCCTAGTACGAGACATTAGCCTTCCTTCTCAATTTGGGTAAGATTCTTGCGAAGCACCGGGCCGAAATCGTGCTTGCCCGGATCGACGAAGGTGCAAAGCGCCAGGTCTTCTTCGTCCAGTTCGAGACAACCCAAGGCCTGCGCCGTATCGGTGTCGCCCACGATCAGCGAGCGCAGCAATTGCGTCGGCAGAATGTCCATGGGCATGACCTCTTCGTAGACGCCGACCGGCACGATAGCTCTCGCGCTGCCATATTTGGCGCTGGTGAAAGCGAACTTGCGCCCCTGTTCTTTGGGAAGACTGGATAAAAGCACGTTCAGGAAAGAGTACTTGTCGCGATCCGGTACTACCCACCCCATGAACTCTCTTTGCCGCCCTTCCTCGATGACGCTGACCTGATTGTGATAGCGCCCGAGATAGTCCGACCATCCTTCCGCCTTCTGGCCGCACAGTATGGACCCCGAAATCACGCGTGCTTCCTTATCCGCAACGGTTTCATTTCGAACCAAATCGCTCAGATTGGCGCCCAGCCGAGTGCGGATCAAACGGGGGCGCTCGACCATCGGCCCGGCGAGAGAAACGACTCGCTCCACGTTCAATCGGCCGGTGGTGAACAGGCTACCGATCGCCATGACGGCTTGATAGTCGAGATGCCAGACTATCTTGGTAGCGCTGACGGGATCGAGATAATGGATATGGGTACCCACGAGACCGGCGGGGTGCGGCCCGTCGAACTCAGCGATCTCGATCTTGTTACTGTCTCCGGAAGGCAGGGAATGATTCGGCGCCGTGCAGAGATAAACCTTCCCCTCGGTCAGCTTGGAAACGACAGTCAGTCCGTTTTTGAAGTCTTGAACCCGTTCCTGAATGACAACATCCGGCCGAGCGGCCAATGGGTTGGTGTCGATCGCCGTCACAAAAATGGAATGGGGCGCCGTATCGGGATCGGGAACCTTGCTGTAGGGGCGGGTTCGAAGAGAGGTCCACAAGCCGGAAGCCAGCAGATTCTCTTTTACTTGCTCGACAGTCAGATCGGCGAGTTTGGATTGGTCGTACGATTGAAACTGAACGCTGTCATCGCCGTCCAATTCGATGACGACGGATTGAAGCACGCGTTTGGCGCCGCGATTGATCGCCTTGACCACGCCGCTCCCGGGCGAGGTGAACAAAACCTTGGGATACTGTTTATCCGAAAACAGCGCCTCACCGAGCCTGACCCGGTCTCCCTCCGAAACATTCATGGAGGGCTTCAATCCGACATAATCCAAGCCCAGTAACGCTACGGATTTAACAACGTTACCGTCGTCGTGTATCGTTTGCTCGGGCTCCCCAGTGATCGGCAGATTCAAGCCTTTCTTTGTTCTGATTAGCATATATACGCCTGTGGATCGCACAAATTAACGGCCAAACCACCCCTCTCGCATTCCTGCAACAGGTTCGAAGAAGACGGCAGAGGGAGTGCTAAGATGTTTTCGGCTTAAGGCGCACCGAGAGAGTGCCACGGTTTTTATCAAAACGTCGCGCTCCGAATCGAAGCCGCGCGCAGCGAGAGGTATGCTCGGCGTTTCCCTAAGACTTAGGTAAACCGTCTGGTATTAGAACACAAATACCCGAGGGGCTCAACGCGCGGAGTTCTTGAATCAGAAGGAAAAACGAGGGCCGAGACTCTAATTTTGGTTACAGGACTGTTTCAAAATTCAGCACAAAAAAAAGGGCCTTAGCAAAGCTTCGGCCCTGACAACATCCCAGAGGATTAAGAGGTCTTAAACGCAATGTCGCTAACCCGGAGAATGCTATAACAAGTTCCAAAGAGGAGATGGAGGTAAATCAACTTAGCGTTCTCGCGTGGTCAAAATACTAGCCTCAACCGGACGGTACGATTTTGACTTAAATCAACAAACGCCCGCTTTTCTGTCGTTTCGACAAAAGCTTCGAAACAGTGGCGTAACCGCTCGGTTACTAGCCACTCGACCGATCTCTTAATACAATACCATCGGGAGTTGGCCAGACAGTCGCTGCCCACGTCGTCGACGCGGGGAGAGGAAAGTCCGGGCTCCGCAGGGCGAGGCGCCAGGTAACGCCTGGGAGGCGAAAGCCTACGGAAAGTGCCACAGAAAATATACCGCCGCGCCTCCTTCGGGAACGCGGTAAGGGTGAAATGGTGCGGTAAGAGCGCACCGCGCTTCCGGTAACGGGAGTGGCAGGGAAAACCCCGCCTGGAGCAAGACCAAATAGGGGGGCATTGGGGGCAACCCCTAACGTGCGGCCCGCACGGCTCCCGGGTAGGTCGCTTGAGGCGCGCGGTGACGCGCGCCCTAGATGAATGACTGTCCACGACAGAACCCGGCTTATCGGCCGACTCCTCCCCATCTTCGAAATACCTAGCTGTCTAGTCTCGCAAGGACCGGAAAAGGCATCGAGATCGTGCGCAGTTTCCGCTGCAGCGCGGCATGATCATATCTTCCCGTTCCATCCAATGAATCATTCCTGAGAGCGGACTGCTGTCGACAGAAAACCGATAACTGTGCGGTTTAAGCTTGGCCATACGGAGTGCGGGTTGGAGTTCTCGCAATACCAGGTCTTTACCCCATTGGCACAGCCGGAGTAGGCGACACATCCGTTCGGCAAGGCTTCTACGGCGCGCCCGTCGCACTTGTTACACTTTGCCCACCATTCAACGGTACCTTTCCCATAACCGGGAAAAACCGTGTCTTTGGAGCTGTGCATGACCAGGACCGACAGCGGTTTGGGACAGGAACGATCCGCCAGATCATCCGCGCGGATTCCGACCGCACTCGACACAATAGCCGCCGGAATGTCGCGGGTGCCATTGACGAAGGCGATCCCCATCGAAATAGTCCCGCCATCGGAATGGCCAGTCAGGAGAATCCGGTTCTCGTCCACACACCATTTTTCCTGGATACGCCTCGGAATTCCGGCGAGTTCAATGAGGGTTTCCGGGGCCATACGCTTGTGATCCGCATAAGCCACAATGAACCCGGCTGCCGTGGCATCCCGGGTCAGATAGGTGAACTCCTCCGTGCGATTCCGGTTCTTGCCGTAAGGCGAATACACCATCAGCAGCGGATGGGCTATGGTAGAGTCGTAGTTGGCCGGGGTACGCACATTGTAGCGGATGCCGTCGGAAGTCTCTTCGTCGTCCGTGGCTCCCGCTTGGCCGGGGCGAGCACCGGCTTCGCAACGCTTGGTTCCTGGCCCGATTCGGTATTCGGCCTTACTCAGAATCTGGGCTCCCAATCGGCGCTCGAGATCGTCACCGACATCTTGGGATATCTCACCGAGTCCGGTGAAGCCGCCCATGAAGAGGAGCAGCGCAACCATCGTAATGACTAAACGATCGGGCTCCTTTTTCTTCCACCGCCAGACCCACTGAGGCTTGAGCAACCCCACGACCAATAGCACAACGGAAAGTACGACCAGTATTCGAAACGCAAATTCCAACCCTAGATTCATGACCTATGACCTTAGACCTTGACTAACGACTCGGCCGGGAGGGGAAATCCAGTTGCCTTACCGGTCGATAAAATTGATGCACTCCAAATTGGGGATGGGCGCTACGAATCAGGCCGGAGACTGTTCCAAGCGTTCAGTCCATCCCGAGTAACCGATGATCCGCAGAACCCCGGTCCCGAAAGCCGAGCGGCGATCGAGTCGACATCCTCGCCGACACCGTTCACGAAGCGGCTCACGTAGCTCACGACGCGGCACTGGCTAACTACGTCGACGAAAGCTCTCTCGTTCCAGATGGCGGCGAAGATGACGTCGGCGCCAGCCTGGTGACGTACGTGGGGGTGAGGGTGAGCTTTTTGACATATCTGAGGATAGGTTTCACCCTGTCGTCGACAGCCGCGGTATCGAGATCGACGTTAAGCTGATCGAACACCGATTCATTCACCCCAAAAGTAGCTGTGCCTGCCGCGCGGAGTTAAAAACAACGAGACACTCCTTAGGTCCTCCCTTGTATCTGAGCGGTAGCCTTTCCGGTTCGAAAAAATTTGATCAAGAAAGCGCTGGCTGTAACCAGTATCGCAATGATGGCCGCGAGGATGTCGCTGTTTATCACGTCCTCGTCGATGTTGAGTCCATAGGTCCGTAGATAGGTAACCAAAAAATACAAGGGCTGCACCGTTATTGCCGATATGATCAACGGAACGATAAATCTGTCGAGTACCTTGTGTTCGGTAAACTCCATTCGATCCAAGAATAGCTTCATAGTGACGTACCCCGGAATAAACATCATCATTATGGTAATAATTATGCGTACCATATAATGGGTTATCGGGACTGTAGTAAATACTGACATGATCAATATAAAGATCCCGCTAAACCCGAAGATGCCCAACCACAATAACCGGTCTTCACGGGAGAAGTGAATCGCCTCTTTCATGGATATGTCCTCGATTTCTGAATAGGGATGTGTGGACACCGGATAGTGCCGCGATAGGCTGCCTCTTTCGCTCGCCTCGACCATCCGCGAGTCAAGGATTAAGGTCAAGCACTTCTTCTATCTTGTTGAATGGAAGCGATGCCGCTTCATTGGCACGCCTCACCGACTCCGCATCCGGGGCTTCGAACAAACAGGTACAGCGAGCGTCCGCCGGATAAAAGTTAGTCCGTATATATCTTACCGGTACGCCTTCTCGGGAGAGTTTATCGCTCGCTGCGATAGCGGCCTTTTGGGCTTCAGACAATTGTTCAGGGGTAATGCCAGACAATTGGCGCTGTACGGCATAAATTGGCATGAGTTTTCTCCGTGTTTTTGGATATATCAAATAATGGAAATCAGGTTTGATTAAGCTCCAAGCCTTCAAGAGTCCAGTTAATCCGAAGCGTATCGTCACCCTGAGATCCGCCGGTGTAATGGATATTGCACGCAAAGGCGATGTTTTTCCGCTGTCCCGAAGCGTCACGCTCCACAACGTGCGAGCTGACAAGGTAGCGTCCATTGGACAGTTGCCATACTCTGTGGCCGCTATCCGTAAATTCAATCGTGTCGGAAGCGCCTAACCGATCCTGGACGAAATGATTGCAATGCAAGGCGGCCATTTGACTTAGGTCTTTGCCGTCCAACACGGCCTCTTCCTGGAACACGTTCGAGCTCGCGACAGTCTCGACGAACGGTGAAATGACCTTCGTCTGCAAGATGTATAGTCCGATGACAAAGGCTACGAGTAGAAAGCCGGAATATCTGCTTTCCAGAAGCTTGGATAAAAAACTGGGATTCGACATAGCGGGTATCTCCGAGACTTTAATAAGGGTTTCTGTGATCAAGAATTCTCATGATAATGGGCGTCTTATATGCAGTATCGTGTTTCACTCCGCCCCCTGCCGGAGGGTAAAAAAGGCCACTGCCCAGTGATTTCCGTTTCGGGCAGTGGCTTCTAACTTCAGGGTTTATGGCTGCTCAACATTTACCCGAAGAAGGCCAGTCGGCCTCCGATCACGCCAATTCCGGGCATAGTTCTTTCTTGATCAGTCTGGCGACATCCATAACAACCAGCGAGATGACCCCCATGATCGCAAGCCCGGTCCAGCCGAATACCACAAAGCCGTAGTGCAAGGGCGCTACGAACAGCTCTTCCATGAACCAGAAGGTGTGACCCCACTCGTTCAGCCCCACGTTCGGCAGAATCATGAACGGACCGACAACGACGACCAAATAGGCCAGGGAAAACCCGTTCTTCGCAAATGCCGGCAGGCGGGTATGCGCATACAGGAACGAGGCACCCCCGCTGATGATGTAGATCGGATAGCTCAGATAGAACTCGATGATGTGCGACGGCGTGAAGTCGGTGTCGCGCACGATCGTCTGGTGCCAGGTGCCGTCCTGTTCGGTGAAGTAGCTGCCGCCCCAGTACAGTGCCCACGCATAGCAGCACATCCAGATTCCATGCGTCATGTGGCGGTATAACTGCTCCCGCGGCGTTACGGCATCCATGTCTCGAGTCCGGGTCTTCCACAGATAGCCCCACAGAATCGAGGCGGTGATCACTTCCAGTACGATTTCGGTGTACAGGAAGTTCATCCAGTACGTCTCGAATTCCGGTGCGAACGAGTCGAGACCGGCGGACCAGCCGTAGACCCCTTCGTACCAGCGAACCCATATATAAAACACGAGATAGAGTCCAAGACCAAAAACGAGCCAGCGCTTATCCAGCAGTGGTTTCTCTTGGGCGGCGATCCCACCCGCTTGTTGACTTATAGTAGCCATAACTATTTCCTCTTGCTGATGAAATTAAACAATGATTGCCGGATGAACTTGAGATACCCCAAGAAACATCCGGCGAAGAGTCTGACATAAAATCGGACTAAAAATGCAACATCAAGGTATTAAAGAATTTAATGGCGATATCAAAAAATCTAATTTCAAAACCGCCTAAGGTTAGTCTTTAATGCAGCATCGCGGGAAGAAATAAACCGTATGTTTTGGGAGCGCCTCTCAGTTTATATCGATATATCTTATTATCTTGGTTGGGCACTTTTGCAATAATTATTTGGCTATACAAACGAATCTGCTCCAGAGTAACCCGCGACGCACAGACTATAATCGGCAAATACCAGGTTAACGAGGGCAAAAGATATGTGCGGAAACAGATACCTCAACAAAATAGTCTCGGCCTTGGCCGTTTTAATTCTTGCTTCATTTTCCGGGGTGATCCGCGCACATGGCGGCGGTTCTGGAATCGACGCCGATTCCTGCCGGATTGCCGTCGGGTCTCACTGGGTGCATTTCACGGCTTATCAGCCGCAACTCACGGGAACTACGGAGTACTGCAAGGCCATTCCGGACGTTGGACAGTCGACCCTGGTGTTCGACTACGAAGGTAAAGCACTACGTCGGATGACGGTTGAGTTTGAAATCACACGAGAACCTGACGGGACTAGGATGTACTACCAACCGCCGACGATCCATCCGTCTGGGTCGACCAACGCGACGATCGATTTTACGGAGCCGGGAAATTATCTCGCGCACGTCACCCTGATAAATGAGGGTCAGAAAGTGGATGCGCATGTGCCATTTTCGGTGGGTACGGCGCAAACAGGTCCTTCTCTCGTGGCAGTTCTCGCCATCACTATGCTGGTACTGGCCGTGATCTATATCCTTTATCTCACCAATGCTTCTTTCAAGGGAACCGTTGACCGCCTGCGCCGAAAGCCGGCGAGAAGTGGCACATCGGCTTTGAAGCCTTAATAAAATGTCAGCTCCCATGGAAGAAACCATGCCCTCTTCGAAGTTCGGGGCGTGCTCCGTGAGGTTTTGGGTCAATCCGATTGAGGTTTCTAACCATCGAAGGCGAGCCGCGACGTTACCGACGTTACCTGTTCGTTGCCATCGACCGGACCACCCGCTGGGTCTATCTCACTCTCGAGGTCAACCGTACCGCCCGGAGTCCCAAGGTGTTTTTGAAATCTGTCGGCTAGGCTGCTCCCTTCCGCATTCAAACGTACCTAGCCGACAACGGCTCGGCGTTCGTCGATCATTTCATGAATTGCAGCCAGCAGTCGTCCAGCGACCATCGTCCGACCGTACCTGTGCCCTGCAAGAGATCGAACACCGCCTCATCCCGCCGCGTCGTCCGCAAACTAATGGCATGGTTAAGCGCTTCAACGGAGGTCCTGCAAAGCCATTGCTTCGATTTCCATCTAGGGCTTGGAATCCGCCCTGCGCCGCTTTATCACGCTTTACAACCATCACATTCTCCAGCGAACCTTGGGATACCTCATCCCGATTCAGGCTCTCAAACACTGGCAAACCGCATCATTTCCGCCTCTTCCATAAAGAGGTTTATAAGCAATAAGCAGGCGGGATTTGACAAGTAAACACCATAACAAACCGATGAGTGGACGAATTAATGAAAAATGCGATTCCGTGGATAATCAGTGCCATTGCACTGGCACTGCTTTTCCTCCATTTTGGTCCCCGCATGCCGGTAGATCCGGGAGTACCTTACTCGCGGTTTATCTCGGACGTACAGGAAGGGCAAGTAAAATACGTGAATATCGATGGTCAGATGATCCGAGGCATGCTCGGAACCGGCGAGAAGTTCACCACTTACAGTCCTGGCGACGACCACCTGGTGGACGACTTGTTGAAGAATCACGTCGAGATCAAGGCTCAGCCGCCGGAATCCCAATCACTGCTGATGCAGATCTTTATCTCGTGGTTCCCGATGTTGCTGCTGATCGCCGTGTGGATTTTCTTCATGCGCCAGATGCAAGGCGGCACGGGCGGAAGGGGGGCTATGTCCTTCGGTAAAAGTCGAGCCCGGCTTATCGAAGAAGATCAAGTCAAGGTGACGTTCGCCGACGTCGCAGGCGTTGAGGAGGCTAAGGAAGATGTCCAGGAGATGGTTGACTTCCTCAAGGACCCGAGCAAGTTCCAGAAGCTGGGTGGCAAAATCCCGCGCGGGGCTCTGATGGTGGGCCCTCCGGGTACCGGTAAGACCTTATTGGCCCGGGCGATTGCCGGAGAGGCCAAGGTTCCGTTCTTCTCCATCTCCGGTTCGGATTTCGTCGAAATGTTCGTGGGCGTGGGCGCCTCCCGCGTACGTGACATGTTCGAAACAGCGAAGAAAAATGCGCCGTGCATCATCTTCATCGATGAAATCGATGCGGTAGGCCGCCATCGCGGTGCCGGTTTGGGCGGCGGTCATGACGAGCGCGAGCAGACCCTTAACCAATTGCTCGTCGAAATGGACGGTTTTGAAGGAAACGAAGGCATCATTGTCATCGCGGCCACCAACCGTCCCGATGTCTTGGATCCTGCGCTATTGCGGCCGGGCCGCTTCGATCGTCAGGTCGTCGTTGGGCTTCCCGACGTTCGGGGCCGCGAGCAGATCTTGAAGGTTCACATGAAGCGAGTGCCGATCGCCGACAACGTCGAGGTTCAATATCTGGCGCGCGGGACGCCCGGCTTCTCCGGCGCGGATCTGGCAAACCTGGTCAACGAAGCGGCGTTGTTCGCGGCCCGTAAGAACAAGCGCAATGTCGACATGGAGGATTTCGAGAAAGCCAAGGACAAAATCCTCATGGGTGTGGAACGCAAGTCCATGGTCATGAGCGACGAAGAGAAGCAACTCACTGCTTATCATGAGGCAGGCCATGCCATCGTAGGACGGCTAGTCCCCGAGCATGACCCCGTATACAAGGTCAGTATCATGCCGCGCGGCCGGGCCCTGGGAATCACCATGTTCTTGCCGGAGCGCGACCAGTACAGTGCGAGTAAGCAGAAATTGGAAAGCCAGATTTCGAGTTTGTTCGGCGGACGTATTGCGGAAGAGATTATTTTCGGCAAGGAACGAGTGACGACCGGCGCTCAGAACGATATCGAGCGCGCCACCACTCTGGCGCGTAACATGGTTACCCGCTGGGGTCTCTCGGAGCGCTTAGGGCCGCTGGCATATAGCGAGGAAGAGGGTGAAGTGTTTTTGGGACGCTCCGTCACGAAACACAAGATGGTGTCCGAGGAAACCGCTCATTTGATCGATGAAGAAATTCGCTCGGTGATCGATCGCAATTACGAGCGTTCGGAGCGTATGCTGCGGGAAAACATGGAAAAGTTGCATCTCATGGCGGAAGCTTTGATCAAGTACGAGACGATTGATCGTTTCCAAATTGACGACATCATGGATGGTAAGGTTCCGCGTCCGCCGCAAAGCTGGGGCGAAGCGCCTCCGAGCGGCGGTGCTACGGGCCTGGGATCGAAGGAGACATCCAAGGGCAAGGGAACTTTCGGCAAGATTGCCGAACAATACTGAAGTCCAATTCCGGCTGGACAGCTGGTTTAAGCTAAGGTATCCAACGGCCGGTCGTATTTAACGACACTAGCAGTTTTCAAACATGTTAAATCTGAGACACCTCGATTTCACCATGCTGCTGGCCTTCGATCTGTTGATGCAGGAACTCAACGTTTCACGGGCCGCCGAAAAGATGTTTATTACCCAGCCGGCCATGAGCCAAATCCTGCAGCGGCTTCGGCAACAGTTCGACGATCCTTTGCTAGTGAGGACACCGACGGGCATGAAGCCCACGGAACGCGCCTCGGCATTGCTCGAGCCCGTCCGCTCGGTCCTGCGAAACGCGGAACATATCCTCAAGTCGCCGGCTCAATTCGATCCTGCTACGAGCCACGAACGATTCATCCTGGCCGGATCGGACTATTTCGAGTTTCTTGTCTTGCCCCGCCTGATCGAGCGGGTGTGCAACCTCGCTCCTCGGATCGAGATTCATGTGCAACGGCCAGACACTGGTTCGCTCGAGGCCCGGTTGCAGAATCAGGAGATCGATTTGATTTTAGGCTTTCAGGCGATGTTGAAGCTGCCGGCGCATTTGAATTGGGTGCGGCTTTTCGATGACACTATAGTTTGCATCGCCCGCCGTGACTATGCTGGTGTTGAAGATGAAATCACTCTGGAGGAATACCTACAAAGGAATCAGTTGCTGATCTCCTCTTGCGATCTGAATGCACAGATTGTCGAACGCTGGCTAATGAAACAGGGTTTGGAGAGACGAGTCGCCGTGGTCGTGCCGAATTTTCTCTCGGCTCCTTTTACCGTCGCAACGACGGACCTTTTGCTTTCGTTACCCCGGCGAATCGCTGAAGCTTGTATCAAGTCCTCGCCATTGAAACTCGTCCAGGTCCCCTTCGGTCTGCCGGCCTATGACTTCGTCGTGGCTTGGCACCCATTGAGAGATAAAGATCCTGCTCATCAATGGTTAAGGGAACAGATCCTCGAGGTCAGTCGGGAAATTGATCTGTGCCCCCTGGATCAGTGGGATTAGGATCGGTCTCCTGGCTCCCGGGAGACCGGGGACTCTGGCGGAATCCAGGCTGGCACGGCTCCGGTCGATCTTATTCGGATAGTGTACATCAGCCGGTCAAACTCACGAACAAGGCCGGCAAGCGCTCCGGCAATCGCTGCACATGATCGACGACAGTGTAGCGATTCGGGCCGAAGATTCTGGATACATATTCGTCCGCTTCGGGGTCTAGAGTGAGGCAATAGCTCGTCACACCCGCGGTCGCCAGTTCTTCCACCGCTTTCTTGGTGTCGAACCGAAGATACTGCGGATCGCGCTCGTCGATGTCCGCCGGTTCGCCGTCCGAAATCAGAAGCAGCAGCTTTTTCTGCTGCGGCTGACGCAGCAGAAACTTTCCGGCGTGGCGGAGCGCCGCTCCCATCCGGGTCGAAAGCCCTCCCTGCATGCCCGCCAGCCGCGCTTTCGCCTGATCGTCGAAGGACTGATCGAAATCCTTGAAACGGTAATACTGCACGTCGTGCCGCCCGTCCGAAGCGAACCCGTGGATGGCGAAGGGATCGCCGATACCGTCGATGGCCCAGGCCAGCAGGGTCGTCGCCTCCCGCGCAAGCTGAATCACGGCGCGATCCGATCCCGGCAGGGTCTCGTTGGTCGACTCCGACAGGTCGAGCAGCACCAGCACCGCCAAATCCCGCGTCTTCCGGATGTAGCGGATATTGATGCGCGGGTCCGGCATCTCACCCATGCGGATGTCGATCATGGCGCGAATGGCGGCGTTGAGATCGATCTCGTCGCCGTCCTCCTGCCGCCGCTGGCGGACCAAACCCCGCGGCTGCAAGGCATCGATGATGTGCTTGAGGCGGCTGGCGACGGGCTTGTACTCCACCAGGATCTGCTCGATCAGTTCCCGGTCTCCTCTAGGCTGCCGTTTTTCCAAAACGGTCGCCCAATTGGGGCGGTGCAACTGTACCTGGTAGTCCCACTCGGGGTAATGATAAGGATCGCTGACCGGCTCCTTGCCTTCCAGTTCATTGATGGTGCAGCCTTCCTGATCCAAATGGAACGGCGTCTCCAGGGTCCAGACCTCCTGGGCATCGTCCCCCGCCAGTTCGCAGTCCACCTCGTTGACCATCTCCATGACCGAAACCTTCCTGCGGACCTGGCGCTCGCTGGCCGGTGCGTATTCCGCCTGTTCCCAGAACTGCTCGGCGAACGCCCAGATGAACCGGTTGTCGTCGCGGTACGGGATAGCCATGCCCTCCAGGATGCGCAACGACGGGAGCGCGAGTCGATCCTTGACCTTGTTATATAGCGTTACACCCAGATCCCAGCTGATTTGGTTGTCATCAGGACGAGCCGCAAAGACTTCCCGGAAGGCCGCTACCGTCTCCCGAATCAGGCTATCCTCGGTTTCGAGTTCCGCATCGAGCAGCGCATGGGCCAAGCGCTCCAAGAAAGACAGAGCGGGATCGCGGCTTTCCCGACCTTCGGCATCCGCCTCATGCAACGGAAGCCAGAGCTGCCGGAGCCCTGGAAACTGCCGGATGGCCAGATGCTCGACACGGGCATCCTCGATCAGACCGATCATGAACATCTGCACCGGATTCAACGCTTCCGCCGAGATCGGCTTCTTGGTGTAGGCGAGATGCGCGGCGGCGTGGGCGCAGGCAGCACGGTACAGCTCCTTGCCGGAAATGCCGCCGTAATCGTCGAAAGCATCGGGCAGGTAGATGACCGGAAACTCGATGAAAGGCTTGAGTCCTTCGCGCGTTTCATAATCGCCGGCCGTCGGGCGCAAATGGAAATCGCGGCCCCACAACGCGCGCAGATAGAAGTTCAGCTTGCGCTGGGTATCGACGAACAGCGTGCCGCGGCGTTCCTTCTGGAGCACCGCGAGGCTGTCCGCCGTTTCGAGACCGAAATATTTGGCCAGGTTTTCGAAATCGCGCCCGTGCGCCTGTGCGCCCCAGAGCGCCCAGCGGCGCAGCCCGCCCAGCGTCAACTTATCGAATAGCTGGTCGAGGTGCTGAAGCATCGGGCGCAATCCGCGTGGTGCTTTCGCCGAAAGCTGATGGACCAGGGCCAGATACTGGCGCAGCAAGTCGGCATCGCCCAGCCGGCTGGCCGCCGTGGGCAGGCTGTCGAACAGCGCGGCGATCACGCCCCCGCTGACCATGGAGGCCAGCTTCATCACCGAGGTCACCACGTCGGGAATGATTTCGTCGCCCACTTCCTTGGCGACCAGGGGCATTTCCTGGATATAGGACACCACCAGTTCGGACCCGCGTCCCAGTTCCGAAAGCACGCGGGCACCCTCGATATAATTGCGCAAGCCGCCCGGCGACATCACCCGCCCCGCTTCGTGGAAGCTGGCCTCTAGGGTGTCCTTGATATGCGGCTCGACCCGCTCCAGGTATTCGCGGTAGTCTTCCAGGTTGATGCTCATGGCTCGCCTCGTCTTGCCCCGCAGCGGCTTAGTCCTTTTTTAGAAAAACGTAGCAACCGCTGCGTCCAGAGTATCCCGCATGTCCGGATCATCGGTCAGGGGGCGAACCAAGGTCATCTGACATGCCGCCCTCGGTTCGACGCCCTTCGCGATCAGCTGCCCCGCATACACTAGAAGACGCGTCGAAATTCCCTCGTCCAAACCATGGCCCTTGAGATTGCGGGCTCGATGAGCAATCTGCACCAGCTTCTCTGCGGTTTTCGGGTCGACGCCGGTTTCGTGGGAAATCACTTCGGTTTCCACTTCGGTCTTCGGGTAATTGAAATCCAGGGCGCCGAAGCGTTGCTTGGTGGATTGCTTCAAGTCCTTCAAAAGGTTTTGATAGCCGGGATTGTAGGAAATGACCAACTGGAAATCGGGATGCGCATGCACCAACTCGCCTTTCTTGTCGAGCGGCATGGTCCGGCGATGATCGGTCAAAGGGTGTATGACCACCGTCGTGTCCTGGCGCGCTTCGACCACCTCGTCCAGGTAACAAATCGCACCGATCCTGGCCGCCGTGGTCAATGGCCCGTCCTGCCAGCGCGTGCCGGTGGCGTCGAGCAGGAAACGTCCAATCAGGTCGGAGGCCGTCATGTCCTCGTTGCAGGCGACGGTAATCAACGGCCGCTTCAGCTTCCAAGCCATGAACTCGATGAAACGGGTCTTGCCGCAACCGGTCGGGCCTTTCAGCATGACCGGCATCCGCGCGGCATAGGCGGCCTCGAATAACTCGATCTCGTTAGAGACCGGCCGGTAATAGGGTTGTTCTTCGATAAAATACTGTTCGGAGATGGTCATCGCTCAATCCTCTTCACGGATTTCCACGTTTTATCGACTCGATTAACGTTTTGATAATTTCGTCCGCACGGTTTATCGGCAGAGAAAAATGGCCCTCGCCCGGAAATGTAAAAACCTGAGCGTGGGGAAGTCGTTCGGCGAGCGCCAGCGTGTGGGATAACGGCACGGTAACATCCGCTTCGCCGTGCCAGAACGTAGTCGGCATTCGGATCTGCGCGAGGTCAATCCCCCAGTCGTGAGCATACAAAATCATGTCCTGTACTGCTCCCTCCCCGCCCGAACGCAAGGCCTCCCGCACCGAGGCGCAGAGGGCCGCTTTAATCTCCGGGCGCGTCAAGGTCGACCGGTCGGAAGCCGGACTGCCTAAAGCCAGTAGAGACAGCGCCACTTCGGGGCTTCGGAAAATCAGGCGTCCGAGGAACTCTCCGTAAATCAAACGCAGCATCCGGGGTGCGCTACGGGCCGCGCCGAATCCGAACCGTGCCGGCCAATGCATAGCCTGCGTCGCTTCCGGATCTTCCAATAGCCCGAGACCGCAGATGATCCCGACCGCCTGTACCCGGTCCGGCAGCTGCGCGGCGAGGGCCAGCCCGTAAGGTCCCCCGCCGGACGTGCCCAGCACTGAGAACCGTTCGATGCCGAGATAATCAGCCAATTGAGCGACGTCGTCAGCCCAACTCCCGATAGTGCGCGCCGGCTTCAAATCCGACAGTCCGTAGCCGGGACGATCGGGGGCGATAATGCGTGCCCGCTGACGTTCGGCCGCCTGCGCAATGAGGACGCTCTCCAGCCGGGAGGCGGGGAACCCGTGGCAGTAGACGACCGGCATTCCGCCGGGATCACCGACCTCGGCGAAGCCGAGCCTGCGCCCGTCTTTGAGCGTAACGCTCCGATCAAGTCGCTTGCTTAAGTCCATACCTTTTTGAATCGCCATCTCGAAAAAAAGCCCCGGCCTGCATTCACAGAACGGGGCTTTCGAACCTAAGCCTGGCTGCGCCTAGGCTTTGATCGGCCCCCGGTAAATCACCATGGCAGCGCCTTGCGACTGCTTGAAGTTGTCGTAGCCGACCAACCGCACATGGTTGTTCGGATGCGCCTTATGACAGGCCTCCGCTTCCGCCAGAATACGGTCCACATCGGTTTCGCCGAACATCGGCAACTTCCACATATACCAGTAGTGGTCGAAGGCGTTCTCCGGTTCGGTATGCTCGATGGCCGGATTCCAGCCCTTGCTGACGATGTATTCCACCTGTTTTCGGATATTGGCGGCGTCCATCGGCGGCAAATAGGAGAAAGTTTCGAATTTTCGGCTCGAAACATCGGTCAGGCTGGATTTGTAATCTTGCATTTCACTCATGATTGTTCCAATCCTCGTTCATTGATCGCTTGAGCAATCCCTTCCCGTTTCAGAGGGGACTGCTTTCTAGCGACGTTCGGTTCTTCAACGGTATCGCTTCAAATCAGTCGGACTGTCCGGGCGATTACTTGTGCGCCACGTCGAGTTTGTCAACCGTATCGAACTCGAACTTGATTTCCTTCCAGGTTTCCAATGCAGCCTTGAGCTCGGGGCTGTCCTTGGCCGCGGATGTCAGAATCTCCTTGCCTTCTTTCTCGAGCTGACGGCCCTGGTTGCGGGCTTCGACGCAAGCTTCCAGAGCAACGCGGTTGGCTGCGGCGCCCGCCGCGTTGCCCCACGGATGGCCGAGAGTACCGCCGCCGAACTGGAACACGGCGTCATCGCCGAAAATCGACAACAGCGCCGGCATGTGCCAGACATGGATACCGCCCGAAGCGACGGCGAACGCTCCCGGCATGGCGCCCCAATCCTGATCGAAGAAGATGCCTCTAGAGCGGTCCTCCTTGATGTAGCGCTCGCGAAGCAGATCGATCCAGCCCAAGGTGGACGCCCGATCGCCTTCCAGCTTGCCGACGACGGTGCCGGTGTGCAGGTGATCGCCGCCCGATAGTCTCAGAATCTTGGTCAACACACGGAAATGGATGCCATGATTCGGGTTGCGGTCGATCACGGCGTGCATGGCACGGTGGATATGCAGGAGAACGCCGTTGTCGCGGCACCAGTTGGCAAGACCCGTATTGGCGCAGAACCCTCCGGTAATGTAGTCGTGCATGATGATGGGCGCACCGATTTCCTTGGCGTATTCCGCACGCTTGTACATTTCTTCCGGGGTCGGCGCGGTCACGTTCAGGTAATGGCCCTTGCGTTCCCCCGTTTCGCGCTCCGCCTTATGGATGGCTTCCATGACGAAATCGAAGCGTTGCTTCCAGCGCATGAACGGCTGGCTGTTTACGTTCTCGTCATCCTTGGTGAAGTCCAGGCCGCCGCGCAGGCACTCGTAAACCGCGCGTCCGTAGTTCTTCGCGGACAGCCCCAGTTTCGGCTTGATGGTGCAGCCCAAGAGCGGGCGGCCGTACTTGTTCATGATGTCGCGCTCGACCTGAATGCCGTGGGGCGGACCGCCGCAGGTCATCACATAAGCGATTGGGAAGCGCACGTCTTCCAGGCGCAATCCGCGGACGGCCTTGAAGCCGAACACGTTGCCGACCAGAGAAGTGAAAACGTTTACCACCGACCCTTCCTCGAACAGATCGATCGGATAAGCGATGAAGGCATAGAACTGCTCGTCGCTGCCCGGAACGTCTTCGATGCGGTAGGCGCGGCCTTTGTAATAGTCGAGATCGGTCAGAAGGTCGGTCCAAACCGTAGTCCAGGTGCCGGTGGACGATTCTGCGGCGACTGCCGCTGCCGCTTCCTCGCGAGGCACGCCAGGCTGAGGCGTAATTTTGAATACGGCCAAGATATCGGTATCCGCCGGGGTGTAATCCGGCATCCAGTAGGTCTCGCGGTATTCTTTTACGCCCGCGCTATAGGTCTTTACAGCCATACTTTCCTCCTACCACATCTGTGGATTGTTCTCAGGAATGTTTTTCTGGTCCTACTTGGACCGCAAATCGTATTGTCCTTTCACAGCGAGGAACTATAAGCCGTTCCGTTCATAAAAAAAATTCAGTTGTTATGATTACTGTAATAAGACTTACTTATACTAAATGACCAACGTTTGGAGCCCTGACACAAAGGAATGCCCCACGGTCGCCGGATAGAATAAGCCAAGAACTTTCGGCGCTCCAAGGAAGATTTGCCCGATTCGGACGCGAATCGGCTGTTGTCTCAAACGGCGCACACCGCCCAATCGCTTCGCCTTCGTTCCGTCGCCTCCTCCCTCGGAATACAACTTCAACCGTCGAAACCGGCTTCCCGCTCTCTCAAATGCTTCGAAGGCATCCGTCGCAAACGTGAGACGGAACGTAAAACCTTGCTCACAATCGGGAACTCTGGCGATTCAAGTGCGTCAACACCGTTACGGGCTCACGCTCGTAACCGGGATCAGGGATAGTCCGGATAGACCCGGTTTGTATCCGCCCACCGAATTGGCCAAACTGGATTTTCAAGGAGAGAATCATGAGACTCGCACCGCTTTATTTGGGAGCGGCATTGGCCGTGACGGGCCAATCCCAGGCAGCATCCTATTTCCTGGACCAAACGAACATCGACCAAGCCCCCTTTACCGACGGAACGAATTACTTGACGGTGAATGTGGGCACATCGGGGAACGATGTTACCTTTGACGTCGATGCACTGAATGATCCGGGCCAGCCATTTGCGGACAAGGAATTATCCAATTTCGGCATCCAATCGTTCGGGTTCAATCTGGCAAACGGAACCAGCTTGGAATCGGACAATATCACCGGTTTACCCGCCGGCTGGAACGTCGATTTCAACCGGACACTAAACGGATTCGGCAGATTCGACGTAGTCGTGTCGGGCACCGGGAGTAACCGCCAGGAGCCGCTCAGCTTTAGCATCACCGACATCAACGGCGATACGCCCGACTCTTACCACGCCCCCTCTACCGGAACTGCGGACCAAGGAAACGCTTGGTACGCCGCCCACGTGACGGACTTTTCAGGCCCCGAACCGGCCATGAACGGCAACCAGAACGGCGAGATCACGAGCGGCTATTTCGGCGGCGGCGACGGCCCGGGAGTAGCGCCGTCGCCCGTTCCGGTTCCCGGCGCGGTCTGGCTGTTCGGCTCGGCCATCGCCGGGCTGGGCCTGATCTCAAGACGTTCCCGCAAAATCTAAAGACTCGGGCTCGCATTCCGAGGTCCGTGTTTCAAGAGGATGCTAGCCAAGCGGCTGAAATAAGCCCATTTAATGCCGCCTGCCCGAAATTTAGCGGAGTGCCGATTTCTTTTCATTTCCAGGCAGGCGGCCTCGCCCATCAACAGCAAGGCTCGGGCTCGACTCACCCGTTTGCCTGTGCGCATTCTTGCAGCTGATTTGACGTCCGATAGCTATTTCGCTATCGGAAAGCATGAAAGACCCGGATCAGAGCAGTTCGAACGTGAAGCCGCCCACGTCGTTAGTGGGTTTGGCCAATAGCAAGCGAATTTCAAACGGTTTGCCGACAGGCATCAGCGAGGTTTTTTCCCCTTCGGGAAGATATTCCGCAGGCGTGAATATCCGCTCCGCCACCGGGCTTCCGTTGAGTTCGGTGAGAACCAGCTTCAGATTGGGGAGCATTTGCGGCAAGTTGGACTGATTCGCAAAGACGAGTTGGAATTCCAGTGCGTCATCGCGGGTCGAGTCCGGCCGCAAGGCGCGATCGAAAATCTGGATGCGGCGCACGTCTTTATAGGGCGGCAAAGAACAGTCGATCGTCTTGCAGGCCATGTCCAGCCAGGGACGCAGTCGTGCGCTCTGTACTATTCTGTCTCCTTCGAAAATGACCAGTTGAGCAATCAGGAGACCCAGCAGCCCGAACACGCCCAGCCCCCACAAAGCACCCGGCGTTACCGAGGACGGACCGGACTTTCCTTTGCCATGGCCTGCCCGAGCTTCCCCGTCAAACGCCTTGCTTTTGTGCTCGGTCCCCGATTGCTCGCCACCCGACTCCTCGGACAGCTCCCGCTCGAATTTTCGGAGGAGGACCGCTTCTCGATCTCCCAAAACCGGAGGTCTGGCTTGAGGCGTGTCCTCCGGAACCGCATCCTTCACGGCTTGCCCCAAGGATACTAAGACGTTGAAAACGATATGGCAGCGGTCGCAAAGCGCTTCTCCGCGTCCAGCCCGTAATTGGCCGACGCTGATGCGGTATGCGGTCTTACACTCGGGACAGCGGGTAAACACGATTCAACCTCGAAGCTTGGCGCCGGTAAGCAATGCCCATTCCTCGCGAACCACGGGGGGAGAGAAATCGAACTGCGACGCGTAGGCCGCGCGGACGTTTTCGACCTGCGTCGCCAAAATACCGGACAATGCCAAACTCCCGCCGGGCCGGACTTTTTCGCTGATTTCCGCCGCCAGTTCGATCAAAGGCGTAGCCAAAATGTTGGCGACCAGCACATCAGCGCGGACAGCGGCAAGCTCGCGCGGATACCCGAGGGCCAACCTGTCCTCCACGCCGTTCTTGCGCGCGTTTTCGTCCGAGGCGGTGAGCGCCTGGGGATCGATATCCACGCCATAGGCTTTCGCCGCACCCAGCTTCAATGCAGCCACAGCCAGAACTCCCGATCCGCAGCCGTAATCGATCACGGTCTTGCCTGCGAGATCCTGGCCGTCCAGCCATTCGAGGCAAAGCGCTGTCGTGGGATGAGTGCCGGTTCCGAAAGCCAAGCCGGGATCGAGCACTATGTTGACGGCCTCGGGTTCCGGCGGCTCGAAGCCGGTCGGACAAATCCAGAGCCTCTGGCCGAAGCGCATCGGCTGAAAATGATCCAGCCACGCTCTCTCCCATACACGGTCTTCCAAATCCTCGAGCTGATATTGAAGTACTCGCTCGCCGAATTGGTTCGCGACCGAGTTCCGTATGCGATTGGTATTGGCGTCGGCATCGAATAACCCGATCACTTTAGTCTGCCGCCAAACCGGCGTCTCCCCCGGCTTGGGTTCGAACAGAGGCTGGTCGCCGGCATCTTCGAAGCTGACGGAAACGGCGCCGAGATTCGACAAAAGATCGGAAACCGGCTCCGCCAAAGATTCATCGACCGTAATCGCCAGCTGACGCCACATCAGTGTTTCAATCCGAGCTTCTGCTCCAAATAATGGATATTCTGCCCGCCGGCATTAAAAGCCGCATCGTTGATGATATCGAGCAACAAAGGAATATTGCACTTGATACCGCCGATGACCATTTCCTGAAGCGCCATGCGGGCACGCGCGATAGCCCCGCTCCGGGTCTCGCCGTGGGCGATGAGCTTGCCGATCATCGAGTCGTAATAAGGCGGTACCCGATAGCCGTTATAGATATGCGTTTCGACCCGGATTCCAGGACCTCCGGGCATATGGAACTGCTCGATCACGCCGGGGCTCGGGATAAAACTTTGCGGATCCTCGGCGTTGATCCGGCACTCAATGGCATGGCCCCGCATCTGAACATCCTCCTGCCTGATCGCCAATACCTCGCCGGCGGCAATGCGAAGCTGCTCCTTGACGATATCGAAGCCCGTCACCATTTCCGTCACCGGATGTTCCACCTGTACCCGGGTATTCATCTCGATGAAATAAAACTGGCCGTCCTGGTAAAGAAACTCGAAGGTTCCGGCGCCCAGATAGCCGATTTCCTGACAGGCTCTGACGCAACGCTCACCAATTTGGCGACGCTGCTCCTCGGTAATGCCGGGCGCCGGCGCCTCTTCGACGACTTTCTGATGCCGACGCTGAGTGGAGCAATCGCGCTCGCCCAGATGAACCACATTCCCGTGTCCGTCGGCAATCACTTGGACCTCGATATGCCGCGGATTTTCCAGGAACTTCTCCATATAGACCATGTCGTTGCCGAATGCCGCCGCGGCCTCTCCTCGAGTCAGCGTGATGGCGCTCGGGAGATTCGCCTCGCTGTGGACGACCCGCATGCCGCGTCCTCCACCGCCGCCCGCCGCCTTGATGATGACCGGAAAACCGATTCGGCGGGCGACTTTCAGGTTTTCGTCGTGATTTTCGCTCAAAGGGCCATCCGAGCCGGGCAAACACGGGATACCCGCTTTTTTCATGGCCTCGATGGCAGACACCTTGTCTCCCATGAGCCGGATGGTCTCCGGACGAGGGCCGATGAAAATGAAACCGCTTTGGATCACTTTTTCCGCGAAGTCGGCGTTCTCCGACAAAAACCCGTAACCGGGATGGATAGCCACCGAATCGGTGACTTCGGCGGAGCTGATGATAGCCGGAATGTTGAGATAGCTTTCCTTCGACGGCGCAGGACCGATGCACACGGACTCGTCGGCGAGCCGCACGTGCTTTAGGTCGCGATCGGCCTCGGAATGCACGGCCACGGCTTTGATACCGAGTTCGCGGCAAGCACGAAGAATGCGCAGGGCGATCTCGCCCCTGTTGGCGATGAGAACTTTACCGAGCATGAACTGACACCTGGTGGATGGGCCGAATTAGAAGCAACAGCGATAAGCCGTTACTCGATGACGAACAAGGGCTGGTTGTATTCCACCGGTTGGGCGTTTTCCACCAGCACCTTTGCGATCACACCGGCTTTGTCCGCCTCGATCTGATTCAGAATCTTCATCGCCTCGATGATGCAGAGCGTATCGCCTACTTCCACGCGCTGGCCGACCTCGACGAAAGCCTTCGCTCCTGGCGAGGGCGAACGGTAAAAGGTTCCCACCATGGGCGATCGGACGATGTGCCCGGTCAGTTTATCCGCCGTCGCCTCGGCCGACTGAGGCGCTGCGGTCGGCTGTGGCGCAACGGCCGGCGCAGCAGCCTGCAATACCTGCACCGGTTGCGGCGCCGTACTGCTGTACCGACTAATGCGTACCGATTCCTCCCCTTCGCGAATCTCGATTTCGGCAATGCCCGACTCTTCGATCATTTCGATGAGCTTTTTTATTTTTCTAATATCCATGTTTTAGCCTGTTTTTAGGATGTGTATGGCGGCAGTCAAGGCGAGCTCATAACCGAGCGCGCCGAATCCGCAAATAACGCCTTTGGCGATATCGGATAAATATGAGTGTTTGCGGAAAGGCTCCCGCGCGTGAACGTTGGATAAATGGACTTCAATGAAAGGAATGCGGGTTGCAAGAAACGCATCTCGAAGCGCGATACTGGTATGCGTGTAAGCTCCCGGATTGATGAGTATGAAGTCGATGGATTCCCTGAACGCCTGGTGGATACGGTCTATAAGCTCGTGCTCGGCATTGCTCTGGAAAAAATCCAGATGGCAACCCAGCGCTTGCGCCTTGGAGTCCAGTGCAGACTCGATGTCGCCAAGCGTTTGACTGCCGTATAACCCCGGCTCGCGAAACCCAAGCAAATTGAGATTCGGGCCGTTGAGCACAAGGATGTTTGCCATATTACGAGAGCAGCCCCGTTTCCGATTACCGCAGAAGCCGAAAAACCGCGGCTATTTTGCCGAAATGCGCAAAATCTGTCCACAAATGAAGGATTTCGCTTACATTCGACGCAGTTAGCGCGTTTTGGCGGAAAGGTCAATGAAGCAGCGCTTCGAGAACCTTCATGAGCTGCTCTCTCGAGAATGGCCCCGTATGGGCGTCCACCTGCTGGCCGGCACGGTCGAAAACGGCGGAGAACGGCAAGACGTTAAGCCGGTTTCCGAGACTCTCCGCCCAGGCGGCGGCACGTTCGTCACCCAGCCATATCGGATAGTTGACCGGCGTCTCTCTTAAGAAGTCCTGCACGGCTTCCGATTCGTCTATGGCAATGCCGACGAACTGGACGCCCTTGTCGCCCAATTCCGTCTGCAATCGGACGAACTCCGGCATCTCCTCCCGGCAGGGGGCGCACCAGGTCGCCCAGAAGTTGAGTACGACGATCTTGCCTTTCAATTCGGCGATATCGTGCGGATTGCCATCGAGATCCCTGAGCGTCACAGGCTCCGGAGGCGCCCCATTCCTCGGGGCTGTCGACTCTCCGCTCAGCCAGCTTTGGGCGAGAATGCCGAGAAGAAGCGCGGCCAATGCGAGCAATCCGTAGAGAAACTTTGTCGATTTCACTGCAACGCCCTTTGCAAATGTCCCAAAAATTCATCCGCATTCATATAGCCGACCACGCGGAACGATTTCCGCTCCTCCCGATCAGGTCCGAAGAACAGCGTCGCCGGCGGACCGATGAGACCAAAGCGTTGCAAGAGCGCCTGATCGTCCGCGGAATTTTGCGTGACATCGGCCTGCAGCAATACCACGTTGCTGAGCGCATTCTGTACTTTGGGATCGGCGAAGGTATAGCGCTCCATTTCCTTACAGGAGATGCACCAATCGGCATAGAAATCCAGCATGACCCACTTTCCGGCGACCTCGGCCGCCGCCACCTGCTGATTCAGGTCGTCAATGGTCCTGACCTTTCGGAACGCGATCGACTGCGGCGACGCCTTGGCCGTCGCCGCAGAGATCCCGCGCAACGGCTGTAGCGGGTCGGTGCTGTCCGAAGCGACGCCGATCAACAGCAGCACCCCGTACGTAAGCATGACGATGCCCACGCCCTTCCACAGTCTGCGCCATCCGGAGGCCGGATGAGGCAAGGCATCCAGGGCGCCGAGGTAAATGGCCGGAATGATCAGCAGCAGTGCCCAAAGGAACATGGATACGGCGGCGGGCAGAATACGTTCGAGCAGCCAAACCGCGATCGCCAAAAGACCCACGCCGAAAGCGGCCTTCACCGCATTCATCCAGGTCCCGGCCTTGGGCAGCAACTTGCCTGCCGATGCGCCAATGGCCAGCAAGGGGATACCCATACCCAAGCCCAGCGCGAACAAAGCCAGCCCGCCAAGCACCGCATCGCCGGTCTGGCCGATATAGATTAGCGCGCCGGCCAGGGGCGCCGCCACGCACGGCCCGACGATCAAGGCGGAAAGTGCGCCCATGATCGCCGCTCCAGTCAGAGTGCCGCCGCGTTGCTGATTGCTGATGGAAACCACGCGGGATTGGATGAATTCGGGCATTTGCAGCGTATAAACGCCGAACATCGACAAGGCCAGCAGCACGAACAAAGCGCTGAATGCCACGATGACTTCGGGCTTTTGAAACAGAATCTGAAGATTGCTGCCGAACAGCCCGGCCAAAACGCCGAAGACGGTATAAGCAAACGCCGAAGCCAATACGTAGCTGAGGGACAACATGAAAGCCCGGCCGGTCGTGATCGTGTGGCCATTCCCGACGATGATGCCCGACAGAATCGGGATCATCGGAAAAATACAGGGCGTGAACGCCAGCAGCAGCCCGAACCCGAGAAAACTGAGAACCGTCGCCCAGGGGGAATCGCTTTGCAGCGCGAAGGCGATTCGGTCCTGCTCCGATACCGGCTCGGCAGGATTTGCTACCGACGCGATTTTTCCGGTACCACCGGCCGGCAAATCCAGGCTCGCGGTTTTCTGCATCGGCGGGTAGCACACACCCTTCTCCGCGCAGCCCTGATAATTCGCCTGCAACTGAATATTGACCGGCTTGCCATCGGCACGCGACAGCGGAACGGCAAAACCGACTTCCCGATGGAATACCTCCACCGCCCCGAACTCTTCGTCGTGCTTGGGTTCGCCGTGCGGAATCTCATAGCTCCCGAGCTTTACCCCGCTCTCGCCGAGCAAGGCCAGCTTGAATTTTTCCCGGTAAAGATAATACCCGTCGGCAATCTGCCAGCTCACCCACAGCGTACCAGCATCCTTGACCTCGGCGAAGAAACGGAACGCCTCATCCGGGGGCAGCAAATCGACGGGCTGGGTTTTCACGCCCAGCGATTTGAAGGCTTCGGCCAATTTTCCGAGCGAATCGGTCTTGGCACCGCCTGCGCCAGTCGGAGGCCACGCCACGTTCACCGTCCGCTTGTACGGCGGATAGCATACTCCGGCATCGGCACAGCCCTGCGAGGTTACGTCGAGAGCCAGTGCATCGGCGGTGCCGCCGCTCCGCATCAACGGAAGACGGATATCGACGTGCCCGCGATAAATCTCCATCTCGCCGAAAAATTCGTCGTGTTTGGTTTCTCCCTTCGGAAAAACCGGCTCGCCCAAATCGACGCCCGAAGTCTTGGACGCGAACTTGAATTTTTGCCGGTACAGATAATAGCCGTCCGCGATGTCGAATCCGACCAAGGCCTCATCGCCCTCGATCTTTGCCGATGCCCGGAAAGCCTGTTCGGGTGGCAGAAGCTCTTCGCTGCTGATGGCCCAAACCGTACCTGTCCAGGCCGGCAAAAAGATAAACAACAACCCAAAAACCCACTCGCGGAACCAAAGGTATATGCACACGTTTGCAAAGCCGTCATTCCGGCATGGATTGCCGGAATCCAGAACACAGGGATGTGAAAGGCCTTTGCCATCCTTGGCGCCTGGACCCCGGCACTCCCTGCCGGGGTGACGATCTGTGTAGATACCTTTGTCGGGGAACTGCGGCATAACAAAATCACTCAGTAGGAAGAAGGTCGGGGATGCGGACTCTGTCCGGAAGCAATCTGTCCGGACGGTCCATCAATTTTCGGGGGGCAGCCATCTGCTGATCCAATCGAGGTACGCGGTCGAACCATGCAGTATGGAGACCGCAATGAATTCGGGAAGTTCGTACGGGTGTTTCTCGCGCACAAAGACTTCCAATGCTTCCAAAGAAGCCGTTTCGGTCTTCATCAGGAGGAGATGCTCCTGAGCCGTTTCTATCTTGCCTTCCCAAGGATAAACGGATGTCAGTCCGGGAACGATGTTGGCGCAGGTGACCAGGCGTTCGGCGACCGCCGCCCTAGCCAACGTCTCCGCGGTGTTCGCATCCGGACAAGTGCACAAAACTAGACAGTATTGGGTAGACATGGCAAAAAGCACTGGATTAATCGGAATTCTAAACGTATGAGGGCTTAATGAACATCGGTCAATGGTTATTGCTCGCGCTGTTGAGCTTGCCGGTCTTGGAGATTTATTTACTGATCAAACTCGTCGGTTCTCTGGGTTTTTTCCCCACTTTATTCCTGTTGCTGGGTGCTGCGGCGCTAGGCAGCTTTTTATTGAGAATACAGGGTTGGACCACCTGGTTCCGGGTTCAGCAAGCCTTGGCGCGTGGCGAATTGCCGGCCCGCGAGATGATCGAAGGCGGCTTGATAGCCGCCGGGGGTTTGCTGTTGCTGATACCCGGCTTCATCAGCGATATGCTGGCATTGTTCTGCCTGCTGCCGGCCACCCGGAAACGAATCGCGCAACGTATTCTCGAAAGCGGCATTTCCCACCCTCCCGGAAAGACGACACGCGAAACCCGGCACACGATAGAAGGCGAATTTAAGCGTGAAGACTGACTCATAACGCCTTTCGCGGTTTCCCGCCAACTATTATCCGAGCCGTGCTTTGAACACGCTTCATCGAGAGGCGTAGTTTTTGCAGCCATTCATCCTTGCCGAAAACGAGAAACGCCATCATTACCGCGGTTCCTTGTTTCAAGGCTCCTCATTCGCCCGAAAACGATACATTGATGAAACACTCTTGTAACGTCATCATTAAAATCCGCTAATATAATTCACCCCTACTGAGCTCCGCGGGTAACGGGCTGAAATTTCCCAGCAGGTACTATTGGATGGCGATGATAACCCGGAAATTCCGCGTCGACGGCATGCACTGCCAGGGATGCGAAACGACGATCGAGCAAGCGGTGGCCCAACTTTCCGGGGTCCAAGATATCAAGGCCGATTTTGCGGCCGGGACCGCCACCGTCAGCTTCGACCCCGCTCGAACCGATCCCCGAAAAATCATCGAAGCCATCGATAGCCAGGGTTATCAATGCTCACCGGCGCCGGCCGGCGGTTCTTCGCGGCTCCGCGCCTTCGGACGATTGCTGGTCGCCCTGCTCTCACTAACCGTTATTGCCGCACTCCTGATCCAAGGCGATCAGCTCGCCGAGCGCATGCACCTGCCAGAGTTCGATCGTAGCATGAGCTATGGCCTCTTGTTTCTGATCGGCTTCGTCACCGGTTTTCACTGCGTGGGAATGTGCGGCGGTTTCGTTGTCGGCTATACCGCGAGCGCCGCCGCGACCGGCAAACGTTCCTTGGTGCTCTCCCACGTCCTTTACGGGGTCGGCAAGACCTTATCGTATACCCTGATCGGCGGCCTATTCGGGCTGCTCGGTTCGTTCATAGCCTTTACCCCGGAAATCCGTGGCATCGCCGCGATCGCGGCCGGCATCTTCCTGATCGTGTTCGGCCTCAACATGCTGGACTGGTTCAAGAGCCTCCGGCGCGTTCACATTCGCATACCGACATTCTTGAACCGCTTCGTATACGGCAGGACGCAAAAAAGCAAAAGTCCATTCCTGATCGGCCTGCTGAACGGTCTGATGATCGCCTGCGGTCCGCTCCAGGCCATGTACATCATGGCCGCCGGCACCGGCAGCTTTATCGAAGGCTCCAAGCTCCTTTTCGTCTTCGGGCTGGGCACATTGCCGATATTGTTCGGCTTCGGGGTGCTGACCAGCCTGATTTCCGCCCAGGCGACCCGAGGACTCTTGAAAGCATCCGCCTTTCTGGTGATGGCCCTCGGACTCATCATGCTGAATCGAGGCCTGATCATGAGCGGCTCCGGCTACGACTTTCGGACCTTGGCGACCTTGGCCGCAACCCGCCTGGAAAATTTGACCAAGAAAGAGGACTCCACGGCTCCCGCCGGCGATTACCAGGTGATCCGCATGGAGGTCAATAAGCGGGGTTTTAAACCGGACACGTTCGTACTGAAAAAAGGCGTTCCCGTGAAGTGGATCATCGAGGGAAAGGAACTGAACTACTGCAACCACCGGATCATTGTCCCGTCTCTGGGGCTCGAATTCGACGTGGTAAAAGGCGAGCAAATCATCGAGTTCACGCCGCAACAGGCCGGCGTGATTCCCTGGAGTTGCTGGATGGGCATGATTCCCGGCAGCTTCATCGTGCAAGAAGACGCCGCCGGCCCAGAACAGGGGAAGAGCGACGAACAACCCGGCCGTCGCCCGCCCGAATGAGCGAAGTTGTCGAGCGGTCGACGTATCGCCGAAAACTGTGGGATTTACACTACCGATGCGGGATTTCCCACACTTCCGCCGCAATCAACGCACATGAACATCGGAAAACTCCGATCAAAAAAAGGTCTCAAATTCAGGCATACCTGTTGCATGGCGGTCACACTCTTCTCTTCGCCCCCCGCCAGCGGCAGAGCATAGTTTGAGGAAAGACGCGCCGCAGACCGAAACACAAGACAATTCACAAGAACAATGACCAGGAAATCGAGCGTTTTTTTATCGGCGATCGCAGCGCAATCGGCCATCCTCGGTTTGTTGCTCCTGCACGCCGCAATCTCCACTCGGACGCATCCACCGGAATTGACTGAAAAACGGGCTTTGGTAAAGGCACTCCATCTCACCGATCTATGCCTGTTTACCGAGGCCCGCTACACGCGTCATCTCTCGCAAGCGGACTTGAGCACACCCTTTCAGGACCATCCCATATCCCTGGAGCATTTCCCTTCCGGCTCCTTCCTGGGCGCACCGGAAAACATTCGGAAAATCAATGAAGAGTTGGATTGAGAAGCAGAAATACATCATCGATTTCACCCTGTCGTCGCTGCTGCGGCGCAAGGTGAAGAACATTGGCCTCTTGATCCTGTACGCCTTGATCGTGTTCATCCTGGCCTCGGTGATGTTCTTTACCCACGCGATCAAGAAAGAGGCATCCCTCGTCCTTCGAGAGTCGCCGGAAATGATCGTGCAAAAAGTCGTGGCGGGACGCCACGACCTCATGCCGCTGCGCTATCGGGACGAAATTCTGAAAATCCGGGGCGTGCAGGCAGTCGAGGGGCGGCTCTGGGGCTATTATTTCGACCCTGTTTTCGGAGCCAACTACACCTTGCTGGTGCCGCCCGCCACGACAGCGACGGAACAAGCCGAGACCGAGCCGATGCGCACGGTCGTGACCGAAAACGAGCACCGCCACGGCCCTGAAGAGCAAGCCATGCCTCTCGTCGGCGCCGAAACGATCGGCGCGGGAAACATCGTCATCGGCAACGGCATCGCCCGGGTGCGGAATGCCGGCAAGGGCGAATTCATACTGTTCCGCACCCATGCCGGCGAAGGAATGCCCTTGAGAATCAAGGACACGCTTTCCTCCGCGTCGGAACTTGTCTCCTCCGATCTGATCCTGATGACCGAGCCCGACTTCCGCAGATTTTTCGGCATCCCCGAGAACTATGTGACCGATCTGGCGGTCTCGGTCAGAAATCCCGAGGAGCTTTCCACGATCGCCGCCAAGATCACCCGGCTGTTTCCCGATTCCCGCCCGATCATACGGGACGAGATCCTCCGCACCTACGACTCGATCTTCAACTGGCGCGGCGGCATGATGATCGTGATCCTGTCCGCGGCGGTCCTGGCATTCGTCATCTTCGCCTGGGACAAGGCCTCCGGGCTCAGCGCCGGGGAACGGCGTGAAATCGGCATACTCAAGGCCATCGGCTGGGAAACCTCGGACATCATCCGCATGAAATTCTGGGAAGGCGCGGTGATTTCGCTGACCGCGTTTCTCGCCGGCGTGATCCTCGCTTACATCCACGTATTCTTCACCCATTCCCTGGTGTTCGAACCGGCTTTGAAAGGCTGGTCGACCCTGTATCCGCAGTTCAAGCTGATGCCTTTCGTAAGCGCCGAGCAATTGACCACCCTCTTCTTCCTCACGGTGGTGCCCTACACGGTATCCACCATCGTTCCGGCCTGGCGGGCGGCGACCATCGATCCGGACGCCGCCATGCGCCATACGGGAGAGTGATTCATGATCGAGCTTTTCGACGTCCGCAAAGTATTCAACACAGGCAAGCCGAGCGAATACTCGGCGCTCAACGGCATCAGCCTCAACATCAGCTCCAACAAGGTCACCGTTCTGACCGGCCCCAGCGGCTCGGGGAAGACCACCCTGCTCAGCATCATCGGCTGCATGTCGCGCCCTACCGCCGGACGGGTGAAACTGAGCGGACGCGAAATCACCAGCTTGCCGGAACGCTTTCTGACCGATATCCGCCGCAAGACCTTCGGCTTCATCTTCCAACAGCACAATCTGATCAAGGGGATCACTGCACTGGAAAACGTCATGCTGCCCGCCTACCCCTTGGGCGAACGGCATGGGCCGCTCAAGGAGCGCGCGATGCATCTGCTCGACAGGCTAGACCTTTCCCGCAAGGCACACTCGCGCATCGAGTGGCTGTCCGGCGGCGAAGCGCAGCGGGTGGGCATCGTCCGAGCACTGATCAACGACCCGTCCGTCATCATCGCGGATGAGCCAACCTCCAACCTGGACACCAAGCTCTCTTACAGATTCCTCGAAATCGTGGAAACGTTCAAAAAAGACGGCAAAACGGTCCTGATTACCAGCCACGACCCCCTGGTGTACCAGGCCAGCGTCGTCGACGAGGTGGTCCGGCTGCGGGACGGCCGGCTCGAAGGAGAAGCGCCGTGATCATGCATCCGGCGGTGATCGCCAATATCATCGCCGCGCTGACGGTGAGCCTGATGGTGGTTTATTCGGCCTACTATGGGCTACAGATCTATCGCCACTGGAACATCGAGAGCGGCAGCGAACTGCAGCTGACCCTGGAGCGGCGGACCTACCTGGTCTCGACGCTGCTGTCCTATACCTTCGGGCTGCAACTGATCTCGCTGTTCCTTTACGTGTTCACCGCCGACACGCTCTACCCGCTGTTCGTCGGCGCCATGTGCGCCGCGGGGGCCTTGAGCGTGAATGCCTTCGGTTATCCGACCCTGATCCTGAAGGTCGGCAATTTCCTGCTGGCGGGACTCTGGCTGGTGCTGAACCACGCGGACAATCAGGCTTACGACTACCCTCTCATCAGGAAAAAATACCTCCTGCTGGCGGTCATCGCCCCGTTCATCGTGGCCGAAACGATTGTGGAACTGGCTTATTTCCTGAAGCTGGACGCCAATGTCATCACCTCGTGCTGCGGCGCCCTTTTCAGCAGCGAACGGGTCGAGGGACTCGGCTCGGAAATCGCGGCCCTGCCGGCATTACCCACGCTCTGGGCTTTTTATATCAGCATTGCCGCGGCGCTGCTCTCCGGCATTTATTTCTATCTTCGGGGAAAAGGCGGCTATGTCTATTCCGCTTTGGCGGTAGTGGCCTTCTTCGTCTCCATAGTCGCGATCATTTCCTGCATCTCGCTTTATATCTACGAATTGCCGACCCACCATTGTCCGTTCTGCATCATCATGGAGGAATATAACTACATCGGTTATCTGCTATACATCCTGTTGTTCAGCGCCGTAGTCGCCGGCGCGGGCATCGCCGTCCTGATCCCGTTCCGCGGGATAGCAAGCCTGAGCTCGGCAATACCATCGCTGCTAAGAAGACTCGCATTGACCTCGATCGTGTCCTACACGGCTTTCGCGTCCGTCGTGACCTATCGAATTGCGATCTCCAATCTCGTTATGTAAGCAAGGTAACCCTCATGACCGACCGATCCCGAAGGAACTGTTTGCGCGCCCTCGCGGCGCTGGCTTTGTCCCGGGTCGTTCCCGGCTCCGTCGCCGACGCAGCAGGAAAGGCGGTGCTCAAGAAGAGCGACCGCTGCCCGGTCTGCGGCATGTTCGTCTACAAATATCCGAAGTGGGTGGCGCAGATCGTTTTTAAGGACGGCACCTCGTACTTTTACGACGGCGCCAAGGATATGTTCAAGCATATCTTCGACACGTCCAAATACACACCGGGGAAAACGGCGGACCAAATCGTCGCCATTTACGTCACGGATTATTACGAAGTCGAACTGATCGAAGCCAAGCCCGCATTTTACGTGATCGGCTCGGACGTACTGGGCCCCATGGGTCATGAATTGCTCCCCTTCAGGGATCAAGAGTCCGCCCAGGAATTTCTGGAGGACCACAAGGGCACCAAGATCTTGCGCTTTCAGGATGTGACCCCGGCCGTCATCGAATCGCTGGACCGGCGTTCATGACGATCACATTTTGGATTCGACTTTTATTGGCCGCGTCGATCATGGCGTCGCTCGGCGCCTGCAACGGTCGACGGCCGGGCTTGCAGATCGGCGACATGGCGCCCGTCGTCACGCTCACCGATTTTCACGGAAATCCCGTGACGCTGCCCAAGGACATCCGGGGCAAGGTGGTCCTGGTGCGCTTCTGGGCTATGGATTGCTCCCACTGCAACAAAGAAACCGTCCTGGCCCTGGAAACCCTCTATCAAAAATATAAGGACAAAGGTTTCCTGCCGGTCGCCATACACGAAAGCCGGCCCGTCGAGGCGGACGAGCGGTTCCGGAAGTTCGATCACGTCACTTATCCGATGCTGGTGGACGAATACGGAAAAGTAGCCCGGCAGTTCGGCGTAATCGGCTTGCCGACGACCCTGGTGCTCGACGAGAAAGGCATCGTGCGGGAGAAGATCACCGGGGAAGCCAGTATCGACACTTTCGAAAAGCTTTTGACCACAGTGCTATACAAAGGGGGATTTTATGACGGCACTCATTAGATTTGGCTTGGGGCCAGCATTGGCGATATGCCAGCTTCTGCTCATATCGTTTGCGGTCTCGGCCGAGGAGCCCCATGAACGGGAAAGCTGCCGGGTCTGTGGTATGTACATCGATCAGTACCTAAAGAGTGCCGCCGAATTGGTTTACAAGGACGGCAAGAAAAAATTCACCTGCGGCGTCGCCTGCATGCTGCGCGAGGTCGACGATGCCGGCGGACTTTCCGCCTTCGAATCGGTAAAAGTGCACGACTGGGTCTCCGGCAAGCTGATAGATGCCGAAGACGCCATTTATGTCATCGGCAGCCGCGTCATTCCGGATATGGTTCCGAACTATATCGCTTTCGCCAACCGGGAAGAGGCCGAGGCATTCGCCGCCAAGGAAGGGGGCGACGTGATCGACTTCGGGATCGCCTATCAGGATGTCTCGCCGGTCGGGACCACCGCGCCATTCCGTATCCGTACGGCAGTGACGCCGGGAGCGGGAGCCTTCAGCATCGGCGCCGTCTACGGCTACATGCAGAAAGACCAGGTCAAAGCAGGCTCAAACAGCACCGATCCCAGCGAGTTCATCAACAGCAACAGGACCCAGCCGCGGGCTCCGAAAGAAGTCCAGGCGCATCAGCAGGCACTGATCGTCAACTACTCGCCCACCGACAATCTCTCTCTTTTCGTCAACGTCCCCTGGTTCGAACGTAGAACCAAGACGCTAGTCAGAACGTCGCCCACCAGCGTCAGGGAAACCGTCGGCGAGGAAAACGGCATCGGCGACATTACCCTGGAAGGACGCTATAACTTCTGGCGCAGCACCCGCTGGGACAAATTCGGGACCATTCTGCTCGGCACCACCTTGCCGACGGGACAGTTCGACGGCGAGAGGGGAGCGACCACGGATCCCGTGGCCGGGAGAAGGCTCGTTTCCACCGGCCCCGCTCTACAGCTGGGCAAAGACACCGCCACCTTCACCGGCGGGTTGCTCTACTCGCAGCGCTGGAAAGATTTCTGGTTTCACGGTTCGGCCCTCTACACCGTCAACCCGGAAAATGACAACGACTTTGCCTTCGGCGACGTCGCCACCGTCGGCGCGGCTTTCCACTACACGCCGAACTATGATCTGATGTTGGGCATCGAGATGGACGCCAGCTACACGCAAAAAAGCGAAGACCACGGCTACAAGATCGGGAACAGCGGCGGCACCGTGACCAATCTTGCATTCGTCTTCGACTACCGCTTTCTCAACGCTTTCGGCGGAAACTTCAAGCTGCGCGGGTCGGTCGGCTTGCCGATTTATGAAGATCTGAACACCAAGCACGTAGTGCTCGCCAATCCCCGCCGCGAATTCGACCAGGTCCAACTGGGGGACGGCTTTTTCGGCAATTTGGCCGTTACCTGGACTTACCGCGCCGCTCCGGAGTTTTGATACCTTTGTAGGGTGGGTTAGGCACGCATTGCGCCGATTCCGGAAAATTACGGTGATGTCTCCGCGTGCCGTAACCCACCGATTCCGCAACCTCGCCCGGTAGGTTACGGCCTCGCGGCCCAATCCCCTACAAGAATTAACTCCTTGATTTAAAGCGCTTTGGAGTTAGAGCGTTTTTATCTCGCTCGTACGGCAAAACCGGCTTGGCGGAAGTCGTTGGGCTTTCGGCTCGGGTGAATGGATTCAAGCATTCGGCAATCCTTTGCCGATGAAGACGCTCGGCCGGAGCATGGCGTCGGGAAAGGATTCCCGACCTACAGGGTGCTACAGTCGTAGGTCGGCAATCCTTTGCCGACGAACCCGTTGGCCCAACGACATCGTCGGGAAGGGTCGCGACTAAAGCGACCGTTTGCGATTGGAAGGGATTCCCGACCTACTCGCGAGTGCCCGTACAATCGGTATGAAAATGCTCTAAGTACATTCAGGGAAGTCTTGCGGCATAGGCAACCTGCAGGACAACCCCGCCAATCAAGCTAATCTATCGAGATTCCGCAAATATTTGCGGAATGTACTTAGCGAGGGTCGTCGGCAAAGGATTGCCGACCTACGACCTGAAATCGGACCATCTCGCCCGAGGCGATCGACGCCGCCGGGACGAGGCGGCAGCCGTTACCGGCGTTCGGATGCCGCCTCGGGGATAAACGCTATTTGAGACTCACGCGCTCTTTCGGCGACACGATATCGCCCGTGATATCCAGATCGATCTTCATCCGCTTCGCCGCCGCCTTGGTCGCCTTGCTGTCTTTGAAGGGGCCGGCGATGACTTTGAAGCGTCCGTTCTCCAGGGCCACCACCCGGGCCGGAATCTGCGGTCCCTGATGATTCAGAACCGCCGCCAAACGCTGAGCGCTCAATTCGTCCCCCGATTCCAGCGCCGTGATGTACCAGCCGCTATCGGTCATCGCCGGCGTTTTCGGCCGACCGTATAGCTCATCGGGATATTTCAGGGCCACGGCTTTACTCACCAGCCGAGCGAGATTTTCGCTGTTCTCGAAAATGGGTACCGGAATGCCCCGAGCCTCGCTCACGGTCTGCTCGATGCGTGGCCAATCCAGCTTTCGCTCCTGCTTCTTTTCGATTTTCTTGAGCGCGGCCATCAGATTTTTCTTGAGCTGCTTTGCATTGAGTTCCTCGTGAGGCTTATGGGCCTCCAGATAAAGTTCGCCGTTGCGCCACCCCACCAAATAGGGCTGATTGACGATGCGCACGGGCGTTTTGACCGGCACTTCCCGATAAAGCGTTTCGATATTTTCCGGGTAAAGTCGGACGCAGCCGTTACTCGCACGAAGTCCGATGCCATACGGTTTGTTGGTGCCGTGAATCAAATAGCTCGGACGGCTCAGATACATGGCGTAGTCGCCCAGGGGATTGTCGGGGCCAGGCGACACCACCGCCGGAAGAGGATCGCCTTTCTTCTCGTGATCCCTGCGAATGGACTCCGGAACGTGCCAGGTCGGATGACTGGTCTTTCGCTCGACCAGCATTTCGCCGGTCGGCGTGGAGCGGCCTTCGCGGCCGATGCCGACAGGATAGGTGACCACCTCTCCGCCTTTCTTCTTCGGGAAGTAAAAAAGGCGCATAGAGGCGAGATTGACGACTATGCCCTTGCGTGGAGCGTCCGGAAGGGTGAACTGCATCGGCAATATAACCCGGCTGCCCGGCTGCGGCGCCCATAGATCGATATCGGGATTGGCCTCACCGACCCCTTCCAGGCCCAGACCGAAATGTCGAGCCACGTCCGGAAGAGAATCCCCTTCCGCTATCTTCACCGTCGCCAGTTGTCCGACGACACTGTCGTCTTTTCCCAACGCAAAGCGGTTGCCCTCGATGTTTTCGACCAGCGGCTCGGGAGGGGCTTTCGGCTCCTCCTGCCGGAAAGGCGACCAAGCGCAGGCGTGAAGAAAACCGGCAACAAGAAGGAGCAGCGGCAAGCGCAGTTGAGCGAGGGGCTGACTAAAGGCCCTTGTGCGATTGAAATCGCCGGCGTGTACCGGACGATCCGAATATGGCGCGCCTTGGCGTACAAGAACAGCATCACTCACGATATTAACCCCTCCGCGTCTGGCCGAAAAATAGCCGTTTATGCAAGGTACATGCCCATACCACTCCATATCTGGGCCATCGATTTCGCGGTGCGTCGTTACCGGCATCGACTCGGCTTCCGTTCCGCCCCATCTCTATGCTGAAGGTTGCGATAGGATATCACTGGCATCGAACGCCGCATGTCGCCGATATCCCGGCTCACGGTGACGATCGGACCATATCGAGGGATAAACGGACAATGCGATTTCGCAATCGGCTCTGCGGCCAAAAGACATCAGGCCTGAAACGGCAGTCCTGCCGCATGAAAAAGATCAGGGAGAATCGACGCCGCTCGACTGTTCAACCAGCCAGGTCTTCCATTCCTCGAACAGACGCGCATCGCCGGCAGCGACCACCGAACGGGGCTGCAATTCCGGGCTGAAAATCGGCTCGCCTTGCAGGGTTTCCGCATGGCCTCCGGCTTCGGACAAGATCAGCGCGCCCGCGGCATAGTCCCAGAGCTTTTGTTTGCCGTGCAGATAAACATGGAATCGGCCGACTGCGAGCCAGCACCACTCCAAAGCCACCGAACCTAGATTGCGTTGCGAACTGTATGGGGGACGGGCGGCCAGCTTCGCCGCCAGCGGCCCCAAGCGCTTAAAATCCACCACCGCCAAGCTGCGCCGCAGCGGCAGATCCGTGGGGCGAACCCTGAGTCGGACGCCGTTCAGCCAGGCGCCATGATCGCGCTGCGCGGTGAAGCATTCATTGCGGATAGGATCGTAGACGATCCCCAAGACCGGTTTGCGCTCGATGAGCAAAGCCAGCGAAATACCGAAAAAAGGCAGACCTGCGGCGAAGTTGCTGGTTCCGTCCAGGGGATCCAGACACCAGAGCCCGTTATCGTTTTGCGCCAGCAGTTCTTGTTGCCGCTGAGCGTCCATTTCTTCGCCCAGCAGTTCAAATTCCGGATAACGCTCGCGCAATTCAATAGTCAGCCGCTTTTGCACGGCGAAATCGGCTTCGGTAACGACGCTGCCGTCGGGTTTGAACCGGCGTTCGGTTCCCGAAAACCGGGGCAGCAATTCTTCCTCGGCTACCGCTTTAACCAGAATCGCGAGATCGTCGAGATGAGGAAGCATGAAGGCTATGCCTCGGTGGGCTCGGTGAATGAGTGTCCAACAACCGTGTTACTGCAAATTACGGAAAGAAAGCGATCTTTCGATTACCCTCACCCCTGCCCTCTCCGAGAGGGCTAATGTCGTGAGCTTAACACGTCGACTGGGTTGATGAACGAAACCCAGCATTTCCTCGGGGTTGCCGCGATTCGGTCGTCATCCCGACCTACCGTTGCGACACCATCCCAGGACGATGCGGCACCGAATCCACCTTAGTTTGAAGCAAACAAGGCCTGTAAACGAGCGCCCGGATCTTCCGCCGTCATGAACGCTTCGCCGACCAAAAAGGTGTGGACGCCGTGACGCCGCATCAGCGATACGTCCTCCGGCGTATGAATGCCGCTCTCGGTCACGACCAAGCGGCCTGGCGGAATCCGTTCCAGCAGGTCGAGCGTCGTGTCGAGGCGGGTCTCGAAGGTGCGAAGATTCCGATTGTTGATGCCGACAAGCGGCAGGTCTAGGCGCAAGGCGCGTTCCAATTCGGAGGCATCGTGTACCTCAACCAGCACGTCCATGCCGAGGTCGACGGCGACATCCGAGAGTTCTTGCATGGCCCCGTCATTCAAGGCGGCGGCGATCAGCAGAATGCAATCCGCCCCGATCGCGCGGGCCTCGAACACCTGGTACGGATCGATCATGAAATCCTTCCGCAGCACCGGCAGCGAACAAACGCTTCTAGCCTCTTTCAGGTACTCCTCTGAGCCTTGAAAAAAATCCCGGTCGGTCAGCACCGAAAGGCAAGCCGCGCCGTGATCGGCATAGCTCCGGGCGATGTCCGCCGGGCGGAAATCCGGCCGCATCACGCCCTTGCTGGGCGAAGCCTTCTTGATTTCGGCAATGACGGCGGCCGCGCCGTCTTCGATCCTAGTCCGCAAGGCCCGTACGAAACCGCGGGGCGCATCGGCATCCTGTGCCTGTCGCCGGACGTCCTCCAGCGGCGTGCGCAAACGGCGCTCGGTAACTTCTTCCGCTTTGCGGGCCAGAATCTTTTGCAGGATGTCGGGGGGATTATTCATGAATGGCTATGGATTGGCTGAATTCGATCAAGGCGTCGAGCTTCCGTCGGGCAGAACCGTCGTCGATGACCGCTTTCGCACGCTCGACGCCCGCCTCCAGGCTGTCCACCAGATTGGCCGCATAAATCGCCGCGCCCGCGTTGAGAACGGTAATGTCCCGAGCCGGACCCGGTTCCTTGTCGAGCACGCTCAGCATCATCTTCAGACTCGCGGCAGCGGTATCGACGGTCAGTTTCCTCAAGGGCGCGCGCTTTATGCCGAATTGTTCCGGCGTCAGCCTATAGGTCGTGATCTGACCGTCCTTGAGTTCCGCGACGTGAGTGGGCGCGCCGATGCTGATTTCGTCCAGCCCGTCCTCGGCATGCACCACGAGCACATGCTTGCTGCCGAGCTGCCGCAGCACTTCCGCGAGCGGCTCCACCCAGACGTCGGAAAAAACGCCCACCAGCTGATTGGGCGCGCCGGCCGGATTGGTAAGCGGTCCGAGCAGATTGAACAAGGTCCGCACGCCGATTTCCCGCCGCGGGCCGATGGCGTACTTCATGGCGCCGTGATGGCGCTGGGCAAAGAGGAATCCCAGGCCGATCCGGTCGATACAGGCCTTGACCTGGTCCGGCGTCAAATCGAGATTGATGCCCGCCGCCTCCAGCACGTCGGCGCTGCCCGAACGGCTGGAAACCGAGCGATTGCCGTGCTTGGCCACCTTGCCGCCGGCCGCCGCTACCACGAATGCCGCCGTGGTGCTGATGTTGAACGTGTGGTTGGCGTCGCCGCCGGTGCCGCAGGTGTCGATGAGATGATCGCCCCTCACCGGAACCTTGGTGGCCATCTCCCGCAGCACCTTGGCCGCCGCCACCACTTCCTCCACGCTTTCGCCCTTGGCGCGAAGCGCGACCAAAAAGGCTCCAATCTGCGCCGGCGTGGCGCCGCCGCTCATGATGGTGCGCATGACCTTGCGCATCTGCGACGCGCCGAGATTTTTCTTATCCAACAGAGTCTGCAGGACGACAGGCATTTCCATCGCGAATCCTTACTGATTCAGAAAATTTCGCAGCAGGTCGTGGCCCTGCTCCGTCAGGATGGACTCCGGATGGAATTGCACGCCCTCTATGGCGAGCTGCTTGTGCCTGACGCCCATGATTTCCTCGATCTTGCCGTCCCGGTCCTCGGTCCAGGCGGTGACTTCCAGGCACTCGGGAAGCGTTTCCTGCTCGATGACCAGGGAATGATACCGGGTCGCCTGGAACGGATTGTTCAACCCGCGAAATACCCCCGTATTCCGGTGATGCACCATCGAGCATTTGCCGTGCATGATGCTCTTGGCGTGAATGATATTGCCGCCGAACGCGTAGCCGATGCTCTGATGGCCGAGGCAGACGCCCAAAATGGGATATTTGCCCGCGTACTGGCGGATGGCGTCCACCGAGATGCCAGCCTCTTTCGGCGTGCACGGTCCCGGCGAAATGACGATCTTGTCCGGGGCGAACGCTTCGATTTCCTCGACGTCGATCTGGTCGTTGCGCACCACTTCCACGTCGGCGCCCAACTCCGCCAGGTACTGTACCAGGTTGTAAGTAAACGAATCGTAGTTATCGATCATCAATACGCGAGCGCTCATAAGCTCCGCCCTCCTTCGATCCCGGCTTCCGCCATGGCGACCGCACGAAATACCGCACGCCCCTTGTTAAGCGTTTCCTCCCACTCGTTTCGGGGAACGGAATCGTACACCACTCCCGCCCCGGCCTGGACATGCAGGGTGCCGTCCCTGATGACGGCGGTGCGGATGGCGATGGCCGTATCCAGGTTTCCCGACCAGCCGATGTAGCCCACGGCGCCGGAATAGACTCCGCGCTTGACCGGCTCCAGCTCGGCGATGATTTCCATGGCCCTGATCTTGGGCGCGCCGCTGACGGTGCCGGCGGGGAATGTCGCGGCCAGCACGTCGTAAGCGTCCTTGCCCTTGGCCAGACGGCCGGTGACGTTGGACACGATATGCATGACGTGGGAATAGCGTTCGATGATCATCTTGTCGGTGACGCGGACGCTGCCGGTCTCCGCCACCCGCCCGGTGTCGTTGCGGCCGAGATCTATCAGCATCAGGTGCTCGGCGATTTCCTTGGGGTCGGCCAAAAGCTCCCGCTCCAGGGCCAGATCCTCTTCGTGGGTCTTGCCGCGCCGCCGGGTGCCGGCGATCGGCCGGACGGTAACGGTTTCGTCCTCGACGCGCACCAGGATTTCCGGCGAAGAACCGACGACGTGAAAATCCCCGAGATTCAGGTGAAACATGTAAGGCGAAGGATTCAGACAGCGCAAGGCACGGTATAAATCCATGGGCGAAGCGGAGTACGGAATCGACAAGCGTTGGGAAAGAACCACCTGCATCACATCCCCTTCGACGATGTATTCCTTCACCCTTCGCACCGCGTTTTCGAAACCCTCCTGGGTGAAGCCGGAAACGAAGTCGCTTTCATCGACCTGTTTTTGCGCCCCCTGGCCCCGATTCGCCGGCAAACGGTTTTGCCGAAGCCCCTGGATCAGCGTTTCCAGCCGGTCCTGCGCCTGATGGTAGGCGTTCGGCTCGGAGGGATCGGCATGAGTCAGAACCAGCAGCTTGCCGGACAGGTTATCGAATACCAGCACATCTTCGGACACCATCAACAAAATGTCCGGTACCCCGATCGGATCGGGTTTTTCGCAGTGCAACTGGGGTTCGATGTAATGAATCGTCTCGTAGCCGAAATAGCCGACCAGCCCGCCGGTGAAACGCGGCAAGCCTTCGATCTGCGGAACTTTGAAGCGTGCGCCGTAGCGGCGAATCCAGTCCAGGGGATTATCGACGCGATTCGCTTCGACGATGCGTCCGTCCCTCTCGACCATGATTTCCGAACCGCATACCCGGATCACGGTGCGGCACGGAAGACCGATAATGGAATAACGCCCCCACTGCTCGCCCCCGTGCACGGATTCGAACAGGTAGGAATAAGGCGCGTCGGCCAGCTTGAGATAGGCGCTCAGGGGCGTATCGAGATCCGCCAGGACCTCGCGGGCCAGCGGAATGCGGTTGTAGCCTTGATCGGCGTACTGCTGAAATCGTTCGGGCGTCATGATGTCTTGTCCATCCAGATAGGGCGGGTTCGCGAAGCGTAACCCAATAAGCCATTCCTCGGGTTAAGGCCTTCCGGCCCAACCCGGTTTACGTTTGAGGCTGGTTCAGTGACGCCATCGCTCTTTCAGAATAGGTCGATGCATGATGCTCACGCGGCTTTTTTCAATAAAGCGGGCAACTCGGTCAGGGACGAAACGACGGCATCCGGCCCCAAACACTCGACGCCGTTGCCGCCATGATAGCCATAAGGCACACAGACGACCATGAACCCAGCCGCCCGCGCGGCTTTCACGTCATTCGCGGAATCGCCGACCATCAAACCGCGGGAAGGCTCGACTGCGAAAAATTCGGCGGTCTTCAGCAAGGGATAAGGGTCCGGCTTATGCTTTTCGAATTGATCGCCGCAACCGACGAAGTCCATATCGTGCAGTACGCCCAACCGATCCAGCAGCGGACGGGTGAACCTCGAATGCTTATTGGTGACGCACGCCAGGCGGAAACCCGCCGCCTTGAGCAGTTTCAGCCCTTCGGCAACACCCGGAAACAAGCGACTGCGATTGCAGACGTTCGCCTCGTACAGATCCATGAACATCGGCAAGGCCTCGGCGAATCGCGCCGGCTCGCCTTGAGGCCACATTTCTCCGGTCAGCGCGCGCTTCACCAGCATGTCGACGCCGTTGCCGATCCAGCCTTTCACCCGCGATTCCCCGGCCGGCGGCAAGCCCAGCCGGCCCAGCATGGCATCGACGGCAGCAGCCAGATCCGGCGAACTGTCCACGAGCGTGCCGTCCAGGTCGAAAGCAATGAGCTCCGGCGTGCGATCCAGCATTATCAAATGGCTCTGGCCTTGGCCATTTCCTCGCGCAATGCGCGCACGACCGAGTCGTAGCGGTTCGGATCGCTGTCCTTTCCGGCACCGAAAATGGCCGATCCGGCCACGAAGGTATCGGCCCCGGCCGCGGTGATCTCGCGGATATTGTCCACCTTGACGCCGCCGTCGATTTCCAGCCGGATGTTGCGCCCGCTGGCCTCGATGCGCCGCTTGGTCTCGCGCAGTTTGTCCAGCACATAGGGAATGAAAGACTGGCCGCCGAAACCGGGGTTGACGGACATGAGCAGAATCATGTCGAGCTTGTCCATCACGTGGTCCAGATAATTGAGCGGCGTTGCCGGGTTGAACACCAGCCCCGCTTTGCAGCCCGAGTCCTTGATCAGCTGAAGGCTACGGTCCACGTGTTCGGAAGCTTCCGGATGAAACGTGATGTAACTTGCTCCGGCCTTGGCGAAATCGGGAATGATGCGGTCCACCGGCTTGACCATCAGATGCACGTCGATGGGCGCGGTGACGCCATGCTTGCGCAGCGCTTCACACACCAGAGGGCCAATGGTCAAGTTGGGGACGTAATGGTTGTCCATCACGTCGAAATGGACGATGTCCGCGCCGGCGTTCAGAACGTTTACCACTTCCTCGCCGAGGCGGGCAAAATCGGCGGACAAAATCGAAGGCGCAATCCAGAGTTCGTTCATAGGCGATGGCTCTCTAAAGAAAAAACGGAACGTTCATAACGCTCCGGCTAAAATCCAACTGGGAACACCGGTATCGGTCATCAATCGCGGGCGCCGATCCGAATGGATTGGGTATTTTCACATTTGGCTTTCGGACGGGCAAGCCGAGGCCCCACCAACGTTACCCGCCCGATCCGCCGATAAACTCCTATCCTTTAAAAAATGCCGACGCAAAAGTCCGCTATCTTCCCGGGAGAAAATATGGGAAACGAGACATCGCCAGATGAAACAACGAGGCCATCCGCCACACAATGGTCCGAAAGAAAAAGCGGCCGAAACGAGTTGGTGGCTTGCCTGATCATGATTAGAGGTCCCCATGTGGGGAAACGGATCGTTCTGAATAAAGACGAAATGGTCATCGGCCGATCCAAAAGCGCAGACGCCCAAATCGACGAGAGTTCCGTATCCCGGAAACATGCTGTCATCAGAAAGCGGGGATCCGAATTCATCATCGAGGACCAAAACAGCAAGAACGGAACTCTCGTCAATATGGAAAAACAGATGCTATGCGTCTTACGCGACCAGGATCTGATCACTTTCGGAAACACCCTTTTCAAATTCATCGCCAACAACAGCCTGGAACTCGCTTACCACGAGGAATTGCACAAGCTCGCGATGCTCGATCCCGTGCTGCAGATCCTCAATAAAAAATTCTTTCTGGACTATCTCGAACAAAAATGCAGTTACAGCCAGTTATTTCCGACGAAATTCGCCATCATTCTGTTCGATATCGATCACTTCAAGCGCATCAACGATACCTATGGTCACCAGACCGGTGACCTGGTCCTGCTGCACGTCGCCAACACAGTGAAAACCCATCTGCGAAACAGCGATATTTTCAGCCGCTACGGGGGTGAGGAATTTGCCATCGTCCTGCCGGATAGCGATGCCGAGCAAGCAGAATTCACGGCCGAGAAGTTAAGGTACGCGGTCGAAACCGCCGCCATCGTCCAGGATGAAGAAGAAATCAAGGTTACCATCAGCTTGGGCGCCGCCTCCTTCGGACCGGCCGAGGCGGCAACCTGCTCTTCCCGGAACCTGATAGAACGTGCGGACAGCGCGCTATACCAGGCCAAAAATGCGGGCAGAAACCGGACGGTTGTCTTTCGCGGCCGTGGGTAAACGCATAAATCCCGTGTTTTTGCCAAAAATCCACCGTCCATAGTCGGCAAACACATGGCTGTCGACAATTTCGGCAACTTATGCATGGGCTGCATGCAGGACAAGGGCGAATCCGCGGTTTGCCCCGCCTGCGGGTATCGGCCGGATCATCGGCGCAGCCCTTTCGCACTGCCTTATCAGGCCGTCCTGAACAACAAATTCCTCGTCGGACGCATCCTGGGCAAACCCGGCGGTTTCGGCGTGACCTATCTCGCCTGGGACTTGGTGCTGCACACCACGGTGGCGATCAAGGAATATTTGCCCCGCGACCTGGTGGCACGGGAGGCCAACAGCCTGACGGTTACGCCACACACGCTCGATGGCAGCGAGGAATTCGCCTATGGACTGGAACAGTTTCTGCGGGAGGCAAGAACCCTGTGCAAGTTCAGCCATCCCAACGTGGTGCGGGTCAGGGAGTTTTTTCAGCAGAACAACACCGCCTATCTGGTGATGGACTACTACGAAGGCATTTCTCTCGAAGAATATCTCAAGCGCAATGGCGGCAAGCTCGACGAGGCCACGGCAACAGCCCTAATGCTTCCCGTTTTGGACGGCTTGAAGGAAGTCCATGAAAAAGGCTTTCTCCACCGGGATATCAAGCCTTCCAACATCTATCTGACGAAAGGCGGAACTCCCATCCTGCTCGATTTCGGCGCCGCCCGACTCGCCCTGCACGGGCAAAGAAGCCGGACGCTCTCCGTGATGCTGACGCCGGGCTTCGCTCCTTTCGAGCAATATCTCGAAAAGCACGAATTCGCCCCTGCCGCCGACATCTACGCCATCGGCGCCACGCTTTATTATCTGGTGACCGGCGTAAAGCCGCAGGAGGCGATCAGCCGGTGCAAAAAGGATGAAATGGTGCCTCCGCATCAGCGGATTCCATCCATAACGACCCGCTTCAGCCAAGCCGTCATGATGGCCTTGGCCGTCGATCCGGAACGGCGCCCTCAGACCATCCCGGAACTTCGGGCAATGCTCATGCCTCCCGTACCGGCCAATGGCCCCGGACAGTCCGAATCGACCGCGGTTCCGCGAAAGCCAATGCCGCCATCGTCGGGTCGTACCCGTCTGAACTGCCCTCACTGCAAGACGGCAACATCCGTTCCGATGGATGCGAATCCGAGCCATTTCCGCTGTGCAAAGTGCGGCAGAAATCTCGGACTGCTGAAGCGCAGTCGTTCTGTTCCCGCCTGGCTGTGGGCGCTGTTCGGAACGGCTCTGCTGGTTTGGGGTCTCGTCATTTTCGGGCCGGTAGACCTGTCCCGACGACCGGAGAACCCTCCCGCGACAAGCGAGAAACCCGTCATCGCCCCGGCGGAAAAACCCACGGCGGCTCCATTGTCTCCGCCCTCGTGGAAAGAACCCGTCCCGCCCCCACCACCTCCAAGGGAAGAGCCCGCTGTTATTCCGGCGCCGCCGCCGTTTCCGCCGGAAAGGGCGCCCGAAGCCTGGGGACCGGAGAACAGGCAACCGGGACAGCCCGAATTCGTACACCGCTTCGATCATCCTCCCTACCCGCCGCCTCGCCATGCCATCGAGGCCTGTCTAGGCAGGACGGCGGGAATGGCCTGTAATCTCCATCCTCCGGGCAGGCCACTGGCACGGGGACGCTGTGAACAGGTTCACGCCTATTTCGCCTGTGTGCCCGAGGGACACCCGCCCCCGCCACCTTTCGGACCGCCGCGATAACGAAACTCGGCCATAGGTGGCGAAGCGCTATTGGGAGCGGATTGCAGCGAGAACATCGGTGCGAACACTCAAAACCTGGCTTGCCGATAGCCAAGAAAGTAAAACCAAAAGCTCTCTCTGAGGGTGTCGCAAAAGATGTTACTCCTTCTCCCCTCCGGGAGAAGGTTGGGATGAGGGGATCAAAAGAATCAATACCTTTTAATCTCCCCTCACCCAACCCTCTCCCGCTGGAGAGGGCATTGTTTACTTCATGCGCAGAACGGGACGAGAGAACTCGTGAGCCGGCAACCCTTCGCCGACAGCCCGCTTTTTTCACGCACACTAAACTGCCCGCCCCATGCCGGTAACCATCATCGGACTGTTAAAATGATTTTTCCGTCCCGCCCTATTCCATAAGAAACATGTCCGAACCAGCCGAAAAAAAACTTGTCCTCGTCGACGGTTCATCGTTCCTGTACCGCGCGTTTCACGCTCTGCCGCCCTTGAACAACTCTCGGGGCGAACCGACCGGCGCGGTTCTGGGCGTTGCCAATATGCTGCGCAAGCTCATCGGAGAGTATGAGACTTGCCATATCGGCGTCGTGTTCGACGCGCCCGGAAAGACCTTCCGCGACGATCTTTTCGAGCACTACAAGGCCCATAGGCCGCCGATGCCGGACGAACTCAGGGCGCAGATTCAGCCGCTGCACGCCATTATCCGGGCACTGGGCCTGCCCTTGCTGATCGAATCCGGCGTGGAAGCGGACGACGTCATCGGCACACTCACGATGAAGGCGGTCGAACAGGGGTTTTCGGTCGTCATTTCCACCGGCGACAAGGACATGGCGCAACTGGTCAACGACCGGGTGATGCTCGAGAACACCATGTTCGACAGCCGCCTGGATGTCGAGGGCGTAAAAGCCAAGTTCGGCGTGCCGCCCGAGTGCATCGTCGATTATCTGGCACTGGTGGGCGACACCTCGGACAATATTCCCGGCATTCCCAAGGTGGGACCGAAAACGGCGTCAAAATGGCTGAATGAATACGGCTCGCTGGACGGCATTCTCGCCCATGCCGACGAGATCGGCGGCAAGGTCGGCGAGAATCTTCGCGCCAGTCTCGATCAAATTCCCTTGTCGCGCCAGTTGGCCACCATCAAGTGCGACGTGGATCTGCCGATCGGACCGGACGATTTGAAACGAACCGAACCGGATCAAGCCGCCCTTCGGGAGCTTCTGGTCCAGCTCGAATTCAACTCCTGGCTCCGGCAACTGGATGCTTCGAACACTGCCGAAAACCCGGCCGCCCCTATCGAGCAAACCTCAACCAAGGGTAACTACGAAACGATCCTGAACGCGGATGAGCTGGAGCGCTGGCTGAAAAAGCTGGAGGCCGCGGAATATTTCGCTTTCGACACCGAAACCACGAGCCTCGACTACAGCCGCGCGGAAGTCGTGGGACTGTCGTTCGCGGTGGAACCGGGCGAAGCGGCCTACGTCCCGGTCGCTCACGATTATCCCGGCGCGCCGGCGCAGCTCAGCCGCGATTACGTTCTGGAAAAACTCCGGCCTTTGCTGGAAGACCGGAACCGCCCGAAGCTCGGACAAAATCTCAAATACGACGCCAATGTCCTTGCGAATCACGGCCTCGCGCTGACCGGCATCCGCCACGACACCATGCTCGAATCCTATGTGCTCAACAGTACGGCCACCCGGCACGACATGGATTCCCTGGCCCAACTCTATCTCAATCATCAGACCATCCACTACGAAGACGTGGCGGGAAAAGGCGCGAAACAGATTCCCTTCCAGCAGGTCAGCATCGAAAGCGCCACCGAATACGCGGCGGAAGACGCCGACATCACCCTGCGGCTTCACCACCATCTTTGGCCGAAGCTCGAGGCGGAAGATTCGCTCAAATCGCTATACGAAACCGTCGAAATTCCGCTGGTGCCGGTCCTGTCCCGCATGGAATGCACCGGCGTGCTGGTGGACGTGTACAAGCTGGCCCAGCAAAGCCGCGAGCTCGAAAAGCGCATGCTGGAGATCGAACAGGACGCCTGCAAGGCGGCGGGATGCCAGTTCAACCTGGGATCGCCCAAGCAGATCCAGACCATCCTGTACGACAAGCTGAACATCCCGGTAGTCAAGAAAACGCCGACCGGACAGCCGTCCACCGACGAATCGGTGTTACAGGAATTGGCGGAAAGTTATGAGCTGCCGCGACTGATCCTGGACTACCGCTCCATGAGCAAGCTCAAGTCGACCTACACCGACAAGCTCGCGGAGCAAATCAACCCCCGCACCGGCCGCGTTCATACCTCCTATCACCAGGCCGTGGCCGCCACCGGCCGCCTGTCGTCCTCCGACCCCAACCTGCAGAACATCCCGGTTCGCACCGAGGAAGGCCGCCGCATCCGCCAGGCGTTCATCGCACCGCCCGGCCGCAAGATCCTCGCGGCGGACTATTCGCAGATCGAGCTCAGGATCATGGCGCATATTTCGGGCGATCCCAGCCTGCGCGCCGCCTTCCACGACAATACCGACGTCCATCGCTTCACCGCCGCAGAAGTATTCGGCGTGCCGCCGGAACAGGTCACGCCCGACCAGCGCCGTTCCGCCAAGGCGATCAATTTCGGCCTCATCTACGGCATGTCCGCCTTCGGCCTGGGGAAACAGCTCGGCATTCCCACCAGCCAGGCGCAGCGCTACGTCGACCTTTATTTCGCCCGCTATCCCGACGTCAAAGGCTACATGGAAACGACCCGCGACATGGCGCGGGAGAAAGGCTACGTGGAAACCCTGTTCGGCCGGCGGCTATACATCCCCGAGATCCAATCCCGCAACGCCCAGCGCCGCCAATACGCCGAACGCACCGCCATCAACGCCCCGATGCAGGGTACCGCGGCGGACATCATCAAGCGCGCGATGATCGCCGTGGACGCCTGGATTCAGGAATCCCGCGCTCCGGTATGCATGATCATGCAGGTACACGACGAATTGGTGTTCGAAGTGGCGGAGGATTATGTCGACGAAGCCGCCCGCGAAATCGGCAACCGCATGTGCCGCGCGGCGCAGCTTGCGGTGCCTTTGGTCGTGGATGTGGGGATCGGGGCTAATTGGGATGAGGCGCATTGAATGCGTTAAGGAAGATCTGAAAATCCTTGTCCACTGGACAAAACCATTGACCCCGGCCGAAAGTACCGGCGCCGGGCATCCGGCGTTGGCAACCGCATGTGCCGCGCGATGGACCTAGCGGTGCCCTTGGTCGTGGATGTGGAGATCGGGTCGAATTGAAGATACCGTCTTGGAAATCAAGAGGCAAGCCGCGGGCCGAGCGGCGCAATGTCGCGAAAGGAATCGCGACCTACAGCGGCACGGTCGTAGGTCGGCAATCCTTTGCCGACGAAAGGGTTGGTAGCCACACCAGTTCAGAAAGAGCTCAACTTAGTCCGGCCAAAGGACTCGATTCAGCACATGGGTATAAATCATGGTCGTGCTCACGTCCTTAGAGCGTTTTCCATCCCGGTGTACGGATTCGTGCCAGGAGGGGAGAACGTAGGTCGGCAATCCCTTGCCGACAAAGCCCTTCGCCGAGCCGATACGTCGGCAAGGGATTGCCGACCTACATATCCGAATCCCTTACACCGATCCGGAAAACGCTCTATGGCCGAGCAGTTCCTGGACGGTTCTGATATCGTAGCCCCCTTCGATCAGATAAGTGGCAAAACTATGCCGCAACGTGTGCGGCGTCGCCGGCTTGGCTATTCCGGCAGCCTGAACGGCTTTTTTCATGGCCCGCTACAATAGCTTTTCATCCACATGATGCCGCCGCTCGCGGCCGCTGCGCGGATCGATCGAATAGCTCCCGGAGGGAAACACATACTGCCAGCCCCACTCTTTCGGGCTTTGAGGATATTTTCGCGCCAAGGCTTGATTTTGCGTCGAGACAGATGGGGTAGGCTCTAATACAAAGTTAGGGAGCTGACTCTGTAGCACTCGATGCAATCGCTGAAGTTGTTGTCCGCGCCATCGCGCAGTTTGTAATCGATGTTTTGTTCGTTGGTATTTTCTATTGGCCCGGCTGGATTATTCTTCGCGTGCTTACGTTGGGTCGCTATCCACCGGCCCAATCACACCCACACAACCGCGAGTTGGTCGCCGTCGCGGCTTTTGCTGCATTGTTGACGGGTGTGACACTATATTTTTCGGGTTTCCCCGCGTGAAGACGTTGCTCTCTAACCCTGCGGTCGAGAGGGACGCTCCGCAAGCGGCGCGGCCGCTCGCTCCGCGCCCCTCACCTCCACGTTAGAGGCCGGCAAGAAAACGCATGACCAAGAACGAGTTCATTAACCTGATGCAGTACCCTCGCGAGTGGGTCGAATGGGGCATGCTCCCGGACGAACTATTGAATGGACAGATCGCAGAATATGAGCCGGGCAGTGAACGGGCCTCGCAGCACTACCGAAACGGTGCCTTCCACTTTTGGCTGCGGCGGGGACCAAGCAAAGATGTTCTTCTCAAGCTAGCCAGATTGAGTTTCCTTGACCCCGACCCATTGATGGCTGATTGGCTCCGAAAAGACTACATCGCGAAGGCAGAAAACGCTGATGGAGAAGTGTTGCGCGTTCTCAGACAGGAACGCCTCTAACCATTTCTTGCAGCCGACGCCCGCGACACTGCATGGCTCGTCTGTGCCTCAGCGCGGGCGCGGCTGAAGAAAATCGTTAAGTGTCTTGCGGAATCACAATGGATGACTGAAGAAAATTATCTAAAAGATTTGAATGAATCTTTAAAGATGTTTCAAACATACTTCCCTGAGAAGAGGGAAGATGTAGACATTATTATTCTTCGAGGGCACCAGTTGGCTGAGTCATTGCTTTATAAATTTATAAAACAAAATGTAAATCACCCGGAGTATATAGACTCCTTTTTTATACGATGGGAACCTTTGGTAGCCCTAGTTAGGGCTATGAAGAACGAAAATACAAAAGAATATGATTGGGTTTGGCCGTCCCTTATGCAACTCGAAAGAGCGCGAAACCAGATAGCTCACAATCTCGAAGCCGAAAAATTGCAAATAAAGATAAGGGACTTTATCAATTGTGTACGTTCTAGGGTAAGTGAATTTGGCCAAATTCCGGGAGACGATGATTTAAAGAAAGCTATCTTTATTGTGTATTGTGGTCTTTCTACGGCTTTAGCTGTAGATAAATGGCCCAATATCACAGCAACTTATTTGGTTAGGGATATGGTTGAAGAGCATGGGCGTAAAACCATCAATCAAGGTTGTATTGATGAAAAGGACACTTAACAAGGCGTCCCAGCCGACGCCCAAAAGCGGCGCGGCTGAACTTTAGCGTTAGACGCCAAGGAGACATCATGACGGTAAAGCGTATGGACAACGTCGGCATCGTGGTGGAAGACATTGATGCCGCCATTGAGTTCTTCACCGAACTTGGTCTCGAGCTCGAGGGGCGCGCCCCAGTCGAAGGAGACTGGGCAGATGGCGTCACTGGATTGCGCGACATGCGCGTCGAGATTGCCATGATGCGTACGCCGGACGGTCACAGCCGGCTCGAGATGTCTCGATTCCTCGCGCCGCCTGTGGTCGCCGATCACCGCAGCGCCCCAGTGAACGCTCTCGGCTACCTACGCATCATGTTTACCGTGGAGGACATCGACGATACGCTCGCCCGTCTCGGCAAACGCGGCGCGAAGCTCGTCGGCGAAGTGGTCCAGTATGAAGACATGTATCGGCTCTGCTACATCCGGGGTCCCGAAGGAATTCTCATCGGGCTCGCCCAACAGCTCGGGCAGCAGACTTCCCGAGCGAATCCCGTGAGCCGTAAGCGTTGAGAACTGAAGCATTGGCGTCTAACGCCAACGTTAGCCGCAAAGGAGGTCATGCCCATGCCGAAGATCGACATCGCGGCGGTGCCCATGAGAAAAGGTTCTGGGTATCCCAGCCCATTCGATGTGCCATGCACTACGCGTACTCGGCGAAGGCTGGGTGACGCAGGTGGCCTTGAGGACTTCGGGGTCAACCTGATGACGCTGCCTCCCGGCGCATGGTCGAGCCAACGGCATTGGCACAGTCACGAAGACGAGTTCGTCTATGTACTCGAAGGCGAAGTCACGCTTGTTGAAGATCAAGGAAGAACTCTGCTGCGGGCCGGCGAATGCGCTGCGTTTCCAAAAGGCACACGTAATGGTCATCACTTGATGAATGAATCATCAGCAGTCGCGATCTATCTGGAAGTGGGTTCGCGGCATCCAGAAGATCTGACGACGTGCTCTGACATCGACATGAAGAGCGCGAACTCTGATGGACGGTTCGTTCGCAAGGACGGCACGCCATATGGTTAGCCGGCGGGAACGATATGTCCTCGTCGCGAGGCTAACAAGCGCGTGCAGCCGACGCGCGAAGACGCACGCGGCTGCACGCGCATCGTTAGCCGTCATCCAAGCATCGCACCGTCGATTTCGCAGAGTCTCGTTCGACTATCCGTTAGGGAATGAAGCTGATTGGTCGCAGTGATTGGCATTCCCTGTACGAGAACTTTCATGAGGTCGAACTTGGAGAAGAGTATGCGCAAGCTGATCGTTGCCGAACACATCAGTCTGGATGGCATTATTCAAGCCCCCGGTGGGCCTGAAGAAGATCCCAGCGGGGGATTCAGTCTCGGTGGCTGGATAGTGCCCTACGCCGACGAGGCCACCGGCCAAGCTGTGCAGGACCTGTTCGCGCAGCCGTTCGAGCTGTTGCTGGGGCGTCGTACCTACGACATATGGGCGGCGTATTGGCCGCGTGTACGGGCCGGCCACGCCATCGCTGACCTGTTCAACAGCGTACCTAAGCACGTGGCCACGCACCGACCCGATACGCTTGACTGGCAGTACAGTCATGCGCTGGAGGACGATCTTGTCGACGCGATTCGCGCGCTTAAACACCAGGATGGCGTGAACCTATTGACGTGGGGAAGCGGCGATATGGTGCGCCAACTGCTTGCAGCCGGGTTGGTGGACGAGCTTCGGCTTCTGATTTATCCCGTCGTACTTGGGCGCGGCAAGCGCTTGTTCGACGATGATGCACAGGTGTCGGCCTTCACCCTGGCGCACTCGACCAGCACCCCTGGCGGTGTGCTGATCACCCGCTACGTGCGCAGCGGCGAGGTGCGCACAGGGGCGTTCGAAGAAGTTGAGTAGGAAAAGCCAGTGACGCCTAACAAGCGGTTCCAGGCAACGCTATGTGCAGGGCGCTCGGGCGTGCCTGAACCGCGGCGCCATGCGCAGGGCGCAAGGTTGTACATACAACCACAATACTCTACACTACGACAGTGTTTGAGAGATGTCTGTATTTCAATGTCAATGCTCTAGCAAGAGCAGTGAATCGCATTTGGGACGAGGCTTTCAAGGAACTTGGCTTGTCGCCTGCGCATGCCTATTTGCTCAGACTCGTGCTGGCGTCACCTGGAATATCCCATAAGGCGATCGCTAGTGAGCTAAAGCTCGAGAAATCTACTATCACCCGTTTTGTTGATTCGTTACAGGAAAAGGGGTTGGTCCAAAGATCAAAACTTGGGGCTGAAGACAATCGCGAACAGCGAGTGTTTCCTACCGACAAGGCCAAGAGCATGAAGGAAGCGCTGGAGGCAACATGCGATGCTTTATATAGGAGGATGTGCGGTAATTTGGGCGAAGCTGAAATGAAAGCCCTCGTGGCACAACTTCGCAAAACCGCTCGATTGTTGTCGTGATTTTTTTGCCCATAAAGTTGCTCATACAACCATTAATGGAGATACGGGATGAACCTTACAACTAATCCGATTACCGGATTCGAATCTACGGAAAACGATGGCAAGCCACTTAATGCTCTTGAGGAGTTTTACCGTGCGTTTAATACCCGAGACTTGGAACTCATGAGCGCCAACTGGGCAAATTCCGACGAGGCATCAATGTCCAATCCCCTTGGCGGAGTGCGTAGAGGGTGGGAAGCGATAGAAGAAGCATATTCAAGAATTTTCGCAGGCCCTGCCGAGGTGTATGTCGAGTTCTACGACTATACGATTCACCACGCCGGAATCATGTTCTGCGCTGTCGGTCGAGAAAGAGGATATTTCCGCGCTAATGGGAAGCAAGTTGACCTTGCCATCCGTACCAGTCGGTTTTACCGAATGGATTGCGGAAAATGGCACCAGATACACCACCATGGATCTATCGACGATCCTGCATTATTGGCCGAGTACCAGTCGGCCGTTCTAGGAAAATAGAACAAGAAGCCCAACCCATGATTCCGCCGGATGCTGCGCGATAACACCGCGCAGTGCCGGTGAATCCAAACCTGGAGAATGCAGAAAAACGCCCTACTCGAAAACTCAGCCCACAGACAATCAACAAGTTACAGACGCAAAAATGCTCGAAAACTGGTTTCTTCTACACCATCCTTAGGTGCCCAATGCTTACCCCGGATCACTTCAACAAGCTCGGCGCGCAAAACTTGCCAGGCTATCTTGGCATCGTCGTCACTCATGTGGGACCAGCGGAAGTACGGTCTGAACTCCAGGTAAAGGCGTCGCTCATGGCACCGAATGGTTTTCTTCATGCAGGAAGCGTCGTCGCGCTCGCCGATACCTCGGCAGGCTATGGTTGCGTCGCCAATCTCCCTGAAGAAGCCATAGGGTTCACGACGATCGAACTCAAGTCCAATCATGTCGGAACCGCCCGCGAAGGCATGATCGAATGTATCGCGAAGGCGGTTCACCTCGGCAAGACAACCCAGCTCTGGGATGCAATCGTCATTCACCGAGAGACAGGCAAGACCATTGCACTTTTCCGCTGCACGCAAATGGTTCTCTATGACAAACCGGGCACCTGAGCCTTCCATCAATGGACCTCCCCCGGTCTGCGGCCCGGTCGCCTCTCATGTCAAACCTCAGCCGGCGACAAAAGCAACGGAGGAGTCCCTCGTGAAATTTAGGAGACACATTGAATGATTCGTACGTTTGTGATCGTTCTCGCGGCATTAGGTTCGATAGCTGCCGTGGCATCGGCGAAGTCCTTGCCGCCGAATGCCTCGGCGGCAAGGACACGACAGGCAGATGCCCCCTTGGGCCGCATTGAGCCCACCCAGGCGCCGGTTACCGGTCAGGAGGATTTAGGTGATTTAGGCCAGCCTCGCCAAGTTCTCGCCCAGTTCTATCGAGCCATCAACAACCGCGACTTGAACTTGATGGCCCAAAACTGGGACCAGTCTGCGGAAGCGGTCATGGACAACCCCCTGGGCGGCGTCAAACGGGGCTGGCCGGAGATTCGCTCGGTTTACGAGCGTCTCTTCAGGTTCCGCTCGCAGTACCATTTCGAGTTCTACGACTATACGCTGCACGAGGCAGGCGATCTGTTCTACGTAGTGGGCCGAGAGCGAGGCTGGATCGAGGTTGATGGTGCGAGGCTGGACTTGGCGATCCGTACGACACGGATTTTCCGCAGAGTGAAAGGACGGTGGCTGCAGTTTCACCATCACGGCTCAATCGAGGACCCAAACATGCTCGCGGCTTACCAGAACGCCGTGCGGTGAATTCGGGAATCCGAGATGGAAGAACGCCGTGGTAAGGCCGCTCGCCTGCGGTCGGGACAAAGTCTCCGGACCTCACGAGCGTCGTCGATTGCCCCCCTCCGACAAGAGGGGCGCGCCCCCCGCCTTAACCTTATGTCTAAAAAGGAAAGACGCATGGATGTTACTGCTATTCCCTTTGTAGAGAAGGTCGGTATATGCCGAACGGAAGAAGGAACGCTTACACTGCCCTTCAGCACGTCAACGCAAAACCACTTGAACACGATACATGCGAGCGCACAGTTCGCGCTTGCCGAGACAGCCAGTGGCGAAGCACTGCAACGACTGTTTCCCGAGCTTGCGGGGAAGGTTGTGCCGGTCCTGCGAGAATCCCATGTCAAATTCAAAAGGCCGGCAAGCAGTGCTATTTTCGCGTTCCCAGCCGTATCCGAAGAGGCCGTTTCAAAATTCAAAGAGCAGTTTGAAAAGAAACGGCGGTCGTCCATCACCGTCGATGTAGAGGTCAGAGACTCTGATGGTGTCGTCACATCCGTCGGAATGTTTGATTGGCTCGTGCAAGGCCTCCCGCAGGGGAAGACATAACGAGTCGCTTCGGTCGACGGCCTTGATTCCGCTTCGCTTCGCTCCGGTAAGGCTGCGGCTGAGCTTGGTCACTGGGGGCAGGTATGTCACCGAGATTGGCACATGTCGTTTTTGCGCTGGCAATAGTGACCGTACAAAGGGCTTGGCTCAAGAGTTGTGAAATACAGGGGGCGCTTACAATGGCTCCTACAGAATGGACAAACCGCGCAGTCAACTGGTGTAAGAAGAATCAGACCGGAAGACGTGCAGAGGCGCTTCGTCTTTGGCTTGGCTGCATAATGGAGGATGAGGATGAATACGGCCCAGTCTGTGGCCAGTTATAACCCTAACTTTCACTTCGAGCGAGGCACTCCGACAGCCGGCTTTGCCGCCTGTTTCCACGCACCTCAAGCTTCACGTTGAGAATGTAGAAAAACGCCCTACTCGAAAACCCAGTCCACAACCAATCAACAAGTTACAGACGCAAAAATGTTCGAAAACTGGTTTTTTCCACAGCATCGTTAGGCGAATAAAAGCATGGGGACCCAACCGTATAAAGAAATTTTGAGCGCCGTTGCAATTGCTCTCACTTTTGCGGCCTTTGTTCCCTATATCCGCGCAATCGTTAGCGGCGCAACCCGACCCCATGTTTTTTCCTGGGTCATTTGGGGCGCGACAACCTTCGTTGTTTTTCTTGCCCAACTTGAAGGAAAAGGCGGAATTGGTGCTTGGCCCATCGGGGTTTCGGGAAGCATCACCATTTTTGTCGCGGTTTTGGCTTACGTGAAGCGCACGGACATTACGATCACAAGAACCGATTGGATGTTTTTCGTTTCGGCGCTGTCTTCGTTACCGCTTTGGTACTTTACATCAGACCCACTGTGGGCTGTCGTCATTCTTACCACTGTAGATATTCTGGGGTTTGGACCAACGGTGAGGAAGGCATATAGTTCCCCGCATTCAGAGTCATTGCTATTTTTCGCCTTGTTCGCGGCCCGTAATGTCCTCGTAATTTTGGCCCTTGAAAGTTACTCGGTCACGACGGTTCTGTTTCCCGCAGCTATAGCTGCGGCATGTATGTCATTAATGGCAATGGTCACAGTTCGAAGACGAGCATTAGCAACATGAAAGCACAAAACGATAAACCGCCTAACCACGCCGGTTATGGCGAACGTTGGGTGTCATGAAATGAGCACAGAGATCACCATCCAAAGAGCCACTGCCAAGGATGCAGTGGAAATCGCCGAAATGGTTGGCGAATTGCTGGCTGAAATCACGAACGCCATCGGAATTCAGGCGTTCAACTTCAACTTTGCCGAAACAGCATCTAGGCTGACGGACTTCATTAATCAAGAGAAATATTTCGTCTTTGTCGCTCGCAACGAAAATGGAAGGCCAGCAGGGTTCATTTCCCTTTATGAAAGCTACGCCCTCTACGCGGAGGGAGCATTTGGCACCATTCCCGAACTTTACGTTCGGCCGGAGTACCGCTCGGATGAATTGGGTCTTCGCCTTGTATCTCAGGCCAAGGGGTTCGGCTCGTCACGTGGCTGGACTCGATTGGAGGTAACAACCCCTCCCCTGCCACAATTTGATAGAACTCTGGCGTTCTATGAACGCGAGGGCTTTTCTATAACCGGCGGGCGCAAACTGAAGGTTTTGCTATGAAACCGGTCATTCAGGAGGAGATAACGGGATGCGGCATCGCGAGCGTCGCTGCACTCGTTGGAGTCACTTACAAACAGGCGAAGGCTGTGGCGAATAGTCTCGGCATTTTCGCGGAGGATCGGCGCCTCTGGTCAGAAACGCATCATGTTCGCACGCTTCTAAAGCAGTTCGGGCTCGATGCTTCGCCCGATGAGTCGCTGTTTCAGTCTTGGGAGTCTTTACCTACACTTGCCCTTCTCTCCACCAGGTGGCACTTGGAGCAGGGTCGGCCTTTCTGGCATTGGGCTGTTTTCTGGCGCGGGCCTCGTGGTCCCGTTGTGCTGAACTCCAAGAAGGCGCTTGCAAGCCATGTCCGCACGGACTTTTGGCGAATCAAGCCGAAGTGGTTCATTGAGGTCCATCGCACCCAACAATCCGCTCCAACCAACTGGTAAATCGATGTGCGGTTTGCCAGCGGCTGAGCACAGGCGTTGGCCATAGTGTTCTACGATGGACTGGTTGTACCGGGAGCCCTTCTTCTGCTGGCTTCTGGATGATGATCGAGTTCTATGGCGGTTGGAATTTCGTGCAAGTTCCCTGGTTGCTCGGAATGGTTGTGCTCTTCGCCTTCGAGTTTGTCTAGGGCAATACGGTCACCCGCTTTTACCTCATGCGCCTGCGGCGCATCACCAGAGAGGCCCTGCAGGCGGGCGCGATTACGCCGGAGCTCGAGAAGGCCCGGGGCGAAGGGATTCCCGCTTTCACACATTTTCTTGATCTGCCCATCCTATTCTTGATAGTCGCGCTTGGCGCTATCCGGCCAATGAGCTGGACGCTGTTTATTGTCGGCACCGTCGTTGCTGTTGTCATCGCAACGGCGCTGACACTGTATATCCCGAAGCTGTACCCATGGGGGGAAGCGAAACGGGAGTCCTAACAAACCCGTCAGCACGGACGCGAATTCCGCGGTGTTCCATTGCGCAAGTTCTTAGCAATGCTGGTGCCCCCGAAAGGTTAAGCTTGAAGCCAGCCGTGAGGAGTTCAAGGAAGAGGTCAAATGCGAGGGGCGCCGTTGAGCGGCTTACCAATCGGGTACGGTGGCACATCGGGAGCACGGGGCCTAGTTTGTCATTCCAGCCGACCGTTTTGCGCCGCGCTCCAAATGTCGGCTGGACTACCATGTTAAGGAAGCTCTGATTAAGCCCTTCGACAGGCCTGTCCTGAGCCTGTCGAAGGGACATGAACGGAATCCACTTGTTCAGAGCTTCCTCAAGGACATAGAAATCCCCTCACTCAAAATTCAGCTCATGTAGAATGCCAGCGCACCCGCGTATTCCGCCGCATGGGAAGCGGCTCCATCGGCGGAATGCGGGAATACCCTATTCCGCACTACGGCCGGGGCGCACGCTACGCCGACACCCGCCCCGTTGACTATATTCGCCGCATCGTTTTCGTTACGGGAGGGGGAATCCACATGCTGAATCTGCAGAAGGGCTTTGGGATCGGCGATCAGTTCGTTCCCTGGGGCGCGACGCTCGAGGAAGCGTGCCGGCAGCTCGGCATTCAGCCGGGGTACGGTTGCCACAGGGCGGAAGAAGTCAGGCTGCTCTGCGCGAGCGCTTACGGCTTTGCGGCGGTGAACGTCCACCTGGAGGCACCCGCGACGGATCGCCCGGTGACGAGCGTCGATTTCGAGCTGGCGCCCGCAGGGACCGGAACGCCCGAGCCCGAAATCTGGGCCGCGCCCCTGTCCGAACGCTTGGGACCACCGGACCAGGTGAGCCGTTCCGAAATCCCGTCCTATGCCGATCCGGCCGACTGCGTGCCGTTCTATGCCCGCTGGGTACGTCCCGAGACCAGCGTCGGTCTCTCGATCTACGGCGGGTTGCGTAAAGTCGACGGCGGCCAATCCGCCGGCACCTTGTGGTTGAGCTGGAACGAGCAGTTGGCCGCGCAACCCTATATCGAGGAATGGCGTGCTCGCGTCGCCCGGCTGACGGCCATGGCCGAACGGCCGTCGCAGTTGCGGACCTTCGTGCTGGATTGGCCGCAGAACGCGTACTGGCTGACGGGAGACGCCACACCTCAGGCGCTGGCCGCACGCCAGGCGCGTATCAGCCTGTACCAACCCACACTTCTGGATACCCCTGCCAATATCGCCGCCAAGCTCAACCCGCACAGCTTCGCACTCTGGAGCAGCGAGTCGAACGGCATCTGGTGCGCCTCGACTTTGCGGGACAGCGTGATGTTCGAGCTCGGGCAACCGGTGCAGGCCACCTGGGTCGACCTGCAGCCGGCCAAGGGGCCCGGCTATGCGATGCTGCAGCTCGGAGTCTGGTCCGTTTACGGGCGACACGGCTCGCGCGCCATCCGCGACGCCGCGCAAATGCTCGCCGGCTTTCCCGGAGTGACCGTGAAACAGGAAGGGGGCTACGATTGCTGACTTATGACACGCCGGATGCGGGCGCAGCGCCCATGAAAATCGTCACGATCATACTTTTGGTACTCGGCGCACTGCTCGCGCTCGGGGTTTTCCTGGCCGCCCTGCCCTGGATCGATGTTGCCGTGCTCAATAGTTTTTTCGCCAAGGAAATCGCCACGAACTCAGACCTGCCATGGGCGGCGCCCGGCCGCAAGGCACGCTACTATTCGCTCAAATCCTGGGACTGGAACAACGGGATCACCCGCGTCCCCGCGTGGGGCTCCAACTCGTGGCGCAAGGAGTACCCGCTCGACACGGCAAACAAGGCCTTTGCCTTCCTAGAGAAACACCGCGCGATGAATGCCTGGCCCGCAGCGGGCACCTTCGAAACCTATAGCGTCTATGAACAGCTGCAGCCCGGCGACGTGCACCACCAGGACGATTACGGCAACACCATCGTGACCTATTCCCAGCGCGTGGCGCCCTATCGCTTCTTCATCGTCTCGATCGAACCGACGGTCATCGTCATGCAATCCGCGCCGGAACTGCCCGCATGGCAGGAGGAATACGTGCAGCAGGGATATTCGCGCGACAGCCGCTGGATACGGTGGTATATGAGCCTGCCGGAGCAGCAGCGCTTGCCCGACCTGGTCTGGCTGCAGAACCCGCTGGAGTTCGGCACCGAGCTGCCGCGCGGGAGCGGCTGGAAATGGTTCTCGCCCGACCTCGAACAACTGCCCACCGATTTGCCGCTGGTCGAGAGCGGCAGCGCCGTGATTCCGCTCAAGCACGGTCAACTGAAATTCCGGCCCAGCGAATCGGGATGGCATGTCGTGCGGGAATGAGTCCCATACAGCGAGCAGCCCGAATGAAATGCAGCGAAATCCGGGGAGGTAGAAGCGCCGATCATCCCGGATTCCGCAAGCTTCATCCGGGCTACGTCGGCTATACGGGCACTCGCGAGTCGGTCGGGAATCCA
>NZ_MSCV01000004.1 GCF_002005105.1 Methylocaldum sp. 14B | reverse complement strand
GTCTCCGGGAACACCAAGGCGACGATTTCCGACACAAAGCCCGTCGGCAAAGGGTTACCGACCTACGACTGTAGCACCCTGTAGGTCGGGAATCCTTTCCCGACGCCACGTCCCGGCCGAGCGTCTTCGTCGGCAAAGGATTGCCGACCTACGCTCTCCCCTCCTGGAACGAATCCGTACACCGGGATGGAAAACGCTCTAAGTACATTCAGGGAAGTCTTGCGGCATAGGCAACCTGCAGGACAACCCCGCCAATCAAGCCAATCTGTCGAGATTCCGCAAATATTTGCGGAATGTACTTAGCAACAGGTCGACCATGCTCGGTCAACGACCTGCCCCGGCGGCCGTTAACGAGAATGAGCGCGTGATGATCCGGACGTGGATCCTGCTCGCTATTGGAGCCGGACATCCGCCCGCCACACCTCGACCAGATTGTCCGAGAACGTCGGCGCATGACCGAAGTTGCAGTAGGCGGCCGAACTGATCACATTGACCGAGCCGTCGCTGCGATTGCGGCTCCGCCAGTATCCGAGAGTCGCGACCACCACGCCCGGCGGAGTATCCTCGGTAACCCGCGCGTCGGCTTCGAATTCGCCGCGGTCGTTGAATACCTTCACATTATCCCCTTCGCGAATGCCGCGCGGTTCGGCGTCGGCCGGGTTGATGAGCACGAATTGCTCGCCCTGGGCGCGAATCTTGTGCTCTTCGTTCGCGTAACAGGAGTTCAAAAAGCCGTGGCTTTTGGGCGAAAGGATATTCAGCGGAAACCGTTTCGCCCGCTCGGGATCGCTCTCCGGCCGCTCGCGGCAGAGCACGTAATCGGGCAAGTCGTCGATCGGTTCCGCGCCTTGGCCGCTTTCGTACATCTGTCGGAAAACGGCGCCGACGAAATTGCCCTGCGCGGCGCCCGAGGCCTTGAACTCGCACTTTCCCGAGGGCGTCGGGAAGTTGCCCTCGGCGTGCGGCGCCGAGGTTTCCGGTTTGCCGCCTCGGATATGGGCGTAACCGCGCCGCTCCAGATAAGCCAGGTCGATGTCCCGAAGCTGCGGCGCATTCCAGTCGACGTAGTGTTCGATCATCTCGCGATCGCTGCGCGTGAACTGTTCGTCGTCGAATCCCATGACTTTTGCCAGGCGCCGGAACAGCTCGGTGTTGGGCACGGCTTCGCCCGAGGCCGGGACGGCTTTCTGGTTGAGGGTCAAATAGAGGTGGCCCCAGGACCACATGATGTCGTCCATTTCCCCCGCCATCGCGGCGGGCAGAACGATATCGGCGTAGGCGGCGGTGTCGGTGATGAAGTGCTCGCTGACCACCGTGAACAAATCCTCGCGCTTCAGGCCCTCGACGATCCTGTTGGTTTCCGGCGCCTGCGACACCGGGTTGGCGTTGTAGACCATCAGGGACTTGACCGGCGGCGCGAGCGGCATGCGCCCTGTCAGCGCGTCGCCCAGCTTCAGGATGTTGATCACGCGGGTCCCCGGCTTGATCCATTCCGGCCGGCACACCCGATCCCAGTGAATCGGAAATTCCCAGACCGGCATTTGTAGCAAGCCGCCGCCCACGTGTCGCCAGGCCCCGGTCAAGGCCGGCAGACAGCACACCGCGCGGATGGTCTGCCCGCCTCCGTGATGACGCTCCAGCGCGACGCCTATGCGAATCGCCGCGGGCTGGGTCGTGGCATATTCGCGGCTCAACTTCCGGATGTCGTCGGCGGGAATGCCGGTGATTTCGGCTGCGTACTCGGGCGTGTAGCGCGCCGCCCTCTCCTTCAGATCCTCGAATCCGATCGTGTATTGGGCGATATAGTCGCGATCCAGCAAATCTTCGGCAATGATCTGATGAATCATCGCCATGGCCAGGGCGCCGTCGGTGCCGGGCTTCGGGGCCAGATGCCAGTCGGCCTGCTTGGCGGTGCGGGATTTGTAGGCGTCGATCACCACCACCTTGGCGCCGTTTTTCTGCGCCTCGTGGACGATATGCCAGTGATGCAGGTTGGTGCTGACCGAATTGCAGGCCCAGATGATGATGTATTTCGACTGGGCGAAGCTTTCCGGATCGACGCCTCCGGTGGGGCCGACCGTGAGCAGCCAGGCGGTGGACGAACCGCTCGCGCAGAAGGTTTTTTCCAGCACGCTCGCGCCCAGCTTGTTGAAAAACGCATCGCCGACGGTCAGGCCCTGAAGAGTGCCCTGGTTGCCCAGGTAGTTGTAGGGAAGAATCGCTTCCGCGCCGTACTCGTCGATGATGGCGGTCCAGCGGGTCTTGATCTCGTCCAGCGCCTCGTCCCAGGAAATCCGCTCGAACCGGCGCGAGCCTTTCGGCCCCACGCGGCGCAAGGGATACAGCACGCGCTCCGGATTGTAGTGATGGTCGTGGAAATCCTTGAGCTTGGTGCAAAGGCCGCCCCGCGTTAGCGGATGATCGGGATTGCCGCGCACATTGACCAGCCGGTCGTTTTCGACTTCGTAGAGCATCGCGCAGGTGTCCGGGCAATCGTGCGGACACGCGCCGAATACGGTTTTCTTCTCGCTGGCAGCTGCCATTTCTTCTCCTCCGGTCAATCGTTTTTATACAAATTTCAATCAAGATGACGCATGGGAATCGTCATACTCGATGTCCGTCGCGTACACATCGTAAGCCTTGCTGTATTCCATGACCCGAGCCACCTCCGCGATGAAATCTTCGCCGTACCCGGCCCGGCACAGCAGGTGAAATCCGACTTCCATGCCCGAACTGATGCCGCCGCCGGTAACGATCCGTCCGGCGTCGACCACCCGCGCCCGGCTGATGCGGCAGGCCGGGGCCAGCTCGGCCAGGCGGTCGATGGGCACTTTGCCCGACGGGGATTGTTCCACGCGATCGGGCTCCTTGCGGTTGGTCGCCGCTTTTCCGTCCAACAGCCCCATCTTGGCGTAAATCCAGGAACCGGTGCAGACCGAAACCAGCAGGGTTCTCTCGGGCAAGCCGCGGATGAACTCGTGCAGATGCCCGTTGTTGATTTCCTGCCGCGTGCCGAAACCGCCCGGGATCAGGAAGGCGTCCATGTCGGGCCGGTCCGCAAAGGAATAGTTGGGCAGCACCGTAAAGCCGGCCTGCGCCTGCACCGGACGCAAGGACTCGGCGATAAAGAAAGCCTCCAGCTCGGGATCGAATCGCCGGGCGACCGAGAATACGCCATAGGGCGCTGCGAAGTCGACGATTTCCAGATCCTTGCAGATGTAAATGCCTAATCGGAAACCGGGTTTAAACGTGTAACTCATGGTCGTTTCCTTGTGCTGGTCGAGGAGCAATCCGCCATGTAGACAGATCTGTCTACAGCATTGATGAGACAGACCATTCTGTCAATAATCCCGTAAACGCTTTCAAAACCTCTTATGACTCAAGACGCCACGCCTCTTACGCCCTCGGCACGCGACCGCATCCTGGAAACCGCGCAACGGCTGTTCTACCAATACGGCATCCGCGCCGTGGGCGTCGATCGCATCATCGCCGAATCGGGCGTCGCCAAGATGTCGTTCTACCGCCACTTCCCGTCCAAAAAAGACCTGGTGATCGCGTTTCTCGAACGGCGCCATCGATTCTGGATGGATTGGTTTACCCGGCGCGTGCGGGAATTGGCCGAATCCCAAACTTCGCCCGGCCTCGGCATCATCGCGGATGCCCTGAAGGAATGGTTCTCGGATCCCGACTTCCGAGGCTGCGCGTTCATCAATACGGTCGCGGAACTGAGCGAGGATTCGCCGGAACAACGCCGGATCGCGGCGGATCACAAGCGGGAACTGCGGGATTTCGTCCGAACGATGATCCCGGAGCGGCCGGGACGCTCGGCAAACGACGCGGCGGAACTGGCTCTGCTGATCATCGACGGCGCCATCGTGCGCGCCCAAATGACGGGCAATGCTGAAGTGGCTGAGGAAGCGCGCACCTTGCTCGAATTTTTGGATGGGGAACCGTTCGGATCAACCGCTTAGAACCTACTCGAGCGCCCGAATCGAAGAGGCGACGGCTAGGGAGGAGACACCGCGGAAAACCAAGCGGCGACCGAGGCGTCCAAAGAGACCATTGGTCAGCCCTCCGAGTGCTGGCTTCAAGAGAAGCGCGACGATTGGCGGTATCCTGGTTCAGGCGTCCGAATGCCGTCCACCGCTATGCCGGACCGGAGGATGCAAAGTCCCTCCCTCGGTGGAAAAGGGTTAGTAGGTGCGGGATCCGTTTCCGACATAATCGATCTATCGGCCACGGCTTGTCGACCTATGGCGACATTACAGGTTACAGTTTTGCACGGTATCCCGGTTATCGGCGGCGCAACGATCGCCGTTGACATGAGAGCCGCCGTCGGCGATGTCGTTGCCACCGGCACCGTCCACGACATTCAGCATATCGTCCCCCTCTCCGCCCCGAAGGATATCGTTGCCTGAACCGCCGCTGGCCCGGTCTCGACCGGGGCCGCCCTCGAGCAGGTCATCGCCCGCGCCGCCCCAGAGGATATCGTTGTCCTCGCCGCCACTGAGCTTATCGTTACCCGTGCCCCCACGGAGCGTGTCGTTGCCGTCGCCGCCGCAGATCAGGTCATCGCCGCCGCGGCCGTCGATCACGTCGTGGCCGGCCAAGCCGACGATGACGTCGTTGCCCGGCGTTCCCCGCAAGACATCGTTGCCCGGAGTGCCGATGATCGTGGCCGGAACGCCGAAGCACGCGGGCGAAGCGGGCGCGCTGACGAAAAGCACGGCCTGGCCCTGGAAAGCATTGCCGGCCACCGTTTGGCCCAACGCCCCCACCAGGAAGTCGGGTGCGCCATCGCCGTTCACGTCACCCGTCCCGGCTACCGCAGAACCAAACTCCGCGTTCGTTTGGGGCGTCGTATGATCGAAGGTGTGAAGGAGGGTCCCATCGGCCCCGCTGAAGACAAAGGCCTGGCCTTGTTGGCTGTTGCCGGCCACGTTCTGTCCGGGCGCGCCTACCAGGAAGTCGGATTTGCCGTCGCCGTTGACATCCCCCGCGCTGGCCACGGCGTTGCCAAAGTAGGCGTCGTCCTGAGGTGTCGGGTTATCGAGGGTGTGCAGCAGAGTCCCATCCGCCCCGCTGAAGATATAGGCTTGGCCCTGGTCAGCGTGGCTGCCCACATCCTGGAAGGGCGCCCCCACCAGGAGGTCGGAAATCCCGTCGCGGTTGACATCCCCTGCCCCGGCCACGGCAAAGCCAAACCGGGCATCGCCTTGAGGCGTCGGGTCGTCAAGAGTATGGAGCAGACTCCCGTCGGCCCCGCTGAAGACGAAGACGTGGCCGTGAATCACGTTGCAGCACGTGACGCCTCCGGGCGCGCCTACCAGAAGGTCGGGTTTGCCATCGCCGTTCACATCGCCCACTCCGGCCACCGCAGAGCCAAACTCGGCGAAGGATTGGGGCATCGGGTCATCGAGGGTCAGAAGCAGACTCCCGTCGGCTCCGCTGAAGGCGAAAGCCTGGCCTTGGTTAGTACGTCCCCCCACGTATTGCCCAGGCGCTCCCACCAGGAAGTCGGGGGTATCATCGCCGTTGATATCGCTCACCCCGGTCACGGCAAAGCCGAAATAAGCGAGTTCATAGGGTATGGGCTGGTTGACGGTATGCAGCAGTCTCCCGTCCGCTCCGTTGAATATAAAGGCCTGGCCCCGATAAAGGTTTTGCGATGGCGCCCCCACCAGAAGATCGGAGCTGCCGTCGCCGTTCACATCCCCCACCCCGGCCACGGCCTGGCCGAACTCGGCATGCATTTGAGGCACGGGATCATCGAGGGTCAGGAGCACACTGCCATCGGCTCCGCTCAGAACAAACGCCTGACCTTGGTCAACATTGCCGGCCACCGGCTGTCCCCATGCCCCCACCAAGAGGTCGGGGATGCCATCGCCGTTCACGTCCCCCGCTGCGGCCACGGCCTCGCCGAACAGACCGCCTCCCGTCATGGGATTGTCGAGAGTCAGTGGTGTATACGGGGCCTCGGCGCGGGCCGAGACCAGCCAAACCCCGGCCAGCAGGCCGAGACCGTAATTCAATACCGTGGGCCGGACTCCGGCCCTGAAGGCTGCATGGAGAACCGCCGACGAGCCGGTCCTTTTTCCGTCATCGCTTTTCATACGAGTTCCCCCCTAATCGAATTGGTATAACCGAACGAAAGCCTCGGCTTTTTGGAATTCTTGCCGGGGCTCGGTGATATTGCGAAATTGATGCCACCGAGTGACAGCAGGTCGGGTCGGATGGAATCCGGATTTGGCCGTCGAGCAAAAGACGCAGGCACTTAAAGCAAGCAACTCATTGATTAACAATTAATTTTTACCGGATTCACGCACGATATGGGGCCGTGCAAGCATCGTTCTTAAAAGACTCGCTAAACGTATGGGGAAGTTTGTGGATCATCGGGTTAGCTCACACCCAGGCTCGGAATCGAGGGAAGGATGGGCCGGGAAAAGACCTTGGGTCGCCCGCCCGGTTGCCGGTTTCAAGAGAAGGGCGACGATCTGCCTGGCGTCCGAATGCCGTCCACCGCTATGCCGGACCGGAGGATGCAAAGTCCCTCCCTCGGTGGAAAAGGGTTAGTAGGTGCGGGATCCGTTTCCGACATAATCGATCTATCGGCCACGGCTTGTCGACCTATGGCGACATTACAGGTTACAGTTTTGCACGGTATCCCGGTTATCGGCGGCGCAACGATCGCCGTTGACATGAGAGCCGCCGTCGGCGATGTCGTTGCCACCGGCACCGTCCACGACATTCAGCATATCGTCCCCCTCTCCGCCCCGAAGGATATCGTTGCCTGAACCGCCGCTGGCCCGGTCTCGACCGGGGCCGCCCTCGAGCAGGTCATCGCCCGCGCCGCCCCAGAGGATATCGTTGTCCTCGCCGCCACTGAGCTTATCGTTACCCGTGCCCCCACGGAGCGTGTCGTTGCCGTCGCCGCCGCAGATCAGGTCATCGCCGCCGCGGCCGTCGATCACGTCGTGGCCGGCCAGGCCGACGATGACGTCGTTGCCCGGCGTTCCCCGCAAGACATCATTGCCCGCAGTGCCGACAATCGTCGCCGGCATGCCGAAGCACACGGGCGTCGTCGGCCGGCTGACAAAGAGCACGGCCTGACCCTGACCAGGATTGCCGTCCACGCTTTGGTTCCAGGCACCTATCAGGAGGTCGGTTTTGCCGTCGCCGTTGACATCCCCCGCGCTCGCCAGTACCTGACCGAAGTGGGCGTCATCCTTGGGCGTCGGATGGTCGAGGGTGTGCAGCAAGATGCCATCGGCCCCGCTGAAGATGAAGGCCTGCCCCTGATGTGCATTGCCGCCCACGGTTTGCCTGGGCGCTCCAACCAGGAGGTCGGATTTGCTATCGCCGTTCACATCGCCCGCGCCGGCCACGGCCGAACCGAAGTGAGCACCTTCCTGAGGCAGGGGAGTATCGAGGGTCTGAAGGAGGGTCCCATCGGCCCCGCTGAAGACAAAGGCCCGTCCCTGGTACTCGTTGCCACCCACGTCTTGCAGGTAAGCTCCCACCAGAAAGTCGGGGGTGCCATCGCCGTTCACATCGCCCGCGCCGGCCACAGCATCACCGAAGTGCGCACTTTCCTGGACTATCGGGTCATCGAGGGTGTGCAGCAGGGTGCCATCGATCCCACTCAGGACAAAGGCCCGGCCTTGGCCGCGATTGCCGGCTACAGTTTGCCCGGACGCTCCCACCAGGAGGTCGGGAACCCCGTCGCCGTTTACATCGCCCGCGCCGGCCACGGCCGAACCGAAGTGAGCACCTTCCTGAGGCAGGGGAGTATCGAGGGTCTGAAGGAGGGTCCCATCGGCCCCGCTGAAGACAAAGGCCTGGCCCTGGCCGAAATTGCCCCCCAAATCTTGCGAGGATGCCCCCACCAGGAGGTCGGGAATCCCGTCGCGGTTGACATCCCCCGCGCTGGCCACGGCATCGCCAAAGTAGGCGTCGTCCTGAGGCGTCGGGTTATCGAGGGTGTACACCAAGGCCCCATCGGCACCGCTGAAAATATAGGCTTGGCCCTGGTCAGCGTGGCTGCCCACATCCTGGAAGGGCGCCCCCACCAGGAGGTCGGGAATCCCGTCGCGGTTGACATCCCCAGCCCTAGCCATGGCTCGACCAAAATAGGCGACAGCCTGGGGTGTCGGGTTATTGAGAATGTGCAACAGACTGCCGTCGGCCCCGCTGAAGACAAAGGCCCGGCCTTGGGCATAGTTGCCATCCGCGTTTTGCCAGGACGCCCCCACCAGGAGATCGGGAATCCCATCGCGGTTGACATCCCCCGCACCGGCCACGGCGTCGCCAAAGTAGGCGTCGTTCTGGGGCGTCGGGTTATCGAAAATAAGGGGCACATAGGGAGACTCGGCGTTAGCCGACGCCAGCCAAAATCCGACCAGGACTCCGAGACCGCGCTTCAGGACCATAAGCTGGATTCGGGCACTCAAGGCCTCCCTTGAGAGCCGCCAACGGGTCGGTCCGTTTTCCACGCTTTTCATACGAGTTACTCCCTATCTCTATGGGTATCATCGAACGAAGGCCGCGGTTTTTTTTGCGTTTTTACCGGGCATCGGTGAGTGTGCGAAATTAATGCCATCCGTGGGCGGTTGGGTCGGATCAATGGAATCCGGATTTGGCCGTCAGGCGAGGAATGCGGAGTTGGATCAATGTCACATTCGGAATGAACTTCTCTGTTCGCCGGATAGTCGCACCGCACTTGTCCTTGCAACTGCTGCCTTCAAGAAGCTTGCTTCGTCACATGCAACGACTTGCGGTTCGCGGAATTCGTATTGACACCATGGCGACCGAGCTGTTAGCGTGAAGCCATGAATCGACGGCAGCCATCCATCCCTCCTCTTCTGGCTCTTACCCCGAGCCTCGGTCTGCTGCTGCCCCGCGCGGGCAAATAACTCACCTCATTTTTTCCTTCGATCGACTGAACACCCTTCACGGGATAACTGCGTCCGTACGACGCCTTTTCCTGGAGTACGACCATGAACCACCTGACGCCCGCCCTACCCCTGCTTCGACTTCAACCCGGTTGCCGGGCCTTGCGTTCGCGGCAGCCCGGCAGCCTTTCCGTCGCCGCAATGGACACTCATCGCATCCGACGAAAACCCAGGAGTCACCGATCATGTTGAAGCAGCCGAACACCAAATACCGTTCCTTTCCCAAGGTCCGACTCGCGGACCGCACCTGGCCCGACCGGGTCGTCACCCAAGCTCCCATCTGGATGAGCACCGATCTTCGCGACGGCAATCAGGCGCTGTTCGAGCCCATGAACGCCGAGCGCAAGATGCGCCTGTTCAAGAGGCTGGTGGATATAGGCTTCAAGGAAATCGAGGTCGCCTTCCCTTCCGCCTCGCAGACCGAATTCGACTTCGTCAGGACTCTGATCGAAGGCGGACACGTCCCCGCCGACGTCACCATAGAGGTGCTCACTCAGGCCCGCGAACACCTGATCCGTCGCACCATGGAATCGCTCTACGGCGCCCGCCGGGCCATCGTCCACGTCTACAACGCGACCGCCCGGCCGTTCCGGGAAGTCGTTTTCGGCATGAGCCCCGACGAAGTCATCGCGATGGCGGTTTCCAGCGTGAAGCTGGTTCGGGAACTCGCGCAGGCGCATCCGGGCACCGAATGGGTGCTCGAATACAGCCCGGAAGCCTTTACCGGCACCGAACTCGAGTTCGCCCGCGACATCTGCGACGCGGTAGTGGAGGCCTGGGGCGCGACTCCGGAGCGCAAGGTCATCATCAACCTGCCGGCGACGGTGGAGATGGCGACACCCAATGTCTACGCCGACCAGATCGAATGGATGCACCGGAATCTGGCGCGGCGCGAATGCGTCGTTCTGAGCGTCCATCCCCACAACGACCGGGGCACCGCGGTCGCCGCAGCGGAACTTGCGGTCATGGCCGGGGCCGATCGTGTCGAGGGTTGTCTGTTCGGCAACGGCGAGCGGACCGGCAACGTGGACTTGGTGACTTTGGCACTCAATCTGTACACCCAGGGCATCGATCCGGGCCTCGATTTTTCGAACATCAACGAGATCGCGCGGACCGTGGAAGACTGCATCCGCTTGCCGATCCATCCGCGCCACCCTTACGTGGGCGATCTGGTATTCACGGCCTTTTCCGGCTCGCATCAGGATGCGATCAAAAAGGGCCTGGCCCATCAGCGGCCCGATACATTCTGGGAAGTGCCTTACCTCCCCATAGACCCGGCCGATTTGGGCCGTTCCTACGACGCCATCATCCGCGTCAACAGCCAGTCGGGGAAAGGCGGCATCGCCTACCTGCTCGAGTCGGCCTATGGACTGGTGCTGCCTCGCCGGCTACAGGTCGAATTCAGCGGCATGGTGCAACGGCATGCCGACGCCACCGGCGCCGAAGTCATGCCGGACGAGCTTTGGCGAATGTTCTCCGAAGAATATCTGGGACCGGCGACGACCATCCGCTATCTCGAGCATCATCTGTTCGAGCATGGAACGGTTCAGGGAATTCGCCTGATGCTGGAAACGAACGGCCGGCGGATCACGCTGACCGGCGAAGGCAACGGTCCCATCGATGCCGTGGCTCACGCCTTCGGGGGAATGGTGCGGGTTCAATCCTATGAAGAACGTTCCATGGGACAAGGAGCCGACGCCAGAGCCGCCGCCTTCGTCGAAGTCGCGATCGACGGCATTCCCGGCATCCGCTATGGCGCCGGCATAAACGCCAACATCGTCACGGCGTCGGTGCTGGCGATCGTCAGCGCCCTGAACCGCGGCCTCAACGGCATCGAACCCGAGGCGCGGGAAGAGGTTGTCGCCATTTTGGAAAAGTCCGTGCGACAGGTCGCTTGATTCGCCGGGAAGCGGAACGAGACGAACGGCGTTTGTCGCGAGAGCGAAGTCCAGGGAGGGACTTCGTCAAAAAAAGGAAACCGGCAAACCAATCAGGACGCTGAGAAGCTCATCATATTCTGCGTGCCCGTGTTTCCGTCCATTGGAAGACTTCCATGACGGGACTGCGCTCGGCACGCCAAATTGAAAATCGGTGTACGGACCGATGCGCCATCACTGTTCTTTCAAGCACCGCCGCTTGCATCGCGGCTTGTTGCGATGCCGGATCAACCGAGCCGGACGTAATATCCAGATCTCCTTCCACTCGATCGAGCGCGCTGTCGTCCAGCCTTGACGATGCAATACCCGTTTCTTGCCGGGACGGCTTATCCAAGGCACGAAACTCGGATTGACCATAGGCACTGGTTATGGATGAGAGCACAAGCGATAACAGACCACCCCGTGTGAATGATTTTTTCATCCGGCTCTTCATGATTTTCTGATCGAGGTAAAAAAGCGGGGGAGCGCATGACCGCTCCCCCGCCTGGTTCTCCGGCCCTCATCAGCATTCGATATGAGCCCGAGGCTTCTCGTTATTTACCGCCAATGCTCTGTTGCGTGACCGACACGATAGTCTGATCGGCGCCGCCCTTACTAAAAAGGGCTAGATTGACCGCAGTTATCGTGGTTACGGCTATGTTCTGGTTAACGTTACCAGCGTTGACCTTACCACCGTTATCTTTCTTAAACGGTATCAAAGTCCCGCCTTCGACGGCAGAGAGTTGCCCTTCGGTCATCGGTTTTAAGCTGGACACCTTGCCCAACGCACGGAAGTCGTTATCGGCCATTGCAGGCCCGGCAACCATAACCGATGACAATACAGCCGCTAATGCATAAGACTTCATAATGGAACTCCTTCTCTCATGATCCAATAATTATGATGACGACGATTTGATCCCAGAGAAATCAAAGTATGCCGATTTTTCACGGAACCCTATCCAACCGGGCTCCGTAACCGAGCTGGCCCGGATTTTACGGACACTAATTCGAACTCCTTTTGCTCATCGTCCAAGTTTTCGATGGCAGCTTGATACGAGAGTTCAACGAAATTCTACGTACGCCGCTTGACGCAGCCGTTGCCCATCCGACACTCGCGGCCGTCAGCTTACTGCACGCTTTCAGCCACCTGAGGAAGCTCTGAACAGTGGATTCCGTTCATGCCCCTTCGACAGGCTCAGGAGAGCGTTCGACAAGCCTGTCCTGAGCCGAGTCGAAGGGCCTGTCCTGAGCCTGTCGAAGGACTTAGAGCGTCTTTCATCCCGGTGTACGGCTTCGTGTCGGGCGGGGAGCACGTAGGTCGGCAATCCCTTGCCGACCTACCTATCGGGCGCTCTGACACCGAATCGGAAAATGCTCTAATCAGAGCTTCCCTGACAGGCGTGACTGTAATCCGGCCGCCCCGATCGGAATAAGGCGGCCTTGGCTTTAATAGCGGAACACTGCGGGCTGGAACCGGATGCCGTCATCCGAAGCACCGACGACCGCTCGTCGCAGCGGCGCGTGCTGAAAGGCGTTGTTCGCGGCCAACGGGAAGGATTGTTCGGAGTGCCCTTCTTCGTCTACGGTCCGCACCGCTACTGGGGCAATGACCGTCTCGAGTGGTTGTGGCAGTGGCGTATCGCCGATCTTGAACCGTTTGCGCAGCTGAACGCCGATCCGCGGGTGGCGGAAACGTTTCAACGCCCGGCCATCCGCTCCGTAAGCACTGTTTGTATCGCCTGCCCAAAGCGCGATGGGAATGCCCTCCCCGATTTGGAGGAGGGCGCAAAGTGCGCCGGTCTTGCCGATAAAAGCCCGACCTTTTACGGCATGCGGCGGTTTTCACTTGGGGCCCCGGCAAATTTACGGATTGCAGTTTTGGAAGGAATTCTTCGAATTGCCCGCGCATAAGTCCCGACCGGCGCCACCGTCGATTCGATCATTGCCCGGACCGCCTAAAATGGCGTCGTTGCCCGCGTCGCCCCGAAGCGTATCGTTGCCGCCGGCACCCGAAATCGCGTCGTTTCCACCACCGCCGCCGACGATATCGTCACCCGCACCGCCACGAAGCCGGTCGTTACCCTCGCCACCACAAATCAGATCATCCCCGCCACGGCCGTCGATCGTGTCGTTGCCGCCCAAGCCGGAAATGACATCGTCGCCCGACGTGCCGCGCAACGCATCGGGGCCATCCGTTCCCTCGATCGCTCCGGCGGGTGGGGAGCCAGCGCACGGGTCCGTTGCCGAGGCTACGGCTATCCCTGACGGCTGGACAATGTGGGGATCGGTAATCGAAGTCAGCAAGACGCCGGTGCGCGCGTCATACACCTTGACATCATTGGCATAGTATTCCGAGACGTACAATTTCCCCTTGTAGGGATGCAGCGCGATCTGATCCCATCCGATCGATGCGAACGTACTGGAAACCGGAATTGAAAACAGATGCTCGGCGCCGAGTACCGCGGTAACTGCGTTATACGCAAAGACGTCGACGAGACCCTCGAAGCCGCTTCTGGCAAAGACCCGGCGTCCTGCGAAATCCACCAGGCCGGAAACGCCCTGTATACCGGATAACGGTCGTGTGTCGACCTGTTTTAGCCCGGGGATCGTGAACGACTTAATTTCAGCAGGAAAGCCATTAAGGACAAGGCCCGACGTGCCACCCGGAGCGCAAAAGACATTGTTGGGTTCATCGGAACCGAGAGACAGGCCCTCACCCGTATCCCTCAACAGGCCCGCGCCATCGATGGTGAGGCGGCGCACCCTCCTGTCCGTATACGATACGGCCAGCACCGAGCCATCGCTGCAGACTTCGATCGAACTGGTATCAGAGCCCACGAACAAGGTATGGATCTCGGTCTGGCTGGCGATGTCGACGACCGAGATCGGTTGAGGATCAATGGAATCGCACACCAGCAGGAACTTGCCGTCCGGGCTGATCGCGAGCTCCTCGCCATGATTGGAAATGGGAATCGGGTTTGGGCCTTCGGCAAGTCGGGGTGGCAACGCGGTCAAATCGATGACGAAGACCTCGCTGTTGAAATTGGTCACAAAGCCCCGAGTCTGATCCGGCGTAATAACAACGTCACCGATACTGAAACCTGGGATTGTCGTTACCGAGCCCAACACCGTATCGGTGTCGGCATCGAATACCGTAACTGATCGTGTAGCATCATCCGCTACCATGCCGAGAGTCCTCGCGAAGAGCGAGGGGGCCTGTAAGGCCAGGACAAGAATAACGCCATTGAGCACCGCCGCCGGGCCAATCCTTGTCCCGTAATCGCTATCCATACGACTTCATCCCTGCAGGTGTGATTGAAAGGCGGTCTGCAAAATCCATTGAAGAAAAGGTGCATAATCTTGGACACACTCAGGATCGGACCATTCGTATCGGATCCAAGAATTAACGTGAAGCGCCGTATGCGCATCAGTCGGTCGACACGGACCGGACCCATCCAATTTCCACCCTTCGTTCGAGGTACCAAGAACTATGAGTTCGTCCATCACCCGGAGAAAGTTTATGCTTGCCGCGTCGTCACTCGGGCCTCTCATCCTGACCAACCCACTTTACGTCTTCGCCAAGACCGGCCGTGGTGACTCGGAAGTATCTCGCCCACGCAATGAGGCAGAGCGACGACCGCGATCGGGTGACGAGCGGAAGCCTCGCATCCTGGTCTTCGACGTCAATCAGACGATGCTGGATCTGAATGCGCTTCGGCCGCAATTCGAGCATGCGTTCGGCAACGGCGCCGCGCTGGACGAGTGGTTTTCGCTTCTTTTGCAATACTCGATGGTTGTGTCCCTGACCGACGCGTACTCCGACTTCGGATCGATCGGCAAAGCGACGCTGGACATGCTGGCTGACACCAAGGGAATCAAGCTCTCCGCCGAGGACAAGAAGCGTATTCTGCAAGGCATACTGACGCTCCCGCCCCACCCGGACATGGTCGACAGTTTGGAACGCTTGCGCGCCGCGGGCTTCCGAATGGTCACGCTGACCAATTCGAGCCCAGCGGCCGTCAAGGCACAGCTGGAAAACGCCCGGCTCACCGAGTATTTCGAGGAGTCCATCTCGGTGGACTCCATACACCGTTTCAAGCCCGATTTGCAGGTCTATCGGAGCGCAGCCGAGCATCTCAGTGCCAAGCCGAACAAACTACGGCTCATCGCCGCGCATGCCTGGGACGTGTTCGGCGCGATGCAGGCGGGATGGCACGCCGCGTTTGTCGCGCGACAGGGAATCCCCCTGTTCCCGCTGGCTCAGAAACCGGATATCGTAGCCTCCGACATGAAAGGCGTGACCGACGCGCTCCTGCGGTAAGGTCTTGCTCTACGAGCAGCTGGCACCATCACCGTTGCTCCCCTACCGAACAACCCTATCGAGGACACAGAATGATTACCGGCGGCTGCCTGTGCGGCACGATCAGATATGAAATGGATAACCCGCTTCAGTTCGCGCGTAACTGCCACTGCGCCATGTGCCGAAAATCTACCGGCGCAGCCTTCGCGACCTGGGGCTATGTCGAAGTCCAAAATTTTCGGTGGGTCCAGGGGGAGGAGTTCTTGGGACACTACCCGTCGTCTCCCGAGATCACGCGAACTTTCTGCGAGGTGTGCGGTTCGAACCTGCAGTTTCTTGCCATGCGGGCTTCGGCGGCAGCTTTCGGTTTGGCATTGGGCACGGTCGACAGCGATCCCGGCTGCAAACCCATGCGTCATGTGATGGTCGGTTCCAAGGCGCCATGGTTTGACATCACCGATCATTTGCCGCAATCCATGCTGGCTGCGCCGGATGACTAATTAGCCGGCATTCCGTGCTCCGACCTAAAAAGGACATACCACAGTACGTCCGTTCTAAACCAGGCAGTTCGACGCCCTCAGGAGAATCCAGCTTCATGAACACCTATCTGGTCTTCTCGTCGTCTTATACTTTCTGCTGAGTGTTCATGTCTCCGGGCGTCAGGGGGCTAGCAAAACGCTCATCGGCATGGATGCCGATCCGTCGAGCCCCCTCAACAAGGCCATTCGCGCGCATGGCAATGCCGCGGAGTACGTGCCCCTGTTGATCGTTCTTTTTCTTTACTTCAATACCGTTGGCGCCGGCGCATGGGTCGAGTGGACGGTAGTCGCCCTCACCCTCTGCCGAGTGCTTCATGCGGCGGGCATGCTGATGTCCGCCGATCTCAACCGGCCCCATCCGCTTCGCATCATCGGAGCCTTGGGTACTTACCTCGGCGGTTTCGCCCTCGGAATCGCTCTCTTGCTTAGCACAGCATCGTGAAAGAAATGAAAATAGCCATCATCGGAATCGGCGGGGTGGGCGGGTATTACGGCGGCAAGCTGGCCCGGTTTTACGCGGCTGGAAATGATCCCGAGATCGTGTTCGTCGCCAGGGGCGAGAACTTGAGGGCGATCCAGGCTCACGGCCTTCGTCTGACTACCGAAAACGAAAGCTTTACCTCGCGGCCTCACGTGGCCACCGACGATCCGTCCGAGCTTGGGGTCTTCGATTTAGTCCTGTTTTGCGTCAAGTCCTACGATCTCGAATCCAGCGCGCATTCCCTCAAAGGCAATGTCGACGAACGGACCACGATCATCACGCTGCTCAACGGCGTCGACAACGCCGAACGCTTGAAAGCGATTCTCCCCGAAGCGCGCATTTGCAACGGTTGCGTCTACATCGGCGCCCGCCTCGCTGCCCCAGGCGTAGTCCACCAGGCCGGAGGATCGTGCAAACTGTTTTTCGGCCCGGAGAGCGCAACAGCCGGAGATTTCGAAGCGATCGAAGCGCTCCTGCGGAAAGCGGACATCAAGGCCGAGTACCGGCGGGACATCGACGCCGTGGTCTGGGAAAAATATCTGTTCGTTTCGCCTTTCGCGAGCGCGACGGCCTATTTCGACAAGACCTTCGGCGAACTCATGGACGACGACGAAAGCAAGGCGGTCCTGATCAGACTATACGAAGAACTCGAATGCGTCGCCCGGGCGAAAAACGTTCGTCTGCCGCCCGACATCCGGGAGCTCTCGCTGGGCAAAGCCGCATCGTTTCCCCATGGTGCGAAATCGTCCATGCACATGGACTTCGAAAAAGGCGGGCGGACCGAATTGGAAACGATGACGGGAGCCGTGGTCGGAATGGCGCGCCAGTACGGAATTCCCGCGCCGCTCCACGAACAGGTCTATCGCGCCTTGTCGGCGCGTGCGGAACGGTTCGTCCAGAAAAGCGAACCGGCGTGAATGCGCTTCAGCTCATAGGATGCGCTGAGGTACGACAAATCGGCAGGGCGAGGCGCAACGCGACGAGCGGGCAGGCCAGGGACGGGCTGCCCCGGACTCGCGAGCGAAGCGGGACAGCGTAGCGTGGCGAGGCCAATTTGCACGGCGGAGCCGCCCACAGGGTGCCGGATAGGGAGGTCCGGCATGAACCGCATCGATCGCGAACAATGCCTGTCCTGAGCCCAGTCGAAGGGCCTATCCTGAGCCCGGTCGAAGGGGGCTTCCCTTCGTTCAGCGCATCCTGTGAGCTAATAAATGGGCAGAAATACGTCAGTAACAGCCTCGCCTTCCGACACATCCGGAAAGAACCGGATTCGTTGCAAGAACATCGGAAAATCTCTCGGTTCTTCTCCGCTTTGCGGCAACCATTCGGAATAAAGGTATCGGATGGTATCTCGAAGGGTGTCATCGGAGCCGATGTGCCGCAACACCGCGCATCTGCCTCCGGGAATGGTTTTGCTCACTATTCGGACTTCGTTGTTGGCGAGGTCGTGAACGGTTGCTGCACATATGTCGATACGATAATCCTCAGGGGCGATTTCTGCCGGGTCGTTGTAGAGAATGTTGAATGTGGCACTAACCTTTGGCGAGAGATGATTCTGCTTTCGCCATTCGATGAATTTCCGTATTGAGTTACCGATCAGTTGTGGGTCGCCACGATGTTCAAGCGCGGCGACCTTGGTTTCATTGAAGGTGACGATTTTGACCTGCTCGCCGTTCGTTATCGATTTCATGTGATTGCTCCTTAGTTCGCTCAATCGTTGATAGGTCGCGTACCAAGGATTCCACTGAGGCTGACGCCTGAATTCGGAAGGTGACTGCCCGATGCTCTTTTTGAATGCGCGAGAGAACGACCCTGGCCCTTTGTAGCCACTGGCCAAAGCTATGTCGATGACTTGGCGGTGGCTGCGAAATGCTAGCTGATAAGAGGCTCGTTTCAAGCGACAAAGTTGAACATACTCGTATACACCGATCCCGAAGAGTTCAGAGAACTGCCGGTGGAAATGATATTTCGAGAAGGCCGCAACACCGCTGAGTATTTCCACGGAAAGGTCGTCCTCCAGGTGGTTATCAATGTATTCAAGCACCTTCTGGAACCGAGCGTGGACCTTCGCTGTGTTAGTGTTCAAAGAAACGTCTCCTTGGCGTTCAGGAGACTATCGTTCCAAGAACGAAGGGGCATAACAGATCTTGCGGAGCTAACGTTTTTGTTGACACATAATCGGGATAGGGCGATGCCTTACGGCACCGCTCCTCCCACACCACCGGGCATACGGGTCAGGTACCACGGCGGTTCGATGAATAACGGCCATCTCATGCTGCCAGCTCCGGCAGCCCCAGGTTAAGGAAGGTACGGCGCGGTAAGGCCAGCGTCAAAGTGGGCGTCTTGCTAAGCCGCCAGGGGCCATGCGCCGATTTACTGGTGTTCCAGGCTTCCCGGACGCTGACCCCGCATCTTCTCAGTTCGCGGTAACCCGCTCTTCCCCATTGCTTCCACTGATAGTAGCCGTAGGCGAACCCGGTTATCGAGCCGTTGTCGGCAAAGGATTGCCGACCTACAACATCTGTAATCGCCGATGTCAGTCAGGGGCCGGCAAAAACCGGGGACGACACCTTGGGCAAAGTCACCTTCACCAGCAAGCCGCCGCCCGGTCGGTCGGCCAGGGCAATTTCGCCGCCGTGGCGGCGCACGACCATGCGGGCGATGGCGAGCCCCAGCCCGGTGCCGCCGGTTTTGCGGCTGCGCGAGGCTTCCAGGCGGAAGAACGGGACGAAAACCCGATCCCTCATCGCGTCGGGAATTCCGGGTCCGCGGTCGCCGCTATCGATCAGTCGTAGGTCGGCAATCCTTTGCCGACAAACCCGTTGGCCCGACGGAAGTGTCGGGAAGGGATTCCCGACCTACTCGCAAGTGCCCGTTCAGCAGGTATAAAAATGCGCCAGCGGAAACCCAGCATTCCGCGGCGCCGATAAGATGGGATTCCGCGAAGTTCCGTCCCAGCCTACGGGCTAAACGCCCACGCCACCGGCGGCAATCTCATTCGCCAGCATTTCCGCCTGCTTCAGCACCGTCTCGGTTGCCAGCTTCTGCATATCCGGCGGATATCCGTACTGCCGCAATGTTCGCTTCACAATGACTTTCAGCTTCGCCTTGACGCTCTCCTTGATTGTCCAATCGATAGACGCGTTGGCTTTTACTCTTTCGAACAACACGACGGCCAGTTCGCGCAGCTTGTCTTGTTGCATCAGCTCTCTGGCGCTCTTGTTGTTGGCCACGGCGGTATAGAAAGCGTACTCATAATCGCTCATGCCCAGCGCTTCGGCCTGTTTGTCCGATTCGACGATTTCCTTGCTAACGTTAATCAGCTCCTCGATCACTTCGGCTGCCGTCAGTACCTTGGCGTGGTAGCGTTTGATGGCGTCTTCGAGCATTTCCAACAAACGCTTGCTTTCGACCAGATTCTTTTTTGCGCGCGCCCTAATTTCGTCATTGAGCAGTTTCTTCAATACTTCCAGCGCGATGTTTTTGTGCTCCTTGTTTTTTAACTCCAGCAGAAATTCTTCGGAGAGAATCGAGATATCGGGCTTTTTGATCCCCGCCGCGTCGAATACATCGATGACCTGCTCCGACACCAGCGCCTTGTCGATGACCTGCCGAACGGTGGTTTCAATCTCCCCGTCAGCACGCCCGAACCCGGTGCTGTCGAACTTCACCAAGCGTGCCTTCACCGCCTGGAAGAAGGCGACCTCATCCTTCACATCCAAGGCTTGATCGTGGGGAATGGCGATGGCGAACGCCTGAGATAAAGCCGTAACCTCATCAATGTAGCGTTTCTTTCCATCCTCCAGCCCGAGGATATATTCCTCCGCCGCCAGGATCATGGATAGCTTCCCGGATGTATCGGCCTCGAAGTAGTCTTCGTAGGCGAAACCGTCGAACATCTGAGAAACCACTTCCAATTTTTCCAGCAGGAGCTGCACCGCCTGTTCCTGGGCCAGCATGGGGTCGCCCTTGCCGCCGGCATCGGCATAAAACGACAAGGCCTGTTTAAGATCCGACGCTATGCCCAAGTAATCCACCACCAGCCCTGCCGGTTTGTCGCCGTACACGCGGTTGACCCGCGCGATGGCCTGCATCAGGTTGTGGCCCTTCATGGGCTTGTCGATATACAAGGTGTGCATGCACGGCGCGTCGAATCCCGTAAGCCACATGTCCCGCACAATGACCAGCTTTAACCCGTCATACGGATCCTTCATACGCTCGGCCAGGGCCTTGCGTTGCTGCTTGGTGGTGTGATGCTTGGCCAACTTCGGGCCGTCCGACGACGAGGCCGTCATCACCACCTTGATGACGCCCTCGGTAAGCTCATCCGAGTGCCACCGCGGCCTTAGCTTGATGATTTCGTCATAAAGCTCGACCGCAATGCGCCGCGACATGGCCACGATCATGCCCTTGCCGACGAATACTTCCTGGCGCTTTTCAAAGTGCGCCACGATATCCTGAGCCACATTCCTGATGCGCTGCGCCGCGCCGACCAAGGACTCCATCTGGGTCCACTTGGTCTTGGCCTTCTGGGTCTCGGTCAGTTCGTCCTGCTCCAGCTCTTCGTCCAGTTCAGCGATTAACTTCTTGCCTTCTTCACTGAGCGACACCTTGGCCAAACGGCTTTCGTAATAAATCTTCTTGGTGGCGCCGTCTTCCACCGCCTGGGCAATGTCGTAGACATCGATGTAATTGCCGAACACCGCCGGCGTGTTCACATCGGTCTTTTCGATGGGCGTGCCGGTAAAGCCGAGGTAAGTCGCATTGGGCAGGGCGTCGCGCAGGTACTTGGCAAAGCCATAGACGATCTTCTTGCCCGTGACGTTGCCTTGCGCGTCCTTCTCGTCCACGGTCTTGGCCTTGAAGCCGTACTGGGTGCGGTGCGCTTCGTCGGCAATCACCACCACATTGCGGCGGTCGGTCAATTGCTCGTAGACATTGCCTGCATCCGGCTGGAATTTCTGAATGGTGGTGAAGATCACCCCGCCGGAAGCGACCTTGAGCAAGTCTTTCAGTTGCTGGCGGTCTTCGACCTGTTTGGGTTCCTGCCGCAACACCTGGGTACAGGCCGCGAAGGTATCGAACAGTTGGTCATCCAGATCGTTGCGGTCGGTGATCACCACAATGGTGGGATTGTCCAGCGCCAGCACGATCTTGCCGGTGTAAAACACCATCGACAGCGACTTGCCGCTGCCCTGGGTGTGCCACACCACCCCGGCCTTACGGTCGCCCGGCGGTTGCGTCTTTACGCTCGCCATGCCGTAGCTCTCCGGCGTTTCCGCCGCTCCGGGCGTCGCTTCACTCGCCGCGCGCAAGGTGGAGGCGACGGCGGCGTTGACGGCATAGTACTGGTGGTACGCGGCCAGCTTCTTGATGGTAGTCACTGTCGTGATACCACCCTCTCTTCCGTCTCTCCCAGAGGGAGAGAGACTTTTGCTGATCTGCTCAAACACCGACTCTGGGTCGTCGAGCAGGTCTTCATTTTTGAACCGTAAAACCTTATTTCCAAGGCTCTGCAAATATTTGTCGCGCTTCTCGTCTTTTTTCTTCTGCTCAGGCTGCTCGTGAATTTCTCCGTCAAATTCAATGACGAGATTTTCGGAGTGGCAGTAGAAATCAACAGCGTAATGACCGAATTGGTGCTGTCTTCTGAATTTCAAACCCAGGAATTGCCTGTTTCGTACAAGCTCCCAGAATACATCCTCGGCTTTCGTTTGATGCTTGCGCAACTCACGAACCTGCTTTTTCAATCCGACAAAATCCATCCCACCGCGATAATGGCCGCCCTCCCCTTGGGAGAGACTGAGGGAGGGCTGTCCTTGAACGGTAGTCCGTTCGCGATAATGGCTTCCCTCCCCTTGGGAGGGATTGAGGGAGGGTTGTTTTTGAACGGTAGTCCGTTCAAAAACAATGAAATGCCGCAGCAAATCCAGCAGCGTGGCCCTGTTCAGCATGCCGTTAACCAAGGTCTCCAACTGGCTGATAAGCGGAGAGGCTTCCAGCTTGCCGTCCGCCGTTTTCCACGCCATGAAGCGGGAGAATCCCGCCGATAGCGACCCCACCTTGGCTTCCAATCCATCGGAAATCACCAGCATCCCGTTGTAGGCAAACAGGCTGGGAATCTCCGCCTTGTAGGTCTGCAACTGCTTGTACGCGGCGCCGATGGTGGCGTTTTCATCGGCGGCGTTCTTAAGTTCCATCACCACCAGCGGCAGGCCGTTGACGAACAACACCACGTCCGGACGCTTGTTCTGGTGGTTCTCGATCACCGTAAACTGATTGGCGACGATAAATTCGTTGTTGTCCGGCCTGGCGAAATCCACCAGCCACACCAGATCGCCGCGCTCATGTCCTTTGTCCTGATAGATCACCTTGATGCCTTCGGTGAGCATCCGGTGGAAAGCCTCGTTGTTGGTGATGAGTTCCGGCGAATTGAGCCGCTGGATCTGTTTGATGGCCTCTTCGCGCGCGTCGGCGGGAATGCTCGGGTTGATGCGCGCCACCGCCGTGCGCAAGCGTTCCAGCAGCAACACCTCCTCGAAGCGGTCCCGTTCCGGTGTTTCGCTGTCCGGCGCGATATCGGGGGCGTAGATATATTGATAGCCGAGCCGTTCCAGCAACTCGATGGCGAAGGTTTCGATTTCGGACTCCGAAATCCTACTCATCACGACCGCCCGATTCCTGCGCCAGCATAGCCCTGATGCAATCCTCAAGCGGTTGCAGGTGTCTTTCGATCACATTACTGATGGTCAGAGGGTCGATGGAGCCGAGGTAATTGTGTACGAGAATGTTGCGAAAGCCGCTGATCTCTCTCCACGGAATGGATGGGAAGGCGGCTTTCCGGTCGTCGGGCAGTAATTGGGTGGCTTCGGAAAGGGTCTGCAGATTTCGCAATGCGGCATCGTACAGCACCTCGTCCCGAGCAAGGTCGCCGCGCGCCTGAATACGCCGGATTTTGGCGATGGCGTCCAGGATATGCAGCGCATAAGGCTGCCACGGTTTATTCATAACTCCACAGCCTCGTTCATCACTTGCTCGCGAATGTGCCGATTGAGTTCGTGCTCCGGCACCACTTCCACCTTGCGATGCAGCAACTCCTCCAGTTCTTGTGCCAGCGGGATGCGTTGACTAAAGAGATCGTAACCGCGGGGAAGATCAACCAGAAAATCAACATCGCTGTCGGGCCGCTCCTCGCGCCGCGCCACGGAGCCAAACACCCGGATATGCCGCGCGCCATACTGCCGCGCCAGCGCCTCGATCCGATGTCTATTCCGCCGCAATTCATCCAGTAACATTCTTGTCTCCTATGCTCATGGCAATATTGGCGTGACTATACTTTTCCCATGCATGACTGCCTATGCAGCTCAATGGCGGGTTCGGTCGGGCTAAACATAGTACACATCCTCGCGCCATCTCTGCGGGTTGGATTGAATGTATTCCGCAATCTTCAAATAGGTGGAGTCATCGCGGATGATGTGTTCGTAATAATTGCGTTGCCATACCGGTGAAGAGGGCGAATTGCGCAATTGATTGATTCGTTTCGTCACCGCGGATTTATACCCGCGCACCACATCCCCGATCGTAGGGGCGCGTTGCACGCGCCCTGGCTCGTGTCCGGCATCGCAATCAGGGCGCGTGCAACGAGGGCGCGTGCAACGTGCCCCTACAACGATGATTCCGTGCATGTGATTTGGCATAACGATATATTCATCGAATAAAACATTGTGGCGCATTTTTGCCGTCGCCAATATTTCATCCGCGGCTATGACGCCCGCTTCGGACAGGTTCATTTCGCCATTGATCACCTCCCCAAACAGGGGAGTGCGGTCATGTGTGCATAGGGTGACGAAATACATTCCAGCCCGGGAATAATCGTAGCCGCGCAGGCGTATGGAACGGCGACGGTGAATGTCGGGGTTAAAGGTCATTTCATGCCTGCGCCACGCGGACTTCGCCGCTCATGAGTTTGGGCAGCAGGGTGTCGCGGAGTTTTTCGAGTTTTCGTATCTGCTTCTGATTGACCTTGATCTTGTCGAAAATTGGAGAGACAGATTCGTTAAATACCGCCAGTTTTTCTGTAGGTGGCTTGCTCGCCTGTAGTGCCTTGAAATTCGACTTAGATATTTCCTCGAACGTGGAGCCGTTCCCTGCATTCTTGATTTCATCCATGTTCACCTTGCACCAGAGATACATGAAATAGTTAGAGAGCGCCTTATCACAGACGATTGCGATATAGCCCTGGTTAATGGCAACTGGAATATCTGCAATAGCCAAATATCCAATTGGCGCACGAGACGAAAGCAGCACCGTTCCGATTGGCATCAGTCCAGAGCCGATTTGCGCCAAACCAAGCTCAGTTATTTTTCTCTCTGTGTCGAATAGAAAAACAGAATCGTGGCTCGACAAATCGCGTGGCGAAGTCCAGTGAATATCGCCATCCCAATAAGCAGGCTCTTTGGTGCTCGGCGTTGTACCACCCTTTACGGAAACAACATCGCCAAGCTCAACACCATCCCAATCCTCCTGCGCCTCTTCCACAAACCACTGGCGGAAAAGGGTTTCGGCCATGGCTTCAAGGGTTTTGTTTTGGCGGTGGAGCAGGTCGATTTTGTCGTCGAGGCTGGAGAGGACCGAGGCGATGGCTTTTTGTTCATATGGCGGTGGGAGCAACAATGGAACTCGCTGCAAAATTGCAGAATTCAAGTTTGGCATGGTCGTTCCAACTGCATGACCGCTGATCCACCCTTTGATTTCGTCCGTTGACAGATAATATGCACAAAATCTCGGATAGACCTTTTTGGATGTAAATCTAACCCTTAGACATCCCGTACCACAAAGCCAACCCGCCTGCTCATGCGTAACATAAGCACATTTCTCAACGTCGCCCCGACGACTGTAAACAATATCGTTTTCTTGTACCAAATATCTTTCAAGACGCTGCGCATCGGCTTCCTTGATGCATGCTATCCCCTCTGTTCGTATCTCAAGCCGATTGCCGATGTTTGTCGGCATAATGGACGGGATGCCGATTTCAACATAGTCTGCGGCGTGAAGCTGACTACCAAAAGGACCAGTCTGTATATCGGCTATATCGCCTAGCGTGCAATCCTCCCACTTAGCCATCAATCTTCACCTTCGCCAAATTTTCCGCAATCAATGCATTCAAGCGCGCCTCTTCTTTCAACTGCGCTTCAAACTCCGCCTTGAGCTTGGTGAAGCGTTCCTTGAAGTCGAAGTCGTCCTCCTCATCCGGAAGGCCGACGTAACGGCCCGGCGTGAGTACATAGTCCAGTTCGCGCACGCGCTCGATGGGGGCGGAGGCGCAGAAGCCCTTGATGTCTTGATAGACACCCTCACCCTGCCCTCTCCCGGAGGGAGAGGGTTCTGGATTGTGCCCTCTTTCAGAGAGCGAGGGTTCTGGGTTGTGCCGTCGCCCGGAGAGCGAGGGGTCTTTGTTGCGCCACTTGTGGTAGGTGTCGGCGATCTTCTTGATGTCTTCGCGGGAAAACTCGCGGGTGCGGCGGTTGATGAGGTGGCCGAGGTTGCGGGCGTCGATGAACAGTATCTCGTCCCTCCGGTCTCGATATCCCTCTCCCCCTCTCCCATTGGGAGAGGGGTGGCCACTAGGCCGGGGTGAGGGTTCGCCGCGCCCGCGGCGAATGAACCACAGGCAGGCTGGGATTTGGGTATTCAGGAACAGCTTGGCGGGCAGGTTGACGATGCAGTCCACCAGCCGCGCCTCCACCAGCGCCTTGCGGATCTCGCCCTCGCCGGAGGTCTTGGAGGTGAGCGAGCCCTTGGCGAGGACGAAGCCGGCCTGGCCGTTGGGGTTGAGGTGGTAGAGGAAATGCTGGATCCAGGCGTAGTTGGCGCTGCCGACCGGCGGCGCGCCGTACTGCCAGCGGCCGTCCTTGCGCAGCAGCTCGCCGCTCCAGTCGCTGTCGTTGAAGGGCGGGTTGGCGATGACGTAATCGGCCTTCAGGTCCTTGTGGGCGTCGTTGAGGAACGAGCCCTCGTTGTTCCATTTCACCTGCGAGCTGTCGATGTGGCGGATGGCGAGGTTCATCTTCGCCAGGCGCCAGGTGGTGTGGTTGCTCTCCTGGCCGAAGATGGAGATGTCGTTCACCTTGCCCTGGTGGTCTTCGACGAACTTTTCCGACTGCACGAACATGCCGCCGGAACCGCAGCAGGGGTCGAGCACCCGGCCCTTGTAGGGCTCCAGCATTTCCACCAGCAGTTCGACCACGCTGCGCGGCGTGTAGAACTGGCCGCCCTTCTTGCCTTCGGCCAGGGCGAATTCGCCGAGGAAATATTCGAACACGTGGCCGAGGATATCCGCGCTGCGCGCCTTGGCTTCGCCCAAGGCGATATTGCCGACCAGGTCGATCAACCCGCCAAGGTTGGTGGGGTCGAGGTTGCCGCGGGCGTAGACCTTGGGCAGCACGTCGCGCAGCGAGGGGTTTTCCTTTTCGATGGCGTCCATGGCGGCGTCCACCGTCTTGCCGATGTCCGGCTGCTTGGCCTTGGTGAGCAGATACGACCAGCGCGCGGTCTCCGGCACGAAGAAAACATTCTCCGCCTTGTATTCGTCCTTGTCCTCCGGGTCGGCCCCGGCGTACTCGCCCTCGCCTGCCTTGAGTTTTTCGTACAGTTCGTCGAAGGCGTCGGAGATGTACTTGAGGAAGATCAGCCCCAGCACGATGTGCTTGTACTCCGCCGCGTCGATGTTCTTGCGCAGCTTGTCCGCCGCTTTCCAGAGCTGCTTTTCGATGGGTTCTTCCTGTTTGGGTATTTGGGCGTTCTTTCTGGCCATGTTTTTTGAGTGCAAGGTCCACTTCTTGGATGGATCGGGAGGTTAACGCTCGCGTTGCCCCGCGAGCAAAAAGGGCGGGAGGCGGCCCGTTTTGCGAGTCGGTGTCGAACGGGTTGTCGGCGGCGATTGGCGCCGCGAGAAGTTACCGGCGTGCCTCGACGTGGCGAGCGAAGCTGTTCAGAATGGCCTGCCACCCGTCGCGCTGTTGTTCGACGGGATGAGTGGACTCACTATCGAACGTTACGCGTACTTTAACGCCTTTCGGGCCATCGGCGAACTCGACCTGCGCCGCGCGATCACCGAACGAGTACTCGATCAGCTTGTGTTTCACGACATTTGTATAAATTCCGGCAAAATCAAATCCCTTGCTGCCGTCCTTTGCCTCCATCCACGACGAGAAGGCGCCGCCCACGCGCAAATCCACTGTGGCAGCGGTTGTGTGCCAGTCATCGGACGCGGTATTCCACTGCTTGATCTCCTCGGGTGTCGTATAGGCACGCCAGACTTCTTCGATGGGCACGGCGACGGTGGTTTCGACGGTAATTTTCATGGCGAGTCTCCTGGTGTTGATTGCGGCTGACTAGAAATAGGCACCCCGAAATGTCGCAAAACTTTACGCTCCGGGGGTGCATAAATGGAAAAAATGCTAGCCATGCATCTGAATTGACACAAGAAACTTTTTGAAAGGCGCCCCAAAACCGAGATAAATCGCACCGGCGACTACGTCGACGAGAGGGCCGGATGTGCCTTACACGGTGGAGGCGTTGCCAATCGAGTGCGCTCGGTCGAGCTTTGGGCTTCGAGCCTCGGCCCATCCCGTGTCATGGGATTTCCGGATATCCCTTTGTTTGCGAAAGCGCCGGGCAGTGATAGCTTTTATGGGCCGCTGTCATTTCAACCCGCGGATTAATAGTTCAAAGAAGAAGCGACATGACGCCGCCGTTGCTCGGCTCAGGCCTTTGCATCCGTCCGTTCCGGGAAGACGACGGTCCAGCTTTCGTCGATGCGGCGCACGAATCCGTGCATTCCGTGGGCCGGTGGATGCCCCGGTGCCACCAGGGGTTCGACCTCGATGCGGCGCGGTCGTGGTTCGGCGAGTGCGCGGGAAATATACGTTCCGGTTCCGCCTATGATTTGGGCGTCTTCTCCACGGAAGACGGGGAATTCTACGGCGGTATCGCGATCAATCAGATCAACCGGGAGCACGGCTTCGGCAACATCGGCTATTCGATCAGGCAATCCCGGCAGGGGCAAGGCATCGCCACGCGGGCGGTTCGTCTCATCGCGGGGTTTGGGTTTTCCGAAATCCGGCTGACACGCCTCGAGATCGTGGCCATCGAAGGCAATTATCCGAACCGGCGGGGCGCCGAAAAGAGCGGCGCGACGTTCGAATGCATCGCGCGCAACCGATTGATGCTGCACGGACGGCCCCGCCGCGGTCTATTCGCTGATTCCCGGGCAGGCTGATTTGTAGACATCGTTGTCGGCAAAGGGTTGCCGACCTACTTTATCGGTTTTAGTAGGTCGGGAATCCCTTCCAATCGCAAACGGCCGTCCTGGGAAGGGTCTGGCCGGCGCTCCCGGCCAGACCGTTTGCGATTGGAGCGCCAGGACGCCCCTTCCAATCGCAAACGGGAACTTTGGGAGCACCAAAGTCCCCCTTCCAATCGCAAACGGTCGCTTTAGTCGCGACCCTTCCCGACGCTTCCGTCGGGCCAACGGGTTTGTCGGCAAAGGATTGCCGACCTACGACCGTAGCACCCTGTAGGTCGGGAATCCCTTCCCGACGCCACGTCCCGGCCGAGCGTCTTCGTCGGCAAAGGGTTGCCGACCTACAACATCTGTAATCGCCGATGTCAGTCAGAGGCCGGCAAAAACCGGGGACGACACCTTGGGCAAAGTCACCTTCACCAGCAAGCCGCCGCCCGGTCGGTCGGCCAGGGCAATTTCGCCGCCGTGGCGGCGCACGACCATGCGGGCGATGGTGAGCCCCAGCCCGGTGCCGCCGGTTTTGCGGCTGCGCGAGGCTTCCAGGCGGAAGAACGGGACGAAAACCCGATCCCTCATCGCGTCGGGAATTCCGGGTCCGCGGTCGCCGATGGTGATCTCGATGCAGTCGCCGCTATCGATCAGCACCACGTCCGCTGCTCGCCCGTAGGTCAGGGCATTGTCGATGAGGTTGGCGAAGGCGCGGCGCAGCGACACCGGGCGGCCCGAATATTTCAGATGCAAGGGGCCTTCGCAGGAAACAGGCTTTCCGGCGTCGGCGAAATCGTCGCATAGGCTTTGCAGCAGTACCGACAGATCGAGAACGGTCGGAGGTTCCGCCGCCGAATCGTCGCGGGCGAAGGACAAGCTCGCTGTCAGCATCGATTCCATCTCGTCCAGGTCGGCGGCCGCTTTCCGGCGTTGAGCGGGGTCTACTATCAATTCCGTGCGGAATCTCAGCCGGGTCAGTGCGGTTCTCACATCGTGGGAAATGGCGCCCAGCATTAAAGTACGGTCTTCGATCAGGCGGCGGATGCGGTTTTGCATGTCGTTGAAAGCCGCCGCGGCCTGGCGGATTTCGCTGGGGCCGGTCTCGCTCATGGGCGGGACATCCACATTGGCGCCGAGCCGTTGCGCGGCAAGGGCGAACCGGGCCAGTGGAGCGGTCACCTTGCGCGCGGCCCATAGCCCCAACGCCATGATGCCGAATAATGACACGCCGATTGCCAGCACCAGCCGCAAGGTCGAAAGCGCGCCGACACGCTCGGTTGCCATCGAGAACTGCACCCAGGTGCCATCCGACAGCGCCACCCAAACGTGCAGAGGGCCCGGTGCCGGCATCATCCAGTCCAATGCCGGCCGCTGCGCGCCGGCCGGATACCCGGCCTCGACCCGCTCTAGCCCGTAAGACTCCGAAAGAACGCGGACATCGCGCGCCAGATGGTGGGTCATCGCGTCTTGAGCCATGGCGGGCGGCGTTTCTCCGGGCCGCCAGGCAACCGACAGGCCCGGTTCGCTCAAGGCGGGAATCAAGGCCAGCCGGGAATCGGGGGACACCCGATTCAGCACCGAGGCGACGACGGCGGTACGGTGCAGGTTTCGGAAAGTCTCGTCCCATCCCTTGCCGTGGAACAGATCCAGCATGAAGATCGACAGGCTTGCCAACATGGTGAGAGCAAGCCCAGCGACGAGCAGCCCAACGATCCTGCCGGCGATGCTGTCGGGCCAGAGTCTCATTGGGTCTCACTTCTCGCGAAGGACACGGGGCACGAACAAATAACCGCCGCCGCGCACGGTCTTGATCAGCGTCGGGTCGTTGGGATCGGCCTCGATCTTGCGGCGCAGCCGGCTCAGCTGTACGTCGATGCTGCGGTCGTACGGGCCGGCAATGCGTCCTTTGGTCAAGTCCAGCAACTGGTCGCGGCTCAAGACGCGTTGCGGATGTTCCGCGAAGGCCGCCAAGAGATCGAACTCGCCGCTCGTCAGCGGCATCAGCACGCCCTCCGGTGAATGCAGTTCCCGCTTGGCGAGGTCGAGCCGCCAGCCGTCGAAGACCAATGTCTTGGCTCCGTCGGACGCATGGCTCGGCGCTCCACCGGTACGCCGCAGCACCGCCTTGATGCGGGCCAGGAGTTCGCGCGGGCTGAACGGCTTCACCACGTAGTCGTCGGCGCCCATTTCCAGCCCGACGATGCGGTCGGTCTCCTCGGCGAGCGCGGTGAGCATGATCACCGGCAGATTCGACGTCGCCCGCAGCCGGCGGCAGAGCGCGAGGCCGTCGTCGCCCGGCAACATCAAATCCAGCACCACCAGATCGAAGCGCGCGACATCCATGGCTCTCGCCATGGCGTGTCCATCCGCCGCCGCATCCACTCGATAACCATGCCGTGCGAGAAACCCGGACAACAATTGGCGGAGTTCGCGGTCGTCGTCTACGATCAGAATACGCGGAGACTTCGACATGGGCGGATTGTCAGACATCCTTCACAACATTCCAGAAAAACTTTGTAACTTTCGGTAACAGATGGCGCAAATGAAATCGGCCGTTACAAATCTGCCACTCGGCGAAACCGTTCCGTAACCGATCGGGATTATCGTGTTATCCAACCCGAATGGAGAGGTCCCAAGCAATGAACGCCCCGTCTCGACCCGAGAATTCCACTACCCCAAAACGGCTGCTGAAGCCGACCGCATGGATCGTTTACCTGGTCATCGGTTTCGAAATCCTGTTCATGATCAGTCCGGCCGCCCTCTATTTTTACTCCTTGTACGGGCCGGCCTTGAATGTTCTCAACCGTTGGGAAGCCACGGCCTGGCTGACCCAGTTCTTTCTGCCCCATATTTCGACGACCCGGAGTCCGGTTCTCAACGCGCTGCCCTGGATCGGCGGGGTCTTCGCAGTGATCGGAGCGGCATGGTTCCTGGCCTCGGCGGGCCAGCTCTATTGGAACAAGTTCCGCCAAAAAGGACTGGTCACGACGGGCCTGTATGCCTTCAGCCGTCACCCGCAATATACCGCGCTGGCGCTGCTTGGACTGGGCACCCTGCTGATGTGGCCGCGCTTTCTCGTCTTGATCGCATACGTGGCGATGCTGTTCATGTATCGCTATCTCGCCGCCCTGGAAGAGCGGCGCTGCGAAGCGGAGTTCGGCCAAGCCTACCGGGATTACCAAGCCCGCACCCCGCCGATTCTGCCTTTCATTCCGCATTCCGCGGATCGCGGCGGACATCCCCGGATCGGACTCGGTGCATTGGGCGCCGTCGCGAGCATCATCGCTGCCTTGCTCATCGGATTCGGTTTGCGGGAATATACGCTATCGGAAATCACGGCGGTTTACCCAAACCGCGCCGCCGTGTTGTCGCCTGCTCCGCTCAGCGAGGAGGAACTGCTCGCGGCCTATCGTACCGCACTCAAGAACTCAGAGGTTCCGCAGCTGCTGGCGCGCTTTGGCGCGGATCCGCTGGTGGTCCATGTGGTACCTCGGGATTGGCACCTGGCCGACTTGCCGATCGACCTCGAGCCGGGGCGAGGAGGCCACCACACGCCGGCGAACTTCGACAGACGTTACTACAAGATCCTGTTCAGCCAAGCGCGCATCCATGAGAAGCGCGCGGCCGGGACGGACATCGTTCGATCGGCCTATGGTGTCGATCCGTTGCTGTTGGTCGAAGTCGACATCGCCGCCGGCAAGGTTACCGCCATCGAAACGCCCCCTGCCCACGTCGTGTGGGGCGATATTCCGACCCCTTTGTTTTAATCACGGAGATTCGTTATGAGGTTGCATCGTCTTGCAAGGTTCGTTGTCACGGCTGCGCTTGCGGCTATCGCGTCCGCTTGCGCCGACAAATCCTTGGTCGGCACGGCAGGAAACGGCGACATTGCGACAGTCAAGGTGTCCGGAGCAAGACAAGACATATCGGCCTCACATCCAAGCCTGTTCGACCTCTACGTCTCGGGAGACGGCAATACCGTTCGGGTGCCTTCCGGGAGCGCCATCAGGACATTGTGGGTTAGCGGAGTCAATCACAGGATTACCGTTTTATCCGGTGCGACCGTGCAATCCATCCAGATATCCGGAGTCGGAACGTCCATACGTCTGCCCGAGAACATCCATGTCGCCGTGAGCAGCAGCGGGGTGGCTGGCCGGGTTGTCGATGACACTGATGGTACGGGGCTCGACGATTAGCCTCCGCGCATTTGGAAAGAGGGAGGGGACCGGCAAACATCACGCACGCACTGAAAAAGAACCATTTTGGACAATCTGAACCCATTTCGCGAAGGAGATAGAGATGACCGTTAAACCGATTCCCGACGGCTTTCATACCGTGACGCCTTTTGTAGTCGTGGAAGGCGTCCCCCGGCTGATCGAATTCCTCAAGACCGCATTCGGAGCCATCGAGTGCATCAGAATTCATGACGCCGAGGGGCGCGTCATGCATGCCGAGGTCAAAATCGGAGATTCGATCGTGATGATGGGCGAGGCGATGGAACGACGTCCTTGTATACCGGCACTGCTTCATCTCTATGTACCCGACACGGATGCGACCTATCGCGCGGCACTGGATGCCGGTGCGACGTCGTTCATGGCACCGGGCGATCAGTTCTGGGGCGACCGTATGGCAGGCGTCCAAGACCCGGCCGGCAACCACTGGCTGATAGCGACCCATGTGGAGGATGTCGAGCCATCCGAGATCGCCCGGCGGGCGCTGGCTTTCAAGAAGGAATGAAACGATGGTCTACCAAGGTAGCTGCCACTGTGGGCAAATCGGTTTCGAGGTCGAAGGCGATATCGAACACGTCATCGAGTGCAATTGTTCCATCTGCAGCAAACGCGGCTCGCTGCTCTGGTTCGTGCCGCGGCAGCAACTTCGCCTGTTGACACCGGAACAAAATCTCTCCACGTACACGTTCCATACCGGCCGGATCAAACACCGATTCTGCGCCCGCTGCGGAATTCATACCTTTGGCGAAGGCACCGACCCCTCGGGCCGCGCCATGGCGGCCATCAATGCCCGCTGTCTCGAAGGCATCGATTGGTCACGAGTTTCGACCAAGCACTTCGACGGGCGCAGCCTCTGACCGTGTCGTCCGGCGAGGAGCGACAGCGATCAGGCAGACCGCTTTTAAAGCAAGGAACCATTCATGACACGCGACGAGCAATCCATACGCGAACTGATAACGACCTGGCATCGCGCTACCGCATCCGGCCAGGTGTCCGAGATTCTGCCCCTCATGTCGGAAGACGTCGTTTTCCTGGTCGCAGGGCAAGCTCCGATGTGCGGCCGGCAGGCATTCGAACAAGGCTTTCGCAACGTGCTGCAAACCCACCGCCTGCATGTCGAGGGCGAGATTCGGGAGATCGAGATCTCGGAAAATTGGGCTTATTGCTGGAGCTGCCTATCGGTTACCGTGACGCCCCGAAACGGGGGGGTTCCGGTACAGCGGACCGGCGACACGCTAACCATTCTCCGCAAGGGAGCTGATGGGGCTTGGAGGGTTTTTCGCGACGCCAACCTGCTGGCCGTCGCGGCGTCCGAGAAGACCGATGATGCTTAACCCGGCGTGGCTCGGAAAACATGAACGTAAAAGAGCGGCCTTGTCCTTGTGGCGGCGCTCACTCCGGTTCGGCGCGTATTTCTACATCGTGCCCAGTTGGTTCATATGCTCTGTGCCGCAAATCGAGTCCAGATGACCGTAAGCGTGATGAACCCGGCAAAAAATGCGGCAAACCGGACCGGCACGTAATTAAAGCCGATATGGATAACCGCATGGGCATAGCGCGTTGCCACGAAAATCCAGGCCAAAGCAACCTGCACATTGTCGAACTTGCCGGTCGTCAACATGAACAAACAGACAACATAGAAAAGGACGGGGAGTTCCAGGAGGTTCATATACGCTCTGGCAGGACGTTCAATCCATTCGGCGGGCACTGGCGCAGTCGACGCATAAGTCCGGAAGTAACGCTCCGATGCCGTGCCACGGATGAATGCAAGGTTTCTGTATACGACCATCAGTACCGTCACCATGGCTGTAAGGCCGGCAAGCGCAACAACTGGCTTAATCAACATGCCGGGATTCAGGTGGACATCCGCAGTAGCGGGCGTCATCCGAATAGCCGCCACCAGCATCGCAACGAATAGTGCGACGATAATGCCGACCATAATGTATGTTCTAACCAGTGTATCCGTGGGGATTTTCTCAACTGTCCAATCAGTCTGAAGGTGTCCGTGCCGTTTGGAAGGGCTGGTCATAGTGTCTCTCCTTGCTGCGGGTCGGGATAGTTTCGGGGCGCATCGCTGCACGCTTCGAGGCGCCCCAAGCTTAAATACTTGTATTATGCAAGCGCTGTACTTTCGCACATGGCATTGCCTTTGCCAAGTGCCGGCTTGGCTCGGGAGACGGTTCAGGCCAAGTGCTCGGCTTCCCAGCGTTCCAGCTTCTCCAGAACTTTCCTGACAAATTCGTCGCGGTTCCCCTCCAACTGACCGGCGACGTCGGGCGGAATCTTGGCAGTGCCCACATGCTCATCGGACCATTTGACGATTTCGATCATGACATGGATCAGCGACTTGCCGGATGGCGTCAGGTAGTACAGCTTGCGGGTCTTGCTTTCCGGGTGCGCGACGGATTTGACCAGGCCGGCCTGAACCAGGCGGCGAAGCCGGTCGGCCAGGATATTGGTGGAAATTCCTTCGAAGGAATTGAGGAGATCTTTGTATTCGTGCAGGTTGCGGAACATCAGGTCGCGGACGATCAAGAGCGTCCATCGATCACCGATAAGGTCCAGGGCATGGGCCAGCGGACAGGGCGAGCTGTCGCTATGGCATAACAGTTTGGGCAAGACAAATCTCCAGAACAACGCTTGCGTTACGCAAGCGTTTGCAGTAGTTTCTAAAATGCTTTTGATAAACAAGTATTTTAAGCTTTGGAGGAATTCCATGACGAAAAAGTTTCTGTTGGCCGTGCTGGCTTATGTCGCCCTCTCGTTCGCCATCGGCGCCCCCTGGCACTTCATTCTGTTCAAGGATGTGTACCACGAGTTGGGCATATACAACCGTGCCGAACCGATCATCCCCCTCGGTCTACTTTCGATGTTCGTCCAGGGCGCGATCATCGCCCTGCTGTACCCGTACTTCGGCTGCGAAAAGACGCCGATTCGCTCAGGGCTGGCTTTCGGCGGCCTCATGGGCTTGTTCCTGTTCAGCGTGTCGACCTTGGCGAACGCGGCGAAAATTCAGGTCTCTTCCATCGAACTCTGGCTGACGGTTCAGAGCACCTTTCACCTGATCCAATTCGCCGCCGCGGGGGCAGCTATCGGCTGGATATACGGCAGCGACTTCAAACATGCCGGTCGATCCCAAGCTCCGGTGCGAGCCGCCGGTACCGTCCGATAATGCTGAACCGGACTTTTGGAGGAACTGATCATGGCTTGCGATCCGGGCTTGTCGCAGCGCTTGGAGGAAATGCTCGCCGAGCGTGCCGGCTTCGAGGCCAAGAACATGTTCGGCGGCATCGGCTGGCTGCTGCACGGCAACATGTGTGTCGGCATTTATCGATCATGGCTGATCGTCCGGGTGGGCGAACATACGGCCCGCCGGCTTTTCGAGGAAACCCATGTCAAACCGATGGATATCACCGGAAAGCCCATGAAAGGCTGGGCCATGATCTCCGACGAAGGGCTGGCGGAAGATCGTCAACTTCAGCATTATGTCGACTTGGCTATCGAATTCGTTACCAGCCTGCCCCCAAAAAATCCGTGATGGTGATATGAACCGTCCGCATCGATCCGGAGGACCAATCCCCATGAAGCCGTCCGACTACTGCATCTTCGACACCCCGCTCGGTCCTTGCGGAATCGCCTGGCGCAACGGCTGGACCAAAGGCGCCCCGCCGGCAGTGACTTCGTTTCAGCTTCCCGACCACACGGCGCAAGCGACGGAAGCGAGGCTCGCACGGGAATCCGGCGCGCGCCCGGCTAGCGCTCCGCCGCCCGCGATCGCGGCCATTATCGAGCGAATTCGCAGGCACTTCGAAGGAGAGGCCGAGGATTTTCGGGACATCGATGTCGACCTCGACGGCGTGGGACCCTTTGCACGGGAAGTGTATGAAGCCGCTCGTGCCATTCCGGCCGGGCGAACCATGACATACGGCGAGATCGCGGAAGCCCTGGCGCGCCCCGGTGCGGCGAGGGCCGTCGGCCAGGCTCTGGGGAAAAACCCGATCCCCCTGATCATCCCCTGCCACCGGGTACTGGCGGCCGGCGGCAAGCCCGGCGGATTTTCGGCGCCGGGCGGACTGGCGACCAAATCCCGGATGCTGGCCGCCGAAGGAGTCGCTTGGGCTCTGCCGCCGACACTCAAGTCGGCACAAGATCTCCGGCGTGCGGCGGCGCGCCTTAAAGCCCTCGATCCCCGCCTGGTCGATTGCTTGTCCCGGCCCATCGCATTCAAGCCGAATGCCGAACACTCTCCCTATGCGGCGCTGCTAAGCGCGATCGTTTACCAACAACTGACGCCCAAGGCGGCAGCCACCATCCTGAACCGGGTGAAGGGACTTTATCCGGGGACGACGATTCCGGAACCCGGCGAACTCCTGAACACCCCCGACGAGGCTTTGCGGGAGGCGGGCCTGTCGAAAGCGAAAACCGCCGCGCTGAAGGATCTGGCGGCCAAGACTCTGGACGGTACCGTACCGACGGCAAGGGCCATCGTTGCGCTGCACGACGACGAGATCGTGCAACGGCTGATCTCGATTCGAGGCGTGGGGCGGTGGACGGTGGAGATGCTGCTCATCTTCAATCTTGGCCGGACGGACGTCTTTCCGGTCGACGACTACGCGCTCCGAAAAGGTATCGCGAGAGTCTACGGGATGCCGGAAGTCCCCTCCCCCAGCCAGCTCATTTCTCTGGGGGAGCGCTGGCGGCCCTATCGCACGGTGGCCTCGCTTTACCTCTGGAATGTCGTCAATGCCGAAGTCTTTTGAACGAGAGTAAACCTATGATGGATGGCAACCGCCAAGTCACCCTGTTTCATGCCCCCAATACCCGTTCTCTCGGCACCCTAACCCTGCTCGAGGAACTCGGCGCCGATTACCGGCTGCACGTGTTTAACCTGAAAACGGGCGAGCAGCGCAAGCCCGACTATCTCGCCATCAATCCCATGGGCAAGGTACCCGCCCTGCTGCATGGCGATGCCCTGGTCACCGAGCAGGGGGCAATCTTCATCTATCTCGCCGACCTCTATCCGGAGGCGGGACTCGCGCCCGCCGTCGGCGATCCCCTGCGAGGACCTTATCTACGCTGGCTGGTGTTCTACGGTTCCTGTTTCGAACCGGCCATGGTGGACAAAGACTTGGAGCGTGAGGCCGCTCCGCGGTCGACCTCCCCGTACGGCGATTACGACACTATGTTAAAAACGCTGACCGATCAGCTCGCAAAGGGGCCTTACATTCTGGGCGAGAGGTTCACCGCCGCGGATGTGCTTTGGGGCATCGCCTTCGCCTGGAGTACAGCGTTCAAGCTCGTGCCGGAATCGCCGACGATCAAGACCTACATCGACCGCATCAATACCCGCCCAGCGGTGGCGCGAGCCAGAGCCAAGGATGCCGAGCTCGCCGCGGCTCAGGGTTAGGGCCTCTTTTCGCTTTTGTATCAAAGGGATCCATAAATGATTCGGCTTTCGTTGCAGAGGCGTGGCTTGATGCTTCTGTCGGCTGCCACCGTTCTTTTTTCTTCCGCTGCCCCTGCTCAGGAGAAAAATGAGAGCCCCAAGGAACCGGAGCTCAGTTATGAGACCTTCGACCAGCGCCCTGGCAGCGGCTGGCGCAAAATCGCCGATCAGGGAAAGTATCTGGAAGCCGCCAAGCTGATCGACCGGTACGAAAAAGAAGCCAAGGTCCTTGAGGAGTGGCAGCGCGTGAACCTGCGGTTCCATGCGGGTCAGCTCTATGCAGCGGCCGAAGAGAAAGACGAGGCGCTCGCCCGCTTTAGGGCCGCTTTGTACGAAAATGAACCGGCCGAGTCACCGATCCGGTGGAACGCTTATGTCCGGGCGACAATCGCCTTTCTGGAGCGGGACCGCGAGAAACTGGCCGAACTCCGGGAAGAGATCGCCAAAGGGCCAAGACTTCAAGATGCCGTACCGAACCTCGACGTCGTCGATCGCTTGATCACATGCTTCGACGAGCCTTATTCGGTTGCATATGGCGGAAAAACAAAAGCGTGCAAGTGACCCATCCGCGAAAGCCGACGAAAGGATTCAGCGGGCACACGCTCGCTCATGCCCAACCTTGACCTCACGAAGCGAGTATCTGTACTCGGCTTACTCGTACGTTTGATATAGGGCGGTCCGGCGGCATCGCAGCGCTCTGCGCTGAAGCCACGGTCGCTTCTCTGCGTTTTCGGAAAGCGCCGGAAAAATTTTTCCCGATTTCACGATCAAGTGTCGAATCGGCGCCTCCCCAAACGACTATCCAGCGCCTACAGCCTTTTCATCACGATATGGAGGAAGCCATGAAATACCTGTGCCTGGTTTACAGCGAGGAAGAAAAGCTGCACAGCCTCCCCGAAAGTCCGAAAGATGCCGAATGCCTGGCCTACGCCAATTCGCTCCGCGAGAGCGGGCATCTGCTTGGCGGAGAACCCCTGGAATCGGTTCAGACCGCCACGACCGTACGGGTCCGCGGCGGCAAGGTGTCGGTCACCGATGGCCCATTTGCCGAAACGAAAGAACAACTGGCCGGGTTCTACCTGATCGACGCACGGGATCTCAACGAGGCTATCCAGATCGCCGCGAAGATCCCGCCGGCGCGCGTGGGCAGCATCGAGGTGCGTCCGATCCGGGAGTTGAAGCCGTAGGACGAATACGGTCCATCCCGCCCGTGACATTCAACAAAAGAGAAAGCCATGAAATATCTGTGTCTGGCGTACGAAGCGGAAGAAAAACTTAACGCTTTGTCCGCAAGCGAGTGGGATGCCCTGCGGCGCGAGACGCTCGCCTATGTCGAGGAGCTTCGCGAAAGCGGCCACCTGATCGTCACTCACGCCCTCAAGAGCGTTCGAACCGCCGCGACGGTACGGGTTCGGAGCGGCGGACTATCGGTGACGGACGGTCCTTTCGCCGAAACCAAGGAGCAACTGGGCGGTTTCTTTCTGATCGAAGCCGCCGATCTGAACGAGGCGGTCCGGATCGCATCGAGGTGGCCGTCGGCGCGCCTTGGCAGCATCGAGGTCCGCCCCATCGAGCCAGTGCTGAACGTGGAAAGCCGCTACGGCGGAGCCCCGTGACGCTGCCCGACGCGAATACCATGCGATCGCAGAGAGAGGTCACCATGAATCACCCTATTTATCTACCGAAAATCGTATCCAAGGCCGAGTGGCTCGCCGCACGCGAGGAACTGCTCATCAAGGAAAAAGAACTCACCCGGGCGCGTGACGCGCTGAATGCCGAACGCCGCCGGCTGCCGATGGTGAAGATCGACAAGGCTTATGTCTTCGAAGGTCCGGACGGCCAGTTGAATCTGCCCGATTTGTTCGAGGGCCGCCGCCAGCTCATCGTCTACCATTTCATGTTCGACCCAAATCGGGACGAGGGTTGCGTCGGCTGTTCATGGGTGGTCGACAGCATGGGCCACCCCGCCCATCTTCACGCCCGCGACACCTCGAGGGTCCTCGTCTCCCGCGCGCCGCTGGCCAAGATCGAGCCGTTCAGGAAACGCATGGGCTGGGACGTGCCCTGGTATTCCTCTTTCGGAAGCGACTTCAACCGGGACTTCGGCGTCACCACCGAGCAGGGCGAAACGTTCGGCGTGAGCGTCTTCCTCCGCGAGGGAGGAAACATCTTTCAAACCTACTTCACGGCCGGACGTGGCGCCGAGTACCTCGGCAGTCATTGGAGCTACCTCGACTTGACACCCTTCGGCCGGCAGGAGGATTGGGAAGACTCTCCGGACGGATGGCCGCAAACTCCACCGTATGGATGGTGGCGCCACCATGACAAATACGCTGGGTGAAAGGGAGCTCATGTACCCCCCACTTCGGTGAAGCCCGACTCAACCCATCCATCTACGGGAGAAAAGCCATGAAAACTGAAACGACCGAAACCGAGATCCGAAACCTGGTGAACAGCTGGCTGAAAGCCGTGCTGGACGGAAACATGGACGCAATCGTTTCCCACTACGCCCCGGACATCCTCGCATTCGATGCCGTATCGCAATTGCAATTCAGGGGCGTGGACGCGTACCGAAAGCACTGGGAAGCCTGCCTTGCCCTGTGTCCCGGCCCGATGGTTTTCGAGATTCACGACCCGGAAATCTCGGCAGGCGATGACGCGGCCTTCTGCCACGCCCTCATCCGGTGCGGGGGAGCCGGAGACAACGGCGAGGAAAAAGCCGGATGGATGCGCATGACCGCCTGCTACCGCAGGCTGAACGGACAATGGAAGATCGTGCACGAGCATTTTTCGGCGCCCTTCGATATCGAGAGCGGCCGCGCCTTGCTCGACCTCACGCCGTAACACAGCCATGAGAAAACTGCTCCGGTCGACGGTAACGTCCCTGGACCGCTCCATGGCCGGGCCTAACGGGTGCTGGACTGGCATGCCGAGGGAGAGGACTTCGGTGATGTCGATTTCGAGGTTCTTCATTCGACCACCTAGCGGCAGTTGGGCGTTTTCCATCTGTTCGCCGAAAACCAACCGATAAGGATCCACCACCATGGCAACCGAAACCATCCAAGCCTACGACGAAGCCCAGATTAGACAACTCATCGCCGATCAGATGGATGCCGTCTGCGCCAAGGACGTGGGCCGAATCATGTCCCGCTACGCGCCTGATGTCGTTTTCTACGATTGCAAACCGCCGTTCCAAACCAAAGGCGCAGAGGACTACCGCCGTATTTGGGAAGAGTGCTTGCCGTGCTTCCCGGACTCTTTCGCCATGGAAACGCGGGACCTCGACATCTTCGTAAGCGGAGACCTGGCGCTCGCCCACTGGCTGTTCCGCTTCACCGGGGAAGAAACGGACCATCCGGCAATGCAAACCTGGATGCGGCTCACGGCCGGCTATGAGCGGAAAAAGGGCAGCTGGCGGATCGTGCACGAGCATTGCTCCCTCCCCTTCGATCCGCCTACCGGCAAAGCCGTATTCACGCTCGACCTTTAGCCCGATCCCATGACGACAGCCGCCCCGTTCGATCTTGGATGACGACTGTTTTTTTCATCAATCGATAAGAGGAGAAAAAATCCATATGACCGATTCCACCCCGACAAGCGCTGCCGACCGTGAAATTGTCAGCTCGCGAGTGTTCGATGTACCGCGCGAGCGCTTGTTGAAGGCGTGGCGCGATCCCGCCCAATTGGCCGCGTGGTGGGGGCCGAAGGGTTTTACCAACACTTTTCACGAATTCGACCTGCGGCCGGGCGGCGTCTGGCGTTTTGTCATGCACGGTCCCGACGGGGTCGATTATCCGAACGAGAGCGTCTTTCTCGAGGTCGTCGAGCCCGAGCGCATTGTGTTCCAGCATGTGTCAGGTCCGCGATTTCAGATGACGGTCACCTTCACGGAGGAGGCCGGAGGAACCCGGCTCGAATGGCGGATGCTCTTCGAAAGCGCCGCGGAATGCGACAAGGTCCGGGCGGTGTGCGTCGAAGCGAACGAACAGAATTTCGACCGCCTTCAGGCACAACTGGCGAAGCTGACCCCGTAGGCGTCTTAATACCTCAACCGAGAAAAGGAGATACCATGCATATCCAACCCTATTTGTTCTTCGAAGGCCGCTGCGAGGAGGCGCTCGATTTCTACCGCCGCGCGCTCGGCGCCGAAGTAATGATGCTGATGCGTTTCAAGGAAAGCCCTGAGCCCCATCAGTGCCCGCTCCCGCCCGGAGCCGAGGAAAAAGTCATGCATTCGAGCTTCCGTATCGGCGAGAGTACGGTGCATGCTTCCGACGGTTTCTGCCAGGGGCAGCCGAACTTCCAGGGCATTTCGCTATCGCTCTCGGCGCCGAACGAAGCGGAGGCCGATCGCCTGTTCGCCGCGCTGGCCGAAGGCGGACAGGTGCAGATGCCGTTGGGCAAAACCTTCTTTTCGCCGTGCTTCGGCATGGTCATCGACCGCTTCGGCGTGGCGTGGATGATCATCGTAGAGAGTGCGGAATAGAGCCAACCCAGGAGCTCGGCTTCCGCCGGTCCAGGCCGTCCGGAAGCCGAGCTCCTTAATCGAAACTGAACAGGACAAACGCCCATGCGATTCATGATCATCGTCAAAGCCACCAAAGACTCCGAGGCGGGCGTCATGCCGACCGAGGACCTCATTGCCGAGATGGCGGCATACCACGAGGAACTGGCAAAAGCCGGCACACTGATCGATGGCTCCGGGCTCCAGCCGAGCGCGAAGGGTTGGCGCATCGAGTACTCCGGCGAGAAGCGTTCGGTGGTGGACGGACCCTTTGCCGAAACCAAGGAGTTGATCGCCGGCTACACCATTATCCGGGTGAAATCCAAGGAAGAGGCGTTTGAATGGACCAAGCGCTTCCCTAATCCAGCCGGTGACGGCAGGGAAGGCGAGATTGAGGTCCGCCAGTTGTTCGAGCTGGACGACTTCGAACCGGGTGAGGCGATCGAACGCTGTCGCAAACTCGGGATCGGTACGGAGAACTAGCCGCGTATCGTCTCCCGCCGGGTCCCTGACAGTCCCTTCTTGCGTCCGACACCGCACTGGAAAAATCTATGTTCAAGAACATTGCCGTCGTAGCTACCCTTCTGATCGCCGCGGTCCTCATCTATGCCGCGACCAGACCCAACACTTTCCGCGTCCAGCGCTCGACCAGCATCAACGCGCCGCCGGAAAAAATCTTCATGCTTATTAATAACTTGCGCAAGATGAACGAGTGGTCGCCGTTCGAAAAAAAGGACCCGGCGATGAAACGGACTTATACCGGCGCGGCCGACGGCAAGGGCGCGGCGTACGAATGGGACGGCAACACGGATATCGGCCAGGGACGCCTCGAGATCACGGAGTCGTTTCCCCCCTCCAAGATCACCATGAAACTCGACTTCATCAAGCCTTTCGAAGCCCACAACATCGTCGAGTTCACGCTAGAACCGCAGGGCGACGTCACCCGGACCACCTGGTCCATGCAAGGCCCCAGCCCTTACATTTCAAAACTCATAGGACTCTTCATCAGCATGGACAAGATGATCGGCAAGGACTTCGAGGCCGGCCTCGCCAGCTTGAAAGCCATCGCGGAAAAGTAAATGTTGCGCAGAGCCGCCGTCCCGGTCGGCTCGTCGACGCGGCGGAGTAAGTCTTGAATAGGAAAACGTGATGAAGTACCTGTGTTTGATTTGTGCCGAAACGGTGATGGAGCAAATGCCCGAAGCCGATGCGGAGAAGCACCTGGAAGAGTACCGCGAGTTTACCGACGGTATCCGGAAAAGCGGCCACTTCGTCGGGTGCAATCGGCTGCTTCCGCCCGCTGCCGCGACCACGATCCGGGTGCGGAACGGCAAAGTCTCGGCGACCGATGGACCCTACGCGGAAACCAAGGAGCAGCTCGGCGGTTACTACGTCATCGAAGCCAAGGATATTGATGAGGCGATCGAGGTCGCCTCGAGGATTCCCGCGGCCAAGATCGGATGCGTCGAGATACGGCCCATCGCGGAGGATTCCAAGACGCTGAGCGCGCTTGGCTTTGTCGGGCTGACCACAGGAGACGGTACGGCGTGACGGACTCCCGCCAAGTTCGGCGCCGGTACCACGCCCCTAACGTCGATGCGCGGTGTGCGAGTTTCGTTGTATAGACAACATCAGAGGATGATCACGGTCATTTGGGATACTTGGCTGAAACCCGGTACGGAACGAGAAGGGCTCCGGCTGACGCGCCAAGTGTGGTCGGACATGCGAAGCTTCGACGGTTACATCTCGCATCAGATTTTCATCGATCAGGATGATCCGGGACATATCATCGCTCTCGCCAACTGGCGAAATCGGGCGGATGCGGACGCCGTCCGGGAAAAATACAAGGACTCCGAGATGATCCGCCAGTTCACCCCGCTCCTCGCCCGCCCCCGGGAACGATGGACGACTTGCGAAGATCACGCGTCGTGAACAAAGCCGCCCCTGTACCAGACCGGCAACCGAGCTTGGATTGTCGGGCGGTCCAAGGCGAACACCCGTAAGCACGACTTTTACCCGTGTAATATTGACATTAGTTTTTACCCGGATAAAATTGACTTCGTTATTTTCAAACGAGGTCGCCTTATGAACACTAATCCACAACCGACATGGATCGCGTTTGCAGGAGCCAAACGCATCGCGCTGGGTCCGCCCCGTGACGTGGCCGCGAAGGTGAAGTCTTTCGTCGATACGGATAGCCAAGACATCGTCTTGATCTTCGACGCCGTCACCAGCGCGCCCGTAGAGCTGGACCTCCGCGGCTCCGTGTCCGCGGTTCTCGATCGGCTGTCGCACGCGCAGGGCAACCAGACCGAGCCGGTCGCGGACACCTCGGCGAGCGCACCGCGAACCGCCGGACGACCGAAGCTCGGTGTCACGGCCCGCGAAGTCACCTTGCTGCCCAGGCATTGGGAGTGGCTGACCTCCCAGCCCGGAGGCGCCTCCGTGGCGTTGCGAAAGCTCGTCGAACAGGCCATGCGCGCGAACAGACAGGACGATCAAGTCCGTCAGGCGCGAGAAGCCGCGTATCGATTCATGAATGCGATGGCCGGAAACGAGCCCGGCTTCGAAGAAGCCATACGGGCCTTGTTTGCCGGCGATCAAGACCGATTACATCAGGCTGTCGCGAAGTGGCCCGCCGACGTACGACAACATACGCTCACCTTGACGGAAACGGCTGCCGTTACGCGTCCCAAGCCTGAGACGGCGCCGGCGGATTGAGTTCGCCCGGCGTCGGCTCGCCACTTTCTAGGCGCGAGATATCCATCAAGCGATATAACAGGCGCTTGGAAACCGATGCCAGCGGTTCGCACGGAGCGCTGGGTCGCCCATGTCGTGAGTGATCTTTTACTTGGAAGGAGCAAGGAGATGACGGTTAAAGCGATCCCCGACGGATACCACAGCGTGACACCGTACCTGGGCATCAAGGGTGCGGCCGAGGCCATCGAATTTTACAAACGGGCATTCGGCGCTGTGGAGCTTTTTCGTCTGGTGGCGCCCGGCGGCGAAATCGGACACGCCGAGATCAGAATCGGCGACTCGACCGTCATGCTGGCCGATTCGTGCGAAGCGAGTCCGTTACGCAGCCCGCAAGCGCTGGGCGGCTCGTCGGTCGGTCTTCATGTGTACGTGGAAGACGTGGATACTCTGTTCGCCCGCGCCGTCGACGCCGGAGCGAAAGCCGTCAGGCCGGTGCAAGACCAATTTTACGGCGACCGCACCGGCACGCTGGAAGATCCTTTCGGGCACGTCTGGTTTCTCGCGACCCGCAAGGAAGAGCTTACCCCAGAGGAAATCAATAGGCGTGCCGAGGCAATGTTCAAGCAAAGCGACGCCTAGAGCGACAGATGTCGTCGTCAAACGAGAACGCTGCTGAACGGGTGCGCGTGACGGTAGACGCCATCTACCGTTCCGATTCGCGCCGCGTGTTCGCTACCCTGGTGCGTTTGCTCGGCGACTTCGATCTCGCCGAAGAAGCGCTGCACGATGCCTTTCGGGCGGCGCTGGAGCAATGGCCGCAGGAAGGCATGCCAGCCAATCCGCGGGCTTGGCTGGTATCCACCGGCCGCTTCAAGGCCATCGACAACCTGCGCCGGCGTGCACGGTTCGTCGACTTGCCGCCGGATGCCGCCGAACGGCTCGGCACCGATGATTCGGAGGGACGGGACCCCGCGGATATCGGGAACGGCGGGGCATCGCTGATGGCGCTCGCCGAACGGGTAGCGGACGGGCTCGGCGATCCGGCGGCATGGGACGACGAGAGCGTCGAAGACGACCGGCTGCGGCTGATTTTCACCTGCTGCCATCCTGCCTTGTCGCCGGACGCGCAGGTCGCGCTCACGCTGCGCGAGGTGTGCGGCCTCACCACCGAAGAAATTGCTCGCGCTTTCCTCACCGCCCCGTCCACACTGGCTCAACGTATCGTGCGCGCCAAGGCGAAAATCCGCGACGCCCGCATTCCCTATCAGGTGCCGACACGCGAAGATCTGCCGGAGCGCTTGGACGCCGTGCTGCGTGTTGTTTATCTGGTGTTCAACGAGGGCTACTCCGCCTCGCTGGGCGGCTCGCTGACAAGACACGATCTCTCGGAGGAAGCGATCCGTCTCGGGCGGTTGCTGATCGAACTGCTGCCCGAACCCGAAGCGCAGGGGCTCCTGGCGCTGATGCTGCTGCACGAATCGCGCCGTGCCGCGCGCACCTCGCCCGGCGGCGAACTGATACTGCTGGACGAGCAGGACCGCGCGCTTTGGAACCGGGACCAGATTGCGCAAGGGCTGGCGCTGGTGGAACGGGCGCTGTCGTCGCGACGGTTCGGCCCGTACACGCTGCAGGCGGCGATCGCGGCCGTGCATGCCGAAGCGCCGAGCGCCGGCGAGACCGACTGGGCGCAGATCGTCGGGCTATATAACGTGCTGTTGCGAATCGAGCCGTCGCCGGTGGTGGAACTGAACCGCGCCGTGGCGGTGGCGATGTACGACGGGCCCGAGGCAGGCCTCACGCTCGTGGACGGCATTCTCGCCCGAGGCGATTTAGAGGACTACCACCTGGCGCATGCGGCTCGCGCCGACCTGTGCCGCCGGCTGGAACGAACGGCGGAAGCCCGCGCCGCTTACGAGCGGGCGCTTAGCCTGACACGGCAGGAACCGGAGCGGCGGTTTCTCGAACGGCGGCTGAACGAGCTTTTGGATTGAAACGGCCGGTACTTATGGAAGAACATCGCGAGTTGCGTAGGAATCGGAAAGAGCCCCTGGCCGTGCCATCATTCGCGTCCTCGATAGCCTCGCTAGGCTTCAATCGCCCCGAGCATTATCATGTTCCTCCGGATCGTTATTAATCAGGCCCGTAAATACCCTCCTGGTATTTCGGGCCGCCGCCCAGGCCGGTACACGCCCGGCCTGGGCTCACGCGGCTTGTCGCCGCGCCGGGGCATCCCTGCCCCGGATTAACCCGGCCTATATTTATAGGCTGGGTTAATAACACATGCCGCTTACAGTCGGTCATGACGGTCCGCAATATCGGCATTCTTTTTCATGAGACGGAAACCATGCTCTACCGCGGTAGTTGCCATTGCGAAGCGGTCCAATTCGAGGTCGAGGCCCCCGAGCGCGTTGTCTGCCAGGACTGCAATTGCTCGATTTGCTCCAAGTCCGGCTTCCTGCACCTCATCGTCCCCAAATCGCAATTCAGGCTGATAAAGGGTGAGGAGAACCTCGTTGTCTACACCTTCAACACTGGCGTCGCCAAGCACCTGTTCTGCAAGACCTGCGGCATAAAGCCCTTCTATATCCCTAGATCGAACCCGGACGGCTACGACGTGAACGTCCGCTGCCTGAGTCCGAAGCCCAAGGAACTGGTCATCGAGCCCTTCGACGGCCAAAACTGGGAATCCCATGCGCACGCGCTGGCGCATCTCAGCCGGGAAGCTTGATCGTCCGCGCCGGTAATGCCGAACGAAGCCGGAGCCGATTCTCCTCTGGGAGGCTGCTCATGAAGGTGCGCCCCGCGGCATCCTCGGATTGTGAACGGCTGATCCGCCTTTTCCGGCAACTGGGCTACGTTATCGACGTCGGCGAACTTCGGGCGAGACTCCTCGCCTATGACGGATCGGATTCTGATCTGGCGCTGGTGGGCGAAATCGGCGCGGAGGTGGTCGGAACGATCGTTCTGCACGTCGTTAGTCCGCTCCACGAAATCGAAAAATGGGGACGCATTTCCGCTCTCGTGGTCGACCAAAGCATGCGACGACGAGGCATAGGCGCCGAATTGCTGCGCGCAGCGGACGACTTCTTCATCGGGCGGGGATGCACCCGGGTCGAGTTGACCAGCAGCGACCTGCGCACAGACGCCCACCGCTTCTACATGGCGAACGGGTACGAAAACCGGTCGAAACACTTCGTAAAACATTATCCGAACGCCTGACCGGCGAGCCGCCCTAACGGGCATGAGCGTTTTTCGGCTCACGACGATGCTTCCGTTGGCGGACTCCATGTCTCTCGATCCCGCAAAAGCTCCGTCCCGCGCGGCAATATTCGGGATCAAGTCGGGCCGAGCGAGCCGATTCCGCCGCCTTCTACATTGTTAAATGACATTGAAGGCATCAGAGGCCGAATGCAGACTTCCGCAGTTACCGATGATCTCGGGATTGTGCACGACTCATGTCGAACAAGGAGGAAAGGGCATGCCAGCTTTCATCTTCAGCTCAACGCTTTGCCAATATCTACGGGTCTTACTGCCGCTAGCTTCCGCCTTGGCGGCCGAATCTGCCGAGGCGACGGTTTTTACCGTAGGCGGAAGCGGCGATAAAAGCACGGCTTGCACTCTGGCCGATGCCATTACGGCGGCGATATTCAATACCCGGACCGGCGGCTGTCCCGCGGGCTCCGAAGACGACACCATCGAACTCACCGGCGACGTCGTCCTGACGGAAGCATTGCCCGTGGTGGCGAGCGACTGCCGTTACTACCCGGATCCCTGTGTTCAAACGCGCATAACGATAGACGGCAACGGCCATTCGATTACACTCTCGGACGCCCCGAATACGCCCGTCTTCGATCTGCTATCGCTCCGTGTGGCATGCGGCGATGGCTTTTATTCGGTACCGCCCAGCGTCATGCTGTACAACGTAACGCTTCAACAGGGCAAAACCGGAATTTCTCCGATAAGCGATACCACGGGCTTGGAGTGTCCGCCAATGCTGGTTCTCACGAATACTCGCGTTTTCGGTAATCGCGGAGACGGCATTTCGGCGCGTTTTGCATCGATGCAGATCGCGAACAGCCCGATCGCCGACGATGGCGGCCGGGGCATCAAGGGCCATGGCGGCGGCATTGACCCCACCCGCCTTCGCGCCACCCTCGGTGAGCGGCACCGTTGAAACGGCCTGGAACACCATGAGTTACCGCTCCGATTATCCTGGAAACGGCAGTTGGGCGTGCTCGAGTGCACGTAGCGGCTTCACCCAAGCGGTGAAATCGGTAGGAGGGACGACGGTCAGAATCCATGAGGCGTTTCTACTCCATCCAAGCGGTCAACTGCCGTTTCTAGGATTATCTCCGCCGAGGCGGGGTTTGCGTGGCATGAAGCGGTGCGCCGGACCGGCTGCAGGAAGACTCCAAGGAATCGTCTTGCGGCACCACGTTGGCCGTGATGATTTCCTGCGCCCTGAGTTCCGCGGAGGCAAGCTCGTCTCTGAAAATATCGGTTTCATACGCCGGAGCGGTAACTTCCGCTAGCGAGGTGTCCAGCGGCCGGCCGGGTTCATCGATGTGGATGGACGTCACCGTGGACAATCCGGGGCGGATGGGCCGTTTCAGGATCTCGTCCTTGCGCAGGGCGATGCGCACCGGCACCCGCTGGACGATGTGGATGAAATTGCCGGTCGCATTGTCCGGCGGCAACAGGGCGAACACGCTGCCGGTGCCGGGCACCAGGCCTTCGACCGTGCCGTGATAGACACGGCGCCGTCCGTACAGATCGACGATCACCTCGGCCGACTGGCCGGGCCGCACTTTGCGCAGCTCGGTCTCCCGGAGGTTCGCCTCCACCCAGAGATGGTCCAGCGGCACCACCATGAGCAGCGGATCTCCGGGATGGACCCGATCCCCGACCTGAGCTTTGCGTTTCGCCACATAACCCGAAACGGGCGCCCGGATGCGCTGTCGGACGAAATCGAGGTAAGCGTTGACGAAGCGGTGCTTGGCGGCCTCCACTTCGGGGTGTTCGGTGCGACTGGTTCCCCCGACCCGCGCCTCGATGGACTGGAGTTCCGCGCCGACCTCCCGCAGTTCCGCTTCGAGGGCCGTCATCTGATCCTCGGCGTTTTGCAGGACTTGCTCCGAAACCGAACCGCTGGGAAACGCCTGACGGAAGCGAATGACGTCGTGGCGCACCCGTGCGAGCTGGGCCGAGCGCGCGTCCAGTTTCTGGCAGAGTTGCTGGCGCGTCGCGAACAGCGCGCCGATCCCGCGCACGGTCCGCCCCAGGTCACCCTCGCTTTGTCCCAGGGCGGCATGGGCGCGGTGTTCGTCGAGCCGGACCAGCAGGTCGCCCTTGTTCACGAACTGGGTTTCCTCGGCCAGGACCTGGGTGACGATGCCGGTCGCATCCGCTTCGACCGGAATCAGATTGCCGGCGACGAAGGCATTGTCGGTCTCGACCCGGAAACGGCCATGCACCCACCAGTAGATGGCCGCGGCCAGAGCGCACGCGAGCACGGCCAGCGCCACCAGCAAAAGACGACGGTTGCGCCGCGCGCGGATCGCCTTCGGATGAATCTTCATAGATGCCTGTTCGAGTTTTTGGAATTATTTTGAATCGAGTGGAAGAGACTGTCTTTGGGCTCGACAGAATAGCGCCTAGGCTTGGTCCATGTTTCGGCAGGAGCCCTCTCAATCTGAAATCGGTCGGAGGCGGGTGTCGTCGAGACCGTTGGCGTATCCGCCGCCCAATGCCTCGATAAGATCGGTCATGGCAACGAGCTGATCGGTTTCCAGGGTCTTGAGAGTGAATTCCTGATCCAGAACGGAATGCCGGCGCGCCAGCATCGTCCGGCGATCGTCCAGGCCGCTGCGAAGCCGCTCTTGAGCCAGATCGAGGGCTTCCCGCTGCGAAGCCAGCAGGCGGTTGTGCGCTTCGACGATGGCCCGGGTGTCGCGCCAACTGCTGAGACTGTCGGCGACTTCCTGCACCGCTTGCAGCAGGGTCTTGTTGTAGAGCTCCACGGCTTCGTCGTATTCCGCCCTTTGCACCGACAGCTGGCCGCGCAGCCGCCCGCCTTCGAAGATGGGGAGCCTGAGGCCAGGCGCGACGCCATAGGCGAAGCTGTTACCCGAAAAAAGGATATTGGCGAGGGAGCTCGCACCCTTGGTCATGCGAAGGGCGTTCAAGCCGACGAACGCGGTCAAATCGACCGTCGGGTAAAAACTGGCTCTGGCTACCTTGATCCGTTGCGCCGCCGCCTCGGCCCGGTGCAGTGCGGCAGCGAGGTCCGGACGGTGGGCGAGCAGTTCCAGCGGAAGCTTTGTGGGCAGCGGAATTTTTTCGGGCAGCGTCACGCTGCGATTAAACAGGTGCTGTGTCGCATCAGGACCGCGGCCGATCAAGCGGGCAAGCAAGTTCCGCTGCAAGTCCAGGTAGTCGCGGGTAATGGCTCGGCGCTTGCCGGTCGCTTCCAGCTCGGATTCGGCCTGTTTGACCGGATCCGCGGAGTCCAGCCCCAGCTCGTAACGCGTTTCGGCCAGTTGGAGCAAATTACGCCGCAATTCCACCATGTCATCAGCGAGATCGAGCTGCTGCCGCAGCGCGACCCCTCGGAAGTAACACCTCGCTATCGCGGCGGTCAATTGCAGCCTGACTTCGGCCTGTTCCGCGTCTTCGGCTGCCGCTTCGCCCAGAGCCGCCTCCAATGCCGCCCGATTTTTTCCCCAGAAATCGAATTCGTAGCGGAGGCTCAAGGGATTGATCAACGCCGAGACGGTATGCGCTCCCCTAAGGGCGACATTGAAGCTGTACTCGGAAAACCGCGCCGTTGCGACCTCCGCCTCCGCATCCAGGAACGGCAGCAGTCTCGCCCCCTCCACGCGGGCAAAGCCTTCCGCCTCGCGCAGCCGGGCGGCAGCCACCTTGAGACCTGGGTTATCCTTGAGCGCCATGTCCATCAGGTGGTTCAGCTCGGAGCTGCCGAACTGCCGCCACCAGCTCTCCTGTGGCCACGAATTCCGTACCCCCAGAAGCTCACCGTCGCGGGCTTCGGACAGTTTCTGGGTAATGCCCGGGGCGTCGGCAAATTCGGCACGCTGCCCGCCGGACGGAATCCAGGCGCAGCCTGCGATCAGAAACAGGACGCTAAGACCAGCAATCAGGCGACGATAGGCAGATCGGCGATTCATGGTTGCTCCATCAGTTCCTCGGCCTTGGTTTCCCTCAGGTCCTCCGCCGGACTCGGACGCAGCGGCCTGTGAGTGGGATGGGCCAGCCACACCAGCCCGGCCAGCCCGAGAAAGAGATATCCCGCCATCAAGAAGGCATCGTTGACCGCCAGAATGGCGGCCTGCTGTCTGATGAGGGCCAGAAGCTTGCCCTGTACGATGCCGGGATCGAGGCCGGCAGTCTCCAGACGCGACGAGAGCCGCGGCAGCAAGTCCAGCGACGGAAACCGGCGCCCCCCGAATTGATCGGCCAGATGAAGCTGATGAAAGGGGCTGCGCCGAAACAGCATGACGCCCTGCAAGGTAATGCCGAGCGCACCCGCGGCGATTCTCAGCGCTGCTGCCTCTTCCGCGGCGCGCATCATTTGGCTCGGCGTCAGCCCGTGAAGGGCGATGGCGGTCAGCGGCGTGAAGAACGAACCCAGAAAAAAGCCGAGGAGCAGCATGGGCCAAACGATCTGATCGAACGATCCCGGATCGTCGAAGAGCCCGATCCAGGACAGGGTGAACGCCAAGCCCAGCAGGTTGAGGCAGGCGAACACCCGCGCATCGACGCCCTTGATAAGCTCGTGCATGACGGCGATCGCCGGCGCCGCCAAAAAGATCATCACCAGGAACAAGAGGCCGGCAAGAAATGACGAGTATCCCAGCAGCAATTGGAGCTGGACGATGAACAGCGACAGCAGTCCCTGGATCGCCAAGAAACCTAGGACAAGGCAAATGATGCCAATCGTGAAGTTGCGATGGGTAAACAGCCGGATGTCCATCGCAGGGTGCCGCTCTCCCAGTTCCCAGATGACGAAACAAGGCAGCGCTACGACAACGGCGATCAGTACGCCGCGCAGAAAGGGCGAATCGAACCAGTCGAAATCGTTGCCCATATTCAGAATGGTTTGCACGCCGCCGAAGATCAGAGCCAACAGGATAAAGCCGGCGAAATCGAAACGGGTGTAGCGCCGCTGGAATCCCCGCCCATAAAGTAATGAACCGGTTACGCCGGCAATGGCCAGGGCGACGGGGATGTTGAGATAAAACAGATAACGCCACCCGATTTCGTCGGCCAGCCAGCCGCCGATGGGAAATCCGATCGTAAACGGCATCAGGGTGAACAACCCCCATATCCCAAGCCCCACCGATTTGAGCCGAGCGGGATACTCTTTCAGCAACAGGGCTTGTCCGATTGGCAGCGTAACGCCGCCGGCAAAGCCGAGAACGATGCGCGCCGGCAGGAACAGCCGCAAAGTTTCGCTGATGGCGCAGAAATAAGAGGCCGCTGCATAGATCACAAAGGCCGTAGCGAACAAGCGGTAATCGCCGAAACGCCCGGACAGCCAGCGGGCGATGGGAAACGCCAAGGCCAGGGCGATCATGAAATCGGTCTGGGCCCAGGTGCCGAGGCTCGGCGATACTCCTCCCAGGTCGCCCGCGACATGCGGCATCAGCGCGATATAAGAGCCGGCGTTGAAAAGCACGACCATGTGCCCCAAGCCGAGCGCGATGTTGAACAGAGTGAAGCGCCAGCCGCGAAGGCGTCTGGGGAAGAAAACGGTCACCTAATCGACGCCTTGACCGCAGTCAGCCGGGCGGCGCAGCGGCCATCCGCCGGCGCCGCCTTTTCCAGAGGGCAGGCGATGAGCATGAAGCGCAGCCGCCCTTGTCATTCGGAGCGGCTGCTCGCCATAGCCGCCGAAGCGGCTTCGATGCTCTGCTGATCGGACCGGGCTTGCCGCGGCGCCGGCAGCCCCAAGTCGGCCAAGCCGCGGCGAACGAGCTTCGCGCCGACATCGGTCACGAGCTGCTTGAACTTTTCCGCTTCGTGGTCGAGAAGATTGGGTGCCGCTCCGGCCACCGGATACGCATCGGCATCGGCTCTTCCGATGACTTGCCCGGTGGCGGGGTCAATCAGCTTGACCAGCACCTGCAAGGGCGTCTGCGACTCGAAAATCCTGTAGGTCCCGATTCCCACCTCCAGCACGGCATCCACCCGCTCTTTGGCGTGGGACCGATAATCGACGGACGAGGTGTCGCCGTTGTACCACTGCCGGATGGCGTTATGCCAGTAGGCGAGATTTGCGGTGCGGTTGCCGGGGGCGATCGGCAACGGGTAGTACTGCTCGGCGGAAACGGCTTTGAATCCCCCGGCGGTCAACATCTCGGCCGCTTCCCGCGCCAACACCAGCGTGGGGGCCCAGTTCTCCGCCAGCGAGGCGACCGGAGCCAGCTCAGGATTGTCTGCCACGGACGCGATTCGCGGGAGAGACGGTTCCGGCACGATATCATTGTGGCTTACCAGTCCGGCGATCAGTACTCCGCCGGGATTCCGGTAAATCTTCCTTTCCAGAAACAGATCGTAAGGAACGGTATCGTTTTGCCGATAAATGGGCAGCCGGGATTCGATGAGGTCCGGCATCACTTCGAGGGGCGGCGGTTCCACCGGAATCACGAGGATCGACTGCAAGCTGCCCGACCGGTCGGCAGGCGGCTTGATCGGAGGAGCGAGACAAGCGTTCAGTGCAACCAGCAAAAACAGCAACAAGCTATAACGTTTCATATTTGGGAGGTACCCCAGTCCCATGGAATCCAGTGCGAGATAAAGAACCCGGACATCGCTTCGAACAAGCTATTCGTCGCTTTCCGACGTAGACATGTCCGATGCGCCGGGCACCCGTGCCCCATCCTTAGCAACCCTAATGCCACAACGCAGGTGATTGAATTCAAAAAACATTTCAAAGAAACACCGGCCAATGTCGTCATAATGACATCGACTCGACAACAAACAACAACCCGGCCTGACCTTCAACCCTCCAACAAAGCTTCGAATCCATTAATCAGGCCCGTAAATACCCTTCTGGTATTTCGGGCCGCCGCCCAGGCCCGGCACACGCCCGGCCTGGGCTTACGCGGCTTGTCGCCGCGCCTGGGCATCCCTGCCCCGGATTAACCCGGCCTAATTTAGAGGCAGGGTTAATAACCGTGCATTCGGAAATAACGCGCCAATTGCCACAAGAACTCATTGCTGTCACTATGACAGCACTGTGGTTAATTCGACTACGCCTCTATGGGAATGTTCGACTACGAACCTTTGAAATATGAACGAACGCTCGAAGATAAGAACGACCGAGAGCGCGATTCGCGAAGCGGTCTTGAGCCTGACGGCGAATCTTTCGATGAAAGAGCGCCTCGAGGGATTTCTCGAAATTTTCGCCAAAGTCACGGGAAATCACGCTTGCGCCCTGTTGCGCTTCCAAGACGGGGTACTCGTGCCCGTGGCGACGCGGGGCCTTTCGCCCGAGGTCATGGGACGCCAATTCGCCCCGGAGCAACATCCCCGGCTGGCGGCGATCCTCGGTTCGAGAACACCGATCCGATTCGAGGCCGACGACCCTAGGCCCGATCCTTACGATTCGCTATTGCTGAATGATGCCGGAGGCCGATTGCCCGTCCATTCCTGTATCGGCTGTAGCCTTTATAACGAGAACACCCTGCTCGGAGTGCTCTCGGCGGATGCGTTAAAACCCGGCGTATTCGACGGCATAGACGACCACATATTCCAGACCTTTGCCGCCATCGCGACGGTGGCGCTGCGTCACGAATCCTTTATCAGTGCGCTCGAAAGATTGGCTAGACACCGCGAACTGGTGACCAGCGAACTGGTCAACGAGGCCCTACAGCGCCGCGGGCAGATACTCGGCGACAGCCCCGCGCTGCAGGAACTGAGGCGCAACATCGGTATCGTTGCCCGATCCGATCTGACGGTCCTGGTGATGGGAGAAACGGGGGTCGGCAAGGAGGTGGTCGCTCGCGTCATACACGCGCAATCGCTGCGGGCCGACCAACCCCTGGTGTACGTGAACTGTGCCGCGCTGCCGGAGTCCTTGGCCGAAAGCGAACTGTTCGGACATGTCCGCGGCGCGTTCACCGGCGCCCACACCGATCGGGCCGGCAAATTCGAGTTGGCGGAGGGAGGCACTTTGTTTCTGGACGAAGTCGGCGAACTGCCCCTGGCTATCCAAGCGAAGCTGCTGCGTGCCCTGCAATTCGGCGAGATCCAGCGGCTCGGCTCGGACAAGAGCCACCGGGCCGACGTCCGCATCATCGCCGCAACCAATCGTCAGCTCGACGAAGAGGTGAAGGCGGGGCGGTTCCGAGCCGACCTCTATCATCGGCTCAGCGTGTACCCTTTGAACGTACCGCCGCTGCGGGAACGGCTCACGGATATTGCGCCGCTGGCCGGATATTTCCTGGATCAGGCGCGGACGCGCCTTGGTCTGGACCGTGCCAACCTGGCGCCCGCGACCATCGAAGCCCTGAGGGCCTATTCATGGCCCGGCAACGTACGGGAACTCGAGCACGTCGTTCTCCGCGCCGCTCTGCGCGCCTCGGCGGACCGCGGGCGTTCATTGACCTTGCAACCCGAAGATTTGGACATCGGCTCTGAAATCCACTGGAGCGTGGATGCCAAGACCGGCTTGGCGTTCGGAACGAACCCGATATCGCTTGCACGCGCGGTGGACGATTTTCAGCGACAGTTGATCCTCAAGACGCTGGACGAATGTCGTTTCAATTGGTCGGAAACGGCTCGCCGCCTGGGACTGGACCGGGGCAATCTGCATCGCCTTGCCAGGCGCCTCGGACTAAAGCCGATCAGCCGCATGGCTTGACGCCGCGGCATTTCTTACAGCCGTTTCCGTTGGCGCGTATGGATTGATTGCAGGCGCCTTATTCCAAATCGCTTTCCGAGGAATTCATTCTTGTAGGATGGGTAGAGCGAAGCGAAACCCATCGAGCGACCTTGAATCGATGGGTTACGCGGAGCCTGTCCTGAGCTTGTCGAAGGGCCTGTCCCGAGCGGAGCCGAGGGGCCCGTCCTGAGCCTGTCGAAGGGCTAACCCACCCTACGATGAGTGTTCACTCGAATGCCGAATGGAATTATGAGTGGGAGCGGGCTTTAACCCGCGATCGAACGACGAAAAAAGCCGGACAACGTCCGGCTTGAGCTTAGGAAAGCAACCATAGCCTCAGGCGGTTGATCACTACGTTGCCAAAAAGTTTAGCCGGGACCAGGTCGCCGGAGAATCGTGAGGATCGCGACCGGAAATAAGGCCTTGTTCGCCTCGGAGCGGCAGCCACACGACGAACTCGGTGCCGCGTCCTTCGCCCTCGCTGGAAACCTCCACTTTCCCGCCATGCATTTCGATCAAGCGTCGCACCACGGAAAGCCCTATCCCCAGGCCGCCTTGCGTGCGGTCCAATGTCCTCGGCCCTTGAGTAAACAGATCGAAAATGTGGGACAAAAGCTCGGGAGGTATGCCGATTCCCTCGTCCTTGACGTGCACGGCCGCTTGGCCCGATTCGATCTCCACCGAGAGCCAAATCCGCCCCTCCTCGTTACTGTATTTTGCGGCATTGTTGAGAATATTGGCCAAGGCTTGGGTAAGGCGCACCTCATCACCGTCCAGATCGAGATCGAGCGGCCCCGATTCGACGATGAGCTTGAGCCGACGGGCCTTGATCAGCGGCAAATTGACTTCGATGGCCCGAACGATTATCGCAGCGAGATTGAGCGGGGCCGGGCGAAGCGTAATCGTCCCTCGGGTAATCCTGGATACGTCGAGCAAGTCGTCGATCATTCGGGACAACTGAGCCGCCTGGCGGTCCACCACCTCCCGTGCCCACTCCGCCCTTGGCTCTTGCAAGTCCAAGCGGCGCAACACTTCGACCGCGTTACGGATGGATGCCAACGGATTGCGCAATTCATGAGCCAGCATCGCGAGAAATTCGTCTTTTCGCGACTGAACCGAAATGGCGTCTTCGGCGGATATCGAATCGTCAATGTCCATGAGCTGGACGCTACAATCGGATGGCAACATAACACTCGGTCCATTTTGGTCCTTGAAAACATCTTTGCCGTATCGCGTGGATACCAAGCGACCCGGCAAATTACATTGCTGCTCTGGATGCGCGAGAGCCTTGCAGAGCAGCACGAATAAATCGGCGAAACCAACCGTATCGCGAGCAAACGGTAGACTCGATCAGGTCTCGTACCGGTTTTCGCAAAAGCGGCGGGCAATTACGCCGAACAGATGCTGGACCAAAGTGCGAGACCTCACTTATCCCGGTCATCGAAATTCGGATATAACCGAGCCTCGTTCTGCTGCTCGCGGTCGTACTCCAGTTGGCAATCGATGCAGCGTACCGCGCGGGGATTGGCCGCAAGGCGCTCCAAAGGAATAGGAGCCTCGCAATCGAGACAAACCACCAGCCCCCGTTCGGGGTCGGTAATTTGTTGTTCGTTCTCGGCCAATGACGCCTTCAGGCGTTGCAACGCTTCGGCTCGCGTACATTCTTCAACGATCTGAGCAATATCGATATAGTCCATGTCGGCAGCCTCCTTAGCATGAGGGAAATTTCCGCCTGGAACCGTATCAGCAAGGCACATCAGGCGACCTAACCCCTTCGAGAAAGTCGCCGCTTATTCAGTTCCCGCTACCGTATTGGTACTTAATGGTGTCGAGTAAGTCGAGCCGACGGTATAGGTTTGTACACCTATGGAAGCATACTTATGTTATGCCGCGAATTGATGCGGGTATCTTCTTGTACGCACAATTTGGTAGCTGATCGGGACTCCGAACGAGACACGAGCGACGGAAACCATCTCAAGGAAGAACCCTATGAAAACCCTCAGCATTGCCGCTGCCGCCGCAGCGGTTTCGATTTTGTCGGGCGTCGTCGCCGCTAAGCCGGCCGTTCCGTCGAGCATCTCGTTCGGTGCAAAGTATCCGACATCCTTTGACGTTGACTCGCATTTTTCCTTCACGGAAACCGACCGCTGCATCGTCAGACAAAGGACATTCGAACAGGGGGAGCCGGTGATAAAGGCCGTTTCGGAATGTGAAAAGCCGATCATTATGGTCTTCTGCATTCTTACGGTGGAGGACGGCTGGTCTTGCTGTTCAAATGCCGAATATCCCGGTCAACCGCTGATGGGCCGCGGTGACTATCATGCCCTCGGCAGCCGCGATCTGGTTGAATCGGAACCTCGTAACAGTTTTGCTGTCGGTTGCGTACCGACCAAGGTCGGCCCTGCCCTACGAACCTTGAATCCGCTAAGCCTGGGGTCCGTCCCGGACGATCCATGCTATTTAGCGATACACGGACTCGATCAAGCCTTGCTTCAAACTCCACAAGGCGACCCGCATGAAATCTTGAAGACGCTCGGCTTTACCGCAATGGCCCGGCCGCTTCGGTCATTCACGCAATCGGCAAAACCGTTCGCCTATCTCCGTAAGACCATGCTTGGCAAGACGGGATAGCCAATGCTCCGCTTGAAATGAGGGTGCCGCCGAAAGCGACACCCGATGCGACCCGAGGAAAGATCACCTTCTGAGCGGCCGTGAGCCGTTGAAAGCGGCAGGGATAGTTGCGGCGCCCCCGAAGGAATCGGCAATAGCGTCTTCGAGGTGGAAATGACAATGCGCCAGTCCGCATTTACGCAGCCGGCTATTCGGCTGGTTCGTTCTGCTCGAACTTCGAAAACTCATCCGGATCCAATTGGCCATCCTGATTCCTGTCCATTTCGCGCCAACGTTCCATTAACTTGCTGTCGGAGCGACCTTCGCTTTCGGAAATCAGGCCGTCGCGGTTCTCGTCCAGCTTTTTGAAACGCTCGCTCTTGATTTCCCGTTCGACCTCGACCTGATGCTTGGTCGCCGGTATGTCCTTTTCGATCTGCTGGCCGGACGGGCGCTGGGCCGGCGGCTCGGCCGGCTGGTTGGTAATGTCCAGGGATCTTTCAGTCGCTTCATCCGGGTTGGGAGTTCCCGGAACTCGCTGTTGCTCAGCCGCTGCCCAGGATGAACCCAGCAATGCGAGCACGGTGATGATGATTGATGTTTTCATGACAGACCTCCGTATCCACAATGAATATTCAATGCTTTAAAGCAGTAATCGGAGGATTTCCGCTCCTAATGATTAGGACCCGCTTGTCCCTGCGCGGTTCTGAAACGAAGTCGCCGGTATAAATCGCGATAGCTGAATGGACCCCAAAAAACGCCGGAGCCGGACGCAAACGAGCTCAATGCGCCGCGCCGGGGACGCGGCGATCAGTCTTTCGTTCTGACGCCGCTCCGGAAGTACTTGTGACGGGATGCGTTGGAAAAGCAGTGATCGTCACCACGACGCCGGATGACAATCCAGAGATTTGAGTACAAGGGTGGGACTCTGTTGGCTCTTGCCGACGGCCTTGTCCCGATACATGGCTTGATCGGCTGCCCTCAGCAATTCGGCGGTGGTCGAGCCGTCTTCAGGATAGACGGCGATGCCCACGCTAGCGCCTAAGACCGGCATCAACTTATTGGTTCCATTGACGTCCACGGACGGTTGGAAAAACGCTTTCTTGATTTTCCTGGCCACGGATTCCGCACCGGAACGGTCTCCGATATTCTGCAGAAGCACTACGAATTCGTCTCCTCCCAATCGGCCTACGGTATCCGTTTCCCGAACGGAATGCTGAAAAATGCGGGCGGCGCGTTGCAAGACCTTGTCCCCGGTCTGATGCCCGTAATAGTCGTTGACCTGTTTAAATCCGTCCAAATCGAGGTAAAGCACGGCCACCTTCCGCCTCGACCGGTGAGCTTCGGCCAGCGATTGATCCAACCGATCCATGAATAACTGACGATTGGGCAGTCCGGTCAACGGATCGAAATTGGCCAACAAAAATAGCCTGTTGCCCTCCTCGAGTTTACGTTTTTCATAGCGGTCATAGATTCTGGCAACACTGAAAAACATGAGGAGACATGCCAAGGATCCCACAAAAATCAGGTTCAGCCGGTTCCAATCAAGATTCGCCCACCCCAATTGTTGTTCGATTTCGAGAGATAAGTGTTTCTCCGGCTCTCCGAAAGAGCTGCGAAAAAGCAGCTTGGGAAACAAGCTGGATTCGAGGGGCGTTGCCGGCGAAGCCTGCTTATGAATCAACTTGTCACCCGGATTTGCTCCAGCGTGCACCGACTCGAACAGGGTGAGCGCCAACGCAACGGAATCGGAAGGGAGATGGAAAAGAGCCTTCACCCTGCATATCACTACGGCGAAACTTACGCCGCCTGTTAAACTTACCGGCTCCACGAGCGCATAACCCCAATCGCCGTTATTGAGCAGGAACGAGCGACTGGCGGCAATTTCTCCGGACCTCAGAGCGCGCTGAAAGGCGTTTCCGAGTACCGATACCAAATCGACATCGGTCTCCGACAAGGGTCGCGTCTCATCGGCGTCCGGCGCAATGGAATTCGGAGCATACAAGAACGGTTTGCCCACAGCCGCGACTCGAATCAGGCGATTCCTACGATCGGAAAAAAGATGTACCGAAGAAGCGACACCCTCATGAAGCCTTAAGGCAACGAATTCTTCCAAAGTCTCCTTGTCGAACTTCGGAACGGTGCCCATGAAGTAGATGCCGGCATCCTGGTCCGAGATCAGGCGCGCGTAGGTAGTGATCTTCTCCTGATTTATGGGCTCCTCGGTCTTGAGGAATGCCGCCAGTCCATGTGTCGCATCAACATAGCGACGCGTCTGCGAAACCAATTGCGTTTGAATCAGGGCGGACGTCTCGGAAAACCGCTGGGTTTCCCGCTGAATGTCGAGAAAAACGGCGAACGCCAATCCCGCAGCGGCGATCAATATCCAGCATATCGTCAACAAGGCGTAGAAGGAAAACCGCTTGACGATCAGTTCGATTATCCCCTTTTGCAACAACGCCGCGGCCTGCATAGCCTTTATGCTACTATTCGCTGCCGGCTGCCCGACTTCAAGGATTCCCGGATTGCCACCGGAATGGCGATCCAGCTCGAAGGGGATGTACGATTCTGCATCTCTACGAATCCATGATTGCAAAAGATTTTGGAAGAGGAGATACATGTTTAAACCCAGACTCGACGTATTCCTTGCTTGCCCGATTCATACCAGCGCTCTCATCGCGAACTTTTTGGTTCTGCTGTTCTTGCCCCTGGTACGCCCACCGATCACCCTGTCCATGCTGCTAGTCGCGCTACTGGTCTACCTCTCGATGTTCTTTGGCGCCAAATCGGCGGCTAACGAAACCCAGAGACTCTTGTCGTTGAGTAACGACGATAAACCAAGCGTTCACTGAACGGTCATCCTGCTATCTCGCCGGTCGAAACTGTTCGACGTTCAGCTTACATGCGGACGGCGCGAGATAATGTGATTTAGTACCAACTTCCGGAAAAACCGCTCGTTAATGATTAATGCAAAAACCATGCACAAGCCAAATGTTTCGAGCGCCGCAGTTGATGTTTCATCCGCTGCGACGAACTCCGCATAAGGCGGGGACGCGCGTCGAAGACTCCGATTGAGTCGCCTTTGTGACTCCGAAGCACAACTCACCCGGCTTGCTGCGCCGCCTGGCGGCGCTCGTTTACGACATGGTCGTGCTGGTTGCGGTACTCTTCGCCGCAACGGTCCTCCTGCTGCCGCTTCATCACGGAGAAGCCTTTCAACCGAACCACGGGCTGTATAGCGCATATCTATTGACGGTCAGCTTCGCGTTTGTCGGGTGGTTCTGGACCCATGGCGGACAAACTCTCGGAATGCGTTCCTGGAAAATTCGCCTGTGCACGACAGCCGACACTTCCATCTCCTGGGGCCAGGCTTCGATTCGCTTCTTCTGCGGCTTGATATCCTTCGGCTGCCTAGGCCTCGGCTATCTCTGGGTTTTGTTCGATTCGCAAGGCCGTAGCTGGCACGATCTCGCGTCCCGGAGCAAAATCGTTTGGCAAGATTTAGAGCCTTCAGAGAAAACAGGGATGAATTAAGCGTCTAAGGCAAGAACAATGTCGGATGTCGCGGCGAAATCGGGCATCCAGCTTGCCCCCGCCGCTCATCCCGGCACAACGATCTCGCAAAACGCAGCGGAGATGTCTCATGCAGGACCGCGCCGATGTATTCGAAAACCCCGTGTCACGGGAGGTCTGGAATTGGAAATACCGTCTCACGGACGAAGCGAGCCGCGACTTTGGCGTAAGGGATACCTGGCGGCGTGTAGCGCGAGCCCTGGCCAGCGCGGAGCCCGAAAATTCCGCCCATTGGGAACGCGTTTTTTTTGAAGCCTTGGAAGACTTCCGGTTCTTGCCGGGCGGGCGAATTCTGGCCGGAGCCGGCAGCCGACACGATGTCACGCTGTTCAACTGTTTCGTAATGGGCACTATTGAAGATTCCATGGAAGGCATCTTCTCGGCGCTCAAGGAAGCGGCGCTCACCATGCAGCAAGGAGGCGGCATCGGTTACGACTTTTCCACCCTGCGCCCGTCCGGCATCCCCGCCCACCGATGCGGTGGCGTCGCCTCCGGCCCGGTATCTTTTATGCGCATTTGGGACAGCATGTGCGCCACGATTCTTTCGACCGGTGCCCGACGTGGTGCCATGATGGGTACATTGCGCTGCGATCATCCGGACATCGAAACCTTTGTCGGTGCCAAACGAACCCTCGGCGAGCTACGGAACTTCAATCTTTCCGTACTGATCACGGATGATTTCATGGACGCGCTGAAGCATGATCGGGATTGGCCGCTGGTATTTCCCGTCAATCCCGAGGGAACCCCTGCCGGTACAGGACAGATCGTTCTGAGACGCTGGTCCCATACCGACACCCCTGTTCCCTGCCGTATCGTTCGAGTGATCAGAGCCCGCGACCTGTGGAATGCCATCATGCGGTCCACCTATGAACATGCCGAACCGGGCGTTCTGTTCATCGACCGCATCAATCGGGAAAACAATCTTTGGTATTGCGAACACATATCGGCCACCAATCCTTGCGGCGAAATCCCCTTGCCCCCTTACGGCGCTTGTGATTTGGGCTCCATCAATCTCACCCGCTTCGTATCGCGGCCGTTCGAGGATCACGCCGCTCTGGATTTCGCGGGCATCGAACGGATTACCGCCGTGGCTGTGCGCATGCTGGACAACGTCATCAATGTCAGCCGGTTTCCCTTGCCGCAACAGCGGAATGAAGCGCTCGATAAACGGCGTATCGGTCTGGGAATTACCGGGCTGGCGGACGCCCTGATAATGTTGGGTGTGCGCTACGACGACGAACAGGCGTGTCAGCTTGCCGACAAAATCATGCGAACCGTGTGTCTCGCGGCATATCGGACGTCGATCGAACTGGCGAGCGAAAAGGGTTCTTTCCCCTGTTTGGATCGCGACAAATACCTACAGAGTCCATTTGTTCGGGCCTTGCCGCGCACCATCAGAAAAGGCATTTCCGGACACGGCATTCGGAACAGCCATCTGCTGGCGGTCGCGCCCACCGGCTCCATTAGTCTGCTCGCGAACAACGTGTCCAACGGGCTCGAACCGGCATTTGCCGAGCGCTATCAACGACGCGTCCTAACTCCCGAAGGTCTTCAGAACTACGACATCGAAAACTATGCGGTCCGGTTGTGGAAGCTCGAATGTTCGAAGCACACGCTGCCGCCGGCTTTTGTCACCACCTTCGAATTGTCGCCGCTCGCACATTTACGTATGCAGGTCGCAATCCAACGTTCGGTGGACAACGCCATTTCGAAAACGGTCTACCTGCCCGAGAACTTTCCTTTCTCCGATATGGAGTCACTGTACCGCCAGGCCTACGACATGGGACTAAAGGGTTGTACCACTTATCGGCCCAATCCCATTACCGGAGTCGTAATCAGCCCGACGGAGCCCATGACGGATTCCGCTATCTGCTGCGAACAGAACGATTAGCCCGTGACGCCGCCGGCACATGTCGCTCTGTCACGACACTCGGATATAAAACAGGCGCGGAACTGAGAAAAGGGTTTTGGCGGGAACCGGGACACCGGCGGGGCGTAAGAAGCAATTAAATCTCGTTACGCCCCGGACCGTCGTGTGGTTAAACGATTAGAGGGCGGTGGACGAAATTTTATGGTTCTTGATTTCGCCACGCTGCATGCGGACGTGCTCCTCGAGCTGACGCTTTGCGGCATCGAACGCGTCGCGTAACGCGACGTACACATCCTCATGTGCCTGCTTGTCGTGATGGTCGCGGCTGACCACGATCTGCTTCTGAGGAACGCTCAAATCGATTCTGACTTTATAGAGATTACCCTGGTGCTGATGATGATGCTCCGCCTCGACGGCGACTCTACAGCTGATGATGTGATCACAGAATTGCTCCAGTTTTGCGGCTTTCTCCCGAATGCGGGTTTCAACGGCGTCGGAATGAGGAATGCCTCGAAACGTAATCTCTAGTGGTACTTGCATAGGTCTTTCCCATTAAGTGTCAAGTCTGTAAGTAGTCCAAAAAGTCTCCACCGAAGCCCTGGTCCAGCGCATGCTGTCCGGCTCGTCCAAATTTCCGGCTTCTGCTTGGTGGTTCGGTCCATTGGTTGTTGTGTTGTGACCCTGTAAGGCTTGGGTCGATGGGGCCGAATATGCGCTCAGCCCCTTATTTCCGTGCCGCTCCGGGCACATGATATACAACCCGAAGTCGCCCTGTCGACTTGCGCCCCGCCGCATATTCACGCGAAAGCTTATTCATAAGACTCGTGCGCTCGAAAACGGTTGCCGGCCGATTTGCCACGGGAACCGGTGTTCGATTACGAGGCGTTCGTTCGCCTGAACTCGCGCAGCGCCGTCAAGACCTCGTCTAGGTCCGCTTCGGTATGATCCGCGGAAACCTGAAACCGGATTTCTTCGTCGCCGCGGGGCACTACCGGATAAACGATCCCGGTCGCCAGAATGCCCCGCTCGCGCAGATGAAGGACCATGCTTCGGGTCCTTTCGGTATCCCTGAGCATCAAAGGGACGACCGGATGCGCGCCGGGAAGCGTCTCGAATCCCGAATCCGTTTGACCTTGCCGGAACTTGGCCGTCAAGTCTCGCAGCCGCGCGAGCCGCTGCTGCCCCTCGGAACCGCTCACGATTTCCACGGCTCTCGCGCCGGCGGCCGCTTCGCCCGGCGTGATCGGGTTCGAATAGATGTAGAGCGGAGCTTTTTCGCGCAAAAAATCGACCAGCAGCGAACTGCCGACGACATACCCCCCGTTGACGCCGAAAGCCTTTCCCAAGGTACCGATCAAAATATCCGCCGGCCCGCACTCCGCATACTCCTCGGTGCCTCGGCCGGTTTGCCCGAAAGCGCCGACGCCATGGGAGTCGTCGACTACGACGAACACCCCTTCGGCAAATTTTTCATCATAGGTCTCGGCCAGCGCCATCAGTTCCCTTAGTGGAGCATGATCGCCCCGCATGCTGAAGATGCCGTCGGTCACGATGATTCCCCGCCGGCACGACTCGGCCGCCTGCCGTAAAAACGTCTCGGCCTGATCGAGGTTCAAATGCTCGTAAACGAACTTCTCCTTCGGCCGGGCCAGGCGGATCGCATTGATGATGCAGTTGTGGTTCAACTCGTCGCTGATGACCGCGGTTTCGGGGCTGATCAGACTCGGCAAAACGCCCATCACCGCCGCGTAAGCCGAGCTGAACAGCATTGCCGCCTGGCGGCCGTGGAACTCGGCCAGACGCTGTTCCAGCCGCACATGCGGCTCGTAGGTGCCGCTGATGAAGCGCACGGCTCCGGGACCCGCACCGTAATTCCGGACGCCTTCCTCCTCCGCCCTCATCACGTCCGCGTGATGCGCGAGCCCAAGATAGCCGTTGGAGTTCATGCGGAGAAACGGACGGTCTCCCTCTCCTTTCAGCAGATAACGGATGCCGTGCCCGTCCCGCGGCGGCAGAACGCCGGTAATGATCGTTTCCCGGCTCTTGCGCACGCCGGACCGGTCCAGCTGCGCCAGCTCTTGCTTCAACAAAGCCTCCATTCGGTCCATGGCCATAGTTCACCTCGTCGCTCAAGAATTGATTCCGGAAACGGCAATCGGACGCGAATCAAAGCCGGGATAGCCGGGCTCCATGGAGCTTTTCCAATCCGTTCAGGCAGTCCGCTGCCGTCCCTATGCAGATACACCCTGCAATTTGGCGCGAATCTTTTCGAGCATGTCGTTCGTCATACGCGTTATGTCGTAATGTGGCGTCCAGCCCCACTCCGTCCGTGCCGCGCTGTCGTCCAGGGATTGGGGCCAGGAGTCGGCAATCGCCTGACGCACCGGGTCCACCTCATAGTCGATCACAAATTCCGGAATATGTTTCCGAATCTCGGCAGCCAATTCGCCAGGGGTAAAACTCATGGCGGTCACATTGAATGCATTGCGGTGCTTCAGCCCGGCAGCGTCGGCTTCCATCAGCGTCATCATGGCTCGGACGGCATCGGGCATGTACATCATGTCGAGACGCGTGTCGGCCCGGAGAAAACAGGTGTAATGACGATAGCGGATCGCTTGGTAGAAGATTTCCACCGCGTAATCGGTGGTTCCGCCGCCGGGCGGAGTCCGATAGGAAATGATCCCCGGCAGGCGCAGGCCTCGGGTATCGACGCCGAACCGGCGAAAATAGTAGTCGCAGAGCAATTCGCCGGTAAGCTTGGTGATGCCGTAGATCGTCGTCGGACGCTGGATGGTGTCTTGAGGCGTGTCTTCGCGCGGCGTGGTCGGTCCGAAAGCGCCGATCGAACTCGGAAAGAATACGGCGCATCGGTACTGGCGGGCGACTTCCAGCATGCGATACAAACCGCCCATATTGACGTTCCAGGCCACCTGAGGCCGATCTTCGGCTACGGCGGAAAGAAGTGCCGCCAGATGATAAATGGTCTCGATCCGGTAATGGCGCACCACGTCCTGAATCTGGCGCAACTGGGTACAGTCGAGATGCTCGAACAGGCTATCGCTTTCGCCCGCGCCGGCGGGGGGCATGCGAATATCGGCCGCCACCACGAGGCCGTCTCCGTATCGGGTCCGCAACGCCGGAATCAGCTCCGAACCGATTTGGCCGAGCGCGCCGGTCACCAAAATTCGACCTTGTGTACCCATCGTATTCTCCTTCCCCTCGCGGAGCTCCGGATCAGCAGAAAGCCAGCGGTTTCCGAGAGATCGATAGGCCAAGGTTAAATCTCGCCGATGACCGGGTCAATGCAACGGGGATGACGGCGCTGATGCTACTGTTCAGAACCCGTATGAGCCTTGACAATAGGTTTCGGGAACCACAAGCTGGGTCACTGGTCAGCACTCGTGCCCGGAGGTATTCACCATGACCAAAAAAGAAGAAAAGGCCTATTCCCAGGAAGAAATCGAAGAGCGCCTGAAGCAGGAGCTTCCGTATTGGTATTACGAGAACGGCTGGATACGCCGAAAATTCCGAACCCACAGCTGGAAAGCCACCCTGATGGTGGTGAATACGGTCGGACATCTCGCGGAGGCCGCCTGGCATCATCCCGATCTGACCGTGTCTTATGCGTTCGTCATCGTCAAGCTGATGACTCACACGGCAAAAGGCGTAACGGACAAGGATTTCGCTCTGGCGAAAAAGATCGAGGAGGTCGTGCAATGGCAGCCTGGCGCGGAAACCGGCGGCATCCTGGAAGGCACACCGGACGATCCGCGCTTCAGGTATCTCAAGTACGACTGAGCGACTCGAGCAACTGCTGCGCTTCCTTTTGCAGCTTCGGACGAAGGAACAGCAGTTTCCATCGGCTGCCGCCGCACTTTCGCCACAGCACCACCGAGCGGATACCGGCCAGCAAGAGCGCACGGATTCTGTTGCCATTCTCCGGATCGGACAGATACATCTGCTCGCCCGCCACCATCACCCGCGGCTTCAGTTGGCTGACGGTCTGATGATAGGTTTCGGCAAGCGTTGCGACCACCTCCTCGTCCAGAACACCCCGCTCTTCGGCAATGGCGGCGGCTTTTTCCATGCCTGTACGAATGGCTTCGAGCATGCGGGGCTGCTTCATCAGCTTGCGTTCGAGAAAAATAAGCGTCGAAGCGTAGCGCGCCTGCTCCGGATCCACGACATCGGGACCACCCAACTGTTTTTCGATCTGCCTGAGCCCCGTCATAACGCAGTGGAGACCGCCGTAAACATCCACCACGTCCCCCGAGTCGATCTTGAGCACGCTGCCGATGCTGGCCGCCATGTCCTCGCGATCGGCCGTTCCCCGCTTGGCGATGTGCTGCACGAGGTAAACCGCCTGGGACAGGCCGGCCAAAGCGATCACTTGATTGCGTAAAGTTTTTGTCATCACAGACTGCAACGAATGGCGAAAAATGACAGACCCATTCTCCGCGAGGGATTATTGGTCGCGCCGATTGTATTTCACCGCGTTTCCCTTGGCCAATTCGACAGGATACTTTTCAGCGTTCTTCAGCATCTTTTCCTGCACGGCCTCCTCCAAATCGATACTCATGAGGTCGGCCAGCCGCAGCAGATAAATCAGAACGTCGGCGATCTCCTCCCGCACTGCGCGATAATCTTCGGGATTTTCGGCCAGACGATGCGATTCATCATCCTTAAGCCATTGAAAACGCTCCAGCAGTTCCGCCGCCTCCACGGAAAGCGCAATCGCGAGATTTTTCGGACTGTGGAATTGGTCCCAGTCTCTGTCACGGGCAAACTCTCGTAGAGCCTGTTGTATCGCTGCAATGTTCATGGAAAGCTCTGTTAGCGTATTTTTTTATTGAGGCGGATTAAGCGAAAATAGTTAACACGAATATGGCAAGAGAATGAATACAACAAGCTCTGGACGAACTCCGTGTGATTTCGTTCAATGTTTGTAAACAATCGCTCGTGAAGGTGTAAAAAAATGGAAAGTCTTATTCAGAACCTGCAACGCACGATTCGCGCCTTGGAAACCCTGAGCGAAAAAAAGCTGCCCGAAGCCGATCAGGTGGACGAACTGCTTGATCAACTGTTTCAGCAGAAAATCGACCTTGTCAATATCACCATCAGCAGCTCGTCACCGGTCTACCAGCAGGCGGTTCAGGCCATGAACCAAGCGGCGGCTCGGGTCGAAAGAGCCGTCAAGGAGCCGTCCCGCATAGGCGATGCCGTTCCGGTCGTGTACGATGCGGTGGGCAAGCTGGCCAAGCTTTTGAATCATGTGATGCCTTGACGCGAATGCAGCCCACGCCACCGGGCCAGCGCTTTCCCTTTCCGCCGCTGAAGGCGGCCGGAGACGCGGCGCTCGCGTCAGAATCCATTCCCCTCGGCCACCTCCGTTGTCCGCCCATCGATTCAGAGACCTATCGAAGGTTGGAAAGGCGGGTAGGGCGCTGCCACCTCAACCAAAGACTGGGCATAGAGCATGATTTCGAGGCTCGCGTGTTCGGCCAGGGACGCACTTTATTCCATATCGAAAATTGGTATTCCGTTCATGGCTTGATGCGCCATATCCTGCGACTCTTGTGGCTGCACAACCGAGGCCGCGAAAATGCCCGAACCATCCAAATCCGTCATAACGAGATCAAGCTCGAACGGCTCCCGCGGGCGTTCGACGGTTTTACTCTGCTGCACATTACCGATCTTCATCTGGACATCTCGGAGGATATTCCCGACACGCTCATCGACGCCGTAAACCGGGTCGATGGCTACGACATCTGCGTTCTGACCGGCGATTTTCGTGCACAAACCTATGGTCCGTACGAACCGACGCTGACGGCCATGCAAAAGGTTCGTCCGTTTCTGAAGGGGCCGGTCTACGGCGTCCTGGGCAATCATGACACCATCCGCATGTCGCCTGGGCTGGAAAACCTGGGAATCCACATGCTGTTGAACGAGTCTATCGCCCTAACTCGCGGCGATGCGACCATCTATCTCGCCGGCATCGACGACCCTCACTACTACCGCGCCGACAACATCGAGAAAGCCACCGATCAAATTCCACAGGAGTCGGTTTCCATTCTGCTTTCGCACTCGCCGGAGATGTATCGGCACGCGGCCTATGCCAATTTCGACGTGATGCTGAGCGGCCACACGCACGGCGGCCAGATTTGCCTGCCCGGAGGCATTCCCATCATTCTCAACGCAAACGCCCCTAGAGCGTTCTGCAACGGACCATGGCGTTACCACTCCTTGCAGGGTTACACATCAGCCGGCAGCGGTGTCAGCATCGTGGATGTGCGTTTGAACTGCCCGCCCGAGATAACCCTGCATCAGTTGCGCTCGACCTAGTAGGGCTGCTCGCGTATCCGGAGCTGGAAAAGGATACGCGAGACCACGAGTTCCAGGAATGTAAAGCCGGCGACGAGACCGGCCACATGGATAAGCTCCAAACCCAGCTCGACACGCACGGCAAGTAAAGGGAACAAAGACTCCGGAATTTGATCCAGTCCTAATGCCATGCCACTGGCCGGAACACCAAGACGCCTCTTGATGAAGCTGGAAAAGAGATCGCCCAGCATCGCCGTGGCGCCGATGCAAAGACCCAGCTCGAAGGGAAATCCTACCCCCGCGGCGGCCAGTCCGGTAGCCGGAATCGCAGCAATGAACCCTCTCCAGGTCTTGGACGAGCCAAACAGCGGCCGCCGGTCGACGAAATGCGCGCCGCCGTCTATAGGCCATGCCAAACGCTCGCCCAGTCCCTTGTTGATCAGTATGGGAACGCCGTTAGCGGCCATTAGCAGGAATAGAAGTTTAAGAGTCAGCATTGTCACCGTAATCGGCCGCCCAAAACCGGTACCGCAATTCGAGAATGTCGCCGCTTCAGCTCAAGAGCACTGCCACCAGGCCGGTTATGAAAATGCCGTCGAAAGTGCCGGCGCCTCCGATGGATGCAATCGGAGCCGCCATTCGGCGAATATCCTTCAGGCGCAAGAGATCGGCACCGATCAAGACCCCCAACGATCCCGAGATATAGGCGAGAGGAGCCCGATATTCCTCTCCCAGGAAAATGGCGGCCAGAGCCGCCGCGAGCGGAGCGACCAAGACCGGCATGCCGATGCCGACGCCCGGAATGGGCCGGCTCATGAAGTAGCTGACCGAAGCGACAAAAGCCGTAGCCGCAATAATTTGCAAAGGCGGAACACTGTAGCTGTTGACCAGGTACAGCGAGAACAGCACCGGCACCAAACAGCCGCCCACGTTTACCGCGACTTGAGTGCGGCCGGTAAAAGGCACCGGCGGCCGGCGCAGCAAGCCGTATCCTATTCTTTCAATCGGCGGTGGCGCGGCGGATACCCGCAGCGTAAACAAAGGCAGATTGATGGCGCTGCCGAGCAAGGAGGTAATCAACAGCGTCAGCGCCGATTCCGGATTCAAACCGAGTTTCTGGAAAGTTAGGGTAATCAGCCCCAGCTTGATACTGAAGATAATCCACAGCAGCAAGCCCAAAAAGAACAAAAAGTAGAGAGGTGAAAACGGTGATCGCATCAGCGCTGGTCCAGCCCATAAAAAAGGCCGTGGGGCATGTCCCACGGCCCCTCATGGGTTATTCGACTTTAATGCTTTTACGCTTGGAGGTGGCCACCTTGGGAATGGTCAACTCGAGCACGCCATCTTTGAAATTCGCCTTGACCTTATCCCCTTCCACCGGGCAAGGCAGGCGGATGGTCCGCTGAAATTCGCCCCGACTCAGCTCGCGCCGGTAGAACTGGCCTTTTTCCTCCTCTTCCTCGCGTCGGGTCGTGGCTCGAATGCTGAGTGTATTGTCCTGCAGCGAGACATCGAGGTTTTCCTTGCTGACCCCCGGCAACTCCGCACGGACCAGCAACTCCGGTTCGCGGTCGATCACATCCACTCTAGGCACGCGCCCGCCGAAGACGGACTCTCTTTCCGGCCAGCCCCGCCCCCAAAAGAACGGTTGCATCCAGTTGCGCCGCACCTCGTCGAACCATTGCTCGATCTCGTCCAAGGGGCTTAGGAATTGCCCCGCTTGCGGCTGCGTCACTTCTTTGCCGGTGGACTTTTTGGTCTGACTCTCTTGCTTGTCGGTCATGGCATTTCCTCCTTTATAAACGCAAACTTGGATTCACATATCAGGCACGCTGGAGAGAACAAAGCCGGACATGCCTGTTTCTGAAATAAGACCGTTAACGACATTTTTCAACGGCTTTGCGACGAGCTGCTGCCTTCCATAGGTCGTGCAACATTCGACAACAACCCATGTCAAAGTGTTGCAAGAGAAAGCCGTATCGGCAACATGGCGTGGGGTTCGCAAGATGTCTCCTTCGGTTTTCTTTTCCCCTTCTTCAACTGTCGGCGCTTCAAAACACCATTTTTGCATCGCCCTTTCTTATTCGCTACTCTAGCTTACCGGATAAACAACCGCTATCTTTTGATGGAAATTCTCATATTGGTCTTTCTTTTTCTGTTGAATGGCGTATTCGCCATGTCGGAAATGGCCATAGTCTCCGCCCGGAAAATCCGCCTGCAACAGTCCGCCCAAGAAGGCCATTTCGGCGCTAAAGCCGCCCTCCAGTTAGCCAACGAACCTTCTCATTTCCTTTCCACGATTCAGGTCGGCATCACCTTGATCGGGATTCTCATGGGCGCTTTCGGTGAAGCCGCCATTTCCGGCGAACTAGCCGAATATCTCGAACAGTTTCCGGAAATTGCGCCTTACAGCCGCGGTCTATCGCTGGCCGTGGTGGTCATCGGGATTACTTACTTTTCTCTGATCATCGGCGAGCTGGTTCCGAAGCGGCTAGCGCTGCAAAAGCCGGAGAAAATCGCCATGGTTATCGCCCGGCCGATGAATTTCATTTCGCTGGTGGCGTATCCTCTGGTCAAGATTCTGAGCCTATCGACCGACTTCATTCTGCGGCTGTTTAGAGCGCGACAGCCCGAGGAGCCGCTGATCACCGAAAAGGAAATCAGGATCATGATCGATCAGGGCACCGCAGCCGGCGTGTTCGATAAATCCGAACAGGAGATGGTTTCGAACGTCCTGCGCCTGGATGTGCTTCGCGTCGGGGCGATCATGACGCCTCGGATGGATATCTATTACCTGGACATCAAGGATTCATTCGAGGAAAACCGCCGAAAGATCATCGACAGCCCCTATTCGAGAATCCCCGTCTGCAAAGACGGGCTCGACAACGTCATAGGATTCGTCCAGGCCAAGGATCTGCTGACCAAAGCCCTCCTCGGCGATTCCATCGACCTGGGCCGACTGATCAAAACGCCACGCTACGTGCCGAAATCCCTCAATCCCATGCAACTGTTGGAGGAGTTCAAGCGCTCGAAAACGCCCATGGCTTTAGTCGTGGACGAATACGGCGAAGTCGCCGGACTGGTCACGCTCAAGGATGTGATGGAAGCCATCGTGGGCGACATTCCTATGGCTGAAGGGGAAGAAGAACCGGAAGCCATTCAGCGAAACGACGGTTCCTGGCTTTTGGACGGAATGCTGAGCACCGCGAAATTCAAGCAGATCTTCGACTTGGAGGAACTACCCGACGAGGCTACGGGCAATTTCCATACGATAGGCGGCTTCGTCATGCTGCAGCTCGGTCACGTTCCGCGCGCGGCCGATCATTTCGAATGGAATCACCTTCGTTTCGAAGTGGTCGACATGGACAAGAATCGAGTGGACAAGCTGTTGGTTTCGCCGATCGATTTCGGCTAATAAGGCTTGAGACGACGGAGAAACTCGACGTAGCCCTAAACTTGGCTTGATCAGCGTGACTCGTTCTTCGTGATGCCGCAGCGTTCGCACCGATAAACGGTAATCAGCTTGCCCTGCTTGACGTCAAAGGGCTTTTCCCGCACCACTATCCATTTGTGAAAACCGCTCCGGCACAATGTCTTGCCGGCGTGCTTTTCCGAGGCCTTCGGCCGCCGGAAATTAACGACATCGCCCATGGATCGAACTCCTCAACTCAGGAAAAAATGGTTCTGAAAGTCAAATTAATGCGTTCGGTCTTAGGCTCCCGCGCTTTCGGCACGGAATGCCGCCACCCATGCTGCAAACGCCCGCCCATGAGCAGCAGACTGCCGTGGGTCAAGACGATTTCCAAGGTTTCTCCGGTCTTGTTGTGGCGAAGCCTGAACAGCCGTTCGGCGCCAAAACTCAAAGAGGCGATGAACGGGTTCGATCCGAGCTCTTTCTCCTTGTCGGCATGCCAGCCCATCGAGTCCCGGCCGTCTCGATAGAGATTGCCGAGCACGCTGTTGAACCGCCGCCCGCAAAACCTTTCAACGCGGTCCTTCAGCATCGACAAGGTTTCGTTCCAAGGCAGCGGTTCATGGCTCACGCCGGAGTAGCGGTAAGCCGCGCCCGCGTCCCCGTACCAGCACACCAACCGCGGTACCCTCACCCGCCTGCCGAAAACCGTGATGTCTTCTTCCTGCCAAGCCAAATCCCGCCGCAAAAGGATATGAAGCGCATCCGCTTCCGGGCGAGAAACGAAATCTTCGACGAAATACAATTCGCCGTCCCGAGGCGCGAGATTAACCGTGGGCCATTGGGCCGGTGAGCCTGGCTGACGCAAACCGAACAACCCCGTTCAAAGACCAGCGCTATCCATCCGTTCCACCAAACGCTGCAGACCACCGGAAATCAGAACGGTGTACACGGCGCTCTCTTCGATGGCTTTCAGGGCGGGCGGCAATTGCTGCAATTGTCCCCGTAGCCGCTCCCGCATGACAGCGAGCGTCTCCTGTGCACCGACGCGCTTGCCTTTGGTCATTACCTGGCGAAGCAGCGGTTCGCCTTCGATCTGAGACTCGCTTTCCTCGGCCATCACATCGTGCAGCATGTGGCCTTCATCGTCGTAACGGCGGTACACCTGCTTGCGCCCAGGCCAATTCTCCTTGCCTTTCGATCGCTTGCGTCTGGGACGCCCCGCATATTCCTGCAACTTGTAAGCGCAGTTCAAGTACGGCATATCCTGGGATGTCGTCAAACGCGTTCCGACTCCGAATCCATCGATAGGAGCGCCTGCCTCGAGCATCCTCAGGAGTTCGTGCTCGTCCAGATCGCCGCTGGCGAAAATGCTGCACTCCGTGAGCCCGCCCTCATCCAGAATCGACCGTACCCCCTTAGCCAGTTCCGCCATATCGCCGCTGTCTAAACGCACCCCTTTTATGGGGATGTTTCTTTCGGCCAGCCTGGGAGCCAAAGCAACCACTTTTCGGGCGGCTTCCAGCGTGTCGTAGGTATCGATCAGAAGCAGCACGTTGCCCGGCAAGCTTTCCGCAAACCGCTCGAATGCTTCGACCTCGTCGTCATGCGCCATGATGTAGGAATGGGCCATGGTGCCGTAAACCGGAATGTCGAATAATTTTCCGGCCAGAACATTCGACGTGCCGTCGAAACCGGCCAGATAAGCGGCGCGGGCGGCCATCAGACCGGCCTCGGCGCCGTGGGCGCGGCGCAGTCCGAAATCCACCAAAAGCTTTCCCGGCGCGGCGAGCGCCGATCTAGCCGCTTTCGAAGCGATCATGGTCTGGAGCTGAACGATATTGATCAAACGGGTCTCGATGATCTGGGCCTCGGCAATCGGCGCCGTTACCCGAACGATCGGCTCGTTCTGAAAAAAGACCGTTCCTTCCGGGATGGCATAAACATCCCCGGTGAAGCGAAGCTTGGACAAATGGTCGATAAACTCGGGCGTAAAGTAATCCAAAGTACCGAGCCACTCGCACTCCTCGTCGGAAAACTCGAAGTCTTCCAGGAATTCGACAAGCTGTTCCAGCCCGGCGGCAATCAGAAAATTTCGGTTCGGCGGAATCTTCCGTACGAACAGTTCGAAGGTCGCGGTGCCGGACATGCCCTCCCGATGATAGGCCTGCAGCATGGTAAGCTGATAAAGATCGGTAAGGAGCGCGGCGTGTTGTGTTTTCATGCTGTAATCCGGTCCTGCGATATCAGACGGGCGTTCGAGACAAAGTCGGCGATTATTAACGGCCCTTAAAAACTACGCGGAATTTTTTGGCTGTTCGGAGTCACAAATAAATAATGTCTAGCGATATCGAATCATCGGGCGATCGGACATCGGCTGTCAAACGGACTATTGCTTCAAATGCCGTTCGAGCCGGTATTGAATGTCTGGTTCGCTCCAACGCCAAGACTTATAATTCTTGGGCGTCCGGACATGGCATCAAGTTCAAAGCCTGCTTCAGAAGCGGCATTGCCCTGTTTGAACTTCGGCGCAATCCACCGGCTTTTAGTTCAGACGATGTCGCACTGGCGAGATCACAATCGCGGCTGGCCCGCGAGTCCGTGTCGAAAATCACAGATTTCACAGATTGAGTATGACCAATGGCTAAAATTGTCTTGAAGGTAACGGGCATGAAGTGCGGCGGCTGCGAAAATCAGGTCCAGGACGCCGTTAAATCCTGTGTCGGCGTTTCATCAGCCAAGGCTTCCCACACGGCCAGCACGGTCGAAATCGATTACGACGAAACAAGAACCGACCTGGCCTCGGTTAAGCAGGCAATCACCGAAAAAGGCTTCACGGTCGGCTGAAAGTTCCGTCACGCGAGCTTTTGCGCCAGGCGGTACTTTCCTCCGTTAGGATGAGCAATCCGTTCGGCTTTGCAGGGACCGTAGCCGCGTCCACAAATCCAGCACACGATAGGAAAAATGTTTGCCGACTCATAATGGTATTCGGAGCAGTGCCGATGGATAGAATGGAATGGCGAATCGCGCCGTATCCCTGTCTAATGTCTGAGAGGTTTTCAAGCAGGGAGATGCTTATCGGCCTTCGTGCCGCGGCTCGATGCTCAACTATAAAAAGGGTATTCACATGAAAACGCCTGCGCATATCGCCGTTACGGGAGCGGCGGGGCAAATTAGTTATGCATTGCTGTTTCGGCTGATTGCAGGGGACTTGCTGGGCGACGATCAACCCATCGTATTGCATTTGCTCGAGATTCCGGAGGCCATCGTCGGATTGGACGGCGTAAGGATGGAACTCATCGATTGCGCCCCGCCCTTACTCCACGATGTGATCGTATCCGATGATCCTTATGTGGCGTTCGAAAATGCCGATCTCGCCTTCTTGATCGGCGCGAAACCGCGGGGGCCCGGCATGGAGCGCAAGGATCTCTTGAGGGTGAATGCGGACATCTTCGCCATCCAGGGCCGGGCGCTCAATGCCGCCGCCAAACGCAGCGTCAAAACGCTGGTGGTCGGCAATCCCGCCAACACCAATGCCTTGATCACCCAGCACAATGCCCCCGATCTTCCGCCGGAAAATTTTTCCGCCATGACCCGGCTCGACCACAATCGGGCGGTAAGCCAGTTAGCCCTGCATTGCGGTTGCTCGGTGAGCGATATTCGGAAAGTGATCATCTGGGGCAATCATTCGACCACGCAGTACCCGGACTTGCATCATGCACTGGTTCAGGGAAAGCCGGCGCTCGACAGGGTCGAATGGGATTGGTACGAAAAGGAGTTCATTCCGACCGTACAGAACCGCGGCGCGGTGGTGATTCAAACACGCGGAAAATCGAGTGCCGCTTCCGCCGCCAACGCAGCGCTAGACCATATGCGGAATTGGCTGTTCGGCACGCCGACTGGGGACTGGACCAGTATGACTATCCTCAGCGACGGCAGTTACGGTATCGCACCGGGCCTCATGTTTTCCTACCCGGTCGAAATTGGGGACGCACAGTACCGGATCGTACAAAATTTGGAAACCGGCGAGTTCAGCCGGGAGAAACTCAAGATAACCGAAGCCGAGCTGTTGGCCGAACGCGAAGCGGTGCGGCATCTCCTCCGTTGAACGCGGGCGGCGGCGCAGTGTCGGCCGCCGCGTCCCGGATAAAAAGTCAGTTTTTTACCAGCAGCAATTCCAGCAACGCCTTTTGCGAATGCAAGCGGTTCTCGGCCTCGTCCCAGACCACGCTTTGCGGGCCTTCCAGCACTTCGGCGCTGACCTCCTCGCCGCGATGGGCCGGGAGACAATGCATGAATAGCGCCTCCGAAGCCGCCAGTTCCATCAGAGTCGAATCGACTTGGTAGCCTTGGAAGGCATTCCTGCGCTGCGCCTGTTCGGATTCCTGCCCCATGCTTGCCCAAACATCCGTCACCACCAAATCCGCTCCGCGCGCTGCGTCCGACGGATCGCTCAGCAGTTCCACGCGATCGCCGGCCCATTCGATCAATGCCGATTCCGGCTCGTAACCTGCGGGGCAAGCAATCCGGAGCTTGAAATCGAGCAATCCTGCCGCGTGAATATAGGTCTGGCACATATTGTTGCCGTCGCCGATCCAGGCCACCGTCTTGCCGGCAATGTCGCCGCGGTGCTCGAAATAGGTCTGCATGTCGGCGAGCAGCTGACACGGATGGAATCTATCCGTGAGACCGTTGATGACCGGCACCCGCGAATAGGCCGCGAAAGTTTCCACCGTTTCGTGGGCATGGGTACGCAGCATGACCCCATCGACCATGCGCGAAACGACGCGGGCGGAGTCTTCGATGGGTTCGCCCCGTCCCAACTGGGTATCCCGCGGCGACAGAAAGATCGCGGCACCGCCGAACTGCACCATGCCGACCTCGAACGACAATCGGGTGCGGGTGGAGGACTTCTCGAACATCATCCCGAGCACTTTGTTTCTCAGCGGCTCGTATGGGCTCTTCATGTGCTTGAGCTCGATGGCCCGTCGGATGAGCGCGCGGAACTCCTCGCTGCTCAAATCCAAAAGAGTAATCAAATGACGTGGTTTCATACGCGTTCTCCGACCCCATGGGCCGTGTAGTCGGCGACCAGAGCAGAGATCCCTTCGATTAACAGCTTCTCTTCATCGTCGTTCAAAACGAACGGCGGCAACAAGCGTATCGTTCGGTCCGCCGTAACATTGATCAAAAACCCGCGGCTCAGCGCCTGAGCGACCAGATCGATGCAAGGGGTATCGAGCTCGATGCCGATCATCAGCCCTTTCCCGCGGATATCCACGACACGAGGATTGCCGGCCAGCTTGTCGCGAATCCCGATCAACAAACGCTCGCCGAGTTCTCCCGCACGCTCCACCAAGCGGTTTTCGGAGATCGTCCGCAATACGGCCAGTGCGGCGCTACATGCCAGGGGATTGCCGCCGAAGGTGGACGCGTGCTTGCCGGCGGTCAACATGTCCGCCGCAATTCCTCTGGCGAGGCAGGCACCGATCGGTACGCCGTTGCCCAAGGCTTTGGCCAGGGTCATGACATCGGGCATGATGCCGTGGTGCTGGAAGGCGAACCATTTGCCGGTCCGGCCGATACCGGTCTGGACCTCGTCCAGCATCAAGAGCCAACCGCGCTGATCGCAGATGCGGCGAAGGCCGGGCAGGAAATCGTCAGCCGGAACGCGTACGCCGCCCTCGCCCTGCACCGGTTCCACCAGGACCGCCACGACATTGGGGTTGGCCACGGCCTCGACAGCCGCGACGCTGCCGTACGGCACTCGCACGAAGCCTTCGACCAGGGGTTCGAAACCCTCCTGCACCTTGGGATTGCCGGTGGCGCTCAAGGTCGCGAGCGTGCGGCCGTGAAAGCTGCCCTCCATGACGATCACGGCGGGCCGATCGATGCCGCGATGATGCCCGTAACGGCGGGCGATCTTGATGGCCGCCTCGTTCGCCTCGGCGCCGGAATTGCAGAAAAAGGCGTTATCCAGTCCGCTCAGGCGGCACAGTTCGCCGGCGAGCTCTTCTTGCAGCTCGATGCGGTAAATGTTCGAAGTGTGCAGCAATTTGCCCGCCTGTTCGCAGATCGCACGGGAAACGGCTGGATGGGCATGACCCAGGCTGCATACTGCCACCCCTGAAATGGCGTCCAGATAGCGCTTGCCCTCCGTGTCCCAAAGCCATGCACCCTCGCCCCGGTCGAACGTTACCGGCAACCGGGCATAAGTCGGCATTACCTGACTGGTCATCACTCGTCTTCCCCAAAATAAAAAGGCAGTCGCAAGACTGCCCCAAAAAGAAGGGAAACATTATAGTGAAAAAATACTTAGGTACAAGCACTTGGAGGCTTGAAGGCCGGATACCGGCAACGACTCGGCAGCTTGGCGCCGGTTACCCGAAGTTCTCGGCTTTTTGCAGGATGATCCCTCAATTCCGGCGTCATCTCTTCGATACTGGCTCGACTTTTTTGCAGGATCAGCTGTCTTAACGAATAGCGGGTCAAGACCTGCCAAGCGTCGACAGCAAGATGTCCATCACCAGTAAGGAGATTCGGCTATGGGAGATCGACCGTTTTTGACCGACGTCAAAACGTTAAGAGAACGCGCAAGGCAGCACATCGAGCAGGGCGCGGTGACTCCGGGATACAAGGCCGACCGAGAGGTTGTGATCCGACTGCTCAACGAAGCACTGGCCACGGAAATCGTATGCGTGCTCCGTTACAAGCGCCACTATTTCATGGCGACCGGCATCAATGCGCAAAGCGTCGCCCAAGAGTTCCTGGAGCACGCCAACGAGGAACAGATGCACGCGGACAGCATTGCCCAACGCATCGTGCAGTTGGGTGGAGAGCCCGATTTGGCGCCGGAAGGATTGCAATCGAAAAGCCATTCCGAATACGTGGAGGGCGAGTCGCTGATCGATATGATCAAGGAGGATCTGATAGCCGAGCGTATCGCGATCGACAGCTACCGAGAGATCATCGAGTATCTCGGGAATAACGATCCCACCACCCGCAACCTTATGGAAGGCGTCCTGGCCAAAGAAGAGGAACATGCCGAGGATCTGGTCAGCCTCTTACAGGAGCTCGGACAGTAAACCGATGAGTGTCGGCAGGAATTAACGCGCGGCGGATCATCAAACCCTGACTGTTCGAAAATAGGCTCAGACTTCCGCCAGATTGCCCTTTTCCTCGAGCCAAACCTTGCGATCGGCGGCGCGCTTCTTGGCCAGGAGCATATCCAGGCGCTCGTCGGTCGCTTGCTGCTCTTCCAGGGTCAGCTGAACCAGCCGCCGGGTGTCGGGATTCATCGTGGTTTCGCGGAGCTGCGACGGATTCATCTCGCCCAAGCCTTTGAAGCGCTGGACGTTAATCTTGCCCCTGATCTTTTCCGCCTCGATCCGGTCGAGCACGCCCTTTTTTTCCGCTTCGTCCAGGGCGTAATAAACGTTCTTGCCCACGTCGATCCGGTACAAGGGCGGCATGGCGACGAAGACGTGGCCAGCCGAAACTAAAGGTCGGAAATGACGGACGAACAGCGCGCACAGCAAGGTTGCGATGTGGTTGCCGTCGGAATCGGCGTCCGCCAGCACGCAGATCTTGCCGTAACGCAGCCCGCTCAGATCGGCGGAACCCGGCTCTACGCCGATCGCCACGCTGATGTCGTGCACCTCCTGAGACGCGAGCACGCCGCCGGAATCCACTTCCCAGGTATTGAGAATCTTGCCGCGCAAGGGCATCACCGCCTGGTATTCCTTGTCCCGCGCCTGTTTCGCGGAACCGCCGGCGGAATCGCCCTCCACCAGGAACAACTCGGTCAGCTGCATGTCCTGGGAACTGCAATCGGCGAGTTTGCCAGGAAGAGCAGGCCCCGCCGTGATTTTCTTGCGGGTCACTTGGCGGCTGGCCTTGAGCCGCTTTTGGGCGCTCTCGATCACCAGTTCGGCAATGCGCTCGCCGATGGCGGGATGCTGGTTGAGCCACAGGCTGAACGCATCCTTAACCACCCCGGACACGAACGCCGCGCATTCGCGGGAACTGAGCCGTTCCTTGGTCTGGCCGGAAAACTGAGGCTCCTGCATCTTGACCGAAAGCACGTAATGGCAGCGCTCCCAGACGTCTTCCGGCGCGATCTTGATGCCGCGCGGCAGAAGATTACGGAATTCGCAGAATTCCCGCACCGCCTCGGTCAGTCCGGTGCGGAGTCCGTTGACGTGGGTACCGCCCTGGGGCGTCGGCACCAGATTAACGTAGCTCTCCGTGACCGGTTCGCCTGCCTCGGGCGTCCAGAGCACCGCCCAGTCGGCGGCCTCCTGATGGCCTTCGAGATTGCCGACGAAGGGTTCTTCCGGGACGCACTCGTTCGATCCGATGCGGTCCAGCAGATACTGTGGAAGTCCGTTCTCGTAGTGCCATACTTCCTCTTCGTTGGCCTGTTCGTCCTTGAGAGTGATTTTGAGCCCCGGACACAGCACCGCCTTGGCGCGAAGCAAGGCTTTCAGGCGCGGAACGGCGATGCGCGGCGTATCGAAATAGCGGGCTTCGGGCCAGAACCGGACCGTGCTGCCGGAATCGCGCTTGGCGGTAGTTCCGATTTCGCGCAGCTCGGAGGTTTTTTCACCTTGGGCGAAACTCATCGCATAGATTTTCCCGCCCCGGCGCACTTCGACTTCGAGCCGGTCGGACAATGCATTCACGACCGAAACGCCGACCCCGTGCAGTCCCCCGGAGAAGCGGTAATTCTTGTTCGAAAACTTTCCGCCCGCGTGCAGCTTGGTCAGGATCACCTCCACCCCGGATACGCCGAGTTCCGGGTGAATATCCACCGGCATGCCGCGGCCGTCGTCCCGGACCTCCACCCCGCCGTCAGCCAGCAGCCGCACTTCGATGGATTTCGCATAACCCGCCAAGGCTTCGTCGACGCTGTTGTCGACCACTTCCTGGACCAGGTGATTCGGGCGCGCGGTATCGGTGTACATGCCCGGCCGCTTGCGCACCGGGTCTAGTCCCGAGAGAACTTCAATGGATGAGGCGTCGTAGATTTCGTTCATGGGGAATGGAGTGATCGGCGAAGCCGGAGAATATAATCGACGATGGAAGGCTCAGTGTTCGTTCAAAAACGTTCCAATTACTTACTGTTTGCCTCTTGAAATTGACCAGATCGCGGGAATTCCAGCCCATCAATTCCTGTTGCCGTAACCCTTGGGAGTTTCGAATAGGCGCAGTTGAGGGTCGTCGTGGCCTTTCCGCCGGGCGACACCGTAAAACGAGTTCTCCTCGACGTCTTCGTTACCCCACTGCGTCCATCCACTGCGTGGGAACCGAGCGAAAAGCTCCAGATAGGGGCCGGGAGAACAAGACTCGATCAAATCGTAGATTTCGTCGGGCTTTCGCGAGTGCTCACGTTTTCGCGTGGCAAATAAGTTGACTTGCGTCCGCCCCGGCGGCAGCGTTCGCATACTCCCCCGGACGCCGAACAAAACCAATTCCGTGACGTTTCGGAAGTAAAAGCCGACGCCACGTCCATCCGGCCCCCCATCCTTACGGATTTTGTACCACACCAGGTTCGACTTATAGGTAAAGCCCCAAGACTCCATTACTCTTAAGCCTTCCTGGAGTAATGCGTTTGGCACCCAGAGATAAAGATGAGATTTTGCGGCGGCCAGCTTCGAAACAGGAAGTTCAAGTATTTCCTTAAGCTCCATAGTAGGGTATCGAAGTAAGCGTTTATGCTCCGGCGCCATCTTTCCGGTTCGGTTTTGAAACTGCCAAGGCGGATCAGCGAGTATGGTCGAATATTGTCCGCCGATCTTGGTCATCAAATCTTCGGATGGATTCGGTTCCGCGATGTTATAGATTTTTGCGACCATAGGTGTTTCCCATCTTAATTCAAATCACCAAAACTTCTTTCGGAATTCCGATCAGCAACAAGGGGCAGGGATTACCCACGCCACGCCGAACGCGATCCTCCAGCTTGCGCCAATGAGTTGTTGCTTCTCCGAACTTATCAGACACAAATGCATGTGCCCAACCCTCTTCAAACGAACCTTTCTTCTTTGTCATATGGTTAATGATTCTAAGCTGGCGCGGTGTCGGTGTGTAATACGGCGTCAACTCGGCTAGCCCCTGGATGGCATGTTTCCGCGCAAATTCCGTGACGACCTCTCGGAGGGATTCTTGGAGCGTGGAGCCACGGGTAATGATGGCACCAACCGAGATAACGCCATCGGCATGTAGCCGCTTGAAGTTTTCCAAGTCCCGATCAAAAAACGGATCCTTGTTGTTCCATTCGATTTCTAGCGCGAACGTACCGTTTGAGAAACGTTTAACGTGGTCAATCTCGTGGGAAACCGATTCTTTTTCCTCGCCGTCCACAATCTTTTTGATTTCAAAGTTATGTTTCCGCCAGCCGTAGTCGTTAGCCAGCGCCCGCCGCATCCTCTGAGTGAGTTCACCTTCTCCTCCGCCGCCGCGAATCAATTCCACAACAGGTATTTCAACGTCCAGAAGGACCTTTTCGAGCTCGGTGACTCCATCAGCCATATCGTGCATCAGAATAGCTTCCGCGTGATGCAGCGTGAGGACTTGGAAACCCTTCGCCCGCAGCTTTTCGAACATTTCGAATCCCCCCAATCGCTCTCCCGTAGCAAACCCGCGGACATCGCCGGTCCTGAAAAGATAATGGCCGACATTATTCGAATAGCGGTGACCGGAGCCACCATCGACTCGTTAAATCACCTCCAAAATCGCCCGCTTCACCGAATCCAAAGTTGCATCTACCGTCACCGGCTTGGCCGTGCACTGGGAGATGGCCGTGTCGGGGTCCTTGAGGCCGTTGCCGGTGAGGGTGCAGACGATGGTGCTGCCCTCGGGAATGCGGCCGGACTTGATGTCGTGCAGCGCGCCTGCCAGGGAAGTGGCCGAGGCCGGTTCGCAGAAGATGCCTTCCTTTTCCGCCAAAAGTCTCTGCGCCGCCAGGATTTCCTCGTCGGTAAAAGGCGCGAACCAGCCGTCCGATTCCTTCTGCGCTCGCCAGGCGCCGTCCCACGACTGCGGATGACCGATGCGAATGGCGGTAGCAACGGTTTCGGGATGGTCCACGAACTCGCCGCTGACGAAGGGCGCGGCGCCCGCGGCCTGATAGCCGCACATGATTGGCCGTTTGTCGGTGACCGGCGTATGGGTTTCGGTCCCGAGGGCGTATTCGCTGTAACCCTTCCAATAAGCCGTAATGTTCCCCGCATTGCCCACCGGCAGACAGTGATAATCCGGAGCGCGGCCGAGGACGTCGACGATTTCGAAAGCGGCCGTCTTTTGCCCTTCGATACGGTACGGATTGATCGAGTTGACGATGGTCACCGGCGCATGGTCCGCGATCTCCTTGACCAACTGCATTCCGGCATCGAAATTGCCGTTAATCTGGATGATCTTCGCACCATAGATCATGGCTTGGGCCAGCTTGCCCATGGCGATCTTGCCCTCCGGGATCAGCACGAAAGCGGTGATGCCGGCACGCGCGGCATAGGCGGCGGCCGCTGCCGAGGTGTTGCCGGTGGACGCGCAGATGATGGCGTGGCTGCCCTCATGCACGGCCTGGGTCACGGCCATGGTCATGCCGCGGTCCTTGAACGAGCCGGTAGGATTCAAGCCTTCGAACTTGACGTAAATATCCACATCCTTGCCGATCAGCGTCGGGATGTTGACCAACTGGATCAGCGGCGTGTTGCCCTCGCACAGGCTGATGGGCCGGGTGTCCGGGGTTACCGGCAGGCGGTCGCGGTATTTTTCGATAAGACCGGTATAGCGGGTCGAATATGCCATGATGAGTCTCTAAGCGATTTGTTTAAAAACTTGATTATTTTGCTCGATCGCACCAGTAACCGGGCTCGCGATGCAGGTGGGCAATAGCCACAATCAGGATTTCGTGGTCCAAGAGCTGATAAATTATGCCGTAGGGAAAACGCTTCGTCCGATAACGCCGGGTGTTTTCGCTGAAGCAGTGCCAAGCATGAGGAAACCGTTTGACATTCTCGATGGCTTCGCGAATTTCCGACAAAAACTGAATACCTAAGCCGGGCAGTTGCGATTCATAGTATTCCACGGCTTCGTCCAATTCCTTCTGTGCCGGAGCGAGAAACCGGACATTCATTTAACGGAATACTTCGCCATCACATCTTCCATCGAGACGGATTCCATTTTTCCGGAGCGATAGTCTTCCAGACGCCTTTCTGCCTCTTCGGCCCACAATTTATCGATGGCCTCATCCGGCTGGTCAAGACTATTTAAGACTTGTTCGATCAACTCGATTCGTTCGCCGGGGGGCAGAGCCAATGCCTGCTTGATTAAATCGTTTGTCGCTGACATATCATTTTCCTCTGGCGCCGTTGCGATATCGCCTGTCATAGATAGAGAAGCATCACGAAGTTCATAGTTCGTCGATCTGAGGCGAGCAAGAGTATCTTCCGCAATGTTCAGTTTCCCTCGCCTAAATTAGGCTGACATATGCTGCACCACCCCCTCCTACGAGATTTCGGAAAGAAACAGTTCCTTCAATTCTTTAGTCAAAGATGACTGAACGTTATTTGGTGGCCCGTAAAAATGCTGCTTCTCGGCATCTAAATCAAAATTAGCTGGCGGTTTGCCACCGCGTCGCTCATCCCAACGCTGCCCATAATCATCCCACCCGTACAAATACGCCCATCCTCTTTCATCGTGCGGACATGGATTACCTTCATGTGGCTTCTCGAAAATCTCAAACATCTTGTGTTTCCGTCCGAGGAGATATGCCTCTCGAATTTCCCATTGGGTCGGGTTGCGTTTATATCGGAGTGCCATTGGGTAATACCTCGAATTGGAATGTTACCCCAGTGTTTCCAACCGAATCCGCTTCACCGGTCCGCTGATGGCGGACAGCGCTTCGATCTCCCGGACGGCGTCGTTCAGCTTCCGCTCCTGGACTTTCTGCGTCAGCATGATGACGGGCAGATGGCGTTCGCCTTCCGGCGGTTCCTTCTGGATAACGGCCTCAATGCTGATATTGTGATTGGCCAGAATGCGCGTCACGTCGGCCAGAACGCCCGGCTTGTCCTCGGCGCTGAGGCGGAGATAGTAGGCCGTTTCGATATCCTCGATCGGCAAAATGGGAATGTCGGAAATCGCCTCGGGCTGAAAGGCCAGATGCGGCACCCGGTTCTCGGGATCGGAGGTCAATGTGCGCACCACGTCGATGATGTCCGCCACGACCGACGAGGCCGTGGGCTCGGCCCCGGCGCCCGCGCCGTAGAACAGGGTCGGGCCCACGGCGTCACCCTTGACCAGAACGGCGTTCATGACGCCGTTGACGTTGGCGATCAAGCGCCGCTCGGGAATCAAGGTGGGATGCACCCGCAGCTCGATGCCTTTTTCGGCGCGACGGGCGATACCGAGCAGTTTGATGCGATATCCCAAGGCTTCCGCATAGGCCACATCGAGGGCCGTGATGCTGCTGATGCCTTCGGTCCAGACCTTCTCGAACTGGAGAGGAATGCCGAAGGCGATGGAGGCCAGGATCGTCAGCTTGTGAGCGGCATCGATGCCTTCCACGTCGAAGGTCGGATCGGACTCGGCATAGCCCAGCGCTTGGGCTTCCTTAAGCACATCCTGAAAATCCCGCCCCTTTTCGCGCATCTCGGTCAGGATGAAATTGCAGGTGCCGTTGATGATCCCGGCCAGCCACTCCACCTTGTTGCCCGAAAGCCCTTCCCGCACCGCCTTGATGATGGGAATGCCGCCGGCCACGGCCGCTTCGAAAGCCACCATCAGCCCTTTTTCGCTGGCCTTGGCGAAGATCTCGTTGCCGTGGAGGGCGATGAGCATCTTGTTGGCGGTGACCACGTGCTTGCCGGCGTCCAGCGCCCGCATTACCAGATCTTTCGCTGGGTCGAGACCGCCGATCAGTTCCACGACGATGTCCACCTCGGGATCGGTAACGACTTCGTACGGGTCCGTGGTCAATCGGATGCCGGCAGTGTCGCAAATCCGGGAACGGTTGAGGTCTCGAGCCGCCACGACGCTAATGTGGATTTCCCGGCCGGCTCGGCGCGTAATTTCGCCGGCGTTCCGCTTGAGGACCTTGACCGTGCCGCCCCCGACCGTGCCCAAACCGAGCAAACCGATATTTACGGGTTTCAAGACGCTCTCCTGTGTAGCAACAAAAATGCCGAAATTATACCGAGTTATCCTTGCGCATCATATGTCGTATTCCTCGGATCGCCTGGCGGGTGCGGTGTTCGTTCTCGATCAGGCTGAAACGGACATGATCGTCCCCGTACTCGCCGAAACCGACGCCGGGAGACACCGCCACCTGGGCTTCCAGCAGCAGTTTCTTGGCGAACTCGAGGGAACCCAGATGCCGGTACTGCTCCGGAATGGGCACCCAAACGAACATGGTGCCTTTGGGCTTTTGGACCGTCCAGCCGATGTTGTCCAGGCCTGCGCACAACACGTCGCGGCGTACGCGGTAGGTTTCCCGGATCTCGGCGACGCAGTCCTGAGGACCCTCCAGGGCGGCGATCGCGGCCACCTGGATCGGCGTGAACGTGCCGTAGTCGAGATAGGACTTGATGCGCCCCAAAGCCGCGACCAGTTCGCGGTTGCCGCACATGAAGCCCACCCGCCAGCCGGGCATGTTGTAGCTCTTGGAGAGCGTGAAGAACTCGACGGCGATGTCGGTGGCTCCGGGCACCTGCAGGATGGAAGGCGCGGCATATCCGTCGAACACCAGGTCCGCGTAGGCGATGTCGTGCACGACCCAGATTTTGTATTCCCGAGCCAGTTCGACGACCTTTTCGAAGAACTCCAGTTCCACGCATTGGGTGGTCGGATTGCCGGGGAAGTTCAGAATCAGCATCTTGGGCTTGGGCCACGAGGTCTTGATGGCTTTTTCCAATTCATCGAAGAAATCCACGCCCGGCACCAGCGGCACGTGGCGCACATCAGCCCCCGCCAAAACGCAGCCGTAAGGATGGATGGGATAAGCCGGATTCGGCACCAGCACTGCATCGCCCGGCCCCAGGGTGGCGAACATCAGATGGGCCAGGCCCTCTTTAGAACCGATGGTGACGATCGCCTGGGAGTCGGGATCGAGATCCACGCCGAAACGGCGCCGATACCATCCGCAGATGGCTTTGCGAAGACGGGGAATGCCTTTGGAAACGGAATACCGGTGGGCGGTTCCTTTCTGCGCCACCTCTACCAGTTTGTCGACGATATGCTGTGGCGTGGGCCGGTCGGGATTACCCATGCCGAAGTCGATGATATCGACACCCTGGGCGCGCTCCTTGGCCTTGAGTTCGTTAACGATATTGAAAACGTAGGGGGGCAGGCGCTTGATACGTTGAAATTCTTCCATCCAGGACTCTTTGCGTAGGGGGTATTTTTTTAAGCGGAATGCGTAGGCGCGTGGCCAAACAACTTAAAGTACCGATGCGCTTTTAGACTGTCAACGGCGCTTTGGGCCTGACAGGCTAGCCGAATGCGGCCAGCCGTGGGAAACTGCGCCTGCATCGCGATCTAACTTTACGCCATCCATGAAACCCCAGCTCCCCGTTGTCTTGTGCTTGTCGGGACACGACCCCACCGGCGGCGCCGGCATTCAGGCCGATATCGAGACCGTTTCCCGATTCGGCTGTTATCCCTGTTCGGTGGTGACTGCTTTAACCGTTCAAGACACGCATAACGTCCGCAAGATCTTGCCGCAAAGGTCCGGGGAACTTCTGGAGCAAGCGCGCACGGTGCTTCTGGATCTGCCCGTCGACGCCGTCAAAATCGGTCTTCTGGGAAGCGTCGACATCGTTTATGCAGTAGACGAGCTACTCAAGATCGCTGGCAGCATTCCGGTCGTTTTGGACCCGATTCTGGCGGCGGGAGGCGGAACAAACCTGGCAAACGAGGCGCTGATCGAAGCGCTAATAGAGACGCTGATTCCACGAGCGACGGTGCTGACGCCGAATTCGCCCGAGGCCAGAAAATTGACGGGAATGGAGGATCTGGACGATTGCGCCGACGCGCTGCTAGCACTCGGTTGCCCGAATGTCTTGCTGACGGGGACCCATGAAGGGGATGACGAAGTCATCAATCGCCTTTACCGCAGCTCCGGCAAGACAACTTACCGTTGGCCGCGCTTGCCGGGAAGCTATCACGGCTCGGGCTGCACCCTGGCATCCGCCGTCGCCGCCTTGCTAGCCCGAGGCCGGGACATCGAGTCCGCTGCGTCGGAGGCTCAGGATTTTACTTGGCAAGCTTTGAATAACGGATTTCGGCTGGGCGGCGGACAACTGCTCCCCAATCGGCGTTATTCCGCGCCGTGAGGAGAGTCGTTTCGCACTGCGTTACTCAGTAGGTCGGGAATCCTTTCCCGACGTTAACAGCACGCTTGTCGGCAAGGGATTGCCGACTTACGACTTTAATCACCCCGCGACTTGAATGCGGTCTACCACATCGTGCACGCCGGGGACGTACCACGCGTCGAGCACCGCCAGGCGCCTCTCTTCATCGCTGGCGAGATATCCTTCCAGCGTTACCGTTCCCTGCTCGGCCGTGATATGGATCTGCGGCTGATGAACCAGAGGGTCTTTTTCGAGCACCATGAGCACGGCATCTGCCAGCTCGCCGTCGGTTTCCTGCTCGGGAGGGACGACGTGCAGCAAGTTGACGACCGATTCGCAGCCGGCCGCCCACCACGCGAGCACCTCTGCGAAGCGGCGATGAGACAGGCTGAGCACGGTGCCCGACAACGTGACGGTTCCATCCTGCACCTCGATCTCGATGCGCTGCTCGCCCCAATCGCCTTCGCTGCGATCGGGCCACTCGCTGCGACCGACACGAATCGTGTCGAGCCGGTCGCTTTCGCGCACATAGAGGCCGCATTCCCGGAAAACCGGCTCCTGCTGCAATAGGTTAATGATCTCGTCGCGCAACCCGCCCTCCCTCTCGGAGGGAGGCACGGCGACACGCAATCGATCCACGACCGGTGAATTGTCCGCATGGCGATACGCAGCGGCGTGCGCAATCCGTTTTGCCGCGATGTCGCCGACCATACCCTCCAAGACTATGGCACCGTCCTCGACATCGACACGGATTGGATAGTCGTGCAGATTGACCCGGGTGTCATGTTCCAGGTCGGCCAATATGGCCTTGATTCGATCAGCATGCGGATTGGTCGGCATATCGCCCTCCTTAACTCCGAATTGCGCGGGCGCTGTTCGATGAAACAGACGAATCTTTCCTAACCCACAACATGGTGTTTTCCCTCCACGGCCACCGAACTCGCCTGAGGCCCCTGCTCGCCCATTTCTTCAACGAAACGGACGGTATCGCCGATGCCCAATTTGTCGAAATCGCCTTGCACCACGCTGTTCCGATGGAAATAAATCAGGCGCCCGTCCGGTGTCTCGATCATCCCATAATCGCCCTCCGGGTTGATTTGGGCAATGCTTCCATGCGGCATAACCTCGTGGGCCTTGATGTCCTGCCGAACGCGCCGGGCGTAATCCTCCAATTGCCGGCGGGCGGCGTCGAAGGCATCGCGGATCGCCACGTAAGCATCCTCGTGCGCATGATCTTTGCCGGGATCGCGGCTGACCACCAGTTCATCGCCCGGCACGGTGATATCGATTCTGACATGGTAGGTATTGCCTTGCCGGTGGTGGCGATGAAGTGCTTCGACCATCACCCGGCAGGACATGATATGCTCGAAAAACTGATCCAGTTTCTCGGCGCGGTCGTGAACGGCTTTTTCCATCGCCTCGGATGGCTCCATATTTCGAAAAGAAATTTGTAACGGCAGTTGCATGCTCTCGCTCCTCAATCCGATCCAGAACTGTAGTTATCCACAGATTCGGCGGAAAAGCATGACGTAAAAGCCCGTACCCCTTGCGCCTCCATGAGGCAGCCCGGAAACCGCCGGTCGGCGATACTTCGCCACACCGACAATCGCGGATCGCGGGGACCTCAACGTGACCAATTCACCCGAAGGAGATACTCCTCCTCCTGATAGGAAAAATCGAGATCGCCCTTGTAGGCGTGCTGGACGGCTTGCCCGGCCGCCCTGGCGAGTTGGGGATTGGTGAATGTCACCAGCATGCCGCCGTTCTGTTCCTCGACGGCCATGATGCGTTTCAGCGGGTGTTCGGCCTTCTCCCTTTCCTCCACATTACGGATGAGATGCAGAATCTCATCTTTGTGTTGAGCCAAAAACTCGCCCGCCAAAGTCAGAAATCCGGCCGGACATTTATCGTGGATACGATGACAGGCGGGACAAAGCGACTCGTTCGCGCCAGCAGGCGCGTCCGACCATTGCCACCGGCCGTCGTGATAAACCGCTCGGCATTCCGGACAAACCGTAGGTTCCGGCAATTTTTGCCGTATTTTATAGGTGTCGTGCTCATGCTCACGGATCAGACGATCTTGGCGATCTCCGTGGTATAGGTTGGGTGGTTGAGTCATGACAGAATCTCCCTGCTTGGGTATGTCGCCCGCAAACCTGATGCGAAGTATTTCTTCCCACGCTTGAAATCGACGGCGAATCATCGGGCCATTCGGCTTAGATTACAGATTGAAGAATATGCCTCTCGAACGGGCGCAGCAATACTCGATCGGACACGAGTGCGGCATTTAAATTCACAGATCCTATATTTCACGGGCGAAGGCCACGGACATCGTTTTTGCTCGTTCCCGCCGCGATTTCAGGCGAAAATAGCCGCACTACCTTAGACATTTGAATCGCTACAATCGTGAACCTTCGTATCGCTATCGCTCAACTCGACTTTCTGGTCGGCGACCTTCGAGGCAATGCAAGCCGCGTGCTGCACACCGCCAGCGAGGCCCGCGACCGGCTCCGCGCTCATGCCGTGGTTTTCCCCGAACTGGCCCTGGCGGGCTATCCGCCCGAAGACCTGATCCTGCGCCGCGATTTCATGGCGCAGGCCGAGCGCATCCTCGAAGAAATAGCGGGGCAAGTGCACGGCATCGACGTCATCGTGGGTTTTCCGGAGAACCGAACCGGGATGCCTTACAACAGCGCCGCCGTGCTGCGGGACGGCAAGATTCACGCGATCTACCGCAAGCATGCCCTGCCCAATTACGGTGTGTTCGACGAGAAACGTTATTTTCTGCCCGGATCCGAACCCTGCGTGTTCGACTTACAGGGTGTGCCGGTGGGGATTACCATTTGCGAGGATCTTTGGTTGCCCGGTGCGGTGGAGCAAGCCGCGCAAGCCGGCGCCAAGCTGATCCTGAACATCAATGCTTCGCCCTATCACGCCAATAAAATCAAGGAACGAGAGGCAGTCGCCCGCGAGCGCATCGCAGTGACCGATGTCCCTCTGGTTTATGTCAACTTGATCGGCGGGCAGGACGAACTGGTCTTCGACGGCGCGTCATTCGTGATGAACCGGGAAGGAACCGTGACCTTCCGCGCGCCGGAGTTTGAGGAAGCGCTGTTACCCGTCGACTTTGCCTGCGGAGACACGGTGGAGCCGATTGCCGACGGCGTTACCGAACCGTTGACCGAGATCGAAAGCATCTACAAGGCTCTCGTTACCGGCATCCGCGATTATGTCGGCAAAAACCGTTTCCAAGGCGCGGTGCTCGGATTGTCCGGCGGCATCGACTCGGCCTTGACCTTGGCTCTCGCCACGGACGCTTTGGGAGCCAATAAAGTCGAAAGCGTTTTGATGCCGTCGCGTTACACCGCGGCGATGAGCATCGAGGATGCCCGCTTGGAAGCCGAGGCCCTGGGCTGCCGCTATCACATCATTCCCATCGAACCGGCCTTCGATGCCTTTCTCGGTATGCTCGAGGAGAGCTTTGCCGGCTTGCCGCCCGACACTACCGAGGAAAACATCCAGGCGCGTTGCCGGGGCGTCATTCTCATGGCGTTTTCCAACAAGAAAAGGAAAATCCTCCTCACGACCGGCAACAAAAGCGAAATGAGCGTGGGCTACGCCACGCTGTACGGCGATATGGCCGGCGGATTCGCGCCGTTGAAGGATGTCCCCAAGCTTTTGGTGTACCGCTTGGCGGAATACCGCAACAGCCTCTCGCCGGTCATTCCGCAACGGGTAATCGAGCGTCCGCCCTCCGCCGAACTCAAGCCCGACCAAAGGGACGAGGACTCGCTGCCGCCCTATTCGATTTTGGATCCGATCCTCGAAATGTACGTGGAGCACGACAAATCGGTGGACGAAATCATCGCCGCCGGATTTCCCGAGCACGAAGTCAAGCGGGTGGCGAAGATGGTGGACAGCAACGAATACAAGCGTCGCCAGGCCCCGCCCGGCGTCAAGATCACGCGCCGCGCCTTCGGCCGGGATCGGCGGTATCCGATCACATGCGGATATGGGCGATAGGGAAACAATCGGACGAACGACAGTTACGACCCGAACGACATTTTCGATTGTGCTAAGGCAAAAAAAGAAGGCAGAACAAAGTGCTTGGGGGGGGATGGGGGTGTTCTGCCTTCTGGGGAAGTCTTACAGCGGTCCGGCTTACGGCCCGCTTACCACTTACGGTCGGAGGAAAACTCTCGAACGCTTGCTATCGGCTGACATCGCTGATGTTTTCTTCGGTCCGGAACATTTCCTTGCGCCTATGCCCGGCACGAAGATCCGCCTTGCGTCCTTATAAGTCACCTCCGCGAAAATCACTTAGTCAACACGTCTCAATCGGTGCCGTCGTCTCATTCGCGAACCTGGGCTTCTCCCGCCTTCGTCGTTCGCAATCACTCCTCGACAGGCGAAAAAAAAGAAACATCCCTATTTCAACTCGCATCCCATCGATCGACTCCTTTCCACTAGGGCGGATATCACCGTTCCATGACCGCCATTCCAATCAGATTCGGAACATTCCGACTCCGTTCAGAAGGTTCCGAATCACTCACGTCGGACGGAACATCCAATTCCGTCGGGACCACCCTGTCCCTGGCGACATCCTCACTCCTTTCGCCACATCCTAACTTCCTAGCGGAAACTCCTGTCTCCGGCTCGATGCCGTGTCGTGGTTTTCACCTCCGACGACGGTTGCTCTCGAGTGGTTGCTATTAAACCGTGGTTAACTTTCACCGAGAATACGGATGAATTCGTACGTGATTTCGCACAAAGAGGAAGTTCACTTTCGAAAAGCCACGGCACAACCGATTCGGAAGCCGGTGGATTCCGGCAAAGTGCGCTGCCGCCAGAAAGGCGTCCGCCGCGATATGGCGGCAGCGCGGTTCAAGTGGGCGAATCACTTTGGGTTACGCCGAAGCGGTTCCTAAATGACGTCGACCAATCATGATCAGGCCGGACAAAGCAGACCCCAGTAGCCAGACCGAGGCTGGCACCGGAATCGGCGCGACAGCGCCGCCTGGACTTACGTCAATCCTCAAGCTGCCGAAGTCTTTCTCGATCCAGGCAAAACCGTCCGCAGGCGCATAAGCCGCAAGAATGTCTTTTATCGTCAGCTCGATTTCGACAGCGTCAGCGGCCACAGAGTTACTGGCAGTCAAGTCCCAAGGGCCTCCGTTGGTGCCGTCGTCAGCTCCGAACGCGGAGAATGTCTCGGCCTGTGTATCGCCGATGGATTGATGGGTTTCCGGATCTACAATCCGCAGAGATGAGAAAGCCGATACCCAGGAGCCGTCTCCGGTTACTTGATAAACGCCATTCTGACTCCAGCTCACGTCGGTAATCGTCTGATCAGGTATAACCGGTTTAACCGTGGCTCTGATTGTGAATCCGGCAATTTCGGTATCGACCTGACCAATACCATTGCCATTGCCATTGCCATTGCCATTGCCATTGCCATTGCCGTTGTCGGCCTGACCAGCACCGACAGATAGCGCGTCGAATGTCAACGGGCCAGGATTGAAGTTAAGACTGACGCCGGTGTCGTCCCGAACGACTTCCGGGTCTCCAAGTGCGCCTAGATCACCCTCCACCAGCGTGAAGTCGATGATATCGCTCGTCCACGTCTGTGCATGGGCAGGCGCCCACGCCAATCCCAGCGACAGCACGGCAGCTGGCGGGATGAATGTCTTTAGCTTAAACATAGTGCCTCCAACACTTTTTTCCCTAAACGCCACCCGATTTGTAAAGCGGACCGCAACGTTTCCGTTACGCCGCCAAACCGGATAACAGCCACTTTCCCTTGGCAACTCTGGACGCCTCGTGTCCGGTAGGAGGGTGACTACCCACCATGACGGCACCGTGGCTTGCCACTCAAGCTCCGAAGGCTATCGACATCATCGCTCAATCCTTTCTCGGCCGAGAGCGAGGAGAGTCGCGCCCGCGGCTATGCGTCACAGAGCAGCTAGGTTGTTGACACAAATCGGCAGGAACCGACTGTGATCCACAAAAAAACGGGCCCTCTTGCCCATAGCGAAGAGAACCCGCTTTCTCAGGATAACGCCCCACCAGAGGTGGGTTTCGCAATCGAAACGACCGGCTGGACCGAATCGATTGCCAACGAAAATCATGATCGCCGAGCTCCGCTTGTTGGCATGCATTTCCGGAATTACCCCTTTTCGGAACTGTCCCACTAACGTTCATGAACGGACCGGTAAGCAGCCAAATAAGCGAATCCAAGAAATTACATTTAAACGCCTATACCCCCTCTCCGAAAATACGCGCAAACTCGTAAGTATCTTGTCACGAGACCGTCACATTATCGAAAAACAAGCAGCCGTCCGCCGAGCCTCAGTCGGGCCTCAGCGTCGCCAGCAACGCGCTCAAAATTTCAGGGTCGACCGGTTTCACCAAGTGATGATCGAAACCCGCGGCCTTCGAACGGGCGCGATCGTCTGCCTGGCCGTAGCCCGTAACGGCGATCATCAGCGCCTTTTGCAATCCCGGTAACCCTCGCATTTGCTTCGCGACTTCATAACCGTCCATTCCCGGCAATCCGATATCGAGCAGCACTGCCTCCGGCTGGAACTCCGCGGCGACCGCGAGAGCGCCAGGGCCATCGAAGGCGGTACGCACGTCGTGTCCGTCCAGGCTAAGCAGCAATGCCATGCTTTCCGCGGAATCGACGTTATCGTCGACCACCAGAACCCGAACGCCAGCCAAACTCGATGCGGATTCGCCGCCTGCCGACCCCGAACCTTCATGAGTCGGCGCAGCCGCCATCCGCGGCAAATGCACAATGAACTCGGCACCGCTGCCGGACCCCGCGCTTTGTGCTAACACTCTCCCCCCGTGCATTTCTATCAGCCGCCGCACCAGTGCCAGCCCGAGCCCAAGCCCGCCCTGGGAACGATCGAGCGAACGGCTACCCTGGGTAAACAACTCGAATATATTCGGCAAAAGTTCGACGGGAATTCCCATGCCATTGTCGCGCACCCGTATCAACACTTCGTCCGCAGAGCTTTCGATGATCAGATCGATACACCCGCCGGCATCCGTGTACTTGGCCGCGTTATTCAGAAGATTGGCGATCACCTGCACAAGCCGCGTCAGATCGCCCTCGACTTGCACCGGCTCCTGCGGCAAGTCAACAGTCAGCTTGTGCCGGCGGGACTTGATCAACGGCAGGCTGGTTTCGACCGCCCGATCGATTACGGTCGAGATTTCGACCGCCGTCTTTTTCAACACGATGGTACCGCGGGTAATGCGGGAAATATCCAGCAGATCGTCGAGCAAACGGCTCATCTGGACCACCTGCCGGCCGATCACTTCACGCGTCCATTTCAGCTCGGGGTCGGTCAGCCCCAATTGGCGCAACACCTGCACGGCATTCCGGATCGGCGCCAGCGGATTCCGTAGTTCATGGGCCAGCATGGCGACGAACTCGTCCTTCAAGCGGTCGGCCTCGCGCAAGGCCTGTTCCGCCTTTCGGTGATCGGTCACGTCGATTGCCATGGAGGCAAGGAATGGCCTTCGATCGGGCAAACGCATGGGAGCCGACCCATAAAACAGCCAGCGCCGCGGCTCGCCTTTCTTGGTCCACACCGTAATCTCCTCGGGCTCCGCAATCGAGCCTTCGGTAAACCGCCGCTGTGTTTCCGCCAGAATGCTGTCCACCGCTTCCTCGGGAATCCGTCGCCCCTTCAGAAACCAGGCTCGCGCATCGGGAATGTCCTCATGGGTCCACCCCGTCAATTCGGTGACCGCACAACTGATTTCGAGGATCTGGCCGTCCATGGCGTGGACGAAAATCGGGATCGGCGCCTGTTCGACCACCCGGCGGAAACGCTCTTCGCTCTCGCGAAGAGCTTCTTCGGCCTGCATGCGTTCGGTTATATCGCGCACGATACCCAGTATTGCCGGACGCCGATTGAAATGTATGCGGCGCGCGCAAAGTTCGACGCAGATGCGTCGTCCGTCCCGGTGCAGGAACGCCGCCTCGCGACGCCAGGGAGACTCAAGTCCCTCGGAGCCGCTCTGTATGAATAGTTCGCTCCACGATTCGAAATCTTCGGACGCGATCACCGATCGAAACGACAAGCCGATACAGTCCTCGCCCGTATAACCCAGCAAGGCCGACAACGCGGGATTCGCGAAGACGAAACGGCCGTCGTGAGCCACGAATACGCCGTCATCGAGAGAATCGAGCAGCGTCTTGTATTTCGCCTCGCTTTCCGATAGCGCCTGGGCGGCCTCCCGGCGCACGTTTCTGAGCTCGATATGGGTCGCTACACAGGCCAGTAGCTGGCGCGCGGAGAGGGGCTTGATCAGATAATCGTCCACGCCGGCGTTCAATTCTTCGCTACAGGTTTTTTCCTCCGAGCGCGCCGCGGTCAGAATCACCGGGATGTGGTGAATCTTGGCGTTGCCCTTCAATGCGTGCAAAAGCACGGGACCGTCACGCTGCAGGGTCCTGAGGTCGGCCAACACCAGGTCGGGAGGATCACTCAGAACGGCATCAAGCGCTGCCGTGCCGTTGGTTACGACCAGGACCTCGTAGCGATCGCCCAAAAATCGCTGGAAATAACTGCGCATCTCGGCGCTGCCCTCGACGATGAGCAGACGGGCATGCCGCTTGTGCCGTCCGCCCCTCCGGACAACTGTGGGCACCGAAACGCTGTCCGTGCTTTGCTGGCGAAAACTAGACTTCGGGACTATGGCAGCAGCGCTATTGTTGGATAAGCGCCGCGAAGTGCTGAATGAATCGCGGGAGGGCGGGGTAGGATTGTTCTTACGAAACACCCGGAGGTGGTCGCTGAAGCCCTTGCCCGCAGCGGCCGATCTTCCTGCGGCAATTTGGTCATCCTTCTCCATGCTGGTCATCCTGTCGTGTTTATGAGCTGGCGAACCATACTCGAAACCATAAATTCTACCCGAAACGGTGTCCATTCCAAGGGTTCCGAGCATGCATAATCCTCTTATTCGATTGCTTTTACCGCAATTCGGCTGAGCGAATCAAGCCTCCCCAAAAATCGAGCCGCTTGTTAGCCATCCTCGGCGATATCCGACTTCAACACGTCGAATTCATCGAACGCGATATTCAGACTAAGTGCCAAGTTGAGAATGCTGGCAAGGGTGGTGCTGGCAAAGATGCACAGCATGATGGCAATCTGATATTTCACCGCCAGCCACGGTTCGCTGCCGCCCAGGATCTGGCCGGTCATCATGCCGGGCAGCGATACCAGCCCCAAAGTCGCCATGCTGGCCAGGGTCGGGTTGATCGCCGCTTTGACGGCTTCGCGAAAATAGGGCCGTACCGCCTCCCAGCGGGTGGCGCCGAGCAGCAGATAAGTCTGGTACTCGTTTTCGTTTTTCTTGAGTGCGGTATAGAAGCGCTCCAGTCCGATGACATTTCCCTGCAGGCAATTGCCGAGAATCATGCCTGCGAGGGGAACCAGATAGCGCGCGTCGTAATAGAGCGGCGGCCGTATCACCAAAAACAACAAATACGCCGTGGAAAACAGGACGCTGGCGGTCACCGCCGCGAAAGTGGCGGCGAAGAAGTAACGCCGCTTCAAGCCGGCGCGCTTCAGAATCGACCAATCGGCTACTACCAGCATCACCAGAACCCAAAGGCCGTTCAGCCAGGGATTATTGAGCGTGAACAATGTCTTCAGATAAACGCCCACCAAGGCCAATTGAAGGCTCATGCGGAGGATGCCGGTCGCGATCGCCCCGCTCAAGCCCAGTCCGATCAGTCCGAGCAGCAGCCACGGCAACAGCACGACGCCGTAAAGCACCGTCATTTGCGGCAGGGCGATATCAAGCGTTTCCATCGCGACGCGTACGGATCAGGCGCCCGCCGTCCAGTTCCAAAACCACATCGCAGCGCGTGTCCCAGTCGGGATCATGGGCCACGGAGAGCACGGTGAAACCGGGATCGCCGAATACGTCCAGCACCGTCCGCTTGCTTTCGGCATCCAGGGCGCTGGTCACCTCGTCCAGGAGATAGAGATTTTTCCCCAGCAACAAGGCACGCGCGATGGCGATGCGCTGCTTTTCGCCGCCTGAAACGCGGCGGCATTCCTGCTCCAGAATATCCGGGGACAGGTGAAGACGCGCCAGCGCATCGATCAACCGACGCTCGGACGGTTTATTTTCCCGATGCGTCTCGAATTGAAACGGCAACATCAAGGCTTCGCGTACCGTTTCGGCGCCGAGGATCGGCTCTTGCCCGATATAGGCTGCGCGGCGCCGGATGATTCGCACGGCCGACGGATCGAGCGGCTCATCGTCGAACAGAATTCTTCCCCCGGCCAGCGGATAAAGTCCCAACAAGGTCTTGAGCACCGTGCTCTTGCCCGAGCCCGATCTGCCGCGGAGCACGGCCTTTTCACCCGCGCCCAGCGTGAAGCTGAGATCGGTCAGGATCGGCTTGCCGCGTACCGATACCGAGACCCGGTCGAAGCGGATCAGCGTTGCGTTCGCCGTCCGGCCATCGACCGGTTCATGTACCCGGTTACCGGGCGGCATCGCCCACGAACGGATTGGTGCCGCGCTCGTCGCCGAAGGTGGACGCGGGACCGTGGCCCGGAATGAAAACGATATCGTCGCCCAAGGGAAAAAGCCGCTCGCGGATGGACCGCACCAGCGTGCCGTAATCGCCCCCGGGAAAGTCTGTCCGCCCGATGGAGCCTTTGAACAGCACATCCCCGACAATGGCGAGACGTTCGCCGGAGTGGAAAAAGACCACGTGGCCGGGCGTATGACCGGGGCAATGTATCACTTCGAGGGTTTGATGCCCGAACTCCACCGTATCGCCGTCCTCCAGCCAGCGGTCGGGGGTGAAGGTGGCTGCCGGCGGAAAACCGAACATCTCGCATTGCTTCGGCAAAAGATCGATCCAGAACCGGTCTTCCTTCTGCGGGCCTTCGATCGGAATTCCGAGCTGCCCGGCCAAAGCCGCCGTGCCGCCCACATGGTCCACATGGGCGTGAGTGAGCAAAATCTTGACCAGCGTCACGCCGGCATCTTCGACCGTCTTGAGGATTCGATCGAGATCGCCGCCCGGATCGACCACGGCGCCTTCCATGGTTTCCTCGCACCAGAGGAGCGAGCAGTTTTGCTGAAATGCCGTGACGGGGATGACAGTTGCTTTCATGTCGAAGTCGGGAATTTGAGTTCAAGGGAAGATGATACCGGAAGAAAGCAAACGTACGGACCTGTCATCAGGCGAGAACGGTCGCCGTCCTTCGCCCAGGTTCAGAGTCGTAGGTCGGCGATCCTTTGCCGACGTGCCGGATTTGCCGGGAAAGGGTCGCCGATCTCCAAACTTCGGCCGGGTTCGGCCCCCTGTGTCGGCAAAGGATTGCCGACCTACAAGTTGTCGACGAATCCGTAAGGCTAAGGCTCGATCTCCATCAAGACCTCGTTGGGATTCACCCGGTCGCCTTTCTTGACGTGAATCGCGGCGACCGTGCCGCCGACGGGGGCCTGGATTTCCGCTTCCATCTTCATCGCCTCGGTGACCAGAACGCCCTGCCCCGCGCTCACCTTGTCCCCCGGCTGCACCAGGATATCGACGATATTGCCCGGCATCGCGGTCACCACATCGCCCGGTTTGCCCGGCACGGGACGCCCGCTTGGCGTGACGCTCCGCCGGTAGCCGCTCAGCACCTCGAGATCCACTTCCTGAGGCACGCCGTCCAAGGTGATGTAGAACCTCCGGTGGTGCGGATCGTTGAAATTGGCGCCGGTGATGTGGACATCGTATGCCTCGCCGTGAACGAACACCTTGAACTCGGTGGGCACGTCGCCGCGCTCCGCCGGCTGGGACGGCGCCTCCGGCGGAGCCAAAGGCTCCGGCTGGAGCCGGCCTTCGCGCCGCTCCTGAAGGAATTTCCGGGCGACCTCCGGAAACATCGCATAGATCATCAGATCGGTTTCGCTCTCCGCCAGATCGCCGATCTCCGCGCGCAAGTTGTCCAGTTCCGGCGGCAGAAGGTCCGCGGGGCGGCATTCGACCGGTTGCTCGCGGCCGATGGCGCGGCGCTGGAGGTCCGGATCGACCGGTGCCGGCGGGCGGCCGTAACCGCCCTGGAGATAACGTTTGACCTCGTTGGTAATGGACTTGTAGCGCTCGCCGGTGACCACGTTCAGCACCGCCTGAGTGCCGACGATTTGCGAGGTCGGTGTCACCAGGGGCGGATAGCCGAGGTCGCGGCGCACCCGCGGGATTTCGTCGAAAACGTCGAGGATGCGGTCGAGCGCGCCCTGCTCCTCCAACTGCTTGGCGAGGTTCGACATCATCCCGCCCGGCACCTGGTTGATCTGAACGCGGGTATCGACGCCGGTGAATTCGCTCTCGAACCGGCGGTATTTTTTTCGGATCTCGGCGAAATAGGCGGCGATGTCCTGCAACAGTTCCAGATCCAGGCCGGTGTCGTGGCGGGTGCCGCGCAAGGCGACCACCATACTCTCTGTCGGAGGATGGCTGGTGCCGCCGGCGAAGGACGAAATGGCCGTGTCGATGTGGGTGCAGCCGTGCTCAACCGCCTTGAGTTCGCACATTTCGGCCAGCCCTGAGGTGGCGTGGGAATGGAGATGCAGCGGCACGCTCAGGCTGGCCGAGAGCGCCGAAACCAGCTCCGCCGTGGCCATGGGCGTCAGGAGTCCCGCCATGTCCTTGATGGCGATGCTGTCGGCGCCCATCCGGACCAGGGCCTGGGCCTGCTCCACATAAAGGTCGACGGTGTGGACCGGGCTCAGGGTATAACAGATGGCGGCCTGGGCGTGCTTGCCCGCCTCCTTCACCGCCCGGATGGCGGTCTCCAGATTGCGGAGGTCGTTGAGCGCGTCGAAGATGCGGAATACGTCGATGCCTTCCTTCGCCGCAAGCCGGACGAACTCCCGCACCACGTCGTCGGAATAATGCCGGTAGCCCAAAAGATTCTGACCGCGCAGCAGCATCTGCAAGCGGGTATGGGGCAAGGCGCGGCGGAGCTTCTTCAGCCGTTCCCACGGATCTTCCTTCAAAAACCGCATGCAGGCGTCGAAGGTGGCGCCGCCCCAGACTTCCAGCGACCAATAGCCGACCCGGTCCAGCTTGTCGCAGATGGGCAGCATGTCCTCGGTGCGAAGGCGCGTCGCGATCAAGGACTGATGGGCGTCGCGCAATACGGTGTCGGTGATGTAGACCTTGCTCATGATGGTTTCAAAGCCCCACGTGGGCGGCGATGGCGGCCGCGACGGCCAAAGCCGCGTCGTCGTGGCTGCGTTTCAGTGAATAATTCAGGAGTTCGGGATGATCCTGCAGAAATCCGGTGTCGAAGCGCCCGGCGATGAAATCGGGATGATCGAGGATTTCCCGGTAGAACGGCATCGTAGTCCTCACCCCGCTGATGGCCATATCGCCGAGCACCCGACGGCCGCGGGCCAGCACTTCAGTCCAGGTGCGGCCGCGCACGATGACCTTGGCGCACAGCGAATCGTAATAGGGTGGGATTTCGTAACCGGTATAAATGGCGGTGTCGATGCGGACGCCGGGACCGCCGGGCGCGTAATAACGCGTGATGCGGCCGTAGCTCGGCAGAAAATCGTTTTTCGGGTCTTCGGCGTTGACTCGGAATTGCATGGCATAGCCGGCGACCTTCACGTCTTCCTGGCGGAAAGGCAAAGGTTCGCCGCTGGCGATGCGGATTTGCTTCTGCACGATATCGAAACCGGTGATTTCCTCGGTAATGGTGTGCTCCACCTGCACTCGCGTGTTCATCTCCATGAAATAAAATTCGCCCTGCTCTGTGAGCAAAAATTCCACCGTCCCGGCGTTCCGGTAATTCGCGGCGCGGGCGGCGCGCACCCCGAGCTGGCCCACGTACTCCCGCTGTTCCGGCGTGAGCTGGGGCGAGGGCGCGATTTCGATGAGCTTCTGATTGCGGCGCTGAATCGAGCAGTCGCGCTCGTACAGATGGACCACGTTGCCGTGGTGATCGCCCAGCACCTGCACCTCGATATGGCGGGGCCGCTCGATGCACTTTTCCAGAAACACTTCGGCGTTGCCGAACGCCTTGGTGGCCTCGGAAATGACCCTTTCGTAATTCTGGCGGAGCTCTTGGGGCGTATCGCAGCGCCGGATGCCGCGCCCGCCGCCGCCCGAAGTCGCCTTGAGCATGACCGGATAACCGATGCGTTCGGCTTCCTTCAGCGCCCGATCGAGACTGTCGACGTTGCCCTCGCTGCCCGACGTTACCGGCACGCCGGCGCGGATCATGGTCTCGCGGGCCACGGTTTTGTCGCCCATGCGCCGGATGGTGTCGGCGTCCGGACCGATGAAAACAATGCCGCGCGCCGCGCAGGCGGCGGCCAGTTCCGGGTTTTCCGACAGAAAGCCGTAGCCCGGATGCACGGCGTCGCAGCCGGTTTCCACGGCCAGGTTGACGATGCGGTGGGGATTCAGATAGCCGGCCAGTTCTTCCGAACCGATGCAGTAGGCTTCGTCCGCTTTTTTCACGTGGAGCGCGAAACGGTCGGCCTCGGAAAAAATGGCCACCGAGCGAATATCCATTTCGGCGCAGGCGCGAATGATGCGCACCGCGATTTCGCCGCGGTTGGCGATGAGAATTTTCCGAATCATGTGGTTTCTCGTAGATCGGAACCGATTTATCCGAATGGAGAAATCCTATTCTACAGAAACCGAATGCCAAGACCAGCTGGGCAATGCCTTGTTTTTATTATGGAAATCATAAGAATTTCGAATGCACGAGCGGGGAAGAAGATTTCCGAGACTCGTTCGAGCGGATACGGAAAACCATCGCCCCGCACCGCAAGCCGACCACCGCCGTCGATTCAGCCAACATTCCTTAAAGTGCCATCCGGCCGTATCGGGAGAGAATCGGCCGGCATCATTTGCATGGTCGGTTGCCGCCGCCCGGATCGCCCATGAGCAGGTACAGCACCCGGTCGTCGCCGCGGCGGCCGGCGCTGTAGTCCGCCAGAGCGGTCTCCAATTCCCCGTTGGGTCCCGCCGAAACGAGCCGTGCATTGCCCGGCAGCCACACATCACCGCTGTCGCCGCAGACGCCGTTGCGGTTCAGATCGTCGCAGGGGATCTGGAGCAGGATCGGATTTCTGCAATAGCGCTCGGCGTCCGAATTCGTGCATTCGGGCGCATGGCGTCCGAATCCGTCGAGAACGCCCGTGTCGCCGTTGGCCAAACCGTTGATGAAACGGCCGCTGTCGCAGCTCGCGTCGGAGAAGCTGCAATGGGCCTTGCGGACGTCGATCCGTACGCCATCGGTCAGGTACGGGCCGCGCCAGCCGCGCCCGCTCGCAGGATCGAAGGTCCGAAGATGCGGCGGCAATGACGCCGGGTCGAACAGGTCGCGGATCGAGCGCGGGATCTCGCCGACGTCGGCACGGTATCCCCCAAGGCCGGCCCGTCCGCCCAGAATCGCCGTGCGGATGGCGCCCAGGCTGGCGTCGGTGACAGCGCATTCGGCCGCGAAATCGTCGCCGCGCACGAGCGACATCACCACGCCTATCGATACCGAGACGATGACCAGTACGGCCGCGCGCTCGGCCAGAGTCATCCGGCGGCGCGCCTTGAAAAAGCGGTGTAGCGGTTGGTTCGACGCGATCATGTGCGGTTTACTTGGTTGGTCGGATCAGCACCGGCGAGACTTTGATAACAGAAAGCGTGCCATTGGTTTAAACGATTGATTTGCCGCACTCGGTTTGATGAGCACGGCGAGTTCGGTTCGTGCGCCCTGGACAAAACGCCCGGTGGCACACGGGAAATAGCACAGAGCACCGGGGCGAATGGCGCACATCTCGCGCGCAGGGTACGAAAGTAGATCGGAAATCGCTTTCAAACGCAAACGGCTGCCGCCGTCGCAACGCTTCCGGGTACTACGGTTTCGTCGGCAAATGATACCAATCTGCGACAGCTGACTCGCGTCTATATTTTTTCGGCGCAGGAACCCGCCATGAAGGCTGCTTTCCAACCCATGCAGAACACCCCTGCTGCGACAAACGCTTCAGCGCTTCGTCAACGCTCTGGCGAATCGCCGACCGACCGCGGTATTTGCCACATCCGCCCCCGTGCCGGCCGCAAGATTTGGTTCTGGGCTGCATCGCCTTAGCCGTAACTCGTGGCGGAAATTCAAGCATCTACCAAATCTTGCCTTCCTTAAGTCGCCAAAAGTGAGCGATATCCCTCACAAAAGCGAGGCATTTACCACACACTACAGCGCCAAAATTGGGGAAATAATCCTTAAACATTTGATAATACGATAATGTTTTAATGTGGTGCAGTCTTTGCCATAACGCTCCGCGTCGGCGCCCGCCGTCCGATTCTCTTGTGTGTACTTAGATGAGGTTATGCGTGAAAAAGACTGTGTTTAACGAACGATTGACGAAGGCGCTGACCGGCGCCCTGTCATTTTCCTGCGCGATCTCGGCATTCGCCGCCGACAAGACGGAAAGCCAAAGCGGCGATGCCGTGCGACTCGAAAAAATTCTCGTGACCGAATCGTGGACACCGAATTTCAAGTCGCTGAACACCAGCGAACTGACCGGCAAGACCATAGCCAGGAAGCAGTCTTACACCAGCGATACCGCTGCGCTTTTCGACGACGTGCCGGGATTCAGCCGCTATGGTTCGGGCGGATTATCCAGTCTCCCGGTGATTCACGGCCTCAACGACGACCGGGTCAAGGTACAGATCAACGGCATGTCAATCACCTCCGCCTGTGCCAACCACATGAATCCGCCCCTGTCCTATATCGATTTGCGCAACGTGGAACAGGCGACGGTCGTGGCGGGCATCACGCCGGTCAGTCTCGGCGGCGACAGCCTCGGCGGAACCATCATCCTCGATTCCATCACTCCCCGTTTCGCCACGGCCGAGGAAGGGGCGATATTCGGGGGCAGTATTTCCTCGTTCTATCGCACCAACGGCGAAGCCTTCGGCGGCAGCGTGACGCTCAACGCGGCGGGCGAGCACATGGCCTTGTCCTATACCGGTTCCCACACCGAGAGCGACAACTACAAGGCGGGCGGCGGCTTCGAGGTCAAATCCAGCCAGTACGAGGCCCAGAACCACTCGATGACCCTGGCGCTCGGCAACGACGATCATCTGCTCGTCGTCAACGCCGGGCAGCAGAACATTCCGCGCCAGGGCTTTCCCAATGCCCGCATGGACATGGTCGACAACGACAGCACCTTCGGCAATGTCCGGTACAAGGGGAAATTCGGCTGGGGCGATCTGGAAACCCGGTTTTACTACGAGCACACCGAGCACGAGATGAACTTCCTGGAGGACAAACGACCCGGCGACATGCCCATGAAGACGAAAGGCAACAATCTCGGCTACCAGATCAAGGCGGAAATACCGCTATCGGATCGGGATACCCTGCGCATCGGCAACGAATATCATCGCAACGAACTGGACGACTGGTGGCCGCCGGTCGCCGGCAGCATGATGATGGAACCCGACATCTTCTGGAACGTCCGCAACGGCGAACGCGACCGCATCGGCACATTTGCCGAATGGGACGCGCGCTGGAGCGAGGAATGGAGTTCGCTGCTCGGACTGCGCCACGATCACGTGAGCATGAATGCCGACACCGTGCAGCCTTACTCCTCGACGTCGATGATGCAGCGCGCCGACCAGCGGGCGGCCGGCACCTTCAACGCCAGAAGCCGCGACCGTACCGACGACAACTTCGACGTGACCGCCCTGGTGCGCTACACGCCGAACGACACCAGCCATTTCGAAGCGGGCTACGCGCGCAAGAATCGCTCCCCTAACCTTTATGAACGTTATGCCTGGGGTTTGGGCAGCATGGCCATGTACATGAACGGCTGGTTCGGCGACGGCAACGGCTATGTCGGCGACCCGGATCTGGAGCCGGAAGTAGCGCATACCATAAGCGCCACGTTCGGTTGGCATGACGCGCAGCAACAGGAATGGGACGTCAGGATCACGCCTTATTACACCTATGTCGAAGATTACATCGACGCGGACCGCTGTCCGGTGACCGCCGGCACGCCGTGCACGGCGGCCAATCTGGCGGCGACCGACGGCTTCGTGTTCCTCAAGTTCGCCAACCATGACGCTCAACTCTACGGCGTCGATTTCTCCGGCAAGGCGCTCCTGGGCGACACCCGATTCGGGCGCTTTACCGGCCGGGGCGTGCTGGGTTATGTCCGCGGCGAAAATCTGGATACCGGCGACAACCTCTATCACATGATGCCGGTCAACGGCAAACTGACCGTCGACCACCAATGGGGCGGCTGGAACAACGCCGTCGAACTCCAATTGGTGGCGTCCAAAACCGATGTGGCGGACGTCAGGAACGAACTCAAGACGGGCGGCTACGCTTTGGTCAACCTGCGCACCGGCTACGAATGGAAGCATGTCCGCATCGACGCCGGCCTCGACAACCTGCTCGACAAGAACTACGACTTGCCTCTGGGCGGCGCCTATCTCGGTGCGCGCCCGTTTGTCTATGGCACCGCCCTGCCCGGCATGGGGCGCTCGGCTTACGTGGGGGTGACCCTGACGTTCTGACGAGCGCGTCCCGGAGCGGCTTCCAAGGCCGGCGGAATTTCGTGCGATGCCTTGAGCGTTTTTCACCACAGTATAGCGGGGTGAAACGGGAACTCGGCACGCACACCCCCGGAATGCAGGCCAAAATAAGCTGGTAGGTCGGCCATCCTTTGCCGACAATGATGTCGGGAAGGGATTCCCGACCTACTGGGCGGCGCTACGCCAGACCGAACAATGTCCTAAAACGAAATTCTGACGCCGGCCTCGACGATATGACTGGACACGGCCTGCTGGCCTAACCGGGTTTCATAGCGCAGAAAAGCGGCGTTGCCGCCGGGCAAGGTGGCGGCCAATGATCCGCCCAGATTGAAATAATCGCGGTCCGGAGCCGAGTTGGAGATGGAGAAGCTGCCGGTGCCGGCGGCCGCGTCCGCGAAACGGACGCGGAGGTCGCGCGAACCGTTCTGGTACTGGTGTTCCCACTCGAAGCGAATCGACGGCGTCAGCACCGCCCAAGGCAGGCTGAACGACCGGCCGATCTGCGCGCCCAGATCCGTGGTCAGGGAATGATCGTCCTGGCTGCCGAAGGCCAGGCCCAGGCCACCGCCGCCTTTTTCCTGGTAGGCGTCGATCTGGAGCTTGGCATACTCCATGCGGAGGTACGGGTTCAGGTTCCATTCGCTGATCGCGAAATCCTTGCCGAGACTGACGGCGAAGCCGTACTGATTGCCTTCCGGATTGCTGCGCGCCCGCGACGAGAATCCGGTATAGCGGATATTGCGCTTCATGTCGTAATCGTGGCGAGTGAAATTTCCTATCCAGTCCACGTAGAAATCCGCCGGCAGGTAATAGCTGCCGTAGAAGGAGCCGTGGTAGGAATCGGTGTCCATCGCGCCGGAATCCTGGCTGAAGACGGCGGAGGTACCGTCATAGCCGAACGCGAGGCCCAGGATCAGCTGATCGGTCAGCCGGTAATCGGCACCCAGGGTAAGGCCGCCGGTCGTGAACCGGTAGCCCCGCTCCTCGCCGGTAGAGTCCCTGTCGCCGCCGTTGAACCGGCCCTGCACGAAAAACCCGAAGGGACTGTCCCGCAACGGATCGTCCGGTCCGTCGCCTGCCGCACCGCCCGACTCCTTCCCGAGCGCACGCGCGAGCTGGGCGTAAGAAATGTTTCGGCCGTCGATATTCATGGCCAGGTCGAGACCGCCGCCGCCGTGCCGCAGCATGGTCAAACGCTGCTTCAGGTTGGCCATGCGCCCGGTGCCTATGCGCAGCGGCATGCTGGTTTGGGAAGCCACCTGCTCGGGGGTGATCTGGCTCAAGGCGGCGATCTTCTCGGCGTCGGTCAATCCGGAGCCCAACAGATCCGAACAGCGCAGCGCCAGTTCGCCGGTGGCTCCGTCACAGGCCCCTACCAGGGCATTGGCCACGGAGCGCTGGTTTTCGGTGAGTCCGGGAAGCTCGCTGAGCGGCGTTGGGGTCGGTGCCGGAGTGGGCGTGGTTGGCACAGGCGTGATGGTGATGGTGACGGAACTGGTCGGAAACTGGGCTGCGGCGCAGGGGCCTTCCGACGAACTGTCGTTACAAGTCAAGCTGAGTGTGAATGTCCGCTCGGAAGCCAGACTCGGGTTGTTCGCGATGGGAATCGTGATGGTCTGGGTTTGCGTCAATGGTCCTTGTTCGCGATCGAAGCTCGTCTGCCCGCTCACCCCGGTATAGTCCGCCGGAGCCGTCGCGGTACCGTCGATCGTTATCCAGGTTACATCAAGAGTACCGAATACGTCAGTCTCACTCGGACCTCGCGAATAGGTGAGCGTGATGTCCACCGACCCGGCGTCCGCGGGCACCGAAGGCGCCGTTGGACTGACCGTGACGGTATCGGCCAGTGCCAGGTGTTGGTATCCGCCCAGGGCAATCGCGAGCGCCGCCATCGGCCATCGTAAAGGGGTGATGAAAAAAAGAAGGAACCGTGTAAAACATGATTCTTCCCCACGGGAGCCCCCACCCCGATATTCGCCTGCGGACAGGCCATGGATAACCCTATTCATGAGATGCACCTGGTGATGAGTTCGAACAATCGATTTGCCCGAATTATTTATTGTTCGTAATCCGCCGCCCCCGGAAGCCCACTTCGGGCATGCAGATAATACCGCAACGGATCGGCGTGGGCGCACATGAGTGTGCTTCAGCGTCCCCTGCGCTTTACTCAGGCCTCTGCGCCCCCCTGGGCGATCGCGTCCGATTCCTGCGAGGCGTCCAGCTTGTAGCCGTAACCCCGAACCGTCTTGAGAAGCTTATGGTCGTAATTCTCATCGATCTTGCGCCGCAACTGGCGGACGTACACGTCGACCACATTGGTCATGGGATCGGCGCTGTAACCCCAAACCTGCTCCAGAATCCGCGTTCGGCTCAAAACCTTACCGGGAGCCTTCATGAAACTCTCGAGCAGCGCGAACTCCTTGGGCGTCAGATCGATCACCTGATTGCCGCGCCGAACCTCATGGGTCTCCTGGTTCAGCACCAGATCGGCGATGCGGAGTTCCCTGGCCTCGCTCTTGATCCCTACTCCGCGCCGCCGCATCAGCGCTTCGATGCGTGCGAGCAATTCTTCGAACGAGAAGGGCTTGGTCATATAGTCGTCCGCTCCGGAGCGGAGACCGGTCACCTTGTCCTGCACCGTATCCATGGCCGTCAGCATGAGTATGGGCGTGTCGACGTGATCGGCGCGCAGGCGCTCGCACACTTCGAGACCGGTAAGATCGGGCAGCTTTCGATCCAGGATGATCAACCGATAGGCCGCCGTGTTTCCCAGCGCGATGCCGTCCCGTCCGGTACGGGCGACATCCACCGCATACCCCTCGGCCTTCAACCCTCGTCTGACGAATTCGACGATACGCTCGTCGTCTTCCACCAGCAGAATATCCAAGGTCTTGTTACCTCTCCCAAAAAAAGCGTTTTATTAGACATTTTGCGCATTCCGTTGGAGCAGGCTCTAGCCCGCGATCCCGAACGGCTGCCCATCGCGGGCTAGGTAGGATGGGCAAAGCGTAGCGTGCCCATCGAAACGTCTTCGTCGGCAAAGGATTGCCGACCTACTAGCCTCGGGCGCTACATCGCGACGAAATCAGCTCTAAAGCCCGTTCCCACAAAACGCCGGCCTTCGAGCTATGCGGCCGATTCTCGGACGTAGTCGAAATCGTCGGCGCTCGCATCGACAGCGCTGTCTTTCAAATCAACTTGCGGCAATGTTACTGCAAATGTCGTTCCCGCTTCTTCGCTGCTGTCCGCCGAAATCTCCCCGCCATGCGCGGCCACGATGGCTTTTGCGACCGGAAGCCCGAGGCCGGTGCCGTCGTCGCTGGAACGGCGGGCATTCGTGCTGCGGTAGTAACGGTCGAAGATCATCTTGAGGTCCTGGGCGGGAATGCCTATGCCGTGATCGATGACGCGCAAGAGCGCTTCCGTTCCGTCGCCCTCCAGATCGATGATGATCCGGCCGCCGGCATGCGAATATCGGCAGGCATTGTCCCCGAGAACGAAAATGATCTGTCGAAGCCGCTGTTTGTCGCCGCGGACCCACACCGGCGTATCCGTTACGTTCAGCGTCACCTCGATCGATTTCTCCTGCGCCAGCACACGTATATCCTCGGCCGCATTGACGACCAGTTCGACGAGATCGAGGGTTTCCCACTCGAACTGTAGGTTCGCGGTTTCGGCCCTGGCGAGGAACAACAGATCGTTGACCAGCTTACCCAATTGCAGCGACAGTTCGAGAATGCGCTGCAAGGATTCCTTGTACTCCTCGGCATCCTTGTTCCTCCCCCGAAGCGTCACTTCGGCCTCGCCGCGGATCACCGTAATCGGGGTGCGCAGTTCGTGACTGATATCGGCGAAGAACTGCCTCCGCGCATGATCCATGCGTTGCAGCTCGCCGTTGAGGTGGTTCAGCTCGAGCGTCCGCTCCGCCACCTTTTGTTCCAGCACAGTGCGCGCCTCGCCGAGCTTCCGCTGCTGGACTTCCAGCTCTTGCGCCATTTGATTGAAGTGCTTGGCGAGATAACCGAATTCGTCCCGGCTATCTATGGGAATGCGATAAGGGAGATTGCCGGCCGCGATTTCGTCGGTGCCTCGCATCAGGGCCTCGATCGGCCTTCGGATGCTTCTGAAAAGCATGGCGCCCGCGGCGATGCTGAAAACCACCGAGACGATGGCCGTGCTGATGGAAATCCAGCTGGAAAGCCCGATCAGCCCCATCAATCGCTCTCTCGCCACCAGGGCCCGCTCACGCTCGCGATTGATCGCATCATCGATCAGCGGGTCGAATTTGCGGTCGATGTCTTCCTCCAGAACTTCCGACAGCAGCAATAACGCCGCTTCGCGCCGACCCTCCTGCCGCAGGCGGTCGACCTGGTCGAACCGATTCATGCCGGCTTCGAGCGAGGCGCTCAGACGGGCGATGCTGTCCAGTTCGCTCTGACGGGTCTGCCAGACCTCGATATCGCTGGCGGCGTCCAGGTCGGTTGCCGCGGCTTTCCGCAGGCGTTCGACCGCATCGTGCAGACGCTGGCGGGACATCTCGACATCAGCCGCCGTGCCTTGCTGATCGACCAGGAGCAGATCCATGCGTTGCTTAAAATAGCGATAAGCTTCCCGGTAGAGCTGCTGATAGCGGTCGAACGCCTCGTAAGCCGACTGGCTGCGGGACGAATACAGGGCGATTTTGTGAGACCCCCAGTACAGCGTAAAGCCGAGCACGAAGACAAAACACAGAGAGATGGCGACAACCATCGCCAATCTGATACGCAACATGAGCTATCCCACCGAAGGATGAGGCCGATCGAATCCGGATTTCGTTTCGCCCGTTTTCATCAGCCAATAAGCGACAACAGCCGTTTTATTTGTCGGGGGATAGTAATACGAAAAGCGCCGAATGCCGAATTCGGGCGCATTTGTCGGAAAAGAATTGCCGACCAGCGAATGGATTCCTTTCCACAATACAAGTGCAGAATTCCGCCTCGTGTTCGAGGCTTATTCCTGTGGCAGTTCCTTGAATTTGTCGAGGGGCTTGTAATCCGGGGTCGCCACCAGCCCGGAGCTGGTGGCCGATGATGCTGTCCTTCACAGCCTCGAGATTGCCGCCGGCGACACCGGAATTCCGGGCCAGGTCGCGCAAACGAGGGTGAGGAGATCGAATTCCGGCAGGAGGTCCGCGTCGGCGGAACCGGGCGAGGGAATCCAGTAGGCCAGCCGGGCGTCGGCGCCATGGGCGCTGTCCGCCATTTCGACCGATGGCCCGACCACCTTGTCGATCAGCGCCAGCAGCAATAGGATGGGCTGAGCTTGCGAAGCCCATCGATCGCGAACGATGCCTGTCCTGAGCCCGGTCGAAGGGCCTGTCCTGAGCGAGTCGAAGGGCGCTTCCCGATGGTCAGCGCATCCTATGGACCTGCGCCCTGCCGGGGTCGTTCAGTGAAACGAAAAGAGCCGAAGCCGAACAATAAACCTTGACCCGGAAACGTGATTGACATTTCGCTCGACCCAGCGATATCGTCTTTTTGAAGAAAAACGACGTTTCAAGTTTCTATTCGCCTCTACTGACGGGATGCCGCGGCGATATACTGCGGCCAACCGGCACCCCATGCCTGGGGCGATAGCTGTTCTAAGTCTCGCGGGCTTCCGCACTCCCAAGGAAGGGAAAACCATGAAAATACTGTCTCCGACTGGCACGATGGCGCTCATCCTCCTTTGCGCAACCGTTATGAGTGCCGTAGTAACTCCCGCCAGAGCGCAACCACTGGCAGGTAAGGATACATGTGGCGCCGATGTGAATACCCCTCCATCCACCATCGACCTTGCAACTCAAGGTCACCGAATACGTAATGCCATCCTTTGCCTTATTAATGCCGAACGCACCAGCCGCGGGCTGGCGGCGTTGTCCGCGAACTCAAAATTGGCGAGCGCCGCCGATGGACACGTGCAACGGGCCGTGACCCTGAAATGGTGGGGTGAGAGCGATCCGCACGTCGACCCGCAGGTTGATGTCGTACCGGGGACCAATCCTCCAATTCCACTGGGACGCAACGAAGCGATCGCGGCACGCATAAACCGCGCGGGATACTGTCCGGAAGGCGCTACCTTCGTGAGCGAGATCGCCAAAGATGGCGCGGGCACCAACGTGACCGAATGTCCGCCTGGCGCCTGCTCGACGCCACTCTTTGCCGTCCACTGGTGGATGAATATAAGCACGGCCGGTCACAGGGAGGCAATTCTAAATCCGGCGATCAAGGAGATTGGCGTCGGCGTCCGTGGGGACGTGGCGAATAAGGATCCGGCGCAGAACGCGCAGAGTGAAAAAGGGGCCTATGTCGTGAATTTCGGAGCGTGTCCCTACATAGTGCAGCCTCCACCTCCACCCCCGCCTGACGGGCAAACGAGAGTTGAAGTTACCTTTACAAAAATGCACGTCAATGACTGCCCGGAAGCTGGCATATGCGATTGGAAACTTACCTGTCGACTTGGTAACCAGCAGGAAACAGAATTCTTTACCATGGTGGAGATCAATACCGGTAAAGATAGAGACATTAAACGCATGCTAGCTCAGGATGGAGTTCTGCCGGTTTCTGTTACATGTACAGTTAAGGAGCGCGATGGTCCGTTCCTTTTCTTCGATGACCCCGTATGGGAACACGTCGGCACTAGCACTGCTTCTATTCAGGTATCTGGAAAACATGACATTCGGATAAATCAAAATAGCGATGAAGGCGATGTCACGGTGCATTTGGATGTGAAACAGCTCGGCTCGACAGCGGGTGGTTTGACACAGCAACCCTCCCCGCCGCCAGTTCCAATAGGCTGTCATATCCCAGAGGGTAGCGCTCCGACCTGTGGCTATATGAGCATTGTATGCAATGCCCCATTACCCATGGCCGATGAGATGGTTGTTATGGCAGGTAGCGGTTTTACAACAGAGGTGTATCGAGTCGTCTCTGACATTGGCCTCATCAACGCCGAGTATGGGGGCGAAGGAAATGCCGTGCTGGCAGTATGTGCGAAAAACAGCAGAGGGATGAGTTGCGGTGAGGGTTTCTTTGCCACGCTGGGACCTACAATCTGTCCCTATTCGCCGCCACCCCCAACCTGTCCGCACGGACAGTTTATATGCCCTGCCCACGGCGGAGTCTGCAAACCGATCACCGACTGCCCCCCTCTTTTATAACATTCACAGGGGGTACACACGACGGGCAACGCTTTTCGCTCTTTTCGGTTACACAGGAGCGGAACCGGCTGAGCTCGGACGAAGATCGGCGGCGCGAAAGCACCGGAGGCCTTGAAGAGAAGATTGACCGAGGAAACCGATCCTGACGTCAAGGCGACCATTTCCAAGGCACTTCCCTGAAGCCACAAAACCAGCCATCGAGAGCATAGGGAAAGGGGCCAAGCTCGATTAATGGCAGTGATGCCTAAACTCGGCGCTGGAGAGGGACGCCGCAAAAAACGCGCGTCCCACAGCTTGAGTCGTCAGCCATAACGAGCAAAACGGGTCAGCCCGCGTAGGGCGCATTAGCATTAGCGTAATGCGCCGAATACAATACCTCCTGCGGCGGAATACGCGAGTACGCTATTCCGCTCTACAGTCCTTAGGCTGGCCGCCTCGCGCGGCATCCGGTTACTTACATCGTTAGCCATCATTGACTCGTGATCGAACCTGTCCAGTCCTGCGTTTACTGTGGTGTCGCCGTGAGCGTCACAGCCGATCACGTCCCACCCAAGGCCTTCTTCCCACGGCCGCGGCCCAGCAACCTGAAAACAGTGCCCGCTTGCTTTGCCTGCAACAACGCAGCGGGCCGCGACGAAGAGTACTTCTTGGCAGCACTTATGTTCTCGGACGCGGGCGTAACGGAACCGGGAAAGAAACTTTGGAACCAGAAGCTCCAGCGCATGTACGCAAAGAACTTGGGCCTTCGTAGACATATCGGTAGCGCCCTTCAAGCTGTACAACTCACAACGCCTGCGGGCATTCATTTGGGTCGTCGGATGGCGCTCAGCATTCAAGAACCACGCCTCGAAGCTGTAGCCACCAAGATTGTGCGAGGACTGCACTTCCTCGAAACAGGCTCAGCCGCCCCAGCCGACTGGGACGTCATGTGCCTCTTCGTCCGAGAACGTCGTCATGTGGAGGCGGTCGCCCAGTACAACCATATGCTGATCCCGGCGCGCATTCGTGGCCACAGATCTTTCAGTATCGTCGCGGAGCTGTCCCTGGTCAGCCGTTGAAGTCGATGTGGCTTCTGTGGTTCTGGCGCACCCATATCTTCTGGATCACAACCCAGCCAGGTTCTTCGGATGCATCGAATGACGGCTAACCCTCCCGTCGAGCGGATGGCTTCTGGCAAACTGGCGCTCATGTCGAAAGTTGGACGTCATAATGAGGACCGTAGGCTGAGTTGTAGCGATAGCGAAAACCCAGCGAATCCACGTGTCAAAGAGCTGGGTTTCGTTCCTCAACCCAGCCTACGGCACTCCCCGCCGAGGAGCGGGCAAGCTGCACGGCATGTCCGACCTGTTTGCTACCTGCTGAGCCTCAAGGCCTGCACCGCATCCATAGCTTTAGAAGACTGCAATCAACGCAATTTCAGGATCAGATTAGTTGCCACTATCCGGCGGATTGGGCTGGACCGATAGAGCCGGACGTTACCATGGGGGAGCGAGATTAAACTTACAGGGCAACACGGCTACCCGCTGTACGAGGGCTAATTGTCCCGTCATTAGCCCTCTGTTACGCCTTATTGAAGCAGGTTCTGAAGATCCCTGACAGCCTCACCATAGCGCGTATTGTGACCTTTAACTATCGCCTTCGCCAGCAGGTCTAAGTCAACGTCTGCCATTCTACGTGGCGAGGAAGCGCCCGGCGCATGCTCATAGTTAAAGACAATCACGTCTATAAACACCGGTCGCCGGAGCTGCTTGCCTCCAAGCATCTTAATCAGCGCTCCGGTAATTGCGGGATAAGGTGTAAAGCTGGGGTTGCTAAGCCAATCCCTTAGATCCGCTTCCGGGACGCTGAAATCGACCCCAGCCAAGCGCAATGCATGCATAGCGTCGATTTTTATGGGTACTGCCTGCAGCTGCTCTGCAGATAATGGTTGTTGGATAACGCCCAGCGGTTCGATAGTGAAGTTTATTGTGACCTTGCCTTCAGAATTATCCATTTGCATTGTTCCTGGCCCCGCCGCGCCAAAAGTCCTGGTCACGGTACCTACAACTTCCCAAACATCGGGATCAAAAATGCCGCGATCGAACTCGCGGACCTGGCAAGTGACAGTCACGGGCAGTCCGCTCTCGTGGATAAGTGTGCGGTTTACGTCGATAGTCCCACCTGTATCCTTCTCCACCATTCCCACTAACTCTGTATCCGCCTCATTGCCAATGCCACAGTGAAGCTTCCAATCACAGGCGCCGCCTTCGCGACAGTCATCGATCTTCATATTGTTGACGGTGACGTGGACCTTGCGCGTGACTATGCCTTCGGATGGGAAGGGCATACCTTCTTGCCGCAGACTCCACTGCTGCACATTTAGACCCTCACACTTCGAGAGCATCATCTCAAAGAAGAATTCGAAAGTAGGTAAACAAAATCCGCCGCCTCCCACTTCTGGAAATTCGCAGCCGGGGTCAACGACTGCAACGTCTAAACCCCAGCCCGTCGGCGGCTTGCCAACGCGCGTAGCGTGGGTCAGGCATTTATTGGGGTCCACTCCGACAGGCCGTAAGCGGCTATCAAACGGGAAAGCCCATTTCTGTGCTGCGTTGTCATTGCAGACGCTTACAGAGACGCCCATGCCGGTTCGAACAGGGCCATTCAAATCGAAACACAACTGCGGAGCCGAGCGGTGCATCACAAGACGCGACGTGCCGGGGTCGAACCGAAAATCCTGCGCAGCAGAGCTGTTGCAATCCATCAACGATAACAATCCTCCCTGAATCGATCCCTCAACGCACTTACCCGGAAAGGCCGGGGAGGTGATCGGCTCAGCCCAGGCAACCCGCGCGCCGACCGTCATTATCGCGCTGAGTAGCGACATCGCTATGGATCGACTCAACATCGGCAAATTGTGTCGCGATAGATTGATTTCGACTGCGAGACACCGAGTCGTGCTTGTCCTAGATACTTTGTGCACCATAACAACCTCCCCTGTCCACTGTTGAGTTCCCATGATGGGCGTGAGCGGTATTAGGTGTCAACGGCGCCGCACGCCCGCCTGCCAGGCACTTCTCCCCGCCTGGAAGGAAAAACGGGTCAGGCTTTGGCTTTTTGATATTTAGCGTGGCGGATACGGTCACTTACGGAAAGCGTAGCGCTCCCGATTGGGGGAATCGAAACTGGGCGATCCGCAGGGGCGAGTTAAAAGAAGGCTTTGAGGACCAGCGAGAGGACCCCGGCCAGCAGTACGCCCATCATCCACTTGAGCACGGCCAAATCAGTGCGAATGGGGGCCAGGGCGGTTTCCAGATCGGTCTTGGTAACCGATTGGGTGTGGGTGTCGGCGGTTATAGTGGTCCTTCAACTCAAGAGATGTCTGACCTGAGAAATATTCCTGCCGGACTTGCGGCGGCTGCGCGAGAGTAGCCTCGGAACCGAAATGGCGTCAATGCCGCGCTTTACTTTCCCACGATGGCATATACCGCCGACCGGCTCAGGCCGTACCGGGCCATCAGCTCTTTCACATTCCGCCCGTTCCATTCGGTCAGGATGCGGGCGTTTCCTTCCTCCCGCGTGAGCGGTGCCTCGGCCGGCTTGTGGGTCAGGCTCGATTCGAGGGCTGCGGCGATGATCTCGGTGCGCGATGTTCCTTGGACGACAGTATGGGCTACTCCGGGATGTAGCAGTTTCCGGCCGGCGGCGGTTCTTCCGGGCTCCCCTCTCCTTCTTCGAGCGCTTCGAACACGGGTCGACGGCCAGCCGGTGCCGGAATGCGACTGACCGGCGCTACCGAACTCCGCCCTCAAAGGGGTGAGGAGCTAAAACACGAGCGGGCATCGCGCTACTTCGGTTCCATCGGCACCATCCGCGAAACCGCCGCATCCCAGATCCGGTCCGGCATCAAGCCGTGCAGCAGGGACATCAGCTTGGAAGGCGCGCCGACGTGATAGCGGGTGTCCGGCTTCGGGCTTGTCGCCGCCTCGACGATGACCTCGGCAACCTCCCGGGCCGTCAGCACCCCCGTCCTGCCGAACCTGAGCATTTCCCGCGTGGTCTCGGCAAGGTTCTGTTTGAACACTCGGTAGGGACTGTCCGCTCCCGTGTCGGGAATGGTGCTGATCGCCGCTTCGGCGAACCGGGTCGCGACGGGTCCTGGCTGGACGTCCACCACATCGATGCCGAAGGTGCTCGCTCCATGCGCAGGGTTTCGTTGATCGCCTCCACCGCGTGTTTTGTCGCATGGTAGAAACCGGCACCCGGCTGGGTGATTTCGCCGGCGACGGAGCTGACATTGATGATGCGGCCCCTGCCCGCGCGGCGCATTCCCGGCAGTACCAGCTGGCACATACGGACGAGGCCGAAAACATTGACCTCGAATTGCCGCCGCACGGCATCCATGGGCACCTCTTCGACAGGCCCGTACTGCCCGTATCCCGCATTGTTCACCAGTACATCGAGGCGTCCGTGAGCGCTCTCGACGGTTTTTACGGCATTTTGCATCGAAGCTTCGTCGGTCACGTCGAGCTGAACCGTGTCGCAGCCCTTCGCTTTCAACTCCTCTATATCGGCGACCCGGCGCGCGGTCGCGACGGTCATGAATCCGGCCGCCTTAAGAGCCAGGGCGGCCGCCCGCCCGATGCCCGAGGACGTGCCGGTTATCAAGGCGACGGATTGATTTTCCGAGGCGGGATCGATTGGTGTATCGGCCATGACGCGTTCCTCCTGGCTAACCCGAAACAACAAAAGGTTTCGAGATTAGACAGAATTGATCTTCGGGCTTCTCTCGGATTTCGTCGAAACCTTCGCCGCGATGGTCGGACGGTCGTCGTCGTGAACCGCTCCACAGCGCCTCAAGCCAGCACCGGCAGCCACACCGAGAACTCGCTCCCCTTCCCCGGTCCTTCGCTGTAGGCCTCGATTCGCCCCTGGTGCAACTCCACCAGATTCTTGACGATGGCCAGACCTAGCCCCAGCCCGCCCTGAGCGCGATCGAGGGTTCTCTCGGACTGAGTGAAGATATCGAAAACATGGGATAACAGCGATTCCGCCATGCCTTCCCCGTTATCCTTTACTCGGATTAGAGCTTCTTCGCGCTCCCGAGTCACAGTCAGCCAAATGGTCCCTCCCGTGGGCGTGTATTTGGCGGCGTTGTTCAGCAGATTGGAGATCAGTTGCGCCAGACGCGCTCCGTCCCCCATGAGCCGAATGGGAACATTCGGGACCGAAACGATCAATTCGTGCTGACGCGACTGAATCAAGGGCCGGGTGCTTTCCAAGGCCTGATCGACTACCGCTGCGAGCTCGATCGGTTCCTTCCGGATGGTGATCTTGCCCTGCTCGATCCGAGAGATATCGAGGAGATCCTCTACCAGGCGAGCCAAATGCCCGGTCTGACGGTCGATAACCTGCTGAACCGTTTGAAGCTTCGGATCCGATACGTTCATTTTTTTCATGATTTGCGCGGCATTCTTGATCGGCGCCAGCGGATTCCGAAGTTCATGGCCGAGCATGGCCAGGAATTCGTTCTTGCGCCTGTCGGCTGCCTTCAGCGCATTCTCGATCCGCTGCCGTTCGGCGAGCGCAACTTCCAGCTCGCGCACGCGTTTCGCCAGTTCCTGCTTCTGCCGGTAGAGCTGCATGAAGACGGCGACTTTGCTCGACAGGATGTGCGGGTCCAGCGGCTTGAACAGGAAGTCCACGGCCCCCGAGTCGTAACCCTTGAATACGCGGGCATGGTCGTGAATGCCGGCGGTGACGAAAATGATGGGGACCTCGCGGGTGCGCTCGGTTCCTCGCATCAATTCGGCCAGCTCGAACCCGTCCATTCCCGGCATCTGCACGTCGACGAGCGCCAGCGCCACCTCGTGCACGAGCAGAAGATCCAATGCCTCCTCGCCGGAACGCGCGCATAGCAGATCGGCCTCATGCCCGCTTAAAAGGCCCGCCAGCGCCACGAGATTCTCCTCGCGATCATCGACCAACAGGATTTTCGGTTTAGCGGTCATGATTTTCCTTACGCTCGGTTGCTTCACCGCACCCCGCCGACCGGAGCAGATATGCGCGAATGCCCGCGGCCGGCAGCACGCGGGCATGCTTGCACAGGGCAATGGCGGCGTTCGGCATGACCGGAATCGAGGCGTCTTCCGGAGCCTGGACGATGGCGAGCCCGCCTGCGTCCTCGATGGCCTTGAGACCGCTCGCACCGTCGGCATTGGCGCCGGAGAGCAGGACTCCGATCAGCCGCGCGCCGAAGACATCGGCCGCGGATTCGAACAGAACATCGATGGAGGGTAAACTGAAATTTACCGGCTCGTCTACCGAGAAGGCGAAGACCACTCCCTGATCGATCAGCAGGTGGTAGTCGGCCGGAGCAACATAGATCATCGAACCTGAGACCGGTTCCTTGTCCAGTGGTTCCCGTACCGGGCGGCCGGCCTTGGCCGCGACAACTTCGGGCAGCACGCTGGGCTTGTGCCGCGGCAAATGCAGAACGATAACGATGGGTACGGTGAAGTCGTCGGGCAAATCGGCGAGCAGAGTCGAGAGCGCTTCCAGCGCCCCGGCGGAACCGCCCACCACGATCGCCTCCGCTGTGGCCGGCATCGTCCATGATTCCATATTGTGTTTCATTCCTTCTGATAGATTCTTTCGGCGCCCGCGAACTCGCTGAATTCCGCAGCGTGATCCGAGAACCGCAGCGTCTCCTTGGCCCCCAGGGCCAAAAATCCCTTCCGGGACAACGAATCCCGAAACAGCCCTATCGCCCGGTCCTGCAACGCGCGGTCGAAGTAGATGAGGACGTTGCGGCAGGTGACGAGCTGAACCTCGGCGAAAACATTGTCGGTCGCGAGGCTGTGGTCGGAAAACAAGATGTTCTTGCGCAGAGCTTTGTCGAACACGGCCGAACCGTAGGCCGCGGTGTAATAATCGGAGAGCGACGTACGTCCGCCCGCAGCCTGGTAGGCTTCGCTGAACCCCGCAATCCGATCCAGATCGTAGATGCCCGCCTTGGCCTTCCGCAGCGCTTCCGGATTGATGTCCGTCGCATAAATCAGGCTTCGGTCGAGCAGTTCCTCCTCTTTCAGCAAGATGGCGAGGGAATAAACCTCTTCGCCGGTGCTGCAACCCGCGACCCAAATCTTCAGGGACGGATAAGTTTGCAGAAAAGGGACCACTTTTTCGCGCAGCGCCAGATAAAACGCGGGATCGCGAAACATCTCGCTCACTATGATGGTGAGAAACGACAAAAGCTCCGGAAAGACGCCGGGCTCATGCAGGATTCGCTCCTGGAGCCCCGACAGCGATCGACAGCCGAACCGCTGCATCGCCTGGGAAAGCCGGCGCTTCAGCGATGCCGGCGAATAATGGCGAAAGTCATAGTGAAACCTGAGGTAAATCGCCTCGAGGATTAACTTGAGCTCCGTGTCGAAAGTGTCGTCGTGCAAAGCATCCTCTACTTGGGGATCCAGACCTTGATGAGCGAAATCAGCTTATCGATATCGATGGGCTTCGCGATGTAATCGTTGGCGCCCGCTTGAAGGCATATCGCGCGGTCGTCGGGCATCGCCTTTGCGGTGAGCGCGATGATCGGGAGATTCTTCCATTCCGGGCGCTTGCGGATCTCCCGCGTTGCGGTGAGGCCGTCCATCTCGGGCATCATGATGTCCATGAGAACCAGATCGACCGCGGCATCGGGCTCCTGCGCGGAACGCTCGAGGACCTCGAGCGCTTCCCTGCCGTTGCGGGCGATGCGCACCTTGGCGCCTTTCGGCTCGAGCACGCTGGAAATCGCGAAGATATTGCGCACGTCGTCCTCGACCACCAGGATGTTGCGGCCTTCGAGCGCTTCCTCGCGGTTGCGCAGCTCGCGCAGAATCTCCTGATGCTCTCGGGGAAGCTGGGCCTCCACCTGGTGGAGAAAGAGCGTCACCTCGTCCAGCAAGCGCTCGGGCGATCGCGCGCCCTTGACGATGATGGTGCTGGCATAGCGGCGCAGCCGGCTCTCCTCCTCCCGCGTCAGCGTCCGTCCGGTGTAAACGATGACGGGCGGGAACGAGAAGGCCTCGCCGGAAGCCATTTTGTCGAGCAGTTCGTAACCCGAGATGTCCGGCAGGCTGAGGTCGAGCACCACGCAGTCGAAGGTCGAGTCCTTCAGCTGGCTCAGCGCCTCGCTGCCGGTCCCGACCGAAACGACCTCGACCCCCTCGGTGCGGAGGAGCCTCTCTATGCTCTCGCGCTGAACCACGACGTCCTCGACCACCAAAACGCGGCGGACGTTCTGTTCCAGCTTCCGCTCCAGCTTGCGGAAAGCGCTCACCAGCTGCTCGCGCATGACCGGCTTGAGCGCGTACCCGACCGCGCCCATTTCGAGGGCTTGCTGGGTATAGTCGGAAATCGAGATGACGTGCACCGGGATATGGCGGGTCGCGGCATGGCCCTTGAGGCTCTCGAGCACGCTGAGCCCCGAATGGTCCGGAAGGTGGATATCGAGAATGATCGCGCTGGGCAGGAATTGCTCCGCGAGCGCGAGGCCCTCGCCGGCACTCGCCGCGATCAGGCACTGGAAACGCATTTCGTGCGCGAGATCGCGCAAGATGCCGGCAAACGCCCGGTCGTCCTCGATGATCAGAATGCTCCGATCGCCCGGCGCGAGACGCTCGCGGTCGTCCTGCGCCGGCTCTCCGGTCGGGTCCGCGGAGACTCTTTCCACGCTCGGGGCGGAACGCTCGGCCGCCGGACGGGCCTTATTCAGGAAAATCACCTCCGCTTCGGGAGGCCGCTCCTCGCCGGTTTGCTGTGCGAACTCGGTAGGCAGAACGAGCGTAAAGGTGCTTCCTTTACCGGGAACGCTCTCCACCGAGATTTCGCCGCCCAATCGGTGTGCGAGTTCCCTTGAAATCGTCAAACCCAACCCGGTGCCCCCGTGCCGTCGCTGGGTACTCCCGTCGGCTTGGCGGAATGCCTCGAATATGGCGTCCTGGTGCTCGGGCGGAATGCCGATACCGGTGTCGCGGACGGCAAAGCCGATCCGGTCCGGTCCGACTTGCTCCACGCGCAGGCCGACCTCGCCCGCCTCGGTGAACTTGCAGGCGTTCGAGAGCAGGTTTCTCAGAATCTGCTGGAGACGGAGCGGATCGCTAGTGATCACCCTTGCCGTCCCGGGCTCTATGCGAGCTTCGAATGCGAGCTTCTTCTGCGAAGCCACCGGTTGAAAGCTTCGCTGGAGCGTCTCTACCAAGGTCTCGAGTTGAACCGGCTCCGGCCGTATCTCCATGCGGCCCGCCTCGATCCTGGAGAGATCGAGAATATCGTTGATCAGGTCGAGCAGGTCGTTGCCCGACGTGTAGATGATCGATGCGTACTTGACCTGCTCCGGGGTCAGATTGCGGTCCCTGTTGTCGGCGAGGAGCTTGGCCAGAATGAGCGCGCTGTTGAGCGGGGTGCGCAGCTCATGGCTCATGTTCGCCAGGAATTCCGACTTGTATTGGTTGGCTCGGGCGAGATCCTCCGAGCGCTTCATCAGTTCCGCCTGAGCTCGCGACAGCTCGTCGCGCTGTTCCTCGAGCCGGACGTTGATCTCGGTCAGCTCCTCGTTCTGCGCTTCCAGGCGCGCCTCCGACTCGGACAGCGCCTTGCTCTGGCTCTCGAGTTCCTCGTTGGCCACCTTCAGCTCCTCCTTTTGCCTCTGCAGTTCGTCGGCCTGCCGCTGCGTTTTCCGGAGGAGGTCCTCGAGCCGGGTGCGGTACAGGGTTGAGCGAATCGCGCTGGCCACCGACTCGGCCATCGTGCCGAGGATATCCATGTCCGAGATGCCCACCGGCTGGATGAAACCGAGCTCGACCACCGCCTTGACCTTGCCGTCGATGATCGCCGGCATCACCACGAGGTGCCTGGGACCGGCTCCCCCGAGCGCCGACGAAACCCGGAGATACCCGTCGGGCAGTTTATCGAAGCGCAAGACCCGCTGGTCCTTGACCGCCTGGCCGGCCAGCCCTTCACCCGGCGCGATGCGTTCGGGACAGGCCGAATCCGCTCCGACGGCGTACGTCGCCATGCGACGAAACTCGCCGCCGTCCCGCTCGGCCGCGTAGAGAACGCCGACCGGCACATCGAGGTACTCGCAGAGAAAGCGCAGAATATTGTCGCAGAGGACCGGCAGTGTCTGCTCTCCCTGCATGCGGATGCCCAAGTCCCGCTGACCGGAACGAATCCAATCATCCTCCCTGAGCCTGAGTTTTATAAAGATACTCTGTCGGGCGATCACCGCCACCACCCAGATCGCCAGCGTGCCGAGGGTTCTGTTCAACCACGGTATGGTCGGCAAGGGATCTATGGAAGGCGGGGAGAGAAATCGGCCGGCGACGATCAAGACCGTTGCGACGACGGCTATGACGATCGGCATCCGCGGACGCCAAACATAGAGGCTGAAAGCGAGCGGGAGAAAGTAGACGGCCCATGCAGCGATGCCGAGCGGAGTCATGATATCGGTCACGAAGCCGAACGCGACGCCGAGCACGATGGCGGCATCGGCCACCGGGGTGCGCTGCTTCTCGAACCGTATCATCGCGCGGCTCGCGGCTTTCGAGAAACGACGCGCTGAATCTTGCCGATGGCGAACATGGAAATTTCGAGCGACACGGTAGTGTTTCCGGAGAAGAATGGGAAATTTGATCGGTGTGACACCTTTCTGCCGAAAGGGTGCGTTTCAGCTAAGACGCTGTCAAGCGAAGAAAAATCCAAAATTCGGATGAAGAAGCCGAAAACGAAGGGATTCGGCTATCCGAACGGACGAGAGGCAGGTCTACGGCGTAGTCTCGGAATGGGCTTTTCCGTCCAAGACCGATAGGCCCGGCGGATGCCGACTCGAACTCGGTCCGTCGATATTCGATGACTTCCGCTTCTCCTCCGATCGAGCCCCGGAAACTTGTTTCCGGACCGCGTCCATCATCCGAAAACCGAGCAACAAGGCCAAGATCGCGGCATCGATCGCGGGCCTCGAGATATCTTTCTTGACCAGCCACCAGAAATGAACGACTCCGAGAATGGCGATCAGATAAACCAATCGGTGCAGCACTCGCCAGCGCTTCCCGCCGAGACGGCGGATCATCCCGTCGGTCGAGGTGACGGCGAGGGGAACGAGCAGAAGCAAGGCGGTGAATCCCACGGTGATGTACGGCCGCTTGGCGATGTCCTTGACGATGCCGGCCCAATCGAAGAACTGGTCCAGAACCAGGTAGGTGAGGAAATGAAGGCATCCGTAGAAAAAAGCGAACAGCCCCAGCATCCGCCGGAAACGCCCCGGCCAGGACCACCCGAAAAACCGCCGGAGCGGCGTCACCGCCAAGGTGACCAGCAGCAGGGTCAAGGTCCAGTACCCCGTGGTCCGGGTGATTTTCTCGATCGGATTCGCCCCCAACTGATCGAGCACGCCGTCGGCGATCAGCTTGAACAGGGGGATCGATAAGATCAGGAAGAGTCCTCGCTTGAGGGCGGCTATCGTCTTGGGATGGGGATTTCGAATATTCATGACCATAAATTTGATAAGCCTTTGTCGGCGGGGGATAAGACGAAGCGCAATCCCAAACCGCCTTTATCTTGTCCGTCATTCCAATCGCAAACGGCGTCTTCGGGAAGGGCGTGGCCGGCGCTCCCGGGCAGGCCGTTTGCGATTGGAAGGGTCATCCCAGCGCTCCTGGGATGACCGTTTGCGATTGGAGCGCCGAAGCCCCCCTTCCCGACACCACGTCCCAGCCGAGCGTCTTCGTCGGCAAAGGATTGCCGACCTACGAATGCTTGAATCAATTCACCCGAGCCGAAGGCGCCAACGACGTCCGCCAAGCCTGTTTTGCCGTACGAGCGAGATAAAAACGCTCTAGTTCTTCCAACAGCAAACGGTCGCTTTAGTCGCACCTCATCCCTGGACACTGGACCCCGGCAATCCCTGCCGGGGTGACGACTTGTGTCATATCCATGCCCTTTGGGAGAAAGTCGCCCAGAGCGATCAAGCTGCCCTAAAAAAACTTACGCAAATCCATCCCCGCATATAACTGCGCCACCTGATCGCCATAACCGTTGAAAGGCAAGGTGGGACGCTTGAAGAATTCGCCGATGCGGCGTTCCTTGGCCTGGCTCCAGCGGGGGTGGTCGACCTCCGGATTCACGTTGGCGTAAAAGCCGTATTCCCTCGCGCCCGCCTTCATCCAGGTGGAGACCGGCTGCTTTTCCACGAAGCGGATGCGCACGATGGACTTGGCACTCTTGAAGCCATACTTCCAGGGCACCACCAGCCGTATCGGCGCGCCGTTCTGGTTGGGCAGGACCTCACCGTAAAGCCCCACCGCAAGGAGGGTCAAGGGGTGCATGGCCTCGTCCATGCGCAGCCCCTCGACATACGGCCAGTCCAGCACTGCCGAGCGCTGGCCGGGCATCTGCGCGGGGTCCAGCAAGGTCGTGAACTCCACGAATTTGGCGTTGCCGGTGGGTTCCACGCGCCTGATCAGTTCCGCCAGGGGAAAGCCCACCCAGGGCACCACCATGGACCAGGCTTCGACGCAGCGCAGCCGGTAGACGCGCTCTTCCAGCGGGGCCAGTTTCAGCAGCTCGTCGATATCGTAAGTCTTGGGCTTGCGGACTTCGCCCTCCACCGCCACCGTCCAGGGACGGGTTTTCAGGCTCCCGGCCAGTTTCGCGGGGGACTCCTTGTCGGTGCCGAATTCGTAGAAATTGTTGTAGCGGGTGATGTCCTCGTAAGGCGTTGTCTTGTCCGGGAGCACGTAATCGCTCTTTCGGACGTCGGGCAGCTTCTCACCGGCGGCGAGACCCGGCGGCAGTAGAGCCAGGGCCGAGGCTCCGGCCGCGAGTTGCAGGAACCGCCGCCGGCCGTAAAACAGCTCGCGCGGGGTGATTTCCGAGGGCCTGATATCGGAGGGTTTCTTGATCAGCATCGCGATTGACCTCTTGAACGGAATGGGCCTGAAAAAGCGCGTCCAAGCGTTTTTCGAGCTCCGGGATTATTTGATGAGAGCGGACGTTGACCTCGTAATCCAGCTCGCGCGTAACGGTTCATGTTTCCCCTCCCGATTCGGTCCGCGATTTCGTAGGGCGGGTTAGGCGCACACCGGAACCGGCTGACCACCGATCACTACGCTTCGCGTGCGCCGTAACCCGCCAAAGCAGAGCTACGTTCGGGGGCTTTCCAGGGAAAGCCGCATCAAAAGTCATCATATGTAACTGTCAGCCTCCGTCCTCGAAACCGGGGTACAGCGTCATGCCGCCGTCCACGTACAGGGTGGCGCCGGTAATATAGTCCGACTCGTCGGACGCCAGCCAGACCGCCGCCTTGGCGATGTCGCGGGTGTGTCCGACCCGTCCGTAGGGAATCAGCTCCAGCAGCCTGGCTTCCCGTTCCGGAGTCATCCAGGAGTCGTAGTTGATGCAGGTCTTGATGGCGCCCGGCGAAATACCGTTGACCCGGATCTTGTGGACCGCCAGTTCCTGAGCCAGGGTTTTCATCAGCATCGCGACGCCCCCTTTGGAGGCCGCGTAGTTGACGTGGCCGGCCCAGGGAATCACATCATGCACCGAGGACATGCAGATGATCTTGCCGGCCGAAACCGAGAGCTCCGGATTCACGCCCCGGCGGATAAACTCTCGCGCCGCCTCCCTCGCGCACAGAAACTGCCCGGTCAGGTTGACGCGGATCACCGTTTCCCAGTCGTCCAGGCTCATTTCTGTCAAGGGCGCGTCCCTCTGCAAGCCGGCGTTGTTCACCAGGATGTCCACGCCCCCGAAAGCTTCCAGAGCGGCGCCGAACATCGCCCGCACCTGTTCCTCGCGGCTCACGTCGGCCTCGACCGCGACGGCTTCGCCGCCGTTATCTCGGATGCGTTGCACCAGTGCCTCGGCCTTGTCCGGTTCGGTCACATAATCCACCACCACCCTGGCTCCGGCTTCGGCCAAACCCTCGACTATGGCCGCTCCGATGCCCGTGTTGCCGCCGGTGACGATGGCGCGCTGGCCTTCCAGCAGGCGCTTTTTCGTGTTCGCAGTCGAATTCATGGTTTTTCTCCCTATCAACGAACGTCTAGCTATTCGACAGCGTTACGGAGCATCAGTCGCGGCGCGGCTCAGCGGAATAACGGCACCTAAAGTGGAAGAAACGACAGATGCGGAATTTTTCATGATCCTTAATAAAGGGTTTAAAAGTGCTTTCCGCGCGACATCGACTCGCGACATGTTTTTATAGCAACCCTCGCGCCATCGATAGCTCAGGACAAAAAAGGGTTAAATAACAAACTGTTATCGATGCCATGCGAGCAATGGCGAGAAACTGGCGAGCATTGGGGCCACTAATAGTTGCGGGCGGCCGCGGGTATTTGTGGGAGGGAGGTTGTAAGGCAATGCCATTTAGTGAAGATGGCTGACGTCACCCCGGCAAGGAAGGGTGGCTTCGGTGCTCCAATCGCAAACGGCCTGGCCGGGAGCGCCGGCCACGCCCTTCCCGAAGACACCGTTTGCGATTGGAATGCCGGGGTCCAGAAGCCATGGACGGCAGAAGCCTGTCACATCCGTGTGCTCTGGATTCAATGCTGGCTTGGCCTGTCCTGCCCGGCACCCTTCGGCCAGTTTCGTAGGGCGGGTTAGCGCAGCGTAACCCGCCTTTCGCGAAACCGAGACATCGGCCACGCTTTCCCTATGCCCAACTACATCCGCGCCCATGTCCCCGGCGGTTCATACTTCTTTACCGTAGCGTTGCTGGAACGTCGCCGTCGCTTGCTGACCGACAACATCGACGCGTTACGCGAAGCCTTTCGCACCGTGCGAACTCAACGCCCGTTCCGGATCGAGGCCATCGTCATACTCCCCGATCATTTACATTGCCTTTGGACCTTGCCGCCGGACGATGTGGATTTTTCGACTCGCTGGCGCTTGATCAAATCGGCTTTCGCGCGCGCCATAGCGCCGGGGGAACGGCTATCGACCCGAAGGGAGATGAAACGCGAACGCGGCGTCTGGCAGCGGCGGTTTTGGGAACATGCCATTCGGGATCAAAGCGATTTCGACGCCCATCTCGACTACATCCATTACAACCCGGTCAAGCACGGCTGGGTACCGCGCGCCGCCGATTGGCCGCATTCGAGCTTTCACCGATTCGTTCGGTTGGGGCAGTATTCCTTGGAATGGGCGGCGCCGGTCGACATTCGGGCTTGGGATTTGGAATAAGGATCGAGTCTCGGAAGGCGGGTTACGCGAGTACGCTAACCCGCCCTACAAAACTTTATGTTTACTTATGTTCAGGAAAGCCACAAGGACGGGTTAGCGCAGCGTAACCCGCCTTCCGTACCCCCCGCTCAAACCTGCTTCGGCCGCCTTATCCCCAGCTTTTGCATCCGATAACGGAGCGTGCTGGGCGTAAGGCCCAATTTCGCGGCGGCGCCGATCCTGCCTTCGATGATCCAGCGTGACTCCTCCAGGATCTTCAGCAGATGGCCGCGCTCGACGGCCTCCAGCAGCAGTTCCGAAGCTTCCGTCTGCGGCGGGTCTGGAGAGGAATCGTCCAGCTTGAGGTCGATGTCGACCAGCGGCGTTTTCGCGAGCACGGCTGCCCGCTCGATGATGTTTTGCAGTTCCCGGACGTTGCCGGGCCAGGTATAGCGTTCCAGCGTCCGCAACGATTCCGGTGCGACGCCGACAAGAGGCTTGCCGAGCTTGCGGGCGAATTGGCGGAGGAAATGATCGGCGAGGATGGCGATGTCCTCGCGCCGCTCCCGGAGCGGCGGTACCCGCAGGGGAAACACGTCCAGCCGGTAGTAAAGGTCGACGCGGAATTCGCCGGCTTTGACCGCGTCCGCCAGATTGCGGTTGGTGGCGGCGATGACCCGGACGTCGACCCGGATCGTCTGTCCGCCGCCGACCCGCTCGAACTCCCGTTCCTGAAGCACCCGAAGCAATTTGGCCTGGGCCGGCAGACTCAGCTCGCCAACCTCGTCCAGGAACAGCGTGCCCCGGTCGGCCATTTCGAACCGCCCCTTGCGCTGCGCGGTCGCGCCGGTGAACGCGCCTTTCTCGTGGCCGAACAGCTCGCTTTCGATCAATTCGGCGGGCAAGGCGGCGCAATTGAGCTTGACCAGAAGCCGATCCTTGCGCGGGCTGAGATTGTGGATGGCATGGGCGATCCGCTCCTTGCCGGTGCCGGTTTCGCCTATGATGAGCACCGTAGAATCGGTGCCGGCCACCTGTTCGACATCGGAAAACAGGCTGCGCATCGCCGGCGATCCGCCGATCATTTCCTCGAAGCGGTACGGCGCGCTGATTTCTTCTTGCAGAAAAACGTTTTCGGTTTGCAGGCGATGGAGTTCCGCTTCGATCTTCCGGCGCTCGTCGACGTCCCGAAGTATGAAGGTGTAGTACCGCTTGCCGCCCAGTTCCAGGGGGGACAGGGTGGCCTCGATGGGAAACTCCTCCCGATTGGCGCGCAACGCGGTCAATCCCTCCGGCGCCCACACCGGTTGCGGCTTCGCGCTCTTTCCCGTGCTCTCCCGAAGATGGCGTTCCAGGAGGTTCCGGAAACCCTTGGACAGGAAACGGTCGAACGGCTGGCCCTGCGCCCAGCTCTTCGAGCATCCGAAAATCCGCTCGGCGGCGTTGTTGAACAAAGTGATGCGGCGGCTCTCATCGATGGTGACGATGGCGTCCATGGCCGAGGCCAGGATGGAACCCAGCCGCTCCTCGCTGCGCCTGAGCAGTTCTTCCGCCCGCATGCGCTCCAGCTCCGCCCCGGCCCGTGCGGCGAAGATTCTTAACACGGAAAGCTCGGACGGGTCTCCGCTCATGGGTTTGACGTCGATCAGGGCCAGATGGCCCATCACCTCGCCCGCCCTGTCCGCGAGCGGAATCGCGAGATAACTCTCGGCGCCGATGGCGGCCAGTTCCTCCCGGTGAGACGGAAAAAGATCCTGGACGCCCGCCTTGTAAAGGCGCATTTCTCCGGCCAAGACCGCTTCGCAGGGCGTGCCCGGCAGATCGTATTCGAAGTTTTCGAGAAACTCGCCGTCGGCCCAGAAAGCGAGCGTCCCGACGCGGGTTTTCACCTCCGTAAACTCGGCCACGAACGCGTACTTGACGTCCAGGGCCTCGGCCAGATGGCGCACCAGCGAGCGCATGAAATCGTCGCCGGTGACCGCGGCGGTACCTTCCGCGATGATCCTGAGGAGTTGATCGATATGCAGGTCGGTAGAGGTTCTGGACATGGATGGGAGCTGTTCGGCCTCCAGCCCGGTTTGGTTGAAATCACGTTTTCCAGAATACGCGGAATCTTCGTCCGAGCAAAAGCCTTCCAAGCCTGACCGTACATACCGGATCGAGAAGGCCCGGACGAACTTACGAGATAGCGTGCATTGACGACATTTCGTAAAACACGTCGACGAACTCCTGCCGGACCCGAACTGAAACGTCATCCATTTCAATTACTTGCACACGCAGACCTTATTGGCATCGCTCTTGCGCCTAGTCTGCCGACCGCGCATCGACACGCCAGTTCGAGGGGCAGACCAAAACGTCAGAACGTGGAGACGGTCGTCCCACCGAGAGGTGTCTGTCGTTAAGCGGACTAGCAGTTCATAAACACCGAAAAGGGACAATGACAATGAACATTCAAACGCAACGCGCATTCTTTATGCACGCCCTTAGCCTACTGGGCATGCTGGCGGCACTGTTCTCTCCGCTGCGGGCCACGGCGGCGGCATCTTACTCGCCAGGCATCTATGTCTTCGAATTGAACGGCAAGCCAGTCGCTTATCTCTCTTCGTTCGAAGGGAGCGAAGCCAGCGGACAGGTCATCTCGCAACCCGCCGGGCCGGCTCAGTTTCCGAACAAAGTCCTGGGAGAAACCCGGTACAAGGATTGGACGGTAAAGCTGGACGTGGCTCCGGAAGGCGAGTTGCTCAACTGGGTCCAGGCCAGTCTGCATTCGAACTTCTATGCCGCTCATGCGGGGATCGTCATCCTCGATCTCCACGGAAACGAAATGCGGCGAGCCACCTTATTCAATGCCGTGATTTCGGAGATAAGCATTCCGGCGCTGGACAAGACCTCGCGGGAGAAGCTGCAACTCACGCTCAAGCTACGACCCTCGTATGTCAAATGGCAAAAAGGCGGAGCGCGCTATGCGGGACTGGAGCGCGCCGTCAATCAGTCAAGAATGCTGAAGTCCAACTTCCGGTTGGAAATCGATGGGCTGGATATGTCCAGAGCCATCGGCGTCGGTGCTTTGACCGTCAAGAGAAAGCTCCAGGAGAGAGGCGAGTTTCGCGAGTATGAGTACGATTTTGCCGGCCGGGAAGTGTCGAACCTGAGCGTTGCCATGCCGGAAGCGGCTTCGGGCGGACTGATCGAGTGGCACCAGGACTTCGTCCTGAGCGGCAACTCGTCCGATGCGAAGGAACGCAAAGGAAGCATCACCTTGCTCGCTCCGGACCTGAGAACTCCCCTTCTGACCATCGGTCTCGACCATCTCGGCATCTATTCCCTCGATTACGGTCTTGGCGGGTCGGGCGGCGACTCGCGCCCGACGTTCAAGGCCGGGCTTTATGTCGAGGGGATTTCGTTCGACGGCGCAAAGCCCTGATCAACCGACGCCGCTCCGCCCTACCGAGCAGAAAGGAAAAAGAAATGATCGAATGTCGATATCTTGGCGATCCGGCGGTGGTCGAGGCCTTCGGGTTCATCGCAAGCAAACCGGCCCAACCCGCTTTCGCTTCCCGTTCCGAACCGGTCTTGGGGATCGAGGAACCGTTGCGGAGACCTGCCGGATCTATGGAGCACGAGCCGACTCGCGGAGTTCCCGATGGACCATCCCGGAATCCGGCCGGAACGGCGGACGAGCTTGAAACGCGTGCTCGCCTCCGGAAGACCGCGGGATTCGCGCACGCACATTGCAGGAACGAGTACGAAAGCTTCTTCGAATTCGGCTTGCCCGGAATGGTGATTCTCAGTCCTGCCCAAGGATGGGTGAAGGTCAATCGGGCGTTTCGCGAAATGCTCGGCTACTCCGAGGAAATGCTGAACGGCACGAGCTGGGTGGAAATCACCCATATCGACGACTTGGCCGAGGACTTCGCCCATTTCGAACGTCTCTGGAACGGGGAAATCGATGCCGTCCGCTTCAAGAAACGGTTCGTCCACAGCAACGGACAGCTCATTTATACCGACACCTCGGTGCGAGCCTTGCGGAACCCGCAGGGCGGCCTGCAGCGCTTCCTGGTTACGGTCTCGGACATCACGCAAGAGGTGGAACGCCGGCAGAGCCTGGAACGCCTGGCTTATTACGATTATCTGACCCAATTGCCCAATCGCGCCCTGTTCGCGGACAGGCTTCGCATGAGCAGAACCCAGCGCTCCAAGCGCCAGTTCGCTGTTTGCTATCTCGATCTCGACGACTTCAAGCTCATCAACGACACCTTCGGGCACGAAACCGGCGATCGACTGCTGGTGGAAGTCGCAAGGCGGCTCCGCGAGGAACTGCGCGAAGGCGATACCGTGGCCCGGCTGGGCGGCGATGAATTCGCCCTGCTGCTGAACGACATCGGCGGCCCGGCGGATTGCCGCGAAACCGTGGCCCGCATCTTCGCCGCGCTGGCGAAGCCTTTCCCCGTTGTCGACGATGTCGTTCCAATTTCCGCGAGCATCGGGGTGACCCTGTTCGCCGGAGCGGGGGATGACGACGACGGTCTGCTGCGGCAGGCCGATCAAGCGCTTTACCTCGCCAAGCGGGCGGGCCGGAATCAATGCTGGCTGTTCGACGGCGATTCGGCGGAGCCGCTCCATGCTTCCGGCGAAAGGATGAGGAGGGAGTGAGTGAGGCAATGCTCTTAGAGCTGCTGCCGGATTGGTTTACGGCCCGCTCCCACACTAAGCGAGTAGGTCGGGAATCCCTTCCCGACAAAGGCCCTTACCAAGCCAACGTGTCGGCAAAACATTGCCGACCTACGACCACAATGATTTTGGCCTGCATCAGTGTTGTAGGTCGGGAATCCCTTCCCGACAAAGGTTCTTACCAAGCCAACGTGTCGGCAAAGGATTGCCGACCTACGACCACAATGATTTTGGCCTGCATCAGGCCGTGGTCGAGTGCCGCGTGATGCCGAGCCGTTCCATCCGGGAACGGAGCGTGGTCGAAGGCATGCCCAGGATCACGGCCGCGCCCTTTTCGCCGCTGATCCGCCAGCTTGTGGCCTCCAGCACCTTGAGGATATGCGCCCGTTCCACTTCTTCCAGGGTGGCGAAGCCACCGTTCCGCGTTTCCGCGGCGGGACGCTGAATACAGTCGATGGGCGCCAGTTCGCCGCCTTCGGACAGAATCACGGCTCTTTCGATCACGTGCTGCAGCTCGCGGATGTTGCCGGGCCAGGGATAGGCGCAAAGCGCCGACAGTATCGGCTGCGGCACGGTCTCGATCCGCTTGCCGAGCAGGGTGGCGTACTTTTGGACGAAATGCCGGACCAGCAAGGGAATATCGTCCGCCCTTTCCCGAAGCGGGGGCAGATGGATGGGAAACACGTTGAGCCGGTAATAAAGATCCGCCCGAAACTGGTTCTCGCGGGACATCCGGCCGAGATCGCGGTTGGTGGCCGCGATGACGCGGACGTTGACCTTGATCGTCTGGGTGCCGCCCACCCGCTCGAATTCGCCCTCCTGCAATACCCGCAGCAGCTTGGCCTGAAGATCCAGGGGCAATTCCCCGATTTCGTCCAGGAACAGGGTGCCCCCGTCGGCCAGTTCGAAGCGCCCCTGCTTGCGCGACAGGGCTCCTGTAAAGGCCCCTTTCTCATGGCCGAACAACTCGCTCTCCGCAAGATTGGCCGGAATGGCCGCACAGTTCAGTTTGACCAGCACATTGGCTTTGCGGCTGCTGAGATTGTGGATCGCACGGGCGATGAGCTCCTTGCCGGTGCCGGTTTCGCCGGTGACCAGCACCGTGGAATCGGTCTCGGCCACCTGGTTGATGAGCGTCACAACCTGCTTCAGCGCCGCCGACCCGCCGATCAGTTCGTCCAGATTGTGGGCGGCCTTGATTTCTTCTTCCAGGTAAAGCTTGATGCCCTTGAGCTGCCGGCATTCCGCCTCCGCTTGCATGCGCCGCTGCCGCTCGCCGGAGTCGCGCAGAATCACGGTGAAAAGCTTTTCGTCGCCGGCTTCCACCCGCGATATCGAACCTTCGATCGGCACCTCCGCGCCGTCGCCCCGCAGAATGCCGACGCCTTCCGGCAGCCAGATCGCCTGGTCCGACGAGTGGTCCATGCAGTGGCCAAGATGCTCCTTGAGCGCGGGCGTCAGGAATCGCTCCAGGACTCCCCCCACCGCTTCGCTCTCCCGGCATTTCAACAGTTTTTCGGCCGCAGCATTGAAAAGGACGATCCGGCCTTCCGCATCCACCGTGATGATGGCGTCGAGCGCATAGGTCACGATCCGGGAAAGCCGTTCCCGGCTGGCCTGCAGCTCGCTTCGGAGCCGCGCCAGCGTCAAATGGGTATTGACCCGCGCCAGGACCTCCTCGTGCTGAAAGGGCTTGGTGATGTAATCGACGGCTCCGAGCCGCAAGCCTTGCAGCTTGTCGGCGGTATCGTCGAGGGCGGTCATGAAGAGTACCGGGATGGATTCCGTCTTCGGAGATTCCTTGAGCTTGGCACAGACGGCGAATCCGCTCATGCCCGGCATGAGCACATCGAGCAGGATGAGATCGGGAACCACGCGCTCGGCCTGGAGGATGGCGCCGGCCCCGCTTTCCGCGATCGATACCTCGTATTGCGCCTCCGTCAGCAAATCGTACAACTCGGCGAGGTTCACCGGATTGTCGTCCACCATGAGAACCAGGGGTTTTCGTTCCGTGTTGCGGGTCATATCCGACAATTCCAACAGTTAAACGACAGGGCTGTAAGCATTTCGAGCCTCAGGCCGGCGGGTCCGGCTCGTCCAGGAACCGCTTCAAGGCGGGGAGCAGCCGGCCCATTTCGGATTTCAATACCTGAAAATCCGCCTTCGCATTCCCGAACTCGGCGGTGCGGCCGGCATTCTCGAGCCGTTGGGCGATCTCCGACACGGTGGCTGCGCAAAAACTCGCCGCCGAGCTCTTGAGCGTATGAGCGGCCCTCTCCAGGGTGGGTCCGTCGGCGCTTTCGATGGCCGCCTCGCATTGGTCCAGCAGATCATCGGATTGTCCGATGAAGATTTCGGCCATACTGCGCAGCAGAGGCCGCCGGTTGCGGACCCGGGCCAAGGCTTCGGAGAGATCGAACGGGGGTTGGTCGGACGACATGGCGGATGCCCTTTGAGTGTCGGAAGATGCCGGCTCCTCGTTCCAGCGTTCGACGGCCGCCAGCAATTCCGCCTCGCGTATGGGTTTGGATACATAAGCGTCCATGCCGGCCGCGAGGCAACGTTCCTTGTCGCCTTTGAGCGCGTGAGCCGTCATCGCCACGATGTAGGCATGGCGGCGGGTGTCCCGTTCCCGCTCCCGAATCGCGGCCGTAGCCTGCAAGCCGTCCATCACCGGCATTTGCACGTCCATCAGCACCGCGTCGAAGGATTCCCGCTCGAGCAAGCGCAAGGCTTCCTCGCCGTTGCCCGCCATCAGCACGGAATGCCCGCGGTCTTCCAGCAAGGCCTGCACCAGCCTCTGGTTGACCGGATTGTCCTCGGCCACCAGGATGCGCAGCCCGCGCTGCACGGCACGGAACGGCGATGCCGGCAACACTTCGGGCGTAACGGGCGTGGCTTCCGACTCGTCCAGGGCAGCCTGGATCGCCTCCATCAGCTCCGAATACTTGACCGGCTTTCGAAGGAAACGCGAAATGCCCAAGCGGCGGGAAAGTTCGAAGTCGCCGCCGCGGTCCGCCGAGGACAGCAGCATGATGGTGGTCAGGGCCGTGCTGGGCGTCGCCTTGATGTGGGCGGCCACCTCGAAACCGTCCATCTCGGGCATCATGGCGTCCAGCAGGATCAACCGGAACGGCGCCCCTTGCTCGGTGGCCCGCTGGATCTCGTGCAGCGCGGCCTTGCCGGAATCGGCCTGCACCGGGCTCATGCCCCACTGCGTCAGCATCTCCATGAAAATGTAGCGGTTGACCGGATGATCATCCACCACCAGGACTTTGACCCCGTGCAGATCGAAGGACCTTTGCCGGGGGCCCGGCGCCGTTTCCGACGGTACTTTTAACGGAACCGTGAAATAAAAGGTGCTGCCGCGGCCTACTTCGCTTTCGAGGCCCATGTCCCCCCGCATCAGATTCACCAGGCGCGAGGAAATCGCCAATCCCAGCCCGGTTCCGCCGAACATGCGCGTGGAAGAGGCATCCGCCTGGGTAAACGCGTCGAAGATCACCGTTTGCTTGTCCGCTGGGATTCCGACGCCGGTATCGCTCACCGAGAAGCGGGGACAGATGCTGTCGGCACAGCGGTCGCATCCGGACTCGACCCGCACCACGATCTCGCCCTGCGGCGTGAACTTGATGGCATTGCTCACCAGATTGATGAGAATCTGCCGCAAACGGCCGACGTCTCCGGAAACGATGTCGGGTATCTGGGGATCGATGAGATAAGTCAGCTCCAGGCCTTTGGCATGGGCCTGAGGCGCCAGCAGCTTCAGTGTGTCGCCCACGGCGTCGCGCAAATCGAACTGGATGCACTCGAGCTCCAGCTTTCGTGCCTCGATCTTCGAAAAATCGAGTATGTCGTTCAGCAGGCGCAGCAGGGATTCGGCGGATGAACTGGCCATGGTGAGATAGTCTTTCTGCTGCGGCGTGAGTTCGGTGCGCAAGGCCAGTTCCAGCATGCCGATGACGCCGTTCATGGGCGTGCGGATTTCATGGCTCATGTTGGCCAGGAATTCGCTTTTCGTCAGCGCCGCCTGAAGGGCCGCGTCGCGCGCATGAATGAGGCCCTGCCGCATCCGTTCGAGATTCTCCGCCAAGGCGGCCACTTCGGCGATTCCGGAACGGGTGCCGAACTCGGTGCCGTGGTCGCCGGCCGTGATCTGATCCGCCTCCCGCCGAAGAATTTCCAGCGGCCGAACCAGGCGCCTTCCCAACAAGGCCACGACGATCAGGGTCAGGCCCAGATAGGACGCCACCAGATAAATGCCGCGGCGGTAAAGGGACATGAGTTCCTGCCGGACCGGGATTTCGTCGTAACCCAGACGCAAGACCGGCTGTCCGCCGGCATCGCCTTCGGTCAAAGGCACCGCGATGAAATAAATGCCGTCCTCATGCTGTCCGAAGAAGAAATCCTCGTTGAAAGGTTCTTGTGTGGCCAGCGGGATATTGGGCGGTATTATCCGGTCGCCCATCTGCACCTCGGCAAAAATCAGCCGGCCGTTCAACAGAAACTCGCCCATGAGCGCCGCGATTTCCGCCGTATCCCCCGTCGTCAGCCGAGAACCGATCAAATTGCCGAAAAGCAATGCATCCGAGCGCACCTGATTGACGAATTGCCGCTCGACACCAGGCTTTGCGATCAAATAAACCCCGAACAGCAAAAGGGGCACCAGCATGATATGAACGCCTACGATGGACAGCAGCAGGCGCCCGTTGAAGCTATGGAAGAAACGTTTCAATCGGCAGACCCCGCCCAAAGAGTGTTGATAGGTTTCAGCCCTCTGTACTGATCCAAATCCTTGGCCCACATGAACGTCACCGAATCCGGATGTTCCAGCAAGGCGGCGTTCAGCGTCTGTCTATCGTGAAAAGCCTGGGGCCTCTGGCCGCCGAGGCGGAATACGATCGCCAGGACCTGTTTCTCGTAGGCGTCGGAGGACATGAAGGTAACCTTCTGCAAAAATACTTCGAACAGCAGGGACTCGCTGACATTCAGCAGAGGTTTGATGGTCTTGCCGTTCTTCTCGACCGGTACGCCTAGATAAAGCTTCCGGGTCTCCTGCAGCGAAAGCTTGGGAATGTTCGACTGGGAACTTGCGGCGAGAACGAGTTCGCGCAAGCCGTCGGCCTCAATGGCCAGCGCGCTGGACGCGAGCGATAACAACAGGATCAGGAACGACAGCTTGGACATGGCTAGGGAAACACCGCGCTCCATTGGAGCCCCACCTGCCCGAAGGCGTCATCCCTCGTGTGCTCGCGCGAAAGCTCGAGTTTCAGAGCCATCTTGTAGGGCAGTTCGTAGCGTACGCCGCCCATGTATCGATCACGCACGAAGTTTCGAAAATGATCGAAGTACAAGTCGCCGTTATCGTTGAACGTGCCTTCAATCCGGCTGTACAAGGTCAGATCGTCGGCCACCCGCCATTCCGCCTGCCCGTAGAGGTTCAGCACGTCGGATTCGGGTTCCGAAGCGCCGCCCGTGAAATCGTTATGGATGTAAAAGGCCTCGCCCAGGAAACCGAGATTCTCCGATCGCCAATTGGCAAAGACGCCCGCCACGATCTGATTGATTCGGTCCACGCCGATCTGGCGGCCGGATATTTCGGTATAGCTGAAGGAAAAACCGATCTCGTCGGAACCGAAGCTGACCGGCTGATATCCGAGGCGCAAAGTCACGGCCGGGAGCCGCGTACCTTCCGGGTCCAGAACGTCGAACGCGTCCAGCCGCTTCTTCTCGAGGTCCGGACCCACTCCGGCATTCAGAACGTAATAGAGACTGGAATCCCCGAGTTCCCGAACCCCTTCGACGTAAAGCCCGGTGACATGCATCGGCAGCGGGCCGCCGGACGTTTCGTAAGTCATCACACCGGGACGGGTGATGCTGGTCATCATGTAAGCCCCGTGATGAAAATGGATGTTCCAGTAGCCGATGGGATTGTGAAAGCGGCCCACCCAAAACGTGGTGTCCTGCCAGCGCCAGCCGAGCTGCAACCTCTGAACCTCCTGCGCGGAGCGGTCCACCAGCCACTCCAGCAGGAAGCGGAACCGGCCTTGATCCAAGCCGTAGAAGAGATTCAGCCCCGGATTGATCCAATAGTTCTTCAGGCTGGAACCGTCTTGAAGATCGAAGCGATGGAGACTGGTGAGCTCGGGAAAGAGCAGCAGATCGCCGGGAAAGGCATCGGCAGAGACTATCTGCGGAGCCAAAACGCCGGATAGCACCCCGGCAAGAATCACTCGCCGAGAGCAAGCGTTGCCGTCAAAAGCTGAAAGAAAAGCTTTCCGAAAGAGTGTTCTGGTCCGACTCCGGATGCTGTGACGAACTGCCATCAGTGCCGTATTGCCTTTTAATTGTTCTTTTCCGACTGCGCGCCCGTGAAGGCAAGCCATGGACCTGCTACTCCGGACGTTTTCCCCCTAACAGTCTAAGAAGCCGTCTTCAAACTACTGCGGGCCAGGCTAACGGCCGTTTCGTCCGCGGGTCCCGCGGCTTCGGGTCGCCCTTTCGCGCCTTGTCCTGACATCGCTCGTGACGTTTGAAGACCGCTTCTTGCAGCAACCGGCCGTCACATGGACAAACACGGAAACGGGCGGTTGACCCGCCCGATTTTTGACCGCTCGACTTGGACCACTTGACAGTGGCAAAAGCGATAACTTTTCTTATCAACTGTATATGGTCGTATACACGGACACCCAAGGTCAATGATCGGCGGAATCCATATCCAAACAACTGCTTCCTGAAAGCTGCGCCGGAAAAACCGGGTCGATAAGACCTAACCCGTTCCACTCTACGAAGCTTAAACCCGCGCCCAGGGATTAATCCCCTCCGAACGGCACTGCCTAACCAACAAGAAAAGGTATATCGCGTCGAACACGATGAATCCCGCATACAAAAACGGCAGGAGAATCGACTCGGGGGTTTGGACATACTGCGCGGGAATCAGAACAATCGAACCGAACATCCGCGTCAGGACGATATAGACCGATTGGCCGCGCGTGCTTCCGCGGCGGGCCAACAGATACAGGTAGGTTATGGAAATCAGCAGCTGATCTCCCCATCCCGTGTAGTTCCCATGAAAGTCCTTGAATTCCAGGGTAATGGCGATAACCCCGAAAAACGCCGTCACCAGCCCCAGGGCGAAAGCCGGGACAAACGAATGCTTTGGAAACACAGCAGGAAATTCTTCCCGCCCGAACCGCAGATATTGATAGACGATGGCCAGATCGATGAAAAACCAAGCGATATTCGCGTAATTCACCGGCGGGATATCCGGATAAACGAAGCCGAAAATGAATTCGTAGGAGACGTTCACGCACATCGGCGCGAACGGCATGCCATACGTTCGATCCTTGAAGCCGCGGCGGATGATGAGGATATAGGCGGCAATCCATAGGGTCATCGATGCCGTGGCTGAAATCTGGAAAGTGAGTTCTTGTTGTGGCGTCATGGCTGGGTACCTTTGGAAGTGTCGGAGCCGTCGTTCACAGGCCTAGGGCCAATCCGCCCAAGACCAGGGGCAGCCACAGGAGGAATTCGGCATCCATCGCCGCATCGCCGGGATTGCCGTCGGCGGCTACCAGCTTTTGGCCATGATCGACGATTGCCCGGACATAGAGGTGAACCGGCGCCAATGCCAACATCCAGGCCGGAATCCACTGCAGATGGACGGACACTGCCAATACCATGAGCGCAATGCCGTTCACCGCTTGAATAAGCTTGCTCGTCCTCGCCACGCCCAGCAGCAGGGGCAGGGTCTTGACGCCTTCCACCCGATCACGCGCCAGATCTTTGAAGTCGCAAAAGACGGTATTCACGAAGTCGGAAAGCATCATGTAAACGAAGAAAAACACGGTTTGGCGCAAATCCTGAGCATCGACGAAGCGGGAAGCATAGAGCATCAAAAAGCCCCAGAAGAATGCCGTGTAAAAGGCCTTGATGCCTGGAATGTCTTTCAGTCGCCGATAGGGTGGAAGTTCGCCGGCCAGTGTCCCGAACAGTGAGGTTCCGTACAGAGCCACCGCCAAAGGAAAGCAGAGGAGCAATAAAAACGCCTCCAGGCCGGAGAAAACCAAGGCTATGCCCGCGGCGGCTACGAATGCGGCCAAGCCGAAGGCGGTAAACAGCGATTTTCTCGAAAGGGTCTTGGTGCGCGTCGACTCCAGGTCTCCATCCAGCCTGCCGACATCGGCGAGATGATCGATCAAATAACTGGAATACACACAGAGAAATGCGGACGAGACGAGAGGCAGCGAAATCTCGCCGGTATGGGCCAGGGACACCACCGACGTGACGCTGGCCGCGCCGAACGGCAGAACGAGGCCGAGATTGGCGGTATTTTCAAGAAACCTTCGGAAGCTGAACAACGGCTCCGGGTTCTCGGCAAATTTGGAGACTTGGTAAATCGACATAAATCCTCCCGAGTATTTTCATTTTTCGAAACGCCTGGCGTGTTGGGCTCGATGTGATCCGCGTGACCGCGAGCCCGGTGCCGAATACAAGGGAGGAATCATGCCAGCACGAATATTGTTCTATTTTTCAGTTATTTATCTGACATATACGGCTCTGGAAAGAAACCGGCACCGTTTGCCCAGCCGAACGGCATTTCCGGAAAAATGCCGTATCTCATTAAAAATCAAGGATTGTTAATGTGTTGGCCTCGACCAACACCCTGTTGGGGTTATTGCACGGTAAAAGTCGGAGGACCGTCTTTCCGGGTCTCGGCATTCCAGATTCCGATGACATGCGGATCGATTTGTTCGCCTGCCCGCCTACCGCGCATCCGAATCTCTAGCGCGTTTTTCACCGCAGTTTAGCGGTGAGAATCGGGAACTTGGTAGGTCGGCAATCCTTTGCCGACAAAGCCCCTCACCGCCCCAATGTGTCGGCAACGGATTGCCGACCTACTGCACCTTCGGGGCGCTACGCCAAACCAGAAAACGCTCTAGTGTTCACCCTTTCAATCCACTCGTGGCGATGCCCTGAATGAAAAGGCGCTGGAAGACCAGGAATATCAGCAGTGTCGGAAAGGCGATGAGCACGGCGCCCGCCATCAGCATGGTCCATTCGACCCTGAATTCGTAGCGGAACATGGCGAGGCCGACCGGGAGGGTGAACCGGTCGCTGGTGGTGGTCACGACCAGCGGCCACAGGAATTCGTTCCAATTGCTCTGGAAGGTATAGATGCCCAGCGCCGCCAGCGCGGGCCGGGACGCCGGCAGTACCACCCGCCAAAACACTTGGAATCGGTTGCAGCCGTCGATGCGGGCCGCCTCTTCCAACTGCCGCGGAATGGACTCGAAAAACTGCTTCATCAGGAAAATGCCGACCACCTGAACCATGGCCGGCGCGACCAGCGCGGTATAGGTATTGACCAGACCCAGGGCATTCAAGAGCATGAATTTGGGCACCAGGGTTACATGAGCGGGCACCATCAGCGTCGCCAGCAACAGGGCGAATAGGACGTTCCGCCCCGGAAAGCTCAAACGGGCGAAGGCGTAGCCCGCGAGGGCGTCGAAGAAAAGGTTCGCCAGCGTCACCGCCAGCGCGACGCCGCCGCTGTTGAGCAGCCACCGGGCGAACGGAATTTCGGTCCAGAGCCGCCGATAATTCTGCAAGGTGAACTCGTCAGGAATGAGCTCGATCGGCCAACTGAAAACATCTCCCGGCGGTTGAAACGAGATGGACAGGGACCAAATAAAGGGGAGCGTGAAAATGCCGGTGGCCGCAAGCAAGAGCGCAAGGACGGCCGACCTCCGGATTGCGTTTCGAATGGTCCGAGATCTGTTCACGGCGCTTCCGGACGGACGATCTTCCGCTGTACGCGGGTGACGAACAGAATGATCGCGAACAGTATCACGGCCGCCGCCGCCGCATAGCCGAAACGGAAATACCGAAACGCGCTGTTATAAATGAAATAGCTGAGCGTGGTGGTGGCGTTGACCGGCCCGCCCGCGCTCATCATGTAGATTTGATCGAACACCTGAAAGCTGCCGATGATCCCGAGGGTCACCACGAAAAACAGCGTGGGCTTGAGGCCCGGCACCGTGATGTGCCGGAAGCGCGCCCAGGGACTCGCGCCGTCGATCCGGGCGGCTTCATAGAGCGAAGCCGGGATACTCTGTAGCCCGGCCAGAAACGCCACCATGAAATACCCCGAGGTCGACCATACGTTGAGCGCCATGATTGCGCCGAGCGCATATTTGGGCGATCCGATCCAGTCCGGCCCGACGATTCCGAACTGCGACAGGACGTAATTGAGCAAACCCGGCTTCGAGTAGATCCACAGAAAGATGATGGACGTCACTACCGAGGAAGTGATGGCCGGGATGTAAAACGCCGCGCGAAAAAATCCACGGGCCGGAATGTTCTGGTTGACGGCGAGCGCCAGCAACAAGGCCAAGAGAGTCTGGGCCGGCACCACGCCCAGAACATAGACCGTGGTGTTGCGCAGAGCGGCGAAAAACAGCTCGTCGCCCGTCAATTCGACGAAATTCGCGACACCGAGGAAATGCTGTTCGGGCCGAAAAAGATTCCAGTCGAAAAATGCGACGACGAAGATGAAAATCAGGGGGCCGAACACGAACAGCGAAAGAACGACGAGTCCCGGCGACAGAAAGAAAAATGCGGCCCAAGCCTCGCGATGCCGCTCGGGCATGTCAGCGGGGCGGCCCGGACCGGTTTTGCGCCTCATGGCCTCGGACATCGGCGTGAAACCGCCCTCCCCGTTCCACCCGGCGCTTCAAATCGTCCAGCGTCGGTTGAACGGCTGCGCCGGTGAGAAAGATGGCTTGCAGCGCGCTCTGAGTTTCGTCCAGGACTCGCTGATTCACCCGGAATTGCCAGATCCTCGCATGGTCTAGGCTTTGCAGAAAAACCCGCTTCAAGGGATCGCGCTCGATCTTCGATTCCAGCGCAATCGAGCGCCGGGCCGGCAGGCCGACATCGGATTTGACCCAGATGCGCCCGCCTTCGCGGCCGGTGAGATAACGAAGCAGCTGCCATGCTCGATCCGGGTTTCGGGTCCGCTTGGGGACGGCATAACCGGCCACGAACGCGACCGAAGCCGCCTTCTTTCCGGCGGGCAGCAAAGCCGTCCGATATGGGGTGCCTGCATGGGTCTCGTTCAGGAAATTCGCCGCCCAGAGTCCCGAGATCGCCATGGCGACGCGGCGGCGGCCGAAAGCGTCCATGTTCCAGGCCGCTCCGACATCGGAAGGCATGACGGCGATGCCGTCGGTCTTCATCCGCTGAAGGAAACCCAGCGCTTCCGCGAAGGCGGGTTCGCCGAAAGCGGCGCGGCCTTGCGCGTCGAGATATTCGCCCCGGTTCTGCCAGACGAAGGGCAGCGAATATTCGAGGTCCTCGGCATGGCTGTATCCGTACTGGTCGACGCTGCCGTCGCCGTCGGTATCGCGGGTGAGCCGCCGGGCGTACTCGGCGAATTCTTCCCAAGTCCTCGGAGGTTCCGCGAGCCCGGCTTCGTCGAACATCGCCGGGTTGAAATAAAGCGCCAGGGTCGAATAATCCTTGGGCAATCCGTACAACGCGCCGTTGGAACGAAACGCATCGAGCAGCATCGGCTCGAAGTCGTCCGGAAAAAAGCCGGGGTCACGGACAAGGAAACCGTCGAGCGGCAGCAAAACGTCATACTCGACCAGCAGCGGAATCCAGAAAGCCTCGATCATCACCACATCCGGCGCGGTCCCGGTGGCTAGCATGAGCAGCAGCTTGTCCATGTAATTGGCCGTGATCGGCTCGTACCGGACCGGAAGGCCGGGATGCCGTTGCTCGAAAGTGTCGATGAACGTCCGCGTCAGATTTTCTTCGATCGGCGATGCGATCCAGCCGGTCAGACGGATCGAATCGGAATCCGGCCGCCCGCAGCCGAAGAGAAATGCCGCGATGAATACAAGAGTCGCTCGTAAAGGCATGATGCGGCTCATCGACTCGACCCACCTCCCTTGCGAGTTGCAACATGGCCAGCACCCACATAGCTCTCTGACACAAGAATTCCGACAGCCGATAAATTTACGACCGCCGCCTGAATGTGAAGTTTTTGCCCGGAGAAAAACTAATCGGCCCGGTCGGCCTGGGTAATCACCATGATCGGCCAATAGGTGTCGGTCGGATAACAATGCCAGAGCTGGGATTCTTCCACGAATTTGGCGAAGAGATTTCTTTCCGCATAAAGCGCCCCGTCGGCGACCCAAAAGCGAACAAACGGCCCGAACGATTCCGACGGATCGCCGGCAATATCCTCGAAATGGATCGATGCGCTATCCAGACAATCGTAGCGCGTGAAGTGCCGCTCCTGAACTTCCCAGAAATGGTTCCGGTATCTCGCCACGACGGATTTTTCCGGTCCTTGCCGGATGAAATTACCACCGACCCGGAATAAAGGCGCTGGGCCAAGCGTTATGGCGTATCCCGGGTCACTGCTTTCGAATACGAGTCGAATCATGCTCCTGCTCCCGAATGGACTTTACTTATAGGCATCCGAGGCTGGACAAAGTTGTCGCCGTACTTGCCGGCCCGCCGTGACAGTCAACCCGAAAGGCTTTCGGATTTGTTCACGGCTTCCCTAAACAGCGAATCGGTCTCGAGAGCCGGCGCTAAAGCCGGTAGATATACGATAAATTCGCTTCCCCTGCCGGGACCTTCGCTTTTGGCTTCGACCCAGCCGCCATGCAATTCGACGATTTTCTGCACGATGGTCAGGCCCAGCCCCAGGCCTCCTTGCGCGCGGTCCAAGGTGCGTTCGGCTTGCGTGAAAAGCTTGAAGAGCTTGGGCAACAAGTTTTTCGGAATACCTTCGCCGGTGTCGCGCACCGAAATAATCGCTTCGCCGTTTTTCCGAGCGGCCGTCACCCAGATCGTCCCGCCATCCGGCGTATACTTCGCGGCGTTGTTGAGCAGATTGCCCACGACTTGCGCCAGGCGTATGGCATCCCCGTCCAGCCGCAGAGGGGCCTCGGGCAGCGTGAGCTTGAGTTCGTGATGGCGGGCCTCGATCAGCGGGCGGGCGGTTTCGAGCGCCAGCTCGATCACTTTATCCACTTCGACCGTAGTCTTATGCAAGGTGATTTTGCCCTGGACGATGCGGGAAACATCGAGAAGATCGTCCACCAAGTGCGCCAGTTGGTTGACTTGCCGGTCGATGACGTCGCTCGCCCAGGCTAGCTTGGGATGGGGCAGACCGACCTTCTTCATCACCTTTACGGCGTTTCGAATCGGCGCCAAGGGATTCCGGAGCTCGTGCCCCAACATGGCCAGAAATTCGTCCTTGCGGCGGTCCGACTCGCGCAGCGCTTCTTCCGCTTGCTTGCGCTCCGTGATGTCCAGGAAGGCCCCGATACATTGGCGGACCGTCCCATCGGCATCCCGCGAAAAAACCGCATCGCGCGACAAGCACCATATCCAACGGCCGTCCGCGGTCTTGAAGCGGTATTCGATTTCCGAAACGTCGCCATCCGCGATGCGCGTAAGATTCTCCAGATGGGCGACGACTCGCGCCTGGTCGTCCGGGTGAAACAAGGCGAAAAACGCCGGCCCGGGCAGGGCCTTGAGATCATCGAGCGTATAGCCGGTGAGCCTCGTATACTGGGCGTTGATGAAGGTATCGGTACCGGTCTTTATGTCGTAGATGTAAAGACCGTTCAGGGAAGACATCAGCACCTTGCGGGCAAAGGTTTCGCCATCCTTCAGCTTTTGCTCGGTCTCCCAATGGTCGACGATTTCTCTCTTCAGCTCCTTCTCGCGATCGATCACCGCTTCGCGCGCCCGGGCCTCCGATTTTTTCAAGCGATCGAGCACCAGGCTGAGCAGCATTCCGACGCTGAACAGCAGGAGCAAACGCAGTCTTTCGGCGGTTTCAGCGATATCCAGCGAATAACTGGGCTCGACCAAGAAGTACATGCCGACAAAAGTACTCAGGGCAGTGGCAAGAAGCCCCGGACCGAGCCCCCCGCGCCAAGCCGCCGGCAGTACCGCAACCAAAAACAGCAGCAGCGGCGGAGATCCGGCGAAAACCGGATTGAAAAACGCCAGAATGAGCGATACGGCCAAGGTGCCGAGTACCGCTATGACGTAGCTGTTCAACAAAAACCGTTTGATTTGAGTGCGCTCCCTGTTGAAAGCACTCCTTGCCGGTAAGTAGAGTTACCTAAATTGACGAACCTCGATAAGACCCCAAAGTTAAAGTAGAAGTTTCATCACTCGGGCCGATTTGCCCCCTTCTGACCGAAGTAATTGCACCGTTCCCGAAAATCCCGGCGGCGAGGTCGGCATTGCGCCACCCATTCGGCAGCTAATCGCCGCTCGCAATCTGCCTGATCATGTAATGGACCGCATCTCGAACGGCGTCGTCGCTTAAATCGGAATGGGCGCCTTTTTCCGGCATGCCCAAAAAACCTTTGGTCGCATGATCCGTCAGCAGCGACGGCAATTCCAGGGTCCGCGATTCCCAGGCTTCGGAATCGTCCAGCATGGGGGCCCCGTCTCGGCCGGAATCATGGCACTCGGCACAGAAGGCGCTATACACATACTTGCCGCGGGCGTAATCCGAGGGGCGGGATGCCGTCTGCATAGACGTTTTCGTCTCGGATTCCGCGCAGCTTGCCAAGATCAGGGCGAAAAAGACGACAGTAATCGGGCGTTTTAATACCATGCGCATAAGAAATCAACCAAGGTAAGGCTAAGTTAAGAAAGCTCTGAACAAATCCGCGCGCCGAGCATAACGCGCCTGTCGGGGAACGGCTCCGCCTGATCGCGACCTACGAGAGCCACATCGCTACAACGAAAAGGCCAGCATCCCTTGGAGCCGGGCGAACCGGACGCACCAAGCGAAGTTTGCCCGCTCAGCGAACCTGTAAATTCACCATGGTGATGTCGTCCGCGAACTCGTTCTCCCCGCTGAAGGTCCGCAGCTCGCTCATCAGTTTTCGAATGGTCGCTTCCGGCGATTCCGAGCGGTCGGCGGCGAAGATGTTGCACAATCGCGAAATGCCGAAGAATTCTCCCTGTTCGTTCTGCGCCTCGATCACGCCGTCGGTGTAGAGCAGCAATCGGTCGCCCGCCTCCAGAATGAGGCTTTTTTCCTCGAAAAACACGTCCCGCTTGACGCCGAGGATCAGTCCTTCCGCGTCCAGTTCGCTAACGGTCCAATCCCGCTGCCTCCGCAACAAGGCGCGGTTGTGTCCGGCGTTGGCATAGCGCAGCAGGCGTTCTCCGAGATCGTATTTCAGATAGAACATCGTGATGAAAAGCTCGGCCGCACTCAAATCCTCGTAAAGGAGATGGTTGAGTGCCCGCAACACCTCGGCGGCGCTCTGCGGAGCCGGATTGTCCGGCGTCCTTCGGGTCTCGGCTTTCAAGGTGCTGCGCATTTCGGTCATGATGAGAGCGGCACCGACGCTATGGCCCGATACGTCGGCCACGACGATATCGGCATTTCCATCGTAATGGAAGTAATCGAAATAATCGCCGCCGACGTGGCTCGCCGGGACGCAGACCCCGGCGATCTCGGCCATCGGAAGCCGCAGCGGTCTTTTCGGCAGCAGCGAGAGCTGAATGTGCTTGGCGATTTCGAGTTCGTGCCGTTCCTCTTCCGCCCGCCGGCGCTCGGTCACATCGGTCTGAATGCCGATGTAGTGGGTGACGACACCCTGTCCATCCCGCACCGGCGACAGCAGCAGCTCATTCCAGAAGGGAGTTCCGTTCTTCCGGTAATTTCGCAACACGACCTCGCAACTGGTTCCTTGCCTCAATGCTTGGCGAATCGTCTCTTTAGCGGCTTCTTCGGTTTCCGGACCCTGCAATATCTTGAGGTTTCGTCCCAGCAACTCCTCGCGCGAATAGCCGGTAATCCGGCTCAACGCCGGGTTGACGTAAATATTCGGGTAATGCGGCTGCCGGGCGTCGGCGATCACGATACCGACACTCGCCGCTTCGATGGCTCGCTCGCGCAAGCGCAGGGTATCCTCGGCTCGCTTGCGCGCCGTAATATCCAGATCCATGCCGCGCCATTTGACGACCTGGCCCTCGTCGTCGAATATCGGGGCGCCGGTGGATTCGGTGAAAACCTCGTGTCCGTCCCGGTGGCGGTAATGATTGATGAGCCTGTAAAAACCCTCGTGAACGCGCTCGGTCGGCGGCAAGGTCTCGGCCCAGTGTTGCCGATCCTCGGGAGTCAGGAGATCCAGGTAGCGCTTGCCGATGATTTCTTCGGGCTTCAAGCCGAGGATGGTATAGACCGAGCCGCTGCTGTAAACGTAACGGCCTTCCGGGTCCTGCTCCCACAACCACTCGCCGACCATCTCCGCGACTTGCCGAAAGCGCTCTTCGCTCTCCTGCAACGCTTCCTTGGCGCGCTTCTGCTCGGTGATGTCCCGCTGGGTCGCGAGATAACGGGTGACCTTGCCGGAAGCATCGCGGATCGGGGTGATCGTTTCGAGCGCCCAATACAGTTCGCCCGATTTTTTCCGGTCTTGAATCTCTCCCTGCCACTCTTTGCCGGCCCGAATCGTTTCCCACAGCCGCCGGTAAACCCCCTGCGGCGTCTGGCCCGACTGCAACAGCCGCGGGTTCAGACCGATGACTTCGTCGGCGCTGTATCCGGTCAGGCGGCAAAAGGCCCGGTTCACAAAGGTGATGCGACCTTCGAGATCGGCAATCATGATCGCGTTCGGGCTTTGCTCCACCGCACCGGACAGAATCGACAGGTATTCCTCGTTCTTTTTTCGCCGAGTCAAATCGTGGGTGATGCCGACGAATAAGCGGCGATTCCCTTGCCGAAGCTCGCCGATGGAGAGATACATCGGGAAAACGCTGCCGTCCTTGCGCTGACCGGCGACTTCGCGGCCGGTACCGATAATCTTCTTGATGCCGGTCTTGCGGTAATTGGCGAGATAGCCGTCGTGCTCTTCGTGATAAGGCGACGGCATGAGCCGGTTGACGTTCTCCCCGATCAGTTCCTCCCGTTTGTATCCGAACAATCGCTCGGCGGCCGGGTTGAGCAATTGAATAATCCCGACATCGTTAATGACGATGACGCCGTCGCTGATGGTGTCGAGTATCGCCCTGAGATTGGACTCCGTATCGAATACGCCGTCGCGCTTCTCGCACGGACCGATGCAGGTCAGGTGAAGAAGGTTCAGACGAACGCCGTCTTCCTTTAGAGGCGTGAGTCTATACCGGGCACCAAATACCGTTCCGTCCTTGCGGCGGAACCGAGTCTCATTGGTATTGAAGAAACGTTCCTGCGCAACCGTCGTAGGCTTGCGATCCCAGCGGAGCGGCGTTGATTCCGCCGGCACTTCCAGTTCCGAAAACACGGATCGTCCCCGAAGCTCTTCTTCGGAATAGCCGAACAACTCCACCGCTGCCCGATTCATGAAAACAACGTTGCCTGCCTCGTCGAGCATGCACACCGCGTCGTCGAAGCCGTCCAGCAAGGTTCGGGTAAACCGGTCTATCGACTTGAATCCGGACATCCCATCCGGAAACATCGATGCTGGATTGCTCTTTTTTTCCTTTGGCATATACCAACCTATTCAGACAAAACCATCTGTCCGTCCTGGATCTGAAATATAGCTAGCGATCAAATGACGCCAATCAGTGAATTCCCGCGTTCCATGTTGTCGGCGGCGATTTCGATGATTCAGAAAACCGCTCGAATTCCAGGCTGATAAGATAATTAGACCGGTCAACGCGGCTGATTGTGCTTTACCTACTTGGACCTATTATGACCGGTATGATTTCGAATCGAGAATTATCAATGACGGGATCGACTCCGCCTTAAATCGGCCGGAGACAACGCTGGGGACGGACATGAGGGCTGGGGTGAGTCGGCGCTCCATGCCGGGAGAACCTCGGTCACCCCTTCTTGCTTCGAGAAAGGCGGACCTTGACCAACGGTCCGCCGCGCTCCGACTTAATCTTTCAACTGAAAGACGGGACCATACTGCGTTTCGACGCCGAAGTCTTGCCACACGAAGGTAGGTTTCGTGATCGGTTGCGTAGGCAAGGGAAAGGTAATGACATCGACGAGGCCGGACGCGATACGGCCTAGAGTGTGCAACCCGCCTTTCAGAAACCCGCCGGAGAGTCCAAAAATGACGTTGGTTTCGTTCGTGGTATTGATCATGTTCTTGGGGAACTCGACCCATCCCATGGCCAGATTGCTCAGCCCCGAACCCAATTTCATGCCCACGTCATGACCGTAATTGTCCGAAGCCATCGACGCGGACGACATGACCAGCGCCGCCGTCGCCGAAAGGAAAATGGTTCTTATTGATCTCGACATGAGTGGCCCCTTGCTGGCAAACAGTGATTTTCACGACCATAGCAACGAGAAAGTTCTTTCACCTCGAAGCTTCGCTTCGATCTTCCCGTGTTCCATGAAGCGTAGGCAAAGGTCCGTGTTTTTTCAAATGACACGCTTGCCGTCTTTCTTCACCAGGGAAGTTCGCGTCCGCGAAAATCCAGGAACCGCCCCGAGTCGCGGAGAGCGAAACCTTCGATCGTCCGCCGCATGCCTGCGACGCTTTCGGCCGGCGACGTCGGCGCGTTTGAACCGCCCATGTCGGTCTTCACCCAGCCGGGATGCAAAATCATCACACCTACCCCGCGGGGCTTGAGATCGATCGCAAGGCTCTTCATGGCGGCATTCAGCGCGGCCTTACTGGTGCGGTACATGATTGCGCCGCCGCTCGAGTTATCGGCCATGCTGCCCATGAGGCTGGTTATGGCGACCACCAACTTGCGCTCACTGCGCGAAACATGGGGAAGAAACGCCTCGGTCATCTTGACCGGCGCCTCCGCATTGATCTTCAGAACCCGCGCCCAAAGCTCGTAATCGAGCGCCCCAAGGACATTCCGGCCGGAGTCGCCGTAGATTCCGGCGTTATTGATCAACACGTCGATCGTTTCGGACGCCTGGGCGTGCGCCAGCGCATCGATCTGATCGAAATTTCCGAGGTCCAACTGATGGATGGAAACCGACGGATGATGGATGGCCAAACCCTGCAAATCCGACGCTTGCTCGGGACGGCGGCAACACGCCAGAACTTTCCAGCCCGCATCAGCGTATTGCCTGCAAAATTCGAGACCGATGCCACGATTGGAACCGGTTACCAGTGCAGTAGCCATGCTGATTTCTCCTTTAGAACCATTTCATTGATTGCCCTGGCGCACGACAGCGGCGCCGTCCGTCAGACCTTGTAAAATGTTTGACAAATCCTTAACTTCAGCATCATTCAACATATTCCGACGCGGAGACCCTGATGCACACCGAAGAACGACGTCTGCTGACCAATTTCCTCGACCAGCTCAAGCAAATTAAAGTATCCAGCAAAGATCCGGAAGCCGACACTCTCATCAATCAGGCCACGGCACAACAACCCGATGCCGTTTATCTGCTCGTACAGAAAGCGCTGTTGCAGGAAAGAGCGCTGAATGCCGCCAAGGCCCAAATCGAGCAACTGCAAAATCAGATCAATCAATTGCAGGTTAAAAGCTCCCAAGCGAGCGGTTTTCTGGGTGCGGACCCTTGGGGCACATCCCCCAACCGGCCAGCGTCCATGCCGCCTGCCGGTGGACCGCCGGCATCGCCCCATGCTACGAATATGGCCGGACAAAGCTCCGCCATGAGTTTCTTAGGTACGGCGGCAGCGACTGCGGCCGGAATCGCGGGCGGCGCGTTTCTGTTCCACGGCATCGAAAACCTTTTGCACCACGGTTCCGGCGGCGGATTCCTCGATTCGGCATCGACTTCTCCTGAAAACGTCGAAAACATCACCATCAACGAGTACTACAACGCTGACGAACCGGCTTCCGATTCCGGCTTCGACGACTCCGGCGATGGATTCGACGAATATGACGACGATGAATCGTTGGACGTGTAGCGCTCCCGGTTGAACGCACACAAGCGGACATCCTTGCACCGCCGATGATCGAACCGGTCGCGCTCGACGATTTCTTCGTTAACGTCTTCTCGGCCGCTACGATCATCCTCGCTGGCGCCTCTTATGCCGCGCTTTTAGCCTGGGGCAAGCTGACGCGCCGTCCCGGATTCTTGATTTTGGCCTATGTCAGCTACGGCGTTCTGGCCGTCTCGGTTTGGCTGTTGGCGGAAACATCCCATTTCGAAGGCTTTTGGCGCATCATCGCCGGCCTCATGCTGATCGGCTACTTCGCCGCGCCTCAGGCGATCTGGCGGCTATGCACGGTCACTCATGCCGGCGAACACTCCGAACACGATCGTCCGATCATCAACCAACAACAAGAGGGGGAACAATCGTGAACACCACGCCTCTATGGGCATCCGAAACGTTTTGGAAGAAAACCGCCATCTGGGTGACGGCGGTTTCGTTTCTGCTGCTGATCGTCCTGACCTTCGACTCGATGGCCAAGGTGTCGGCCGGCAGCACCGCGCGCGTACCCGCCTACAGCGTCATCAACAAGAAGATCGATTACCGTCTCAACGCCAAGCTGAACCGCTACGTACCGGTTGTCGAAAGCGATGCGCCTCTGTTCGGCAAGACCTTGAGCGACGAAGAGGCGGAAAAGCTCGTGACCCTCGGCAAGAAGACCTTTCAGGCGAAGAACTGCATCAACTGCCATACGATTCTGGGGAACGGCGCCTACTACGCGCCCGACCTGACCAAGTCCTGGCTGGATCCGAATTGGGTGGACGAAACCAACCGCGAGACGCTGATGCTGGCTTTCCTCCAGGACCCGGCCGGCAACGCCAGGTCGTACGGCACCGGGCGCAGGATGCCCGACCTCGGCATCACCGAAGACGAGGCCAGGGGACTGATCGCTTTTCTCAAATGGACCGCGGCCATCGACACCAACGGCTTTCCTCATAACTTCAAGACCCTATACGCACAGGAGAACCAATAATGAGCGTCGGAGTCCTTGACAGTCGAAATCTCAATGGCGGACAAAAGCTCGCGGTGAAATATTTTATTGTCGCGATGGTTCTTTTCGTGGCGCAAATCCTGTTCGGCCTGCTCGCCGCCGTTCAGTTCCTCGCTCCCGGCTTTCTGTTCGAAACCCTGGATTTCAGCGTGAACCGCATGCTCCACATCAACGCGATGATCGTGTGGATGCTGTACGGGTTCATCGGGGCCGTCTACTGGTTTCTCGAAGAAGAGAGCGGAGTCGAGATCGTCGGGCTCAAGCTCGGGGAGATCGCCTTCTGGGTGCTGACGGCCGCGGTCGGCGTCGTCGTGCTGGTGTATCTGTTCCTGCAAATCGGCGCGGGCGACGATACCACCCGGTGGCTGATCAACGAAGGGCGCGAATACATCGAGGCACCTCGGTGGGCGGATATCGGCATCGTCGCCGTCATGCTGGTGTTCTTCTACAACGTCGCGGGCACCTTTTCCAAGGGCCGCTGGTCCGGCGTCTCCGGCGTGCTCACACTCGATCTGGTCGCCCTGGTCGGTCTCTATCTGGCGGGGATGTTCTACACCACCAACGTGACCGTGGATCACTATTGGTGGTGGTGGGTGGTCCATCTCTGGGTGGAAGCGACCTGGGAGGTGCTGGTCGGCTGCATCATGGCCTGGAGCCTGATGAAGCTCCTGGGCGCCCGGCGCAAGATCGTCCAGACCTGGCTGTACATCGAGGTGGCGCTGATGTTCGGTTCGGGCATCCTGGGGCTGGGCCATCACTATTTCTGGATCGGCACCCCCGAGTACTGGTTCCCCATCGGCGGCTTCTTCTCCGCCCTGGAGCCGATTCCGCTGGTCGCCATGGTGGTGCACTCCATCTATGACGCCGGCGTCCACAAGTTCAAGAGCACCAATCATCCCGCGCTGGGCTGGGTGATCGCGCACACTTTCGGCAACTTCTTCGGCGCCGGCGTCTGGGGCTTCATGCACACCCTGCCGCAAATCAATCTCTACACCCACGGCACTCAATGGACGGCTTCCCACGGCCATTTGTCGTTCTTCGGGGCTTACGCCACGATCAATATCGCCTTCTTCTATCTCGCGGTACAACAGTGGCGCGGCAATGTGTGGATGGGCGCCAATCTCGCCGACAACGGCTGGAAGTGGAAATGGTCGATGGTCCTCTTGAATCTCGGCGTGGTCGGCATGACCGTGGCCCTGCTCATCGCCGGCTACGAGCAATCGTTCATCGAACGTGCTATCGAAGGCTCGACCTGGAGCGGTTATTTCGCCGCCCAGACCCACCCCTGGTTCACGCAGGCCATGTTTTGGCGGCTGATTTTCGGAATCGTCACCGCCGTCGGCCTGGTTCTGCTGATCTGGGATCTGGCGACCATCGGCGCTCGCGAAACCCGGCCCGCGCTGGTCATCGAACGGCCCGAAGAGCCGGGAATCAAGGCGGCTGTTGTGGAAACGGCGTAATTCCCGAGGGCATTCAAATGAACGTTCGCTGTAGGGCGGGTTAGCCCTTCGACGAAGCTCAGGACAGGCTCCGCGTAACCCGCCGGTGTGGGGTTCTTCGGTGGGTTACGGCCTTCCGGCCTAACCCGCCCTACGAGGCCCGCGAGACCGCCCGCTCGATCAAAGCCGCATCGGCCTCGCCGAACCCGCCGTCGATGAGACGCAGCATCGCTTTCTCGGCGGCCGGCGAAAACGCCCAGCAACGGCTCAGGGTTTGCAGCAGTTCGGCTAACTCGTCCCCGGCTGCGGACGACAGCGTTTCATGCGGCGCCTTCCCTTCCCGGCGCAAGATGCACTCGATCAGAATCGCGCCCAGGAAGCGCAGGCTGTGAATCACGTGGGTATTCATGTCGCTGATCAGGTAATCGAACTTCTCCGCAAAAACCTTATCGCCCAGATAGGGACTGAATAAACCCTGCCGAACCGTCTCCCGAAGCAACCCGAAAAATTTCCTCTGTCCGTCGTGGACATTGGGGTCGTGGAAGAACTTGAAGGCATGTTCGAGGTCGTGCACGAAAAAAGCGAAACCGTTCGGCTTCTTGAGAACCGGCCGCAAGAGCCGCGGATAATCGGCCACGACCGTGACCGGCCGCCGGCCCGTCGCCTGCATCTCAAGGACTTCTCCGGGCGGCGGAATCCGCTCGGTCAGCAGTAGGGGCCATTCGCCGCGCAACCACGCCGAGAGCGCCACCGAAGCATTCGGGATAAGACCGAAAAAGTGATAACGCTCGATCCGATCGACCAGCACCCGCTCCAATTCGCTTCCGGCCGATCGGTCGAAATCCGCCAGCCAGCTTGATGCGTCCGGTCTCGGATCGCTCTTGACCCTGCGCGAAGCAAAACGCGGTCCGTGCAATGCAATCAGCCAGGTAAAGAAATACAGCGCCGCATAGGCGGCATCGCTCAAGTTCCCGGAACGCCAACGTGCGGTCAGTTCGGGAATTCGGGCCAATCGGTCGGAGAAATTCTGCACTCGCGGTCTCGTGATATGCCAATTTGATCTTATTGTCGGCCAGACGCCTTTTTCGGCAAAGGATTGTCAACCCACGCTTCTTGGATCAGCTCAGGGGAGAGCCGTAGCGAGGCGAAAAACATATCGAAATGTCCGTGCTGAGTTTTCTGCCAAAAAGAGTAAGAAACATGGAAAAACGAAAACAACTAAAACTAAGACATATCATGCCCTGGTGCCTGGTAGCCCTGTTCGGCCGGGCCGAAGCGGCAAGGAAGGAAAAACCGCTTCCTCGCCCGCGATATCGCTCGCCGCCGCGACATCGAAGAAAGTCGCGCTGCGGCTCGTGGGGCTGCACTCCACCAACGGCACCTTCGCCATCAAGGACAGCGCCGGAAACCTCAAGTCTTTCACGATCTATGTCCAGGACGGCCGCGCCCTGCCGACCCCGAAAACCGTCACCAGCGTAGACATCTCTCCCGGTCAGCGCTTCGACGTGTTGACGACACTCCCCACCACCAGCGGAACCTGGTATCCGCAAGTCACTTACAAACGGCTGCGGGACAATTCTCCCTATGCCACCGTCTACGGGAAGATAACGTTTTAACAAATCTTCCTTCTCCGATTTATTCCAAATCGCTTTCAATAAGGAGCTCATTTTTGTAGGGTGGGTTAGGCCGTGAGGCCGTAACCCACCGAGCGACCTCGAATCGGTGGGTTACGCTGCGCTAACCCACCCTACGATTAAAGTTCTGGGGGAAACCGAGAGCCAATCGTCCGGGTCGTTGAGCCGAGAAACGCGCTATCCGTTACTGCAATAAAGCCACACTCTCGAAATAACGGCGCTTGATCGCCTGGGCGAGCTGATGCACGGCCATGGCGTAGTGGGTGCTGTGGTTGTAGCGGGTGATCACGTAGAAGTTTTGGTGACCAAGCCAGTATTCGTCGCCGGAGTCGGCGCTGAGGCGGAGCAAGCGCACCGTGGAATCGCGGCCTAAGGCGGCGACGGGTTGAATGCCGTAGCTCGTCAAAGCGGCCAGGGAATAGCGGGTATCGAACCCCGATTCGAGATTTCTGGCCATGGCGCTGCCCCGGGCGGCGGTCACCACCGGTTCGCCCGGCCGCCAGCCGTGGGCTGCGAAATAATTGGCGATGCTGCCGATTGCATCTACCGGATTCCACAAATCGCGGTGACCATCACCGTCGAAATCCACCGCCCATTGCAGAAAACTGCTGGGCATGAATTGGCCCAGACCCATCGCGCCGGCATAAGAGCCTACCGGATAGAACGGATCGACCCGTTCGTCCCGTGCCATCAACAGGAACTTTTCCAGTTCGGTCTTGAAATAGTCTCCCCGGCGCGGGTAATCGAACGATAACGTGGTCAGCGCATCGATCACCCGATGGTTGCCCACATTGGCGCCGTAAATCGTCTCCACTCCCATGATCCCGAGAATGTACTCGGGCGGCACGCCGTACAGCGCGCCGGCACGCTCCAACGCCGAAGCATGACGGCGCCAGAAGGCGGCCCCGCTGGAGATGTGCTTCTCGGTAAGAAACTTGGAGCGGTAGCGCGACCAGGCTCCGGGGCGCGGCTGTCCAACCGCATCGGCCTGTTTACCCAGGTAATCGAGCGTCCACTGTTTACGCTTGGCTTGCGAAAACACGCCGCTCAGATACTCGCGGGAAAATCCGTGCCGGCTGACCATGTATTCGATGAACTGTTGAAGCGCCGGGTAGCCGGCGTAATCCCCGGTGATCCGGAATGCCCGGTAATGACTGCCTCCGGATGAACTGCGGATCGAAGGGTAGGATGATTCGGGCCTACGCCGCGCAGCCGCGGAGGCTTGTGCGGACGAGTTCCGGGATAGCCGGGTCGGAGGAGAGACATTGGCCTTACCGATTTTTTTCGGCGACTTCGCGGGCGGCCGGCTAGCACAGCCGGCTACCAGAAGTGCCGCCAATAGCAATAGGACCAAGGGTTTCAGCTTTACGGTCATGGGCGTTTCGGAACGGGGAGGAGCACGGGTTGGAGGCTACATATCACACGTAGGATTACCTATTTGTCAACGGCCATGCACAAACAGTCTCTCGGCTTATTCTTGGCCGTGCTCCTCCCCGGCCGCCGAAGCGCAGCTTTCGCCGCTCGGAAACAAGGAAGCTCTGATTAAGTTTTTCGATGGGCTCAGGACAGGCTTGTCGAATGCTCTCGTGAGCCTGTCGAAGGGACATGAACGGAATTCACTTATTCAGAGCTTCCTTAACTGTAGACGTTTGCGCTCTTCCCTCCGGGTGGATTGCGCTGGCCACTGCGCTCCCTGATTAGGCGACAAAAAAGCCGTTAATCGAAAACGATTAACGGCCTCGTAAAATGATTTGGATCGACGAACTGCCGATCCGTTATTTATTATTAACCCGGCCTATAAATATAGGCCGGGTTAATCCGGGGCAGGGATGCCCCGGCGCGGCGACAAGCCGCGTGAGCCCAGGCCGGGCGTGTACCGGGCCTGGGCGGCGGCCCGAAATACCAGGAGGGTATTTACGGGCCTGATTAATAATACCTAAACGCCGAAATTCTTCTCGACGAAATCCCAGTTGACCAGGTTCCAGAATGACTCGACGTATTTCGGACGGGCGTTGCGATAGTCGATGTAGTAGGCATGCTCCCAAACGTCGCAGGTGAGCAGCGGCGTTTGATTGCTCGTCATTGGGTTGCCGGCGTTGCTGGTGCTGACGATCGCGAGACTGCCGTCTGCGTTCTTCACCAGCCAAGCCCAGCCCGAACCGAATGTGCCGATGGCGCACTTGGTGAATTCTTCTTTGAACTTTTCGAACGAGCCGAACGATTGATTGATCGCGCCGGCCAATGCTCCGGCGGGTTCTCCGCCGCCGTTAGGTTTCAGGCAATTCCAATAGAACGTGTGATTCCAGACTTGAGCGGCGTTGTTGAAAATACCGCCCGAGGATTTCTTGATGATGTCTTCCAGGGACAGATTCTCGAATTCGGTCCCGCCGATCAGGTTATTGAGGTTGGTGACATACGTCTGATGATGTTTACCGTAATGGTATTCGAGAGTTTCTGCAGAGATATGCGGCTCCAACGCATTCTTGGCATAAGGTAACGGGGGAAGTTCATGAGTCATCAGATTCTCCTTTTGTCTATTGATAAAATCAGCACACCCAATCGTGTCGACGGGTGAAATTCCAACTTAAATAGTAGGGAATATAGTCTAACATCCGAAAGGCAACGCAAAAAGCATGTGAAGCATCGATCGACATGTCCGTCCTCTTTTCCTTTGACAAAAAAAAGAGCTTCCCATGAAGCTCTTTTTCGGAATACCTGATTCTCAGGTCGATTTCGGACCATCGCTGTTTTTACCTCTCAACAGGTGGATTGGCCATTCTCTTTAGACTTTAAATCTTGTGGTTACCGGTCCATTGCTGGACTTGCGCCTTCCAGCTTCCGTCCGCTTGACGTTTCAATACACTGTAAAGTACCCCGTCGTAGCGATACTTCATCACTTGCGACGGACCTTGCAGCGTCTTGATGTCGGACAACTTCGTCGTTGCGACGATGGTATCGTCCTTCTCGCCGCGCACATCGACGACATCCATCGCATAAACGCCTTTCTGAATCAGTGTTTGCCAAAACGCGCGGATTTCGCCGACACTTTTCGATACTGAACCGTTAGGCTGTACCAGCATTGCATTATCGGCATACAAAGACAGAATCTCGTCGACTTTGCCTTTGGCGAAAGCCGCATTCCACTTTGCAATACTGGACTCCGCAATTTGTCTAACATCTTCGGCTGCCTGGGACGCTCCCGTTCCCGAGGCGGCGATTAATGCGACTATCAGTCCTAAGCTACGTCTCATGTGACCACCTCCTGAGGCTAAAACTTTTTGCCCACGACTGTAGACTATAGAGCAACAAAGTTGGTTTACAATATCTAATAACCTTTACGAATTGTTTCCATAATTAAAACTATTAACTCGGATCACCATGGATAAATTGACTAGCATGTTGGTATTCACCAAGGTCGCGAAAGCCGGGAGTTTCGCTTCGGCTGCCAAAGAACTCGGACTGTCCCGAGCCATGGCGACCAAGCACGTGATGCAACTGGAAAACGGCCTCGGAATCAGGCTGTTGAACCGCACGACCCGAAATCTCAGCCTCACCGAGGTTGGAATGGTTTATCTGGAACGCTGCCTGCAGATTCTCGACGAAATGGAAGAAATGGAAATCGCCGTCACCCGGTTGCAAACGGAACCCCGCGGAACTCTCAAGGTGAATGCGACGCCGTTCTTCGGCGCGTACCATTTGGCACCGGCGATAGCCGCCTACATGGAGGCGTTTCCGGAGGTGAACGTCGAGCTGGTGCTGCAGGCGGGCTATATCGATTTGATCGAGGAAGGATTCGACCTTGCGATTCATCTCGACGAAATGCGCGATTCCAGTCTGATCGCCCGCAAGCTGGGCAGCTCTCAGCGTATCGTTTGCGGCTCGCCCCAGTACTTCAATAAGCACGGAATACCCAAGACGCCGGACGATCTCCGTAAGCACAACTGCTTGACCAACTCCAGCTTGCCGCCGCGCGACCAATGGCAGTTCAGCATACCCGGCGGCGAAACCACCGTGGTCAAGGTCACCGGCAACATGGAAGCAAATGTCGCAGATGCCTTGCGCATGGCCGCGATCAACGGTCTGGGCTTGGTGTTGCTGCCGACTTATATGGTCGGCCAGGACATCCGCAAAGGCAGACTGAACCCGGTGCTCACCGATTACGTACCGGCGCCCTTGGAGATTCATGCGGTTTACCCGCATCGCAAGCACTTGTCGGCCAAAGTTAGAACCTTCGTCGATTTCTTGAGCGAACGGTTTCATCCGAAACCCTACTGGGAAGACTGGGCGGATGCACAGGAATAAGCGCTGCATTCGGATCGCGGCTCTCGACCGAGACCGCATCACCTTCTTCCACGGCAGATATCGACGATGGCGCTTGAAATCGAACGTAAATTTTTGGTCCTAAACGACAGTTGGCGCAATTCGGTCAGGGATTCCGCCTATTTTCGTCAGGGGTATCTCAATAACGAAATCCATTGCTCGGTCCGGGTGAGGGTTTGCGGCGACCGGGCCTGGCTCAACATCAAGAGCGTTACCATAGGTACCCAGCGGCAGGAGTTCGAATACGAAATTCCGGCAAACGACGCTCACACCATGTTGAGCACCTTGAGCCGCAGGCCCCTAATCGAAAAAACCCGGTACTTCGTCGACGTGGGGCCCCATACATGGGAAATCGACGTTTTCGAGGGCGACAACACCGGCCTCGTGGTCGCGGAAATCGAACTGGGAAATCCGGACGAAACGTTCGAGAAACCCGGCTGGTTGGGTGAAGAAGTGACTTACGATCCGCGTTATTACAACACGAGTTTGTCGACGAACCCCTATAATAGCTGGCAAGATTAAGTCCAGCGGAGGAGCGTTCCTCCGTCGTTCTTCCGGACTCTCAACGGAAATTTGGCTTCCTGGCCGCCGGGGTCGGCAATATGACGACTTTTTTCTTCATCGTGCTGCTATTCGCCGTCTTGATCTTGGCGGCGACGTTCGTCGGGAGAAAATTGCCGAAAACCCATGTGGCCGCCAGCCGGATCCGCCTTAGCGCCCCGCCGAATAAGGTTTGGGACATCATCAATGATTTCGAATCTTACGCGACGTGGCGGCCGGGATTGCACCGTACCGAGCGCGGTCCCGATATCGACGGGCTGCCCAGCTGGTACGAAATCTGTTCCCAGCATAGCCGAGTACATTTTCGAGTAGTCGAACGTAAACTGCCTTCACGCCTCGTCACCAAAATCGTCGGCGACGACCTTCCCTTGAGCGGTACTTGGATTTACGAACTCGAAGAAGACGGCGACGGTACCGTTTTGACCATCACCGAGCAGGAAAACATCCATAATCCGCTGCTTCGATTCTTCGACCGTTTTGTAATCTGTTATTACGGCGTCATGGATGTCTATCTGATTGCCCTGGCGATTAAGCTAGGCGACTCGGCCAGACCGCAACACCTCAGCCTCAAAATCGACGATTCGAGCATGACCGCCTGATCCGTCGGCGTAAAGACGCGCCACGTGATTCGGAGACGGCTGTCGTGAGCGGATATCGATCACGCCGGCGACCTCATCGCTCGCCCAAAATAATCGAAGCGCCCTAGTTGACAGGACTTACAAGCCGGGCATAAAGTATTGACCCGATACCAAAAGCAGCGGCCGGGCGTTCCCGCATGCCCTGCTGCAGCCTGAAAAGTATCGATAGGGCCCCGTTTCCCGGGTTCCAAAACGGGCTTCTTCGTATTCTAAACGCAGAAACCGCAATGACCTTATACCTTTTATCGGCATCTGCGGCAACTCTGGCTCCTAACAACCCCTGGCCATTGAAGGCCAGCTTATAACCGGATTAGGGTGAAAAAAATGAATGTCGAGAACCAAGCAGTAAAGAAAGATTATTTCTGGATTTATGTCGCTCTCGCAACGATCGCGCTGGTCGGCGTCATCGCGATGGTGAAGTTGAGTGAAAACGACAAATACGACCCGATTCGCCAGCAACTGTCCGAAGAGGCGGCCCAAATGAATATCCGAGTTTTGAACTAATCGTCGCCTCGTATTACGAGACCACCATCAAGAGGTCACCTTCATGAGAACAAGAGCGTTAAGTTCCAAATTACTTTGCGTGTTGGCCGCCGTCTTCTTTTCCTGCGGCACGGCGTTTGCGGCCGAATATATAGAGCGAACCCTCATGGGAAATACGATACCGGCGCAAAAATGTGCCGCAAAGGACGAAGCCTCGCAAAAAGCTACCGATAAGTACACCATCGACAAATTCACAAGACGGTTCTGCGAAACGCAAGGCTACGGATGGTATGTTTCCGAAGCTAAAGACCAAGGGAAGCTGGTTTGCGAGGAATGCAGCGGCGATGCCTCCGGAGCAGGTAAATACAGATGCCACGTGGAGGATATCGTCGTAGCCTGTAAGCGCCTCAAACCGGGCTCGGTAGGGCTGTTTCCCGGAGAAGGTTAAAAAAGGTTAAAACCGATCGCCCCCGCTGAACTCGGCAGTCAGGCGAAAGCTGCCATCGGTTCAGCGGTTTCCGGCGATATGCCGCAATAATATCGCCAATATCGCCTGACGTTTGCCTTTACCCCCTCGTCGACGGCGATGACAAACACCTAGAATACTCGGGCAAAGGCTTCAAGCCGAGTTCCCAAGCCCATGCCCAAGCCCCTGGTCTGCCAGACAAAGCAAACTCTCCTTCTAACAAAAGCGAGACGAGAATGGCGCCAGGCGCGATCAACCGACCTGTTCGACGAACGTCCGACAACGGTTCGGCGCGTATCAGCCTAGAATTGACCGCTTTCCAGGGCGGATATTCTTCCATCACATCAACCCTTTACGCGTATTCGACGCATCACAGCGCAAGTTTTAATCTGTGGTGCCATTTTCCGTTAGAATTACGCGCCCATCGCCTCACCAATTTGCCTTAGTGTGCTGCCGCCCATGAATATCGTGCTGCTCGGCATCGTCGCCTACATCCTGGTCCAGCTGCTGATCGGCATGCTGGTGTCCAGACATATATCCAGCGAGGACGATTATCTTTTAGCCGGCCGTAGGCTTGGGCTTAAGCTAGGCACTTTCACGGTTTTCGCCACCTGGTTCGGGGCGGAAACCTGCATCGGGGCCGCCGGATCGATCTACCAGTCAGGACTTTCCGGCGGGTCTGCCGATCCTTTCGGCTATGCCGCTTGTCTCCTTCTGATGGGACTCTTTTTCGCGGTGCCCCTTTGGCGCAGAAAACTCACGACTTTGGCGGATTTGTTCCGAATCCGTTATTCCCCCAAAGTCGAGCGGCTGGCGGTGCTCATGCTCGCCCCGACGTCCATCATGTGGGCCGCGGCACAGATTCGTGCGTTCGGACAAGTCATTTCGGCCTCTTCCGATTTCGAGGTCGAAATCGCCATCACGATAGCGGCGACGGTGGTCATTATTTATACGGTTTACGGCGGTTTGTTCGCCGATGTCATCACCGACCTGATCCAGGGCATCGCGCTCATCGTCGGCCTTGCCGTTCTTTTTTACGCCGTAACCAAGGCCAACGGCGGCTTAGCAGAAAGTTTCGGTGCGATCGAGCCATCTCGACTCAGGCTGTTCGGCGGCGGCGAGAAACCACTGCTGGAAGTGATTGAAACTTGGGCGATACCGATCACCGGCTCATTGTTCGCTCAGGAGCTGTGCGCACGCATCCTGGCGAGCCGCTCCCATCATGTCGCCCGAGCGAGCTGTCTGGCGGGAGGCGGACTGTATCTGCTGGCCGGATCGATTCCGGTCTTTATCGGACTGCTCGGCGTTCACCTGCTGCCGGAACTCGAAAATCCGGAGCAGATCCTGCCGAGACTCGCGCAAGAGCACCTCTCCACTTTTGCCTACGTGCTGTTCGCCGGAGCCCTGATTTCCGCGATTCTCTCGACCGTGGACAGCGCCCTCCTCGCCGCCTCGGCTCTGGTTTCCCATAACCTCGTGATCCCTTTGGCGGGAAACGTATCCGAATCCGGCAAGGTCCGCATTGCCCGCACCGGCGTGTTGATCTTCGGTATCGTGGCCTATGTGTTGGCGCTCTACGCCGAAGGCGTGTATGCGCTTGTGGAAGAGGCGTCAGCCTTCGGCGGCGCACCGATTTTCGTCGTCATCCTGCTCGGCTTGTTCACTCGCATCGGCCAAGCCAAAAGCGCTGCCGCAGCGCTGGTCGTCGGCATGACCGTGTGGCTGATCGGCAGTTATGCGCTGGAGCTGGCGACCCCTTATCTGGCATCTCTGGCGGCCAGCTTAATAGCCTATCTTTCCGTGGCCGTTTGGGAAAATCGTACCTTGAATACGGCTGCTGAAGCCTCCACATGATGTGAAACCATGTTAGACCAACAACCCCCCACTCGATATAACCAATTCCTGAAGATCGCCACCTGGTTCGAAGGCGGCCTGATTCTCCTTGCCTACGTGATAGGCTGGGCGGTTTCGATCAATCCGTTGGCGCATATCGGATTCAGCCCGATGGCCTTGGTTTGGGGCATCGTGGGCACATTGCCCCTCTATTTGCTGTTTGCCCTGTCCTATAACCTGCCTTGGAGCGGCATGCGTGCGGTAAAGAACTTCTTGGTAGAAAAACTAGGGCCTTTTCTGAGCCGCTATCGCTGGCAAGAATTGCTGTACCTGGGCTTTTTGGCCGGCATTTCCGAAGAAATCCTGTTTCGCGGCCTGCTTCAGCCCTGGTTCGAACAAAACTGGGGATGGATAGGCGGCATCGCCTTCAGCAACTTGGTATTTGCCCTGGTGCATTGGGTCACGCCTCTTTATGCACTGCTTGCCGGACTTACCGGCGTTTATCTCGGGATCGCGCTCGATTTCGGCGGCGAACGCAATCTGGTCATCCCCATTCTCATCCATGCCATCTACGACTTCCTGGCTTTCATCGCCGTGGCACAGACCTACCGTCGGGAAAAAAGCCGGTCGTTCTGATCCGCTGGTTACTCGGGCCTATGTGTCGGCAAAGAATTGCCGACCTACGTCTGGCCGAGAATTCCCGCGCCGGCGTATCGCGGAAAGCGCACTAGGCCCGGCTATCGTGTATCGGCGCTTCGCGGTACTTGAGGGGTGCCCCCGAACGGTCGGACGAGACGGCCAGGATTTCGGCGATGATGGACAAGGCTACCTGTTCCGGCGTTTCCGCGCCGATGTCCAGGCCGACGGGACCGTGGAGGCGACCTAGTCGAGCTTCATCTAAGCTCAAACCGTCTTGGGCCAATTCTTCGAGCATCTTTTGAGTGCGCTTACGCGGACCGAGCATGCCGATATAAGACACTGGCGAATGCAACAAATGGGCGAGAATGGCCCGGTCGTGATGATAATTGTGATTCATTACCACCGCCGCGCCGGCTCCTTCGAGCGAAATCTCGTTCGCCACGGCGTCGGCCCGGCACAAACGCACCTCGTCCGCCATCGGAAAGCGCTCCCGTGCGGCATACGCGGGGCGGCCATCGACTACCGTGACATCCCAGCCTAGCCGTTTGGCCAGATCCGCCAAGGGAATCGCGTCATGGCCGGCACCGAAGATGATCAAAGCCAACGGCGGCCGGATCGCTTCGACGAAAATCTCGAGCTCGCCCGAACCGCTGCCGTAAGTTTTTAGTTCCGATCGGCCGCTGCTCAACACCATCCGTGCATCGTCGACGATTCGCTCGGCATACGGGCTTTGTCCAAGTTCTCCGCCGATGGCGTTATCCGCGCCGATCCATAGACGCTCACCCGATCGGTGACGAAGATCGCCTCCGCAGCCGACGACCACGGCCACCGCTAGCGATCGGCGTGATCCGAGACTATTTTCGACGGCCTGAAGATAGGCAGGAATCTCCCCTTGCAACAGCGGCTCGACCAGGACGCGGATCACGCCGTTGCAACCCAGCGCCAGCCCAAACACCAAATCCGCATCGGAGGTATGGTCGTAAGTAACAATGGCCGGCCGACCGGCCGCGGCAATGTCTTCGGAGCGGGCGCAGATATCGGCTTCCAGGCAGCCGCCGCTGATGCCGCCGACCATCGAGCCGTCTTCCAGAATCAGCAGGCGCGCGCCGGCACGCCGATAGGTGGAGCCTCTAGCTTCGATCACCGTTGCGAGGGCGCGCGGCTTCGTGCCGTCCTTGAGTGCGGACAGGATGTCCTGCAATTCCTTGCTTTGCGACATGGTGATTTCCCTTAAGCGGTTTTGAGATCGTGCTTGGACAAAGGCAGCGAGCGGACGCGTTTGCCCGTCGCGGCGAACAGTGCATTGGCAACGGCCGGCGCCAGCGGCGGCACCCCGGGTTCGCCCACGCCGGACGGCGGCTCCCGGCTAGGTACGATGTGCACCTCGACCGCCGGCATCTCGTCGATCCGCAAGATCGGATAGTCGGTGAAATTGCTCTGCTCCACTTCGCCCTTGTTCAGAGTGATTTCCCCGTAGAGCGCCGCGGAAAGCGCCCAGACGATGCCGCTTTCCATTTGCGCCGCGATGGTGTCCGGGTTGACCACTTGGCCGCAATCGATGACACAGACGACCCGATGCACTCTGGGTTGTCCGCCCTCCACCGAAACCTCGGCGACTTGCGCCACATAGCTGCCGAACGAGGAATGCACGGCGATGCCGCGCCCGCGGCCTTTCGCGAGGGCCGAGCCCCAGCCGGCTTTCTTCGCCGCCAGTTCGAGGACGCCCCGATGCCGGGGATGCTTCGTCAGCAGTTCATACCGCAACCGGTACGGGTCCTTGCCGACGGCATGCGCGACTTCGTCGATGAAGCTTTCGACCACGAATGCGGTATGCGAATGACCCACCGAACGCCACCACAGCACCGGAATGTCGAGCTTGGGACTGTGCAGATCGACGCGGATGTTCGGAATCGCATAGGGCAGATCGGCCGCTCCTTCGACGGATGACACATCGACTCCGTCCCGCACCATTGCACCTTCGAACGGCGTCCCGATGGCGATGGATTGGCCGACGATGGTATGGGTCCAGGCGACCAGCCTGCCTTTCGCATCGAGGCCTGCGGTCAGCCGGTCGTGGAAGGCCGGGCGATAGTAGCCGCCCTTGATGTCGTCCTCGCGGGTCCAAACCACCTTGACCGGTTTCTTCACCGCCTTCGCGACGTGTACGGCCTCGCTGACGAAATCGGACTGCGGGTTTCCCCGCCGACCGAAACCGCCCCCGAGGAAAGTGGTGTGAAGCTCGACCTGTTCCGGCTTGAGCCCTGCGATGGTAGCCGCCCGGTTGCGGTCGGCTGTCTGGAACTGGGTGCCGGTCCAAATCTCGCAGCGGTCCTCGCGAAGATCCACCGTGCAGTTCAAGGGCTCCATGGGAGCGTGGGCCAGATAAGGCACTTCGTACTCGGCGCTGAACGGTTTGGCGATTTTGGCGAGAATGCCGGTTGCATCGCCTCTTTCCTTGGCCGGAAGCCCCGACATCCTGGCCAATCGGGCGAAATCCTCGCGAAGCTTCGCGGAAGAGAGATCGGCATTCGCCCCGCGATCCCACACGATCTCCAGAGCATCGCGTCCCTTCTTGGCCGACCAGAAATCCTTAGCCACCACGGCGATACCGGACGGAACCTGAACCACGTCCACCACGCCGGCAACGGCTTTGGACTTGGCGGCATCGAAGCTCTTCACTTCGGCGCCGAACACCGGCGGCCGCGCAATCAGGGCGGTCAACAGCCCCGGCAACTGCACGTCCATCCCGAATTGGGCCGTGCCGTTGGTCTTGGCCGGCGTATCGAGACGGCGGGTCGGCTTGCCGATCAGCTTGAACTGCTTGGGATCTTTAAGTTTAACTTGGGCCGGCATCGGCAGCTCGGCGGCCTTGGCGCTCAATGCACCGTAGGACAGGCGCCGCCGGGTCGGCGTATGGATGACATAGCCGTTCTCGGCACGACAGGAGTCCGGCTTGACCTTCCAGGTATCGGCGGCGGCCTGAATCAAAAGCGTCCGCCCGGCCGCACCCACCTTGCGGAGCTGCTCCCAGGAGGTCGCGACGCTCGTGCTGCCGCCCGTAGCCTGTATGTTCCAGACGGTATGGTTGTAAACCGGCGCAACCGGAGCGGCTTCGACCCTGACCTTGCTCCAGTAGGCCTCCAGCTCGTCGGCCACCAGCATCGCGAGGGAGGTGTAAACGCCCTGTCCCATTTCGGACTTGTTGATCAGGATCGTGACGGTTTCATCCTCGCCGATGCGGATGAAGGCATTGGGCGGATAAGTTTTGGCCGGATCTTCCGCCGCCATGGCGAACTTCATGGTGCGCGGCAGATAAAAGGCAATGACCAGGCTGCCTCCGAGCGCCGCGGACGATTTGAGGAATTGCCGGCGTCCCGGATTGGCGGGTTCGATGCTCATGGCTAAGCTCCTTTTGCCATATCCGCGGCCCGGCGTATCGCCTTGCGGATGCGTTGATAGGTTCCGCAGCGGCACAACATGCCGGACATCGCAGTGTCGATATCGGCATCGCCGGGATTGGGATTTTTTGCGAGCAGCGCAGCGGCCGCCATGATCTGGCCCGACTGGCAGTAGCCGCATTGCGGCACGTCCACTTCGATCCAGGCTTTCTGTACCGGATGATCGCCCTGTGCGGACAAGCCTTCGATGGTCGTCACCTGTTTGCCGCCCACGCTGGACACCGGGGTGATGCAGGCGCGAGCCTGTTCGCCGTCGACATGTACGGTACACGCGCCGCACACGGCCACGCCGCAGCCGTACTTGGTGCCGGTGAGCCCGAGATGATCCCGCAGAACCCAGAGCAAGGGGGTGTCTCCGGAAACGTCCACTTGATAACTTTTGCCGTTGACGTTCAGCGCGATCATGTGTTCCCTCCTCTGGCTATAATGGAAACCGCACTGGACATGCGGTTTAAGATGTCTATTCGGCAAAATGCCCGAGGCGCCCAACGATGTCAACCAACCCGAACCAGCCGGAAATCGGCCTGGTGCTGCTTGCCGCAGGAGGCTCCCGGCGTCTCGGCAAGCCCAAACAGCTGCTGCACCATCGCGGAGAAAGCCTCCTGCGCCGGGCGGCGAAGTCGGCCCTGGCCTCACGATGCTCGAAAATCGCAGTCATTCTTGGCGCTGACGCCGAGGCATGCGCCCACGAACTCGAAGAGCTTCAGCTGCTGACCGTTATCAATCCGGAATGGGAAGAAGGCATCGGCAGCTCGATCCGGATGGGAGTGACGGCGCTCAACAGCGCGGCGCCGGAGCTGGACGCGGTGCTTCTGGCTTTGTGCGATCAGGCTTTGATCGATTACCGCCATTTGAACGGCCTGGTCGAGGCTTTCTGCACATCCCGCCCGACTGTGGTCGCCTCCCGGTATGGCGATGCCTTCGGCGCACCGGCGGTGTTTCACCGTTCGCTTTTCGGCGATTTGGCTGGTCTTGCGGGCGATGAAGGCGCAAAGAAAATCATCGTGCGGCATCTTCGATCCACCCTATTCGTCGACTTGCCGGAAGCCGGCATTGATGTCGATACGGTCGAGGATTACGCACGCCTGACAGGTTCGCCGAGAAGCGGCTGAACGTTGCGCGCGCCTTGAACAGCGGACGGCGGCGAGTTGGAACGCCGGCGCAATCGGGCCCGAACGACTTCAGGACCTCTCCGGCTTGTAACCGATGTCCACGATCACGCATCGCAGCGGTCCCGTGGGCGCATTGACGATCACTTCGTCGTCGATGGCTTTCTTGAGCAGGGCTCTAGCCATGGGCGAATCGACGCTGATCCAGCCTTTCTGCGGATCGAATTCGTCGGGACCCACGATACGATACGTGGATTCCTCGCCATCGGCGTTCTCGAGTGTGACCCAGGCACCGAAAAAGACGCGCTCCCGGTCCGAGGGCAATTGGGCGACGACTTTAAGCTCCGGCAGCCGTTTCTGCAGGTAGCGGATGCGCCGGTCGATCTCTCTTAGTTCTTTTTTCCGGTAGATGTATTCGGCATTCTCCGACCGGTCACCTTCGGCGGCAGCGGCCGAAAGATGCTTGGTCACATCGGCGCGGCGCTCCCAAAGCCCCTTGAGTTCGGCCCGAAGCTTCTCCGCGCCTTCCGCAGTGATGTAAGGTGAGGATTTGGAGGATGGAGGCCGCCAGCGCGCCATGTCGATATACAGTGACTCTTTTTGTTTTGGCGGAGAAGTATATCAAGGCCGCTCGTCGATCACGTTCCGGATGAATTTTTCCTGTGCCTCGACGCTTTCCGCCAAACGGAACTGGACCAGAGCCCGCTGCAAGTTCTGCCCCGGCTGCTCGACCTTGAAATAGCGGTCGCCTTCCAAGTGGTCGGTCAGGAAACGTAAACCGAGCTCCAAGGGAAGCAGCCGAATCGCGTCGTACAAATAGTAGCGCTCGATGTCCGTCAAAAAAGCCCCGGTTTCGGCGAAATAAGTCCGGAGAATGGCACGGCAGACGTCGAGATCGAACGTCACTTTCGCGGAATCGTCCGCCGCTTCGCCCGATCGATTGCAGCAGGAGCGGAGGCAATCCCCCAAGTCGTAATGAACGAGTCCCGGCTTCACCGTGTCGAGATCGATCAGACTGGCGGCGCGTCCGCTCTGCGCGTCGAACAGCACGTTATTGAGCTTGGGATCGCCGTGGATGACTCTGAGGGGTAGCTTGGCCTCTTCCAGAACGGCAAAAACAGAGCGGCGGGCGTTCACGAAATCCAGGGCGAAACGAAGCTCCGCATTTTCCGAGGCCCCTACGCCATTGGCGACGACTCGATCGAAACGGGCGAGGTACCGGGGTGCGATGTGAAATCCAGGCAAGGTGTCGTGCAGCAAACAGGCATCGAGATCGCTGGTCAAGGCATGGAACCGACCCAGGGCATAACCCACATTTTCCGCCTGGGCGGAATCCTGCAAGGTGTTTTGGCTCCGTGTATCCGGAATGAAGCTGAGGGCGCGCCAAAAGTCGCCCTCATCGTCGACCCAGAAGCTTAAGCCGGCGCGGGTGGGCCGAATTTCGGGAAATCTCAGATCGCGGACGGCGTCGGTGCCGGCTTGACGTTCCGTAATATGGCTCAACAGAACCCGCAGGTTCTCCATGATCAACCGGGGCTCCGGGAAAACCCGACGGTTGATGCGTTGAAGAACGAATCGCCCCCCGCCAGGCGGTTCGGCGACAACCAGAAAAGTATCGTTGATCAGCCCTTCGCCCAAAGGCTCGACGCTCAGATGGCCGTCTTCGTCCACGAAATGGCGAGCAATGCGGTTTCCGATTTCGCTCAAGTCCATGATCGTTCGAACTTCTCCAAATGGCAAACGGTCCATTCCGCGGGCGCCTATGCTCTGCTCTGATCGTTATACACAAATACTCGCGAGACTCGAATCACGCCCTCAGACTCGTCATTCCGGCAGGGATGCCGGAATCTAGGGCCAGGGATGGTAGTTGGCCAGTCACCAAAAACTTCTCACGAACTGGCAGTCAAATTCGTCCACAAATCCCGCCACTCCGGATTACTCTGCTCGATTAAGCCCAGCTTTGCAACGCGGGGCCATCTCTTGATTTGCTTTTCCCGCAAGATGGCGCTTTCCATCTGCTCGTGGAGTTCGTACCAAACCAGATGGTGAACCTCGTATCGCTTCGTAAATCCCTCGATAAATCCATTTCGATGTTGGAAAACCCGTTTGATCAAATCCGAGGTCACTCCAACATAGAGTGTCCCGTTCCGCCGACGGGTGAGAATGTACACACAAGGTTGTTTATCCATATAGGGACAACTGTTGTTTATCGAGAGAGGTTCACGAGTTCATCGATAAATTTGTGGAGATCGGGGAGCTACCCTCCTTGGCACTGGATTCCGGCATCCCTGCCGGAATGACGGATTCGGAGGCATTATTCGAATCACGCAGACACTTGCGTATAAAGCTGAGAGCTCCGCTTGGGCGCTATGCCCGAGAAGCTCCGGCTTCTCGCAGCCGCATGCGAATCGAGACGCAGGAGCGTCTCGAAATAGGTTCCCAAAAGGGAGTTTGGGAACCAGCGTAAAACGGGATGCGGAAGTAGTAGATCGGGAATCCCTTCTCGACGCATCTGCTGCGACGGTCAGGGTACGGGTTTGCCCGAGGACAGCCCCAGGCGTTCGCGGGTCTTCTCCTTCTGTTTCTCGCTCTTGCGGAGCAGCAGATACACCGCGCCGGCGCCGCCGTGCCACTTCTGCGCGCTGTGAAAAGCCATAATCTCCGGAAACATCGGCAGCCAACGCGTCAGATAGCTCTTCAGCAAGGGCTTCTGCTCCTTGTTACCGCGCCCCTTGCCGTGGCTGATCAGAGCCGATCGCACGTCGTGGCGCACGCAGTCGCGGATGAATCGATAGACTTCGTGGCGCGCCTGCTCCACCGTCAGACCGTGTAAGTCCAACATCGCTTCGATCGTGTAGCCGCCCTGCTGCAGCTTGCGAAAGACGCCGTTTTGAATGCCGTCGCGCTTGAAACTGATGATGGCCTCGGGATGAACGAATTCGACGAACGCCGTCGGAAGCTGGTTTTCATCGAAGGCAGTACCGCGCTGGGCCGATTCGCGCCTGTAAAGCTGGCCGGGCGTGGGCGCCTCGCGATGGGTCAGAATGGCTCGGCCGGATTGATCGATGGGCCGGACATCGGCCATTTCTTGCTGAAATAATTTTAGGTCGTCGTCGGTCATATCTTTTACCTCGATCTAATGTCGAGTTCGTGCGACGGGTTTGACGATCGTTGTCATGATCGATGTTCGTTTCGATCCGAACTCGGTCCGCGCCGACGGGCAGCAGCCGTCGAAAGGCTTACGCCTAGAGCATAACAAACTTTACCGGTAGACACGGAAGATTCCCGATGCTATCGGCTGAAACCAAAGCCGGATTATGTCGACGGAAAACGGGATGATCTATGAACCGCAGTCGCCGAAAGTTTCTCTTACGCTACGGCATTGCCGGCCTGGGCCTGCTCGCCGCCCGCGAACCGTTTCGACAACTCTACGGGAAAGAGGTTTCTCCCATGGAACAGACTCCCCACAGAACCAAGCTTTTTTTGTGCGGCGACGTGATGACCGGCCGGGGCATAGACCAGATCCTGCCGCAGCCCAGCGATCCCCAGCTCTACGAGCCCTATGTCAGGAACGCCAAGATTTACGTCAAGCTGGCGGAACGGCTCAATGGCCCCATCTCTCAACCCGCCGATTTCTCCTACGTTTGGGGCGATGCCCTCGCCGAACTCGAGCGTGCCGGACCGGATGTTCGCGTGATCAACCTCGAGACGGCGATCACTGCCAGCGACGAGTACTGGCCCGACAAAGGCATCAACTACCGGATGCATCCGGCCAACACCCCCTGCCTCACCGCTGCCCGGATCGATTGCTGCGTACTGGCCAACAATCATGTGCTCGACTGGGGCTATCAAGGGCTGGCCGACACTTTGGACACCTTGAAACAAGCCTCGCTGAAAACCGCGGGTGCCGGCCGAAACAGCCGGGAAGCGGAAGCCCCGGCGGTACTGAATCTGGCCGGCAAGGGGCGTGTCCTGGTTTTCGGCTTCGGCTGCGATTCGAGCGGAATCCCGCCCGAATGGGCAGCGGCGGACGACAAGCCCGGCGTGAATTGGCTGCCGGATTTGTCGTTCGAAACCGCGCATCGGCTTGCCGATCGAATAAGACACATCAAACAGGAGCGGGATATCGTCGTGGCATCCATACACTGGGGAGGCAATTGGGGCTACGCGATTCCCGACGAGCAGCGACGTTTCGCGCATGCATTGATCGACGAAGCCGGCGTCGACGTGATCCACGGCCATTCGTCCCACCATCCCAAGGCCGTGGAGGTTTACCGGGACAAGCTCATCCTCTACGGCTGCGGCGATTTCATCAACGATTACGAGGGCATCGAAGGCTACGAATCCTTCCGGGGCGATTTGGCGCTGATGTATTTCCCGACCGTGAATCCCGCCGACGGAACACTGTCGGATCTCGAAATGGTCCCGCTGCACATGAGGCAGTTTCGCTTGAACCGACCTTCCGCGGATGACTTCCGCTGGATTCGGGACCGGCTCGACCGGGAAACCGACAAGTTCGGCGAAGCCGTGGAAACGCTCGATGAGCGGCGTTTGGTCCTGCGCTGGCGCTGATCGAGTAGTTTGAATCCGACTTCTCAATCGCATTGCCGCTAAGGTAACAGGCGTCGGTGCGGCGTCGCGCGCCGCACGAATCGAATCGCGGGAAAAACGTGGGCGACCATGCGTCATGGCTTCGCCTAAAATTGTTATGGCCGTTCGGATCGCCCGCTCTTTTCGGAACCTAGGATATTTATATATAGGCCATGTAAGATACGTCGCCGTAAGCGCGCATCGGAAAACAAATAGAAGAAATGTTATTCAACTCGGTCGAATTCCTGTTTTTCTTTCTACCCGTCCTGCTGTTCGCTTTTTTCCGATTGGGGCGCCACAGTCGGCGACTCGCCGCCCTTTGGCTGACCGCCGGATCCCTGCTCTTCTATGGCTGGTGGAACCCGGCATATCTCGGCCTTCTGCTCGCCTCCATCGTTTTCAACTATCTGGTCGGCTACGCGATCGCACGCGGCAACGACATCGGCTCCATCCGCCGCAAGCGGTTTCTAACACTAGGGATAACGGTGGATCTCGCGTTGCTCGGGTACTACAAGTACGCGAATTTTTTCATCGATAGCGTCAATGCCGTCTTCGGCACTAGCCATGGCATTGCTGAAATCGTCCTACCTCTCGGCATTTCGTTTTTCACCTTCACCCAGATTGCCTTCCTCGTGGATGCCGCTCGCGGCGAAGCCAAGGAATTCGATTTCGTCCACTATAGTTTGTTCGTGACTTATTTCCCGCATCTGATCGCTGGTCCGGTATTGCATCATAAGGAAATGATGCCCCAGTTCGGCCAGGCATCGACGTATCGTTTCAGCCACGAGCACCTGACGGTCGGGCTGACGGTTTTTGCCATGGGCTTGTTCAAGAAAGTCGGCCTGGCCGATGGTGTCGCTCCCTATGTCTCGGCGGTATTCGACGCCGCCGAGAGAGGGGAGGTTCTCGGCCTCTTTCAAGCCTGGGGCGGTACGTTGGCGTACAGCTTACAGCTCTATTTCGATTTCTCGGGTTACTCCGATATGGCGATCGGGCTCTCATATATGATCGGCGTACGTCTGCCGATCAATTTCAATTCGCCCTATAAAGCGGTCAACATCGCCGACTTCTGGCGCCGCTGGCACATGACTCTGTCTCGGTTCCTGCGCGACTATCTCTACATTCCATTGGGCGGCAACAGAAAGGGACCGGTCCGCCGCTATGTCAATCTGATGACCACTATGTTACTGGGCGGACTTTGGCACGGCGCGGGCTGGACATTCGTCTTGTGGGGCGGTCTGCACGGCCTGTATCTGATTATTCATCAAGTTTGGCAGGCGCTCCGCGCTCGCTTGGGCCACGATCCCGCCCGCACCTCGATCGGCGGACGCATCCTGGGCGTGACCCTGACATTCCTGGCCGTTCTGTTGGGCTGGGTTTTCTTTCGTGCGCCGACTGTAGCCGGCGCGCTGTCTATTCTGCGCAGCATGGCCGGGTTGAACGGCGTCACTCTACCGGACGCCGTTGCGTTGCGCATTGGCCCGGTGGCGGCATGGCTCGGTGAATTGGGAATAGTGTTCACGCCCGGTGGAGGCCACGAGTTCCTCATGAATTTCGTTTGGCTCGCCGTACTCCTGCCAATCGTATTCCTGGCGCCCAATACCCAGCAGATCATGCAGCGTTTCAGGCCGTTTTTGGACTATCACTCGAAGGCCGACGGTTCGCGCCTCGCTTGGTCGGCCGAATGGAGATGGGCGCTGGCGATGGCTTTTGTGCTGGCCTCCGGCTTATTGTCGCTGACCCGACCGAGCGAATTTCTTTATTTCCAGTTCTGAAAGTCTCGAACCGTTCATGAAGCGCTACCTCCAGTTTTGGCTGATCTTGACCGGGACGATGTTGTTGGCGGTGGCGGCATGCAACCTCGTGGCGGACCCCTATGGCTTGTTCCGATTGGTGGACGAACCTGGATTCAACCGCATTAAGCCCAGTGCAGGCGCTCATGGAACCATGGCCAAGGCTTACCAGGTCTTGCGTGTGCAGCCACGTGGCTTGATTCTCGGCAATTCGCGCGCGGAAGTCGGCTTCGATCCCGAATACGAGGCTTGGCCGGCGGACTCGCGTCCCGTATTCAATCTGGCTTTGCCGGGCACCGGTACCGAGACCACCGTACGCTTTCTGCAACACGTTCTAGCCAATGACAATGCCGGCTCCAAAGTCGTACCCAAGGTAGTCGTTTGGGGTATCGACTTCATGGACTTTCTAATCGACGCCCGTACATCGCGCCGCATCGCCGTGACGAGCAAGGAAGGAAACCGCCTTCTGACCAACCTCGATGGCTCCCCGAATCCCACGCGAGCGCTACAGCAGGCACGTGATTATCTCGAGTCTACGCTTACGCTGGGCGCCTTCATCGACGCGATAGAGACGCTTGGCCACCAAGGAGATCCGTATGCGGTAGATTTGACTCCGCTGGGGTTCAACCCCATGCGCGACTACCTCAAGATTACAGCCGACGAGGGGTACTGGGCGGTATTCAGGCAACGAGATCTGGAGAACGTCAAGGCGTACCTGCGCCGCCCAAAAGACATTTTCGATGCCGACGGACATTCGTCACCTCGGCTGGACGATCTAAGACGGGTCCTTAGCCTGTGCCGACAACACGGCATCGCTCTACATCTGATCATTTACCCTTATCACTCTCATCTGATGGAAATCATCCGTATTACCGGGCATTGGCCGGCTTTCGAAGACTGGAAACGAGCGATTACGCATATCGTCGGGACGGAAGCAGGCAGGCGCGGCGAGCCGCCCGTTTTGCTTTGGGATTTCAGTGGGTTCGATGAACTGACCACGGAAGCCGTCCCCGGCAAGAATGACCGGCAAGCTAGGATGCACTGGTATTGGGAAGCAGGACACTTCAAACGAGAACTGGGCAATCTGATTTTGGATCGCATATTCACGCTCGCGGACGCCGGCGATCAATTCGGCACATTACTCCGGCCGGAAAATGTGGAGGCGCAAATTGCCTTGCTACGGATGCAGGAAGCGGAATACCGCAAAAGCCACCCACGGGATGTGGCGGAACTGGAGAGTATCGCCGAACAGATCAAATCCCGGCGACGAGACCTTAGAAATCATTAATGCTCCGGAAGTCCTCAGCCCTTCGTCGCGCCGGCAGCTAACCGGCGCTGGCGCGAGGCGGCTGCGGACCCGACGCCGTGTAAAACCAGGATTGAATCCGCCCCGCTCAGGTCCTCACGCCGCCTCCGCGCGGGAGGAACATCACGATGGAGACGCGCCGGTTTCTTGCCCTGCCCTCCGGCGTATCGTTGGCCTCACGCGGCTGGGTGTCGGCCAGGCCGACGGCACGCAAGCGCTCGGGCGAAATGCCGTGTGCGATCAAATAGCGGGTGACGGTGCTGGCCCGAGCTGTCGACAGCTCCCAATTGGACCGGAACTTCGCCGTGGCGATGGGACGGTCGTCGGTATGCCCCTCGACCTCGATCGTGCCGCCTTGAGCACCAAGCACGCTGGCCAGACGGTCCAGCACGCTCGCACCTTCGGGTTTAAGCTCGGCGCTGGCCGGGTCGAACAATATCGCGTCGTTAATCTCCAGGCGAACTTCCCCGCTGGCCGCCGAAATCTCGACCGAACCGCCGAGATCCGCGTCCGAGAACGCTTTGTCGAGGGATGCTGCCGCATTTAGCGCCATGTCGCCGGCTTCGGCTATCCAGCCTTTTTCGGGAACCGCCGCGACCGGCTTGCTGGAAGGTCCGGCCACGTTTGACGTTTCCTCGGCCTTTTGCGCCGGAGGAACTGCCTCGACAATCGCATCCTTATATTCGGGCTCGCGTCGGGATAACGCGGATACAGTCCTCGCCGCATCCGGATAAGCGGGGTAAACCTTGATCTCGGCTTCCGCTATAGGGTTCCTATCCTGGGCCGTCCGGACAGGCGGAGACGCTGGGGCCCGGTTCGTCGAAATGGTCTTCGATGCCTTGATGACCGCGGGAGAAACCGGAATCGAAGCCGCAACTTGTGTCGATTGCGTCGCTGTTTCGGGATGGGCGGTTTTCGCCTCCACCGTCAGCGCCTTTTGATAGGCGAACAGGAATACGAAAAACGAAAACAGCAAGGTCATCACGTCGAGATAGCTCAACAGCCAGCCGCCCTGCTCGGACGGCCGTTCGGCCCCCGCCGCTCGCCAAGGATCGGTGGTGGCGTCCCGCCGAGTCTCCGGACGCCGGAACTGGGTCATCGCCGATGCGTGATTCGATGACATTCGGACAACCCGCCGCTACGATTTGGCCACGCTGAGCGGGAGCGAATCGATCGGTTCGCTCGCCTCCGGGTGGTCAAAGAAGGCCTGCCAATAATCCCGGAACATCGCCGCATGACACCGGTCATGCAACATGAGCACCGATTCCATCTGCACGTATGCCCAAGCCAGGTTCTCGTTGGCGCGCCGTTCCAAGCGCGTTGCCAGGGGTTTCAACACCAGATTGGCCAATACCAGCCCGTACACCGTGGTCAACATGGCGAAGCCCATGGACTCTCCGATCTGCTCCATGCGATTCGCGTCCAAACCGTACATCATCCCGATGAGGCCGAGCAGCGTTCCCAGCATGCCGAAGGCAGGCGCGAAAGCGCCCATGGTCCGGACGATCTGGATTTCGGCCTGATCGCGCTCTCGCTGCGCGCCGATTTTCCACTGGAGCATGCGCGTCAGGTCGGCCTGCGGCGTGCGATTGATCACCAGCTCCGCGCCGGTTCGAAGCAGAGATTCCTGCAGCCGCCGGGCCGCCTGCTCGGCCGCGCGGACACTGCCGCGGCGATGCGCTTCCACGAGGTGCAAGAACACTTCCAAGTCTTCGCTGTCCATCGACGCCTTATTTGTTAGCTTGCTCCGCAGCCGGCGCAACAAATCGGTCACGCCGCGAAACGAATGGGCAAGCACCGTGGCGGCGAACGTTCCGACGACTACCAGAAAAAGGCCCGAAAGATTGAAATACCGACCCGACGGGTCGGCCCACAAGAGAAGAACGAACAGGCCGAACAACCCCGACCCGATCAATACTTTTACGATAACGGCTTTCATGACGCTCCCGCTCGATTTTGGTTGTATCGGAAGCGTTTATGCAGGTTCCGTTCCTATCGGATATTCATTTTTAAATCAATAACATGATGAAATTTTCCGCCATTTCGTCGGATTTTTGACGCGCCAAAGAGGCGGCGGCTTGCCGGAACCGGCAATAGTTGCCGGCGACTTGATGACAGGATCGATTTGCAGCCTTACTCGACATTCGTAGTGAACGAAGCGCCGCCCGTCAAAGTCGAATCGCGTAAGGTGGCCGAAAAATGGAAACAGACGAATCAACCGCTCAAATCATCCCGTTTCCCGACCCGAAACGGTGGCCGGCGATTGCCCGAATTTATATCGATTACCTGACGCTGGGCGATCCCCGCGCGGCGTTTTTCTATCTGGAATACCAGTTGACCGCGATGAGCCTGCGGGAAATTCCGACCGCGCTCAAAAGCGAAATCGAACGCGAGTACAAAAGACGCGGCTTTCGGGGCCCGGTGTATTTCGGCAAGCCGTGGTAAATTCCGGGCTAGTCCTCTCGGGCCAGGCCCTTGATGATGTAACCTCCTGATTTTTCATCGTATTCCAACTTTAACAGCTTCCGCTCCTGGGCTTCTTCCAGCAGTTTTCCGAAGGTGCGGAAACCGTGATAGCTTTCGTTGAAACCGGGTTTTCGCCGTTTCAGCGCCTGCTTGACCATGGACCCCCACACCTTTTCTTCTTCCCCGCGCTCTTCCAGAAGATCCTCGACCGTCTCGAGCACCCAATCGACCGCTTGTTGCTTCTTGTCTTCCTCGGCTTTCTTTTCGCCTTCCGGGCCCGGCTGGCGCGCCGTCTTGGCGGGCGCGCGCCTGGCCTTCGGCCTCGGCTTCGCGGCCTCGCGCACCAAATCGTCGTAAAAGATGAATTCGTCGCAATTGGCGATCAGCAAATCGGAGGTGGATTTCTTCACCCCGACGCCGATCACGACCTTGTTGTTCTCCCGCAGTTTGCTGACCAGGGGTGAAAAATCGGAGTCGCCGCTGATGATCACGAAGGTGTCGACGTGCGACTTGGTGTAGCACAGGTCTAGCGCATCGACGACCATGCGGATGTCGGCGGAATTCTTGCCCGATTGGCGCACGTGCGGAATTTCGATCAGCTCGAAGGCCGCCTCGTGCATGCCACCCTTGAATTCCTTGTAGCGGTCCCAGTCGCAATAGGCCTTCTTGACCACGATATTGCCCTTGAGAAGCAGCCGCTCCAGCACTTTCTGGACGTCGAAGGCAGCGTATTTGGCGTCGCGCACGCCGAGGGCTATGTTCTCGAAGTCGCAGAACAAGGCCATGATTTGAGTCTTAGGTGTGTGGGTCATAGATTGGTTTATGTAAATGGCCGGATTCGGGGACCTTGTTCAAAACGTCGGCCCAGCCGAGATTGTCCACGATGCGCCGAAAAGAATCATCCAGGGGCGCTTCCAAACGGAGCCTCTCGCCCGTATCGGGATGAGTGAATGCCAGACCGGTCGCGCACAGCAGCAATCGATGGCAGCCGAAATGACTCCTGAAAAAATTGTTGTGGCGCCCGTCGCCATGGCTGGTATCGCCTACAACCGGGTGAAAAATATGCTTCATGTGGCGCCGGATCTGGTGTTTCCGCCCGGTTTTGGGTGAAATCCGCAGCAGCGAGTAGCGGGCCGTCGGGTAACGGCCCACCGCGAGCGGGAGTTCCACGAGCCCCAGCCGGCGGTAGCACGTTACCGCCGGCTGAGCCGGTTTGTCCCGTTGCGCATTGGCGTCGGTGATCCGGTCTAGCTGTTCTTCCAGCGCATAATCGATAATGCCGGTTTCGTCCGCATAGCCGCGGACTACGGCGAGATAGGTCTTGTCGACGCCGCCGCCGGAGAATAATTCCGTCATCCGCCGGGCGGTATCCGCGTCGAGCGCGAACACCAGTATGCCCGAGGTCGGCTTGTCCAGGCGATGGACCGGATACACCCGGCGGCCGAGCCGGTCGCGAACGATCTGCATGGCGTACCGGGTTTCGTGGCGATCGATCGCGCTCCGGTGGACGAGCAGGCCGGCGGGTTTGTTCACCGCCACGAGAGAGTCGTCTTGATAGAGGATTTCCATGCTTCGGCCGAGTCGCCTTAAAGGCCGCGGTTCACAAAGCGCGACACAAGGTCTGCCAAAGCGCTCAACGCAACGGCTCCGCCGTATAGCGCACCCGGAGACGGTGCGTCCCGCCCGGCTCGATCGTCACCACATCGTCCGCCGCGTTGGCGCTTTCCACGCACACCATGCGGAGATAACCGTCCTCGTCGAAATCGCCCAGCGCCTCGGCCCTCTCGGCCCAAGGATTCCACACCACCGTGGAGCGGCTGCCCCGGTTGGCGATGCGGATGCGGCGATTCAAGCCCGGATCCTCGATCACGCAATCAGCCGTGGATTCGAGATAAATCCGGTCGGTTTCCCCGGAAAAGCTCACGGGGCCCGACTGCTGTTTGCGTCGTCCCTCGTCCGTTTTGTCGATATAGGAACAGCCATCGAGGCCGTGTATCGAGATCCGACGAATGTCGCTGACCTGAAAATATGTGTGCAGAGCCTCGCCGATAGTGATCGGCGCAGGCCCGTCGTTATGCGTCACCAGTTCCATCTCCAGCGCCGTGCCTATGGTCATATAGAGTTCCAGCGGTGTCGAATGCGGCCATAGTGCGTAGGTCTCGTCGCTCCGGATGAGGCGAAAACCCAAGCGATTCGAACCGTCCTCCAGCGCCAGCACTTCGATCACTTCCCACGGCTGGGTGCGCGCGAAACCGTGAGCGGGAAAAGAGGATTCGCCGGGATGCGGCCCGAACCAAGGCCAACAGACCGGCACGCCGCCGCGGATCGATTCGCCCGGCCCGAACTTCGCCTTCGGCGACAGCCAAATGACCAGTTCCTCCTGATGCGGCGCCCAACTCATCAAATGAGCTCCCTGCAAGGCGATGCTCGCCATGGCGAGACCGTTGCTGATCTCCACCACACCCTGCCCGTTCGGACCTTCCTTGAAAACAACCTCGCCGGTGATGCCAAAGCGCTGGTCTAAGACGGAAATATCGTTCGGGTCCATAAATCCTCCTGTCAGGGTTGGGGTTGATTAAAGAGACTTAGCCATTAGACAAGTCGACGAGTTGGTGCGATGGGCGCCGGCTCACCGGGGGCAAACTTTATTGCAAAAGCGTGTCGCTGTTGCAACAGATGTCACATTTTTTCGCGAAGAATGGGGAGATGTAGGATGGGCAAAGGCCGACAAAAGGCTGTGCCTTTCAAGCTAAAATGAGCCTTCCGAATCAACCCACCCCATCGCCGACCCCATGAAAACACCCTTCTGGCGCGAAAAATCACTGGCCGAAATGAGCGAACAGGAATGGGAATCGCTGTGCGACGGATGCGGAAAATGCTGTCTGCACAAGATCGAGGACGAAGACACCGGCGAATTGTTCTTCACCAGCGTGGCGTGCCGGCTGCTCGACATCGGGGCTTGCCGCTGTACTCATTACCAAGAGCGCACGGTCTTGGTTCCGGAATGTCTGGACCTGCGCGCCGGCTTCACGCAATACCATTGGCTTCCGTCCACCTGCGCCTACCGGCTGCTGGCGGAAGGCAAAGACCTGCCTGCTTGGCATCACCTGGTTTGCGGCGACCGCGAAGCCGTGCACGACGCCGGGGTTTCCATACGCCGCTATGCAATACCGGAAGCCGAAGTAGAGTCCGTGGAAGATCACGTGATCGAATGGATGGATTGAAACCGGATTCCTCATCGGATCGTCACCCGTGAAAACGTTCACCCGCTACGAATCCGTCGACGAGGTGCTGCGCTGGCTGGACCGGCAGGTTTCCGCGTTGCCGCCGGAATCGGTCGCGGTGTCCGAAGCCTGCGGGCGCGTTCTCGCCGAAACGGTGCAGTCGCCCATCGATGTGCCCCCATTCGACCGCGCCGCCATAGACGGTTATGCCGTACGCGGATTCGAAACCATCGGTGCGAGCGCCTACAGCCCGGTGATGCTGAAATTGGACGATACAGCAGTCGCCCTACAACCCGGAACGGCAGCGAGAGTCGTGGCAGGCGCGCCACTGCCGGACGGCGCGGATACGATCGTTCCGTTCCCGCTCGCCGAGGAGGCCGGCGGTTTCGTGAATATCGCGGCGGCGGTTGTGCCGGGCGAACACATCGTCCGCCGAGGCAAGGACATCGCCTGCGGCAGCCCGCTGCTGCCCGAAGGCAGGCTTTTGCGCGCCCAGGATCTGGCCTTGTTGGCCGCCTGCGGATTGGATCGGATAATCGTCGTTCGACGACCCAGGATAAGGCTCGTGACCACCGGCGACGATTTGGCGGTTCCGGAACAGCCTCGCAGTGGTCATCAGCATTTCGAGGCCGGCTCGTCGATGTTGAAAGCGCTCGTGGCGCGGGACGGGGGCGAAGTCGCAGCTTGGATGCATGTAACCGACGATGCGATCGGGGAGGCGTTGCGCACGGATGAAATCGACGCGGTGCTGATCGCGGGAAGCAGCGGCGAAGGCTGGAACGACCGTGCCGCCGAAGCGCTGGAAACGGCCGGAGAGCTGGCCTGGCACGGCATCGCCCTGGAGCCGGGGCGCTCGACCGGCATCGGACGGATCGGAAACACCTTGGTGCTTCTTCTGCCGGGAGAACCGGTGGCCAGCTTCTGCGCCTATGATCTTTTCGCGGGCCGCGCCATACGGCGCCTGGGCGACCGAAGCACGGCCTGGCCTTATCCGGCACGGCGGGTCGTCTTGACCAAGAAAATCAGCTCGGAACTCGGCAGCACCGACTATTGCCGGGTACGGCTGACGCCGAACGGCGCCGAACCCGTCGCCGTGGGCGGCAATACCCGCCTCTCGGCCCTTGCCGCTGCCGACGGATTTCTGCTGGTGCCCGAGGATTGCGAAGGCTATCCGGCGGGCGCCGAAGTGACCGTATACCTTTATGACTCCCTCGATTCGGAACCAAACCATGTCCGATAACGACGACCTGCGGCGCGCGGCCCGCCAGGAGCAATTTCTGGACGTCATCGACCGCACAGAAGCGGCGGCGCGGTTTCATGCCCATCTCCGGCTGGAGCCGTCCGGCCGTGAAACCGTTCCGCTCGCCGATGCCTTGGGCCGGGTGCTGGCGCGCACCGTGAGCGCGCCCGTGGACGTGCCGGCCTTCGATCGCGCCAGCGTGGACGGCTTCGCGGTCCGGTCCGGGGATACTTACGGCGCGAGCGACGAAGTTCCGGCGGCGTTGTCCCTGAACCCGGAGGTGCTCGCGCCCGGCGTCGAACCGTCGATGGCCGTCACGGCCGGGACCGCCACCCCCATCGCGACAGGCGGCATGCTGCCGAGGGGCGCCGATGCGGTGGTGATGATCGAGCACACCGAATTGCTGGAAGATCGCCAGCCGCTCCGCATCGAAATCCGCAAACCCGCCCTGCCCGGCCAGTTCGTCGCTTTCGCCGGCACCGACGTCGCCAAAGGCGAAACCGTGATGCGCGCCGGGCAATGGCTCACGTCGCGGGAGCTCGGGGTGTTGGCCGCCATCGGTCTGGACCAGGTGGACGTTTATCTCCGCCCGCGCGTCGCAATCATCTCCACCGGCAACGAAATCGTTCCGCCCGGCGAGCCGCTGCGCCCCGGCAAGGTCTACGACTCCAACGGCACGATACTCGCGGCGGCCGTGCGCGAACTCGGCGGCGAACCGGTGAGCCTCGGCGTGGTGCCGGATGACGAGTCGGCACTCGATAGCGCGTTGAGGCGGGGCTTGGAATGCGACATGGTGCTGCTCTCGGGCGGCACTTCGAAAGGCGCGGGCGACCTGTCCTACCGCGCCGTCAGCGCCTTGAAGAACCCCGGCATCGTGGCGCACGGGGTGGCGCTCAAACCCGGCAAGCCGATTTGCCTGGCCGTGACCGACGGCAAGCCTGTGGTGGTGCTGCCCGGCTTTCCCACCTCGGCGATCTTCAACTTCCACGAGTTCGTCGCTCCGGTATTGAGGCGCCTGGCGGGACTGCCCGCCGCGAGAACACGGTCGGTCGAAGCCACGCTGCCCATGCGGGTTACATCGGAGCGGGGACGCACCGAATACCTTTTGGTCAGCCTGATGCCGACCGACGACGGACTCGCGGCCTACCCAATGGGAAAAGGCTCCGGCGCGGTGACCGCTTTCAGCTTCGCGGACGGGTTCATCGCCATCGACCAGCGCACCGAACAGGTTCCGGCGGGCAGCGCAGTCTCGGTGCAACTGCTCGGCCAGGCGCTGGAACCCGCCGAACTGGTGTTCGTGGGCAGCCAGTGCGCGGGGCTGGATTATCTGTTGACGCTATTGCAGCAGCGGGCCTTAAGCGTCAAAGCCTTCTACGTCGGCAGCATGGGCGGCGCGGCGGCGGCCAAGCGGGGCGAATGCGACATCGCCGGGGTGCATCTCATGAACCCCGCGACCGGCGAATACAACCGCCACCTGCTGACGGCGGAACTCGAACTCGTCCCTGGCTACCGCCGCATGCAGGGCATCGTGTTCCGCAAGGACGACCCGCGGTTTGCCGGAAAACCGCTCGAAGCGGCGCTGGCCGCTGCGCGCGAGGATGCGAGCTGCCTCATGATCAACCGCAATGCCGGCAGCGGAACCCGCATCCTGATCGACCGCTTGCTCGAAGGCGGGCAGCCGCCCGGCTACCCCGTGCAACCCAAGTCGCACAACGCGGTGGCCGCCGCCGTGGCGCAAAGCCGCGCCGACTGGGGCGTCGCCATCGAAACGGTCGCCGCCCAATACGGTCTCGGGTTCATACCCGTTCAGGACGAACATTACGATTTTCTGGTGCCGAAAAGCCATTTGGAAAAACCCGGTGTTCGCCGTTTTCGGGAGTTTCTCGGGGATGATCGGGTGAGGCAGGCGCTAGTCGATATGGGCTTTCGTTTATAGCCATAGCCCTTGGGTTACAATCCCTTTGGTTTATGCAGGTACAGTCCTGAATTTCTTACTCCAAGAAACGATTGAGACCCAATCATGGTAAAGGACGAATCGGATACGCAGAACATGATGACGGTTCCGGAAGTCGCGCGTTATCTGCGTCTCAAAGAACGCAAGATTTACGATCTGCTTGCCCAGAAACGCATTCCCTGCACTCGGGTCACGGGCAAGTGGCTGTTCCCGAAGGAGCAGATCGACATCTGGCTCAAGCAGAACAGCGAGTTCCAGGTACAGCCGGGCGCGGAAGTCCGCCCGCTGCCGCAGGTGGTGGTCGGCAGTCACGATCCGCTACTGGAATGGGCACTGGGAGAAACCGGTTACCCCTTGGCCATGCAGATGAACGGCAGCACCGAGGGTTTGGAGCGGTTCGCCGCCGACGAAGGGGTGCTGTGCGGCATTCACCTGCTCGACCCGGCAAGCGACGAATACAACTTGCCGGCGGTCAAGGAACATCTGAAAGGCGCGGAAATCGTGGTTCTGCACTGGGCCTGGCGGGAGCAGGGACTGGTGCTCCCGGCCGGCAATCCGCTCGGCATCCGTGCCCTCTCCGATTTGGCCCGGACCCGCGCGCGGATCATCGAAAGACAGGAAGGCGCCGGCAGCCGTCTGCTCTTCCGGCACTTGCTCAAGCAGTCGGGGCTTTCGATCGAGAGTTTGAATCTCCTGCCCCAGCCGGCCCGCGGCCACGTCGACATCGGGCTTGCGGTCTGCAGCGGCCAGGCGGACGCCGGCATCGCGGTGCAGTCCGTGGCCCGGCAAATGAAACTGGAATTCCTGCCTCTGGCGCGGGAACGCTTCGACCTCGTCATCCGCCGGCGCGATTATTTCGAGCCGCCGTTCCAAACCCTGCTGAAATTCACCCGCGCCCCGGAATTCGCGGAAAAGGCCCAAAGCCTAGGCGGCTACGATATCGGGGCGCTGGGCGAAGTGCTGTACAACAGCCCGTGAACTGGCGGCTATCGCCCTATCCTGCGTAGCATGTTGCTCGTTTCCCGAGTCGTTCTACGGCTTCGGTCATTCGACAAAAAATCTAGCGAATGTCGGGAAGGGATTCGCGGCCTACAGGGTGCACGGTCGTAGGTCGGCAATCCCTTGCCGACGAAGACGCTCGGTAGGACCGTAACGTCGGGAAAGGATTCCCGACCTACAGGGTGCTCAGTCGTAGGTCGGCAATCCTTTGCCGACGAATCCGTTGGCCGGACGGCGGCGCCGGGAAAGAATTTCCGAGCCGCGGGCCCACGATCCGGAAAATTCGCGGATCGAATACGCCGCCATTATTCACACATACTCTTCATTTGAGCGAGCGATTGCGCCATCTGCTGCTCGCAGGTTTGGCGGGCCGCTCCCGTCGCGCCGGCGCACGCAATCTTCGGGTCCATCTGGAACATCTGCGCTTTCATCGCCTTGCAGGCTTCGCTGTTCTTGTCGAAGCTGATGGCCGGCTGCCCGCCGTTTCCCTTGCAGGGCCCTTCGTAGGTGTAGCGTGATGTCATGGCGAAAGAGCCTTCTGGGCTCTTCCCGGCGGCTTCGATCAAGAACGAACGCGGCCCCTCACGGGTTATGGTGCTGCGGTAGACGCCGCTTTCGCACGTGGCCTCGTAAACGGCGCGATTATCCTTGTTTTCGAGGATCTTGCCGCGGCATGTGCTCGGCCCCTGCTGCTGCTCACTCTTCTTGGCCATGTCCATGATGCTGTCCATGCACATCGACATGCTTTTGGGCATGGCGCTCACAGCCTCTCCGTCGCCTTCGCCGCCGTCGAACTTGAGAATCTCCATGCGCCATTGGCCTTTCTGGGCCGGCGCATCGCGAAATACTTTGGGCACTTCTTCCGCCGAGGCGGCGGATGCGCCGCCCGCAATCACCAGAATCCCCACCACACCGAACTTGCCGATCTTGTTCACAGACATCTCCAATTAGGGGTAATACTCAGGACACCGGCAGGCAACGGTGCCCGTTCCGGCGCCATGGAAGCTTAGCCGAGTTCTCGCCCGACTGCCGTGATCCGCCGATCGCTTTTGTTGGAAAACCGACATTCTTCCTGTTCGAAACCTGACATTCCTTTCGCCACCATAGCTATCCGACGCTCGCCGGCCGAACTACTTGTATCGATATTTATTAACGTATATAACGAAGCACAAACCGAACGATTAAGCCCAAGCGAAAACGCGTTTCCGCCGAATATTCAACAGCATAGGCACTAGGCCTCCGGCAGTTGCGGGACGCCAGCCGTTGCCGACCAATTCCCTCTCGTCGAGATGTTCGCCCCATTATTGGCCCTGTTTTTGCTCGATTATCGTTATAACTTTAAATAAATAACGAATTAACGTTCAAAGGGTTTTTCGGCTACGCAATGACGTGGACCGGAAGGGGGGAAACACCAATCAAAGAACCAGCCATCGCGATCGGAGACGGCTTGCAATGAGGCGTCGCAGCTTAACGGCCAAACAAATTGGGGAAACTTCTCATGACTATAAGAAAAAAAACAGCGCTCGCCGTCGCTTGTCACGGCTTACTCTTTAGCTCGCCTCACGGCGTGTCTGCGGCGACCATGGAAGAACGCATGCAGGCGATGGAACGGCGCCTCGTGGAAATGGAAACCCGCCTGGAACAATCGGAGAATGAAAACACGCAGCTTCGTAAACAAATCGCCGCAAAAACGCAGGAAACGAATCCGAAAAATCTCCCCGTTGCCACATCTGACGGCGAGGTAAAAGCGCTGAACGACAAAGTCGCCACGCTCGAGAAAAAAATCGAGCAGGATCGCAAGGTGACGGCGGAAGCGGCAAAGAATGCGCCCAAGGTCGAGATCGGCAACAAGGGCCTGGTCGTCAAATCCGCCGACGAGAACTATCGCCTGAGCCTCCGCGCCTATGCCCAGGCCGACGGCAATTTTTTCATGGACGATTCGACGGGCGATGCGATTCCGGACAAGTTTTCCATCCGCCGCGCCCGTCTGACCATCGACGGCACCTTCTTCAAATGGGCGGATTTCCGTTTCTCGCCGGATTTCGGCCAAGGCAATCTGCGCCTGTTCGACGCCTTCGCCGATTTGCACTATTTTCCGTACGCCAGCCTGATGGCGGGTAAATTCAGACCGCCCATCAACGGCCTGGAACGTCAGCAAGGCGCGCCCAATATCGCGTTCGTCGAGCGAGCACTGACCCAGAACCTCACGCCGGCACGCGATATCGGCGTGATGCTGCACGGCCAGATCGCCTATCCCGGCTATAAAACGCAGTACACGATCTTGCCGGTGTTCAAGGAGTTCTTCGGCTATGAACTCGGCGTCTTCAACGGCGCCCGCGACGGGGGTAACGTAGACAGCGAGAAGGACGACAACAAGGAGTTCGCCGGCCGTCTCATTTCGCATCCTTTCATGCACAGCGGCATCCCGGCTTTGGAAGGCCTGGGTATCAATCTTGCTGGCAGTTGGGGGCAACCGAGAGGACACAGCTTGAACCGGCTGACCTCGGCCGGACAGCAGGCTTTCCTGAATTACAACCCGAACGTCACCGCTTTCGGAGACGCCTACCGCATCACGCCCGGGGCTTATTGGTACTGGGGGTCGTTCGGGCTGCTGACCGAGTACGTGATTTCATCCCAGCGCCTCGCCGACGGTACGAGAACCCGAACCGCGCGCCAGGACAACACCGCCTGGCAAGTGCAGACCTCGTATGTGCTGACCGGCGAAAGGAACTCGTTCTTCGGGATCAAGCCGGCCCGAAACTTCGATCCCTTCGCCGGCACCTGGGGCGCTTTCCAGATCGCCGCACGATGGGGCGAGTTGGACGTGGACGACGACACCTTCAAGTTCAACGGCGTCTTCGCCAATCCGTCCACCTCGGCCAGCAAGGCCACCGAGTGGGCGCTGGGCCTGAACTGGTATCTCAACCCCAATATCAAGTTGATGGCCGATTACGCCCAGACCTATTTCGACGGCGGCGCCGCGCGAGGCCGGGACCGTCCGACCGAAAAAGCCTTCCTGACCCGGTTTCAGTATCAGTTCTGATACAAGAGCCGAAAACCCGGATTTCTCGAAAAACCCGATCTGTTCAAACTGTGGAGAACTCAGCCATGCATTGCTTCTTATTGATCTTTTTGCTCCATCTGATAACCATAGGCCACACCGCTCAGGGCGCCGAGACAGGCAAGCTCACCATCGCCGCCGCGGCGGATCTCAAGTATGCAATGGACGAAATCGTGACATCCTTCAAAGACCGCCACCCGGAAGCGACGGTGGATCTCGTCACCGGTTCGTCCGGCAAGTTTTACGAACAAATCGTGCACGAAGCGCCTTTCGACATCTTCTTTTCGGCCGACATCAAGTTTCCGGAAAAGCTTAAAGAGCAGGGGCTGACGGCTTCCGAGGTCAGGATGTACGCCCGCGGCCGCATCGTGCTGTGGAGTGCACGGACCGACGCCAGCAAGATGACACTAAAGAACTTGGACAGTCCCCAAATCACCAGGATCGCCATCGCCAATCCCAAGCATGCCCCCTACGGCATGCGTGCGGAGGAGGCACTGAAGAAAGCCGGTCTGTGGTCGAAAGTGGAAAAGAAATTGGTGTTCGGCGAAAACGTGGCGCAGACCGCCCAGTTCGCCGAGACCGGCGCCGCCGATGTCGGCATCATCGCCCTGTCGCTGGCCGTGAGTCCCGCGCTGAAGGAGAAAGGCGGGTATTCGCTGGTTCCGGAGAATCTGCATTCCCCTCTGGATCAGGCCTACGTCGTCGTCAAGCGGGCCGAGAACAATCCATTGGCCGAGACGTTCGCCGAATTCGTCGCCGCCGAACCGGCGCGGGCGATCTTCCGTCGCTACGGCTTTGTTCTGCCGGGCGAAACGGCGCCCGCGCCTTGAACCGGCACGCCGATCCGAATTTCCCATTGCCCGTGACGACGCGGCGCGGGGTATCCGCCTTCGGCGGCGGGGCGCTAATCGTTACCCTGGGCGGCCTGATCGGACTGGGAGGCGCGGAATTCCGCTTGCCGCTGCTCATCGGGACATTTCAATTCCCGGCCCTGGAAGCGGTCATCGTCAACAAGTTCGTCAGTCTGGCGTTGTCGGTGATCAAGATGTGGCGCGCTGGATAATCGCCATGTTCTCGCTTACCGTCGCGATGTTCGGCGGACACGGCGCTACCGAATCGGCTATCGGTGAACGTGTTTTTGTTTGACGATATTCAAAGGTCCTATGATGAAACACCCGTTCTTCGTACTTTCCATTTGCCTTTTGGCCACAGCGCCGCCGCTCGCGGCGCGGGACACTCTGACGGTGGCCGCCGCGGCGGGCATTCAGGCCAACTTTCCGGAACTGAAACAGGCTTTCGAGCAGGAATCCGGCATCGAGATCGAGCCGGTGTTCACGTCCTCGGGCAAGATCGCCGCCCAGGTCGAACAGGGCGCGCCCTTCGATGTCTTCGTTTCGGCGGATGTCAGTTATCCCGAGCATCTGTACAAATCCGGTTTGGCCGTCACGCCGCCCAGGGTCTACGTCTACGGGGCGCTGGTGGCGTGGACCCTCGGCGACATCGCCTTCGACAAGGGCTTGACCGCGGTGCTCAAGGCGCCTGGCATCCGCAAAATCGCTCTCGCCAATCCGAAGGGCGCGCCTTATGGCCGGGCGGCCATGGAGGCTCTGCGCCACTATCGGTTGCTGCCCGCTCTCCAAGAGAAAATCGTTTACGGCGAGACCGTTCCCCATGTCAACCAGTTCGTGCTGTCACAGGCGGCCGAGATCGGCTTGACCGCGAAGTCCACGGTGTTAACGGCGGCGCTGAAGGACCGGGGACACTGGATGGAAATTCCCGAGGAAGCCTATCGACCCATCGCCCAGGCCGCCGTCATTCTGAAGCACGGGGAGGAACATCGGCCCGCGGCGGCGAAACGCTTTTTCGACTTCCTGTTTTCTCGGACTGCACGGGACATCTTCGCCCGGCAAGGGTATCGGCTGCCGTGAACCGATTGCCGGGAATCATCGTTGCCGTCGCCAGCGAAGGGGATATTTCGCTGGTCGATGTCGCCGTGGGAGAAAACACGCTGACCGCGATGCTGGTGGAAACGGCGGAATCCGCTCCCTATCTCGAAGCGGGCAACGCCGTATCGGTCCTGTTCAAGGAAACGGAAGTTTCGCTCGGCAAAGACTTGAGCGGTCGCCTGAGCCTGCGCAACCGGCTACAGGGCGAAATCGCCGACATCCGCAAGGGCAAGCTATTGGCCGAGGTGACGCTCGATTGCGGAGGCCACCGCCTGGTGTCCGTTATCACTCGCCGGGCCGCCGAGCGGCTGGAATTGGCCGTGGGCGATCGCGTCGAGGCCTTGGTCAAGGCCAACGAGGTCATGCTGGGGGAACGCGCCGATGGCCTATGATTGGCAACCCCTGATCCTCACTCTGAAGCTCGCCACGGTCACGACGGCGATATTGTTCCTCATCGGCGTGCCCCTGGCTTACTGGCTGGCTTTCGGCCGCTTTCGCCTGAAGGCGGCGGTGGAAGCCCTGGTCGCCATGCCCTTGGTCTTGCCGCCCTCGGTGCTCGGCTTTTATCTGCTCCTGGCTTTCAGCCCCAAAAACGCCTTCGGCCGTTTTCTGGACGAGACCTTCGGGCTGCGGCTCGTGTTCAGTTTCGAAGGACTGGTCGTCGCGTCCGTATTGTTCAGCCTGCCGTTCATGGTCCACCCGGTGCAGTCGGGTTTTCAGAACCTGCCGCGCAGCCTCACGGAGGCGGCCTACACGCTCGGCTTGTCGCGCTGGAAAACCCTGACGCGGATTCTGCTGCCCAACATCAAGCCCTCCCTGCTTGCCGGAGCCGTGATCAGTTTCGCCCATACCATCGGCGAATTCGGCGTGGTGCTGATGATGGGCGGCAGCATTCCGGGCGTGACCCGAGTGGCTTCCATAGCCATTTACGATGAGGTGGAATCGCTCAACTACGATGCGGCCAATTTTTATGCGTTCGTCTTGTTCGCCCTGAGCTTCTCCATACTGCTTGCGGTATTTTTCATCAACAAACGCGCATTGGGACCCCATTGATGCTGGAACTATCGCTGCGAAAAAACCTGCACACCGCGGAAGGGAACGTGACCCTGGACATCGAGCTCGAAGCCGAGACCGGACAGTTTCTCACCTTGTTCGGACGGTCGGGCGTCGGAAAAACCACTTGCCTTCGCTGCATCGCCGGGCTGACCGAGCCCGATCACGGCAGAATCGCCGTAGGCGGCGAGATCTGGTTCGACCGGACCAAGGGCATCGACATCCCGCCCCAGAAGCGCCGAGTCGGTTTCGTATTCCAGGACTATGCCCTTTTTCCGAATCTGAGCGTGCGCGAGAATCTCCGCATCGCGCTGGGGGATCCCAAGGACGAACGCTATCTGGACGAACTCCTGGAGCTGATGGACATACGGGAACTGGAGCGGCGCCTCCCGACCACCCTGTCCGGGGGACAACAACAGCGGGTGGCGCTGGCCCGCGCCTTGGCCCGGAGACCCCGGCTCTTGCTGCTGGACGAGCCGCTTTCCGCCCTGGACGGTGAAACCCGCCAACGCCTTCAAAACGAAATTCTGCGGATACAGCGGCATTTCAGGATGACCACCCTGATGGTCAGCCACGACCTCGGCGAAGTTTACAGGCTGTCCGATCGGGTCATCGTCATCGAGGGCGGCCGAACGGTCGCCCGCGGACGCCCCGCCGAGGTTTTCAGCAATCGCCGGATCAGCGGAAAATTTCAGTTCACCGGCGAAGTGCTCGCGGTCGAGCCCAACGACGTCGTGTTCACGCTCTCGATCCTGATCGGCAACCGGGTGGTGCAAGTGATCGCCACGGCACAGGAAATGCAGGACATCCAAGTCGGCGACACGGTCATGCTGGTTTCCAAAGCCTTCAATCCGCTCGTGATGAAAGTGGATCGGAATCCCGGCCGCCTCTCCCCATCCCGTTCATGAAGAGCCAACAATCGATGACGAATCCGAATCACAAGATCGATCCGCCCGCCTTGGTCGAGGGCGAACTCCGACTGATCGGCGGCCTCAACGAACGTCTCTTTCGATTGCTCGCCGCCATCGGAAAAACGGGTTCCATCAACCGGGCAGCAAAAGATGTGGGCCTAAGTTACAAAGGCGCCTGGGAAATGGTGGAGCGGGCCAACAACCTGTCGCCGGAGCTTCTGGTTTCCACCGCCGTGGGCGGCCGCCACGGAGGGGGCACCAAGCTCACCGCCGTCGGCCGGGAGTTATTGGCGCTTTTTACCGGATTACAGGAAGAACACCGCCGCTTCCTGGATGCGAAAAACCGGCAACTGGCGGACAACCCGAACCTCATTTTCTTATTCAGGAGATTGAACGTGAAAGCAAGCGCGCGCAACCAGCTCTTCGGCAAAGTGACCGACATCCGTACCGGCGCGGTCACCGTGGAAGTATGCATAGGACTCAAGGGCGGAGAAACGATCGTGTCGGCCATCACCAAGGAATCGGCGGAATCGCTGGGCGTCAGGAACGGCGACGACGCGATGGCGCTGATCAAGGCCCCGCTGGTCATGATCGTCAAGGATTTCGGCGGATACCGCCTATCGGCGCGCAATCAGTTGAAAGGGACGGTCAAGCGCATTCAAAAGGGCGCGGTGAATTCCGAAGTGGTGATCGAACTGGCGGGCGGCGATTCGATCGCCGCCACCATCACCAACGAGAGCGTGGACTCGATGGGGCTGCGCGAGGGCGATGCGGCCCATGCCGTGTTCAAGGCCGGGTCGGTCATACTGGGAGTCGCGGACTGAGCCCGCGTAGGCCGGGATAAGCTTGTCCTGAGCCGAGACGAACGGCTCGATCCGGCCTAGTTCTTTTTCTACGGGTTCCCAAGCTTTCGGGCTTGGGAACCCGGTCTTGCAAGCTCTTGCTTGCTGTCGTTCGGGAAGCGGGGGCTTCCAGGGTAGCGTTCCCAATCCGGAGATTGGGGACGAGAGAAAATTCCGCTTGCAATTATTTTATATTTCTATAATCTTTGAACCATGGAAATCAAATCAGTCGTCACCGCCCTCGCAGCGCTCGCCCAGGAATCCCGCCTGGCCATCTTCCGCCTGTTGGTGCAAACCGGGCCGGAAGGCTTGTCCGCCGGGAAGATCAGCGAGACGCTGGGCATTCCGCCCTCTTCGCTCTCCTTCCACATGAAGGAACTCGCCCACGCCGATCTCGTTTCGTCCCGGCAGGAAAGCCGCTACGTCATCTATTCGGCCAATTTCCGGACCATGAACGAGCTGCTCGGCTTTCTGACCGAAAACTGCTGCAGCGGCAAGCCCTGCAAGCCGACCGCCACATCCGATTGCGCCGGCATCGAGGAAACCCAGGCATGACCGACAAAACCTTTACCGTACTTTTCCTGTGCACCGGCAACTCGGCGCGCAGCATCATGGCGGAAGCCTTATTGAACCAAATTGGCCAGGGCCGTTTCCGCGCCTTCAGCGCGGGCAGCCACCCGGCGGGAACGGTCAACCCGTTTGCCCTGGAAAGGCTGGCAAAAAAAGGAATTCCCGCCACTGGCGCACGGAGCAAACACTGGAACGAATTCGCGCAAGCCGACGCGCCGGATTTGGATTTCGGCATCACCGTTTGCGATAACGCAGCGGGCGAAGTTTGCCCGGCCTGGCCCGGACAGCCGATCACGGCCCATTGGGGCGTGCCCGATCCCGCGGCGGTCACCGGTTCCGATGACGAAAAGCGCCTGGCTTTCGCGAAAGCCTTCGCCGTTCTTCATCGGCGCGTCACCTTGTTCGCGAGCCTTAATCCCGCGAGTTTGGAACGGCTCGCGCTGGAGCAAAAAGTCCGCGAGATCGGACGTGTCGATATACCGCAACATGGCGAATAGCCTTTTCACTTCCCACCTCATCACTTGCATAAGAGGAAATCCCATGAAAAAGCTCGAAATCTACGATCCCGCTCTATGCTGCGGCACGGGCGTGTGCGGGGTTGAGGTCGACCCCGTTCTCGCGCAATTCGCCGCCGATGTGCAGTGGCTGTCGGAACAAGGCGTCGAGGTCGCCCGCCATAACCTTTCCCAGGCCCCGCAAGCGTTCGCGGCGAACCCGGTTGTGAAGGCCTCGCTGGAGAAGGAAGGTAACGAATGCCTGCCTCTGCTTCTGGTGGACGGCCAAATCGGCAGCAAGGGCAGATATCCGGCCCGAGCGGAACTGGCGTCTCTGGCAGGACTGAACATCGAAACGCCTGCGCCCAGCATTTATACGGACGCCGTCGCCGAACTCGTAGCGATCGGCACCGCGATTGCCGCCAACTGCGAGCCCTGTTTCAAATATCACTTTCAGCAGGCGAAGAAGCTGGGGGTCTCGCGCGATGACATGATGCGCGCCGTGAAAACCGCCCAGAGCGTGAAGGAGACCCCCGCAAGGGCGATGCTGCAACTGGCCCATCGTTTTCTCGAAGGAGACCCGGTCGAACACCCGGTTGTGCAGAGTTGCTGCGGCTAAGGTGCCGCGATCGACGACTGTGCGGTTCTTCGAACTGCTCCCGCGCTCCTGTTCTCATCGGCAAGGGCGACGCGGGCAAGACTATCCTCGCCGTCGGTGCAACAACGGGCACTGGCCGAGATGTCGGCAGAGCCGCCGTTACGTGAAGTTGAAACCGCAAGATTGATGTCCGCGAAACCTGAGTAACCTATCGGAGCATTTGCCATGAAAAGATTCCATGTCCATATCGCCGTCGACGATCTCGAAAAGAACATCCGTTTCTACAGCGCCTTGTTCCAGACCGAGCCCAGCGTCCTGAAAGACGACTACGCCAAGTGGATGCTGGACGATCCCCGCATCAACTTCGCCATTTCCGCGCGGGGAAGCCGGCTCGGCCTGGATCACCTGGGGCTCCAGGTCGAATCCGGCGAGGAGCTGGAAGATGTCAACCGCGGCCTGAGCGACGCCGCCCTGCCGGTCGAGGCGCAAAAACAAGCCGCCTGCTGCTACGCCCAGTCCGACAAATACTGGACCGTCGATCCCCAAGGTATCGCCTGGGAGGCCTTTCACTCGCTGAGCAGCATACCGACCTTCGGCAAAGACACGGCCATACAGATCAAATCCGCCTCGAGCTGCTGCAGCCCTTCAAAATAAGGAATCCATCCGTGAACCCGCGTCCGCTCAACATTCTCGTACTCTGCACCGGCAATTCCTGCCGCAGCATCCTGGGCGAAGCCCTGATCAACCGGCTGGGCGCGGGACGTTTTCGCGCTTTCAGCGCCGGCAGCCATCCGACCGGCCGGGTCAACCCGAACGCCCTGGCGACGCTGGCCCGCCACGGACTCCCGACCGAAGGCTATGCCAGCAAGTCTTGGGACGCACTCGAAGACACGCCGATCGACATCCTGATCACGGTCTGCGATTCGGCGGCGGGGGAAGCCTGCCCGGTTTACCTGGGATCGGCCGTTCGCGGGCACTGGGGCTTGCCGGACCCGGCCCACGTCACCGGCAGTCCCGAGACCATCGAAGCCGCTTTCGAAGCGACCTACACGGCCCTCGAAAAACGTATCCGCCGACTGCTGGCGCTGCCGGTGGAAAGGATCTCCCGGTCGGAACTGGCCGAGGCGCTCAACCGCATCGGAACGGAAACTCTTTGACCCGCTTGCGAAAGCTACCGCCATGAACAAACAGAAATTCCGAAATACAACCCGAAGCGTCCGTCCCTCTGATCGCGGGCCGGGCGAAAAAGCCAAAGGCATGAGCCTGTTCGACCGCTATCTGACGGTCTGGGTATTCCTCTGCATCGTCGCCGGCATAGGGCTGGGGCATCTTTTCCCCGCAGCGTTCCAAACCGTGGGACGGCTGGAAATGGCGAAGATCAATTTGCCGGTTGCGGTGCTGATCTGGCTGATGATCATCCCCATGCTGGTCAAGGTGGACCTCAAGGCGCTGAAAGGAGTCGTGAAGCACTGGCGCGGGGTGGGCGTGACCCTGTTCGTCAACTGGGGCGTGAAACCGTTTTCCATGGCGCTCCTGGGCTGGCTTTTCATTGGTCAGTTGTTCCGGCCCTGGCTGCCGGCGGATCAGATCGATTCCTACATCGCCGGGCTGATCCTCCTGGCCGCAGCGCCGTGCACGGCCATGGTGTTCGTCTGGAGTCATTTGTCGCGCGGCGAGCCCCATTACACCCTGTCCCAGGTGGCGCTCAACGACATCATCATGATTTTCGCCTTCGCGCCCATCGTCGGCTTGCTGTTGGGGCTGTCGGCGATCACCGTGCCCTGGGACACGCTGCTCCTGTCGGTGCTGCTGTACATCGTCGTACCCCTGATCCTGGCCAACCTCTTGCGTATGGCGGTTCTGCGCCACGGGGACGGATACGCCCGTCTGGACCGGCTGCTGAAAGTACTGCACCCTGTCTCGCTGACGGCGCTATTGGCCACCCTGGTGCTGCTGTTCGGTTTCCAGGGCGAGCAGATCCTGACTCAACCGATTGTGATCCTGCTCCTGGCCGTACCCATCCTGATCCAGGTGTTTTTCAACTCGGGACTGGCTTATCTGCTGAACCGGGCCGTACGCTCGCCCCATTGCGTGGCGGGTCCTTCGGCGCTGATCGGCGCCAGCAACTTCTTCGAGCTGGCCGTGGCCACCGCCATCGCCCTGTTCGGCTTCGAATCCGGCGCGGCACTCGCAACAGTGGTCGGCGTCTTGATCGAAGTGCCGGTGATGCTGCTCGCCGTCGGCGTGGTCAACCGCAGCCGCGCCTGGTACGAACGCCGCACGGGCGTGCCGGGCTACGAAGAATGCTGTCCGGCGCATCTGAAAACCGGGCATTGACGAATTGACTGGAGATCGTGTCATGCAAGGCCGTAATCGAAGACTTTGGGCATTTGCCGGGATCGTTCTCGCTCTTGGATTACCCACAGTGGTGCCGGCACAGACGGCAAGTCCGGAACGCGTGGAGGAAATCTCGAAACGCGGGGCCGAGGTCATGCCCTTCGACCTCAAGCAAACCCAGCACGTTTTTACCAAGACCGAAACGGGAGGGGTGCAGCAAGTCGTTGTCCGGGACCCGGCCAATGCCGGGCAGATCAAACTCATCCGGCAGCACCTGACGAAGATTTCCGAGGAATTCGCCCGCGGCGATTTTTCCGATCCTGCTCGCATCCATGGTGAAAACATGCCGGGCCTCGCCGAGCTGAAAAACGCCCAACCGGGAACATTGCACGTGGAATACCGCGAACTCCCGAATGGAGCGGAGATCGTTTATTCATCCGGCGATCCCGCTCTGATCGCCGCCGTACACCGATGGTTCGACGCCCAGCTCGCCGAGCACGGCTCGGATGCCATGCCGGGACATCCTCACGGCACCATGCATCCCATGCATGATAACTAGCGGGATTGCTGGGATTCCTTCGTCATCCCAGCCTACTTTCGATACATGGCATTTGTAGGTCGGCAATCCTTTGCCGACGATGCCATGCGCCGCCCTGGGATGTTCGGCAAGGCCTCCTGACCTCATTGGCACCCCCTGTTCGCAGCATTCGTAGGTCGGCAATCCTTTGCCGACAACTACGCTCGCCAGCCTGCTACGTCGCGAAAGGATCCCCGACCTACTTGGCGGCACAGGTTGGTATGTCGGCAACCCCTTGCCGACGATTCCATGTGCCGACTCCTTGTGTTCGGCAAGGATTACTGACCTACTTGGTGACGCCAGTTCGTAGGTCGAGCGCCGGAACTGGCTATCGCCTTGCTCTGGCCTACCCAGCCACGCGTCACTATCTCGGACCAAGGGTGTTCTAACGGTGTTGCCGCCCCGTCGCGAGCGCTACAATCGGCCGTCCTGGCTCGGATATTAGCCCGTGAATACCTAACGCAACTCGCTGACTGGAGATTCGATCTCATGAATGCCACGAAAAAACGCATCCTCATCGTCGGCGGCGTGGCCGGCGGCGCCACTTGCGCGGCTCGGGCGCGCCGGCTGTGCGAAACCTGCGAGATCCTCGTGTTCGAACGCGGACCGCATGTATCCTTCGCCAACTGCGGCCTGCCTTATTTCGTGGGCGACGTGATCGAATCGGAAGCCAAACTGCTGGTGGCCAGTCCCGAAGTATTCAAGAACCGATTCAACATCGCCGTGCATACGGAAACCGAGGTCACCCGTATCGATAGGCAAGCCAAAACGATCGAGGTGCGCGATCTCAAGACGGGCGCGACGCGGCAAGAATCTTATGACGCGCTGGTCCTCGCGACCGGCGCCAAGCCCGTCCGTCCGCCTCTGCCCGGCATCGACCTGCCCGGCATCCACGTGTTGCGCAATATTCCGGACAGCCGGAAGATCAAGGCAGCAACGGCCAGGGCCTCCCGCGCGCTGATCGTGGGCGGCGGATTCATAGGCCTCGAAATGGCCGAGAATCTGGTCGGACTGGGGCTCGAGGTCACCTTGCTGGAACTGGCCGACCAGGTGTTGCCGCCGCTAGGCCCTGAAATGGCGGCCTATGCCGCCGAACGGCTGAAATCCCGCGGCGTCAGCCTCAGACTGGGCGAAGGCGTCGCGGCCTTCGACCAGCACCCGGAGCGCGGTTTGAACGTGCTTACATCCAAGGGCGACACGATCTCCGCCGATCTGGTCGTCCTCGGCATCGGCGTGCGCCCGGAGTCGGGACTCGCGGCCGACGCTGGCTTGGAACTCGGGGCCCTCGGCGGCATTCGCGTCGACGAATACATGCGTACCAGCGACCCCGCCATCTGGGCCGTGGGCGACGTGGTCGAAGTGAAAAATCGGGTCACCGGGGAATGGCAGCTCGTTCCCTTGGCCGGTCCCGCCAACCGGCAGGGGCGCGTCGCGGCCACCGCCATTCTTCACCATTTCTCGTGCGGGGACGACGAGACGCCGCCGCCCCTGGCTTTCGATGGCGTTCTCGGAACCGCCGTGTGCGAAGTATTCGGACTCACCATCGCCTGTACCGGCGCCAACGAAAAGCTGCTTAGGCGAGCCGGCATGAATTACCAAAAGATCTACCTGCATCCCGGCCACCATGCGAGCTATTTTCCGGGCGCCAAGCCAATCCACATGAAACTGCTGTTCTCCGAGGCCGACGGCAGGATTCTAGGCGCGCAAGCCGTGGGCGAGCTCGATGTGGCGCGGCGCATCGATGTCATCGCCACGGCCATGATGCAGAGAGCTTCGGTATTCGACCTGGAGGAACTGGAGCTTTGCTACGCTCCCCAGTTCGGCGCCGCCAAGGACCCCGTCAACCTGGCCGGCATGATCGCCGCCAACCATCTGCGCGGGGATTTCCCCCTGGCGAATTGGGACGAATTGGCGAACACCACGGCCCTGCTGGTGGACGTTCGAAGCGAAACGGAATTTGCCGGCGGCCACATCCCGAACGCACGAAACCTGCCGCTCGAGACCCTGCGCGACCGGCTTCACGAATTGCCCCGCGACCGGGACATCTGGCTGATCTGCGGCGTCGGACAACGCGCTTATTACGCCTTCCGGCTATTGGCGCAGAACGGTTTTCAGGTCAAGGTGCTTTCCGGTGGGATGCAGACTTATCAGGCCCGGATACGGGCCGGTAATCGATGGTAGTTGAGCACAGCCGTCCGCAAAGGCCAACCAGGGTCTCTTTTCAAATCGTAAGCATTCGATGAGAGCCCCGTATAGGCGCTTCATTGGCTTTTGGGTATCGCGGGGCCTGGGCGTGCAAAGTCATCCGCGTTTATCCGCCACTGGCAGCTTCTGACAACTTGGCGGACGGAGTTGGCGAAGAGGCCGCCGTATTTCGGCACCTCGGCGATGATTTCGGCCTGAAAATCCGTCAGGCCTGCCGGCGTTCGCGGGCGAGCAGCGAGGCGCGATTCTTGGTATTTGTTATCGATGGCCCGGGCAAGGCAAGCAGCGGTTCGGAGCGATCTCCTAATTCTGCGCCAGGGACCGGATGATCGGACAAGGGGTTTGTCCCGCTCCTTCATCGCATTGATGCACGAGTTCTTTCAGGACATCGCGCATGGCGCTCAAATCAGCGAGCTTACGCTCGATCAGGGCTAGCTTACGCACGGCCAGTTCCCGCGTTTCAGAGCAGGCGCAGGCTTCATCGAGCCGAAGCAATACGGCGATTTCTTCCAGAGTGAATCCCAGCGCCTGCGCCCGCTTGATGAACCGGATCCGTTCGACCGCAGTCACGGGGTAGCGACGCGCTCCGTCCAGCGGTTTGTCGGGCTGATCCAACAACCCTCTCCGCTGATAATAGCGGACGGTTTCCACGTTCACTCCGGCTTGCTTGGCCAGGCGTCCAATGGTGAATGTCGGCGCCTTCATGATCGCGGCCCCCACAGGATGATGGCCGCCCCCACCAGACAAACAGTCGCCCCGATGATGTCCCAATGATCGGGCCGATGGCCTTCGACCCACCAAAGCCACGCCAGCGAAGCGGCGATGTACACGCCGCCATAGACCGCATAGGCCCGGCCCGCCGCCTCGACTTCGACTCGGGTCAACAACCAGGCGAACAGGCATAGGCTGACGATGCCGGCATTGAGCCACGGCCAAGGCTTGCCCAACCTCCAGACACTCCAGAAAGCAAAGCAGCCAGCGATTTCGAAGAAGGCAGCCAGGGTAAAAAACAGAGAAGTGGTCATCTCGTCAAAAAACCGCTTGATTCCGTACCATGGTACGGCATTTAGACTCAAGCCAACACTACCGGTTTGGAGATGCAAAATGTCCTCACTGAACGCAAAAAGCTCGCTGATGATTGGCGCGATGGCCGCAATCGGCGCCTCGCTGTGTTGTCTCGGACCCTTGCTCCTGCTCTCCTTGGGCATCGGCGGCGCCTGGATCAGCGGCTTAACCGCCTTGCAGCCTTTCCGCCCCCTTTTTGTGGCGGCTGCGCTGCTGTTCATCGCTCTGGCATTCCGCAAGCTTTACCTCACACCTCAGGTCTGCGAACCCACCTCAGCCTGCCGCGCCGCCTCGATCATCAAGCAACAGCGTCTGACCTTCTGGGTAGTCAGCTTGTTATCGCTCGGGCTCATGGCCGGACCATGGATCGCACCACTTTTCTACTGACTGAATAGGAGGACACAACGATGCGCCAGATCATCACGCTCGCGATCGCGTGGCTGCCACTGGTAACGTTTTCCGGGGAACCACACACCGTCGTGCTCGATGTGCAAAACATGAGTTGTGCGGTCTGCCCGATTACCGTCAGCAAGGCGTTGGAACAGGTACCGGGCGTAACAGACGCCAAAATCGATTTCGACCGGAAAACAGCTACGGTCACTTACGATCCGGATCGGACCAGCCCGGCCGCACTTACCAAGGCGACTACGGACGCCGGCTACCCATCGACTCTTCACCCCTAGGACGACCATGAGCACAGTCATTCTCGAATCCCTTCTCACATGTCCCGCATGCGGTTTTGCTAGGCTGGAAACCATGCCGACGGATGCTTGCCAGTTCTATTACGAATGCACCAACTGCAAGACGCTGCTGCGTCCCGAAGCCGGGGATTGCTGCGTGTTCTGTTCCTACGGATCGGTAAAATGCCCGCCGGTACAGGAACACCGCAAGCATGGGGGATGTTGCGGCTGAACGCACATTTCGAGGGTCGTCATGCGGAGACTAAGAGCCTATCCCGGTAGGTCCTCGAAACCCTTCGATAAGCTCAGGACGAACGACGTACCGGGATAGGCTCTAAGCCAGGCTGACATATCAAGGAGCCCGAGACGGTTGCGGCTGCAACTTTCCTAGTATTGACTACCCGACATCCGGAGCGCACGCTCAGCGTTCTGCGAGTTAGCCCTCGGCGAATACTGTGGAAACGGGATTGCCAGTACCCAAGCGGGAGCCTTGGGAACCAGCAAACCAGCCCGCGGTGCCGATATGCGTTTTGGAGAAAAATAATGAACATATCGAACACGCTAATGCTATCCATCGCCTTGGCCGTTTGCGGTTTCGGCACGACGGCGGCAGACGAAGGAAAGGACGAGTCTGGAAAGGGAAACGACAGACATTACCTGGAGAACGACTGGAAGGAAAAACAATCACGGGAAGGCGGGAAGGACCGGCAGAAGGGAACGGACGGGTATTACTCGGAAAAGGAATGGAAGGAGAAACAACATCGGGGCTACAGGAAAGATTGGAGGGATGATAGGCATGACCCTTACTTCCACGAACACGGCTACACCCGCCTCGATATCCCGCCGGGGCATTATCCCCCTCCGGGCGAATGCCGTATCTGGTATCCGGGCCGACCTGCCGGGCACCAGCCTCCTCCCGGCCAGTGCCATCGGTTGCGCGCCAAGGTTCCGCCGGGCGCCTGGCTCATCCGGCATCCGAGGGATAGGGCCGACCACGTCCACGTGATCGTCTATGACGACTATCACCCCGGCACCATCCGGGTCATTGGGGAGTTCGATATCGGTACGGGCATATTCGTGGACCTCGTCGTGGATAGATGAAGCCCGAAAGGGTATTTCAGCGGACCGGCCGCAACGTCGCTAGACTCCGCTTGCGTGCGTCCGCCGAACATCAGTGCCGGAATGTTGAAAAACCCTTGGATCGAAAACTCAGCCTATGCACATTCAACGGATTAATCGTGCCAAAATGCTCGAAGCGATTTTTTTTACTTCGTCGGATAGCAATTCAATCGAGGAGCAAGCGTGGCGTTTCTGATCGGAGCGGTTCTGGCCATTGTGATCGGCCTGTCGGCGACCTTGTTCGGCCTGGATCGTGATCGTGCGTTTTATCCCACGGTGATGATCGTCATCGCGTCGTACTATGTCCTCTTTGCGGTCGTGGGCGGTTCCATGAACGCATTGATTATTGAGCTCATCGTTGCCGCGGTGTTTTTGGGCGCCTCTATCGCCGGATTCAAGTACACGTTGTGGCTTATCGTTGCCGCCCTGCTCGCACACGGCATCTTTGATTTCGTCCATGGCCGGTTCATCGCAAACCCGGGCGTGCCGGCCTGGTGGCCTGCCTTCTGCCTCACGTATGACGTCGCTGCCGCGGCTTACCTCGGATGGCTGCTCACGCGTAAGCGAGTTCGGGCCGATGCCATCCCAGGAAGCGCATCGAAGCGCATCGCAAATTTCAAATAACTAGGTTTTTGATCCGCCGACCCGGCAGCTTATCGGGCTGGCGAGTCAATCGACAGGGCGCTCGGGATAGAACTCTTGACCGGCTATTTGATCTCGCCGAGGAGTTCGAGATCAAAACCACAGGTACGGTCGCCCAATCCGCCGATGCAGCTTACCTCCACGGCTTGCGTGCGTCTTCGCGTTACGTGCTCCACGACCCCGGCGATCAGCCCTCCCTCAAAATGGCAGAGTGTACGCCCCACGGGTTGGAGACCGCTGCACGTGACGCATTCGTAGACATCGACATGAATCTTGTCCTCGGTCAGCAAGGGGACTTCGATGATTCCGATCTTGAGGGCCGCGCAGAGCCCGAGAAAGTCTTCGAGCTTGCCGATTCCAAGACCCATGCCCAGTTTTTTGCCGGCGTAATAGGCCATCGCCGAGGCACCCCTGCCGAGGATATCTTCGATCGCCACCAGTCTCAGCAGTCTGAAGAGCGCCACACCGGCATCATCCCCGAGGCTGGGACGCACGATGTTCAAGGCGTTGGCAATATCGACCGTGGGGTACCCGGCTTCAAGCACTTTCGCCGAGCCGGTAAATGGGGTTGTCGAATGCATGAATGATGGTCCTCTTCTACTTGATCGTTGCGTCAGAAGTGCAATAAAAACCGTAGAGACATAAGGCTCATTTACCCTCGCCCTGTGTCATGATCGGCCGCCCGGCGCCCCCGACCTCAGTGGTTTAGCTCAAGCATAGATGAAAATGCGAAATGCAAGGTCTAACGCCGTCCAGCCAGGAGAACACCCTATTGACGAAATTTGACATCAAGAGCTAGTTTGACCTAGCTTCATGATGCTGATGCTCGAGCCGATGGCGGTGCCAGCGGGCCTCGCCTGACAGACAACCGGATTGAGATGTTCGTCCGCCGGGAGACCGCCTTCATTTCGGAAGCCTCTACCGCCCCTCTCTTTGCTTCTCCAGGATCGGATGATTCGTCAATCCGTTCCCGAAAGCTCGGCTTCCATATAACCGTGACACCTCTATTCGTTTATAAGGAAACGCGATGAAAGTTGACGTTGGAAAATGGGCCGTTATTGTTCTTGTGATAGCCCTGGCCGCCGGTTGCTCGAGCATACGGGCGAGGACCGAGATACTCGAAAACGAGTGGGCGGTTTACCCCGGCGTTCGGCAAGACGCGAAAGAGATCGGCGAAATTTTCGGCGGCGAGCGTTCGGCATCCGCATGGCTCAACGGACTGGTGGCATCCGTCCTTATTTTCGATCTGCCTTTTTCGGCCGTCTTCGATACGTTTGTGCTTCCATACGACTGGCATCGCGTTCGCAACCCGAGCGCTTCCGAAGAAACCCGCGACTCGTCGACAGAATCACCGGCTCCCGAATCCGGGGAAATCGAAGAAGCGCGTTGATCTGAAATTCATGTTGTAAGGGATCTACTCATGATGACCGCATCTTGCATGGGAAGCTACGGAATGGCACCCGTGAGCGAGCAATATCGCTTGAATATTGCCCTGGTGGCCGAGGAAGGTGCGGGGCTCCGCGCCTTGAAGGCGCTAGACGAAAGCGGACACCGGGTTGCGATGGTGCTCACGTCGCCTCCGGACACGCGCAAATCGGCCTTGTGGTCGTACGCCGAAAGGCGCGGACATTGTCTCTTGCCCGCCTCGGCCGTCAAGGACGCCGCTCTCGCCGACATTTTCCGCAAAGAGAATGTGGACCTCCTGCTCAACGTCCACTCGCTGCACGTCGTGAATGGCTCGATCCTGGAGGCCCCCCGGATCGGCGCGTTCAACGTGCACCCGGGCCCCCTGCCCCGTTATGCCGGTCTCTACGCGCTGGGCTGGGCCATCCTCCGCAGCGAACACCGGTACGGCGTCACCGTTCATCGCATGTTCGCCGGCATCGATACCGGACCCATCGCCTATCAGACGCTCTTCGACCTGACCGAAAGCGACACCGCATTTTCGGTGGGCCTGCGCTGCGTGGAAGAGGGTCTCTCTCTCCTCTCCACTCTGGTCGCCGCGGCCGCCCTCGACCCGGCCTCCATTCCCCACATCGAGCAAGACCTCACAATGCGCGAATACTTCGGCAGGGTAATCCCCGAGGGCGGCACACTGTCTTGGGATCGCCCCGCCGCCGACGTCGACCGCTTCGTCCGCGCCTTTTGCTATTTCCCCTTCCCGTCTCCGTGGGGAGCACCGAAGACGCGGGCCGGCACTCGGGAGATCGGGATCGTGAAAACCTCGCCCACCGGAGAGCCGAGCTCTGCGCCGCCGGGGACGATCGAGACGATGCCCGGAGGTGAAGTGTGGGCCGCGTGCGCGGACGCGTGGCTTCGGCTCGAGGTGATCACGGTCGACGGCCGGCGCGTCCCGCCGGCCACGGCGCTCTCCGCCGGCGATCGCCTGGGCGCCTGACGCCGGGGACGGCGAGGCTGTGCCCGTGAATTCCGATGCGCGCCCGGCGGCTTCGGTGCGGCGCCGGGGCCGACGTGACCCGATCGAATGGCGAGCGGCTTCGCGACACGGGATTCGAGCTGACAAAGAGCCCGCCCGACGCACCCGTTCCGATACCTTCTGTAGCCTGAAGGTTTACAATGGCGCGCCATAAAAACATTACGGGGCGAACGGCAGCTTGGGGAAAGCCTATGACATCCGGGCTTCCCTGACTGCGCGAAGCCCGGTTTAACGAGTGGCGGAAGCCAACGAGATCAAGCCTAGGGGGAATTCATGTCGGTCGACATTCTGCTGACCGTGGTCGCCACGGCCACCGTGCAGTCCATTTTCGGCGCAGGCGTCTTGCTGTTCGGCACGCCGATCCTGTTGCTGCTCGGTTACGAATTCGTGGACGTGCTTATCGTGCTGCTGCCGATTTCGATCGCCATCAATCTGTTGCAGATCGCGAAGCACCATGCCCACATCGATTTTACCTTTTACCGGAACGTGCTGTTTCTGACGCTGCCGCCCATCGCGCTCTTTCTGTTCCTGGTGACTCATACCCGGATCAACATCGGCGTGTTGATCGGATCGTTTCTGCTGCTCATCGCCTTGAAGGAATATTCGCCGACCGTGACCCGCGCCATCGACGCCCTGATGAAGTACGAAAAGGCTTACTTCGCGACCATGGGCGTTATACACGGGCTCAGCAATCTGGGCGGCTCGCTCCTCACGGCGCTGGTGCACCACAAGGACTATGCAAAGGATGTGGCCCGCGTCACCGTTGCGGCTTCCTACGCCACCTTTGCCGTGGCGCAAATCCTCACCTTGTGGCTGTTCAGCCGGTCGCAGATCGATGTGCCTTTTGCCGAAAATGCAATCTATCTGGTAGTCGGCGCTCTGGTTTTTCTGCTGACCGACGAAATGCTTTACACGCACATCGAGCAAGCCAGGTACCGCCGCATCTTCGCGGGTTTTCTGGCCATCGCCGGAATAGTGTTGATGATTCGAGCTTTGAGTTAGATATGATGAGCCAACTCTTCGCCATCGCCTTGGGCGGATCGCTCGGAGCCGTGACGCGTTACCTGGTCGCCACCGGCATCTACGCCTGGCTGGGTCGAGGCTTTCCTCACGGCACCCTGTTCGTGAACGTATCGGGCTCGTTTCTGATGGGATTCCTCACCGAACTGATGCTGCAACGATTTTCGCTGGCCGTCGAATACCGGGCGGCGATTCTGGTAGGGTTCCTGGGCGCCTACACGACCTTCTCGACCTTTGCCATCGAAACCTTGTACCTGTTCGAAGAAGGCAATCTCGCCAAAGCCGGATTGAATATTTTCTTGAGCGCCGTGTTGTGTCTCGCGGCAGTCTGGATCGGACTGGTACTGGGCCGGCAGATATTTGCCTCCGATCTCTATCCCTGGCTCGGGCACGGGTTTCCGTACGGCGGCCTGGCGCTCGCCCTGACGATCGCCTTTACCCTGGCCGCAGCGGCCGAATTCGTTTTTCTTTACTTCGATCTGTCTACCCTGTACCGGGCGATTGTCTTGATCAGTCTGCTCGGTGTGATGACCCTGGCGGCGACCTTGTGGCTCGCATTCCAATTGCCCGAAATTCGGGCGGAGTTTCAGGGTCTATTGAGCATCTTCGCCGTGAATGCCCTGCTCGGCGTTACGGCGGTCTGGTTGGGCACACTCACGGGAAACTGGTTATGGCACATCAGCAAGTCACCATAGCGCGGATTTATCTTAGGGAAGGCGAACATATCCTGTCCAAGCTCATGAAGTTCCTGCACGAAGAGGAACGGGTGGCCGGCGTCACCGTACTGCGGGGCATGACAGGATTCAGTCGAAACGGAAAAATCCGTACGGCCTCACTGGTCGACCTGTCCCTGGATTTGCCCCTAGTGATCGAGTTTTACGACGAACCGGATAGGGTGGAAACCGTGATCCAGGAACTGCTGCGGCGGATGGATTTATCCCATGTGGTCACATGGTCCGGAGTCCGCCACATGAAAGAGGAATAATCGGCCACTTCGGTCATCGAGCATATTGGCGATCGGCGACTT
>NZ_MSCV01000003.1 GCF_002005105.1 Methylocaldum sp. 14B | reverse complement strand
CCCGAGATCAAATAGGAAACGAAGCGGTCCCCGCCTCTAGGGCGGGGACTGTGGTTTAACGCTATGGATATTCGAAAAAAGAACGTACTGTTGGCGGTCGTCATCGCGATTATCGCGCTGATGCTCTACATCGGTGCGATCCTTAAATTAATTACTACGTCATCCGGTCAGTGAACGATTCAGAAAGCAGAAAAGTCAATAAGCGATTGATTTGGTCAATCGTCTTAGTGGCTGTCGGAATGTTCGGTTTCGGCTTCGCCATGGTTCCGCTGTACAACGTGTTCTGCGAGGTTACGGGACTGAATGGAAAAGTGAAAACGGAGGCGGTCGCGGACGCCGCTTATGTAGTCGATCAATCGCGGGAACTGACGATCGAATTCATCACCTCGGTCAATGAGAACATGCCGCTCGCTTTCCGTGCGGAAAAAAACAAGATGAAGATACATCCGGGGCAGTATTACACGGTCAAGTTCTATGCCGAAAATACGACCGATAACAAAATGGTCGGGCGTGCCATTCCCAGCGTAGCTCCCGGCGTGGCCACGGAATACCTGAACAAGACCGAGTGCTTTTGTTTTTCCGAGCAAGAATTCGAACCGCACAAATTGCGCGAAATGCCGGTTCGATTCGTGATTGATCCGTCCATTCCGGAAAACGTGAAGGATATGACCCTTTCCTACACGTTCTTCGATATCACCGACAAGAACCAGAACTGACGAGAGAAAGATCAACAATTTCAAAAGCAGGGGAATGTAATGGCTACGAAAGACGCGTACTATCTACCGCACAAAGCGAACTGGCCCATCGTGGGATCGATCGGCCTGACGACTTTGCTCGTGGGATTTGCTAATTACCTTAACGGATCGAGCATCGGTGGAACCCTAATGGTGCTGGGAGCGGGCATCGTGATCTTCATGATGGCCGGATGGTTTGGCTCGGTGATAAAGGAAAGCGTCGCCGGGTTGTATAACCAGCAGGTGGACGGTTCGTTTCGAATGGGGATGATTTGGTTCATTACCTCGGAAGTATTCTTCTTTGCCGCGTTCTTCGGCGCGCTCTTTTACGCACGTATCTACTCGGTGCCGTGGTTGGGCGGAGAAGGTAATTTCTCTGCCGGAGCGACTGGAGACTTGTGGCAGGGATTTCAGGCGATGTGGCCGACCAACGGACCGGGACAGGTGGGCGGCGAGTTCGAACCCATGGGCGCATGGGGTGTTCCGGCTCTGAATACTCTGATCCTGTTGAGCAGTGGCGGAACCGTTACCTGGGCGCACTGGGGATTGCTGGCGAATAATCGCGGACAATTGATCAAAGGTCTGATTGCTACGGTTGCCCTAGGTTTTCTGTTCGTGATCCTGCAGGGGGTCGAGTACCACGAGGCCTACACCGAAATGGGGCTGACCTTGGGCTCTGGAATCTACGGCTCGACGTTCTTCATGCTGACCGGGTTCCACGGTTTGCACGTGACCATCGGTGCCATCATTCTTACGGTCGTCTTGCTCCGGAGCATACGCGGACACTTCAACCCGGAACACCATTTCGCGTTTGAAGCGGCCGCCTGGTATTGGCACTTTGTCGACGTGGTGTGGTTGGGGCTCTTCATTTTCGTCTACTGGCTGTAACCCGCCACTGCTTTTTACCAAAAGGGGCGCTACTCTCCTTGGGTAGCGCTCCTTTTGTCTATCCGCCCGGAAATTCGAATAAAGATGTCAGGCCGGTCATTGTCGAGTCGAGGAAGACGGGAGTCTTATTTCATTGGTAAATAAGCCGCCGATATCGACGCGATCGAAATGATAACGGCGGTTGCAGAATTCGCAGCCAACCTCGACTGAATCCTCTTGCTCCAAAATCGATTCCACCTCGTGATTCCCCAAGGTGAGCAGGACGGATTCGATGCGCTCCCGCGAGCATCCACAGCGGAAGGAGATCGGTTCCGAGTCGAAAAGCCGTACCGATTCTTCATTAAAGAGGCGATACAACAGTTCTTGACTGGGTAAATTCAGCAACTCCCCCTCGGTAACCGTATCCGCCAAGTATTCGACGCGCGTCCAATCGTCGCGATCGCGTTGTTTGGCAGGCAGTTCCTGGATGAGCAACCCTGCTGCGCGCTGTTCGTCGGCCGCTAACCAAAGTCGGGTCGCCAGTTGTTCCGAGCGTGAAAAATAGGTTTCGATAGCGCCGGCCAGATCGTCTCCCTCGAGAGCGACGATACCCTGGTACGGTTCGGAATCCTCGTTCTGGACCGTCAACACCAAGTGCCCCGGACCGTAGATGTCGGACAGCGTTTCTCCCGTTACTTCGCCGCGCCAGTGTGCGAGTCCGCGAATAGTTCTTTGGTGCGTTGCCTGCGCCACTAAAGTATTCAGCGGTCCGTGGCCTTGAGCCTGAAGAATCAAAGACCCCTTGAACTTGATGGTGGCGGATAGCAATAGCACGGCAGCAAGTGCTTGTCCCAACTGGCTCGAGACGGCAGGAGGGTAAGGATGGCGTTCGAGCACGGCTTGCCAACTCGCGTCGAGCCGTACGAGTTCGCCTCGTATCCCGAGATCTTCAAACAAGAACCTTTGGAAACTGTCGAATTCACTCATCGTCTAACCAAAAAGTTTTAAGGAATGTCACTTTGCCTTTTAATAGGCAGAAACTGCTAGTCTACAAGGTTCTGCTAGCGATATTCATGCGGCTTCTGATTGACAGATCACCGAAGAGTAAATTCCATGTTTACGAAAAAGCTTTCGCTGCCTGATGACGATTCCGCTCTTCCCGGCCGAGTGGAAAAGATGCCGGTTCCGGAGTTGCATTTTGTAAATGGACATCGGATGGAGCCGCCATATCCGGAAGGATCGGAAATTGCGGTTTTCGGTCTTGGCTGCTTTTGGGGTGCGGAGCGGAAATTCTGGCAGACGCCCGGCGTTTACGTAACGGCAGTCGGCTACGCTGGCGGAGCTACGCCTAATCCCACTTACGAAGAAGTATGTAGCGGGATGACCGGTCACGCCGAGGTCGTACGCGTAGTCTACGATCCTAATAAGATCCATTACCAAGATTTGCTGAAACTATTTTGGGAGTCTCACAACCCTACACAAGGCATGCGCCAGGGCAACGACATCGGGACGCAATACCGCTCGGTCATTTTCACCTATACGCCACGCCAGAAAGAACTGGCTATCGTTGCCCGCGATGCTTATCAAGCAGCCTTGAGCCAAAAAGGATATGGGCGAATCACCACCGAAATCCGCGAGGCTCCCGAATTTTTCTATGCGGAACCCTATCACCAGCAATATCTGGCCAAGAATCCCGGCGGATACTGCGGTTTAGGCGGTACCGGAATAAATTGCCCTACTGAATTTGGCGCGAGCGTACACACCGACACCGATTGATAGCACTTAACTCCTTTGGCTATTATCGGGCGTCTCACAATATTAAGAGTTTCCATGAAAAGAATTCTGTTGATTGCATTTTTCACATTGGGCCTTTCAGCTTGTGCGACCTCACCTTTGGGGCGCACCCAGTTCATGATAATGCCAGAGGACCAAATGGCGGCCATGGGGGCACAGGCCTTTGTCAACATGAAACAAAAATTGCCCATCGATCAAAGTCCGCAAACGAATCAATACGTTGTGTGTGTAGCCGGGCCGGTTGTTAAGGAGGTAGGGGGGGAATGGGAAGTCACGGTGTTTCAAGACGAATCGCCCAACGCATTTGCACTGCCCGGCGGGAAAATCGGTGTACATACCGGCATACTTCGGGTCGCCCGGAATCAGGATCAGCTCGCGACAGTCATTGCGCATGAGGTCGCGCACGTGCTTTCTCGGCATTCGAATGAGCGAGCTTCCCAGCAGGTGGCCGTGCAACAAGGGCTGAATGTCATCCAAGCGATAACCAATCCGACTACTCAGACGGGCCAAGTGATGATGGGGGTATTGGGCTTAGGCGCCCAATACGGTGTTCTTATGCCGTATAGTCGTCTACAGGAAAGCGAGGCCGATTTGCTCGGATTGGAGCTGATGGCCAAAGCAGGCTTCAACCCGCAACAAAGCATCGATCTCTGGATCAATATGGAACAAGCGGGCGGTGGGCAGCCGATAGAGTTTCTTTCGACTCATCCGTCTCATGCTACTCGCATGCAAGAGCTTAAACAAAACATGCCCAAAGCCCTGGAAATGTATCGAAACGCACAGGCAATGGGTAAAAACCCTCGTTGCGGTGGTTGATCCGGCATCCCGGGCGATGCGCGTTCGCGCAAAAAGAAAAGTGCAGGGAGAAAGATCCCTGCACGTCAAGAGGAGGATTGTGAGCACTAAACGTGCGTCTGGTCTCAGCTAGGAGCAGCTCCTAACGAGTGATTAACATTCTAGCAGTGAAACTTGTACGCGAAATGTGACAAATTGTCGCGCAATCCAAGGATTCGCGTGTTGAAAGGAAACAATCCATCGGAAAATAAAAAAGGCAGAAGAGCTAGTCTTCTGCCTTAATGAGGAGGCTATAGCGCACAGCTACAGATAGCATCTGATCGTCGGCCTGCTACCGTCTTGCCGGTTCCTTAGGCATCAGAAACCACGATCTAATACTAGCAGTCACATTAGTAATCAAAAATGTGACAAATTGTCGCATTCGCCCAACAAAGTCGGCCATTTACAATCCGCTCCATGAACTCAAACCCGCTCATGAACATTCCCACTCCGGCGGACACGGAAACCGACGCTCGTCAAAACCTTCGCTGGCTGTTCGTTTTGCGCAATCTCATGATTACGGGGCAAGCGCTTATCGTTCTGATCAGTGTCTACGGATTGGAGATACCGCTTAGCGAAGTGCCTCTTACAGCCATCATGACGGCGCTAGGCGCCTTCAACTGGTGGACGTGGTTGAGGCTCAGCAATCCCCGCCCGGTCGCCGAAATGGAGTTGTTCATGCAACTTTCATTCGACGTCCTGGCGATTACCGCGATTCTCTATTTCACCGGGGGCGCCACCAATCCCATGGCCTGGTTTTTCCTGCTTCCGCTGATTATCGCGGCTACCGTGCTGCCCCAGTTTTATACCTGGTATATGGTGATCTTCACTTCCGGGTGTTACACCATACTCATCGGCTTTTACCAGCCGCTTCCCGACATTCAAGCCGTAACTTTGCACGGCGACGCCCCGCCCGCCGTTCAGGCCCTGATGGAGGACCACAGCATTGAACTGCACGCGTTCGGCATGTGGTTCGGGTTCGTATTCAGTGCCGTTCTCGTGGCTTACTTCGTCGTAGAGATGGCGAAAACACTGAGAGAGCGTGAACGCCGCTTGGCTGAAGCTCGCGAGCAGGCTTTACGGAACGAGCGGGTTGTTGCGCTGGGGACGCTGGCGGCCGGTGCGGCGCACGAGATGGGCACCCCGCTGGGAACCATGGCGATCCTGATTCATGAAATAGAGAGCGAATGTGAAGGCGCCAAGCAAGACGATTTGTTGGAAAAAATGAAAATCCTGCGGGAGCAGGTGGTCCGCTGCAAAAAGGCCCTTTCGGTCATGTCGGCGTCGGCCGGTGCAATCAGAGCCGAATCGGGCCACGTAATGCCGCTGACGAACTATCTGGAGGAAACGGTGGATAGCTGGCGGAAACAGCGTCTCAACGCCGAGTTGGAATACGAAAAGGTTGGGCCTTTGCCTCCGCCGTGCATTTTGGCCGAGGATACCCTTACCCACGCTTTAGTTAATATTCTCAACAATGCCGCCGATGTTTCGCCGCGTGGGATAAAGCTGCGCGCCCGCTGGAGCTTCGAGCGCGCGACTTTGGAGATCCTCGACCAGGGACCTGGCATTGCCCCTACGCTATCCCAGCGTCTGGGAAAGGCGCCGATCACGACTAAAGAACATGGGTTGGGGGTCGGGCTATTCTTGGCATTTGCCACTATCGAGCGCTTGGGCGGTCGAATAGAGATGTTACCTCGTGTCGAAGGCGGCACTTGCACGCGCATCGAACTTCCATTGCTGCGTCCGAATTAAGATCTATGAACAATGCAAAATCCTCATCCGATACCCCTCGTCCCAGTCTGTTACTGGTCGATGACGACCCTACGTTCTGCGGAGTTTTGAAGCAAGCCCTCGAGAAGCGCGGATTCGAGGTGCACGCCGCTCAAGACCTTGAGACCGGCACCGCGCTGGCGGAACAAATCGAGCCCGAGTATGCTGTGATCGATTTGCGGATCGGCCACGATTCCGGGCTGATTTTGGTCAAGCGGCTCCACAATCTCGACGCCAACACTCGTATCGTCGTCTTAACCGGGTACGCCAGCATCGCCACGGCCGTCGAAGCCATAAAACTGGGCGCGATCCAATATCTCACCAAGCCTGCCGATGCCGACGAGATCGTCGCGGCCCTCCATAAGGATCAAGGCGACGTCTCCGTCGAAATCAAGGAAAAGCCGCTCTCCGTTCGGCGCCTGGAATGGGAGCACCTGCAAAAAGTCTTGATCGAGCACGGCGGTAACATTTCCGCCGCCGCCAGGGCGCTGGGCATGCACCGCAGGACATTGCAGCGGAAATTGGATAAGCGGCCGGTGAGGGAGTGACGTTATCGGCGGCGTTTTTCAACGTTCCCACGCTTCCGTGTCTGGGGTCTTGAACCGGGATTTCTATTTTTGTTAAAGCTTTGCAGCCCTGTTCTCGGGGCCGCTATCCAGTTGTTTGAGCGTTTTTCGGTTCGATGTAGCGGATTTGTCGGCAAGGGATTGCCGACCTACGAATCGATGTCGCCTAGATCGTTTTTCATCGGTGATAGCGGCGTGGATCGGGAAACCGCCCCTGACACCGGAAATAAGCCGCAGGTCGGCAATCCTTTGCCGACGTAACAGATGTGGCGGAAAGAATTTCCGACCTACAGCAACTTGGGTCGCTACACCACATCGGAAAATGCTCAAATCGTCAGAAAATCTCTTCCGACGTAGCCACTACGACCAGTCCGCCGAGTTGGACGATCATGCGCCGTTCCACCCCTGGCATGTCGCGTTTTATGGCAAGTTCTGCTTAGCCTTGCGCCTCTTCGAAGGCGTCTGCAATCGCTTCGGCTTGGCTTTCAGGTAGGCCGGCTTCTTTGAGCTTTCAGACGAATTTGTGAGTATCGAATGCAACGGTTGCCTGCTGAATCCTCTTGCCTTCAGTTTAACAACAAGGGGCGTTACTCGATGCGCGCCATTAAGAGAGTCGGTATAGTTGTCTTACCAAATCTTACTATTAGCCTGGAGAACTTCGTGGAAACGACCAAACTGTCGTCGAAAGGCCAGATTATTCTGCCGAAGTCGGTGTGTGAGTCGCACCACTGGCAACCCGGAATGGAACTTATCGTCGAGGACCGACCGGAAGGCGTCCTCTTGCGCCCGGCAAAGCCTTTCCAACCTACGCGCCTGCAAGACGTGATCGGCATCGCCGGGTATGCAGGTCCGGCGAAGACCCTCGAAGACATGGAAAAAGCCATTGCACAAGGCACGCTGGAACGCCATGCTTGCGGTCGATACTAATGACATAGTCAGGCTCCTCGTCAACGACGATCCGGGGCAGACCGCACGCGCCATCGCGGTATTTGACTCGGAGCCAATCTTCCTGCCGAAAACCGTCGTACTTGAAGCCGAGTGGGTGCTCCGATACTGTTACGGATTGGAGCGGAAAGCGATCGCCAAATCTTTCCGTGCCGTCGCCGGCTTGCCGAATGTTACGTTGGAAAATCAAACCGAGGTCGCCGATGCGCTCGCCTGATTCGAACAAGGATTAGACTTCGCCGACGCGCTGCACCTGACGAGCAGTGCGTCGGCGGAACGATTCGGCACCTTCGATGAGAAGTTGATCAAGCGCGCCCAAGGGCTCTCGGAGGTCGAACCGGTCGTGATTTAAGATGCATTTGCTGATCCGGCCGCGCCCGTGGTCGTTGTCTCTGTTCTGACATTAACGTAATGCGCCGTATGGATTTGGGCATCGACAGCGGAACCCGTGAGTCCGATGATTGCCATGAGGCGGTCGTGCAGTGCAATGCGCGGGTAGGCTATGGCGCGCCACATCCTCTTTTCGCCCATTCGGAAGGGGCGGGTTGGCAGAAAGCAAGAAACAAAAGCCTGACCCTTATTTCTAAGCCAGAGCGAATGATTTCTGCTACTCTGGCAAGAACTCAGAACTTAGAGCCTGCTCCAGCGAGTAGGGGCAACTTTGCGGAAAAGAAGATTCGTCAAGTCCGGTTTCTTTGGCGGCCATTAAAACGGCGTCTCCAAAAGCGTCGCTCAAGACGGTTTCGGCATAGGGTTTAAGACTCGGATTGTCGGTAAGCAACCGTTTTAAACGCCGACGCTGTTCTTTAATGGTTAGTTCCCAGCTTTTGCCGCGATAAAGCGGCTGATAGTGCCATTTAAGCAAGTGAGCCAGCAACAATCCTAAACGATTAATCAATTCTCTTCGTTCACTGGCTCCCATGCTTTCGATTTCCTCGGCAAGATGCTCTAAATCAAGTTCGCCAAAACGCCCTTCTCTGATAAGACGAGCGCTTTGCTGCGTCCAAGCGTAAAAATCCCGGGCGTAAAGATCTTTTGCGATCTTCATTGTGGTATCTCCATGCTGTAGGCGTTGCCGCATAATGCATGTTAGCAAATTCAAGGAATCTCTGAACAAGCCCTCTCCCTCTGGGATAAATTTGCCGGGAGCAAATTTGGGCGAGTGGAAGAGTCGTGCCGGCGCTCCCGGGACGACCGTTTGCGATTGGAACTCGCCCGGAGGGTGTCGGGCAGGAAAGCCGACAACATTGGATTGGGTGAGGGTCTTTCGGTTTAAACCGTGACGCAAGTCATTTCCCCAATCGCAAACGGTCGCTGGGGTCGCACCCCTTCCGAACGGAGAGTTAATCAGAGCCTCCTTAACGTAATGCGCCGTATGGATTTGGGCGATCTATGGCGAGCCCCGTGAGCCCGATGATTGCCTTGAGGGGGCGTGCGGTGCAATGGGCGGGTAGGCTATGGCGCGCCACAGCCAATTTCCGCTCATTCGGATAAGGCGGTTTGGTAGAAAGCAAAAAATGAAAGCCTGACACTTTCTCGGCGGCAACATCTCCGCCGCAGCGCGGGCGCTGGGGATGCATCGCAGGACTTTGCAGCGGAAGCTGGATAAGAGGCCGGTGAGGGAGTAGGTTCTGCTCCGTCCCTCATCTACTGAGCTTTTCAACTGCTCACTCTTTGCCTATCTATCAACTCCCTCCGTACCGAACGATCTTTCAGTCCAAGCCGGATGGGTGTGGAGTGCTTGCCGAGTCAATCTTCAGAGATATTGAGACCGTTCGAAAAGCTCCTCCGACAGAAACGGCAATCTTCGAGTGACGTTATTCGTCACTTTTGGACTTTGGATATACATATTCAAGGACTCTATTTCCACTTTGTAAATCGGAAATACCGCATTCGAGCGGCATTAGGGGAGGCTGGCATGGGCTGTGCACTGTGTTGGCCGAGAGCAATAAAGCTTCTTGTCCAACCCATCCTTTAACGTAATGGAGCTCGAGATGAATACGAATATCAATCTGAGACAGCAAGGTGGTTTTACTTTGATCGAATTGATGATTGTCGTGGCAATCATCGGTATTTTGGCGGCAGTGGCGTTACCTGCTTATCAGGACTATACGAAGAAAGCCAAAATGTCCGAAGTGGTATTGGCTGCATCGCAGTGTCGCACCACGATAAGTGAAGTAGTTCAGTCAATGGCGGGGTCTAGTTTGGGGGTGGCAAACAGCTGGGGCTGTGAGGCTAACACTGATGAAGCCGGCGCCGGTCCTTCGAAGTATGTCAAGTCGATTACGACGAACGCGAATGGTGTTGTCACGGTGAAGGCGCAAGGATTTAATGATGCAAATATTGATGGTAAGTCGATTAAGCTAACCCCGTATTCGGATACGGCTATGGCAAACGCGATTAACGTGAGTGCGGCAAATTCAGACCAAGGCAAACAGATAGCCGCTTGGAAATGCGAGGCAGTGGATAACGAAATTAAGAAGTTTTTGCCTGGGTCCTGTAAGTAGCATTGGCGCTATGGCTTTGATTTGAGTCAGGTAGCGTGGGCATGCGCCCATGCCCACAACATACTGAAAACCGCCCGCAGGTCAACTGATGGGCGGTTTTTCCATAGGTAGTTTTTTGTTGTATCCATCAAGCCCCAAGAGAACGGTGTCTCCTATTGTTTTTTGCCCGCCGCTGAAAATGGTGAAACCGAGTCCGACCTTCGCTGTAGAATCGACATCGGAAAGCCAGCCAGGAGGCTATGGAATGCATCCTGTCCAATCGAACTTTGTGATCGATTTTCTCTCCCATTCTAGTGAGGCCACTTCTTGGCAGCGCCATCGGTCGGTTCTGGGTAAAAGAACTCGCGATGGATGATCACTACTTGTATCGGAATAGGGGTGGCCCGCAACTATTCCCCAAGATGGGTTAATATCAGCCTGAGATTTTGAATGTTCTCAACGAAGGAGGCCGCCCATAGGACTTGCACTTCGCGATTCCGAACATCATACCTACGCCGAGTATCTGTCTCGCCGGAGGATGTTCGCTACGAGCTGATCGACGGCAGAGCCTATCTCATGGCGCCCGCCCCGAGTCTGAAACATCAGATATAGCCGGGGTGTCACCACCGGTATCAAGGGGAGCCCAATTTTCCCCAGGTGCGGGAATTGAAATTTCCCCACCCGGTTCACGCATTGGTCTCTTCCGGGCGGACGAGACCGGCCTTCAACTTCTCTTTTTAGCGATACGAATTGCCGCGGATATTGAGTGTCACCGCATGATGCAATAGCCGGTCGAGGATCGCCGTAGCGATCACCCGGTCGCCGAACACCTCGCCCCAGGCGCCGAAGCTCTGGTTGCTGGTCAGGATCATCGGTCCCCGCTCCCCGCTCCCCGCTCCCCGCTCCCCGCTCCCCGCTCCCCGCTCGTAGCGCCGGCTGATGAGCCCGCGTAGGGCGCAATAGTTTCAGCGTATTGCGCCGTATGGGAAGCTTATTTATGCGGCGCAATACGGGAGTACCCTATTGCGCCCTACATGTTCTGGAACACTGTTAAGAAGGCGTTGCCCGACTTTATCGGGAAGGTCAAAGATATTCAGCACGAACTGTAACAGCCCGAGTTAGGCGCTTTAATGTTCGCGCAAGAAGAATCACTGATTAGTCAGCTTCTGGTCCATAGTTCTACGCTGTCGATAGAATCAGCATTCTCAAAAAATTGCAAATCTTCAGTTCTAAAGAGGGCATGCGAGCGCTCATGACCTGATGAGCAACGTTATCATCCTGTCCAGGTGATAGGTATGTACTTCATGTTGACCACTGAAGCTGGACGGCACAAAAATTCATCAATGGACAAAACCCATCCAATCCTGTCCGTGAGAGTTGCCCCCTTAGGATCAATTTGCTAGCCTATGCCTAGCATAGGCCAATTATCCGATAGGAGGGCTGTCATGTATATTGAACGCCATGTCCGTTTGTTCAAGAACGGTCGCAATCAAGCGCTGCGGATTCCCCGCGAATTCGAGCTTCCGGGTAATGAAGCCATCATCCGCAAGGAAGGGGATCGACTGATTGTCGAACCTGTCCAGCGTCGCTCGTTGCTGGCGCTCCTCGCCACGTGGGAGCCGCTGGACGAGGAATTTCCGGAAATCGAAGACTTTCCCCCGGATCCCGTGGATCTTTGAGCATGGCCGATTATTGCTATCTGCTTGATACCAACATCCTGTCCAGCGTTCTTAAGTACCCGGCCGGTGCGGTGGTGAATCGAATCTCAGCGGTAGGGGAAATCGCCATCTGCACCAGCATTGTCGTCGCTTGCGAACTACGCTATGGCGCTGCTAAGAAAGGTTCGCCAACCTTGTCGCACAAGATTGAACAGCTGCTTGCGGCGCTTGAGGTACTTCCGTTGGAAGATGGAGTTGATTGGAGCTATGCCGACTTGCGAGCGACATTGGAGAAAGCCGGCACACCGATTGGAGCGAATGATTGCCTGATTGCGGCACATGCGCTATCGCTGGGACTCGTACTGGTAACCGACAACATGAATGAGTTCCGCAGAGTACCCGGCCTCAAAGTGGAAAACTGGCTGACCCCATGACCGTCCGCCTTGCCTGGATATGGGGGCGAGATAAAGGCGATTGCACTGCGGCTTTGGCGTCCGCATGTTTGCCCTGGGATGCGGTAATATCAGCCTGAGATTTTGAATGTTCCCAACGAAGGAGGCCGCCCATGGGGCTTGCACTTCGCGATTCCGAACGTCATACCTACGGCGATTATCTATCCTGGCCGGAAGGTGTCCGCTATGAACTGATCGACGGCAGGGCCTATCTCATGGCGCCCGCCCCGAATCTGGAGCATCAGGATATAGCCGGGGAGATTTACCGGCAATTGAGCAATGCCCTGGAAGGCAAGCCTTGTCGCGCCTTAATCGCGCCGGTAGATGTCCGTTTGCCCAAGGCTGACGAATCGGGCGAAGCTATCGATACCGTGGTGCAGCCAGACGTTATGGTTGTGTGTGATGAATCGAGGCTGGACCGACGCGGAGTGAGAGGCGCGCCGGTGTGCGGGAATATTGGCTGGTGCATCCAACGGATCGGATGGTTACCGTATGTCGGCTGCTAAATGGCGAATATGGTAAGCCGGACGTTCAGGAGCTTTCGGGCGAAACCCGCGTTGGCGTGTGGCCGTATGTTGCGGTGGCTTGGGATGACCTGGTTCGCCGCTTGCCGCGACCGGAATTTTGACAAGAAAAAAATAAAAACCCGGAGCGTTCCGTGCATCCAGGTTTTCGCCCTCTCGGTTGGCTATCAAGTCACTTCCCGGTGGCTTTCGCGTGAAGAGCGGCAGGCTTTCGTAATTTTGCGGAACGCCGGACCAATCAGGGTGCCGGGAACCGTTCGGCAAGTCGATCCTCACTCCAAGGTAATGCGTCGTCAACCAAAGCGCCGATGGCGGGGTGTTTGTCCTAGGTTCGGGAAACATTATCCAGGCTTTTTCTTCAACTGCCGATTCAAGTCCAGCAGTTGTTGCTCAAGCTTTGGCAGAGACTCACGAATGGTATCCCATGCGACTTCCAGATTGATCTCGAAATAGCCGTGGGCCATTCTGTTTCGCATACCTCGCATCGGTTTCCAGGGTATTTCGGAATGCTCGGCAGCGAGGTCCGGATATTCGTTGACCAATTTAGTGGCCGCCGCGCCAATGACCAGAATATTCAGTATCACCGCCTGCTGCGTCTTACGGATCAGCGAAAAAGTTCTCCTTTGTCACTCCGTTGGTGTATTCGCGTGCCAGCCGGATGGCTTCAAGCATATGACCCAGGTAATCAGCCGCACGAAGTCGGTGTTTGTCGTCGCTCACAGCGGGGCGGCCTCCTGGAGAACCTTGCTCCGGATTTCCGCAGGGAGGTCTCCGGGCGTAAGCAGGTCGACCGGCACGCCGAGTAACTCTTCAAGCGCGATCTGCAGTCCACCGAGATCAAGCAGCGTCGTTCCGGGAAGGGGATCGATCAGGATGTCGAGATCGCTCCGATCGGTATCCTCGCCGTACAGAACAGAGCCGAATACGCGGGCATTTCGGGCACGGCTTCGGTCGACCAACCGACGGATATCTTCACGATGCGCTTGCAGAGCCTCGGAGGGTTTCATGTGAATAGGCTAGACGCTTGTAATTTGTGGAGCGTTTAACCCGTAGCGCAGGCGTTGTTCATCCAACTGACGCCCTTTGACTGGGCTTAAGAGGTCATCTATATATTATGTATATTTTGCCACCTTTGAGCTCCTTGATCCGAATTCTCTGTGAGCGAAAAACAAAAACCCCGGATGCGCTCCATGCACCCGGGGTTATCGCCTGCTTGGTTGGCTATCAAGTCACGTCCTGGTGGTTATCCCTAGAGGATAGCTGTCCTTACCTCCTTGTCGGCGACTGAATGAGTGTGGCAGAAAATTCGTTTCAGACTAAGTCGGAAAATGCTGAAAATTGTGTAAGCTTTGGCTTACATGCGGAGCGGGGCGTCCATTGTCGTGAATCGGGCTTAGCAAGACCGCGTGGCCGTTATATCATTAAGGGCCGATTTATTATTCAGAAGATCTCTTGCCGTTCATGATTAGCCGTATCGCCGATGTTGACCGCAATACACTGGAAACCCAAGTGCGGGTTTGTCTGAACCTGGATGGAGTCGGCACGGGTGTTTTCGAAACCGGCGTTCCTTTCCTCGACCATATGTTGGATCAGGTGGCACGGCACGGATTGATCGACCTTGAGGTACGTGCGAAAGGCGATCTGCACATTGATGCCCACCACACGGTGGAAGACATCGGCATTACGCTGGGCCAGGCGGTGGAAAAAGCTTTGGGGAGCAAAAAGGGGATACGGCGTTACGGTCATGCCTATATTCCCCTGGACGAAGCTTTGTCGCGCGTCGTGATTGATTTTTCCGGGCGGCCAGGTTTATCTTACGACGTAACTTTTCCGCGTGCCCGGATAGGCGAATTCGATGTCGATCTGTTTCTCGAGTTTTTTCGGGGATTCGTCAATCACGCAAAAGTCACCTTACATATCGATAATCTGAAGGGACAAAATGCCCACCATATTGCCGAAACCGTGTTCAAGGCTTTCGGTCGTGCCATGAGAATGGCCATAGAACCGGATACCAGGATGCAGGATGTCGTCCCTTCGACTAAAGGAATGATTTAGAAAACTTATACGGAACTCTCGCCCGATTCGCTTTTATCCATGTCTTCCGTTGCAGTCATCGATTATGGGATGGGAAATCTGCATTCCATAGCCAAGGCGCTTCAACACGCCCACTCCGAAACCGCCGTGATTGTCACGGACAATCCCGAAACAATTCTCAATGCCGACCGGGTCGTATTCCCGGGGGTCGGGGCGATCCGCGATTGCATGAATGCATTGGCTGATCGGGACCTCGTAACCATCATCGAACGGGCGGCGGCCTCGAAACCGCTCTTAGGTATTTGCCTGGGGATGCAGGCCTTGCTCGAGGAAAGCGAGGAAAACGGCGGAACAGCTTGCCTGGGTTTGATTCCCGGCCGGGTCGTACGCTTCGCCGATGGAGTGGCAGACGCTGCCGGTCAGCCCTTGAAAATTCCACATATGGGATGGAACCGCGTCAGCCAGCAGGAGGCCGATCATCCGTTATGGCGAGGCATCGCGTCCGACAGTTGGTTTTATTTCGTTCACAGCTACTTCGCGCGACCGACTGATTCCCGAAACGTTGCGGCGACCACCGACTATTCGGAACCCTTCGCTTCGGCGCTGGCGCGCGAAAACATCTTTGCCGTTCAGTTTCATCCTGAAAAGAGCCAGGAAGCCGGATTGCGATTGCTGGCTAATTTTCTAAACTGGGACCCGGGGCGATAAGGCACCGATCATTCACTCTATCCGTTACTGAGGATTTTTTTATGCTTTTGATACCTGCTATCGATCTGAAAGATGGCAAGTGTGTCCGTTTGCGGCAGGGCCGCATGGAAGACGATACGGTTTTCTCCGACGACCCGGTGGCGATGGCGGGGAAATGGGTGTCGGAAGGGGCGAAGCGCCTTCATTTGGTGGATTTGGACGGTGCCTTTGCGGGGATTCCGCGCAATGCGGAGGTTATCCACGCCATACGCGAAGCTTATCCGGATGTACAAATCCAGGTGGGCGGTGGAATCCGGGATGAAGAGACGATTCAGGGTTACCTGAACGCCGGCGTCGATTACGTCATCATTGGTACCAAGGCAGTCAGTGCGCCTCATTTCGTGCGGGAGGTCGCGGCGGAGTTTCCGAACCATATTATCGTCGGTCTGGACGCGAAGGACGGCAAAGTAGCGATAGACGGCTGGTCGAAGTTGTCGCATCACGATGTGATCGATTTGGCTCAAAAATTCGAGGACGATGGCGTTGAAGCCATCGTTTACACCGACATCAGCCGGGACGGCATGATGGAGGGCGTCAATGTCGAGGCAACCGCAAGGCTGGCTCGCTCCATACGCATTCCGGTGATTGCGTCGGGCGGCATCCGGAGTATTCAGGATATTCACGCCCTGGGCAGTGTGGTTGGCGACGGCGTCATGGGCGCCATAACCGGCCGCGCTATTTATGAGGGCACCCTTAACTTTGCCGAAGCCCGTAAAGTAGCGGAAGAATACTGATCCATGCTTGCCAAGCGCATTATCCCCTGCCTGGACGTCGACAATGGACGCGTGGTCAAGGGCGTCCGCTTCGTCGATATCAAAGATGCGGGAGATCCCGTCGAGATTGCTAGGCGTTACGACCGGGAGGGCGCGGACGAACTGACTTTTCTCGACATTACCGCCAGTTCGGACAATCGCGACACGATGGTGCACGTGGTGGAGCAAGTGGCGGGCGAAGTGTTTATCCCCCTTACGGTAGGAGGCGGCATCCGAACGCTCGAAGATATCCGCCGCATGCTGAACGCCGGCGCCGATAAGGTCAGCATCAATACCGCCGCAGTCGCCCGGCCGGAGTTCGTGCGCGAAGCGGCGGAGCGTTTCGGCTCTCAGTGTATCGTCGTCGCTCTCGATGCCAAGCAGGTGTCCGAAGATCCAAAGCGGTGGGAGATCTTTACTCACGGCGGGCGCAAGCCGACCGGCCTTGATGCCATCGAGTGGGCGCGTCGCATGGTGGCTTACGGAGCCGGCGAAATCCTCTTGACCAGCATGGACCGCGACGGCACCAAACAAGGGTTCGATCTGGAACTGACTCGCGCAATCAGCGAGGCCGTATCCGTTCCGGTGATCGCCTCGGGCGGTGTCGGCAATTTGCAGCACCTGGCCGACGGGATCTTGCAGGGCAAAGCCGATGCGGTGCTGGCAGCCAGCATTTTCCATTTCGCCGAATACACCATTCGGCAGGCCAAGGAATACTTGGCGGCTCAAGGCATCGAGGTGCGGCTGTGACGGAGCTGGCGTGGCTCGACGAAATCCGCTGGACGTCCGAAGGGCTGGTTCCCGTCATTACGCAGGAGGCGGCCACGGGGCAGGTCCTCATGTTCGCCTGGATGAACCGGGAAGCTTTGCGGCTTACCGCCGAGGAAGGCTACGCGGTCTACTGGTCGCGCTCGCGGAATCGGCTTTGGCGGAAGGGCGAGGAATCCGGGAATCGGCAGAAAGTTCTGGAAATTCGCCTGGATTGCGACGAGGATGTGATTTTGCTCGCGGTCGAACAGGCCGGCGGAATCGCCTGTCATACCGGACGGCATCACTGCTTTTTTCGGGTGCTGCGGGATGGCTGCTGGGAGACGGTGGAACCTGTCCTGAAATCTCCGGAAACGATGTATAAGCGCTGATATGGACGTGTTGAAGGAGTTGGCTAGGGTGCTCGAGGAACGGAAATCTCAGGATCCGCAAAAATCCTATGTGGCGAGTCTTTATGCCAAAGGGCTCGACGCTATCTTGAAAAAGATCGGCGAGGAGGCCACCGAAACCGTAATGGCCGCCAAGGACGGAAACCTCGACAAGATTGTCTACGAAGTTGCGGATTTGTGGTTTCACAGCCTGGTATTGCTCGCTCATCAAGGGTTGAGTCCGGATCAGGTATTGGCCGAATTGCAGAGGCGGTTCGGTCTCTCGGGGCTCGAAGAAAAAGCAGGACGCGACGACAAGTCCGGTTAGAGCGTTTTTCACCGAAGTTCAGTGGTAAGGATAGGGAAATTCGTAGGTCGTTGAGGAGCTTTGTCGGCAAGGGATTGCCGACCTACGAAATCTAAAGCGTTTTTCATCGCGGTATAGCGGCGGGCATTGGAAAACCGCCCCGTACCCAGTCGAAGTAGGTCGGCAATCCCTTGCCGACGCTCCGCCGGACGTTCATGGAATCGAGCCGAAACGCAGATGCAACGCCCAGGTCGTTGAGCTGCCCGCGATCAGGAAGCCAAGCACCGCGATCCAGGCCTTGCGGCGATATCGTTTGGTTAATGTGCCCTGTGGAACGACCGATAGCAGATAAGGACGGCCATAACCGGGCTTTTTCATCAGGTGGAACTCGGTTTGCTTCGTTCTTTTGCGCCAGGATGCCATGACTTCACGCTCGGCGTGCTGCCGGGCGATTTCCCACTCCTCCGCATCGATCTCGCCGTCGCCGTTCTTGTCGAAGCGCTTGAGAAGCTCGGAACGGTTTCTCTTCCAGCGGATTAACAGATCGCCTACCTCGTTATGGAAGCTGGTGCCTTCGGAACTTCCGAGAGACACGAACTGACCGATCGCATAAAGCGGATCGTTTGCCTCGATGCGGTATTCCGTGTAGCGATACGGTCCGGACGAGAACAGTGAATCCCAAAATCCGGTTTGCAGCGGTGCGTATCCTGGTCGCGCGAGCTGCCCGCGCCATTTGAGTCGAATGGACGGCATGACCTCCGCGCCTTCGGGATCGACAATGCACCGTCCGGTGTCGTCTTCCAGGTGGAAGATGGCCTCGCTAACGCCGCTCTCAATGGTTTGCCATCGTGTCGTGCGGTGGCCGTCTTCATAGTCGGTCACTTGCTTTTCAACTTTGTAACTGTACCAAACGCAGCGTGCGCCGCTAAGCGGGGCATGGATCGGCTCGCCATCCATCAATTGGGCTCGACCGTCGAGTTCGACGTAACCCTGGGCTGCCGACCGGACCTTGGCTGTGGGCGTGTCGGCGATCAGGCGAGCGCGATGCAGCCAGCGGAATGCGAGAAAGAAGAAGGCTACCCCGGTCAGGGCGACAAGCCCTGTCGCCAGCCAGAAGTGCTGTGGAGAGGATTCGAGGATGAGGTCGCGAAATAGCACGGCTTTCGCCTCAGCCGAACAGCGCCTTTAGATCCACATCGCGTTTTTCTTCTTCCGTGAATTCCAGCAATTCGAAGGGTCTGAAGTTGAATAACCGGGCAATGATCACATCCGGAAATTCTTCCAGCCGGACATTGTTGTTATTGACGCTCTCGTTGTAGAACTCGCGCCGGTCGGCAATCGCGTTTTCCAGTCCGGTTATCCGGGACTCCAGTGCCCGGAAGGAAACGTCCGCCTTCAGTTCGGGGTAACTCTCCGCTACCGCGAAGAGCTGCATCAATCCTTGCCGCAGCTGGCTTTCCGCCGCCCCGAGGGCATGCAGATTGGCGGACTCTCGGGCCGCAGAGATCCCGGCACGGGCCTGCATTACTTTTTCCAGCGTGTCCCGCTCGTGTTGCATGTACTGCTTGCAGGTTTCGACGAGTTTTGGCAATTCGTCGTGACGCTGTTTGAGCAGCACGTCGATGTTGGACCACGCTTTTGCGGTATCATGCTTCAAATTGACCAGCCGGTTGTAGATCAAGATGGCGTACACGATCACGAACAAGATCGTGCCGACCAGAATGAAACCGCCTACGCTCATAATCTCTCCTCGCGTTCTTGAAGTTGAATCAGGGCTTGGAGAAGTATAGACGGCGGGCCCGGCGCATCATTTGATCAATCGGAGTGTCGTAAGGTGACGATTCAGATTTATAACGGTGTCGAGCCGAAATTGGGAACAGGAACTTACATTGCCGACAGTGCGCTGGTGATCGGTGACGTGACATTGGGCAACGACGTCTCCATTTGGCCGATGGTGGTCGCGAGAGGCGATGTGCACCGAATCGAGATTGGCGACGAAACCAATATTCAGGACGGCTGCGTGCTGCACGTCACCCAACGAAGCCGCTACAACGAAGAGGGCAATGCCTTGATCGTCGGGCGGGGTGTCACCGTGGGGCACCGGGCGGTACTGCATGGGTGCACCATCGGTGATCTATGTCTGATCGGCATCGGTGCGGTGATCATGGACGGTGCCGTCGTGGAGGACCGGGTAATGATCGGTGCGGGGGCTTTGGTGCCGCCCGGCAAGCGTTTGGAAGGCGGTTTTCTTTACGTGGGATCGCCGGCGAAACAGGCACGCCCGCTCAAGGAGGCCGAGCTGGAATATTTAAGTTTTTCCAAGGACGGTTACGTGCGTTTGAAGAATCAATATCTGAGCGATGCCAGATTGCTTGGCGCTTAGCACTAGCGACCACGCTCCCGATTGAGAATGTCGATCACGGGATGCGTTTCCGGCCGTATGCCCCGCCAGATAAAAAACGCCTCGGCCGCTTGTTCGACCAACATGCCGATGCCGTCAACGCTGACATCGGCCCCCACATCTTTTCCCCATCGGACGAACGGTGTGGGCTCCGTCCCATAGGCGAGATCGTAGCAACATCCGCCGGCTCGGAGAATATTCTTCGGCAGATCCGGCAGTTCGCCAATCAGGCTGGCGGCGGTGGCGTTCAGAACGAGATCGAAGGATTCCGTGCCCAAGTCTGAAAAGCCGCATCCGGCGATCGGGCCGAGATCCCCAAGCTCCTCTGCCAGCCGGACCGCTTTGTCGGGTGTGCGGTTGGCGATCACCAGGCAAGACGGACCTCGCTCCAACAGTGGACCAATAATGCCGCGGCTTGCGCCGCCCGCGCCCAAAAGAAGGACTCGGCGGTTTTCCAAGGAAAGTCCGAGATTGACCGTAAGGTCTCGCATCAAGCCGACGCCGTCGGTGTTGTCCCCGTAAATCGTTCCATCCGGACGTAAGGCCAAGGTATTGACGGCTTTGCTGCGTTCCGCGCGCTCACTTTTGGAATCGGCAATTTTCCAGGCGAGTTCCTTGAGGGGAACGGTGCAATTCAAGCCTTTCCCGCCACCGGCGAAAAAGTCTCGCACGCGGATTTCGAACGTTTCCGGCAGAACGTCTTGCGCGGTATAGGTCAGGCGCTCTCCGGTCTGTTCTGCAAAAAGCGCGTGAATACGGGGCGATTTGCTGTGGCCGATGGGGTGACCGAAGACGGCATAACGATCTGCTGGCAGCATGACTAGGTGAATCCGGCGGAAATCTTGATGAAGACAGTTTTAGGTTTCAGCCTTTGCGCAGTTTAGGTGCTCTGTCTCATGGCGTCTTCGCGAAGCCATTCGGCAACGGTCCTGGCGTAATAGGTCAGAATGGCGTCCGATCCGGCGCGCTTGAGCGCCAGCAAAGATTCGAGCACGGTCTTGCGCTCGTCGAGCCAGCCGTTTTGTGACGCGCCTTTGAGCATGGCGTATTCCCCGCTGACTTGATAGGCGAACGTAGGGACGCCGAAGCGGTCTTTGACGCGGCGGATGATGTCCAGATAAGGCAATCCCGGTTTGACCATGACCATGTCCGCGCCTTCCGCCAAATCGAGCTCGACTTCCCGCAGGGCCTCATCGGAATTGGCGGGATCCATCTGGTAAGTGTATTTGTCGCCGCTCCCCAGGTTGGCCGCCGAGCCCACGGCATCTCGGAAAGGTCCGTAGAAGGCGGAGGCGTACTTGGCGGAATAGGCGAGAATACGCGTGTGTACGAATCCTTTCTTTTCCAATGCGTCCCGGATTGCGCCGATGCGCCCGTCCATCATGTCCGAAGGCGCCACGATGTCGGCGCCGGCTTCCGCATGGGACAGCGCCTGTTTCACGAGTACTTCGACGGTTTCGTCGTTGACCACGTAGCCGTTTTGATCTACGAGCCCGTCTTGGCCGTGAGTCGTGAAAGGGTCTAGAGCGACATCGGTGATGACACCCAGTTCCGGCAGCTGTCGTTTCAGTAGGCGTACCGCTCGTTGCACCAAACCCTCAGCATTGTAAGCCTCGCGTGCGTCATCCGTTTTTTTGTCGGGTGACGTTACGGGAAAGAGTGCGATGGCGGGAATGCCAAGCCGAAAAGCCTTTTCGCTTTCGCGTAACAGCAAGTCGATGCTTAGTCGCTCGACGCCGGGCATAGAAGCGACCGGTTCCCGCCGATTTTCGCCTTCCAAGATGAAAAGAGGGTAAATCAAATCATTGGTGGAAAGCTGTGTTTCCCGCACTAAGCGCCGGCTGAATTCATTCCGTCTCATTCGGCGCAAGCGAACATTGGGGTAAGAAATGCTATTATTTAACGACATGGTGGCCGGTTTATTGCGTGGGACACAGAGGAACTCGGTAGTTTAGTGCATGCCGCCGAGTTATGATAAGAATATTAAAAAGTCAGCAGGAGTTTTTAAATGAAATTTACTAAGTCTTCCTTCGGCCTGGCAAGTTGGGCCGTTGCATTGTCGTTGCTGTTAAGCTTCTGGGGAGCGGCAGCGTGGGCGGAGGAAGGATTACTCCCTCCACAGCAGGTTATCCAGCACAGTGCCGACGAGCTGCAAACCACGCTGCAAAAGCCGGAATACAAGGGCGATTTCAGGAAAGCTACTCAGTTCGTTGATGGCATCATCGAACCGCATGTGGATTTCGATCGTGTGTCGATGTTGATTTTAGGAAAGTATTGGAAGACGGCGACGCCCGAGCAAAAAGAACGTTTTAAAAAGGAATTCCGGATGCTGCTTGTGCGTACGTATACCACCGCCTTTACCGAATACGCCAACTGGAAAATCCGTTATCTGCCGCTGCAGATGAAGCCGGAGGACAAGAAGGTTATGGTCCGTACCGAAATTCTCCAGGCGGGCGCTCAACCCGTGGCGGTCAACTATCGAATGGTGTTCACCAAAAACGATTGGAAAGTGTACGACGTATTGATCGAGGGCATCAGTTTGCTACAGAACTATCGTGCCAGCTTTACCGATGAGGTTGCCCGTACCGGCTCCCTCGATCAATTGATTTCACACCTGGCAGAGCGCAACGCTACCGCCATGAAAGAGCCGCTCGGGGCAGCGGGCGGCGGCGATAAAAGAGGCTCATAGCCAGTCTCTAGGTTTCAGGTAATTCTTGTACAGATTATCTTCGGCGCTACCTTCCTGCGGCTTCCAGTTATAGCGCCAATGCGCGATCGGCGGCAGAGACATTAGAATGGATTCTGTCCTGCCGCCCGATTGCAATCCAAACAAAGTTCCTCGGTCATAAACCAGGTTGAATTCGACGTATCGTCCGCGGCGATAGAGCTGAAATTCGCGCTCCCGTTCGCCGTAGGGCACATCCTTCCGTTTTTGGACGATCGGAACATAAGCCTTGATGTAATGATCTCCGACGCTGCGCAAAAAATCGAAGCAGCGATCGAACCCCCATTCATTGAGATCGTCGAAAAATAATCCTCCGATGCCCCGGGTTTCATTGCGGTGTTTGAGAAAAAAGTATTCATCGCACCAGCGCTTGAACTTGGGGTAAATATCTTCGCCAAAGGGAAGACAGGCATCCCGGGCTACAGTGTGCCAATAAATCGCATCTTCTTCGAAGGGATAATAGGGTGTGAGATCGAAGCCGCCGCCAAACCACCATACCGGCGTTTCGTTTTCCTTCTCCGCGAGGAAAAAACGGATATTGGCATGAGAGGTCGGGACATATGGATTCAGAGGGTGAATGACCAGGGATACGCCTACGGCTTGAAATGTCCGGCCTGCGAGTTCTGGCCGATGCGCAGTGGCGGAGGGTGGCAGATTTCTGCCGAACACGTGGGAGAAATTGACGCCGCCTTGCTCGAACGTTTTTCCGCCGGTCAATACGCGGGTTCTTCCTCCGCCGCCGCCATTGTATTGCCAAAGGTCCTCCAAAAATCGTGCGTCTGGTTCCTCGTTTTCCAGGGCGAGACAGATTTTGTCTTGGAGGTCTTGAAGATAAGCTTTAACTTGTAAGATATCGGGTGTGTTCATTCGGCGATCTTCCCGTAAAAGTCGAGTGTGGATGGGAGTCTCCGGGATGTTGTTCGGCTCGAGCGCTTTGCGGCTTTCTTCTTCTAAATGGACGACGAGATTGTAGCACGGTGGAATAGGGATGTTGTTGCCTCGAAAACATTATGAGTCCCGAAGGGGAAACGGAAACCAACAAGGTAAGCGGCGCCCCAAAGAATGGCGGCAACCCATTGAACGAGAATGTCCAATTGTAATTTGAGCCTGAAGGTATATTCGGATCTGTTTTCGGTGCTTGGGCAGCCGTACTTGCGTACTTGGCTAGACCGGTTGCCGACTCGGTTGGACGCGGTTTTTAGCTCCGCGCGGCATGGCGATTGGCCGGCTTGGCAGGCCGCACTCGATGGCCTGCCAAAAATCGATGCGTCCGTGGTCGATTTGAATGCCGATAGCATCCTTGTCGATGGGGGATGCAACGAAGAACAGCGGGACCGTATCGAGAGTCTGCTGCTCAGGCTTCATCCGTGGCGCAAGGGTCCATATGCCATTCATGGCATTCATATCGATACTGAATGGCGCTCCGATCTTAAATGGCGCAGGCTGAAAGATCATATTCAGCCGCTTGAAGGCCGAACCGTGTTGGATGTCGGCTGTGGAAATGGTTACCACGCCTGGCGCATGATTGGATGCGGGGCCGAGTTGGTGATCGGAGTTGATCCGACACTCTTAAGTGTCGCGCAATTTCTGGCGATCAAGCATTTTGCCGGCGATTTTCCGGTTCATGTGCTTCCCTTGGGTATAGAGGATGTTCCGCTCAATCTTCGTGCCTTCGACACCGTTTTTTCGATGGGGGTGCTTTACCATCGCCGTTCGCCTTTCGATCATCTTTTGGAGCTCAAGGGCTGTCTCAGATCCGGCGGTGAATTGGTCTTGGAGACTTTGGTCGTCGACGGTGGGCTGGGTCAGGTTTTGGTGCCCGAGGATCGCTATGCGCAGATGCGCAATGTGTGGTTCATTCCGTCCTGCGCTACCTTGTTATCGTGGCTAAGGCGATGCGGTTACCGAAACGGTCGGGTTGTCGATGTGACGAGGACCACAGCGGACGAGCAACGCTCCACGGACTGGATGCGCTTTCAGTCTTTGTCCGATTTCCTGGACCCGGCCAACCCGGAACTGACGATCGAGGGCTTGCCCGCGCCGGTGCGGGCGGTGTTCATCGCCGAGAGCCCTTAGAATCGGAAACCACCGCTGGCGTAAAATTATCCCTCTATCCTTTGTTCCTCCCTCGCATATTTCTTCATGAAAACACCCTGTATCGGTTTTGTCAGCCTTGGCTGTCCCAAGGCGTTGGTAGATAGTGAACGCATTCTGACCAAGTTGCGTGCCGAAGGTTACAGCCTCGTTCCGACATATAAGGACGCTGATCTTGTCGTTGTGAATACCTGCGGATTCATCGATGCCGCGGTCGAGGAGTCCCTGGACGCCATAGGCGAGGCTTTGAAAGAGAACGGTAAGGTCATCGTTACGGGATGTCTGGGCGTTCGCGAGAGCGAGATTCGATCCCGCCATCCTCAAGTGCTGAAGGTTACCGGCGCCCATGCCTATGAAGAGGTTGTCGAGGCGGTGCATGAGCATTTGCCGCCTCTTCACGATCCTTTTGTCGATCTGGTGCCGCCGGAAGGAGTCAAACTAACGCCTCGCCATTATGCTTACCTGAAGATCTCCGAGGGCTGCAATCATCGCTGCACGTTTTGCATTATTCCGAGCTTGCGCGGTGATCTGGTCAGCCGCCCCATCGGCGACGTGATGGCGGAAGCGGAGCGCCTAGTTTCGGCTGGAGTGAAGGAACTGCTCGTCGTATCGCAAGATACCAGCGCCTACGGCATCGATTTGAAGTATCGAACCGGCTTCTGGGGCGGGCGTCCGCTCAAGACCCGCTTCTATGATTTGGCCAAGGCTCTGGGGGAGTTCGGGGTTTGGGTGCGGATGCATTATGTTTATCCCTATCCCCACGTGGATGAAGTGATCCCGCTCATGGCGGAGGGAAAAATCCTGCCCTATCTGGACATTCCGTTCCAGCACGCCAGCGCCCGAATTCTGAAGCTGATGAAGCGTCCGGCAGCCGCAGAGGATGTCTTGGCCCGGATCGCCGAGTGGCGGAACATCTGCCCGGAAATCACGCTTCGCAGTACGTTCATCGTCGGCTTTCCGGGGGAAACCGAGGCGGATTTTGAGCAGCTGTTGGCGTTTCTTCAAGAAGCCCAGCTCGACCGGGTCGGGTGCTTTACCTATTCGCCCGTCAAGGGCGCGGTTGCCAACGAGTTATCCGATGTTGTGCCGGAAGCCGTGAAAGAAGAACGCCTCGCGCGGTTTATGGAGGTTCAGGCTCAAATCAGCGCTGATAGGCTGCAGTCGAAGATCGGGTTGCAGGAAATCGTTTTGGTCGACGAGGTTGTGGAGGAGGGAGCGGTCGCTCGCAGCCGGGCCGATGCTCCTGAAATCGATGGCCAAGTATTTATCGATGGCGCGACCCATTTGAAGGTCGGCGACTGGGTCGAGGTGGTTCTTGAGGATGCCGACGACCACGATTCGTGGGCGCGTCTCGCAAACCGTTAGATTTGTAGGCGGCTATCCGGCGAAGAAAGATAGCCGCCTCGTTCTGCGAATCGAATCAGCCGTGGTGATGTCCGCCCGGGCCATGTACGTGGCCGTGATCCAACTCATCGGGCGTAGCATCGCGAACGTCCGTGATTTCAACCTCGAAATTCAAAGTAAGGCCGGCCATCGGATGATTGCCGTCCAGGACTACCTCGTCATCGTCTACGCCGATTACCGTAAGCAGCTGAAGACCTTCCGGAGACTGCGCTTGAAATTGCATGCCAGGCAGTATCTCTTGTCCCTCTTCAAAGGCCGTTTTCGGTACCGACTGAATAAGGTCGTCGTCTCGCAAGCCATACGCTTCTTCCGGCGGAATGCTGACCTTGAGCTTGTCGCCCACGGCGCGACCGGTTAACGCATTCTCCAGTCCGGGAATGATGTTGCCCATGCCGTGAATATAGGCCAATGGACCTTGATCCTTGGAACTGTCGAGGATGTCGCCGTCATCGCTGGTGAGGGTGTAGTGGATATGGACCACTTTGCGGGGTGATACTTGCATGAGATACCCTTGCTGTCGCGGTGGTTGAAATTCCCATCATAACGAGTTTTCACTATGATAGACAGCGTTTTTCCGATTTAGATCAAGCGACAAAGCGATAAGGAGATTTTTTGGGTTTCCCGGCGGGTTTGCTTTGTTCCTTGTAGATGAGATACACGAAAATCCCCATCAATGCTGTCAAAATCCCGCATTTCACCCGCAGCAGAAAATCCAGTTTCGCGATCCAGTGCGGATGAGAGAGGATGAACTCGTTCATCTGGCTGAACCAGTTCTCAAACATAAGCACGACTCCTCGAAATACTCTGGATGAGTGAACTTTCTTCTTAGAACCGATCTTACTCGTTTGAATCCGTAATTTTTCAAAAATCGGTGTTGATGATCTGAGCCGATCGACGCTGTTGTGATACGGAAGCAGATCGAGGGTCCGGCACGTTGAGTGTGCCCGCCGCCTAAGGTAACATTCCGGCTTCTTTTAGGTCTAACGAACAAGATACTCCTCTGCCAATCTTCAACTTCGTCAAAAGGTTGTTCAAATTGCCGCAGCCCAAGCCGGAGGCAGCGGTGAGCGTTAGGATTTATCCGCGATCTGAACACATGATTTCCCGATCGATGATCAGCGATAACGCGCTAAAGGTGCTTTATCGCCTGAAGAAATCCGGGTATCAGGCTTATTTGGTCGGCGGTTGCGTACGCGACTTGCTTTTGGGGCGCGAGCCGAAAGATTTCGACGTGGTAACCAGCGCGCATCCCGAAGAGATCAGGGCGATTTTCCGCAATTGCCGTTTGATCGGTCGGCGTTTTCGCCTCGCTCATGTGCATTTCGGCGAGGAAATTATCGAAGTGGCAACCTTTCGAGGGCTCGCAGGCGAGGAGAGTCACGGGGGGCGCATCATCGAGAATGGCCGCATCCTTAGGGATAACGTCTATGGAACCATCGAAGAGGACGCCTTCCGCCGCGATTTCACGGTTAATGCGTTGTATTACAACATCAATGATTTTTCCGTGGTGGATTACGTCGGCGGCATGGAGGATCACAAGGCCGGTATGCTGAGACTAATCGGCGACCCGGAGCAACGTTATCGGGAGGACCCGGTACGGATGCTGCGGGCGTTACGCTTCTCCGTCAAACTCGGCTTTACCATTCATCCGAGCTGCGCCGATCCGATCAAACGGTTTTCGAGTCTGCTACAGGAAATTCCGCCGGCTCGTCTTTATGAAGAGGTTCTTAAGCTGTTCTTGTCCGGTTATGCGGTACAGACTTTCGAACAGCTCAGGCACTACGGTTTGTTCGCGGCACTGTTTCCCGAGACGGAGCGGTGTTTGGCCAAGGAGCAGCAGGGGTTTCCGCTGACATTCTTGGCCAAAGCCTTGGAACGGACCGATCAGCGAGTGCAAGAGGGAAAACCGGTAGCGCCATATTTTCTGTTCGCGGCCTTGTTGTGGGAACCGGTTCGGGCGGGCGCGCAAGCCCGAATCAAGGCCGGAGAAAGCGATATATTGGCCTATCAGGAAGCTGCGGGTGAGGTGATTGCACGGCAAGTTCGTCATACCGCTTTGCCCCGGACGGTCAGTCTACCGGCTCGGGAGGTTTGGGCCTTGCAGCCGCGTTTTGAACGGATTGTCGGCTCACGGCCGTTTCGTTTGTTGACCCATCCCCGCTTTCGTGCCGCTTACGATTTCCTGTTGCTCCGGGCCGAGACCGGAGAGGCCGAGCCGTCGCTCGCCGAGTGGTGGACTCGATTCCAGCAGGCCGACGAAGCCGAGCGGAAAGCCATGACGAGTCCCGGCCGGCGCCGCTCCGGCAGATCGCGGTCGCGTAAACGCAAATCGCGCTCTGAATCTTCTGCCAATGTTTCCGTCTGATCATGTTGTGCCATTCGATAAAACGGCGGCCTATATCGGTCTGGGCGCCAATTTGGGCGATCCCATCGAAACCATCAAGTCGGCGCGCTCGGCTATTAGTAAGATAGAGGGTATCCGGGAGTTGGCTTTTTCGAGCCTTTATTGCAGTGCGCCCATGGGACCGGGCGATCAGCCCGATTACATCAATGCCGTAATGTCGGTCGAAACGACATTGGGGCCGCTGGAGTTGTTGCGCGAACTTCAGGCCATAGAGACGGCTCACGGGCGGGTGCGCAAGGGCGAACGCTGGGGACCTCGGACGCTGGACCTGGATTTGTTGCTGTACGGGTGCGAAATCATAGCGAGCGAAGTGCTGACCGTCCCTCATCCGGGAATCGCGGACCGCGAGTTCGTGCTGTATCCGCTCGAGGAGATCGCGCCGGAGCTCGAGATTCCCGGCAAGGGGCGATTGGCTGATCTGGTTCGGAAGTGTCCGCAACGAGGATTGAGGGTAATCGAGCATGTATGATGCGGCCAAGGCTTTGACTATTCCGGATCTCGCGGCGATGAAACGGCGCGATGAAAAAATCGTGGCTCTTACCGCTTACGATGCCAGCTTCGCCAAACTCATGGACGATGCCGGCGTGGATCTGGTTTTGGTCGGCGATTCGTTGGGAATGGTCGTGCAAGGCGAGCCGACGACGTTGCCGGTGACCTTGGACGATATGGTCTACCATACCCGGTGCGTGGCGCGCGGAATTCGCCGCGCCGTATTGGCGGCGGACATGCCGTTCGCCAGTTATTCCGGTCCGGCGCAGGCGATCGATAGCGCCGCTAGGTTGATACGTGGCGGGGCACATATGGTCAAGATCGAAGGCGGGCGGAAGCGGGTCGAGATCGTTCGTGCCTTGGTAGAGCAGAATATTCCCGTTTGCGGTCACTTGGGGCTGCTGCCTCAATCGGTTCATCAGGTCGGCGGTTATCTCGTGCAGGGAAAAGAAGAAAAAGCCGCACAGGCAATCCTCGAGGATGCCTTGATTCTTCAGGAAGCGGGTATTAGTGTGTTGGTGCTCGAATGTGTGCCGGCGACCTTGGCCGGCGAGATTACGGCGGCTCTCGATATCCCGACGATCGGCATAGGTGCGGGTCCGGGCTGTGGGGGCCAGATTCTCGTACTGTACGATATGCTCGGCATCACGCCGGGCAAGCGCCCCAAGTTTTCCAGAAATTTTCTTCAAGGCGCCGAGGATATTCCGTCGGCTATCCGCAATTACGCAGACGATGTGAGATCCGGCCGGTTCCCGGCGTTGGACCACAGTTTTTAGCGGTTCTTTCGGCGGATAATCCAAGGCTCGTCATGCTCATTATCGAATCCATAAGCGATTTGCGCCAAGCCGTGCGGGAATGGCGTTCGAAAGATCTTTCCGTGGCTTTCGTGCCGACCATGGGAAACCTGCATGCCGGGCACGTGCATCTTGTCCGCGAGGCGAAGCAACTCGCCGATAAGGTTGTGGTGAGCGTCTTCGTCAATCCGACTCAATTCTCTCCCGGCGAAGATTTCGATGCCTACCCGCGAACGCCCGCGGAAGATTCGGAAAAGCTTCGCAGCGCGGCAGTCGATCTCCTGTTCATGCCTTCGGTGGCCGAGCTGTATCCCACGGGTTCGGGGGTTACAACTTTCGTCGAGGTGCCGGGTTTGTCCGATGAACTCTGCGGTCGGTTCCGGCCGGGACATTTCCGAGGCGTCGCCACTATCGTCAGCAAGCTCTTCAACCTGGTGCAGCCCGATATCGCGCTGTTCGGCGAGAAGGATTATCAGCAGCTGTTGATAATCCGCCGTATGGTGGCGGATCTCGATTTTCCCGTGCGCATTCGCGCCGTCCCGACCGTCAGAGAGCCGAGCGGATTGGCGATGAGTTCTAGAAATGCGTATCTCACGAGCGAGCAGAAGGAACAGGCGGCTATCTTGTATCGCTGCCTTTGCCTCGCGGCGGAGGCAATTTGCAGGGGCGATAGCGATTTCGACCGTATCGAACGGCAGCAGATCGAAACCTTGCAAGCCGCCGGATTTCGTCCGGATTATTTCAGCATCCGGCGCGAATCCGATCTGGTACCGGCAGGACAGGACGATTCCCATCTCGTCATACTGGCAGCGGCCTGGCTGGGCAAAACTCGCTTGATCGATAACGTTCGGCTGACGCGCTCCTAATGAATGGGAGCGCTAATTCTTTCCGTTCAAGGCGGTCGTGATGATGTCGCTATTGACGAATCGGCCGGCTTCGGTTCGGACGAATTCCTCGAACTCCCGTGCCACTGCGGACAGGCGTTTGCCGGCCCGATGCACGATGTACCATTGGCGCATGATGGGAAACGATTCCGCATCTAAAACGACCACCCGGCCGTCTTCCAGTTCGCGTTCTACGGTATGTATTGAAACAATGCCAAGCCCGAGTCCTTCTTCCACGCCCTGTTTGATGGCGCCGTTGGTGTTCATTTCCATGCTGGCGGAAATTTGCACGCCCTTTTCCGACAAGAAGCGCTCGACCGCATTGCGGGTGCCGGATCCCTGCTCCCGCATGAGGAAGGTTTCATGATTCAGTTCGCTCAACGGAATGCTCTTTTGGCCCGCCAACGGATGATTGGCGGGGGCGATGACGACCAAGGGGTTGTCCATAAATGCTTCTGCCGTCAAGTCCTGATCCTCCGGCGGCTGCCCCATCAGTACGATGTCGGCCTCATTGTCGTCGAGTTGCTGGAGCAGCCCTTTGCGGTTGGTGACTTTAAAGCTGACCTTAACTTTCGGATAACGCCGGCAAAAATCGGCCAAAAGGCGGATAGCGAAATAATGAACGGTACTGGCAACCGATACGGCCAAACGCCCGCCTTCCGTGCCTTTCAGTTCCTCGATCAGTTGTTCGGCTTCTTCCAATTGCAACGAGATGGTGCGGCTCAGCCGATATAGTTCTTCCCCGGCCCGGGTCAGGTAAATTTTTTTGCCCAACCTCTCGAATAACGGCAAACCGATGACATCCTCGAATTGTTTGATTTGCATCGAAACGGCAGGTTGCGTCAGATAAAGCTCCTCCGCCGCGCGGGTGAAGCTCAGGCGGCGTGCCACCCTCTCAAAGACTTTTAACTGCCGAAGTGTAATGTTCATGCTTTCGCGCCAACAGGCAATCTATAAAGAATTATTTATCTTGAAAGTATGGACTCATTGATTCTTCTTATGCAATATCCTCAGGCCGGTGTTCAGTCGTGATCTTAAATTCAGCAAGGGTAGCGCAGAGCTTCGACGTGGCGGCAGTCTGCCACCGTCGTTCCGTGCACTATGGTTGAATTAGGCGTTTTCAGGGGGCGGCGGTGATGAGGTGGTTGGTCGATATCGCTTTTTGCCCGTACTGCGTCGTCGCCGCTTGCATCGGGTTGGATGCAGTCTGCCGTGAATTTAGGGTGGCCTCGTGGTCCATACATGCGCCCGTGCGGTTAGAATAACGAAATAGGAGGAGGCTCTCATGTCCAAGAAACATCCCGTCATCGCTGTCACCGGTTCGTCGGGTGCAGGTACGACTACCGTAAAACAGGCGTTCGAGCATTTGTTCTTTCGGCTGAACATTGAGCCGGCGGTGGTGGAGGGTGACAGTTTTCACCGTTACGACCGTGCCGAAATGCGTAGCCATATCGCCAATGCTCAAGCGGAGGGCCGGCATTTCAGTCACTTCGCCGTCGAGGCGAACTTGCTCGAGGATTTAGAAAGCTTGTTCCGGCAGTACAGCGAAACTGGCACCGGCAAGCGTCGCTATTACATCCACAACGAGGAAGAAGGCCAGCGTCTGGGGGGGTACAAACCGGGTACCTTCACGCCGTGGGGCGATATTCCCGAGGGAACCGACTTACTGTTTTATGAGGGATTGCACGGCGCTGTGAAGAACGAGGTCGTGAATATTCCGCAATACGCGGACCTCTTGGTGGGTGTGGTCCCCATCGTCAATCTGGAATGGATTCAGAAAATCCACAGGGATACTGCGGAACGCGGCTACAAGCCGGAGGACGTGACCGATACGATTCTGCGACGCATGTACGATTACGTGAAGGTCATCACTCCGCAGTTCTCCCAGACGGATATCAATTTTCAGCGAGTGCCTCTGGTCGATACCTCGAACCCATTCATCGCACGTGACATTCCGTCGCCGGACGAAAGCCTCGTGATTATCCGCTTCAAGAATCCACGCAAGTTCAACGTAGATTTCCAAAATCTTTTGTCGATGATCAAGGACTCGTTCATGTCCCGCTACAACTCGATCGTCGTGCCCGGCGGCAAGATGGGGCTGGCCATGGAAATCATTTTCCGCCCCATTCTCGAGCGGATGATGGAAGAGAAGAAAAATGCTTGACCGAGGCCGAACATGCGACAAGGCGGCTTTTTCAAGGCCGCTGTAAATTCGCGTATGCGAGCATCAGCCACTTGACTCCGGATTCGGCAAAATTCACCTGAACCCTGGCTTGATTGCCTTCCCCCTCGTACTGAAGGATAACGCCTTCCCCGAATTTTGCGTGGCGAACACGCTGTCCCAGCTTAAAAATACCGTTATTGTCGGTGGTGCTGGTTGACGGCTGCGAGGAAATCATGGGTCGGCCGATGCTTCCGCGCATGCGGACTTCCTGAAGATGTTCGGACGGAATCTCCCGTAGGAAACGCGAGGGGCGGGGATAGGTTTCCTTGCCGTACAGCCTCCGGGCTTCGGCATAGGTGAGGTAAAGTTTGCGCTTCGCGCGGGTGATGCCGACGTAGCAAAGGCGGCGCTCTTCTTCCAGGCGTCCCGGTTCTTCCAGCGATTGCAGGCTGGGAAACAATCCTTCCTCGAGTCCAGCGATGAACACAAGGTCGAACTCCAGTCCCTTGGCCGCATGCAGGGTCATGAGCTGAACGCAGTCCTCGAACTCGTCGCTTTGATTCTCCCCGGCCTCCAGCGCAGCGTGGGACAGAAACTGGTCGAGCTTTGAAAGCTCCGTATCCAGTTGCGGCTCGTATTCGAACTGGCGGGCGGCGTTGACCAATTCGTCCAAGTTTTCGATTCGCGCTTCGGCCTGTTCGCCCTTTTCCTTTTCATAATGGGCTCGGAGACCCGAGGTGGGAATAACATGCTGCACCTGTTCCCAAAGAGAAAGCTCGGCCGTGTCTCGGGTCATGGTCTCAATCAGTTGCAGAAAGCCGGCTAAGGGATTCCTGGCGCGGGTGGGCAGCGCGGCGTCGCGGCAGAGCATTTCCGCCGCCTGCCAAAGAGAGCAGCGCTCCGAGCGGGCTAAATCACGGATCAAGTCGAGTGTCTTGGCGCCGATGCCGCGCACGGGCGTATTGACGACTCGTTCGAAGGAGGGGTCGTCATGGCGGTTGGCGATAAGGCGGAGATAAGCGAGAGCGTCCTTGATTTCCGCCCGTTCGAAGAAGCGAAGTCCGCCGTAGACCCGATAGGGAATTCCCATGGCCAGCAATTTCTCTTCAAACTGGCGGGATTGAGCGTTGGAGCGGTAAAGGATTGCCGCATCTCGGCGGGCGTTACCTTCTTGCCCCCACTGCTTTATCCGCTCGGCCACGAAATAAGCCTCTTCCTGCTCGTTGAAGGCGGCATATACCGAAATCGGCTCGCCGATGCCGCCGTCGGTCCATAGGGTTTTTCCGAGTCGGCCTTCGTTATTCGCGATGAGGGCGTTCGCGGCATTTAATATGTTGCTGGTGGAACGGTAGTTCTGCTCCAGCCGAATCAGACGGTGACTTGGATAATCCTTCTGAAATTTATGGAGATTCTCGACTTTCGCACCGCGCCAGCTGTAGATGGACTGATCGTCATCGCCAACGACGAACAGATTCTCGCGCTCGCGGGTGAGAAGCCGCAGCCAGGCGTACTGAATTCGGTTGGTGTCCTGGAATTCGTCTACTAGTACGTGATGGAAACGGCGCTGGTAATGATCCAGCACTTCGGGTGTATCCCGCAGGAATTCGTGGGCGCGCAACAGCAATTCGGCAAAATCGACCAGGCCCGACCGCTCGCAGAGTTCCTCGTAAGCCAGATAGATGCGCTGCATCTGTTTTTGGAATGGATCGTACGACTCCGGCAGGTGACGGGCTCGGCGTCCTTCTTCTTTGTGGGCATTGATGAACCATTGTACTTGGCGTGGCGGCCAGCGGGCCTCGTCCAGGTCGAGACTCTTGAGCAGACGACGGATGAGCCGATGCTGGTCGTCCGAGTCGAGGATCTGGAAGGCATCTGGCAATCCCGCTTCCTTGGCATGACGGCGCAACAGGCGGTGCGCGAGTCCGTGGAAGGTGCCGACCCATAAGTTTTGAGCGGATATGTTCAGCAGACTTTCGATACGTCCGCGCATTTCGCTCGCCGCTTTGTTGGTGAAGGTGACCGCCAGGATGCCGTGGGGCGACGTGCCTTCCACCTGCATCAACCAGGCGATGCGATGTACGAGTACGCGGGTCTTGCCGCTTCCGGCGCCGGCCAATACCAGAAGGGCCGGAGTGGGCGAAGTTACCGCCTCTCGCTGAGCCGGATTCAGGGGATCGATAATCGGGGTAATGTCCATGGTGCTATTTTAATGGAATCAGCTTGCGCGATTGATATGAAGCTTGCACAATCGCACTCTCTTTGAGAGAGGAGGTTAGCGATGAGTTTCGATATAAAAAAAATGACTAAACGCGAGCTCAACGTCGGGCTTAAAGACCAGAAAATCCGTTACGGTGTCGGCGCCGCACTGGCGCTAGTCTCGGTATTTCTGGCCAATATCCCGCTGTTGATCGTAGGCGGTATTCTATTGGCTTCTGCTCGTCTTCGCTGGTGCCCCGTCTATTCCGGGCTCGGTAAGAACACGGTAGATCCGACTGAAGAGCAAGCTAGTTCCACCAGTTCTCAGACGGATCATTAAACCGGCTTTCATCGACTGGACCTCGTCGGTCCCAGTGCTACACGGCGCAGGGAAGCGCCGAAATACTCGCCTTCTGCCTTGTCGCGCGCAGCGCCAAGTTGTCTTTGAATAGTCATGTTCGGTAACTCGCCGGCGCTTGAGTCCGCTGCTGAGTCCGTCTCCTCCCGTCTCCAACGATAGACAATTCGGGAAAGAATTCATCGTAATCAGTCTAAGTTTCGAGCTGAACTTCACGTAAGAATTTTACGTGGAGATTTAATAACGAACGATGAATTTATTGGGGTTGCATGTTGCGTATCCTTAAAGGCTTTATCGCTGTTTTTTTTCTATTTGGGGTTCCGAGTCTCCTTCCGGGATCTATAGTGCGAGATTCCGTCTTTGTTGTCCGGCTTCTGTTTGAAAACCCTCCGACCACTCTGCCGGTTCCCGTCGCCGGTGTTAAACCACGAAATCTGCAAGATACATGGGGAGCGATAAGAAGCGGCGGCCGAACGCATGAGGGGATTGACATCTTCGCTCCCAAAGGAACCCCTGTCCATTCGACTACGCACGGGATTGTTATGAGAGTCGGACAGAATCGATTAGGCGGGAATGTCGTCTCGGTGTTGGGGCCCGGCCGTCAGGTTCACTATTACGCTCATTTCGAACGTGTGGCACCGATCCGGGTAGGGGATATCGTATGGCCAGGCGATCTTTTGGGTTACGTAGGGAATACGGGTAACGCTCGCACTACGCCGAGCCACCTTCACTATGGCCTCTATCTTCCAGGGGGTAGAGCTATCAATCCATTTCCTCTGCTCGCCGGAAATTAGCCTTCGGTGTCGTTTCGCGTGTGCCGCGTTGTCGTTCAGGGGCAAGCGATTCTTAATATAAAGAAGCTTGGTCAACGTTTGCATCTATCGATCATTATAGTTTCTTGTGAGGAATCAATATTTATATAATTTTGATTATTGTAAACGTAAAGTGGCGTAATATGATGGAACCGCTGGCGATCATTAGTCGGTTGATACCCGCGGGAGGTTTAAATGATTGTGATGACTTGGGTTGAGCTTCTGTTAACTGGCTTGCTTGTGGCTTCCGTAGCCTTTTCGATTGGTTTCTGTATCAACAACTACGCAAACGTTAATAAAGAGGGGAGCATCGGATTTATGAAGAAGGCGACGAAATGAGTTTGCTTTCTCCGGGGCTTTTGCAGCCCTGGGGCGATGTTTTCCGATTCGTGCATGATCGATTTTTGTAATTTTCCGGGGGATGGTGGTCGTTAGGCCTATTCCTCGGAAAAGCTTCTCCACTCCGGAATGATCTTTTTCGTCATTGTCTGATCTAGTCGCCGCCAGCGACGCCGATTTCATTCAACTTCATCTGCAAATTTTTCGATGGATAGAGGCATTGCCTCTATCCACGACAGAACTCTATTCCCTTCATGGCGCGTATCCCAACCGATCAACGAGTTTGGCGTGACGGGTTTCGAGCAATATCGACCTTCGGGTTGGATCGCCGATCAAGCCCGTTTTTGCCGCGCTCGCGCAGTGAAAACTGACAATCCGCTGATTCACGGTTTCTCGTCGAGTTCATCGAGCACCGAAGGCTCTCTCGGTGTATGTAACAAATTGTTGATTATTAAAAAGAACCTTCCAGTCGAGGCGCCTTCGTCGAGGTTGGTTTCGACTATGCCATTGCCCCGAAAAAATATTCAAGGATCTTGCTTGACTTGGTTGCAGATGATTTCTATATTCCATTCAGGTGGTAATAAGTGGAAAAAAATGGAGCCCAATGGAAGTAGGGGGATTTCTTGTTTCGAGGCGTTAACTCCATCAATCTCGACGAAAAAGGTCGTCTGGCCATGCCTACGCGTTATCGAGCGGAGTTGCATGAGAATTGTGACGGCCAATTGGTGGTTACGGTCGGTCTGGACAAATGCCTCATGCTCTACCCGCTTCCCGAGTTTGAAGAGATTGAGCGCAAGCTGGTGAAGCTTCCTTCTCTAAATAAACAGGCAAAGCGTTTGCAGCGCCTGTTGATCGGCCATGCCACCGAGTGTGAGATGGATGGCCAGGGACGGTTCCTGGTTCCCGAGCCTTTGAGGAAGTTCGCCGGATTGGAAAAGCGTGTGGCGCTGATCGGTCAAGGTAATAAATTCGAGATTTGGGACGAGGATTCCTGGAATGCCTCTCGTGACGAGTGGATCGAAGAGGAGCGCCTGGAGAGCCTGGAGGACTTGTCGCCCGAGTTGGGATCTTTGGCGCTGTGAGTCAGGAAGATCGGGCGCACCGGCCGGTCATGCTGCGTGAGGTGCTGGATGGTTTGGCACTGAAGGCTGACGGCTTGTATGTCGACTGCACGTTCGGGCGTGGCGGACATAGTGGAGCAATCCTCGAGAGCTTGGGGCCGGAAGGAAGACTGCTGGCTTTGGACAAAGATCCCGAAGCCGTAGCCTCCGAAGAGGCCCAGCGGCTTATGACGGATCCGCGGTTTGCCCTCGAATACGGCAGTTTTGCGAGTCTGCGCGAATTTGTACAGCTCCGCGGATGGTCAAGTCATGTCGCCGGAGTGTTGATGGATTTAGGCGTGTCTTCGCCTCAGTTGGATGAGGCGGGCCGGGGATTCAGTTTTATGCGCGACGGTACTTTGGATATGCGCATGGATACCGGCCGAGGCATGACGGCGGCCGAATGGCTCGCGGGTGCGTCCGAGAGCGAGCTGGTCAGCGTGCTTCGGGATTACGGCGAGGAGCGTTATGCCCGGCGCATCGCCGGGGCGATCATCGAGAGGCGCTCGAAAAGCCCGATCGTATCCACGGGTGAATTGGTCGAGCTCATCGAAAAGGCCGTTCCCACGCGAGAAAGAGGCAAACATCCGGCGACGCGGAGTTTCCAGGCGATCCGCATCTTCATAAACAGAGAGCTGGAGGAGCTTGAGCAGGGACTGCGGCAAGCCATGGATGTACTAAAGCCCGGCGGGCGGTTGGTGGTCATAGCTTTTCATTCATTGGAGGACCGGATCGTGAAGCGATTTATGCGTGATGAGGAGCGCGGAGGGGCGGTGCTCTCGCATTTTTCCTTGCACCCTACCGAGCCTGGAAGGCTGAAGCGCATCGGTAAAGCTCGCATGCCGGAGCCGGAGGAAGTTCGAAGCAATCCGCGTGCTCGAAGTGCGGTCCTGCGCGTGGCGGAGCGCATCCAATCATGAGATTTCTGCTGATGTTGCTTGTGGTGGCCGTGGCCTCTGCCTTGGGTGTTGTGTACACCAAGTATCGCTCGAGGATGTTGTTCGCCGAGGTTCAGCAGCTCGAGCAGGAGCTGGACGCCTATGACGAGGAATGGGGACAGTTGCAGCTCGAGCAAAATACGTGGGCCGAGCATAGCCGTATCGAGAGGCTGGCGCACGGCCGCTTGGGCATGATGTTGCCTGCTAGAGAATCAATCATTTATATCAAACCTTAGACGTCGCGCCGAAATATGTTGATTATCCAACCCAGGCCGGTAAATGAGGCAGACTACAGCGGTCGCTGGTATTTTCTGTTGATCGTTATGCTGGTCGCCATGACGGGTTTGATCGGACGCGCCGTTTACCTACAGGTGTTGGATCGACAATTCTTAAAACGTCAAGGCGATCTGCGTCACGTCGGGATATTACCGGTGCCGGCGCACCGGGGGCGGATTTTTGATCGTAACGGAGAGTTGCTGGCCATCAGCACGCCGGTCAAATCCATCTGGGTCAATCCGAAGGAGTTCCGCGAGGCACAGATTCCGGCGGACAAGCGCAAAGCCTTGGCGGATCTTCTAGGCCTATCGTCCGGCGCGCTCGAGAAACACGTCGGAAGCGACGAGCATCGCAGTTTCGCTTATCTGAAGCGAAGGATAAGCCCAGAATTGGCCGACCAGGTGATTGCGCTGGGCATCGCGGGTGTTTATTCGGAGCGCGAATATCGTCGGTACTATCCCACCGGAGAAGTGGCTGCTCACCTGGTCGGCTTTACCAATATCGATGACAAGGGCCAAGAGGCGATGGAATTGGCCTACGACGATTGGCTGAAGGGCGTGGAGGGCGCCAAGCGGATAATCCGTGACGGCAAGCGGCGCGTCATCGAAGACTTGGAAAGCATCAGGCCGCCGGTACCCGGCAAGGATCTTGCTCTGAGCATCGATCAGCGCCTGCAATATTTAGCGTATCGAGAACTCAAGAAAGCCGTACTTCAGCATCAAGCGCGCTCCGGCTCTTTGGCGTTGCTGGATACTCAGACGGGTGAAGTGTTGGCGATCGTCAATCAGCCTTCCTACAACCCCAACAGCCGTACTCAGGTCAAGGGCAGTGCGTCGCGCAACCGGGCGATCACCGATATTTACGAGCCGGGTTCGACGATGAAACCGTTTGTTGTGGCCCTGGGCCTGGAGCTCGGACTGTACCGCCCCGATACCGTGATCGATACGGCGCCGGGTACGATGCGCGTGGGACACAACATCGTCAAGGATATCCACAACTATGGCGTTCTCGATGTTGCGCATGTCCTTCAAAAGTCGAGCAACGTGGGCGTCACGAAGATCGCGCTCAACTTGCCTTCGAAAAAGTTCTGGGCGTTCTATAACAATCTAGGTTTCGGCCAACCTTTGGAGACCGGTTTTCCCGGTGAGGCCAATGGTCGCCTTGCGGACTATCAAGGCTGGAGTCCGTTCGAACAGGCGACCTTGTCCTTTGGTTATGGCGTATCCGCCTCGACGTTACAGCTCGCGAGAGCTTACCTGTCCTTGGCCAATGACGGGGTGATGCCCATGGTAAGTCTGGTCAAGCGAAACAACTCACCCGAATTGCATCGGATCATGTCGGCCCAGACCGCTGGCGGCGTGCGCGCAATGCTGGAGCAAGTCGTGACCCGTGAAGGGACCGCGCTGAAGGCTGCCATTCCAGGCTTTCGCGTGGCCGGCAAGACCGGGACGGTCAAGAAAAGCGGGGTGGGCGGCTACTCATCTTCGCGTTATTTGTCGGTTTTCGCGGGAATGGCGCCCGCAAGCAAGCCACGCCTAGTCATGGTGGTCATGATCGATGAGCCGTCAGCAGGCGAGTATTACGGCGGAGCGGTGGCCGCGCCTGTTTTCTCGCGTGTCATGGAGGGGGCTTTGCGATTGTTGAACATCGCCCCGGATCAGGGAGATATCATGCCAATCCTCGCCGCGCAGCAGGATGAGCCCGCATGACGACCGTCGAAACACAGATTCGGGCGCACAGGCTGGATGCCTTATTGTCCGGCTTTGTCGATGCTCCCGTTTCGCGTTCGGTTGAGGTCGGCGGACTCAGTCATGACAGTCGGCGCACTCGTCCAGGCGATCTTTTCGTGGCGCTGGCGGGACACCGTTCGCATGGCATGCACCATGCCGAACAGGCGATTCGGCAAGGTTGTTCGGCCATCATTTATGATCCCGCGGATGACGGCGATGTTTTGGCAAGGGGTATTGCCGGAATGCCCTGCATGCCGGTCGAGTCGCTCGACCAAAAAATCGGCTTTATCGCGGATCGTTTTTTCGGCGAGCCGTCCGCGTTCTTGGACATTGTCGGCATTACCGGCACCAACGGCAAAACCTCGTGTAGCCACTTCCTCGCCGATGCACTTTCGGCTAAAGCGCCGGCTGCCGTAATCGGAACTCTGGGCTGGGGGGTGCCCGGCTCACTCGAGATTACTCACCACACCACGCCGGACGCCATCGAAGTTCACGATCTTTTGGCTCGCCTGCACGGCCAAGACGTCAAGTTCATAGCCATGGAAGCCTCGTCCCACGGCCAGGTTCAGGGTCGACTCAACGGCGTCCGTTTCAAGGGGGCGCTATACACGAATTTCAGCCGTGATCATCTGGATTACCACGGTACGATGGATGCCTATCTGGAAGCAAAGTTACGTCTTCTGGCTTGGCCGGGGCTCGAATTCGCGGTTTTCAACGCCGATGATCCGATCGCCGACGCCATTTTGAGCCGGGCACCATCTCATCTAAAATTGGTCGCTTTTAGTTCGCGCGAGCGAAAAATCGAATCTGGAGCCGTGGTCTCCGTAAGCGTCGTACATCAAGATTCGCAAGGAATCGCTTTTCAGGCACGGTATCGTCAGCAGCTTGCCGATGTGTTCGCACCGGTCTACGGCGATTTCAACGTGGAAAATCTGGCTGCTTCCTTGGCCGTTTTGCTTGGTTTGGATTGCGAATTGCCCGAAGCAGCGGAACTGCTCAAGAATGTTCGCCCCGTGCCCGGACGCATGGAACGATTTTCCGAGCGAGGGCGGACCGCTGTCGTGGATTACGCCCATACCCCCGATGCCCTTGCCAGTGTTTTGAGGAGCTTGCGTCGGCATTGCGAAGGAAAGTTGTGGGTGGTTTTCGGGTGTGGCGGCGACCGCGACCGCGGCAAGCGGCCGCTGATGGGTGCCGTCGCAGAAGATCTGGCCGACGGCGTCGTATTGACCGATGACAATCCCCGCTCCGAGAATGGTGACCAGATCATCCGGGATATTCGGTCCGGTTGTCGTCTCGGTAATACCGTCACGATCCGCGATCGCCGTGAAGCCATCGCCTGGGCACTCGGACGGGCGGCTGTCGGCGACATCGTTCTGGTAGCTGGAAAAGGACACGAAGACACCCAAGAAATTCAAGGCCAGAAATATCCTTTCAGTGATCGCGAAGTGGTAATGGAAATCCTTTCCGCACTGGAGTTGCCGAGATGAAGATGCGTCTTTCCGAATTCAGCACGATTGTCGGCGGTGAGCGGCATGGCGACGATGTGGCATTCGAGAATCTAAGTATCGATACCCGCTCTTTGAAGCCCGGTGATCTCTATCTGGCTATTCGCGGAGCCCGGTTCGACGGCAACGAGTTCGTCGCCCAAGCGAAATCGGCGGGTGCCTGTGGAGCAGTGGTCGAGCGCTGGACCGATTGCGAATTGCCACAAGTGAGGGTCGAAGACGGACGAATAGCGCTCGGACAGTTTTCGGCGGCTTGCCGCGATCGTTGGACCGGTCGTTTAGTCGGCATCACCGGCAGCAACGGAAAAACGACCGTCAAAGAGATGATTGCGGCCATCCTGGGAGTTGCCGCACCGGTGCTCAAGACGCAGGGCAACCTCAATAATGATATCGGTGTTCCTTTGATGTTGTTGCGGCTGGCGGACGAATACCGTTTTGCAGCAATAGAAATGGGTGCGAATCATCCGGGCGAGATTGCTTACGTCGCCGGATTGGCGAAACCGGACGTCGCCGTAATTTCCAATGCCGGAGCGGCGCATCTGGAAGGTTTCGGCTCGCTCGAGGGCGTGGCGTCAGCAAAAGGAGAATTGATTGCTTCACTCGGGCCGGACGGTACCGCCGTGCTCAATGCGGACGATCGTTTTTTCGGACGCTGGCGCGAAATGGCCGGCTCCCGGGAGGTCATCAGTTTCGGCTTCGGCCCCGATGCTGTGGTACGCGCCGATGCGGATTCCATACGAACGGGCATAAGCGACGGTAAGTTCCGCTCGTCCTTCGATCTTCTATATCAAGGAGGCCGTTATCCTCTGGCTTTGTCCTTGGCTGGAAATCATAACGTGACGAATGCGCTAGCGGCGGCAGCGGTGGCTTACGCACTGGGTTTCGATATCGAACAGATACGGACAGGGCTTTCCCGCGTTGTTCCGGTGCCGGGGCGCGTCGAGCCGGCAAACGGCATTCGAGGATCCTTGTTGATTAACGATGCCTACAACGCCAATCCCAATTCCTTTCGGGCCGCTCTAAATGTGCTACGGCAGCTTTCGGGCGAGCACTGGGTTGCCTTGGGCGCATTCGGCGAACTGGGTGAGGCGAGCGCGGAGTTGCACGCCGAGATCGGCCGCCAAGCGAAAGCGATGGGCGTGGCTCGGTTATTTGCCGTGGGCCCGAATGCGGACCGGGCGGCGGAGTCTTTCGGCGAAGGTGCTCTGTATTGCCAAGAGCAGGACCAGTTGATTGAACAAATACGACAGCAGATTAACGAGAACGTTGTGTTATTGATTAAAGGTTCACGCAGTCAACATATGGAGCGGGTAGTAGAGGCATTGCGGGAGCGGAGCGATCTATGCTGCTGATACTGGCAGAGGCTCTCCAAAAGTACTTCGACGTTTTTCGCGTCTTTCAGTATCTGACGTTACGAGCCATTTTGGGCGTGTTAACCGCCCTGATCATTTCATTCATTGTCGGACCGGTGATGATCCGACACCTCAGTAAATATAAAGTCGGACAGAGTATCCGGAGCGACGGGCCGCAGAGCCATTTTTCCAAAGCCGGAACCCCGACCATGGGCGGGGCGCTCATTCTGGTGTCGATAGCGATCAGCACCCTGCTTTGGGCCGATCTCAGCAATCGCTATGTGTGGGTCATTTTGCTGGTCACGCTGGCATTCGGCCTGGTGGGTTTCGTCGACGATTACAAAAAGCTGGTACTGCGCAATAGCGACGGCTTGGCCGCACGACACAAGTACTTTTGGCAGTCCGTGGTCGGTATGGCGGCAGCGGTGTTTCTTTATGGCACTGCCACGGTCTCGACCGAGACTCAGTTCATTGTGCCGTTCTTCAAGCAGGTTGTGCTGAACTTGGGTTTCGCCTATCCAATTCTGGCCTATTTCGTGATCGTAGGTTCGAGTAATGCGGTGAACCTGACCGATGGCCTCGACGGTCTCGCCATCATGCCGACGGTGCTCGTGGGCGGTGCTCTCGGCATCTTTGCCTACGTCTCGGGCAACGTGAACTTTGCCGAATACCTAGGCATTCCGTTTATACCCAAGGCGGGCGAGTTGGTGGTATTTTGCGGCGCCTTGGTGGGGGCCGGGCTCGGATTTCTTTGGTTCAACGCTTATCCGGCTCAGGTCTTCATGGGCGATGTTGGTGCCCTGGCGCTGGGCGCCGCTCTCGGAACACTCGCTGTTTTGGTCCGGCAAGAGATCGTGCTGATGATCATGGGCGGCGTGTTCGTCATGGAGACCTTATCGGTGATGCTTCAGGTCATTTCATTCAAGCTCACCGGTCGCCGTATTTTTCGCATGGCACCTATTCATCATCATTTCGAGTTAAAGGGATGGCCGGAACCGCGCGTGATCGTACGCTTTTGGATCATCACCGTGATTCTGGTCTTGATTGGACTCGCGACCTTGAAGTTGAGGTGAAAGATGGCGGCAAACGCAGAGGTTTATCTTGATGCCGTAAATCCATTGGACAAACTCGGATTGGACCGCCGCTCCGCGCGTGTTCTGATTTTCGGGTTGGGCAAGACCGGTCTTTCGGTAGCGCGTTTTCTGGCAGGCCAAGGTATCGAATTTGCGGTGACCGATACTCGGGAATGGCCCCCGTGTCTGGCAGAATTGCGCGAGACTTGCCCCGACGCCGGAGTCTTTCTGGGCGGCCTTCACAGTGCGGCATTCTCGGCCGCTACCCATTTGATCGTTAGCCCGGGCGTGCCGTTGGACCAGCCGAAAATCAAGGAGGCTCAACGGCGGAAGATACCGGTATTCGGCGATCTCGATCTTTTCGCATGCATGGCGAAAGCGCCCATTCTGGCGATCACGGGAGCGAACGGCAAAAGTACCGTAACGACACTAGTCGGCCTGATGGCGGAAGCCGACGGCAGGAATGTGCGAGTGGGGGGGAATCTCGGTACACCGATGCTGGAGCTTCTGGACGACCGAGCGGAGCTTTACGTTCTAGAGCTGTCGAGCTTTCAGTTGGAGCGTTCCTCGCTTTTAAGGCCGGACGCAGCGACCGTTCTCAACATCAGCCCCGATCATATGGATCGCTATCCGGACATCCAGGCTTATGCCGATGCCAAGCGACGAATTTTTCGCGGGCAGGGCGTAATGGTGCTGAATCGCGACGATCCTATGGTTGCGGCGATGGTGGAACCGGATCGACGCTGTGTGTGGTTCGGCTTGCGGGAGTCGGGTGTCGATTACGGCATTTCGGTCGCCGACGGAGCGGAGTGGCTGACAAGTCACGGCGAGCCGCTGATCCGGACTGAGAAAATCGGTATTCAAGGACGCCATAATGTATCCAACGCCCTAGCTGCCGTCGCGCTGGGAGAAGCGATCGGCTTGTCGCAAGCGGCCATGATCAATGCGCTCGAACAGTTTGAGGGGCTGGCGCATCGGATGCAAACGGTGGCGGAAATCGACGGCGTCACGTGGATTAACGACTCCAAAGCCACCAACGTCGGTGCGTGCATGGCGGCCTTGGCCGGGTTGCATACAAAGGCAATACTGATTGCGGGGGGGGATGGTAAGGATGCAGAATTCTCCGTACTCAGACCCGTAGTCGCCGAAAAGGTGCGGGCGGCGGTGCTGATGGGCAAAGACGCCCCGTTGTTGGAAACGGCGTTGAGAGATGTCGTTCCCACGGTCCGCGTCGAAAATATGCGTCAGGCGGTCCGGGCTGCACGGTCCTTGGCGCAGCGTGGCGATTCGGTTCTGCTGGCTCCGGCATGTGCCAGCCTCGATCAATACAAGGACTATCAGGAAAGGGGACGGGTGTTCACGGAAGAAGTCATGGGGCTTTCGCCATGAGGGCGAAAGTGACAGTCCGCGGGCGCGGGTTGGTGCTGCATTGGGGGGACCGGCGCTTTTATTTGGACACTGTCTTATTGGTTGCGTCCTTAGGGCTTCTGCTCCTCGGTTTCGTAATGGTTGCCTCGGCCTCTCTGCACCTCGGGGAGAAACTCGCCGAGGACAGCTTTTATTTCCCCCGACACCAGCTAGTCCACATCGCTCTCGGTCTTTGCGCCGGTTGCGCCGTCGCCTCGGTCAAGTTAGAGTCATGGCAGAAATCGTCGTTGAGCTTGTTCCTGTTTGGGCTCGTTCTACTGGTCGTGGTTTTGATGCCCGGCGTCGGCAAGGTCGTGAACGGGAGTTCGCGCTGGATCAACTTATTCGGCATACGGGTTCAGGTTTCCGAGGTATTCAAGCTCATCGCCGTCATTTATACGGCAAGCTATATCCACCGTCATCTCCGCACGGTGCGCGACTCGGTTCAAGGAATGATCCGGCCTCTGGCGCTGCTATCCATAGGTGCATTACTGCTGCTCATGGAGCCCGACTTCGGTGCGACTGCGGTAGTCATGGCGACGGCACTGGGCATGTTGTTTCTGGGTGGTGCGAGATTATGGCAGTTCGGCGTACTGCTCGGCCTAATGACATTTGCCGGGGTTGGGCTGATTTACAGCGCTGAATACCGTTTGAAGCGCGTACTCAGTTTTACCAATCCCTGGGAACATCCGCTCGATACCGGTTTTCAGCTTACCCAGGCCCTGATCGCGTTCGGTCGCGGCGAGTGGACCGGGGTGGGTTTGGGTTCGAGCGTGCAAAAGCTGTTTTATTTGCCGGAGGCGCATACCGACTTTCTCTTTTCCATCATTGGCGAAGAGTTGGGATTGGTCGGTACCACCGCTGTTATCTCGCTGTTTATGCTGATTGTTTGGCGTGCGCTCGTAATAGGTCAGCTGGCCGACCGGGCTGAGAACCGCTTTGGTGCGTTCGTTGCTTACGGCATCGGTATTTGGTTTGGACTTCAATCGTTTATCAATATGGGAGTGAATATGGGCATGTTGCCCACGAAAGGACTGACCTTGCCGCTGATGAGTTACGGCGGCGGAAGCATGATGGTTATGTGTGCGGCATTAGGACTTTTATTTCGGGTTCGGAGCGAAGCCCTCGAGGCTTATGCCGCGGCGCCCAGGGTTAGGGCCAAATGGGCGCACGTCTGATGATCATGGCCGGCGGTACCGGCGGTCATGTGTATCCGGCCTTGGCGGTCGCGCGGGAGCTTTTGGCGCGGGGGCACGAGGTAGTCTGGATGGGGACTCGGTCCGGGTTGGAGGCGCGAGTCGTGCCGGCGGCCGGTATCCCCGTGGAATGGTTGTCGGTGTCAGGTTTGCGCGGCAAGGGCTGGTTAGCCAAGTTGAGTTTTCCGTTCATGCTGACGAAAGCTTGCTTGCAGGCATTGTTCATTTTGCGTCGCGTCAAGCCGAGCGTGGTTCTCGGGATGGGGGGATTCGTCTCGGGGCCGGGGGGGCTTATGGCGCGTCTGCTGGGTATCCCCTTGGTGCTTCATGAGCAAAACCGCATTCCAGGAACTACCAATCGCTGGCTCGCCCGGAGGGCGCAAGTGGTATTGGAAGCTTTTCCCGATAGTTTCGCACCCAAGTTGGGAGCGCTCTGTACCGGAAATCCGGTACGGCAAGAAATTGTTTTTCTTAAACGAGAAATCGGGGCCGGATGGGACGAGCCCCTTAAGATTTTGGTTCTCGGAGGTAGCCAAGGCGCCAGGGCTTTGAACGAGATCGTGCCGGAGGCCCTCGCGAGGGTTGAGATGCCGATTCGCGTTTTTCATCAGACCGGAGAGGCGATGCGGGCAAAAACAGCGGTCCGGTACGCACAATTGAGACTGTCGGCGCGGATCGAAGCATTTGTCGAGGACATGGCCGAGGCTTACGCCTGGGCAGATTTGGTGGTTTGCCGTTCGGGAGCGATGACGATCAGTGAGCTGACCGCGGCGGGGTTGCCGTCGATCTTGGTTCCGTATCCATACGCCATAGACGATCATCAGACTCACAATGCCCGGTACCTCGTCGATAATGGAGCGGCCGTGCTGATTCCTCAGGCCGAGCTGTCCGCGGAGCGTCTTGCCGAAGAAATCACCGCCCTGATGCAGGAACCGGCCCGACTGAAGGCCATGGCGGAGCGCGCATCGGCCCTGGCGAAGCCGGATGCGGCCCAGGTGGTAGCCGAAATCTGCCTGAATGAGGTCGACCGTGAAGCTGCCTGAGCAAATCGCGGGACAATACGGCATGAACCGCATCCGTCGGATTCACTTCGTCGGGATCGGCGGCACCGGCATGTGCGGCATTGCCGAGGTTCTTCTAAATCTCGGGTATCAGGTCTCGGGCTCGGATCTTAATGAAAATGCCAATACACGGCGCTTGGCTGAACTCGGCGCGAAAATATTCTTCGGTCATGCGCCCGTGCATATCGCGGAATCCGAGGTCGTGGTCGTATCCAGCGCCGTCAATCGATCCAACGTGGAAGTCGATGCTGCACGTTCCCAGAAAATTCCGGTCATTTCGCGGGCGGAGATGCTCGCCGAACTGATGCGGTTCCGCTACGGCATCGCCGTAGCCGGCACCCACGGCAAGACCACGACGACCAGCCTGACATCCAGCGTACTTGCCGAAGCCGGACTCGATCCTACATTCGTTATCGGAGGGCGCCTCAACAGCGTAGGCACCAACGCTCAGCTCGGCAAAGGCTCCTATCTTGTCGCCGAGGCGGACGAGAGCGATGCCTCTTTCTTATATTTGCAGCCCATGATTGCCGTGGTCACCAATATCGACCGGGACCACATGGAGACCTATAGCGGTGATTTCAGCAGACTGAAGAGGGCCTTCGTCGAATTCTTGCATCATGTGCCGTTCTACGGTCTGGCCGTGCTGTGTCTGGACGATCCGGGCGTCAGGGATATTCTGCCGGAAATCAGTAAGCCGATGAAAACCTACGGCTTCAGTCCGGAAGCCGACATCCGGGCCGTGAATATCCGTCAAGACGGATTGCGTTCGCATTTTTCGGTGCTTAGGTCGGGGTGCGATGAACCGCTCGACGTGAGCCTAAATCTCCCGGGGCGGCATAACATATTGAATTCATTATCAGTAATTGCCATCGCTGGAGAATTGGGTATTTCCGACGAGATCATACAGCGTGCTTTGCTGGGATTTCGGGGTATTGGACGGCGTTTTCAGATCAATGCCGAGGTACCTTTCGGCGGCTCCTTCGTCACTTTCGTCGACGACTACGGGCATCACCCGCGAGAGATTGCGGCGACCCTCGACTCGGCGCGCCAAGCCTGGCCGGACCGGCGGCTGGTATTGGTGTTTCAGCCGCATCGCTATACGCGGACGCGCGATCTGTTCGAGGATTTTGTGCAGGTTCTGTCCAAAACCGACGTTCTGGTGCTACTCGATGTCTATGCCGCCGGCGAAGCGCCGGTAATCGGCGCGGACGGGCGGGCATTATCGAGGGCGATCCGGGTGCGAGGCCAGATCGATCCGGTTTTCGTCGAAAAGGTAAGCGACCTGGCTGAAATCCTTCCGGGCATAGTCGAGCCGGGCGATGTCGTTTTGACGCTCGGGGCCGGAAGCATCGGGCAAGTTGCTGTCGAATTGCCGTTGTGCTTGACCGACATGCCGGTCGGAGCAATCCAGTGACTGCGGTCTGCGAAGATGGGATAAGCGCGGTCAGTTCGCTCGGTTTAAGGGGCGAGATGCGCTATAACGAGCCACTGGCGAACCACACCTCCTGGCGCGTCGGTGGACCGGCCGATCGCTTTTACTTGCCGGCCGACGCGGACGATTTGGTTCTGTTTTTGCGTTCGCTGCCTCCCAATGAACCGGTTTTCTGGCTGGGCCTGGGCAGTAATCTGCTGGTTCGGGACGGCGGAATCAGAGGTACGGTTATCTGTACCCGAAATCGTTTGAGAGTACTCCGGCGTTCAGGTTCCGGACGCATTTATGCCGAGGTGGGCGTGCCTTGCGCTCACGTGGCCAGATTTTGTTCGGAACAGGAACTGACCGGCGCCGAATTCCTGGCGGGAATTCCGGGCACCATGGGCGGCGCCCTTGCAATGAATGCCGGGGCATTCGGCGGCGAGACATGGCCCCTGGTGGCGCGGGTGGTGACGGTCGACCGTTCCGGTACGTTGCGGGACCGCAGCGGGGGCGACTTTCTCGTTGGCTACCGCAGCGTGAAGGGTCCAGAGAACGAATGGTTTTTGGCTTGTGAGCTCCGGCTTCAGTCTGGTGATGCGGTTGCCAGCCGCGAACGAATCCGGGCGTTGCTGGCTAAACGAAGCGCATCGCAGCCCATCAATCTGCCGAATTGCGGCTCGGTGTTCCGGAACCCGGTGGGCGATCATGCTGCGCGCCTTATCGAAGCCTGCGGGCTCAAGGGGTATCGCATGGGCGATGCATGCGTTTCCGAAAAACACGCCAATTTCATCATTAACACGGGTGCGGCCAGGGCGGCCGATATCGAGGCTCTGATAGGGTTCGTCCAGACGACCGTTGAGCAGACATTCGGGCAGCACTTGATTCCCGAAGTTCGGATCGTGGGCGAAAAATCGACGAGGAGAGATTGAATGAGCAAGCGAATCCTGAAATCGGCTGAATTTGGACGTGTTGCCGTGTTGATGGGCGGTGCCGCCGCGGAGCGCGAAATTTCTTTGAAGAGCGGTCAGGCGGTTTTGGCGGCCTTGTTGAAAAATAACATCGATGCGGTCGGCATAGATGTAACGAGAAATCCGATACAGCCGCTGCTCGAACAACATTTTGACCGCGTGTTCAACGTGATCCATGGAAGGGGTGGCGAAGACGGCGTTCTTCAAGGGGCTCTGGAAGCCTTGGGACTGCCCTACACCGGAAGCGGTGTCCTGCCGTCGGCCTTGAGCATGGACAAGCTCAGGACCAAGCTGTGCTGGCTCGGAGCGGGATTGCCGACGCCGCGCTGGATGAAACTTCAAGGGCCGGAGGACGTAGACCGGTGCGCCGATCTGCTGGGATTCCCGGTCATCGTGAAACCCGCTCAAGAGGGTTCCAGCATCGGAATGGGGCGGGCCGAAAATAAAATCGAATTAATGGAAGCATGGGAACGCGCTTCACACTATAATTGCGCGGTTTTTGCGGAGGCTTGGATTGTCGGTCGGGAATATACAGCCGGCGTGCTCGACGGCGAGCCGTTGCCGTTGATTCGCTTGGAAACGCCCCATTCTTTTTACGATTTCGATGCCAAATATCGCGCCGAGACCACTCGTTATCACTGTCCGGCCGGACTTCCCCGTGAAGAGGAGGCCGCTCTCCAGAAATTGGCTCTACAAGCTTGCGATACGCTCGGCGTGACCGGCTGGGCTCGGGTGGATCTTTTGGTCGATCAAGATAACCAGCCGTGGTTGATCGAGGTCAACACGGTTCCCGGCATGACCGACCACAGCTTGGTTCCGATGGCGGCGAAAGTGGCGGGCTTATCGTTCGAGGACTTGACGTGGCGAATATTGGAAACGAGCTTCCCGCGTCGCGGAGAGGGCGATGCCGAGGCCTAAAGCGGTGCCCGTCAGGGCATTGTTCTTTTTTGGGGTCGTGGCTCTCTGCGGTCTGGCTGCCATGAGTGTCGATCTCGGGCAGATCAAGGGTTTCATGCCCATACGTTATGTGCGCGTGGAGGGGGAGATTCGGAATCTCGATGCGGCAGAGTTCACGAGGACTTTGCTGCCGTTGACCCAGGTCGGATATTTTCTAGTGGATACGCATGGCATTGAAGAAGCCGCCAAATCATTTCCTTGGTTAGACAGCGTTCAGGTTGCTCGGCTCTGGCCCGATACCTTGCTGCTGAAAGTCGTTGAGCAAAAACCGGTTGCCCGCACCAGCGACGGTGGGCTGATCAACGATCGCGGGGGGCGGTTTTCGCCCGGAAACGTCCAGTCCTATGTGAAGTTGCCGATCCTCGACGGCCCACCGGGACAGGAAAAGCAGCTTTTGAGCATGCTTTATCTATTGAACGGGAAGTTAAAGCAGAAAGGTATGCGAATCGATTCCTTGAAGCTCACGGGGCGGCGGGCGTGGAGCGCTCGTCTGGCCAGTGGCGTGGAAATCGAGTTCGGAAAACAAGATCCGGCTCTTGCGCTGGAACGTTTGCTGACGTTATTGCCGCGCTTGGGCGAAGCGCGAATTGCGGCGCTCCAGAAAGTGGACTTGCGCTATCCGAACGGGTTTGCAGTGATTTTCAGACCGCAATCCCAAGCGGATCTTGTTTCTCTGGCCCAACCCGATTGCATCGCGCGCGGCCGAATTCGGAGCAGGATATATACCTGACGTGAATTAAAAACAAAGATTCATTGCAATGGCTAGAAAATCAGATCGGAATCTCATCGTTGGCTTGGATATCGGTACCTCCAAGGTGGCTTGCATCGTCGGTGAGATAAACGAGGACGGTGAAATCGAGGTGGTCGGTATCGGTACCCATCCGTCCCGCGGCCTGAAAAAGGGTGTGGTGGTCAACCTGGAGACCACGGTTCAATCGATCCAGCGTGCCGTCGAGGAAGCCGAATTGATGGCGGGATGCCGGATTCAGTCGGTCTATGCGGGCATCGCGGGCAGCCATATCAGCAGCATGAATTCGCACGGCATCGTCGCCATCAAGGAGAAGGAAGTAACCCAGAGCGACGTGGATCGCGTAATCGATTCGGCGCGCGCGGTTGCCATCCCGGCGGATCAGAAAATCCTTCACATCCTGCCGCAGGAGTTCGTGATCGATAGGCAGGAAGGTATCAAGGAACCGGTCGGCATGTCGGGAATCCGTCTCGAAGCACGGGTGCATATCGTAACCGGCGCGGTCAGTGCGGCGCAGAACATCATCAAATGTATTCGTCGCTGCGGCCTGGACGTCGAGGACATCATCCTGGAACAGCTTGCGTCTTGCACGGCGGTGCTGACCGAAGATGAGAAGGATCTCGGCGTATGCTTAGTAGACATCGGTGGAGGAACCACCGATGTGGCCGTATTCACCGACGGAGCCATTCGCCATACGGCCGTCATTCCTATTGCCGGAGATCAGGTAACCAACGACATCGCGGTGGCGCTTAGGACGCCGACCCAGTTCGCCGAAGAAATCAAGATCAAACACGCTTGTGCGTTAACCCAATTGGCCAAGCTGGAGGACACCATCGAGGTGCCCAGTATCGGCGACAGGCCGGCGCGCCAGATTTCCCGCTTGAATTTGGCTGAAATCGTCGAGCCTCGCTACGAGGAGCTGCTGTTGCTGGTGCAGCAAGAGCTGCGTCGGAGCGGTTTCGAGGACTTGATCGCGGCGGGAATTGTGCTGAGTGGCGGCAGCGCCAAGGTCGAGGGATTGGTGGAGTTGGCGGAAGAAATTTTCCACATGCCGGTACGCCTGGGTTTGCCGCAGTATGTCACCGGTCTGACCGATGTGGTTCGAAATCCGATTTACGCGACGGGCGTCGGACTGCTTCTATTCGGCAAGCAGCACCAGACGCTGGCGGGGAGGTATATGCCCTTGGGAACGGGCTTTAAAGGGTTGTGGGCAAGGATGAAGAGTTGGTTCACGGGTAATTTTTAGGATCGAAAATTCCCCGGAGTGGAAATGCAGTTAAGACGGGGTGGAAACAATGCAATTCGAACTAGTGGATTCTTATAGCCAAAACGCGGTTATCAAGGTAATTGGCGTCGGGGGCGGTGGTGGAAATGCTCTCAACCACATGGTCAACAGCCATGTCGAGGGCGTTGAATTCATATGCGCCAATACCGATGCGCAAGCTTTGAAGAACATTCGGGCCAAGTCGGTCATTCAGCTGGGAAATGCACTGACCAAGGGGCTTGGAGCGGGAGCGAATCCGGAAATCGGCCGACAGGCCGCCTTGGATGATCGCGATCGCATCATGGAAGTTCTGGAAGGTGCGGACATGGTGTTTATTACCGCCGGCATGGGCGGCGGAACCGGGACTGGAGCGGCTCCGGTGATTGCCGAGATTGCCAAGGAAGCGGGTATTCTTACGGTTGCCGTGGTCACCAAACCGTTTCCGTTCGAAGGCAAGAAACGGCGTAGCGTGGCGGAAAGAGGCATCGAGGAGCTCGGTCAATTCGTCGATTCGCTGATTACGATTCCGAACGAGAAGCTGTTGCCGGTATTGGGCAAAGACGTCAGCTTGATCAATGCCTTCGCTGCCGCGAACGATGTCCTGCTCGGCGCGGTGCAGGGCATCGCCGATCTCATTACCCGGCCGGGGCTCATCAACGTGGACTTCGCCGATGTGCGTACGGTAATGTCCGAGATGGGCATGGCGATGATGGGTACCGGTGTGGGTACCGGCGAGCACCGTGCCCGCCAGGCAGCCGAAAAAGCCATCGCCAGTCCCTTGCTCGAAGACATCAATCTTCAGGGCGCGCGTGGCGTTCTGGTCAACGTTACGGCCTGCCAAACTCTCTCGATCGGCGAGTTCAGCGAGGTGGGCGACGCCATAAGAGACTTCGCTTCGGATGACGCGGTCGTCGTGATTGGTACGGCCATCGATCCGGAGCTGGACGATGAAGTGCGCGTTACGGTGGTGGCGACGGGACTAAACAACCAGCGGCAGGCGAACGAAGCGACGATCAAGTTGGTGCATAAGCACACGGGTGAGATCGATTATGATCAATTGCAGCGTCCGACTGTAATTCGCAAGCAGCCCAAGCATGATGTTCGGGCGGAAGCGAAGAAGGATATGGATCTCGATTACTTAGATATTCCGGCGTTCTTGCGCCGTCAGGCCGATTGAGAAAGTAGCGAGGACGCTTCGGTCCGCCCCCACTGGTCTGAGCCCTGCGTAGTTCGTATGCTTGGGCGGTTTAAACTGTGCAGGGCTATATGAGGGATTTTTGGGGATAGTCAGACAAGATAGGTGAGTCGAATGATCAGGCAAAGAACACTAAAGAACGTTATTAGAGGTACCGGAGTCGGGTTGCACACCGGAGAGAAGGTCTATCTGACCCTCCGTCCGGCTGCTCCTAACGCGGGTATTGTATTCCGGCGCGTGGACTTGCCTGAACCCGTCATCATCGAGGCAAGGCCGGAAAATGTCGGCGAAACCACCCTATCGACAACCCTCGTCAAGGGGGACGTGAAGATTTCCACCGTCGAGCATCTCCTATCGGCGTTCGCCGGGCTCGGAATCGACAATGCCTATGTCGATGTGAGCGCGCCGGAGGTACCCATTATGGACGGCAGCGCCGGCCCATTCGTGTTTCTCATTCAGTCGGCGGGCGTGGAGGAGCAAAACGCACCGAAGCGTTTTATTCGGATAAAGCGCAAACTTAGGGTTGAAGACGGTGATAAGTGGGCTAGTTTTGAGCCTTATGACGGCTTTAAAGTTACCTTTACGATCGATTTCGAACATCCGGCTTTTCGCAAGGATGTGCAAACGGCCAGCATCGATTTTTCATCGACATCTTTTGTTAAGGAAGTGAGTCGAGCGAGGACCTTTGGCTTTATGCGCGATATCGAAGCCTTGCGCAAACGCAGGCTGGCCCTGGGAGGCAGCATGGATAATGCGATAGTGGTGGATAACTACCGCGTCTTGAACGAAGATGGGTTGCGTTACGCCGACGAGTTCGTAAAACACAAGATTCTGGATGCGATCGGGGACCTTTATCTCCTCGGACACAGTCTGATCGGTTCGTTTACCGGCCATAAATCCGGCCATGGTTTGAACAATCGACTGCTGATGGAGCTGCTCAAGCAAAGGGATGCCTGGGAATCGGTGACTTACATGGAAGACGACGTTCTGCCGATTTATTTCATGAGGGCGGCGCAGGCCGCTGGCTGATTCCTTTTCTCTCTGGACTGGTCAGGTCCAGGCGAACGATCGGTGTTAAATCCTTATCGAAATGCGGCAGGGAAGCCGATTCTTATCCAGCCGCCGGGTTGGACTTCTCTCGCGTGCCCGTAATTTGGGCATCAGTCCAGGGGCAAACGATCTCTGTCGGCTGAATTTTCGACGCTGTTTTTTATTGATTTTCTTTTCCGGGGTCGGCGTTCCTCAGTGCCTGCACTGTTGCGCTCAGCCGCAGCAGCGCTTCCTTAAGTTCCCCGGAAGATGTCGACAATGCGCTATTTTTCAGTACCTCGGCGGCGAAGCCGGATGGCAAGGCGAGAACTGGTTTGTCGAGAGGTCTTGCTGCGGCAGGCAGTGCGTTACGAATCAGTAAATCGTTGAACCGGTATCCGGTCGATTGCTGAACCTTGGATAAGAGGTGCAAGGCATAAAAGCGTATTTGTGAGGCCCAAGCCGGCGAGTCCACGTAAAGAATCAGGCGGTCCGGCTTGACCACGCAGTCTACACAATGGTCCGCAAGAAAGCCTGGCAGTGCTCTTTTTGCCACATCGAGTACGCGGCGGTGTTTTTCTACCTGGATCAGGAGCCCTTGGATCGCGGCGCCTTGAAATAGACCGGCAACGGATTCTGGTTGGCGCATCTTCGAAATCAGCCCTCCATGGTAGTCGCGGTTAGCCGAATCGAACCCAGCAAACCTGTTCGAATTTGCCTCAATTTCTCGCCAACGTCTGATATGGCCCTCGACTCATTATAAATACCATGGTTTTGCGGTATCATCGTTGGATTATTTTTCGTTTGGACTCGGAATTAAACCGCAATGCTAGGCAAGCTAGTAAAGAAAATCGTTGGCAGTCGCAACGAGCGAATCATCAATAGAAAAAGAAAACTCGTCAAGAAGATCAACGCGCTGGAACCTCAGTTCCAGAATCTATCCGATGAGGCGTTACGAGGGAAAACCCAAGAATTCAGAGACCGCCTGAACGAGGGTGAGATGCTCGATGCGTTACTCCCAGAGGCTTTCGCCGCCGTCAGGGAAGCATCTCGCCGCGTTCTGAACATGCGCCACTTCGATGTTCAGTTGATAGGCGGGATGGTGCTCCATGACGGGAAGATCTCGGAAATGAAAACCGGCGAGGGCAAGACGCTGGTCGCCACCCTGGCCGCTTATCTGAATGCACTGCCCGGTAAAGGCGTACATGTCGTCACCGTCAATGACTATTTGGCGCGCCGAGACTCCGAATGGATGGGCAAGCTCTATAACTTCCTCGGACTCTCCGTGGGCGTCATAGTCAGCAGTCTGAACGCGGAGCAGCGCCGGGAATCCTACGCGGCCGACATTACCTACGGTACCAATAACGAGTTCGGCTTCGATTACCTCCGGGACAATATGGCATTTTCCCGCGACCAGAGGGTGCAGAGGGAAAAATATTTTGCGATCGTCGACGAAGTCGACTCCATCTTGATCGACGAAGCCAGGACGCCTCTCATTATTTCGGGGCCGACCGAGGACCGCAGCGACCTTTACCATAAGATCAACGCCTTTATTCCTCATCTCAAGCGTCAGGAAAAAGAAGGCGCTCGCGGCGATTACAGCGTCGACGAAAAATCCCGGCAAGTCTACCTCACGGAGGAGGGGCACGAGCGCATCGAGCAGTTGCTGGTTCAGCAGGGATTGATCAATGCAGACGAAAGTCTGTACGACGCCGTCAACATCAGACTCATGCATTTCATCAATGCCGGATTGCGGGCTCACGCGCTGTTCCAGCGGGATGTCGACTATATCGTTAGGGAAAACCAGGTGATCATCGTGGACGAGTTCACTGGCCGCGCGATGCCGGGACGTCGTTGGTCCGAAGGGCTGCATCAGGCGATCGAGGCTAAGGAGAACGTTCCGGTTCAAAACGAAAACCAGACGCTGGCCTCCATCACGTTTCAGAACTATTTCCGCCTGTACGAAAAACTGGCCGGCATGACCGGTACGGCCGATACCGAGGCCCCGGAGTTTCATCAGATTTACGGCCTCGAAGTTGTCGTCATTCCGCCCAATAGGCCCATGGTCCGCCAAGATCTCGGTGATCTCGTCTACCTCACCGTTCGTGAGAAATACGGCGCCATCATCGAGGATATCCGCGAGTGCGTGAAACGCGGCCAACCGGTGCTGGTGGGGACTACATCCATCGAAAACTCGGAACTCTTGGCGACTTTCCTCCGTAAGGAAGGCATTCCGCATCAGGTGCTGAACGCCAAGCATCACGAGCAGGAAGCTCATATCATTGCGCAAGCCGGTCAGCCCGGTGCGGTCACTATTGCGACCAACATGGCGGGCCGCGGCACCGACATCGTTCTCGGCGGCAGCCTGGAAGAGGATTTGGCGGCTATCGATCCCAGCGATCAGGGGTCCGTCGCTCGCTTGAAAGAGGAGTGGAAAGTCCGTCACGCTCAGGTTGTGGAAGCAGGCGGCTTGCACGTCATCGGATCGGAGCGGCATGAATCTCGGCGCATTGATAACCAGTTGCGGGGACGGTCCGGACGGCAGGGTGACCCCGGCTCATCACGGTTTTATTTGTCCTTGGAAGATCCCTTGATGCGGATTTTCGCTTCCGATCGGGTGGCCGTGCTCATGCAAAAGCTGGGAATGAAGGAAGGCGAGGCGATCGAACACCCATGGGTGACACGGGCGATCGAGAGCGCTCAACGCAAGGTTGAAGCGCGCAACTTCGACATCCGCAAGCAGTTGCTGGATTACGACAACGTCGCCAACGATCAGCGCAAGGTGGTTTATCACATGCGTGACGAACTGATGGAGGCGGACGATATTTCCGAGGCGATCACGAACATGCGTCGGGACGTTGTCGGCCAGATATTCACCCAGTTCATTCCGCCGCACACCCTTGAAGAGCAGTGGGACGTCAAGGGTCTGGAAGACACGCTATTGCGGGAACTCGGATCGAAGCTGCCGGCGCAACAATGGCTGGATGAAGATTCGCGGCTGGATGAGGACCGCCTGCTCCAGAAAATCATCGATCAGCTGGATGCGGTTTATCAGGCAAAGAGTGCCGTTATAGGCGAATCGGTCATGCGTCATTTCGAGAAAACGGTGATGCTGCAAGTTCTCGATAACGCCTGGAAAGAGCATTTGGCGGCCATGGACCATCTGCGCCAGGGCATCCATCTACGCGGTTATGCGCAGAAGGATCCGAAGCAGGAATACAAGCGCGAAGCGTTCGAGATGTTCACCTCCATGCTGGACGGGATTAAACACGAGGTGATCGGCATCGTATCCAAGGTTCAGGTGCACAGCGAAGAAGAAGTCAATGTCATGGAGGAACAGCGCCGCGCCGTACCTCAAGAAATGCATTTCGAACATGCCGAGGCACACGCACTGACTGCGGAACCTGAAGAGGCGGAGGTCGAGGAAAAGCCGGTTAAACCACGGCCCGCACAGCCTTATATCCGGGACGTCGCCAAAGTGGGCCGTAACGAGCCTTGCCCTTGCGGTTCCGGGAAGAAATTTAAGCACTGCCACGGCAAATTGGATTGAAATCGCCGCGTATGAGCGTCTTGAGCGAAGAGTTGACCCTGGCAACCGTAAAAGGCGTTCGGCTCGGTGCGGCCTGTGCCGGCATCAAGCAGAGCGATCGTGACGATATCGTGGTGATCGAAGCAGCCAAAGGGTCTACCTGTGCGGCCGTTTTTACCCGAAATGCCTTTTGCGCCGCGCCGGTGATCGTGGCGAGAGATCATCTCGGACACCATCCACGCTGGCTCTTGGTCAATTCCGGGAATGCCAATGCCGGAACCGGCCAGCGAGGGCTGGACGATGCTCGTCGGACCTGCCGGACGCTCGGCCGGCTGACCGGCGCGGCGGCCGAGCAGGTGCTTCCTTTCTCGACCGGTGTAATCGGCGAATATCTTCCGGTGGAAAAGATCGAATCGGCTTTGCCCAAAGCCCTGAGCGCCTTGGATGAGGCGGGATGGACGCGCGCGGCAAGGGCCATCATGACGACCGATACGCGGCCTAAAGGTGCAAGCCGGACTGTCAATCTGGCTGGAGTATCGGTGACCGTCACTGGCATCGCCAAAGGCGCCGGCATGATTCACCCCGATATGGCCACCATGCTGGCCTTCATTGCCACCGACGCGAAGGTTGAACCGGCTAGTTTGCAGGCTTGCTTGAGCGACGCCGTCGACGGCTCTTTTAATTTGATCACGGTGGACGGTGATACCTCGACTAACGACGCCTGCGTTCTGTTCGCAACGGGCGGAGCCGGTAATCCCGAACTTAGCCGGCAAAGCGTGGATTTCCCTCTCCTGGCCCGAGCGGTTCGGGAGGTTTGTGAAGACTTGGCTGAAGCCATCGTGCGGGACGGCGAAGGCGCCACCAAGGTGATGCGGATAGAGGTCCAAGAGGCCAGGGATGAAACCGAAGCGCGGAATGTGGCCAAGACTATCGCCCATTCGCCTCTGGTCAAAACCGCTTTTTTCGCCAGCGATCCGAACTGGGGCCGGATTTTGGCTGCGATCGGTCGTTCAGGCTGCGCCGATCTCGATATATCGGGCGTTTCTATATGGTTGGGGAACGTGCTGATCGTGGAAAATGGAGGACGCGCCATGAGCTACACCGAGGAGGCCGGGAGAGCCGTGATGTCTGAGAATGACATCCTGATTCGCGTTGTGCTGGGGAGGGGGAGCGCGCATCAGCGTGTCCTGACGTGTGATCTCTCTTACGATTACGTCCGCATCAACGCGGAATATCGAACCTAGTCGAGGCTGAACGTATCCCGGTGAGCGGTTGCTCCGAGTTGCATGTAGCCGCCGGTGTCATCCGGAACGGACTCGGCCAAATTCTCATTGCGCGGCGCCTCGCCCACGTCCATCAAGGGGATCTTTGGGAGTTTCCGGGAGGCAAGCTGGAAGCCGGCGAAACCGCAAAGGAAGCTTTATCCAGAGAAATCCGCGAGGAGCTTAACCTCGAAGTGATAGAGGCATCGCCCTTGATTCGGATTCGTCACGCTTATCCGGAGCGTTGCGTACTGCTGGATGTGTGGCGGGTGGACCGGTTCGAGGGGACGCCAATCGGCATGCAGGGACAGCCGATTCGTTGGGTTTCGCCAGACGAATTGCCCGGCTTCGCATTTCCGGCCGCGAATCGCCCCATCGTAACGGCTGCCAGACTTCCCGATCAGTATGCGATTCTGGACGATGAATCGGGCGATGAGGCGCTTTTGCGCGAGCGTTTGCACCATCTGGTGTCGCGCAGAGCCGGTTTGATCCAATTACGGGCGCGCCGATTGGGTGTGCACCAATACGAGGCGTTGGCGCATTATGCTGTGGAGTACTGCCGGGAACGGGGCGCGATCCTACTTCTGAATGCGGATCCGTGCTGGGTGGTCGGGACGTCCGCCGCGGGGCTTCATCTTACGGCACAAAGACTGATGAGCTTGAGTGAACGGCCATTGGAGAAAGCCCGGTGGGTTGCCGCATCTTGTCACAATCTCGGTGAACTGAAGCACGCGGAGCGAATCGGCGTCGATCTGGCCGTTCTTGCCCCTGTGCTGTCCACGCCCACCCACCCCCATGCCGTGCCGCTAGGATGGATAACTTTTGCCGAGTTGGTGGATCAGGTAAATATTCCGGTCTTCGCTTTGGGGGGGGTGTCTCCAGCGGATGTGGACGTTGCAAAGTCCCATGGGGCTCAGGGCGTGGCGGGAATTCGCGGATTTCTTCCGTAAACGGCACTGAAATGGGTCGTATGCACATTAATGGTGCGTTTTTGTTTTGCGAACAAGTTGTTGCACTATTGTAATTCCGGGAGATAACAGCGTTTTTCTATTGGTACAATTTTTGTTTAATTACCCGCTTGAGATTTTTACAACCCTAATATTCGGGAGATAAAGAATGACGCCACAAGATGTACTTCAGCTGATGAAGGAAAAGGAGGTCAAATACGTTGATTTGCGGTTTGCCGACACTCGGGGCAAGGAACAGCATGTTTCCATTCCGGCGCACAGTGTGGACGAGGACATGTTCGAAGACGGCAAGATGTTCGACGGTTCGTCTATTGCGGGCTGGAAGAGCATCAACGAGTCGGACATGATCCTGATGCCTGATCCGACGACGGCGGTTATCGATCCGTTTTTCGACGATCCAACCCTGATTTTGCGCTGCGATATCGTCGAGCCCTCTACCATGCAGGGTTATGAGCGCGATCCTCGCTCCATCGCCAAACGTGCTGAAGCTTACATGAGATCCACGGGCATCGCGGATACCGCGCTGTTCGGGCCAGAAAACGAATTCTTCGTATTCGACGATGTGCGCTGGGGCGTTTCCATGCAGGGTTCGTTCTATAAAGTCGATTCCGAAGAAGCCAGTTGGAACACCGAAAAAGTTTACGAAGACGGCAACATCGGCCATCGTCCCGGCATCAAAGGCGGCTATTTTCCGGTGCCGCCCGTTGACTCCATGCAGGACTTGCGCGCGGCCATGTGCAATACGCTCGAAGAAATGGGGCTGATCGTCGAGGTTCATCACCACGAGGTGGCGACCGCCGGACAGTGCGAAATCGGCGTCAAGTTCGGTACGTTGGTCCGGAAGGCGGATGAGGTGCTTACCCTCAAATACGTGGTACACAATGTCGCTCACGCTTACGGCAAGACCGCGACCTTCATGCCGAAGCCGCTGGTCGGCGACAACGGCAACGGAATGCATGTTCATCAATCACTGTCCAAGGGTGGCGTGAACTTGTTTACCGGTGATTTGTATGGCGGCCTTTCTGAGTTGGCGCTGTTTTACATCGGCGGCATTATCAAGCATGCGAGAGCTTTGAATGCCTTCTGCAACCCGTCCACCAACAGCTACAAACGCTTGGTGCCGGGGTTCGAGGCGCCGGTCATGTTGGCTTATTCCGCCCGCAACCGATCGGCATCGATCCGCGTTCCGTATGTCACTAATCCGAAAGCGCGCCGCATTGAGGTTCGTTTCCCTGATTCCACCGCCAATCCATATTTTGCTTTCGCAGCCATGCTGATGGCCGGTCTCGACGGTATCCAAAACAAGATTCACCCGGGCGACGCCATGGACAAGGATCTTTACGATTTGCCGCCGGAAGAGGAGAAGAGCATTCCGCAGGTTTGTCATGCGTTTGATATGGCGCTGGATGCATTGAGTGCGGATCGCGAATTCCTGACTCGCGGCGGCGTCTTCACCAATGATGCGATCGATGCGTACATCGACCTCAAGATGCAGGAAGTCACCCGTCTGCGCATGAGCACGCATCCGGTTGAATACGATATGTATTACAGCCTCTAAACGGCTATTCGGCCCGAATCTGAAAACGCCCCTTTATGGGGCGTTTTTTTTGTTCGGGTATTTTCCGAATCCGAGACGCTATAGAGAGCTCGCGTAAAGAGTAGTCTGGCGATTCATTCGGCTGAACAAGGCTGTCTATCCCAGTGACAAGTCCGAAAGGGCGAATGTGAGCTCAAAAGTGACTGGCTCGGGCGGTAGCGCCTTTGTCGAGTGTTGGATTATCTATATTGGTAAATTCCGAAATAACTTCAAATGGAACAGATGTTTCAGCAAATCGGTCTAATATGCACCAAGATGGTGCGCATTGCCTGAGGTTCTGTGGCCGCGAGTGTCCGCTGCTGAGTTCTATAGGTCTTGAGGCACCTACAATCAAGCGCAGCTTGCATGGACAATTGGCCTCCATCTTGCTTTTCAAATCGTAATGAATAACCCAGATCCCATTCCACTATATCAACGCATCCTCGATCATTTAACGGACGCCGTGTTGGTTTTCGATCCCGCGTACCGCCTGATTTATATCAATGTGGCCGGGGAAATGTTGTTCGCAGTGAGTGCACGACAGGTTCTGGGTTCGGGGGCCAAAGAGCTTTTCTTTCTATACGATCAGAACATCGAGAAAGATTTGAAACGAACCTTGCAACAGGGTGAATCGTTGACCAAGCGAAATTTGTCGTTGGGTCTTCCGTCTCAAGCTATTACGGTCAATTTCACGATCACGCCGATGCTGGAGCAGGATAAACCGGTCGCCGCATTGGTGCAGATTGAACAGGTGGATCGGCATTTGCGCATCTCCATGGAAGAGCAGCTTCTGGCGCAGCAGAACGCCGCTCGCATGCTGTTGCGGGGATTGGCCCACGAAATAAAGAACCCTTTGGGCGGTCTGCGCGGTGCGGCGCAGTTGCTCGACAGGGAGTTGGTCGAAGAAGAGATGCGGGAGTATACGAAAATTATCATGGAGGAATCCGACCGCCTGCAATCGCTGGTCGACCGGATGCTTGAGCCCAACAAACCGCCGCGGAAAAGCCGGCTCAATATCCACCGGGTACTGGAGAGAGTGCGTCAGTTGGTGCAGGTGGAGGCTCCTCCAAGCGTCGTCATCGAAAGAGACTACGACCCGAGTTTGCCGTTGGTGAATGGCGATAGCGATCAGCTGATTCAAGCGATCTTGAACGTCGTGCGCAACGCGGCGCAGGCGGTAGGGAAGAAAGGGCACATCCTGATTCGCACGCGCATCCATCGCCAGGTGACCATTGGTCATAGGCGCAACCCGATGGCCGTCAAGATCGACATCATCGACGATGGTCCGGGTATTAAGCCGGAGTTGCTCGGTCAGATTTTTTACCCGATGGTAACCGGGCGCGCTGACGGTACCGGTTTAGGCCTGTCGATCGCACAGTCCTTGATCAATCAGCATGGTGGATTGGTCGAGTGCTCGAGTTCCCCGGGCAACACGGTTTTTTCTATTTTCCTGCCGTTGGAGAAGGACCATGAGTAGTTCAGCCCAAGTATGGGTGGTTGATGATGATCGCTCGATCCGCTGGGTCTTGGAAAAGGCCTTGCAAAAGGCATCGATACACGCGCGCTGTTTTTCGAACGCCGGCGGATTGCTCGATGCTCTCGATCAGGGCAAGCCCGATGCCATATTGACCGATATTCGGATGCCGGGCATGGACGGGCTGGAGCTTTTGCGGCAGCTGCAGATCAAGCATCCGCAACTTCCCATCATCATCATGACGGCGCACTCGGATCTGGAGAGCGCGGTCTCGGCATTCCACGGCGGCGCGTTCGAATATCTGCCGAAGCCGTTCGATGTGGACGATGCCGTTGATCTGGTGCAGCGTGCATGCGCACAAAGTCAGCGCGCGCGGCAAGAGCAAGGTCCGCCCGAGGTGGCCGAGGAAACGCCCGAAATCATCGGGGAGGCGCCGGCCATGCAAGAGGTTTTTCGCGCCATCGCGCGACTCGCCCGCTCCCACATCACCGTTCTGATCAACGGCGAATCGGGGACCGGGAAAGAGTTGGTTGCGCGGGCGCTGCACCGCCATAGTCCACGGGCCGACAAGCCTTTTATCGCCCTCAATATGGCGGCGATCCCCCGCGATCTGCTGGAATCCGAATTGTTCGGCCACGAACGCGGTGCGTTTACCGGCGCGCAGGCTCGCCGCGCCGGGCGTTTCGAACAAGCCGACGGAGGCACGTTGTTCTTGGACGAGATCGGCGATATGCCTGCGGATTTGCAGACCCGTTTGTTGCGCGTGTTGGCCGACGGCGAGTTTTTTCCCGTTGGTGCGCACGCACCGGTCAAGGTGGACGTCCGCATTATTGCCGCCACTCATCAAAATCTGGATACGCTTGTCGCCGAAGGCCGTTTCCGGGAGGACTTGTTCCACAGATTGAACGTCATCCGCATTCACCTCCCGCCCTTGCGGGAGCGTCGCCAGGATATTCCTTTATTGCTGAACCATTTCCTCAAGGAGGCCAGTCAAGAGCTGAAGGTGGAAACAAAAGTCTTGTTGCCGGATGTGGAGGACTATCTTTGTCGGCTCGATTGGCCGGGCAACGTGCGTCAGTTGGAGAATACCTGTCGCTGGATCACGGTTATGGCGGCGGGCAAGGAGGTTCATCTGGACGATCTGCCGCCGGAATTACTGAGTGTTAAGGCGAGTACCTCTACTGTCGTCGACAGTTGGGAAGATTGTTTCCGGCAATGGGTCGATAAGCGCTTGAGGCGTGGGGATAGAAATGTCGCAAAGGAAGCTATAGATTCAGCCGAAGGGATTTTGATCGCCACGGCGTTACAATTCACCCGCGGGCGTCGCCAGGAAGCAGCAAAGTTATTAGGTTACGGCCGCAATACATTGACACGAAAGATCAGCGAGCTGAGTCTGGACGTGTAAGAAATCGAGTACCGGCAAGCTTATCGTCAACAGCTCCGGCTTTGATGCGATAATCGCCCCTTTCCGGCTTTGTCGTCTGCGGACAGCCGCAGAGGAACGACGAGCTTTTCGTGCCCAATCTGAAATTGCCAAATAAGCGGACCGACTATGCCAAACCGAAGTCTTGTGAATAGTAAGCGAAAACCGTGGTTGACCGAGCTGCCTGCCTTGGGGTTGAAGGCCAAGGATTTGGCCGTGGACATCCGCCGTCATTTCAGCTACACGCTCGGCCGCGACAAGTACTGCGCATCCGCGCACTATGCCTACACGGCGGTCGCTTTGACGGTCCGCGACCGCTTGATGGAGCGGTGGAAGAATACGCATTACGCCTATGAGGAAGCGGACTGCAAGCGTGCTTACTATTTATCCATGGAATTCTTGATGGGGCGGACCTTGAGTAACGCCACGCTCAATCTCGGGATCGACGATCCTCTGCACGAAACTTTACACGACCTGGGGCTGGATCTAGAGGAGATCGTCGAGAGCGAGCAAGATGCCGGATTGGGTAACGGCGGGCTGGGTCGGCTGGCTGCTTGTTTCGTAGATAGCTGTGCGACGCTGCAGTTGCCGGTGATGGGCTACGGCATCCGTTACGAATATGGCATGTTTCGGCAAAACATCGAGGATGGCCATCAGGTCGAGGAGCCCGATCATTGGCTGCGGAACGGCCACGTCTGGGAGCTGGAGCGTCCGGAACTGACGGTGCGGATACGTTTCGGCGGGCGGACGGATACTTATGGCGGCGACGAATCCCACCCGAGGAGGCGCTGGGTGGATACCCACGATGTGCTCGCAGTCCCGTACGACATCCCGATTCCCGGTTACAAGAACGGTACGGTTAACACGCTGCGCCTGTGGAAAGCGGCTGCCACGGATGAATTCGATCTACAAGACTTCAATGCCGGAGATTACACCGAAGCGGTCCGTTCCAAGAACATGGCGGAAAACATCACCATGGTGTTGTATCCCAATGATGCAAGCGAGAACGGAAAGGAGTTGAGGCTACGCCAGCAATACTTTTTGGCTTCGGCCAGTCTTCAGGACGTCATCCGCAAATGGGTGCTGGTGCATGGCGAGGACTTCAGTCGGTTTGCGGAAAAGAATTGTTTTCAGCTCAACGACACCCATCCGAGTATTGCCGTAGCCGAGCTGATGCGCCTTTTGATGGACGAGCATGGGTTGCATTGGGATGAGGCTTGGGCCATCACCTCGCGTACCATGGCTTATACCAATCACACACTGCTTCCGGAAGCCTTGGAGAAATGGCCGGTGCGCCTGTTCCGGCAATTGTTGCCGCGGTTGCTGGAAATCATTTTCGACATCAACGCACGATTCTTGGGTGAGGTCGCCAACCGCTGGCCGGGCGATCTGGACCGATTGGCGCGGATGTCCCTGATCGAGGAAGGCTGGGAGCAACAGGTTCGCATGGCTTACCTGGCCATCGTCGGGAGCTTTTCGGTCAACGGGGTGGCGGAGCTTCACTCCAATCTGCTCATGCAAGGGCTGTTTCGCGATTTTTACGAACTGTGGCCGAATAAGTTCAACAACAAGACCAACGGTATTACGCCTCGCCGCTGGCTGGCCGGGTGTAATCCCAAGCTTGCCTCGTTGATCACGGAAACGATAGGCGAGGGTTGGTTGACCGATCTGTCCCAACTCGGCAAGCTGGCCGCATATGCCGATGATTCTGCGTTTCGCCAACGCTGGAGGGAAATCAAGCGCCATAACAAGGAGCGTCTCTTACGCTATAAGAAAGCGGAGCTGGGCGTGGATATCGAACTGGATGCGCTGTTCGACGTTCAGGTTAAACGGATACACGAATACAAGCGCCAGTTGCTCAACGTACTTCATGTCATTCACCTCTATGACCGCATTAAGCGCGGCGATACGGCCAATTGGACGCCGAGGTGCGTCCTATTCGGCGGCAAGGCGGCACCGGGCTATGCCATGGCGAAGCGAATCATCAAATTGATCAGTAATGTGTCCAACGTGATCGATCGCGATGCTGCGGCCGGCGAGCTGCTCAAGGTGGCCTTCCTGCCCAATTACCGGGTGACTGCGATGGAATACATTTGTCCCGGCACCGATCTTTCCGAACAGATTTCGACCGCGGGTAAGGAAGCGTCCGGTACCGGCAACATGAAGTTCATGCTGAATGGGGCGCTGACTATCGGTACTCTCGATGGCGCCAATATCGAGATTCGTCAGGAAGTGGGGGCCGAGAATTTCTTCCTGTTCGGCCTCACCGCCGAGGAGGTGGAGGCGAAGCGAGGCCAATACGATCCCGAGTCCGTCATAAACGGCAATGACGACCTGCGCCGGGTGATGCATCTCTTGGAAAGCGGGCACTTCAACCAATTCGAACCGGGAATTTTCGATCCCATCATCCATGCCATAAAAAGCCCGCACGATCCTTGGATGACGGCTGCCGACTTTCAAAGTTACGTAGAAGCCCAGAGGCGCGCGGCCGCTGCTTACCTCGATCAAGAGCAGTGGGCAAGAATGAGCATCCTAAACTGCGCTGCTGGCGGCAAGTTTTCCACCGACCGCACGATTTCGGAGTACAACCGCGACATTTGGAAACTGGAGCCGATCCGCCCTCGGTGTGAATAAGTCCTAACGTGTTCCACATCGTCCTTTACGAGCCGGAAATACCGCCGAACACAGGGAATATCATCCGTCTCTGCGCCAACACGGGCGCTTGGCTGCATCTCATCCATCCCTTGGGCTTCCGGCTTGATGACGCCAGGTTGCGGCGCGCCGGCCTCGATTATCGGGAATGGGCAGATGTGCGGGAATACGGGGGACTGGATGAATTCTTGGAACGGGTTCGGCCGGAGCGGCTGTTCGCGCTCAGCACCAAAGGGCGGTGCTGCTACGCGGATGCCGACTTCCGCCCGAATGACGCCTTGCTGTTCGGTCCGGAGTCCAGGGGATTGCCGGAAACCTTGCTGGCTTCCTTGCCGAAGCCGCGCCTTCTTTACGTGCCTATGAAACCGGAAAGCCGCAGCCTGAATCTGTCCAATACCGTAGCGTTGGTGCTTTACGAAGCATGGCGGCAGAACGGCTTTTCGGGAGCGATTGAACGGGTTTGACCGAAGCAGGCTCAACCGGCCAAGGCTTCCGGCTTCTGTTCTCTCAGGAGTAGATTGTTGACGGCCTCTAAAGGCGCGAGCCCTTCGTAAAGGATTTTGTAGGTCTGTTCGGTAATCGGCATCTCGATCCCGAGACTTTGCGCCAGCTGGTAAATAACCTTCGTAGTAAGAATCCCTTCGATTTCTTGGCCGATTTCGGCCGCGACTTGCTCTCGCGGGAGCCCTTTGCCGAGCCCGAGGCCGAAGCGCCGGTTTCGAGATTGATTGTCGGTGCAGGTCAAAATGAGATCGCCGACACCGGCAAGTCCCATGAAGGTTTCCGGTTTGCCACCCAATGCCAAACCCAAGCGCATCATCTCTGCGAGTCCGCGGGTTATCAGCGCCGCACGGGAGTTGGCGCCGAAGCCCAGGCCGTCGGCGACCCCGGCGGCGATAGCCAGTACGTTCTTGGTCGCCCCGCCCAACTGAACGCCGATGATGTCTTCGGTGGTGTATGCGCGGAATCGGTTGTTATGAAGCAGCCCCGCCAGCATTTTGGCGAATTCGATCTCCCGTGACGCTACCGTAATGGCGGTCGGGAGATTGGCGGCCAAGTCGCGGGCGAAGCTTGGGCCGGACAGCACGGCGGCGGGAATGTCGGGTCCCAGAACGTCCTCCGTGACTTGGTGCAAAAGCTTTCCGCTTTGCAGTTCCAGACCTTTCGTGGCCCATGCGATCTTGGATTCCGGGGTGAGATGCGGTGCCAGGTCCATCAGGAGGTTTCTAAATGCATGGCTGGGCACCGCAACTACGAGAATTTCCGCGGTCTTAACGGCTTCTTCCAGATTCGCGACGACCCGGAGGTTGTCGGGAAAGCGCGCACCGGGTAAATAGCGCTCGTTGCCCCGGGCGGCGTTGAGTTTGGCCAAATGTTCGGGGCGATGCCCCCAAAGCACAGTGGGATGGCCGTTGCGGGCTATCAAAAGGGCTAGGGCTGTGCCCCATGAGCCCGCGCCGAGAACTGATACAGCTGTCATGTGGGCGATTGCGGACTATCCCGTTAATGGCTTGTGGGGGCGGAGCCCTGCTGCTGTTGCATCTGCTGCATGTACAAGGCGTCGAAATTGATGGGGGCAAGGAGCATGGGCGGGAAACCGCCCTTGGTCACGAGATCGGAAACGGCCTCGCGCGCATACGGAAAGAGAACGTTCGGACAGTAGCTACCGATCAGAGGGCCGAGTTCTTGGTCGTCGAAGCCCGCCATCGCGAAAATCCCCGCTTGGCAGACTTCCACCAAATAAGCGGTTTTTTCGCCGAGTTTAACGGTTACCGTCGTGGTGAGACTGACCTCGTACAGATTTTCCTGAAGCTTTTGCGCATTGCTCGACAGGTTGAATTCGACCTTCGGTTCCCATTTGAGCGTGAATACCTCCGGCGAATTCGGCGTCTCGAAAGAGACGTCCTTAACGTAAATCTTTTGCAGGACGAACTGTCTTTCTGGCTGAGTGGTTTCTTCGGCCATGGATAATCCTTATTTGTTTCGTAAGCTTGGAAAAATCGGGAGAGGGCGAATTACTTGTTATTCCGCTTCTTAACGACGGGGTATTTTTGGTCTTCCCATGCGAGCATGCCGCCTTTCATTTCAAACACTCGGGTGAAGCCTAAACCGGTCAGTTTCTTGCAGGCCTGGGGAGATCGCGTGCCGGACTGGCAGGTTACGATAACGGGATTTTGTTTGTATGCCTCCAATTCCTGTGCTCGTTCCTCGAGTTTGCCCAAGGGAATGAATTTCGCATTTTCGATATGGCCGTTGGCATGTTCGTGCGGTTCGCGGACATCGATAATGATGGTGTTTTCATCATTCATCAGGTTTACGGCTTCCGTCGGCGAGATTACTTTGTGTTTACGGAAGGCGCTGTCGATAAAATCCTGAATCAGCAAAATCGTAACAATGAGCAAACCGCTGGCCATGATCCAGTGATTGCCCAGGAATTCCAACAGGCGGTCGGGTGTGACAGTCATAGAGAAAATTCGGCTCCAACTAATGATGACAAAATACTTCTTTCATCAGCTTGATCAGCTGCAGTGTGCGCTCGTCGTCAACGTAATAGTACACGCGGTTAGCGTCTTTCTTACAGGCGAGAATACCTTTATCGCGCAGAATGCCCAGATGCTGAGAGATATTGCTCTGAGTCGTGCCGACCTGCTCGACGATGTCCTGAACGCTGACTTTATTGTTCCCCAAGGTGCATAAAATCTTGAGTCGCAGCGGATGGGACATGGCTTTCAGGCAATAGGCAGCCTGCGCGATATCGGCATCTTCCGTAATCAGTATCTCGTTTGGTTTGGTCATCGGAGGCTTCGCATTGTAAGAGTTTGTGCGCTCTTTAGCCGCGATTGCTCGAGCAACACGGGGTTGCAAAAAAAAGTTAAAATACTACTCCGTTTTTCCCTTTGCCTAAGCCCATGGCGCCTCATTCTCAAATTCATATTTATCCGGCGATATTGAGTTCGAGGTCTTTTCCTTTCCGCGAAAGCAGCCGCTTGGCCATTGGGACATACTGATTTTTTCTGCGGGAAGCAACAATGCCTTTATTGCCAGGCAAACGCGCAAAAACCGAGAGGGAGATTATACTTTGAAGTTGAATCGTCCTAAACCTGTTGTCCTCATCATTCTGGACGGTTTTGGTTACAGCGAAACCAAAGACCATAACGCTATCGCTCTTGCAAGAACCCCGACATGGACGAAGCTGTGGAATACTTGCGCGCATACATTGCTCGATTGCTCCGGTGAAGTCGTCGGCTTGCCCGACGATCAAATGGGCAATTCCGAGGTGGGACATTTGCATTTAGGGGCGGGTCGACTTATCAATCAGGATTTTACGTTGATCAGTAAAGCGGCTAGGGACCGTTCGTTTTACACCAATCCCGTTCTGCGCGAAGCCGTGGACAAGGCCCTTCGGAACGATAAGGCACTCCATATTTTAGGACTGCTGTCGCCCGGCGGCGTTCACAGCCACGAAATTCACATTCATGCAATGGCGGAGCTCGCGGTTAGGAAGGGGCTGAGAAAGGTCTATGTGCATGCCTTTCTGGATGGGCGAGATACCCCACCCAAGAGCGCAGGCGACCCGATACGCAGAATGGATTCGAAGTTCGAAGAACTGGGGGCAGGGCGGATTGCATCCATTATTGGCCGTTTTTACGCGATGGATCGCGATAATCGCTGGGACCGTATCCAGCAGGCATACGACCTTATCGTGCAAGGAAAAGCCGATTACCGCACGGAAACGGCGATCGAGGGCTTGACGCTGGCTTACGAGCGGGGTGAGTCCGACGAGTTCGTCAAAGCGACTTCAATCGTTCCGGACGGTGAAGCGCCGATTACTCTCAAGGACGGCGATGTCGTGATATTCATGAATTTTCGGGCCGATCGCGCCCGAGAGCTGACGCGCGCACTCAACGAGGCCGATTTCGTGGGGTTTCGACGCGAGGTCGTTCCGAAGCTGGGTGGGTTTGTTACATTGACGGAATATCACCAAGACTTTACGTTTCCCGTCGCTTATCCGCCGCAAGACGTGACCAACAGCCTGGGCGAAGTCTTGTCGAAGCATGGTCTAAGGCAGTTGCGGTTGGCCGAGACTGAAAAGTACGCTCACGTTACGTTTTTCTTTAATGGCGGAGTAGAAACGCCCTTTCCCGGAGAAACGCGCATCTTGGTGCCGTCGCCCAAGGTCAAGACCTACGATCAGAAGCCGGAAATGAGTGCTCCTGAAGTGACGGAAGAATTGGTCAAGGCGATCGAGTCCGGCGAGTACGACGTCATCATCTGTAACTACGCCAACGGGGATATGGTTGGTCATACTGGTAACCTGGACGCATCGATTCGGGCGGTAGAGGCTTTGGATGAGGCATTGGGTCGAGTCGTCGAGGCTCTCGACAAGGTCGGGGGCGAAATGCTGATTACGGCAGATCATGGCAATGTCGAGCAAATGATCGATCCTTCGACCGGCGAAGTTCAGACCGCGCACTCGGTTAATCCCGTGCCGCTCGTGTATAAAGGCAAAGCCGGTAGGTTAAGCGACGGAGGCGGTCTGCCCGATGTCGCGCCGACATTGCTCGCGATTATCGGGCTTGAAAAGCCGGCGGATATGACGGGGCGATCGTTGCTGATTTGAGGTTTGCCGTTTTGTCCTGTCACCGAGTCGCGCGAGTTTTCTGTCTGGCTCTAGCATTCAAAATGCCTTTCGCGGCGGCGGTCTCGGAACCAAAGGATCGTTTGGATGAACTAACTACGGTTCGGGAGCGTATTAAGACGGTCCAGAAGTCCAGGGACGCTCTAGAGTCGCGCAGACGAGCTCTGATCGGGCAATTGAGCGGTATCGAGCGGGACTACGGACGTCTGGCAAAACGGCTTAAAGAGCTCGAGATTCAAGCGCAAGCCCAATTGCGGCATTTGAACGATTTGGAACGCCAAAGCAGTGAGTTGCGGGCGGCAGTGAAAGCGCAATATAAAACATTGACAGGACAAGCTCGTGCGGCCTATGCCGCCGGCCGGCAAGATTGGCTGAAGCTGGTGTTGGATCAGGAAGACCCACGCCAGCTCAGTCGCGTGCTGGCTTATTACAATTATCTGAGTCAAGCTCGATTCTCGCTGCTGAGGGAGATGCAAAAGGATTTAACAACCGTTTCGCAATTGCAGCAGCAAGCGTCGGCCGAAGCGGCGAAGCTTCAATCCACTCGTGAGCAGGTAGCAAAAGATCGCCTCGAGTTGGATAAGTTCCGACAATCCCGACGCGAGGTTTTGGCCGACTTGGAACATAGCCTTCAGGATAAGGACACCCAGCTGAGGCGGCTCCAGGAGGATGAAGAGCGCCTGCAAGATCTGGTTGCCGCCATTCGCCCTTTGTCGGACGACTCGGCGCGAGATCGGTCAGCCAGCAAAGGACCCTTTTCCGCCCTTTATGGTCAGTTAACATATCCGACGAAGGGTTCACTGCTTGAGTCGTTCGGCAGTCCGCGAGCGAGTGGCCGTTGGGATGGTGTCGTTATACGAGCACCGGAGGGCGCGCCGGTGCATGCCGTTGCGGCGGGGAGGGTGGCATACTCCGATTGGTTGCGGGGCTATGGCTTGTTGACCATTATCGATCACGGCGAGGGATATATGAGTCTCTACGCTTTCAATCAGAGTTTGTATAAGAATGTCGGGGACTCGGTGAACGGCGGTGATATCATCGCTACAGTCGGTGCCAGCGGCGGTCGTGCGGAGTCCGGACTTTATTTTGGCATTCGCGAAAAAGGAAGACCGGTGAATCCTATGTTATGGTGCAGTCACAAAGACTGACTTTTTACGGATTGATTTATGAGGCCTTATCCAGGGCGTTTTTGGTTGTAGGAAAATCTATGTTGCGACAAAGAAATTTTCTGGTTCTTATCTTTGGCGTTCTGCTCGGCATTTTGATCAGTACGGGCAGTAGCGTCCTCGCCGAGCGGGAGGCCAGTGGCGATACAAATGCAATCCCCTTCGAAGGATTGAAAACCTTTTCGGAGGTTTATGGACGCATACGCCAGGATTACGTAGAGCCGGTAACGGACCAGAAATTGTTGGAAGACGCCATTCGCGGAATGCTCGCTGGTCTCGATCCGCATTCAGCGTATTTGGATCAGGAGCAGTATAACGAGCTGAAGGTCGGTACTACCGGACAGTTCGGCGGCTTGGGTATCGAGGTCGGAATGGAAAACGGTTTCGTGAAGGTCATCGCGCCTATCGACGATACCCCCGCGCAGAAGGCTGGCATAAAAGCCGGCGACCTCATTATCCGGTTGGACGACAAGCCGGTAAAAGGCATGAGCCTGAACGACGCGGTTAAAATGATGCGTGGCGAGCCGGGTAGCGAGATCGTGTTGACCATAGTTCGCGAGGGTGTCGAGCAGCCGCTGAAGGTTAAAATCGTACGCGACGTCATCAAGGTCAAAAGCGTAAAGAGCCGGCTTCTTGAGGAAGGATACGGCTATGTTCGCATTACGAGCTTTCAGTCCAAGACTGGAGACAATGTCATCGAAGCCATCAGCGAGCTCAAAAAGAAAGGCGACTTGAAGGGCGTTGTGCTGGATCTTCGCAATAACCCCGGCGGAGTTCTCAATGCGGCGGTGGCGGTTAGCGATGCCTTCCTGGAGAGTGGCCTGATCGTTTATACCGATGGTCGTGTCGAAGACGCCAAGATGAGGTTCAGTGCGACTCCGAATGACGTTCTGAACGGTGCTCCAATCGTAGTGCTGATAAACTCCGGCTCCGCTTCGGCCTCGGAGATTGTGGCCGGTGCTTTGCAGGATCATGGACGCGCCATCATCATGGGCGAAAAGACCTTCGGCAAAGGTTCGGTGCAGACAATCTTACCGACCAGCAATGGCGGCGCGGTCAAACTGACCACGGCGCGCTATTACACGCCTTCCGGACGCTCCATTCAAGCGGAGGGCATCGCGCCGGACGTACCGATCTCGAAGGTGAAGTTGGAAATGGCCGCCCAATCGGAGTTTTCTCCGATCAAGGAAGCCGATTTGGTAAACCATCTCGAGAATGGAGCCGAGAAACCGCTCAAGAAGGACGAAACCAAAGCAGGGGATAAGAGTGAAGAGGCCTTGGCCCTGCAGGATTATCCGCTGAACGAAGCCCTTAATCTTCTAAAGGGTATCAATATCATGAGATACGGCCATAAAAAGAACTAGGCCGTGTCGGAGAATTGAAGCACACCCCCGGCTTGACCGGGGGTATTGTTTGTCGAACGTATTTGAGTTGCCCGAGCTTCCCAGCTATTTACGCCGCCGATAAAGTGGTTCTTTAACGTCTACGGCGGCTTGATATTTCACCGTGAACTCCTGCAATGCGGGCAGCAGTTCTTGCGCATTCGCGGAGCCGTTCGGTTCGAAGGCGTTTACGCCTACCCGACTCAGAAAAAACATCTGATCCCTGAGAAAATCGCCGCGGGCGCGAAGCTCGCCGTTAAAACCGTAACGTTCCCGCAAAAGCCGAGCCAGAGAAAAGCTTCGGCCGTCTGTGAACTGGCGAAATTCCAAGACGATTATCGAGAAGTACTTAAGATCATCTGCAATTTCTTCGAGACTGTCGTCGCTGTTTAGGCGCAGCCCCAAGGGGACGCTGCAAGCGAGCAGGCGATCCCTTTCGTTCTTCCAGCGGAGCAGCGAAACCGTTACAGCCTGTTCCGGCAAGGCTTCGTCGTCGCTCAAGTGCCGCCAGTCGTTTGCGACGATATGGCCGTCTTTAATTATCTCCATAAACTCGCCCCTGGAATGGTCGCATACCGATACGTCTAACCGTTTCAAGAAATGCCTCGTCTTCCAGTCGATGCTCTCGGTAAGTTTGGAAGATGGCTTCTATCGCATGGCAAACCTGGTCCTTGGCTACGGAGGGACCTAGGCGTTCACCGAGGGAAGCATCCTTTCCGGATGAGCCGCCCAGGGTAATCTGGTACCACTCTTCCCCTTTTTTATCGACGCCCAGAATGCCGATATGACCGACGGTATGATGTCCGCAACCGTTCATGCAACCCGAGACATTGATCCGGATATCGCCTAGATCGTAGAGATAGTCCAAATTGTCGAAGATCTGCTGAATGCCGTTAGCGATAGGAATCGATGTCGCATTTGCCAATGAGCAAAAGTCGAGGCCGGGGCAGCAGATGATATCCGTCGCCGTGCCGATATTGGGTGTCGCCAGTTCAAGAGATTTAAGGCGCTGCCATAAGTCGTGCAAATCCGCCTGTTTAACGTCGGCCAGAACGAGATTCTGGGTGTGGGTGACTCGAATTTCGCCAAAGCTGTAATGGTCGGCTAAATCGGCAATTACGTCCATTTGGCTTGCGCTGAGATCTCCTGGGGGTTTTCCCGGCGTTTTCAGGGACACGAAGACAACCCGATAACCCGGCATTTTATGAGGGAAGGTGTTATGGCGGAACCAAGCGGCAAACTGGCTGTCGTGGGCGGTTTTTTCCGCTAACAAGGGATTGTCGGCTAGCGTCACGTAAGGCGGTGGTTGGAAGAACGTCTTGATCCGCTCGATTTCTTCAAGATCCAGGAGCAGGTCGTCCTTTATTGCAGCCCACTCGGCTTCGACCATTTCGGTAAACTTTTCCTTTCCCAGCTCTTTGACCAGGATCTTGATTCGCGCCTTGAATTTGTTGTCGCGACGTCCGAAGCGGTTGTAAACGCGGAGAATCGCTTCCAGATAAGACAGCAGGTGCTTTTTCTCGAGAAACGGGCGGATTGTCACGCCGATGATCGGTGTGCGCCCGAGGCCGCCGCCTACCAGAACTTCGAAACCTATCTCGTCCCGATCGTTCTTGACGAGCTGCAAACCGATGTCGTGTAGCTGGGTTGCGGCTCTATCCTTTGCCGCACCATTGACGGCAATCTTGAACTTGCGCGGCAGAAAGCTGAATTCCGGATGGAGGGTGGACCACTGCCGGATAATTTCGCAATAAGGGCGTGGGTCCTCGAGTTCGTCTCCGCCGACTCCCGCAAGATGATCGCTGGTGACGTTGCGGATGCAGTTGCCACTCGTCTGGATCGCATGCATCTGTACCGTAGCGAGTTCGCTCAGAACATCCGGCACGTCCTCGAGTTTCGGCCAATTGAACTGAATGTTCTGTCGCGTCGTGAAGTGGCCGTAACCCTTGTCATAGGTTCGCGCGATATGAGCCAACATCCGCAGTTGGCGCGACGAGAGCAGGCCATAAGGAATGGCAATGCGCAGCATCGGCGCGTGTTTTTGGATGTATAAACCATTCATCAAGCGAAGAGGCCGGTACTGATCTTCGCTGAGTTCTCCCTTCAAGAACCGCTCTGTTTGACCCCTGAATTGAGCGGCGCGCTCATTCACTAAGGTCTGGTCGTAATTGTCGTACTGGTACATATATGGAAGAAATCCGTCTGCCTAGGCGAGAGAAAAGCCTGAGTAATTCAGTAGGGAAAAACTATAACATGGAGCCGTTAATAGGAAAAAATAATAAAACTGGATATATCTATGAATTTACTTCATATCGACTCTGCCTGTAAACGCCGTTCTTCCGTCACAAGTGCACCTGAACCGAAGTGCGGAAAAAGTGCTTGGTTATTCATTCGCTAGCCCTTCTATATATATAATGCAGGGCTGTTTTGACTGGGGGGTCGTGCTGCTTGACGGCAGTGGCACAGACGTTTTTCAAAAACACCGAAGAGGGCTTAGCTTTGTTACGCGCATTCGTTTTACTTTCGCTGCTATTTCTTGTGCCCGGTTTGGCATCGGCCGAAGGATCGGAGGTCTTGGGGCTGACCGGTACCCAACGGGGCCTTTATTGCGTCTTGGTCTTCATCATCGCGTACGGGTTCGTGATGACCGAAGAGTTTACCCATTTGCGAAAATCCAAGCCGGTCATTCTTGCCGCCGGCATCATTTGGGCGCATGTGGCTTATCTGGCCGCCAGCAACAGCGTTCCATCGGAGAAGGTGCACAAGGCCTTCGAGCACGATCTCCGCGAGTATGCCGAGCTGTTTCTGTTCTTGTTGGTCGCTATGACCTACATCAATGCCATGGCCGACCGAAATGTGTTCGAGGCCCTGCGTTCCTGGCTGGTGAGCCGTAAATTCGGTTATCGCAAGCTTTTCTGGATCACCGGGGTGATCACTTTCTTCCTGTCCTCGGTAGCTGACAACCTGACTTCCGCGCTGTTGGTGGGTGCTGTGGTGATGGCTGTCGGTGCAAATAGCCCACGCTTCGTAGCTTTGGGTTTTGTCAATTTGGTGAGCGCGGCTAATGCGGGCGGCGCGTTCAGCCCCTTCGGCGATATCACCACGCTAATGGTCTGGCAGGCCGGCAAGGCGGAGTTCTTCGACTTTTTCGAGCTGTTCATTCCGTCGGTGGTAAACTTCGCTGTGCCCGCCGCCTTCATGCACTTCGCCATACCGGACGAAGCACCCAGTTTCCCCGATGAGGAGCAGGTCAAGATGAAGGACGGCGCCCTAATCGTTTGCGGCTTGTTCGCTCTCACCATCGTGACCGCCGTTAGCTTCAAGCAATTTCTGCATCTTCCGCCGTTCCTGGGCATGATGGTGGGACTTTCCTTTCTGATGTTCTATGGATACCGCTTGAAACTGTTGTACAGCGCCGAGAATGGGAGGTTCGATGTATTCGCCAATGTTCGCGATGCGGAATGGGATACCCTGCTGTTTTTCTTCGGCGTGGTATTCGCTGTGGGCGGTTTGGGCTACATCGGTTATTTGGAACTGGTTTCCGAGGCGATGTACGATGGACTCGGGGCGACGACGGCAAATATTCTGATCGGCGTGCTTTCGGCCATCGTCGACAACATTCCGGTCATGTTCGCGGTGCTGAGCATGAATCCCGATATGGACCTTTATCAGTGGATGCTCGTGACCTTGACCGCCGGCGTGGGCGGAACCATGCTGTCCATCGGTTCGGCGGCGGGTGTGGCCCTCATGGGGACGTCGCGCGGCATGTATACCTTTTTCAGCCATCTGCGCTGGACGCCGGCCATTATCGCCGGCTATGCCGCGAGCATTTTGACCCACTATTGGATCAACGGCTAACGCCGCTTCGGCTCATTTAAACAAGGCGTAGCCGTTATCCGCGGCTACGCTTTTTTTCGCGGTCTGATCCGCGTCCTTCCCAAGCATCGAGCAAGATCGCCACGAGCATATCGGCGAGCACGTTTACCCCGGACCGGAGTCTCGCGAGGATCCAGTCGACCGGCGCGATCAGAGGTATCGCTGCGGCTACGATTGTCTCCGGCAAACCTGACGCACTCAGCACCAGTGGAAGGATAATCAATCCCGCTTCCGGAATTCCGGCGACGCCGATAGCCGCCATAAGCGCCGAGAGCACAATAATGGCTTGTTGTCCGGCTCCAAGCCCGTAACCCAATGCCTGTGCCAGGAACAGTGCCGCCATAGCCTCGTACAGCGTGATGCCGTCGTTATTAAGATTTGTTCCGGCGCAAACCGCGATGCGCGCAGATGAGTCCGAGACGCCGATGGTCCTCAGGCACCGCAAGGTAACGGGCATGGCCGCCAAACTGCTGTTTGCCGATAAGCCGGTCATGATGGCATCCGCGCCTTGCTTCAGATAAATGTGCGGTGGCTTTCCACCCGCCAGCCATGCCGCCAAGGGATAATAAACGAGGCCGTGCAAAGCCAGGCCAAGGCTTATAACACCGAGAAACCCGCCTAAATCGGCGAAGATTTCCAGACCGGTTTTTCCGACGACTTGAGCTACGAGGCCGAAGACTGCGAACGGAACGGCTTCGACAACCCAAGAAAGCACCTTGGCTAGAATCTGATAGGCCGAGGATACAAATCCTTCCAACGGTCGAATGTCTGCGATATCGCTCTCGCCTTGGCGATCTTTAAGCCAGCGTAGGGCGGCGCCGAATAGCAAGGCGAGCAGAACTACCGAGATCACGTTATTGCCGGCAAGCGGTTCGATCAGGCTTTGAGGGATATAGGCGCCGAGGTTCTTCAATGGGTTGAGGGTTGCCGCCGGGACCGCGTTTGAGCTCGCCAGAGCGGAATTTCCGGAAAGTTGGGCGGTGAGTTGCTCGATCCTGTCCTGCCATGCCAGCCCGGGTTCTATCGCATTCATCAGCAGCAAGCCGATCATGCAAGCGACCGAAACGTTGATGAGGCAAATCGTCACCAGCCGTCCTCCGCTTCTTGCGGATATATGGGTTCGCGCAAATGCATCGAGAATCGCAAATAGAATGAGCGGCACGGCAAGCGCTTTCAAGAGTCGGATCACGAGCATTCCGAGCTGCCCGAGATGGTCGTTTCGAAGGCCCCAAAGATAAGCTTCATCGCCACCGACGACGCCGAGTAACGCTCCCAGCGCGACGCCTATCAGTACGCGTATCGACAGGGGCCATCGTTTTGCTTTCATGTTCAGTTTCTGTTGATCGAAAGAGAGGATGTTATCGCATCGTTCAAGACTAAGGCGGTCGGCGTAGCTTAAGGCGACATTTCCGATAGTCCAGGGGGCCTGGGACTAGTGCCCATTTCGGCATGGCGCGGTCTTCAGGCGTGGTTTCGGCCGTTCTGCGTTAGGGATTTGTCCCAATTGACGGTACTCGCGCTTGTTGCTTACATCACTCGAACGAGAGGCTGCTCACTGCCCAAATAGCCAAGGCGATGAGCGGCGCATTTCTATTCATCGGACGGACAAGGAGGGTTCGAATCATGAGATTTATCACCTTCGGTTTATTGTGTCTCGTCAGTCTTACCGGTTGTGACGGCTCCGGGAGTTCAGGCGAGAAGAAGGTTCCTTTGGATCAAGTGCCGCCAGCCGTAAGAGCAACGGCAGACAAGGCGGTGCCTGGAGTCCAATGGGAGAAAGCTGAGACGGAAACGGAAAAGGGCCAGGCCATTTACGAACTGAAGGGACGTGATTCATCGAATCGTAAAGTAGAGGTTGAGGTGACGCCCGAAGGGACATTGGTCGAGGCCGAGACCGAGATTCCGTTGGAGGAGGTCCCCATCGTCGCGCGTGAAGCATTGAAAGCGAGGCTGCCCAATTTCAAACCGGACGAGGTCGAATCGGTCACTAAGGGAATTGGCCCCGCCGGATACGAGTTCGAGGGACGGGACGAAAGGAACAAGAAGATCGAGGTTTTTGTTTCGGCGGATGGCACTCAGGTGACCATCGAGGAAGATGATGACTGAGGAAGGTATTTTTTACGCTCGGTCGGTTTCGCACCACCCTGAGCAACATCTACTCGACGGGAGCGGCCTGAAGGTAGCCTCCACATCTCACGTCTCCGTCGATATCAGGGGCAGGGATGGTCGCGGCGGTTCACGTTCCTGCCGACGCCAAACCCGGGACCCGCTAGGCTCCGAGTTTTTTCGATCAGCTGGGAATCACACGTGACGTGAACGCGTCGCACACGATGTCTTTCATGGATGCGCCTGCCAGGAAGGCTTTCTTTTGAGCGGCTTTCACCATTTCCGGGTGTCCGCACAGAAAAACTCGCCATCCTGTCAAGTTGGGCACCTCATTCAACGCGATCTGGTGAACCCTTCCGCTTGCGAATTCTTTCGAAACGTGGCTGCCCGAAAGACAGGCTGTGTACTCGAAATTGGAGTAGGCTCTGGTAAGTTCTCGCAGTTTATCGGTTAGGTAGAGACCGTTCGGAGTCCGGCTGCCGTGAAAGAGCCTGATCGGTCCGATATGGCCCTGGGCGAGAGCGTCACGAACGACGCCGTACAGCGGCGCCAGTCCGCTGCCCGTGCCGATCAGCAGCAGGCCTTGTTCGGGCGATCCGGGTAGGTAATAGCAATCGCCGCCTGGACCTTGAATGTCGATCGTGTCGCCCGGGCGCAAGGCGTCGTGCACCCAATTGCTCACTTTCCCTTGTGGTACTCGCCGTACGTGGATATGAATATGAGGATCTTCGGTCGGTAGGCTGGCGACGGAATAGCTTCGCGCCAGATTCTCGCCCTGATACAGGTTGATGAATTGACCGGCCCGATACTCGATCTGTTCGTGGGCTTTCAGGCTGACCTGCATGATCTCGGCGTTTAGAAGCTCCATGCCCACAATCGTCGCGGGGGTCCTGGAAAGCTCGTTGCCAGGCAACGAGACTGAAAGGGTTTCTTCCGGATTGCAAATACACGCCAGAAAGTAATTCTTGGCTTTTAGCGTCGGCTTCAGTCCTTTTTGCGAAGCTTCCGGTGGACGCCCGACCTCCGCCCGCATCAGACAGGCTTGGCAAATACCGGCGCGACAACCGAACGGCACGGATGCGCCGTGCTCGGTCAAACACTCAAGAACGGACTGACCGTCGCGTAGCGAATAGATTTGTCCATCGTAGCGGATATTCGGCATCGAGACCCTTCCCCAGAATAAACCGCGGGTTATCGACCGAGAACGTCGTTCCGAGTACTTTCGGCGATGGCCGCAGCTTCGGCAATAAGTTCTTCCGGAACTTTGAGTTCCTGCATGGTCGCGGCCAGGTTTTCCATCACCGCATCAAAATGAGCGTCGTTCAATCCGTTCTTGACAAGATGAGCGTGGCCTCGCCGCATGTCGAGACCGGAGTAGTGATGGGGACCCCCGAATGCCATGGTCAAGAATGCTTTCTGCTTGGCCGCTTGTGCCTCCATGTCGACGCTTTCGAAGAAATGGGCGATTCGGTCGTCGCTCAAGACCTTGCGGTAAAAAATATCGACGGCAGCGTCTACGGCAGCTTCGCCCCCCAGCTTTTCAAAAAGACTTTGGCTCATTTAGAGTTCTCCAAAACTATGGGTTTCTGTCAATCATGTAGCATTAATGCATCTTTACGCGCATAAAAAAACGCGTAAATCGCGTTTATTGCACTTAATATGCGTGCTCGATGAATATTAAGAGACGGTACGCTACTCTGTCAATCGGCCTAGGTTTGCGGATTGCAGGCTTGGACAAAAAGACCGAAAATCGGCTGCCTTTGTCCCCGGCATCCGCTAGACGCAACACCTTGGCAAGGTTCGACGATCGGTAGCGCTGGATTTACCTTATTCGAGTGAAGTGCCGGTGATAACGTGTGTTCGTCTTCGCTAGGGGGCAAGTTTTACGACTCTCAGAGGAGATTTTGCAGTGAAAAGAATTATGATGATCTTGGGGGCCGCGGTCATCGCGACGTTTGCTTGGGCGGAACAGTCCAATGTAGCACCGGCTCCGAATGGGATTACGATCCCGCAGAATTATAAAGATTGGCGGCTAATCGCTGTTTCTCAGCGTCCGGAAACCAGTACGCTCCGTGCCATTTTAGGTAATGATGTCGCTATTGCTGCGGCGAGAGCCGGAAATACCAATCCTTGGCCAGATGGAGCGGTGCTGGCCAAGCTGGTGGTAAAGCAAAAAAACCATCCCAAATATCCCACGGCCATGGTGCCGGGTGAATTCGTCCATGCCGAGTTCATGATCAAGGATTCAGCCAAGTATGCTTCAACGGGCGGCTGGGGTTTTGCCCGCTGGCTGGGAGAGAAGCAGGAACCTTATGGCAAGGACGCGAATTTTGCACAGGAATGCGTCGGCTGCCACACGACTGTTCAACAGAACGATTGGGTATTCACGGGACCGATCAATTTGCCTTGAACCGGAAAAGACGATATCGGCGGGGGTTGCTTGGGAATTGCCCCAGGTGCATGTAAAATGCGCCTCTTAATTTCAAGAGGCTGCCCGTCACTGCTGCTTGCAAGATAGATTGGAACGGGTTTGGCGGGGCGGTGAAACTGCACGCATAGAGCCGAGTCCAATAACGAGCGAAACAGGCTGTTATCTGGTAACCCATACAGCTTACAGGAAAATTTGAAATGACTTTCGTAGTAACCGAAAACTGCATCAAGTGCAAATTTACCGATTGCGTCGATGTTTGCCCGGTCGACTGCTTTCACGAGGGGCCGAATTTTCTAGTCATCGATCCTGATGAATGTATCGACTGCACTTTATGCGAGCCCGAATGCCCCGCGAACGCGATTTATTCCGAAGATGAAGTTCCGGAGGGCCAGGAACAATTCATCCAATTGAACGCGGAGCTTTCGAAAGTGTGGCCAAGCATCACGGAAGTCAAGCCAGCTTTGGAAGATGCGGACGAGTGGAACGGCAAACCGGACAAGATGCAATATCTCGAAAAATAATCGGAAGGTCGTGGCTAGCGATGAGTTATACGGCGGGGAGTTCAATCGGGTTCGATAATTCGTCTTTTCGTCGCCTCAACTGAAAAGTCTCAATCTCCGCTGTCGAGGGCGCTGTTGAAGTCAGCAGCGCCTTTTTGTCGTGAACAGTCGGTCTTGAACCGAACACGTTTCAGCAGCTGCCGCTGCTGTTTTCACAATCGCTCAAGATTTGTCGTCCGCTCTTGGAAAACTGAACTGGGCGGCGCGTGCCGGGATGTGCGCACCAGGCTGCGGGGTCTTGTAAGATATACGGCTCGATCCCGATGAAATCGTCTTCATAAGGATCTTCGGTAATCATGCGGAAGTGCGTTCGCACGCCGCGATCCGCTCCCCGCGTGGAAAGATGTATCCGTCCTCGTCGCGAAACTTTTCGTAGGTGCCGCGGTAAATGACCGCATGGCCGCGGTCGATGTACTCCTTGCCTTCGCCTTTTACGGTGGTTACGGTCACCGATCGGAATTCGATGCTCCGATGGCCTGCCACGGCATCGTATCCCACTTGTCCAGCTTCACCGCAACGGAGGTCCGACTCGACCCATGCTTTCAAGAATTCCTGTTCCTGAGGCACCCGAAATACAAGCGCTCCGCAGTTTCGAGTCGGTTTTGAGGTGGAGCGGGAACCGGTTCGTCGGAAACGATACCGGCAACGGCGACAGGCGTTTAGCAGTCCTCGCAGATCTTACCTAGAGATAGAGTATTTGCCGAAATTCGGGGCTGCTCGAGGTTGGTAGCTTTTCGCGATTAATTCAGCCTTAGAGTTGAGCTTTGCGAAATGATGCTATTGAAAAGAGTATAATTTTTGTTTCCCTCGTTCACTCGGGATGACGCCGAAGACGCCATGAAATTGCAGCAATTACGCTATATCTGGGAAGTTGCGCAGCACGAATTGAATGTTTCTGCGACGGCGGACAGCCTCTACACGTCGCAGCCCGGAATTAGCAAGCAAGTCCGGCTTTTGGAGGATGAACTGGGGCTTCCGATTTTCGCGCGGAACGGCAAGCACCTGACGGAGATTACCGCAGCCGGCAAGCAGATTGTGGCGATTGCCGGAGAAATTTTGGGCAAGGTCCAGGATATAAAGAATATCGCGCAGGAACACCGCGACAATAAGGTCGGTTCGCTGTCCATCGCCACTACGCACACGCAGGCGCGCTATGCGCTTCCTCCCGCCATAAAGGAGTTCATGCGTCGTTACCCCGGGATCAAGCTCAATATCAACCAGGGCACGCCGATGCAGATTTCCGAATTGGCGTCGCGCGGGGTTGTCGATATGGCGATTGCCACCGAAGCGATGGAGCTCTTCGAGAATCTCGTCATGCTGCCGTGTTACCAGTGGAATCGCTGTGTCTTGGTACAGCAGGGGCATCCATTGACGGAAAAGGCGGAGCTAACTTTGCAGGATGTCGCCGAGTATCCCATCGTGACTTACGTCTTCGGATTTACCGGACGTTCGCAGCTGGATCAGGCGTTCGAGAAGGCAAATCTGCATCCCCAGTTAGCTTTGACTGCGGTGGATGCGGACGTGATCAAGACCTATGTAAGGCTCGGTTTGGGAGTCGGAATCGTTGCCAAGATGGCTTACGACCCTGTCGCGGACGCCGATCTGATTCCGCTCGATGCCAGTCATATGTTCGGTTTGAGCACGACGAAGATCGGGCTGCGGCGGGATATGTTCATCCGCGGATTCATTTACGAGTTCATCCGCTTATTCGCGCCGCATCTGACGCGGGAATTGGTGGAACAAGCCATGACCCAGCGGGAACAAAAAGACGTCGATGCCTTGTTCGAGAATATCGCGCTGCCGGTGCGCTAGTTTTCGCATGCCCGGCTTGGTGATGCGCCAAGGCCGGTGTTGATCCTCAAGCTTTTTCAGCTGTTTTCAGATTCCCGGCATGTAGGCCGCATTCCTTCTTCCCGGCATCTTCCCACCACCACCGGCCTTCGCGCTCATGCTGATTGGGCAGAATCGGCCGAGTGCAAGGTTCGCAGCCTATGCTGACGAAACCTTTACGATGCAGTTCGTTGAAGGGCACGTCGTAGGCTTCGATGTAATCCCACACCTGCGCCGACGACCAGTTCGCGAGCGGATTGAATTTGATCAGGCGATGGTCGGGCGTGGAAAAAGCTTCGTCAAGCTCGATCTCGGCCAAATTTTCCCGAGTCGGGTTTTGGTCGCGTCGCTGACCGGTAATCCAGGCGTCCAGCTGACTAAGCTTCCGGCGAAGCGGCTCGACCTTGCGGATGCTGCAACATTCGTGATGGCCGTCTTTGTAGAAGCTGAATAAGCCTTTTTCTCTGACTAAAGTTTCCAGTTGCACGCGATCCGGCGAAAGAACGTCCAGCCGAATGGGGTAGCGCTCCCGAACGGTCTCGATCAATCTGTAGGTTTCGGGATGCAAGCGACCGGTATCCAAGGTGAAGACCTGAATGCCCGGCTTGAGCTTGCTGGCTAGGTCGATCAATACCACGTCTTCGGCGCCGCTGAAGGAAATGGCGATGTTGTCGAACCATGTCAGCGCCGCCTTGAGAATCGCGCGGGGATTTTTTCCGGCCAATTCGCCTTTAAGCTGATCGAGATCGAAGAATTGAGTACTCATGTCGTATCGGGGTAGAAACCGTGACGGATAAGGTAACACACGAGATTCAATCCTAAAAATTCTAAAAACAACTTTTGATATAGAAAAACGGGATAAGATCAGACGAAAAAGCCCCGCCGTTTTCGGCGGGGCTTTGGTGTTCTCGGTCGTGGAAGCAACCGATTACATCATGTCTTCCATTCCGGCACCGGGCATGCCGGCTCCTTTTTCTTTCTTCGGCTGTTCGGCCACCATGGCTTCCGTGGTGAGCATCAGACCGGCCACGGACGCGGCGTTCTGCAGCGCGGAACGGGTGACCTTGGTCGGGTCCAGGATACCCATCTGAATCATGTCGCCGTATTCACCGGTCGCAGCGTTGTAGCCGAAGGTGCCTTCGCCTCCCTGAACCCGGTTCAGGACGACCGAAGCTTCTTCGCCCGCGTTGGTCACGATTTGACGCAGCGGCTCCTCGATCGAACGGCGCAGGATGGCGATACCCACGGTCTGGTCGTGGTTCTTGCCCTGCAGATCCTTCAGCGCGTTTTGAGCACGGATGAAAGCGACGCCGCCGCCCGGAACGATGCCTTCTTCAACCGCAGCGCGGGTTGCGTGCAGCGCGTCTTCCACGCGGGCTTTCTTTTCTTTCATCTCGACTTCGGTGGCTGCGCCGACTTTGATCACGGCAACGCCGCCGGCCAGCTTGGCCACGCGCTCTTGCAGTTTCTCGCGATCGTAGTCCGAGGTGGTGTCTTCGATCTGCTTGCGGATCTGCTCGACGCGAGCCTTGATGTCTTCCGCTTTGCCGGCGCCGTCGACGATGGTGGTGTTTTCCTTGTTGATCTGGATCTTCTTCGCACTGCCGAGATCGCCCAGGTCGACTTTTTCGAGGCTCAGGCCCAGTTCTTCGGAAATGACGCGGCCACCGGTCAGGATGGCGATGTCTTCCAGCATGGCCTTGCGGCGATCGCCGAAGCCCGGCGCCTTAACGGCGCAAACCTTGATGATGCCGCGCATGGTGTTGACTACCAGGGTCGCCAACGCTTCGCCTTCGACATCCTCGGCGACGATCAACAGCGAACGACCGGATTTCGCCACTTTTTCGAGCAGCGGCAGCAAGTCGCGGATGTTGGAGATCTTCTTGTCGTGCAGCAGGATGTACGGGTTTTCGAGCTCGACGCTCATGGTTTCTTGGCTGTTGATGAAATAGGGCGAGAGATAGCCGCGGTCGAACTGCATACCCTCGACAACATCCAGTTCGTTGTCCAAACCGGAACCTTCCTCAACGGTAATCACGCCTTCCTTGCCCACCTTGTCCATCGCGTCGGCGATGATTTTGCCGATGCTCTCGTCGGAGTTGGCGGAGATGGTGCCGACCTGGGCGATGGCTTTACTGTCGGTGCAGGGCTTGGAGAGTTTCTTCAGCTCTTCGATGACCACGCCGACCGCCTGATCGATGCCGCGTTTGATATCCATCGGGTTTGCACCCGCCGCTACGGATTTCAAGCCTTCGCGGACAATGGCCTGAGCCAGGACGGTTGCCGTGGTGGTGCCGTCGCCGGCGACGTCGGACGTCTTCGAGGCGACTTCCTTCACCATCTGAGCGCCCATGTTCTCGAACTTGTCTTTCAGTTCGATCTCTTTTGCGACCGAAACGCCGTCTTTGGTGACGGTCGGTGCGCCGAAGCTCTTTTCCAGCACGACGTTACGGCCTTTCGGGCCCAGGGTCTGCTTCACTGCGTCGGCCAGAACGTTAACCCCGGCCAGCATGCGCTGACGGGCGTCATCGGAAAAACGGACTTCTTTAGCTGCCATCAGTTAATTCCTCCAAAATCAGTCTGAACGTTAGGTCGTGGATCAGGCTTCGAATACGCCCATGATGTCGTCTTCGCGCAGCATCAGATATTCGGTGCCGTCGATTTTGACTTCGGTACCGGCATACTTGCCGAACAAGACTTTGTCACCGACTTTTACATCCAGTGCGCGCACTTGACCGTTATCCAGGGCTTTTCCGTTTCCTACAGCAACCACTTCGCCTTTGATCGGCTTTTCCTTTGCGGTGTCGGGAATGACGATTCCGCCCGGGGATGTTTTTTCTTCTTCCCAGCGTTTTACGACGATACGGTCATGCAAGGGACGAATTTTCATGATGACTGTTTTCTCCTTGAAGAAGTTTGAACCTCAAAAAAACACTGTAGTGTTAGCACTCTCTGTCGAGAGCTGCTAACAATATAGCGATGCGGATTTAGTTTTCAAGGGGCGCAATATGAAATTTTGATTACCGAATCGAGCTAGCATTTCAGAAAAGGTGAAGGCCAGCGTTAGGCTGGCCTTCGGTTTTATGGCCTCGCGTGGCCGGTCTTGTGGAAAGCGGGTCGCCGCCCTACCTAAACGAATCCGCGAAGATGTTGTCGGCCCAATGGAACATGTGCTCGTAATTTTCCGACGACGGCTCCGCCGCTTCGCCGAACGAATCCTCGACGCGCTTCATGCTGTGCGTTGTCGGATCGTATTGGTAAACCGCAGTCAACCACGACGCTTCGGTCTCGGTGATGGGGCTGAAGCAGGCCGAATTGGTCGTCGGCTGCGGGTCCGGTGTTTCGCCGACGAACGCGCGGATGATCGAGTCGACGCAAACTTTGGCCTGGGAGTTCGCCATGTGGCCGGACTTCGGTTGTGCCGTTGCCTGAGAATCGCCGATCACATAGATGTTTTCGTAGACGGTTGAACCGTAAGTCAGCGGATCGACCGTCGCCCATCGGCCCGTCGGATCGTTGACCACGCCGGCGTCGAAGACGATCTGTCCGGCTTTCTGGTTGGGAATCATGTTGAGCACGTCCGCCGACAACGTGCCGATCGTGGTGTCTATTGTCTTGAGCGATGAATTGACTTGGGTAATGCCTACGTTGGCGTGGTATTCGAGCGTTCCTGCATAGGTCTGGCTGAATGCCGTGCCGAATGTATGCGGCTCGGCCACGATGTCTGGGTTCGCATCCAGCACGATGATCTTCGAACGTCGCTTCTTGCGCTTCAGATAAGCGGCGACGATACATGCACGCTCATATGGGCCGGGTGGGCAGCGATAGGGCGCTTTGGGGACGTTCATGACGAACACGCCACCGTCCGGCATGGCCGCCAATTGATTCTTGAGCAGGGTAGTCTGGGGCCCGGCTTTCCAGGCGTGGGGCGTCAGGTTCGGGTCGTACAGACGTTCGGCTCCGGCCGGATTCGGGTTGATGAAGTCGATGCCGGGCGCAAGGATCAGATGCTCGTAGTCTAGTGTGGCGCCATTCGACAGACCCACCTTGCTACCGACCGGGTCGATGGCGGCAGCCATGGCTTGGACGATCTTGACGCCTCGATTTCTTAAACCGTCGTAGCTTAGGTTGATCCGGTTCATCGAGATGGCGCCGGTGATGACCAGGTTGGACAAAATACAGGCGTAGTGTGTGGCGTTGGGCTCAACCAGGGTGACATCGATGGTATTGTCCCAATGTTTGAGGTATTTGGCGGCCGTTGCGCCAGCGAAGCCTCCGCCGATGATGACGACTCGATTCGAGAGCGGTGTCGCGGCGCTCAAACTTCTGGGTATGGCCGCAACAAGCGAGGTTGCGCCGGCGAGTTTTAGAAATTGCCGTCTGTTGAAAGCAGTCATATTTAGTCTCTCCTGTCGGGAGTTGGCGTCATTGGTCCTGCGGTAGGAGGCTAGTCGTCCGAGGACGAGGCTCGCGGAAGCGAGCCAAGGTAGTCGGCGATCAACCGTAGTTGATCATCGGTATAACCGCGGGCTTGCCTGTCCATGATGTCCTCGACCGGGCGGTACTTTCTTTCGATCAGCTCGTCATACAACTCGTCGGCAGACTCCCCTGCCAGCGACTCGTAGCCCGAACCGTCGGTTCCGTGACATTGCGCGCATTGCGCGGCAAGGAGACGTCCGGCGGGAGGCTCGGAAAAGGCGCTTAGTGGAGTGGCCGTGGCAGTAATCAATACGAAACACGTTCTTAGGGGGTAAAACGATTTACGCATGTGTTACCTCGCTCGGTGACGTTAATGAGGTTTGGCCAATTCGTTTGCCGTCGCGCGGTCACTTAAGTTTCCCCGCGCGACGGGACGTTTCTCTGTCGCCCTTGGTGGGGGGCAGGTTTCGGGTGTGTTTCGGTAACCCTACGGGATGTACTGAAATTTCCATGCCGCGGCCGCTTTCTGGGCGGATTCTTGTTCCCGAATACTGGGTTAACGTACCGGGTCGTGACCAAAGGAGTTACAGAATATGCTAATAAAACAATAAGTTGATATGGCATTAGCGGAAACCCGTGCTGGTGTTCACGCGGCTAGATGAAGCTGCGACGATGGACGCGAGCTCGGCGGTTGTGACGCCGGCTAGCGACGAAAGAACAGGTTGATCAGCAGAGTCAGCGCGAGGCTGATGATGATCATGGAGGTGATGGGGATGAATATGTACCGGTTCTCGTCCTGAATCCGGATATCACCGGGAAGCTTTCCGAACCAGCCGAACAGTCCCGGGGCGTAGGATAGGACCAATCCGAGCAGAAACAGGCCGATACCGACGTAGATGAGAATTTTCCCGAAAGACATCGCTCAAGTCCTCTTTGACGCTTCGCCACCATCAATCAAGTAGACCGTCGCGAACAGCAAGAGTGCTGCGATGCCTAGCAGCCACCGAATGTCGGTTTTGGTCGTGCGGCGCTCGACGAATTCCGGGGCGCGTAATGCGTCCATGAGACCTTCCGGCGTTTCCAGGCGATGATAGCGGAGGCCGGTTGTCGCGCTCAGTTCGCGTAGATGGTTTTCGTCCAGCCAGGAAAGATAATAGCCTTCGCGCGGCGGTCGGGGTACGGTCTCGGTTGTTTCGTAGGCTGTGCTGGATTCCGGCATTTGCGCGATATCGGTGTTTTCCCAATAACCGATGAGCCGGTTTTCGCGATCGTATTTCGGCACTGTGGTCGGATGCAATCCGCCCACACCCACGATCAAGCCAGCGATTTCTCCCGGTTTTCCGGAAAATGTCGGTCGTATTGTTTGCGGCGGTGCTTCCTGGCCGTCGGTGAAGAGCGCCAGCCGAATGCCGGGATCTCGGTTTTTTACGTCCCGGATAGCGGCATAAACGCCTTGAGCGACAAAGCTGTTGGCTGCCCAGGCCATGCGCCAGTCGACATGGCCGAGCACATCGTCGATCACGCGCAGGTGTTCGCACACTTCTATGGGTTCGAACAGTAATTGAACGCTCTGAGTGGTGAAAAGTCCGAGCCCGACTTCCGAGCCGCACGGAAGATCATGCACCGCCTGCCGGATCGATTCCTTGACGAAATTGAGCCGGTCCGCCGGCATGTTTGCGACATGGTAATCGCGGACATTCATGCTTTGCGTGATGTCGATGACGAAGGCATAGCGATAGACCCGAAGCGGCAGCGGGAGTTTCGGATCGGCAAAGGTCAGCGCCACGAGCACGGTGGCAACGAACAGCGCCGTCGTGCGCCAGTCCCGGCGAACGAGCCGCATCCTCACGGCGCACCACCCGGAATCGTGGGCACGGTAGCGAATACACTGGGTTTCGCTCCGTGCCAATCCGCCTTTTCCCGCTCCTTGGCCGGCGGGGTAATCCTATGTGCGTATTCGAGATTGAAACGGGCATCCCAGTTAGCCGGATTCAGCCGAAGAGTCTTCTGCAACTGTTCCTTGGCCAGGGCGACCAGCGTGTTGACACGGACATATTCCAATACGCCTTTGGCGTTCCACAGTTGGGCGGCCTCTCGAAGATACAGTGTTCCAAGATTGTAATGAACCTGCTCGCGAAGGTGCTCGTCGCCGCGTTCGAGAATGGTGGTGTAAAGGCGCAGGGCTTCCTGCGTCTCGCCCGATCGTTCGAGCCGATGGGCTTTGGCGAGTACCAGAACGGGCGGTGTTTTGTCGTCGACCTCGACCCTTTCCGGCTGGGAGATTAGAGTGTTTTGGCGGGCGATTCTGAAAACGGCATAACTTTCGTAAACGACTCCGGCCAGGAGGGCTGCCAGAAGACCCCAGATCAGCATCGGCGAGCGCCACATTCGCATCAAACGGGCCACGACTTCACCTCCAATGCTTTGGCGCTCAGGAGCAGTGCCAGAAATGCGAGAGCAGCGGCATAGCAGTAGCCGGAGATGTCCCTTCGCGGCAGTTTTTCCAGGTAGTGCAGCGGAAGATTTTCCAACTGCTCGACCTCTAGAATTGCGCGCTGCAGCGCTTCCGGATTTTCCGCCTCGAAAGCCCGATAGGGGACGCCAAGGTTTTGGAAATATTGATGTAGAAAATATTCCGGCGTCGTGCTTTCGCCCGGATTGACCGGCTTCTCCGAAAGGCGTCCGCTCCTTGGATTTCGGAGGTAAATCCAGTAAAGGGTCGCCTGCGTTTCCTGAAACCATTGCCGTAGCTGGTCGCGGGTTTCCTCTTCGATGCGCGCCGCTCCGTCCGAGACCAGCAGAACGATTCGGGACCCGGTGAACGGTTTTCCGCTGTAAAAATCGAGCGCCATCGCCAATCCGGGCGCGATGTTGGTTACTCCGTGACCGCGACCGCTGGTCGCTTCGATAGCCGCTAAGATCGCCGGCCGATCTTGAGTGAAAGGCATGACGTAGATTGGTGCAGCCGAGAAATCGATCATGGCGAACAGATCGTGCTCCCGTCGGGCGACGAATTCGGCCAGCAGCTTGCGGGCTATGGCGCCTTTGGTTTCCTGCGCGCGACCGCCCATATAGCTGCCGGAGAAATTCTCGTTCATGCTGCTGCTCCTATCGAGCAGAAGCACGATGTGGGCCCCGGTCCCGACTCTTTCCACCCATTGCTCATGCAAGTAAGGACCCGCGATGCCCAGGCTGAGACTAAGCGCTGCAGCGGCGGCGCTAGACCGCAGCAGTCGATCGAGCATCGTCGACAGCGGATCGCTCGGGAGCATCGAGATGGAGGGATAGGAAATCGCGGCTTGCCCGCGCTTTAATAAAGGAATCAGGGCGGTAATGCCGAGAATCAGTGCCCAAGGTGCGGAAAGCCCGATGCTCAAACACTCCTCCGTTCAGCAAGGACACACTGGCGGCATAAGGCTTCAAGCCGGGAAAACAGGGAATCCGCTGGTATCGGTGCATCGGGGGCGGTGAAAAAGACTTGCCGGGACAGGGCGAAGAAATGGTTAAGCTCGTCTCGAAGCTCGGCGAAGGCCGGATGGTCTGCCAGGAAGGATTCCAATTCCCCGGCAAACAGACGAAAACCGGCGGTGTCGTCCAAGGCTCGGTGCAGGAGCTTGATCGCGGTCCGGTACGCATCGGCATCGGCCGGTTTACGGCTGAGCTTCTTGAGATCGCGCATGGTGCGCGCAAACGGCGGGGCTGTCTTTGTAAAGAACGGCAGCTTGCCGTAACGCCATGCGAGAAGCGGCAGTACGGCCAGGGTTCCGGCGAGATAGGCGATAAGCCTCAGGCGGTGTGACAGGATCGGAAGCGGCTCCGGTACCACGGATTCGCGGATTTCGACTTTTTCGTCTGCAATGTCGGGCGGAATGATCGGTGCGATCGTGATATACCACGGCGGCGTTCGCGCTTCTAGCGGGGCTTGTCCCTGAAAACGGACCGGCAGTGACGGGATGGTCAATTTTTCCGGTTGCCGTACGCCTTTGAACACCTGATAGGTCAGCCGCAGTCGGTAATGGGCTACGTCTTTAGCGTTAGTCTTGGTCCAACTGACGGTGCGGAGATCCAGCCATTCATCGAGCGCGCCGGGCTTGGGCAGATATTCGGTCTCCAAAGCATAGCTTTCGGGTACCGTGATGAGGACGTGATAATCGATCAGGTCTCCCATGACATAGCCGAAATTCCGCGGTGCCGACGGCTCGATGCGAGGCGTCAATTCGGCGGAGCAGGCGAGGGCAGGGGCCAGTAGAAGCGCCGGGCTCAAGCCGAAAAGCAGTTTAAACATCGGGCGCATCGTTCAGGTTCGATAAAAATAACGGGTCAGCTCGTCCGGGTCGAAACGGTCGATCAGGAAGAACGGCTCTCGACCATGAAGCGCGCAAATCTGCCCCAGTTCCTCGCGGCGCTTCTCGAACGACGCACTGATCTTCTCTCGTAGCGCGGGTCGCATGAGCAATCGCCGCCGGGCACCGGTCTCTGGGTCTTCGAAATTAACGAGACCCCACGAAGGTAGCCGATCGAATTCGGCGCTGTTCCATAAAACCACCGGCACCACATCATGGCGGACCAGGGCCTTGAGCAGTGTATCGAGGCGATCCAGGGTTAAATGAAAATCCGAAACGAGAAATACTAAGGCTTTCCGTTTCCCGAGATACGGTACGACCTCGTTCAGCCCGTCGGAGGATCTGCCCCGAGGGCGGAGGTTCTTGAGGTTCTCCAACAGTTCCGGCGCGGCGCCTTTATGCCAGCGCAGCGGCAGGAGCATGTCCTGGAGTATCGTGCTGTCGCAGCCGATAAAGCCGAAGAAGTCGCCGGTGCGGTAGGCGGTATAGGCCACCGAAGCGGTGAATTCGGCCAACAGTTCGGTCTTCGATCTCGTGCCCCGGAAACCCATCGATGCCGAAAGGTCGGCGACTACATAAACGGGAATCGCGCTCCTTTGGCGAAAAGTTCGCACCATGAGCTGCTCGAAAGGATCGTGCAGTGTGGCGCGTATATCCAGATTTCGCGGGTCCGGATTGGATGTTAATAGCGTATGACCGGCGAATTCGTAGCCGCCGCCCTGCCGTGCGCTACGGTGGTGGCCGGGATGGACACCCGGTGAGCGCCAATTAACGTGATAATGAAACTCGGGGATCAAGGCGCCGCGACGCGTTGCAGAATACCGCTCATGAGTTCACCGACCAGATCGCTTCGGCGAAGTTCATAAACCGGATTGAAGAAGACCCGGTGAGCGGTGGTGTCTACGAAGACCTGCCGAATGTCCTCGGGGATCAGGCTGGTCCGATCATTCAGCCAAGCCGAGACCCGGGCCGCCCGCATCATCATGCTCATTCCCCTGGGGCTGGCGCCGGCCAGGACCAATTGCCGCATGTCCACGCCGTCCATTTTGATGCCGTAATCCTGAGGTCGCCGAGTCGCCTGCCAGAGATCGAGCGCGTATTGTTGCAATGCGTCGCTGGCCTTGATCTCGACTTGAATGACACGGGCGATATCCGCAATGTCGCGGTAGGGCAGAACGCCTGGCTGTACGTCCTCTATCAGCCGATCGGTGTCGTGAAACCGGGGGTCAAACATCAAGGCACGCTGCATAGCCGGGTCCTGTGGCGTTTCGATGTGCAGTTCCATCAGGAAACGATCGCGTGCCGCCGAGGGAATTTCGAAGGTTTCTTCCTTCTCGACCCGATTGCGATCGGCGAAAACCAGGAGGTGCGGGAAAAAATACTCTCGGTTGAAGGCCGTTATGCTGCGTTCGGCCATGACCCGCAACAGTAATGAATGCACTTGAGGGCGGGCCCGGTTCACCTCGTTGAAGAAGAAAACGGAAAGCTGCTCGCCGTTCTTGAGGATGGGGCCCGGATCGACCTGCGGCCTGCCTACCTCGTTGATATAGGTATGGTAAATGAGATCGTTGGGCATCAGGTCGATTGTGCCCTCGATTCGTTCGTAAGCGCCGCCCAGTCCCCTAGCGACTGCTCTAAGTAAAGTCGTTTTACCCACTCCGACGTCGCCTTCCAGCATGACGTGGCCGCGGGAGAAAATCGCTAGCGTGATTTGGCGGATGGCGTGATCGAGGCCGATTACGGCGTTTCCGATTTCTTGCTGGAAGCTCAGGGCGCGCTGCCGCCAATCTGAGAGCAAGGTATCTTTATCGTATCGAGACATAGCGCAGAAACGGGTCAACGGAGTAGGGAGAGGTGCAGCAGCTGACCCAATAGGTTACAGCATCGGAAGGCGCAAAGGAAAAACCCCGCATTGCGGGGTTTTTGTCAGGGTTGGTTGCCGGTCGATCGCTTGCTAGAAATGCATGGCGTAATCGTACGAACCGACGTTCCTTAAGCGGTACCGGTCTCGGTCTGCTTTCCCGAATCGATGAGCGGATCGAAGCGCTGAATTTGGCTGTATCCGAAAGAGATCAGTTGCACGCCGATATCGACGACGAGTCTGTAAAGTTCCGGCATGCGCGAAACGAGATAACCGATGTAGCCCAAGGCCGAGATACCGAGTCCGGCGGCGAGAACGGTCGGCAGGCCAATGCCGTGGAAAATTCGAACAATCTGGGTCAGTATGTCCAGCGGCAACAGCAGCATGACGCCGAAGTAGACGAGCGTCATAAAGGTAAACAACACGAATACGACGAACTTGAACGTCTTCGCCAATATAAGATCTATTTTCATGCGTATTTTTTCCTTCCCAAGCTAAAGCTAAAAACCTCTTCTTCGGGCCGGACCGATGGGAGTTGTGATTGCCGCCCAAGCCTCCGCGGTAGATCGGGAGCCCCTTCAAAAAACAAAAGCCGCGAAATACCGGCTTGAATTAATATGACTGTGATAATTTTCGCGGCATTTTAGCATATCAATCCTCCTCGGCCAGCTTTAATCGGGGCGAAGGATCTTGACTCAAAGCGGACGGATACCGCAGCAATCCAGTATTGCCGAGTGCGACGGGCCGGTCGGCTTTATCCGAAGGATAGCGATACTTTCGATCGTCATGAAATTCGACATGTGGAAATTCCGGACGTTTTGTATCGAGCATGCGAAAATTGCTTCCGTTTCAGTGCGAGGCATCTATACACGGCACCTTTCTTTAAATGACCAAGAAAGTTTTTCGTCTGTTTCCCCCACCCTTTGAAGAAGTCGTTCTAGAAGGACTTTATCTACAACTGAATCTGCACCGGCAGGGCACGCCCGACTCGCCGTTCGTCTATGCCAATTTCCTTACCAGCCTGGACGGGCGGATCGCGCTGGAGGATTCGAGCGGTCAGACTTACCTTCCGAAAAGCCTGACCACGCCGGATGATTTTCGGTTGTTTCTGGAGCTGGAGTGCCAGGCGGATTGCCTAATCACTCACGGCGGGTATCTCCGTTCACTGGCGCAGAAGCGCTTGGGAAACATTCTGCAAGTCGGTTTGACGGATACGACTCGCGATCTCGCGAAGTGGCGCGAGGAGCAGGGGCTGAGCCCTCAGCCGGCGATCATTATCGCGAGCGCCAGTCTGGATTTTCCGATGCCGGCATCCATCAAAGAACATCGTCAAGCCTGTTATATCGCTACGGGAGAACAGGCGGACCCCGCAAAGCTGGACTATTGGCGCAAGCAAGGTTACGAGGTGATTCTGGCGGGAAAGGGCAGAATGGTGGAGGGCGACGTGCTAACGCGCAGGCTGGGCGAGCTAGGTTACCGAACCATTTACCTTATCGCCGGACCCCATATGTTGGATACGATGGTGCGGAACGGACGTCTGGCGCGCCTGTTTCAAACCATCACCCATCAGTTGATGGGTGGGGAGGCGTTCCGTACTTTGCTGCCGGGACCGGAATTGGGGCCGTTTGGACACTTGAAGCTGGTGTCCTTGTATTACGATCCGACCTCGCCGTTGGGGGCGGGGCAGTGGTTCGCGCAATTCGAAAGCAATCACTCGTAGAGGCTGTGGGAGTCAAGGGGAATTGTATGGTGAAATCGGCGCTCGTCACTGGCGCGGCTCGCCGCATCGGCGCTGAAATCGTGCGTCGGCTGCATGCGGCCGGATACAACATCGTGCTGCATTATCACCGATCGGCGACCGATGCCGAGGCTTTAGCCAACGAGCTCAATGCCGTGCGAGCGAACTCGGTTCGTTTGTTGCAGGGCGATCTGCTTGAAACGGGAAGACTGACCGAACTCGTTCGGCAGGCGGCGGCGTTTTGGGGTGGTTTTGACGTGTTGGTGAATAACGCTTCCGGTTTCTATCCTACGCCGTTTGGAGCGATCACTGAGGTTCAATGGAACGACCTCTTGGGCAGCAACCTCAAGGCGCCGTTTTTCCTGGCTCAGTCGGCCGTTCCCTATCTACGCGACCGTAAGGGTTGCATCATCAACATCGGCGACATTTACGCCGATCATCCTATCGAGAAATATTCGGTCTACAGTCTCGCCAAGGCCGGATTGGCGACGATGACCCGCGCTCTTGCCAAAGAGTTGGCGCCGGAAATTCGAGTCAATGGCGTCGCGCCGGGCGCCATTCTATGGCCCGAGCACGACGCCGATCCCGCGAAGAAAGCTGAAATCTTGGCGCGTATTCCTATGAAACGCGCCGGGGAGGCTTCGGATATCGCGAAAGCGGTATTGTTTCTGGTCGATGATGCGCCGTACGTGACCGGGCAGATGCTGGTCGTGGATGGCGGGAGGAGTTTATTCAGCTGATATCCGAAACCGAGCCCACCCGCCACTGGTTGACGCTAGTCTTGTCGAATTTGGCCCACAGCTCGGCGTAGGTCTCGCCGATCACCGGATGCTTTCGATTCGGCGCGATCTCCGCGAGCGGCTCCAATACGAAGGCGTAACGGGTGATGTCCTCGCGCGGCAATGTAAGCTTTCCTTCTTGGAGCACCTCGTCGCCGTAAAGAATCAAATCGATATCGAGGGTACGCGAGGAGAACTTTTTGCAATCTCGTGTACGCCCATGATTGTTTTCGATCTCGCTCAGGATCTTTGCGATCTCGGATACCGGGAGTTCGGTGGAAAAGGCCGCTACCAAGTTGTAAAAGCGAGCGCCTTCGAAGCCTACCGCTTCGCTTTCGTAAACGCCGGAGACAGTCAACGAGCCGACACGCTCTTCCAGCTCTCTCAAAGCGGAAGGAATGTGCTTTTCTCTTTCGATATTGCTGCCGATGCTCAGGAAAACATCAGGCATATTTTCGTTTATCTCCTCTTTCGATAATGATTCCGACATCGCTGGCTTTACGGATCGCGCCCTTCTTGTTTAGCGTCAACCTAAGCCACGGCACATCAAATTCATCGATAACGATTTGAGCGACCTTCTCGGCTAGAGTTTCCACGAGAAAGAAGTCGCTTTCTTCCACGAAAGAAATGATGCGTTTGGACACCGCTTTGTAGTCGAGCGTGTGTTCGATATTGTCCGATGCCGCCGCCTCGCGGATGTCGGTACCCATTTCCAAATCGATCAGGATGGTTTGCTTGATCTTTCTCTCCCAATCGTAGATGCCGATCACCGTCTCGATCTCAAGGCCGCGTAGAAATATAATGTCCATCGTCAATCCGACCGGTTTTCGCTATTTCGCGAATTGGTAACATAAAAATTACAAAACTGGCAACCAGGATACATAATAAGCGCATGGCGGTGTGGTTTTTAGTTCCTTTGGCCTATTTCCTAGGCTCGCTATCCAGTGCGGTAATCGTAAGCCGATTGTTTCGCCTTCCCGATCCCCGAGAACAGGGCTCGAAAAACCCCGGTGCGACCAATGTGCTGCGGTTGGGTGGTAAAAAAGCAGCCGCGATTACCTTGTTAGGAGATGCCGCCAAGGGGTTGGTTCCGATCTTGTTGGCCAAGGCTTTTGACGCTGACCTGCTTGTGATCGCTTTGGTGGGGTTGGCGGCATTTTTTGGCCATCTTTACCCGGTATTTTTCCAGTTTAAGGGCGGCAAAGGCGTTGCCACAGCCTTGGGGGTACTCTTGGGATTTTCATGGATGGTAGGCTTGGCTGCTCTATTGACGTGGATTGCGATTGCTTTCGTCTCGCGTATCTCGTCGCTTGCGGCTTTGGCTGCGTCCGTTCTGGCACCCGTCTACGTTTGGCTTTTGACCGGTTCCGAGGCGTTGATTGGCGCCTCGGTCGTGATGGTCTTGTTTCTGATTTGGCGGCATCGGGGAAATATCGAGCGTTTGCGTCATGGACAGGAAGCGCGGATCGGGCGTAAAGCCTGACGGTTTCAGAATTGCCGCTTGTTTAGGCTGTTGACTCTTGCGATAGGGCGAGCGGTGCTAACTTGCTTAAGGGCCACCGCGGAAGAGCGTTGATCTCGGGGGGCTCCGTTTGGCCGGCGAGCAGTCTCTGGCAGCCGGCAAATGCGATCATGGCGCCGTTATCGCCGCAAAATTCGAGTCGCGGAAAATAAACCCGGCAGTTTTCTTCGCTAGCCATGTGCTGAAGTTTGTCGCGCATAGATCGGTTGGCGCTGACCCCGCCCGCGACCACTAAGCGGGTGAGCCCGCTTTCCTTGAGCGCCCGCCGGCATTTGATCGTCAGTGTATCGACCACCGCATCCTGGAATGCCTTGGCAATGTCCGCTTTATCCTGTCGAGTTTTGGCGGTGGATGCGAATGTTTGTAACGTATGCGTTTTAAGGCCGCTGAAGCTGAAATCGAGACCTGGCCGATCGGTCATGGGGCGAGGGAATTCAAACCGATGCTCGTCGCCTTCCTCGGCCAATTCTGCGATCGCGGGACCTCCTGGATAGCCCAGATCAAGCATCTTGGCGGTTTTGTCGAAGGCTTCCCCGGCGGCATCATCCACCGATTCTCCCAAAATGTGATACAGGCCGATGCCTTCTACCTCGACGAGCTGGGTGTGGCCACCGGAAACGAGGAGCGCGATAAACGGAAAATCGGGTGGGTCGGACTCCATTAAGGGCGCGAGCAAATGGCCTTCCATGTGATGTACCCCTATCGATGGAATTTCCCATGCCCATGCTAGGCTGCGGGCGACGGAAGCGCCTACCAGGAGCGCGCCGATCAATCCCGGGCCGGCTGTATAAGCGATTCCGTCGATTTGCCGTTTGGAAATGCGGGCGTCTGCGATTACTTGCCGAATCAGCGGAACCAGTTTTTTGATGTGATCACGGGAGGCCAGTTCGGGTACTACGCCTCCATACTCCGCATGAGTTTTTACCTGACTATACAGGCGATGGGCCAAAAGTCCCTTGGTGGCGTGATAGATCGCCACGCCCGTTTCATCGCAGGATGTTTCAATGCCGAGTACGTACATACAAATTGACTTTTACCTTGCGCTCTGTAGTGAGTATAATTAGCACTTTTAAGTTGGCGGGGTAATCCTGCCTCGGGAATTTCGTCATTTTAGTCATCAATCTTGGGAAGCTACATGCCGTCGATTAAGCTTAGAGAAAACGAGCCCTTTGAAATTGCTATCCGTCGTTTTAAACGTGCCTGCGAGAAGGCCGGTATTCTTTCCGAAGTGCGCCGCCGCGAATTCTACGAGAAACCGACCGAGGAACGTAAGCGCAAAGCGGCTGCAGCAGTGAAGCGGCATCTGAAAAAGCTTTCCCGCGAACGGTTTGCTCTGCAGAATTTGCGCAAAGGGCGTCCGCAAACCTGATAGCCCCTTTCGATGAGCGTATTGAAAGAACGTCTCCAGGCGGATATGAAAGCCGCCATGAAAGCCGGAGAAAAAGATCGGCTGGGCGTCATTCGGCTGATAATGGCCGCCATCAAGCAGCGCGAGGTGGACGAGCGGATTCAGTTGGATGATGCGCAAGTCCTTGCCGTTCTGGACAAGATGGTCAAGCAGCGGCGTGAATCCATCACGCAATTTCAATCGGCAGGGCGGGATGATTTGGTTGCTGCGGAACAGGCGGAGCTTGGCGTTATTCAGGAATACTTGCCGCAAGCGTTGAGCGAAGAGGAAGTGGAGTCTCTGATCAAGGAGGCTTTGGCGGAATCGGGTGCTTCCGGAGTCGGCGATATGGGCAAAGTTATGGCCGTGCTGAAGCCAAAAATGCAGGGGCGAGCCGATATGTCGATGGTTAGCTTGCGGGTCAAAAGCCTGTTAAGCGGCTAGGACACGGTAGTCTTGATGTTTTTTAGGAACGGCGTAGCGTGAACTGAGCTGCCGGTATAAACGATGGCCGGCAAGATTCCCCGTCAATTCATTCAAGAACTGATCGCTCGTATCGATCTGGTCGATCTGGTTGATGCGCGCGTGCCGCTTAAGCAAGCCGGCAGCAACTTTACTGCTCGTTGTCCTTTTCATAGTGAAAAAACACCCAGCTTTACCGTAAGTCGCGATAAGCAGTTTTACCATTGCTTTGGTTGCGGCGCACACGGTAATGCCATTGATTTTCTGATGGGCTATGACCATCTGAGTTTTGTCGAAGCGGTGGAAAGTCTCGCTGCGTCGGCGGGGTTGAAAATTCCGGTAGACGCCCAGAGTGCGACGGTAGATCCGCAGTCTAAGATGGCGAAGGCCATTTACGAACTGCAGGATGCTGTTTCCCGATTCTATGCACACCAGTTTAAAGTCCATCCCGAAACGTCGCGAGCTATCACATATTTGAAACGCAGAGGGGTCAGCGGCGAACTCGCTCAGCGATATCGCTTGGGTTATGCTCCTCCGGGGTGGCAAAATCTACCGTCGGAGTTTTCGCGGGAGCTGCTGGAGGCGGCGGGTCTTATGATCATGAAAGACGATAAGGCTTATGACAGATTCAGGGATCGTATTATCTTTCCCATTCGGGATCGCCGAGGCAGGGTGGTGGGCTTTGGCGGACGGGTGATGGGCGACGAAACGCCGAAATATCTCAATTCGCCCGAGACTATCGTTTTCAAAAAGCACAAGGAAGTATATGGACTATACGAGCTGTTAAAGCAGTCTCCGAGGCCGGAGCGCATCGTCGTGGTCGAGGGCTATATGGATGTGATCGCCTTGGCTCAAAACGGCATTTCCAATTCGGTTGCAACGCTTGGAACTGCTACGTCCGCTGATCATGTCGAGCTGCTTTTCCGTTATACGGATGAACTGGTTTTTTGTTTCGACGGAGATTCTGCGGGACAGAAGGCTGCCTGGAAAGCGCTCGAAGCAAGCCTTTCGTTCTTACGGGACGGACGGCAAATCCGATTTCTGGTTTTGCCGGAGGGGCAAGATCCTGATTCCTTGGTCCGATCGGAGGGTGCGGATGCTTTCCTAAACCGTCTCGATACCGCGTTACCTTTCTCTGACTATTTCTTCAGGTGTTTGGTGCGTCGGCTTGATTTAGGCACCTTAGAGGGACGCGCCGCTTTGATTAACAAAGCCAAACCATTGATTGGTAAGTTACCTGCTGGTGTTTTTCGTGAGATGATCGACAAACGTCTGGAGGAACTTGCGGGGCATGGGGTAGTCGAACCATCCGATAAATCGGCTAAGCTTGTAGGGCCGTCGGAATCAAGGGTTGCATCCGTAAGAGGTCGAGTGCAGCCCTCTGCATCACGTATCCTTTTGGCGCTTCTGGTCCAGAATCCAGAACTTGCGGCCATGGTTGGGGCTGACCTGCGTAGTAAGCTGCGTACGGTTAATAAGAATGGATACTTAATCGAAAAGGTGCTCCGGATTCTGGATGAAAATCCGGGTTCGACTAGCGGCGGCATCCTGGAGCATTTTCGCGGTGCGCCGGAGGAAAATTTTATCGCCAACCTCATAGAGTGGGATACTTTGTTGCCCAAGGAAGGTATACGAGCTGAGTTCTCAGATGCTTTAATGCGTTTCAGTCATCAGCTCAAGCGGGAGCGTTTGGATGAGCTCATCAAGAAATCGAAAAAAATGCAGCTCAGTTCCGAAGAGCGGGAGGAAATGCGAGTGCTCATGAGTCAATGAGGCCGGTAACTTAAGTTTCCTGTTTTCTCAAACTTTTAATATACTGTATTGTTTTGCGGGCATACAGCAGTCGCGGGTCAGTTGATGAATCTGGAACAACAGCAATCTCAGCTTAAAGAGCTTATCGCCAAAGGTAAAATGCAAGGTTACCTCACTTTTTCCGAGGTGAATGACCACTTACCCAGCGATATCGTCGATCCGGAGCAGATGGAAGACATCATCTGCATGATCAATGATATGGGAATTGAGGTGCACGAGGATGTGCCGGATGCAGATTTGATTCCCGAACCTGCCGTTGTTACCGAGGAAGATGAGGACGAAGCGGCGGAAGTCGCTGCGGCACTTGCTTCCTCCGTTGATGCCGAATTGGGCAGGACCACAGATCCCGTACGTATGTACATGCGTGAGATGGGAACGGTCGAGCTGCTGACCCGCGAAGGTGAGCTGAGCATCGCCAAGCGCATCGAGGAAGGACTGAACCAAGCGGCGAATGAGTTGGTTCGTTTTCCAGCTGCGATGGATCATTTTATCAGGGCCTTCGATGCTGTCGAAAAAGGAGAGGCTCGGTTGTCGGACTTGATTTCCGACTTTTTCGATCCGGCAGCCCAGTCGGAAGAGGTCTTGCTGGATGAAGAGGCCGACACCGAAATTCTCGATGAAACCGAGAGTGGGCCTGACCCGGAACTCGTTAGAGAGAAGCTCGAGCTTTTCAACAAGCAGCACAAAGCTGCTGTCAATGCACATCACAAGCACGGTTATCACCATGAACGTACGCAGAAAGCGTTCGACTCTCTTGCGGAAAGTTTCATGGAGTTCAAGAAAACGCCCCAGTTTTTCAAGGAGTTGACCGATCTGTTGCACAGTGCGGTCGAGAAGATTCGGGAGCAGGAGCGGATTATTCAGGATATCTGCGTCGTCAAAGCAAAAATGCCGCGCGCAGAATTCATCGCCTCTTTCGCTGGTAACGAAAGCAATCCCGATTGGTTTCAGAAACTGTTGGGGGCGCGCTATGGTGAGATATTGGCTTCTTATGCCGACGAGGTGAGGCGTGCGCAAAGCAAACTGGCGCAGATAGAAAAAGATAATCAACTGTCGATCGCCGATATTAAAGAAATCAATCGGCGCGTCTCTGTTGGCGAGAGCCAGGCACGTCTCGCCAAAAAGGAGATGATCGAAGCCAATTTGCGTTTGGTCATTTCCATTGCCAAAAAATATACCAATCGGGGATTGCAGTTCCTCGATTTGATCCAGGAAGGAAACATCGGCCTAATGAAGGCGGTCGATAAATTCGAATATCGACGCGGTTACAAGTTTTCCACCTATGCGACGTGGTGGATTCGCCAGGCAATTACGCGTTCGATTGCCGATCAGGCGCGCACCATCCGAATTCCGGTGCACATGATCGAGACGATCAATAAACTGAACCGTATCTCGCGTCAGATGTTGCAGGAAATGGGACGGGAAGCGACGCCGGAAGAACTGGCGGTCCGCATGGATATGCCCGAAGATAAGGTTCGCAAGGTTCTAAAGATCGCCAAGGAACCCATTTCCATGGAAACCCCCATCGGCGATGATGAGGACTCGCATTTGGGTGATTTCATCGAAGATTCTCGGGTGATGTCTCCGATCGAGCATGCGACCGTCGCAAGCTTGCGCGAAACGACTCAGCAAGTGTTGGCCGGATTGACGGCTAGAGAAGCGAAAGTCTTGCGGATGCGTTTCGGAATTGATATGAATACCGACCACACCTTGGAAGAAGTGGGCAAGCAGTTCGACGTGACCCGCGAGCGTATTCGTCAGATCGAAGCCAAGGCATTGCGCAAACTCCGTCATCCTTCGCGTTCCGAGCAACTACGCAGTTTCCTTGACATGGATTAACGACCAGTTCTCGGGCCCTTAGCTCAGTTGGTTAGAGCAGGGGACTCATAATCCCTTGGTCCAAGGTTCAAGTCCTTGAGGGCCCACCAAGTAAAACAAAGGCTTGCAGCGATGCAGGCCTTTTTCATTTTGAGCGAATGCCCAATTTCTGCTCAAGACTGGACTTTCGCTCCCGCCTGATTCTAACGACCATTCTCTTTGGTTGTTCCTTATCCGATAAACGTTTAACCGAGGCTAATCCCTCACTGCTATCCCAAAGATGCTCGGAGGCGGCTGCAAGGCACCGTAAAGCTTGAGAAGCGAAGCGCCGGGCATGGTAGAGCTGTGTGATATGCCGCATATAGTGAGTCATAAGCCCTAGTTTGCGAGGCTACATCTAGATTCCCACTCGAATCAGGCGCGGAAATGCGCTCGGCACAGACCTTGCTCGGATAGTTCAGCCACGATCTTCCTCTCGAGGCTTGAAAACTGTACTTGCTCCTCGATGGCGCCAAGACCCGTTAAGGAACAACAATAAATGAAATCGTCCGTTGCGCTTATTCAGTCGACTTACTTGGAAACTCGAAAACCCTTGCTGCAATTGCTCAAGCGCCGTCTCGGTTGCAGCGATACTGCGGAGGATGTAGTCCAGGAGGCCTATTTGCGGGTTATTCAGCAAAACTCCGTCGACGAAATAGTTAATCTGCCTGCTTACCTGTTTCGTATCGCCAGCAATTTGGTGGTCGATTACGGGCGGCAGGCCGTGGCGTCGGCGCAGGCTCATCACGAGCCGCTGGAAGAGGACCTGATCTGTCCGAAACCGCTTCCCGACAAGATCACGGAAGCAGGCCAAGAGTTGGACCTCCTTGGCCAATCGATCGCTGAACTGCCTCCGCAATGCCGCCGTATCTTTCTGCTGCACAAGGTCCAGCACCTCAGTCATGCCGAAATAGCCGAGCGATTGAATATCTCCCCTCGTACTGTGGAAAAACAGGTCGGTAAAGCGTTGAAGATTCTGCGCGATAGAATGCGGACTAGATAGCGCCGACGTTCTACTACGAAAGAATAGGGTGCGGCAAATCCCGCTCTGACGTGTCTATCCTTGATGGTGCCCAGTAAGACCAACTTGCGTTCAAACTGGCAAAGTACTTTTCAGCGTTATTTTCCCAACGAACTCGTTATCATTTGACAAGGAGGAGTTGACCGGCTGTAATCGAAAAAGCTGGCAAGTGCCACGCCAGTTCGTCGCGCAGACAACAAGATAAAAAGAGCGGTTATGCATCCAAACCCCGTGGAGACGACGATCTCCGACGAGGCGATCGAGTGGTTCTCGAAACTCCACTCCGGCCGGGTTACGCCCGAGGATCGCAATCGTTTCGAGGACTGGCGAAAGCGTAGCTCCCTGCATGCCAAGGCTTATGCGGATATCGAAATGTTTTGGGCGCTGCTGGACGAGCCGGCCCGACGGGTCTTCGAACGAGAAGAGACTTTGGCGTCGGAACAGACGGATGCGACCCCTCTCATCCGTAAAGCTGGGCAAAGGGTCGCTAGGCGACCGGCGCGCCGTGCCTTCGTGGGCTTATCTCTGGCTGCTGCGCTTGTCATGTACCTTTGGTTGCCGGGAGCTTTTCGCTTTTGGACCAGTGATTATCATACGGAGTGGGGCGAACGGCAGGAGATTACGCTGGAGGACGGCTCCCGAGTTTCCCTCAATACCCACTCAGCCTTATCGGTCGAGTTCTCCCCGGAACGACGCGTGATCAAACTCCTGGAAGGCGAAGCTTATTTCCAGGTGAGACACGATCCAGACCGTCCCTTCATCGTCCTTACCGCTCATGGCGTGGCCAAAGTCACGGGCACCGCGTTCAACGTATACGAGCGGGATGACCGTATGACCGTCACCGTGTCCGAGGGGCGGGTGCGCGTCTACACCGAGGGGGCCGAGGATCGGGCGATAGAACTGAGCGCCGGATTGCAGGCGACCGGCAGCATCGACGGCATAGGCCCTGTTCTCCGCGTGGATGCCCGGCAGGCGTCGGCCTGGCGCGAGGGACTCTTGGTGTTCAACATGCAGCCGCTCGCCGCCGTGGTCGACGAGATAAACCGTTATTTCCCCGGCAAGATCATCATCGCCGATCCGCGCATCCGCGAGCGGGTCGTCAGTGGCGCCTTCGACCTGACCCGGCCCCGCGATATTCTTACCGCCATCGAGAAAACCTTAGGACTAAGCTCGGTAAATCTTTCCGGCGCTCTGACCTTGCTTTACCAGCCCACCCTCTGAGCTCTCAGCCGCCGCATCCGGCCGAGGGCTGGCGCACCTTCCCTCGCCGCCTGAATTCCTTTCTCACGCCTATCCCAAAGCCGTAGTCGTAGGTCGGCAATCCTTTGCCGACAAATGCACTTGCCGAACTGGGGTGTCGGGAAAGGATTCCCGACCTACTGAAGGCACTACACCAAACCTGACAACGCTCCAGCAGCACAGCGCATCCATTCCTCGGACACACCTCGCTTCAAATCGCCCTCAAAAACTTTCGTCCCGGAGTACGGGGTCGGTTTTGTCTTTTCGTCAATACGGATATCCGGGGCAAAAAACTCGGCGACGAAAACCGATCCTGGTTGCTTGAACTCGAATCTGGAGGACGAAAACATGGCTTGGGATGAAGACGATACGACGATTTACCACGTGGTCGTCAACCATGAGGAGCAGTATTCGATTTGGCCGGAATACAAGGAAGTGCCTATAGGATGGCGAACGGTCGGCAAGAGCGGTCCGAAGCAGGAGTGTCTGGACTATATCAGGGATGTGTGGACGGACATGCGGCCTTTGAGTTTACGCAGACACATGGAGGAGGCGTCCCTTCAGGAAGCCGCGTCGGCGGGGAAGGAGGCTTGATGCGCGTGGGAATTCTCCGGTTCGGAGGATGCTCTTTCTGAGAAGGCGATACGGATGTCTCGGCCAGTGATTTCTACGCCTAATTTCCCTCGGCTGTCGCCGGCCGAAGTGCATGTCTGGTGTGTGCCGCTGATTTCTGATCTCGGCAATGCCGCAGACCACAGCGCCGTCGCTTACGAATCCTATTCCTGGTACTTCGCAGATTTGTCTAATGACGAACGGGAAAGAGCCGGCCGCTTCGCGTTCGAGCGAGACCGGGCTCAATACGCCGCGGCCAGAGGAATTCTCCGCCGGCTGCTCGCCGGATATCTGAACATCGACCCTTCTGAAATCCGTTTCGCCTATGGCGCTTTTGGCAAACCGGAATTGCGAAGTCCCTCCGTGGACTCCGTCCCGACGGGCCGCTGCGCGTCCCATTTCGCTCCCGGCGAAATGGTGGCGGGCCGCCCGGTCGAGCGGCTCCGGTTCAATCTTTCCCATGCCGGGGGCTGGGCGGCATACGCCATTTCCTGCGATAGCGAGGTCGGCATCGATATCGAGCCCGTGAGAAACGATGTCCCCTGGCAAGAACTGGCGCCTTTGGTCTTTTCGCCGAACGAGCAGGCCGAATTCAGCGAAATTTCCTTGTCCGAAAAGACGGCGGCATTTCTTCGGGGCTGGACCAGGAAGGAGGCCTATGTCAAAGGCCGTGGCGACGGCTTGTCGTTTTCTCTCGATGCCTTCGACATACCCTTGGGACCGCTCGAAACCCGATCCGCCGTCGAGATTCAAGACGCGCTGGGGCAGCCGTCCGGCTGGTGGCTTTACCCTCTCGACCTGATTCACGGTTTCGTTTCGGCTCTCGCGGTAGAGGGAGAGCCGGTCCGAATCACTGTTCGCCACTGGGTGGAAAGCACGACAACGACCAAGCCGGCGACCGCCGTTCCTTCCCGTGAATCCGACTCGAGAGCGATTTCTAGTACGACCGGAAGCATGCTGGGAAATGCTGGTTTGAAGGGTACGGAACTACGCAGGCATTCGGAGGGAGCATGGCGAATTTGATGCTCCGGAAGCCGGCGATCGAAACGGCGGCAGACGCGCAACCGGGGAATCCGGCTGCAGGTAAGGTATACCCTCCAATCGAGCGCAGAGCAAAACTCTCATCCGCCGATTTTTTCTCCGGGTACGTGGCCAAAGGCATTCCGGTAGTCGTGAGCGGGGCGCTCAACCATTGCCCGGCACTCGCTCGCTGGACATTCGACCATCTGCGCCGAGTCTCCGGCCAACGCTTCGTCAAGCTCAAGCAAGGGCTGGCCGATGAAGGCGTCGCCGGTTTGAGGACGGTCGACGCCAGGTTGAGCGAGTATCTGGATCAATTGGAGGCCTACCAATCCCGACTTGAATCGGACGAAATGGCAGCCAAGGATCGGCCGCCCTATTTTCACGACGTGCCTCTACTCAGCGTCTTACCCGATGCGGCAAACGACCTCCGCGGCTTTCCGTCCGACTATTTTCCGGGCTGGTACCGCCCTTATTGGTTGCAGTTCGCCCAGTTTTTCCTGGGGCCGAAACACAGTCTGACGCCGCTTCATTTCGATTGCCTGCTCACCCATAACCTGTTCTTCCAGGTGGCGGGGCGGAAGCGTTTCATCCTGCTGGATCACGACCAGCTCTCCTACTGTTACCGCTATCGGTGGCGCTGGTGCGAAGTGGACGCCGAAAACCCGAATTTCGTGCGCCATCCGCTTTTTCGGGAGGCGCAGGCTCGTGAGTGCACCGTGGAACCGGGAGACATGCTTTACATGCCCCCGGGAATGCTTCACCACGTCCGCAGTCTCGACTGCGCCATCTCCTTCAACGTGGACTGGCATACCCGCGACAGCTCCGTTCAGGGAATTTTGGCATTGGGACGAGGGATGCCGCTCAAGAACGTGTACTACAACACGGTGATCGCCCTCGGGCTATGCGCCGGCGTTTCCGCCAAGCGGGTACTCCCCTGGTACCGCTCATATCTGAATTACGTTTCATAAAGGAGGCCGCAGTGCGCAACTTCGAGGAGTCCGGAGTGATGGGAAATGTTGGGATGACTTGCTCCAATCTGGTCGAGCTGCTGGGCGCGAGAGCCAACGAGGATGCCTTGGGAAAAGGATACGTTTTTCTCGCCGACGGCGAAATCGAAAACGGCCGGCTGACGTTCGCCGATCTAGACCGGCGGGCCCGCGCCATCGCCGCCCGCCTTCAGACCCTGGGGATGGTCGGGGAACGAGCGGTGCTGCTGTATCCGCCGGGGCTTGAATATATCGAGGCCTTTTTCGGCTGCCTGTATGCCGGAGCCATCGCGGTACCGGCTTATCCTCCGACCCGCCAGCATCTGCCGCGTCTCCAGGCCGTGATGCGCGACGCCGCACCCGCCGCCATCATGACCACGGCGGAACTCGCCGCAAAATTCCGGGATGAATTCGTTGGAGGCGCGCTGCGCGCCGCGTCGAACTGGTTCGCCACCGATACCGTGGCTTCGGACGAAGCCGGGTGTTGGCAGGCGCCCGTACTCGCGCCGGAAAACATCGCCTTCCTGCAATACACCTCGGGTTCCACCGGCGACCCCAAGGGCGTGATGGTGAGCCACGGTAATCTGCTCGCCAACCAGGAGGCCATCCGGCAAAGCTTCGGACACACCGAGCGCTCGACCGTGGTCGGCTGGCTGCCCCTGTATCACGACATGGGCTTGATCGGAAACATCCTCCAGCCGCTTTATGTCGGCTCTACCGCCGTCCTGATGCCACCCATGGCCTTTCTGGAGAAGCCGGTACGCTGGCTGAAGGCCATTTCCGAATTCCGGGCCGCGACTTCCGGCGGTCCCAACTTCGCTTACGATCTCTGCGTTTGCAAGGTGACGGCCGAACAAAAGCGCGACCTGGATCTCAGCGCCTGGACATTGGCCTTTAATGGGTCCGAACCGGTACGCGCCGCGACCTTGGAGCGTTTCGCCGGCGCCTTCGCCGAATGCGGCTTTCGCCGCGAAAGTTTCTTTCCTTGTTACGGTCTGGCCGAGGCTACGCTGTTTGTAACAGGAGCGAGGCTAGAAACCGGAGGCGTGAGGCTGGAGGAAACAAAGGCCAAACCCAAGATCGGCGATTCCTCAAGCCTCAAGTCTCCAGCCTCCAGCCTCGTTTCCTGCGGCTTGCCCACGGATCGCCATATTGTCCAAATTGTCGATCCCCATACGGGAAAACCGTGCCTGCCGGGCCGGGAAGGCGAAATCTGGGTCTCGGGTCCCAGCGTGGCGCAGGGCTACTGGAACCGCGCCGAGGAATCCGAGAACACCTTCAGGGCGAGGCTAGAGGCTCTAGACCATAGACTTCGGACTAGCGGAATCCGGCCTATGGACTCTGGCCTAAAGCCTGAAGCCTCATTTCTCCGCACCGGCGACCTGGGATTACTCGACGACGGCCGGTTATACGTTACCGGGCGTATCAAGGACCTGATCATCATCCGAGGGCGGAACTATTACCCGCAGGACATCGAGCACGCACTGACTGACAGAGTGGATGTCCTGCGTCCCGGAGGCTGCGCCGCATTCTCTGTGACCTGTCAGGACGAGGAAAAGCCGATCGTGGTCGCGGAACTGACCCGCGAAGCCATACGGAAGGCCGATTACGAAGCGATTTTCGCATCCTTGCGGAGCACCCTGGCCGAGGCTTGTGAATTGACGGCCGCCGAACTGGTTCTCGTCCAGCCCGGCGGCGTTCCCAAGACCTCCAGTGGCAAACTGCGGCGCCAAGCCTGTAAGCAAGCGTACCTGGAGGGTGCTCTACCGGTGTTGGCGCGGTCGGACGACCCGAAGGAAGGGGGCGCGCAGCTTGCCGGGCAGGACAGCCCGGTTACTTCGGGTGGGATGAGGAAGGCGAGCGAACGCAAGGCGACGCCGCAGGAATTCCAACTCCAACTTCTGCAGGAAGCCTTGTCCGTCGTTCCTCACCCGCAGCGCGCCGCGCTGATCGCTCGTTTCCTCCGGACCAAGATCGCCCATCTGCTGAAGATCGAGGAATTCGCCGTATCCATGGAATCGCCGCTGCGAGCGTCGGGCCTCGATTCCCTGAAGGCCGTCGAACTCAAGCACACGGTGGACGAATTATTGGGCATCGAGGCCCCGTTGACGCTATTCCTGTCCGACCGGTCGGTGGTGGAAGTGGCTGAAGCTCTTGCCTGTCAGGCTGAAGGTTTGAGGCTGGAGGCTGTAGGAAATGACAAGGAACAGGCAATAGTCTCCGTTTCCTCAAGTCTCGAGTCTCTAGCCTCGAGCCTTTCTTCGACCCAGTTTTCCATGTGGACGATGCAACACATGGAACCGAACAGCATCGTTTACAACCTGCATCTAGCCTTGCGCATCGAGAACGGCGCCGACGCGGAAGCCTTGCGGCGATCCTTCTACCGCCTGGCGGAGCGGCACGAAATGCTGCGCACGGTTTATCGCAACGAGGGCGACGAGGTCTTTCAGTCGGTATTGCCGCTGGCCGACCTGCCCGACTTCTTTACTGCCGTCGACGCCTCGGTTTGGTCGGAATCCGAACTTCAAGACGACATGGCGCGGCGCATCCGCGAACCCTTCGACTTGGCGCACGGACCGGTCTTGCGGGTGGTCCTCTATCGACATGGAACCAAGGCTCCAGACTTCAGGCTCAAGACTTCGGATGTCCAGGAACCTGTAGCCCATAGCCTAGGGCCTCAAGCCTCTCCGCATACCCTCCTGCTTTGCGCCCACCACATCGCCCTGGACCTTTGGTCGGTGCTCGTGCTCGTCGACGAGTTGAGAAAAATCCGTTCGGAATTGGGTGAGACGGTTCCAGGGCCGAGCTTGTCCCCACCGGCTTCCAGCTATGCTGAATTCGCGGCCTGGCAACGGAACTATCTGGAAAGTCCGGCCGGCAATGCCGACTGGGATTACTGGCGGCAACGGCTTTCCGGAGAACTCCCGATCCTCGCCCTGCCCACTGACCGTGCGCGGCCTGCGGTACCGAACTACCGCGGCGCTTCGGTAGCGGTTCGCCTGAGCCGGGAGGAAACCGACAGGCTAAAGGATTTCGCGGCGCGGAGTGGCGTCACCCTGTTCACCCTATTGCTCGCGGCGTACAAGGTCCTGCTCCATCGCTACACCCGTCAAACCGACCTGATCGTAGGCGTTCCCACGGCCGGGCGCAGTCAGGCCCGACTCGCGTCCGTGGTGGGCAACTTCGTCAATCCGGTGCCGCTGCGCAGCCAGCCCGCCGCCGACAAGCCTTTTTCAGTTTATCTGGCGGAGATACACGACGCTTTATTGGGTGCTCTAGAACATCAGGACTATCCGTTTTCCCTCATGGTGGAACGCCTGCATGTCGAGCGCAACGCCGATCACTGGCCGGTCTATCAAACCCTATTCGTGCTGCAGCAGGCGCAAGCGAATATCGGAAGCGAACTGGCGCAGCTCGCTCTGGGGGAAAACGGCGAGATGTCGGTCGGGAACGATTGGCCAGTGCGCCCGCTGGCCATCAGGCAGCGCATAGAGCGGTTCGATCTCAAACTGATGGCGGCCGAAGATGGAGCCAGCCTCCTGCTGTCCTTCCAATACCGCACCGATCTTTTCACGGAACGGACGGTTTCCCGGATTGCCGATCATTTCCGCAATCTCTTAGAGGCTGTGGCGGCGAATCCCGCAACAAGTATCGGCGGCTTGAGGCTGTTCGGCGAGCAGGAGCGAATCCAGCTGCTGGATCAGGCCATCGGGCCGGAGACGCCGCTTCCGGAAGAACCGTGCATTCATCGGCTGTTCGAGCTGCAGGCGGCCAACACCCCCGATCTTCCGGCCGTGGCCTGCAAGGACCAACGCCTGACCTACCGCGAATTGAACGCCGTCGCCAACCGCTGGGCGCATCATCTGATAGCGCTCGGAGTCGGGCCTGGCAGCCGGGTCGGCATTTGCGTCGAGCGCTCCGCGAATTTCGTGACGGCCATCCTGTCCGTGCTCAAGGCCGGCGCCGCCTACGTTCCCCTCGACCCCGCTTATCCGGAAGACCGGGTGGCCCGCGTGCTGGCCGACGCCGGCGTCGGCCTATTGCTGACGCAAACCGGCTTGAACGCTTCCAGCCATTTTCCCGCCATCGTCCGGCTCGATATGGATCTATGGCCGGAAGGACCGGAACCGGCGCACGACAATCCGCACCCTGCAATGACGCCGGACCATCCCGCCTATGTGATCTACACATCGGGGTCGACCGGACAATCCAAAGGCGTCGTGGTTTCTCACCGGAGCCTCGCTAATTACACCCAGCTTATTGCCGGGCAGATTTCCGCGCTCGCCGGATTTCGTTACGCAATGGTATCTACGCCCGCGGCGGATCTCGGCAATACGGTCCTGTTCGCTTCCCTCGTTTCCGGCGGATGTCTGCATGTATTCGACCAGGATGCCGCCACGGATGGGCGCGTGTTCGCCGACTACATCGAACGCCAGCCGATCGACGTGCTGAAGATCGTGCCCTCTCATCTCGCGGCCCTCCTGGATTCGGCCGAAGGCAGGACCATCGCGCCTCGACGGGCGTTGATTTGCGGCGGCGACGTGCTCACCTACGATCTGGTCGGCCGGATCATCGCCCAGCGTCCGGAATGCCTTATCTTCAATCACTACGGCCCCACGGAGACCACGGTCGGATCGCTGATTCTTCCGATTGAACCGGACGTGCGGGAGAGCGGGGCAAGGGAATCGGTACCGATCGGCCGCCCGATCGCCAACAGCCTGGCCTATGTTCTCGACGGCAATCTCGAACCGGTGCCGAACGGTGTCGCAGGCGAGTTGTACATCGGCGGCGCGGGGCTGGCTCAAGGGTATCTGAATCGTCCGGACCTGACCGCCGAACGCTTCGTTCCCGATCCGTTCGGTGCAGGCCCCGGCGAGCGCCTGTACCGGACCGGCGACCTCGTGCGTCGGAGAGCCGACGGCCTCGTCGAATTCCTGGGGCGCGCTGACCATCAGCTCAAGATTCGAGGCTTTCGTATCGAGCCGGGCGAGATCGAGGCCCGCCTGCGGACCCATCCCGAAGTGCGGGATGCCGTGGTGACGGCCTGGGAAGACGAACGCGGAGTCAAACGTCTTGCCGCGTACATCGTATCCAGCGGCGACGAACCGGACCCCGAAGCCCTGCGTGTCCATGTCCAAATCGCTCTGCCGGACTACATGGTTCCGGCGGCCTTCGTGTTCCTGGACGGTTTGCCGCTGACTCCCAACGGCAAGCTGGATCGGAGGTCCCTGCCTAAGCCCGATCCTTCCCGTCAATTGACGCGCCGATACGCCGCACCCCGAAACGACGCGGAAGCCCGGCTGGCTGCCATTTGGGCCGAGGTGCTGCGCATCGACAGGGTCGGCATCCACGATAACTTCTTTTCGCTGGGAGGGGATTCCATCCTCAGCATACAGGTGGCGAGCCGCGCTCGGCGGATCGGCTTGAACCTGGCGCCGCGGCAGATTTTTCAGCACCAGACAGTGGCGGAATTGGCGCTGGCGGCGGAAAGCGCGGCTCCGTTCGAGGCCGAGCAAGGCATTATCGAAGGACCGGCTCCTCTAACGCCGGTCCAGCAGAAATTCTTCGCCCAGGATCTCGCGAATCCGCATCACTGGAATCAATCCCTGCTGTTGGACATGCTGCATCCGTTCGACCCCGGCCTGATGGAGCGCGCCGTGGAGCAACTGGTGTTCCATCATGACGTCTTGCGGCTGCGGTTTTCCCGCGACGCGGCGGCTTGGCGGGCCTGTTACGTCGGGAAAGAGCGGCAGCCCATGTTTCATCGGGAAGATCTGTCCGCTATCCCTGACGCGGCGTTCGAGGCCTTTCTTGCCGAACGCGCGGAGTATTGGCAGCGACAGATCGATCTCGGCGAGGGGCCCACGCTCCGGGCGGTCTGGTTCGAACTCGGGCGGGGACGCGGCGCGCGGCTGTTGCTGGTCATCCATCACCTGACCATGGATATCGCGAGCTGGCGCATCCTGCTGGACGATCTCGTGCTCATCCACGACCAATTGGCCTCCGGCCACGCCGTGACCTTGCCGGCCAAAACGACCTCTTACCGACAATGGGCTGCGCGGCTTCAGGACTATGCCGGAACCCTGGCGGGGGAGGGGAGAGCGCCACCCTGGTGGCACTCGCGGGAGGCTGCTGAAACGGCTTTGCCGGTCGATCGCGACGAAGGCACGAACACCGAAGCCGATGCCGCCGAGTATACGGTCAAGCTCTCCGAAAAACTCACTCGGGCGCTCATTCAGGAAGCCGGAGCGGCCTATCGGACCAGCGTTCAGGAATTGTTGCTCATCGCCGTCGTCAAGGGTCTTTCGGACTGGTCCGGCCTGCACCGGTTGCGGGTGGAGGTCGAAGCGCACAGCCGCGACAACGGCCCGTTCAGGGATTTGGATTTTACGCGGACGATAGGACGGTTCACGACCTCCTACCCGGTGACCTTCGATATCGATCCGGCGAACGCCACCGGAGGCATCATCAAGGACCTCAAGGAGCAGTTCCGCCGCCAGTCCGCATGGGGATTCGACTACACCGTCTGGCGCTGGCTCGGCGAAGGGCGGGAAAAAGGCTGTTCGGCGGATGCGCCCATCCTGTTCAATTATCTCGGCCACCTGGACCTCGGAACCGACGCCCACGCGTATTTCCGGCAATGCACGCTGGCATCGGGCATCGCCCGCGCCTCGGCGAACCGCCGGACGCACGAATTGGCGGTCAACGCCGCGGTCAGCGGCGGGCATCTCCAACTGACCTGGATTTACAGCGCGGCGCGTTATGGCGGCTCGACCATCGCCCGCCTCGGCGACGCCGTGATCCAGGCATTGGAGACGCTGATCTCCCACTGTCTCGAACCCGGCGTGTCCGGGCTAACGCCCTCCGATTTTCCGCTGGCCAAGCTGTCCGCGCAGGAGCTCGACAGACTGCCTTATCCGCCGGGAAACATCGAGGATGTCTATCCGCTGGGGCCCATGCAGGAAGGCATGCTGTTCTATTCCCTGATGTATCCGGGATCGGGCATCTATCACATGATCGATCGCTACGAAATCGACGGGGATGTCGAAATCGAGGCTTTCAAGGCGGCCTGGCAGGAGGTCTTGGACCGTCACCCCATCCTCCGCACGTCCTTTCTTTGGAAAGACTATTCGAGTCCGCACCAGTGCGTGCAGAAGCACCTGGCGCTGCCGTTCGATTATCAGGACTGGAGAGGGGTGCCCGAGGCCGAACAGGAACGGCGGTTCAAGGCTTTGATCGAAACCGAGCTGAAAACGGGTTTCGATTTCACGGTGGCGCCTTTGATGCGGATACGCCTGGTCCGTTTCGGCGAGCGCAGCTACCGCTTCATCCGCAGCCATCACCACATTCTCATGGACGCCTGGTGCAAGTCGCCGGTTTTGTTGGAGTTCCGGGCGAACTACGAGGCCAAGGTAAAAGGAGAGCCCTGCCCGCCCAGGGAGGCTGCGATACCCTATCGGGACTATATCGGCTGGCTTGCGGAGCAGAACCGGGAGGCTGCTGAAAATTTCTGGCGCCGGTACCTTACCGGATTCGGCGAACCCACGCCGCTGGTCGTGGACAAGCCGGTTCCGCCGGAAACAAAAGGCACGAGCCAGGTTCGGGATCGGGTGGCGCTGTTGTCCGAGGAAGACACCAAGGCGCTTCATGCTTTGGCGCAGCGTTGCCAAGTGACGCCGAACAGCGTCTTGCAGGCCGCCTGGGCGCTGATGCTGGCCCATTATTCGCGGTGCGACGAAGTCGTGTTCGGAGTGACTGTGGCCGGACGCCCGACCGATTTGCCCGGGGTGGAAACGGCGCTGGGATTGTTCATCAACAGCCTGCCGTTGCGGGTCAAGGTCAAGCCGGACCAGCCGGCCCTGGAATTCCTGCGCGAACTGCTGTACCACAATCTGGAGCTCCGCCAATACGAATACATGCCTTTGGTACAGATACAAGCTTTGAGCGAGCTTCCCAGAGGCCAGGCGCTCTTCCAGCACCTGTTCGTGTTCGAAAACGCGCCGGTCGATCCGACCTTGCGGGGTTCCAAGGACGTTTTGAACATCGTCGACGACAAGCACCGCACCCATTCCAATTATCCGATCAACGCGGTGCTGGTTCCTTCCCCGCGTTTCCACCTGCAAATTACCTATGACGTAAACCGTTTCGAACCGGCCGCCGTGGAACGGATGCTCGGGCATTTCAAGACCTTGCTGGAAAGCCTCATCCGCCATCCCGACGCCCGCCTGGGCTCGCTCCCGATGCTGACCGAAAGCGAGCGCGGCGCAATCCTGGAGCAATGGAACCGGACCGATCATCCCTATCCCGAACCTCGGGACATCGTGGCCCGTTTCGAAGCGCAGACGGCGCTGGCGCCCGAGGCGGTCGCCGTCGCCTGCCGCGGCGAGGCATTGACCTATCGTGAACTCAACGCCCGCGTCAATCGCCTGGCTCACGCCTTGCGCGCCGCTGGGGTGGGCCCCGAGACGCTGGTCGCCCTGTTGAACGATCGCGGCATCGATTTCCTGGTGATGATGTTGGGCGTGTTCAAAGCCGGCGGCGCCTATCTGCCGCTCGATCCCGGCCATCCCGACGCACGCCTGACGCAGGTGCTGGAGGAAGCCCGCGCCGCTCGGCTGCTGGTTGGCAAGTCCTTCCGGGAACGGGCCGAATCAGTGTGCCGGACGGTCTCCCGGCGGCCGGCGCTGCTGGTACTGGACGAACCCGTGGCGCAAAGCTATCCGGCCACCGATCCCGAACGCCTGCACGGCCCCGGCAGCCTGGCCTTCACGATCTTCACGTCCGGCTCCACCGGAACGCCCAAGGGCGCCATGGTCGAGCACCGGGGCATGTTCAACAACCTGATCACCAAGGTTCCGACTTTGGGTTTGAGCGAAGCCGACGCCATCGCACAAACCGCGGGACAGTGTTTCGACATTTCCGTCTGGCAGCACCTGACGGCTCTCGCATGCGGCGCTCGGGTCGAGATTTTCCCGGACGACATCGTGCGCGATCCCGGCCTGCTTCTCCGCCAAATCGCCGAACGCGAAGTCACCGTTTTGGAGGCGGTTCCGTCGATGATCCAGGCCCTGCTGGAAATGGCCGGGGGTATCGAGCTGCCGCGGCTGCGCTGGCTGATCGCCTGCGGCGAGGCGGTTCCGTCGATGATCCAGGCCCTGCTGGAAATGGCCGGGGGTATCGAGCTGCCGCGGCTGCGCTGGCTGATCGCCTGCGGCGAGGCGTTTCCGCCGGACCTCTGCCGGCGCTGGATGAAACGCTTCCCGCACGTGCGGGTGCTCAATGCCTACGGTCCCGCCGAATGCTCGGACGACGTTTCCTACTACGAGGTACCGGAAACGCTCGCAGAAACCGAAACGATCGTGCCGGTCGGGCGCCCCGTGGACAACACCCGGCTGTATCTTCTGGATGCCTGGCTCACCCCGGTTCCCGTGGGCGTGCCCGGAGAAATCTGCGTGGCCGGTATCCAGGTCGGGCGAGGTTACCTGCACCGGCCGGAAACGACGGCGGAAAAGTTCGTTCCGGACCCGTTCGGCCCTGTCGGCGGGCGCTTGTACCGCACCGGCGACCTCGGCCGTTACCGGGAGGACGGCGCCATCGAGTTTCTCGGACGCATCGACCACCAACTCAAGATTCGCGGGGCGCGGATCGAACCGGGCGAAATCGAGGCGCAGCTTCTCCTGCATCCGGCCGTGGAGCAAGCCGTGGTGGTGGCCCGAGACGACGGAGGCGCGGGCGGCAAACGTCTGGTGGCCTATGTCACGGAACGCTTGCCGTTTTCTCCCTCTCCCTCCGGCAACGGGCCGGATGCGCAACCCGGAGAAAATTTGGAGAGCAAGCCGAGTATCGCGGCTCGCGAGGAAACCGCGGACGGTCTTTCCCTGATCGACCAGTTGCGCGCCTATCTCTCGGCACGGCTTCCGAACTTCATGGTGCCATCGGTCTTCGTTCGCCTCGACGCCATGCCTCTCGGTAGCAACGGCAAAATCGACCGCAAGGCCTTGCCGGCGCCGGACGTCGCCGCTCAAAGGGAAGCGCGCTACGTGGCCCCGCGCACCCCTGCGGAAGAAATTCTCGCCGACATCTGGAAAGACGTATTGGGCCTGGATAGGGTCGGCGTCGAGGACAACTTTTTCGATCTCGGCGGGCACTCCCTCATCGCCGTACAAGTGCTGTCTCGGGTACGGACCGCTTTCGATGTCGAGGTTCCCCTGAGACGCGTCTTCGAGGCCTCCACCATCACACAGCTCGCCTTGGTGATCGAGGAATGCCTGATCGAACAACTCGAATCCCTTTCGGAAGAGGAAGCCTTGGCGTTACTGGAGGACGGATCATGAACTGAAGAAACACTGTAAGAAACCTTCCCGTGTGGGTAAAGGCATCTACTGAAGTCGTCGCCCCGGCATGGATTGCCGGGGTCCGGAAGCCAAGGACGGCAAAGGCCTCTTAACTCCTGTGCTCTGAATTCCGGCACGAATTCGCCCGGAGCCGAGTGATTCTGAGGTGTCATTCGACCAGCCTGCAGAAAGAAAAAATAACGATGAAAACGACCGATAACTTGAAATTTACTGGGGAAGACGTCCTGGCGATTAACAAGGATCGACAACAAGAAGCTGTCGCTCATCAAGGAGGGAATGGTGTTGAGACAGGTTCGAAGAATGGCCTGTGCCCAGGTGCCCTTACCCGCAAGAGTACGGCCATTGCCGCGGCTTTTGCGGCCTATGTTCCGCTTGCTTCCGTCGGCGCCGAGCCGCAGCCCGTCGGCAAGGCCACGACGACCGCTCAAGCGCCGATCCAATTCGACATTCCGGCGCAAGATTTGCCCCGCGCTCTGTCCGCTTTCACCGTGCAGAGCCGCGTCCAGGTTCTTTACGAAGGCGATGTCGCCGAGGGGCTGCGCAACGCCCCCCTCAAAGGCGCCTATACACCGGAAAAGGCCTTGAAAGTGCTGCTGAGCGCGGCTCCCGTTCAAGCCCGTTTCACCGGCCAACGGACGGTGACCCTGGAGCGCAAGCCAATCGCCGTTCAATCCGGCGGCGATGCAGCCGACGCCATCGCGCTCGGGAAAGTGACTGTCAGTGCGGGAGCGGAGGCCGATCCGAACGATCCCTACAACGAGGACTACGCCGTTTCCAAATCCTTCCCAGCCACCAAGACCGACACGCCGATCATCGAGACGCCGGTATCGATTCAAGTAGTGCCGAGAGCGGTGATGGAGGATCAGAAAACTACCAGGATTACGGATGCTCTGGAGAACGTGAGCGGCGTTCGAGCACAATCCTCCCTCGGAGCGGGCACCGGCTTCATCGTCCGCGGATTTAGAAATCCCTTGATCTACCGCAACGGCCTGATGGCCATACCGAGCGGTTTCCGTTCCGAATTCGATACGGCCGATCTGCAAAGCGTCGAAGTGCTCAAGGGGCCGGCGTCGGTTCTGTTCGGACGCGCGGAGCCCGGCGGCTTGATCCATGTCACGACTAAGAGGGCGCTCGACATTCCTTATTACTCCCTGGAACAACGGTTCGGCTCGTACGACTTCTATCGCACCGAATGGGACGCTACCGGCCCGATCACCGACGACAAATCCTTGTTGTATCGCTTCACCGGCTCCTACCAGAACAACGAGTCGTTCCGGGATTTCATCTCCAATGACAGGATCATGGTTTATCCCAGCGTCACGTGGCGACCGACCGAGGCAACCGATATAACGATCAACATCGAGGGGCTCAATCAGGACTACCAAGCCGATTATGGCATCCCTGTCATCGGCAAGCGCCCGGCGAATATCCCCGTGAGACGTGCCCTCGGCGATCCCAACGATCCGTTGGACAATATTTCCAGGGTGTTGCTGGGTACCGAAATCAACCATCGGTTCAACGAAGACTGGGCCATCCATAACCGGTTCCTCGCCAACTTCGGCCATGGCGACGAAACCTTTCTCAACCCTGCACCGGCATTCGGGAACGCATTGAATCCCGTTACCGGCATCCTTCAGCGCAACGTCTTTTTCCAGCGTTATGACAGCGAGGGCTACACTACCAACCTCGATTTGACCGGCAAGTTCCGGATCGGTCCAACCGACCACGACGTCCTGGTGGGATACGACTATTTCCGGTCCTTCACCAAATACCGCACCCAGGGTTTTTTCGACACCCCCGACCCGGCGCTGGCGATCAACATATTCAATCCTTCGCCCAGTTATGGAATCGACAAGGCCGTATTCGACAGTGCCGTATTAGAGACGGAATTTCCGAACAACCGCTCGGTGATCAAAGACGAGTGGCACGGCGTTTATTTCCAGGACCACATCACCTTGTGGGACAAGCTGCATATCATGGGGGGAGGCCGTTACGACTGGATCGAAACGGGTAGAGGTCGGGGCAGCTCCTTCTCGGCTGCCGACAAAAACCTGCCGGACACCATCCGGAAAGACGACGGATTCAGTCCGCGCGTGGGCATTCTCTACCAGCCTTGGCAGTGGCTGGGAGTTTACGGTAATTGGACGACCTCGCTCGGCGCCAACAATGGGATATCGGCAACCGGGAGATCCTTTGATCCTCAAATCGGCGAGCAATTCGAAGCCGGAATCAAGACCTCTTTGTTCGAAGATCGTTTGCTCGCTACCTTGGCTTATTACCACATCACCAAGGACAACCTGCTCACCCCCGACCTGACGACGCCCGATCCCAACGACAGCGTGGCGATCGGCCAGCAGCGCAGCCAGGGAATCGAACTGGACGTAGCGGGGCGTATTACCGACAACTTGAGCATCATCAGCAGCTATGCCTTCACCGATGCCCGGATTACCAAGGACAACCGAGCCCTGAATGGCCAGATTAAGGGGTACGAGGGCAAGCGACTGAACAATGTGCCCGAGCATGCGGCAAGCCTATGGCTCAGATACGACCTCAACGGGTACGAAGCGCCGGACGGTTGGAGTTTCGGTCTAGGCGGCGTACTGGCGGGGCAACGGGAAGGCGATGTCGAGAATACCTTCCAATTACCCGGCTATGTGCGGATGGACGCCTTCGCGGCATACCGATTGAAGGTAGGGCCGACGCGCGTCACGGCTCAATTCAATATCCGCAACCTGCTCGACAAGACGTATTACGAGTCCACCGATCCGGATATCAATGTATCGCCGCGCCTGGGCGTTTATCCCGGCGCACCGCTGACGGCCATCGGTTCGGTGCGGGTGGAATTTTGATGTTCAAGTATTTGGATAGCTAAGACGACCCGAACACGCAATGCCGATGAGCCTCCTTGCAAACGTCCTTGAAAGAGAAGCTGGGCTTCAGAGCGGTGCGCGACGTCTCGGTCGCTCAAGGCGCGTGCAGGGTCTGGCTTAAGGTACACCGGTGGATCTGGGGTGAACCAGCAGAGGCGATTCAATCGGCCGGGAAAAGAGGATTGTGATGTGTAGTATCAAAACCATTTCTGCGCTCCCCGGCCATCCGGACCCGGTGGTATTGGAGCCTGACTTCAACCGGGTTCATGAAATCTTCGAGAAGCTAGCGGACCGGTACGGAAAACTTTTCACGGTTCAATTTGCGAACCGGCCGCTAGTAGTCGTCGCGAATGCCAATCAGATCAATTTCATTCTTCGCAAAAGGCCGGACCTTTTCGGCCCATATAGCAGGAAAAACAGAGTTCTCGAAACCATGAAAGTGGACGGAATCGAGGCTGCCGACGACCACGGCTGGAAACGTCAACGGGAAGTTATAGCTGCATCCATGGAATCCCGCCATATGGCCCAATATTTCGAATATATCAAGGCGGCTACCGGAGATTTGAAAAACCATTGGATCACTCATGGCGAAAACCTTTCGAAAATTGATTTGGAAGCGGAGATTTTGGGCTTCTCGATATCGGTATTTACATCGATGGTATTCGGCGATCTGACCGATATGCCAGTGGGCGAGCAAGACGTCACGAAAAATATCTTACATAACCTGGTCCCCATTTTGGGCAGGCGCATCGATGCCTTACTGCCGCAAATGCATTTGGAAAGCTTCTCCGAAGACAAGTATTTTGACGAAGACATAAGGGAAATCTTCAGAGCCGTTAAAAATGTCATCGCACGTAAAGGATCCCTTTTAAATGACACAAATGGGGCTGGCAACGCGGTGAGCATGGTCCGGCTCCTTATAGAAGCCATGAAAGAAAAGGGTTCTGATATTCGCAATATAAAACTCATCGAAAATATTCTGTTGATAGTCCTGGCCTCCGAACCCACTACAGCGAATACCCTGCTCCGGGTGCTCTTCTGCATTTCCAAAGACCCCCAGGTCCAAAGGGACATTCAGGACGAAGTCGATGCTGTATTAGGCAATGGCGGCATTATCGAGGACATTGAAGATATCAAGAAGCTCAAATGTATCGACGCCGTTATTTTAGAGACGATGAGAACGTCGTCGGTATCCCGCATCGCTATCGTGGAGGCCAAGGCGGATTTGGTAATGGACGATGTCGAGATACCCGCTGGAACTCCGTTGGTATTGCTGATCGCGCGTTGCGCTCTGGACGATGAAAATTTTCATCAGGCCAGGGTATTTGATCACCGGCGATGGCGCAGCGAAACCAAAGTGGAATCTTCCAAACATAACGGCAAAGCCTTTTTGGGTTTCGGCTCGGGGCCGCGTTCATGTCCGGGAAGAGGTTTGGCCATGCTGGTTATCAAAAGCGCCTTGGCGATGATTTGCGGAAATTTCCAAATCCGACTGTCACCCGAAAAACAGCCTGGCGATAAAACCGGTTTCAACGATAAGCCGCTGTCCTTTGGTCTTACTATCGAAATTCGCGATAGGCGTCATGACGTCGCGCTTTAGAAAAGATTAAACCTATTGCTGTACGAAAAAGTATTCCACGAACGCGAACATGGAACGAAACCCGGGACACCTTACTCTTCGACGGCGTTTTCGCGCTTTCTGGCTCAAGGTGCATTTATTTATCGCCTTGGCGGCAGGGTTTGTTTTCGTCGTTCTCGGACTGACGGGGTCGGTTAATGTTTTCTTCCGAGAATTGGAAGAACTCGGTTTGCCGACGCAAACCCATCACGAATCCGATGTGCAACCACATTCATTGGACGAAATCATGCAAACCCTCACGGCGGCACATCCACAAAGAAAGGGGCAATGGATCTTGGTATTGCCTGGGTATGGGAAAACCTATTTGTGGGCAATATATCCGAACCCCGAGGAAACGATGGATGAATTTTACGCACCGTTGCGGGTTTTGGTGGATGTTTACAGTGGTGAAATTCTTAAGGAGAGCTTTTGGGGGCAATCCTTATCGACCCTGATTTACGAGATTCACGCCAGCTTTCTTTTGGGCAAGCTCGGTTCGAAACCCGGCAAACTGGGTTTTGACATAGTCTGTTTCTCCGGCCTGCTCCTGCTGCTTTCCGCGTTGAGCGGCTTGTACCTGTGGTGGCCGCGTTGGAACAAAATGAAAACCGCGATCACTTTCAAACGAAGGGCGAGTCCGGAACGGTTTTATTTCGATTTGCATAAAGTAACCGGCTTTTACGCAGCAACGGTTCTCGTCACACTGGCTTTTACCGGGTTTTCGTTCAGTTACGATGATTATCTAAAGCCGTTGATACGATGTTTTTCGCCTATCGGCGCCGAGCATTTAAAGGACCCCGAACTTAAATCGGAATCAGCCGCCGGTGGGCGCCGGATTTCGATAGCCGACGCCGTGGCAATAGCCGACTCCGTTTTTCCCGGCGCAGAACTGCGTGGAGTACAGACGCCGGACGGTCCCGATGGCGTCTATGTCATCGAGAAAAGGCAATCCGGAGAAGCTAACCGGCTCAGGCCGCGCACCAAGATCTGGATCGACCAGTACACCGGCAAGGTGCTGGCGGTTCAGGACCCGAATCAATTTACCGCCGGCGAGACATTCCTCAACCTCATGTGGCCCCTGCATAGCGGAGAAGCGATTGGCCTTCCGGGCCGCATCGCATGGTGTGTCATCGGTTTCACGCCCTTGATCCTTTACGTCAGCGGAATCGTGCGCTGGCTACAGAAGCGAAAGGCGGCAAGGCGGAGCGAGGCCGGGTTCAAGAAACGTCTGGAAAGGACAATGGGATGAAAAACGAGATCGAATTATCCGAATCCAAGTCTGCATTATCCGCAAGCAAACGAGCGCTTTTGCAAGAACGCCTGCAAGGGCGGCTGATTCCCCGTCGGCTCGGACCATCCACGATGCCCAAGCGGCCTCAGGGACCATCGCCTCTGTCTTTCTCCCAACAGCAGTTGTTCTTCCTCGATCAATTGGAATCGGACAGCGCCGCCTATAACTTTTCCATTGCGGTTCGGCTTAGGGGAACGCTAGTCGTTGATGCATTGGAAAAAGCCATCAACGAGATCATCCGTCGGCACGAGTCCTTGCGGACCGAATTTGTCATCGCGAACTCCGAGCCGATCCAGCGAGTGCTGCCGGAACTTAGCTTGTCCGTCAGTGTGGAGGATCTGAGCGGACAATCTCCGTCGGAACGCCGCAACTACCTTGGAAAACTGCTTAACCGGGAATCGAGAACGCCTTTTGATTTATCCGAATGCCCGCTGCTGCGCGTCAGGCTCTTTCGCTTGGCCGAGGGCACCCAAGACGAACAGGAGCATGTTCTCCTCATCACCATGCCCCACATTATCACCGACGGCTGGTCGGCGGCTGTTCTATACCGGGAGCTGGCCACGCTGTACGAAGCTTATGTCCTAGGCCGCCCGTCACCGTTACCCGAGTTGCCCATCCAATACGCCGACTTCGCTTATTGGCAGCGGCAGCGGTTGCAACCGGATGTCCTCGCGAAAATGTTTTCGTTCTGGGAGCGTCATTTATCCGGTTCCGATTCCGGTTTCGAGTTGCCGACCGATCGGACGAGGCCGGCGGTGCAGACGTATCGCGGGAGCGACTACCACTTTTTTCTGGCCAAGGAACTCACCGTAAAGCTGAACCAGTTATGCCGCCGGCGGAACGTGACTTTGTTCGCGCTCTTGTTTTCCGCCTTCAATGTGCTCCTGCATCGCTATACCGGTGAGCAACATATTTGCGTAGGGACCCCGGTAGCCAACCGCAACCATGCGGAGCTCGAAGGGCTGATCGGTTTTTTCGTCAATGTATTGGCACTGCAAACCGATCTTTCGGGCAATCCGAAATTCACCGCCTTGCTGGGCCGAACCCACGAAACGATGTTGGATACCCAGCCGCATCAGGAGTATCCCTTCGAGTTATTGGTTAAAAAGCTCAAGCCGATTCGAGATGCGAGTTCCAATCCGTTATTCCAGGTCATGTTCGTACTGCACAACGTGCCGTTCGACTCGATACGGGTGACCGGACTGGATATCACGCCATTCTCGGTCGAGAACCATATTTCAAAGTTCGACTTGACCCTGCACGTTACCGAAGAGCCGGACGGTCTGCGCACATCCCTGGAATACAACGTCGATTTGTTCGACGAGAGCACGATCGCCCGCATGGCGAGTCACTTCCGGGTATTACTGGAGCACATCGCAGACGCCCCGGACACGCGGATCAGCGAATTGCGGCTGCTGACGCCGGAGGAAAACCGGCAACTGACCGAGGAATGGAGCACTGTAACCGCCTACGTGTTATCGGATGGCGGTCCGGAGAGTGCGAATGGCCTGCCCGCGCGCTCGGGAGAGACGTCGGCGGACGGATTCATCCACGCACTGTTCGAGGATCAGGCGCGGCGTGTGCCGTCAGCAATCGCCCTGTACGGCAACGGATCGACTTTGACTTACGCGGAGCTTAACGCCAGGGCCAATCAACTGGCGCACTACCTCCGTAGCAAAGGGGTAGGACCCGGAATCACGGTCGCACTATGTATCGGTCGCTTGCCGGAAATGGTGGTCGGGATACTCGGCGTTCTGAAAGCCGGCGGAACCTATGTGCCGATCGATCCGAAATACCCCAAGGACGAGATTGCGTATCTGCTGGACGATTCCGGCGCAGCGCTGCTTCTGACTCGGGAATCGGTGCTGGCGGCGTTGCCGAATCTATCGATAGCGGCGACATGCGTCGACTGTGATTGGGAAGCGATTGCCGAACAACCCGTCGTGGATCCGCGGGTGACGACCGATTCCGGCGACCTGGCCTACGTTATTTACACCTCCGGGTCCACGGGAAAACCCAAGGGCGTAGCCATTACTCATCGCAATGTCCTGCACTCGACCCAGGCCCGGTTTGCCTATTACCGCAACCCGGTGGAAAGCTTTTTATTGCTTTCTTCCTTTGCCTTCGACAGTTCCGTGGCGGGCATATTCTGGACCTTGAGCCAAGGCGGAAAACTGTGCATTCCCGATGATTCGACTCATACCGTTCCGGCGTTTGTGGTCGATTGGATCAGGAAAGAGCGGATTACCCATTTGTTAGGCCTGCCGTCTTTTTACAATATCCTCCTCGAGCAAGCGGATGCGGGGCAACTCGATAGCTTGCGGGCGGTTATCGTCGCCGGAGAAGCTTGCTCGGCGGGAGTGGCCGAACGCCACTACGCACAACTGCCGGGAGCGGATCTCTATAACGAATACGGCCCCACCGAAGGCACCGTCTGGTGCACCGCATATAAAATCCCGCCGAAATTTTCCGAGGACTCGATACCCATCGGCCGCCCCATTCCCGGTGCGCGGATATATCTATTGGATGCCTATTTGAATCCGGTGCCCGTTGGCGTACCCGGCGAGCTTTATATCGGCGGCGAAGGTCTTGCCGCCCGCTATTTGAATCAGCCGGCATTGACCGCCGAACGTTTTTTGCCCAACCCTTTCGATAATGCCTCCGGGGCTCGTCTTTACCGGACGGGAGACCGTGCGCATTTCCGCGCCGACGGCAATATCGTGTTCTTGGGGAGGGCCGATCACCAAGTCAAGATTAGGGGGTTTCGAGTAGAGTTGAGCGAGATCGAGGTCAAGTTGCTGAAGCACCCGGATATCGAAGCAGCGGTCGTGACCGATCACGAAACCCCTTCGGGAAGCAAGCGCCTGATTGCGTACCTCGTGCCAAGGCAAGGCGAACGCGCGGCCGACGCCGACGGGTTACGCGCGTTTCTGCAAAACATGTTGCCCAGCTACATGATTCCGTCGGCCTTTGTATTTCTCGATCGTCTCCCGCTGACGCCCAACGGCAAACTGGACCGCAAGGCATTACCTTCAGTGGACGTCCGGGATCAATCGGAGGACCGCTACGTCGCACCGCGCACCAAGATCGAGGCCGTGTTGTGCGCTATCTGGGGGCAGGTATTGGGTCTGGAGAAAGTCGGCATCCAGGATAACTTTTTCGAGATCGGCGGCGATTCCATATTAAGCATGCAGATGGTGAATCGGGCGAAGCAGGCCGGCTTGACCATTCATCCCCGGCAGGTTTTCGAATACCAAACCATCGAAGCATTGGCGAAAGCAAAGGACCGCGACACGGACGTGCAGGCGGAACAGGGCATCATTACGGGAGAAGTTCCCTTGACGCCCATCCAGCGGTGGTTTTTCGAACAGTCCTTCCCTAACCCGAATCATTGGAACCAATCGGTTCTGCTGGAGGCAAAACAGCCGATCGTCCCCGCGGTACTGACAGACGTCATACGGCACCTGCTGCACCACCACGATGTTTTGCGCACCCGTTTTCGCGAGTGCGGCGGTCTTTGGACGCAGGTGCTGGCGGAGGATGTCGAGGGCGCAGTCGAAATCGTTTCGGTCGATTTTTCGGGTCTCGCCGAGGATCGCCGGCAAGCCGCGCTGACCGAACAGGCTTCGCGGTGGCAGCGCAGCCTCGATTTGCGTCACGGGCCTTTAATTCGGGTGGTGTGGTTCGATTGCGGAGGCGATTCGAGCAGCCGTTTGTTGATCATCATCCACCACCTGGTGGTGGACGGAGTAAGTTGGCGCATTCTTTTGGAAGACATGAGCGCCCTTTACCGGCAGGCTCTCGCGGCGCGAGAGATGAGGTTGCCGAAAAAAACCACCGCCTTCAAGCAATGGGCGGAACGCCTCGCGGATCATGCGCAAACGGCAATGCCGGAGCGCAACGTCGCCTATTGGCTGAACACCGATTGGAGCCGGATCGCTGCACTGCCGATGGATTTCGCCGGGGGCGTCGATTCCGAGGCAACCGGCGAGACCGTGACCATTTCGCTGGACCCGACGAAAACGTCCGTTTTGCTGCAAAACGCCCCGCTGGCCTATGGCGCGCGGATCAACGAGGTTCTTCTCGCGGCGGTAGTGGCCGTGCTGGCCGAATGGGCGCAAAGCGACTCGGTATTTTTGGAAATGGAAAGCCATGGCCGTGAATACCTTTTTGACGATGTAGACATCTCGCGCACCGTAGGCTGGTTTACCGCCTTATTTCCGGTTTTGTTCGAAATTTCGCCCGATCGGGCTTTTCCGGAAATAGTCCAAGCGGTGAAGGAGCAACTGGCCGTCATCCCGAACCACGGCATCGATTACGGCGTCGTGCGCTATCTGAATCGGAATCCCGATCTTGTCAGCCGGCTGGAAGCCGTTCCGGAACCTCAAATCGGGTTTAACTACCTTGGCCGAATCGATCAAGGAACCGCGGTCGACGCTTGGTTTTCTCTCGCTCCGGAACCCGCCTGCCGCCTGAACGATCCAGCGGGAATGCGGCCGCGCAGCCTGTCGATCGATGCCTCGGTCGTGGCGGGTGAATTGCGCGTTCATTGGAGCTACAGCCATGCCTGTCATTCGCGGGAAACCATCGAGCGACTTGCCGGCAGGCTTTTAGGGATACTCGAAGATGCCGCCGCGGCTTGTTCGGCAGCAGCATCGCTCGGCGATGCCGTGAATTCGGAGCAACAAGAACCATCAACTTCCATTGTGAATCTGGCCGCGGAAGCGATTCTGGATTCGTCCATCACGCCTGCTTTCCGCCCAGGGAAACCGAACGGACTTCCTCGCAATGTGTTGTTGACTGGAATTACCGGGTTCGTGGGCCCTTTTTTACTGGACGAACTATTGGCGCAAACTCAAGGAAAGATTTTTTGCCTGGTGCGTTCCGGTTCGGCTGAGGACGCAGCCAATAAAATCGAAGAAACCCTCGATCGCTATGCCATCCATAACCCTTTGGCAAAACAGCGGATCGTGCCTTTGCCCGGTGATTTGGCAAAACCGTTTCTCGGACTGCCGGCGGCGCGGTTTCGGGAGTTGGGCGATGAAGTCGACGTGATCTATCACAACGGATCGTCGACCAACCTGATCTTATCTTATCCGGCTTTGAAACCCGCCAACGTGTCGGGTACGCGGGAGATCCTTCGCCTTGCCTGCACCGGCACGGTCAAGCCGGTTCATTACGTATCGACGTTGTCTATTTTCGACGACGGAACCGAGCCCGAGCCGCCAGGATTTTCGGAGGACGATCTGCCCAGCCTGAATACCCGTTTGACCTTGGGGTATTCGCAGAGCAAGTTGGTGGCCGAGCATCTGATTCGAATCGCGCGCGACCGCGGCTTGCCGGTTACCGTTTACCGATTGGGCACCGTGACGGGACATGGCGGCACCGGCGCTTGGAATCCGAATGATTTCCACTGCCGGTTTCTTAAGGTGTGCCTCGATCTCGGGATATTTCCCACGAATAGGACGTCATTCGTGCTGACACCCGTCGACTTCGTCAGCCGCGCCATCGTGGGGCTGTCCGCCCTCGATTCCTCGCCAGGGCGTACCTATCACGTTTTCAATCCTCATCCGACACCGGTATCGGATCTTATTGCCTGGCTCGACAGGTATGGGTATCGGATTGAAAAGGCTTCACCCCCGGAATGGATGAGCGCCTTTTCCACGCTCGCCTCTCGGTCGCCCGATCAGCCTTTGCACACCATGGCCGGAATGGTGGAGTCCTTTGTAGAACATCATCACGATGGTTCAGTGCCTTATCGATGCGGCACGACGGCTGAAGCATTGAGGCAAGCCGGAATCGCCTTGCCGACGGTCGATGAGGGCGTGTTTGCCAAATCGCTCGATTATCTGGTCGACGCGGGCGTTCTGGAACGGCCCTTTCGTTGAGCGACTTGCAAGCATCCACCCTGAAACAACACGCCGGATTAGTTCGATGGACCTGCTCAAACGCAAAGTAGCAGTAAGGTGCCCCGGTTGGGATAACGACAAGCCGACCCGATATTTTTCCCAGCCTTATAGCCTCGTCGAGGGATTGGAGTGGATTTACCGCGTCCTGATCAATCCGCCGCGAAGCCACGGCCCATTCGAAGAATTCGTTCCCGATAACAGCGTGATAAATACCGTTATGCCTCGGATAAAGCTGGGTTTTATCGGAGATATCATGATCCTCGAAGGAATGGATTTAAGAATCGGAGAGGATATCAGGCGCTTTTTCTCTGATACGGATTTCGTGGTCGGTAATTTCGAAGGGACTATTGTTACCGGCCACCGCAAGCAGGTGTTTATGGCCCAGGCTCACACCGAGGAGATTTTGGACCATCTGTCCAAGCTTTTTCCACCTGAGCGCACGGTTCTGTCCTGTGCCAATAATCACACGGGCGATTATGGCTGGGATGGGTTTTGCGAATCCTACCGGCGGCTGCAAGATTATGGCTTTATAACCGTGGGAAGGCGGGATGAACCGTCTGTGCTCATTGACGGTAAGGTAAATATTGTCGGTTGTACCCGTTGGTCGAATCAAAAATGCGAATTCGTAGCGACGATAGATGAGGTCGATGATTATTTTGCTGGCGATGCCGAATTCAATATTTTGTATCCGCACTGGGGATACGAAATGCAATTGCGTCCTAAATATCATCAGGTGCTGCACGGCCGCAGATTATTAAATATGTGGGATATGATCATCGGCCATCATTCGCATTGTCCGCAACCAGTCGAGCTTTGTGAAACTAATCGCAATACAAGATTATTAGCTTATTCATTGGGAAATTTTTGCTCCTCTGAAAATAGGGGAGATACCCCTATCGGGATTATTCTGAAAGCCGATATCGGGCCGGATAGCAACGGTGTCTGGGGTGTCGGCAGAATGAACTGGGAGTTTATATATGCGTTCTTGCACAAGAAACAGCGATGCGTCGAACTCGAAATACGCCGCACTGAACCTGCTCGGTCTTGATAATGTGACAACCCGATGAGTGATTTATTCGGCTTTCTTCCGTTTCGGTCATGGATCGCGCTCTTGATCGCTGCCCTAACGGGCATGGTTAGTGGGCTTAGCGGGGTCGCACTGCTCGCCGTGATCAATGGCGCACTGCAGCCCCCTGCTTCTATAGACGAGTATTGGCCGGTATTCGTCGGACTGTGTGGCAGTTTTATCGCGGCCAGGCTCGTATCGGAATACGTCGTCATATTCCTAGGACAAAATACGATTCGTGATTTACGAATCAGGCTGTGTCGAGAAATTCTCGAATTACCGCTGGCTGAATTTCAGAAAATGGGCCCCGGCAAGGCCTTGGCAAATCTCACAGAAGATGTGGCGGCAGTCTCCGAGGCGTTCACCCGAATTCCTTCCATTTGCGTCAATATCGCCGTGGTGTTCGGCGGCCTGGGTTATCTCGGCTGGTTATCGAGGGATATCCTCTGGATCGTGTTAGGGGCCATGGCCGTCGGCATCCTCAGTTTTAGGACGATTCAATACTGGGCCTATCGATGGCTGGTGGTCGCCCGCGAGCACGAGGATTCGGTATATAGATACATTCGGAACATGACCGATGGAATCAAGGAGCTAAAGCTCAATCAGCCGCGTCGCCGGGCGTTTTTGTCGGACTGCGTGGAAGCTTCGATTATCAATTGCCGTCGGAATAGGCTATTGGCAATGCTGTGGTATGCGGTCGCCATCAACTGGGGAAACGGATTGTTTTACGCAGTGATCGGTACGATTCTTTTCATTCTGCCTCAGTGGCAGGAAATTCCGTCCGAGATCGCGCGAGGCTATTGTTTGATCATTTTATACATGGCTATGCCGCTCCAGCTTCTGCTCGAAGTTATTCCTATCCTGTCGAAAGCCAGGGTGTCGGCCGGAAAGATTCACGCTCTGGAGAAAGGGCTTTCCGGCAAAAATCAGGATTACGGGCTGCTTCCAAGAAGAGATCCCGAAGCGCGTACGCCGATTTTGGAGCTTTCGAAAGTCCAGCATTGTTATCGTGGAGAAAACGGGCGCGTGGAGTTCGTACTCGGCCCTATCGACCTAACTCTATACCCCGGTGAAATCGTTTTTATTATTGGAGGAAACGGCAGCGGGAAATCCACGTTAGCTTTTTTATTGGTTGGATTATATCGGCCGGAAAGCGGAGAAATACAGTTGGATGGCGAACCGATAAACGATGGAAATCTCGAATATTATCGACAGCACTTCTCGGCCATTTTTTTCGACTTTTTCCTGTTCGAAAACCTATTGGGCTTCGACAATCTGGAATCCAACAGCAAAATATGGGAATACCTGAAGCATCTGGACCTCGCTCACAAGGTCACCGTCAAGGACGGTAAGTTTTCTACGGTCAATTTATCGCAAGGGCAGCGAAAACGGCTCGCACTTCTGGTTGCTTATCTGGAAGATCGTCCATTCTATGTGTTCGATGAATGGGCTGCGGATCAGGATCCGATATTCAAGAGGATTTTCTACCGAGAGATTCTCGGTTCCCTAAAATCCCGCGGAAAGACGGTTATCGTGATTACTCACGACGATGCGTATTTTTCATTGGCGGATCGTTGTCTCAAGCTGCGGGACGGAAAGCTTTTCGAGGTGCCGGTGGCCAAGGCGAGCGATAGCCATGGGAGAGCCGAAAATTTCGCCGCCCCTACTACGACAATGTTAGAGGTCGGCCATGGAGCCTGAAATGGGTTGCTCGAGCCCTGGAGACAAGGAAGAAAAATCGGCGGTTTCGGCAGAGCTATCGAACCGAATGTCGTCACGGCGGTGGAACCGAACGAGCACGAAAGTAACGCATCGCCTGTTTTTCGGCGCCGTCATTTTGATCGGTGCCGGCTGCTTGGCGGGGTATTGCTCGCTACGACTATCGTTGCCCCCCGAGCAGGGGACTTACCGGCTTACTGAGCTTGCATCGGGCGTCGTGGTGGAATTCGACAGCCAGGGAATTCCCTCGATTTCGGCAAAATCCCGCGAGGACGCCTTTTATGCGTTAGGTTTTGTGAACGCTCGCGACCGCCTGTTTCAACTCGATCTGCTGAGGAGGCAAATGGCGGGACGGCTGGCCGAGGTCATGGGAGAAGATTTGGTGGAGTCGGACCATCGGCATCGGGTAATGGGTTTCGAACATGTGGCCGGAGCTATTGTGAAACGCCTTCCGGAGGATCAGTTGCGGGTGTTGGAGGCTTATGCAGCGGGGATCAACCAGGGAATGGCGTCCATGCCGGTCGTACCGTTCGAATTCTTGCTGTTGGGATATCGGCCTTCCGCTTGGCGGCCCGAGGACAGCCTGCTGGTGGTGCTGGCCATGGAAGAGGACTTGGGATGGACGGGGGAAGCGGAGCGCATGGCCACGGTCATGGAGGCCGCCCTGCCGAAAGCGGTAAATGCGTTTTTCTCTCCGGCCGTCGATCGCTACACCAACCAACTTCTAAGCGGCAAAGCCTCTCGGACTCGGCTCCCTCCGATTCCCAAGGAGGACTTGTCTGCCTTGCTGAGGAATGCTGGAGAACACTACGCCGGTTTGGCAACGGACGGTCCTGCCCCCAAGGGATCGAACGGTTGGGTGGTCGGTCCTTCGAAAACTTGGGACGGACGAGCCATCCTCGCAAATGATATGCACTTGTCGCTACGTGTCCCCAACATATGGTACCGGGTGCAAATTCGCTATAAGGACGTGCAGCTCACCGGTCTTAGCTTGCCGGGAATCCCTCTGGTCGTGGTGGGTTCCAACGGTAAGGTGGCCTGGGGCTTTACCAACATAGAGGGCGATTTCGTCGATTTGGTGGAACTGGAACTCGATCCGGACGATCCCGGACGCTATCGCACGCCTCAGGGATTTGCCCGCTTCGGCGAACGCATCGAAACGGTGCCGGTACGGGACGGAACCGAGCGCACGTTCAAAGTACTGGAAACCATCTGGGGACCCGCTCTGCCCGAACCCCTACTGGGCAAGCGGGTGGCCGTGCACTGGACCGCCCTGGATCCGGAGGCTACCGACCTGCATCTTCTCAACCTGGATGCGGTGGAGGATGTCGCTGCCGCCCAGGCCGTGTTCAACCGGGGCGGCGGTCCGCCCTTGAATGCCATGGCGGCGGATAGCCGAGGCAACATCGGTTGGACTTACACGGGGAAAATCCCGAGACGCTTCGGTTTCGACGGATCGGTTACCCGCTCTTGGGCAGATGGCTCGCGCGGCTGGAAAGGTTACATTCCGCCCGAAGAGCTGCCACGCTCGGTGAATCCGTCAGCCGGTTTCATCGTCAACGCCAATCAGCGGATGCTCAATGACGATTATCCCTATGTCATCGGCCATGATTTCGACCACGGGCACCGCGCCCACCGAATCGCCGAAAAACTCTCCATGGCCAATAATCTCGACGAGCGGGATATGCTTACCCTGCAACTCGACACGCGGGTGGAGTTCTATCGGTTTTATCAACGGCTTGCCCTGTCTCTTCCGCCCGGCGATGCGCGCGAGGCGGGGGAACGTTGGCGGGAGAGCTTGGAAAGGTGGGACGGTTCCGCGGAAAAAGGGTCGGTAGGATTTGCGCTGCTGGTGGAATTTCGCCGCTTGTTGCTCGACGAGGTTATTTCTCCCTACCTGACGAGGTGTCGTAGCCTAGATCCCGGCTTCCGGCTTCAGAGAGCGACCATCGATGAGCCCTTGCAGCAACTTCTAGAGGCGAAATTGCCGGAATTGTTGCCTCACAAAGAACGCTATCCGGATTGGGATGCTTTTCTCCGCGATCTCCTGATACGGTCGGAGCGTAACATCTCTGCTAAGTATGGAGGCGAGTCCGCGGAATCGCTGACTTGGGGCGCGGTCAATCGCGTGTCTATCGCCCATCCGTTTTCATCCGCGCTTCCATTGCTCGGCACCTTCCTGGACATGCCGCCGGTTCCCGTGTCGGGATGCCGCGAATGCGTCCGCGTTTACTCGCCCGGCTATGGAGCCAGCGAGCGTATGGTGGTCGCGCCGGGTCATGAACTCAACGGCCTTTTCCATATGCCGGGAGGCCAATCCGGGCATCCGCTGTCGGCACATTATGACGACCAACACTCGGCTTGGGTGGAAGGAACTCCTACGCCTTTTTTAGTCGATGATCTCGTTCATCGGCTTTATCTGGTGCCAGTGGAGGACTGAATTCAGTGGGATTGGAAGAGAGGGGGCAAGGATTTGCGGAAATGCCCGGTGCCGCATGGCAGTGGGACCAGATGCCCGGAAGTGCTTCGGGCAACGAATCGCATAAAACTGAAACGGAGTTGTCATCATGACGCACATTGTTGCGGAGCCGAAAATTGACCTTCCCTCGCAGGAACCCTTAGCCGGGGCCGACGGATTATCGTTGGCGTCATCGAATCGAACGAGGCGGAACGATATTTCGGGCAACGCGTATTATCTGGATCGGCAGACGGCGTTCGAATCCAACGCCCGGACCTATCCGCGCAAGCTGCCCATCGCCATTCGCCGGGCCGAAGGCATTCATGTCGAGGATACCGACGGACGGCGCTATATCGATTGCCTGGCTGGGGCGGGGGCCTTGACGCTCGGGCACTATCATCCGGTGGTGGTGGAAGCGGTGCAACGCGCGGTGGCCGATGGCGTGCCCTGGCAAACCCTGGATTTGACGACGCCGGTCAAGGACGCTTTTGTCGAGGAGCTTTTCTCTACGCTGCCGAACGAATTCGCCGGCCACGCCCGTATCCAGTTCTGCGGGCCGTCCGGGGCGGATGCCATCGAAGCGGCGCTCAAGCTGGTCAAGACCGCCACTCGTCGGCGTTCGGTCCTTGCTTTTCATGGGGCCTACCACGGCATGACCCACGGCGCGCTGGGCTTGACCGGCGAGACCGGGCCCAAGCTGGCGATCGGGGGACTCATGCCCGAGGTGCATTTCCTGCCTTATCCCTACGCCTATCGCTGCCCGTTCAATCTCGGCGGCGAGGCGACCTGGCGCGCATCCATCGCCTACATCGAGAGGCTGTTGGACGACACCAACAGCGGCATCGCGCCGCCCGCCGGCATGATCCTGGAAGCCGTGCAAGGGGAGGGCGGGGTGATTCCGGCGCCGGACGAGTGGCTTCGGGAAATACGGCGCATCACCCGCGAACGGGAGATTCCCTTGATCGTCGACGAAGTACAGACCGGCGTAGGTCGCACGGGAGCGATGTATGCCTTCGAGCATGCCGGCATCCTGCCGGATGTGTTGGTGCTTTCGAAAGCGGTGGGCGGCGGACTGCCGCTTAGCGTGGCGGTCTACCACGAAAGTCTGGACCGCTGGGAGCCCGGCGCCCATGCCGGCACGTTTCGAGGCAACCAATTGGCCATGGCGGCGGGCGCCGCGACTCTGCGATTCGTCAAGGAGCAGACGCTCGACCGCCATGCGGACGCGATGGGCGAGCGTTTAATGGCCCATCTGCGCCGTATCCAACGGGAGTCGCCTCATGTGGGCGACGTGCGGGGACGGGGCCTGATGATCGGCGCCGAGATCGTGGATGCGCGAGCCGAGCCCGATCGTCTCGGCGCTCGTCCGCCTTGCCGCGAACTGGCGCGCCGGATTCAAAAGGAATGTCTCAATCGCGGCTTGATTCTCGAATTGGGCGGGCGTCAGGGAAGCGTGGCCCGCTTCCTGCCGCCTCTGATCGTGACCGCGGGCGACATCGACCGGATCGCCGGAATCTTCGAGGAGGCTGTGAGGGGGGCTGGTAAGAGGCCGAAGACTTAAGGCAATAGGAGGAACGGAGCGGCTGCGATTGTCGACTCTATTAAGCCTCTGGCTTGGTCTCGTTCAGTATTTTGCGTCGCGTTTTTCAGATCGCGATCAAGCGCAAGGGAAAACATTGGCTGATAGCTTGGAAATCGCGATCTTTGCAGAGTAGTGGCAGGTTGTCGCGCAGGCAGAGTCGCGCGATCACACAATCGATCGTCGATCGAATGGTATAGCCCTTGGCGCGGCAAGCCCGGTAAATCCTTGCGGCCTCGATATAATCCGACTGCGCAGGCTCTTTGACGTAGTCGAACGCTTCCAACAAACCGGAAATTTTGACCGCTTCGGATTCGGTGCGCAGGCCGAGCAGGATTTCCGTCCATACTACACCCGGAAGCGCGATAGGTTCGGCATCGGCTAGCGCCTGCGACAGCCGATCCGCTTCCGCTGAGGCATGGCCGTTGAAATAGTCGATCCAAACCGAGGTATCGACGAGCATCAGTCTTCTTCGAGGTTCGGTCTGGCGCGTAACTGATCGAGGTCACCCTGCCACGGGACCTGACCGCGCAAGGCCAGCAGTTGCCGGCGTTTGAGCGTTTTGACGAACTCGGTCAGAGCGGCTTGGATAGCGGCTTTTTTGGTCGGGAAGCGGCCCAACTGCACTACCTGATCAAGCAGGTTTTCATCCAAATCGACATGCGTTCTCATGGGATTAAAATCCTATTTTCAATGCACATAATTTTGTCAGCACTATGTGCATAATTCAACGAACGGATTCCCGCGCTTCTGCGGCCCGCGTAAAGCGGAACACACGGACTCACTATTTGCCGTACCAATAAAAATGAGTGACCGGAGTACGGGTTTTGGGGCGGTCAAACGTCTTATATGGAATGGCTGCGGCAAATTGCCTTTGGCCGAGTCTTTGGTTTTGCTGTTCCCTTCAGGAGTAATCCGTGAAACGACGCACACTGACTGCCGCCCTTGTCATGCTGATTGTTGCGCTGGAGATCCATGCCGGTACTCTCGCCGACGGCAAATGGAGTCCGGCAAGTTGCGGAACGCGGCCGGCCGTGCCGGAGATCGATTCCCGCAGCGTCGACGCCTACAACCGCAGTCTCAAGGTGGCGAGAGACTGGCAGCAAAAGGCGCAAGCCTACAACGACTGCATCGTCAAGGAAGCCAATGCAGACAACTCGGTCATCGCCGAGACGGCAAACGATGAACAGGCACGCTTCCGCGCCGAGGTCGAACAGCTCGGTGCCGTGGCGACGGCCGCCAAGGCCAAGCTGGATAGCCGATGACACGGATGGCTGAAACGCCCCCCGGCTTTTTGGGTGCCGATACACGCCGGACCGGTCTTGCGATGGCCGGTTTTTTGATTGTGATGGGCCCGTCTCGGCAGGGCTTTGGCCGCTCCGCCGGGATGGGCTTAGGCCCACGCACCAAACGGGGCAGGTGAACTGCCGGTGAGTCTTGGAGAGGCATGAGGCTGGTGACTTTGGACGTTGGACTTGAGGCCGAACCGAGAGCGTGCGCCGGGTGCCCGCCCGAGCAGCGAGATAGGCGTCGAAGCTTGGGGCTTTCCCTCCGGCGTAGTTAACGTCCAGATGAAAATCCTCCTCCCCATTCTCGTGTTGCTGACCGGCGCGGTCGGCGCTTATGCCATCGTATCCCACCGGCCGGCGCTGGAAACCCAGCCCGCCAAAGCGGAACCGCCGCTGGTCTCGGTCGTTCGTGCCGAGCCGCAGACCGTTCGGTTGAACGTGCGTTCACAAGGTGTCGTCATGCCCCGCAACGAAATCGACTGGGTCGCGGAGGTGGCGGGCAAGGTGATCCGGTTGAATCCCGATTTCGTCGCCGGCGGGTTCTTCGAGATGGGCGAGGAACTCGTGGGCCTCGACCCCCGCGACTACGATCAGGCCGTCCTCGCCGCCGAAGCCCAGCTTGCGGAGGCTAAGCGTCGGCTCGCCCAGGAGGAAGCCGAAGCGGAACAGGCTCGAAGCGAATGGCAGGCTCTCGGCGAAGGACAGCCCTCGCCGCTCATCCTGCACGAGCCGCAACTGGCCGAAGCGCGGGCCAAGCTGAAAGCCGCCGAAGCCGATTTGGTCAAGGCTCGCGTGCAGCGGAGCCGGTGTGAACTGCACGCGCCGTTCGCAGGTCGGGTATTGGCCAAGTACGTGGGACTCGGCCAATACGTGCAGCCCGGCGAAAAACTGGCGCGGGTCTATGCCACCGATGTGGCCGAGGTGCGCTTGCCGGTTTCGACCGATCAACTGGCATACCTCGATCTGGACCTGGGCCGGCGCAACGGCCATCGCGACGAAGGCCCCAGGGTTATTTTGACGGCGGATCTCGGGAACGTCGAACAGCGCTGGGAGGGGCGCATCGTGCGCAGCGAGGCGCAAGTCGACGACGCGACCGGCCTCTTGCATCTCGTGGCGGAAGTTCGGGAGCCGTATGCGCAAAAACATCCCCAACCCTTGCTGACCGGTTTGTTCGTCAAGGCTGAGATCGATGGCAGGGAACAGTCCGGGGTTTTCGTGCTGCCGCCCGGCGCCGTCAATGCGGCTCAGGAAGCGCTGGTGGTGGACGCCGAGCGGCACCTCCATATCCGCCGCCTCGCGGTGCTGCGCACCGAAGCCGATCGGGTCTTGATCGGCGGCGGACTGGCTGCCGGGGAGAAGGTGGTCATCGGCGGCGTGCAGGTGCCCGTGGAGGGAATGCTCGTGAGACTCGAGGCTGGAGACTTGGGGCCGGAGGAAAGGAATGACCGTGCCTCCAATTGATAGCTCTCAAGCCTACAGCCTCAAGTCTCAAACCTTTTCCTCGGGTCTCGTCGGTTGGTTCGCTTCCAACCCGGTCGCCGCCAATCTCTTGATGCTGCTGATCCTGTTCGGCGGAATCGGCAGCCTGATCGTCATGGACAAGGAGGTGTTTCCACGCTTTCTCCCCCACCAAATCGAAATCAAGGCGATCTATCCTGGTGCCGGGCCCTTGGAGATCGAGGAATCGGTGTGCATCCGCATCGAAGAGGCGGTTTACGATCTGCCGGGCGTCAAGCGGCTCAAGTCGGAGATCAGCGAGGGCGAATGTAGGGTGAATGTGGTGGTTCTGCCGGGTCACGACAAAGACCGGGTGATGAACGCCGTGCGCGGGCGGGTCCAGTCCATTCAGCGACTGCCGAAGACTCTCGAAAAGATCGAGGTGCAGCCGGCTTACCGGGAGGGCGACGACGGCGTCATCTGGGTGGCGCTGCACGGTCCCACCGATCCGCTCATCCTCAAGCGGCTCGGCGAACGTATCCAGGGCGATCTGGCGCGGTTACCCGGCGTCACCCGCGCCCTCAATTACTACGACGTGCCTTACGAAATCGCCATCGAGGTTTCTTCGGAACGGCTGCGGCAACACCGGTTGTCCCTGCACGATGTTGCCGACGCGGTCCGACGGACTTCGGTGGACCTGCCCGGCGGCATGGTGAAGAGCCCGGCCGGTGAACTGTTGCTGCGGGTCAAGGGCAAAGCCCGAGAGGGAGCTTCGATCGGGGATCTGGTGCTCAAAACCCATCCGGACGGCAGCCGGGTGCTGCTCCGCGACGTAGCCACCGTCACTGACGGCCTGGAAGAACGCCTCTCGGCATGGCGCCACAACGGCGAGACGGCTCAGGGCTGGGAAATCCACGCCGAGCATGACACGGTCGAGGTCGCCCGCCGGGTCAAGGCCTATGTGGAGGAGATGAGTGCCCGGCTGCCGGAACGGCTCTCGATGATTACCTGGTGGGACGATTCCCAAGCCTACGACGAGCGCATCCGGACTCTCATCGAGGACGGCCTCTGCGGTTTCGTTCTGGTGTGCGCCGTGCTGAGCCTATTTCTGCGATTCAAGGTGGCTTTGTGGGCCGGCGCGGGGATTCTCACCTCGGTGTTCGGCGCGCTCTGGCTGATGCCGATGCTGGGCATCTCGCTCAATATGCTGTCCCTGTTCGGTTTTCTGCTCGCCATGGGTATTCTGGTGGACGACGCCATCATCGTCGGGGATGCGGTGCATAAGGAACAGACTCTAGACTCTAGGCCAGAGTCCCTAGGCCATAGGCTGAAGGCTCAAGAAGAGGCGCTAGGCTCTAGACCTCAGACGCTGGAAAATCAAGACCTAGAGTCTAGAGCCTATAGCCTCGCCTGTGCCATTCGCGGCGCGGAAAGCGTCGCCCAGCCGGTGATTCTGGCGGTGTTGACCACCCTGGTTGCCTTCCTGCCCGGCCTGTTCCTGCCCGGCTGGGCGGGGGAGATGATGCGGCCGATCTGCCTGGTGATGATTCTCACGCTGGTATTTTCTTTGATCGAGGCGCTATTGATCTTGCCTGCGCATTTGGCCGCTCCCTCAAGACCCGGCCCATATGTCTCTCGCTTGGAGAGATTGCGTATCAGGCTCAACCGCGGTTTGGAGGATTTCGTCCGGCGGATTTACGGCCCCTTTCTGGAAAAAGCCTTGGCATGGCGCTATCTCACCGTTGCCGCTTTCGCCGTATTGCTGATGCTGGGCGCCGCGCTGGTGGCCGGCGGCCATATCCGGTTGTCGCTGCAGGCGGATGTCACCAAGGACAGTTTCTGGGTCAATCTGAAGTTACCGCAGGATGCGCCCTATAGTGAAACCCTCCGGGCGGCGGAAAAAGTGGAGCGGGCTTTGCTGGAGTTGCGGGATGAACTGGATCAGGCTGGAGGAAAAGGCAGAGAGAAAACAGCAGCACTATCTTCCTCAAGTCTCCAGCCTCAGGTCTCAAGCCTGGAGCCAGCCTCGGTAATCGTCGGTCTGGAGACGCTGGTGTGGGAGCACGGCGCCGGATTCTGGACCGAGCTTTCGCCGGAAGGACGGCAACGCATCGTGGTCGAGGATTTCATCCGGGAATGGCGCCGGCGCATCGGCGACATCGGGCGCGCGAAAATCGATTTTCTCTACAAGGAAGGCGATGTTCCCTACGATATCGAGCTCGACCTCGGGGCGCCCGATCCGTCGCTGCTGACCGCGGCGGCCGAACAGCTCAAGCGCAAACTGGCCGCATATCCCGGCGTGTACGACGTGGTGGACTCCGCCGAACCCGGCAAACCCGAGATCCGCCTTCGCGTGAAGCCTGAAGCGGAACGCTTGGGGCTGCGGCTGGAAGACGTCGCCGAGCAGACGCGGCACGGCTACTACGGCGACGAAGTTCATCGGCTGCAACGAGGGCGCAGCGAAGTCAAAGTCATGGTGCGCCTGCCCCGGAGCGAGCGGCAGTCCTTGGACGATCTGCATAATCTGCCGATCCGCCTGCCCAACGGAGCACAAGCGCCGCTTCGGACCCTCGCCGAGATCGACCTCGTGCCCGGCTACGCCAAGCTGGCCCGGCAGGATCGGCAGCGTGTGCTGAAAGTGCAAGCGCGGGTCGATCCCAAGTCGGCGGACCTCAATGCGATCTATGCCGATCTGGAAGCAGCGGAAATTCCCCGTTTGAAACAGCAGTTCCCGGGGCTGGACGTAGGCCTGGGCGAGGAGCGAATCGAGCAGGAGGCGTCCGTTCATGCTCTCGCTTTCTACACCCTGATCGCCCTGGTGGTGATCTACGCCCTGATCGCCGTGCCGTTCCGCTCCTATGTCATTCCGCTGATTTTTCTGCTGGCCGCGCCCGTCGCCTGGTGCGGCGCGGTTTTCGCCCACTGGCTGGCGGGTTTGCCTTTATCCATGGAATCCCTGGTGGGCATGATCGCCGCCAGCGGCGTGGTAGTGAACGACAGTTTGGTGCTGCTCGACTACATCAAGGAACATGAGGCTACAGGCCCTAGGCTCGTAGCTCTAGGCGAAGAAAGGGAGCAAGACTCGCCGATAAATGCTGGCTACAGCCTAGAGCCTAAAGCCTATAACCTCATTCTCGAGGCCTGCACCGTCCGCTTCCGCCCGATTCTGCTGGCGTTTCTCACGACCTTCGCCGGTTTTCTGCCGACTCTGCTGGAGACCAGCCAGCAAGCCCAATTTCTGGTCCCGATGACCTTGTCGCTGGCCGCCGGGCTGTTGTTCGGCATGGGGGCCAGCCTGATACTCACGCCGGTCTGTTACGCCATTTTGGGGCAGTCGCGGCAGGTTGCGGCCTCTAGCACGGTTCCTACCGGGGTATAGCTGTGTCGGCAAAGGATTGCCGACCTACGAAAGGGCGTCGCTAAGTAGGTCGGCAATCCTTTGCCGACATGCGCTTATTCAGACAAAGCTTGACCCGAGGAGGGCCCGATGGTTTGCTTTCAGGCACGCTATCCAGGCCCGCGGGCCGCTTCAGTTAACGAGTTATCGAACGTCTTAGGGAATCCCATGAAGAAATTCATCAACACTGTCGAGAGTTTGCTGGATGAAAGCGGGCGCGGCTTTGCGCTGGCGCATGCCGATATCGTTCGCTTCAATCCGGAACCCCGCTATATGGTCCGCATCGCGCCGCGCGTACCGGGCAAGGTGGCGCTGATTTCGGGCGGCGGTTCCGGGCACGAGCCCTTGCACACTGGTTTCGTCGGTTTAGGCATGCTGGACGCGGCCTGTCCGGGACAGGTATTCACCTCGCCCACGCCCGATCAGATGCTCGCCGCCGCGGAGGCCACGGAAAACGGCGGCGGCGTATTGTTCATCGTCAAGAATTACGCCGGTGATGTGATGAATTTCGAGATCGCGGCGGAAATGCTCGACTGCCCCCACGAGACCGTACTGGTGCACGACGATGTCTCCATCCCCGAGCACCAGGGCATGGGCCGGCGCGGAGTGGCGGGCACGACTATCGTCGAAAAGATCGTGGGCGCGGCGGCGGAAGCCGGCATGGATCTCGCCAGGTGCAAGGCGCTGGGAGAGCGGGTCGTGCGGGCGACGGCATCCATGGGCGTGGCGCTGACCAGTTGTACCGTTCCGGCCCTGGGCAAGCCCACCTTCGAGATCGCCGACAATGAAATGGAAATGGGCGTGGGCATACACGGGGAGAAGGGCAGGGAGCGCATGGCTCTGGCCAGCGCTTCGGAAATCGTCGAGCACCTGACGCAAGCCATCGACGGCGAGCTGAAACCCGCCAAAGGCCAGCCGGCCCTGCTGCACGTCAACGGCTTCGGCGCGACGCCGTTGATGGAGCTTTATCTGGTCTACGATCTGGCTCGCCAGTTCTGGGATCAGCGCGGAGTGAGCATCGTCCGTTCGCTGGTCGGCAATTTCACCACGTCGCTGGACATGGCGGGCTGCTCCGTCACGCTGACTCTGCTGGACGAAGAGATGATCAGGCTGTGGGACACGCCGGTTCATACGGCGGCGCTGCGGTGGGGGTGTTGAGATCGTGTTAGGCCATTAGAGCGTTTTCATCTCGCTCGTACGGCAAAACAGGCTTGGCGAAAGTCGTTGGCGCCTTCGGCTCGGGTGAATTGATTCAAGCATTCGTAGGTCGACAATCCTTTGCCGACGAAGACGCTCGGCCGGGACGTGGTGTCGGGAAGGGCGGCTTCGGCGCTCCCGAAGACGCCGTTTGCGATTGGGAAGGATTCCCGACCTACTCGCGAGTGCCCGTACAGTAGGTATGAAAATGCTCTAGCCATTAAGACAATGGTCGATATAAGAAATCTCATCTCACACGCGCGCGAATATCGAGCGTTACATCCCCAAGTTAGTGATGACGAGCTACAAGCTGAGTTGCATCGATTTATCGACGAATTCAACTGGGGCTGTCACATTGAAAGTGCGGTTAGCCAGTTCGCAATTTTTTTGTGGCCGATCGCATTTTTCTGGAATCGTTTCGCTTCCTTGAAACATGATCGGATGATAAAGGCTGCACTAGAAATCAGCCGAAAGGAGCTATAGGTGAAACATGAAAAATGAATCCATTCTTCAAGCTTATCGCCGCTTCTCTCCAGCCTGATCATCATCGCAAAGGGATGACTGTGACGTTCACTTGGACGCTCCAAACGGTCTATTGCGAGCTCTTCGCCACCACGTCCCCGATCGCCCCAATCATTAACTGACTGGTCCTCGCCCCCGCATCGATATGGCCGCGGGCGCGTTCGCCGAGGAAGGAGGCTCGTCCCTTGGTGGCGACCATGTCGCGGGTCGATTCGCAGCCCGCCTCGGCTACGCGGTTGACCGTTTCCAAAGCTTGCGTCAATTCCCAAGACTCTCGCGCTGCCTGTCGCAAAGCGTTCGCCACTGGTATCAAGACGTCGAGCATGGTTTTTTCGCCCAAATCGGCCTTGCCCCGCTGTTTGACCGATTCGACGCCCTGGCTGAAGGCTTCGGCCAGATTGGGTAGGTTCATGTCCTTGTCCCGCATGGCCTTGCTCATGGACAGAAAGAACGTGCCGTAGAGCGAACCGGAAGCCCCGCCCACGCTGCTCATGAGGCTCATGCCGATTTTCTGGAAGGCGGCGGACCAATCCATTCGCCCGAGCTCTTCCGCCAACGCGTCCAATGCGGCCAGGCCCCGCTGCAGGTTCGCGATATGATCGCCATCGCCGATCGCCTGGTCGAGTTCGGTGACTTCTTCGGCGTGTTCGCGGATGACGGCATCGGCAGCCTGGATGTAGGCCTTGATTTGAGTGGTGCTTGCTGACATGGGACTACTCTTCGGGGTTGTTTACGGTTTTTGAAAAGCGGCCAAGTATCGACGAGCCGGCCATCAAAGGGTAATTTAGGCGCGCTTCGATCGGCAATCCATAATCGAGAATCGATCTCATGACACTCAACGACATTCGCGCCCTGATCATCGATATGGACGGCGTGCTCTGGGAGGGCGATCGCCCGATGCCCGGACTGGTGGAGTTTTTCGAGACCCTGCGGGCCCGTGACATCCGTTTCGTATTGGCCACAAACAACGCCAGCAACACGCCGGAGCAGTACGTCGCCAAGCTCGCCCGCATGGGCGTTGGCGTCGACCGGGAGCAGGTGATCGGTTCCGGCCTCGCCGCCGCGCTGTATCTCAAGCAGCACGCGCCGGCCGGTGCCAAGGTGTTCCCCATCGGCGAGGACGGCGTGTGCCGGGCTTTGCTCGAAAACGGCTTCCGCCTGGCGGAACTCTACGAAAAGGATGCCGATTACGTGGTCTGCGGCCTGGACCGAACCCTGTCGTGGGACAAGCTGGCCACCGCCACCCTGAACCTTCGCGCCGGGGCGAAATTTATCGGCACCAATCCCGACACCTCCCTGCCGACCGAGCATGGCATGACCCACGGCAACGGCGCGGTCTTGGCGGCCTTGCAAGCCGCCACGGGTATCGAACCCACCATCATCGGCAAGCCCGAGCCGATCATGTATCAACTGGCGATGGAGCGCTTGCAGGTGCCGCCCGAAGAAACCGTTGCCTTGGGCGATCGCCTGGACACCGACATCCTCGGTGCCGTGCGCGCAGGCATTCGGAGCATTTTGGTGCTTTCGGGCATTTCCACGCGGGCGCACTTGGCCGACCTCGATTATGCGCCGACCTGGGTGATGGAAGACATCCGCGAAGTCATCGGCGCGATTCAATAGAAAGCCAATCAGCACAGGCCGATGGCTGCGGTAGGTCGGCAATCCTTTGCCGACGAACCCTACGTCGGGAAAGGATTCCCGACCTACAACGGCCCAGCCGTAGGAAGGCAATCCTTTGCCGATAGATTTAACCTTATGAGGAGAACACGATGTCCCTGTTTCTGGATTCAGCCTTCCCCGCCGACGCACGCCAGGCGATGACGCTCGGCTTCGTCGCCGGGATAACGACCAATCCGACCTTGATGGCGAAAGTCGACCGCAAGCCGGAGGATGTGATCGCCGAATTGGCCGACATTTGCCCCGGTCCGGTTTTCTATCAGCTGACCGCGCCGACCGTGTCCGAACGCGAGGCCGAAGCGCGGCGTTTCCTGGCCTTGAGGTCCAACGTGGCGCTGAAGATCGGGATGACCACCGAAAATCTGGTGCTGGCCGCGAAGTTCGCCAAAGAAGGCGTCAAGGTCGGCATGACTGCCAGCTACAGTGCCGCGCAGACGTATCTCACCTGCGAGGCGGGCGTGGCGTATTCGATCGCCTATGTGAACCGCAGCACGCGTCTTCAAGGCGACGGCGCGGCGCTGGTTTCGGAGATGCGTGAGGTGGTCGATGCCTGCGACACGCCGACCACGATTCTGGTCGCGAGTCTGAAATCCGCGAGCGAAGTGGTGCAGGCTGTGGTCGCGGGCGCTCATCACGTCACCATTCCTTTGCCCCTATTACTCGAGATGGGCGATCATCCCCTGTCCGTTCAAGCCATCGAGGAATTCGGACGTGCGGTTCGCAATGCTTGAGGTCGCCGGCTTTCCGATATTCGATTACTCGGGGCGGCGGTCCCGGTTCTCCGGCGGAGCAGTCAGCGATTTCGCCAGCCGTTTGCAAGCCTTCAGTGCGACCTGGCGTAAGGCATAGGTCCTGGCGTAAGCGACCTTTCCGCTCGACCAGACCACGACACGGTATCCATCCAGAGTCCAATATAGCTCGATCGAGATGCTCGATTTGACCATGGAAATCAGCAACCAGAGTGCTGAGACGAAAGATAATGCCGGAAACTATGATTTGGATCGAATAACCCGAAACGCGTTTCTTTCTTACTGTCTTTGAGCGGCTTTTGAGCGTACGCCTATGCCCCGGAAAACACTTCCGCCTGAATCCGCCGAATTTCGTCGCGCAATCGTGCCGCTTCCTCGAATTCGAGTTCGCGGGCGTGGGTGTACATCTTTTCTTCGAGCTGCTTGATCAGCTTGGCGGCTTCCGCCGGTTTTACCGCGTGGTAGTCGGCGCCTTTCTCGGCCACTTTGGCCAGCTTCTTTTTCCCGGAACCCGTTTGTAAAGCGCCCGGTATCGGGACTTCCAGGATGTCCGTCACGCGCTTCGAGATGCCGGTCGGGGTGAGGCCGGTTCGCTTGTTGTAGTCGATCTGCTTGGCACGGCGGCGTTCGGTTTCTTCGATCGCTCGCTGGATCGAGCCGGTGACCGTGTCCGCATAGAGGATTGCCTTCCCGCGAAGGTTGCGGGCGGCACGGCCGATGGTCTGAATGAGCGAAACGGTAGACCGCAGGAAACCTTCCTTGTCGGCGTCGAGGATGGCGACCAGCGAGACTTCGGGGATGTCCAGTCCTTCCCGCAGCAGATTGATGCCCACGAGCACGTCGAACCGACCGAGCCGGAGGTCGCGGATGATCTCGACGCGCTCCACGGTTTCGACGTCGGAATGGAGGTAACGCACGGCGATGTCGTGCTCGAACAGATATTCGGTCAAATCTTCCGCCATGCGCTTGGTCAGCGTCGTGACCAGCACCCGTTCGCTGCGGGCGATGCGCTCGCGAATTTCCGAAAGCAGGTCTTCCACCTGGCTCAGGGCCGGGCGTATTTCAACCTCGGGGTCCACCAGGCCGGTAGGTCGCACCACCTGCTCGATGACCGCTCCGGAATGCTTGAGTTCGTACGGTCCCGGCGTCGCCGAAATGTAGATGCGCTGCGGCGAACGGGCCTCGAACTCCTCGAACTTGAGCGGCCGGTTATCCAGCGCGGAGGGCAGGCGGAAACCGTACTCGACCAGCGTCTCCTTGCGCGAGCGGTCGCCCCGGTACATGGCGCCGAGCTGCGGAATGGTGACGTGGCTCTCGTCGATCACCAGCAAGGCATCGGCCGGCAGGTAATCGAACAGGGTGGGCGGGGGTTCGCCCGGCGCGCGGCCGGAGAGATAGCGCGAATAGTTCTCGATGCCCGAGCAATAGCCGACTTCCAGCATGATTTCGAGATCGAACAGCGTGCGCTGCTCCAGCCGCTGGGCTTCGACCAGCTTGTTGAGCGAGCGCAGCTCCTCCAGCCGTACCTTGAGATCGGCCTTGATCTGGTCCACGGCTTCCATGATTTTTTCCCGCGGCGTGACGTAATGGGTCTTGGGATAGACCGTGTAGCGGGCGATGCGGGAGATGATCTCTCCTGTCAGTGGATCGAACAGCGATAGCCGTTCGATCTCGTCGTCGAACAACTCGATGCGCAGCGCTTCCTTTTCGGATTCCGCCGGAAACACGTCGATCACATCGCCCCGCACCCGGTAGGTGGCGCGGCGCAGCTCGGTTTCGTTGCGGGTGTATTGCAATTCGGCCAGGCGGCGCAGGATCGTCCGCTGATCGATCATGTCCCCGCGCACCAGATGCAGCACCATGCTGAAATAGGAGGCCGGCTCGCCCAAGCCGTAGATGGAGGACACGGTCGCCACGATGATCGTGTCGCGCCGTTCGATCAGCGCCTTGGTGGCCGACAGGCGCATCTGCTCGATATGCTCGTTGAGCGAGGCGTCCTTCTGGATATAGGTATCGGAAGCCGGGACGTACGCTTCTGGCTGATAGTAGTCGTAATAGGAAACGAAGTATTCCACGGAGTTTTCCGGGAAAAATTCCTTCATTTCCCCGTAAAGCTGGGCGGCCAGCGTCTTGTTCGGCGCCAGGATCAGCGTCGGGCGCTGCACGGCCTGAATGACATTGGCGACGGTGAAGGTTTTTCCGGAACCGGTGACGCCCAAGAGAGTCTGGTGTAACAAGCCGTCGCCGAGACCTTCGATCAGTTGCCGGATCGCTTCCGGTTGATCGCCGGACGGCTTGAACTGACTATGAAGATCGAAACTTTTTCCCCTGGTGGGATTCAGGGGCAAGGTTTCATCGAGTATCATTTTTTGCGGCATAAAGCCTGACCTATTTGACCAATCTTTAACTCGACACAATGAACATCAAACTTTCCGACCGCGTACAGTCGATCAAACCCTCACCTACCTTGGCCGTGACCGCGAGAGCGGCCGCCATGCGCGCCGCCGGCAAAGACATCGTGGGCCTCGGAGCCGGCGAGCCGGATTTCGATACCCCCGAGCATATCAAACAGGCTGCCATCAAGGCCATTCAGGACGGTTTCACCAAATATACGGCGGTCGACGGTACGCCCGGCCTCAAGAAGGCGGTGGTCGCAAAGTTCAAGCGGGAAAACGGGTTCGACTACGACGTCAAGCAAGTGTTGGTATCCTGCGGCGGCAAGCAGAGCTTTTACAATCTGGCGCAAGCGCTTTTGAATCCGGGCGACGAAGTCATCATTCCGGCGCCGTACTGGGTGTCCTACCCGGACATGGTGCTCTTGGCAGGCGCCGTCCCCGTCATTATCGACGCGCCGCAGTCGCAGAAGTTCAAAATCACGCCCGCCCAACTCAAGGCGGCGCTGACGCCGAAAACCCGGTTGTTCGTGATCAACAGCCCGTCCAACCCGACCGGCATGGCGTACAGCGAAGCGGAGCTTAAAGCCCTCGGCGAGGTGTTGAAAGACTATCCGGACGTGGTTGTCGCCACCGACGACATGTACGAGCACATCGTCTGGAAGGCCGGCAGCTTCTGCAATATTCTCAATGTCTGCCCGGAGCTGTACGACCGCACCGTGGTCTTGAACGGCGTATCCAAAGCCTATTCCATGACCGGCTGGCGTATCGGCTATGCGGCGGGACCCGCGAAGCTGATCGAGGCGATGACCAATATCCAGTCGCAAAGCACATCCAACCCCACGTCCATCTCTCAGGTGGCCGCAGAAATCGCTTTGACCGGCGATCAGTCCTTTATCGGCGAGATGGTCAAGGCCTTCAAGGAACGGCACGATTACGTGGTGAGCGAGTTGAACAGCATTCCCGGCGTATCCTGTCTCGAAACCGACGGGACCTTCTATGTCCTTCCCAATGTGCAGGGCGTGATCGACCGCATGCCGGGAATTTCCGACGACTTGGGCCTATCGGAGCATCTCATCGAGCACGGCGGCGTCGCCGTGGTTCCGGGCTCCGCTTTCGGCGCTCCGGGTCATGTGCGCCTCTCCATCGCCACCAGCATGGCCAATCTTCAGAAGGCCATGGAGCGGCTGAAGAGCGGTTTGACTTAAATCTTGGCTTTCGTGCCTTGGCCGCGGCAAGGATGCTGTTTCCAAGGCGCTAAACGTTCATTTTCTTGAACTCGGCGGATAGGCGGCTTAGCCGACTATCCGGGGTTCACTGGCGGGCGATGAGTGATGCGAGCGATTCGCCGGCCGAACCGTGTTAACATCGGGCCGACGATGCGGATTGCCCGGCATGGCCGCTGCCCGGGTGCGATATCCGCTAACCGGAATCTCGCCATTTGATGGAGACAGGATTCTCGTCATGGTTCACTCCAAGCTCTCGTCCGTATCGGCGTATGCCCTATCGTTCGGCGCAGCGGTTGCCGTAGCGCTGGCCATATTGCTCCTGCGCCCATCGTATCAAGGCGCGCCCATAGTGATGCCCTTTCTGCTGCCGGTGCTGATAGGCGCTCTTTACGGCGGATTCGGCCCAGGGCTGCTGGCCACGTTATCGGGCGCCGTGCTGGGTACTTATCTCGCGATAACTCCGGTTGGTTCGCCGAGGGGCGAGGGGGCTGACGAATGGATTCCGCTAGGCGCTTTTGTCGTAATGGGACTTGCCATCGTCCTACTGGTCCATTTATGGCGCACCGGGCTCGTGCGGCGCGAGTTGCAGGCGCGACAGCGATTGGAGGACGAGATTTTCAGACGCCAGCAGGCCGAAGAACAGCTCCGCGTCGAGCGCGATCGTTTTGTCGTGACCTTGACCAGCATCGGCGATGCGGCCGTCGTCACCGATACCGGGGGTCGTATAGAACTGTTCAATCCGACTGCGGAATCGCTGACCGGATGGATTCAGGATGAAGCGCGCGGCCAGCCGCTGGAGAACGTGTTTCGCGTCGTTAACGAGGAGACGCTCAATCCGATCGAAAACCCCGTCGAAAAGGTACTGAGAACCGGCGCCGTCGTCGGTCTCGCGAATCATACGGTGCTGATTGCGAGAAACGGACGGAAAATTCCGATCAGCGACAGCGCTGCGCCCATACGAGGCATGGACGGCCGGTTATTGGGCGTGATTCTGATTTTTCGGGATGTCACTGAAAGCCGCCGCGCGGAGGCTGCTCTCGCCGAATCGGAGGCGCTCTATCGTGCGATCGGCGAGTCGATCCCTTTCGGAGCCTGGATCTGCGAGCCGAACGGCGATATCCGCTACTTGAGCGATTCGTTCTTGAAAATGACCGGGATGACGCTGGACGAGTGCATACACGTCGGTTGGACCTCGCGTGTGCATCCGGAGGACCTGCAGCCCATCCTGGATCATTGGAGGTACTGCGTCAAAACCGGCTGCTTCTGGGATTACGAATATCGTATCCGGAGCGCGGAAGGCTCTTACCGACACATTTTGAGTCGCGGCGTCCCGATCCGGAACGCCGAAGGCAAGGTGACGGCCTGGGCGGGCATGAATCTCGACATTACCGAAATGAAAAAGCTACAGGATGAGCTGATCCGTAAGACCGAAGAGTTGACTGCCGCCGACCGGCAAAAGGATGAATTCTTGGCCACGCTGGCGCACGAAATGCGCAACCCGCTGGCGCCGATCATGAGCGCCGTACAGATCCTGCATCGAACCAGCGGCGACGGACCGCAGTACGCTTGGGCCAGAGATGTCATCGAGCGGCAGACGAAGCATCTCACCCGGCTGGTCGACGATTTGTTGGACGTGTCCCGCATCAGCCGCGGAAAGGTCACCTTGAACAAGCAGCCGCTGGAACTGGCCACCATCGTCAACCACGCCATGGAAACGAGCCGGCCGCTGATTCAGGCTCACGGCCACAGCATCAGCCTATCCCTGCCTTCCGAGCCGGTCTGGATCGAAGGCGACCAGATCCGAATCGCGCAAGTCGTATCGAATTTGCTCAACAATGCCGCCAAATATTCCGAGCCGAACAGACAGATTTGGCTGACGGCGGCAACGGAGAACGGACAAGCCGTCATCCGGGTGCGGGATGCAGGTGTCGGGATCAGTCCGGAGGTGTTGCCCCGCATTTTTGACCTTTTCGCCCAAGCCGACCGTTCTTTGGATCGTGCGAAAGGTGGGTTGGGCATCGGGCTCAGCCTTGTGAAACAATTGGTCGATTTGCACGGCGGCAGTGTCGAGGCAAAGAGCGAGGGTATCGGCAAGGGTTCCGAATTTATCGTCCGGTTGCCGTTGCTATCCGATAAGCCGGCGGAGCAATCGACAGCCAAGCCAGCGGACGATACCGATGCGGAAAAACGCGCTGCTCTGCGCGTGCTGGTGGTTGACGACAATGCGGATGCCGTCGAGGGATTGTCTTTGCTGCTCGAGTTGGAAGGATGCGAGGTCGAGCGGGCGCCGGATGGCCCTACAGCTCTCGCGGTTGCGCAGAGATTCGCCCCGGATGTGGTCTTGCTGGATATCGGGCTGCCCGTGATGGACGGCTGCGAAGTGGCGCAGAAGTTGCGCGCCATGCCTCAGATCCGGCAGGCCCTGTTGATCGCCATCAGTGGCTACGGCCAGGATCAGGACCGTTACCGCTGCCTCACGGCCGGTTTCGACCACCACTTCATCAAGCCGGTGAGGCTGGAGGACATCACCCGCGTGATTGCCGAGCATCGGCTGAGGAAGCCGGATACCGGGTCACAGTTCAAGACTTCGAGTTGCCAGTGATCGGATCGTGGACGACATCGGTCATGGCAGATATTTGATCAGCCGAGCCTGGATTCGCGTCATGGGAACCGTGTTGATCCCTCCCGCCTGATGTCCGCCGATGTTGCCGCCGGCAAACAATATGACCACATCGCCGTAATGGTAGGGCGGTCCGAAGAGGACGGCATCGGCACCGGCCGCTTTGGCTCGATCGACGATTGCGCCTACGGTCTCCCGGTCGGCACGGGCCGTAATCTCCGCGATTTCGATGAACGCCCTGTTTTCGGGCCAGGAATCCAGAATATCGATCTCGGCCGTGGGGGGATAGATCCGGCTGGTCAAGGGCTCCTCGCGTAATATCGGTGCGCAGCCGGCCAGCAATGACATGGCGATGACAAGCAGATACTTCATGACAGAACCTCGCGTCCTTGCGAAGCTTGGGCTTCGTATCGGCAAAACATGAATTCAATGAAAAAAACCGCCTCTCATCCTTGAAGCAAAGCGGCGGATACATTCCTATCCGAATCTTAGACGTGACGGAGACATTTGGGTTCCTGAGCGTGGCACGGGCCGGCCGAAACGTCGGAAAGCCGGTGCATCGATCTCAACCCCGATGGGGCCCCGCAAAACCCGCCAGTCCGTAAAGCGACAAGGCGGCGACCAATAGCCAGAACTGACCGACGTGAATGGCCAATACCGTGGCCAGAATGGCGGCGATGACCGATGCGCAGCCGTTGATTCCGAAAGCCCAGGGAATCAGCCGCTCCGCCTCGGCCGCCAGCCGCGAAAGCCCTAGCGGAAAAGGCATGCCCATAAAAAACGCCAACGGCGCGATAAGGGCGAGGACGACCGTCACTTTGATAGGGGCGGGAAGGGCGATGGATACATCAAACAGCGATGGTAGCGTTAAGAAATAAACTGCGGAGACGGCAATAATCGCTTTGGTAGCCCGAGAAATATGCATTCCGGCCTGTTGGGGCGTAATCCTCGCCGCATATCGGCTTCCCAGTCCGGCGAAGATCAGAAATCCTGCGAGTACCATCGCCACGGCATAGAGCGGATGACCCAGGTAAAGAATGAATTTCTGTATGTAAACGATTTCCGTAAACATGAATGCCAGGCCGATCGCGAAGAAATAGCCGAAAACCGGGGATCGTCGGCTATTTTTCAGCCCGCCGTCGCTCCGATGCATCAAGACCCCGAGCGGGGCCAGGATCAGCAAGGTACTGATGATCACTGATTGGAGCAGCGTTGCCAGCAGGATCGGATAGCCCATGTCGAGCAGCGAAAGTCCTCCCGACCCTTTCAGCTTGAAGGCTTCCGCTAGAAGCGGCCATTTGAAGAAGTGAAAGAAATACGGCCGGTCGTCGGTGGCTGGACGGACATCGAACTTGTAGCGCTCTGTAAACGATTCCCGTTCGGGACTCAGCAAGGCCGTCGCCGCTTCGAAGAAATAAGGTTCTTTCAACCGGTTGTGGAGATTGGCTTGCTGTGCTTCGATGCCGGGATAGTAGGCAAGGTCGAATGAGCGTTCGTCGCAGAACTGCCGCAGCGTGGCGATCTCCGGATCGGAAATTTCGCCGTTCTTGATCAACAGAGTGCTGGTCTGCCAGCCGCGGATCCAGATCAAGCGCCGTTCCGGCGCGCTCGCGCCGGCACGCGCCAAGGCATCGGCAGCGGTCGCGAACAGCTTGATCTCGTCACGGGGCGGCAGGCGGACCCAGCGGGTGATGGCCAGAAAACCTCCGGATCTCAGGTGCGCCAAATAGGCTTGCAGGGCCTCAACCGTATAGAGATAGCTTTCGTTCAGTGCATACGAACCCGCCGACGAGGTGTTGAAGGCGTCCAGCAAGGCAATTTGAATCAAATCGTAATGCTCCGCCGACGCGGCGACGAAACTCCTCGCCTCGGCCGCATGTACGCGAACCGAGGGCTGACCGTAAACCTGCCCGGCAAAATCGGCAACATCGCGGGATACCAGGTCGATCATTTGCGGATTGAGTTCCACGGCGTCGATGCGTTCCGCATCGTGATAGATCGCCTGAAGCACTTCGCTGCCCCCGCCCGCGCCCAAAACGAGGACTTTCGGCTTCCGGGGCAACAGGTGATACGGCAGGGCGGACGGCACGTAATCGAGAAAAGCGAGGCTGCCTCGGCTTCCATCCCAACGATTGATGGCGCTCATGCCTTCGCCGTCGGTAAACACCGCCAGTTGCTCCGGCACCGGAACCGGGCTGTTCAGGCTGAGCCCCGGCGCATGGCGGAACGGTACTTCGGGGCTGCGCACCACGCTGAGCAGCCCGAGCGGGCTGGAACGTTCCTCGATTCGCTCCGCTCCGGACACGCGCAATGCCTGGGAGAGGCTTTTGTATTCCACCGGCCGGAGTTCCGCACCGCTCCAGTGAACCAGAAGCCACAGAGCGGCAATCACCGCAACTAAAGGCGCGATCAGTTCGCGGGGACGCATTCCCAACGCAATCCAGGCCAAGGACGCGGCCGCAAATCCCGCTCCGCTCGCGAGGACCAGCGCATTCAACGGAAACACCAGGAACAGCAGAAGAACGACCGCCAAAGCGCCTGTTCCCGCTCCCGAGAGATCGGCCGCATAGGTGCGGCCTATCGTCGCTTTGTAGCGCTGGAAGGTCAGGCCGATGCAGTTGGCCGCGAAAAAGAAGGGCGGCGTCAGGATAAGGTAGATCAGAACGAGATGCCCCCATTCCCGCGGACTCCAAAGCACTTCCAGCGCATTGAAGGGCACTTGCTGCGCGGCCAGAAAGCACAATGTCGCGCTCAAGCCGAACAAAGCCGCGTTGAGAACGAATGCGGCACCGAAACGGGGCAACAAATATTCCCGTGCGAGCGTCAGGAACGTTCCGCTCGCGCCGTAGCCGAGCAGCGCCAAGCTGATCATCATGTAGGCAAAGTGATGCCATTGGATAACGGAAAAAAGCCGCATCAAGAGGATTTCATAGACCAGCGCCGCAGCCGAAATCAGCGAAACCGAGAGCAAGAGCAGCCGCGGCGGCGCTTCATGGCGCGCGCGCTCCTCGTCGCGGCGAGATTCGATCGCGGAATCGGCCATGTCTAATGAGCGCCCGTCAAAGGCACGAATTGCACCGGCACGATCTGCCGAGTCGAGATCTTGCCCTGTTCGCTCTTCTCGACGAGCACCAGATACTGCAGCAGGAATTGTCCGCCGACCGGTATGATCATGCGGCCGCCCGGCTTGAGCTGTTGCACCAGCGGCGGCGGAATTTGCGTGGGGGCGGCGGTGACGATGATGGCATCGAAAGGCGCGTGTTCCGGCCAGCCGTAATAGCCGTCGCCGGTCTTGGTCTCAACCTTGGCGTAGCCCAGCCGTTTCAGACGTTCCGTCGCCATTTGGGTCAATTCCGGCACAATCTCGATGGAGTAGACCCGCTCGGCCAATTCCGCCAGGACGGCCGCCTGATAGCCGGAACCGGTGCCGATTTCGAGCACCGTTTCATCCGGTTTGACGCGCAGCAGATCGGTCATCAGCGCCACGATGAAAGGCTGGGAAATGGTTTGTCCGTAACCGATGGGCAAAGGCCGGTTCGCATACGCGATACTGCGCAGATCCTCGCTCACGAACTCGTGCCGGGGAACCTTCCCCATGGCGGCCAGGACCTGGGCATCTAACTCGGTTTTGCCGATTTCGCTGCTGACCCAGCGGGTTTCGCTTCGGATTTCATCGATCAGAGCCTGGCGTTTGGCGGCATATTCGTCGGCGTGAGCCGCTGTGCCGAAGAGTCCGATGCACAGCAGCGCGACCGAGAATTTCAGACGGCGAGTGAAAGGCATCACTGAATCTCCTCCTGACGGATCCCCCGATCATACCGTTAGAGAGGGCTCGTGAGTCTTGGTATCCGTGAAAGCCGGAATAAAGTCGAGTCTGCGGCCGAATCCGCGACTCGGGGTAGCGTGTGAAGGGGTGTCGTCGAAACGAAAAGACGCCCGCTCAAGCGCCGTAGTGCGCTTGAGCGGGCGGAGAGCTCCTAACTTTGGAAAAAGAGGAACCGTTTCCGGATCAGTGCTTGCCCTCTGATTGCACGATCTTTCCGGATAATTCAATTCCGCGTTGAGCGGTCGTCAGAGCGCCCAGCCAAGACTCGACCTCGGCGCTGAGCTGGCCCGAGCCGGCCAGTTTGGCGGTTTGCTCGATCCAGCCGTGATCGGCGACAGGCAGCGGCAGGACGCCTTGGCCGCCCATGCCGTTGTTGCCGACGATATCGGCATCCTTGGCGTCGGCGAGCATCACGCGGCCGGCGACTTCAAGCTTGTCCATGTCGACCACGATGAGATCGTTGGCGAACTTGCTGGCGACATAGGCGTAGTAGCCACCGCCTTTTTTCATGCCGAAGTTGACGCCATGGCAGCCCGGCTCGCAGGGCAGGCTCTTGACCACCTTGTGAGTCGACGTGTCGGTGATGGTAATGGTTGCGCTCAGGGTGTTGGCCGTGACCACGTATTTTCCGTCCGGGCTGATCGGGGTCTGGATCGGCAGCAGGCCATACGCTTCGCCTGTCGTCTTGCCGCTGATCGGATCGTAATCCGCAGCGAGATCGATGTCCTTGATCTTCTGCTTGCTCTTGATGTCGATCACGCTCAGGGTGCTGAGCAGCGGCGGCGTGCCTAGCAGGTTGGCTACATAGGCCTTGTCGGTCGCGTCGCCCCAGATGGCGATGGGAATCACGCCCACGTTCGGCACGGTGGAGGCCTGGCCGCTGTCCAGATCGACGATGGATACGGAGCCCGCCAAGGCATTCGGCGTCAGCGCGTATTTGCCGTCATGGGTCACGTGATGGCCATGGGGTCCGGAGTTCGGGCCAGTGTTAACGCTGTCCTGAGCCGTCGGGTGCTTGCCTCCGGTCAGCTTCAATACGCGGTCTTCGCCGTTGAGTGCCACGGTCAGGCTGTCATCCGACGGTCGCGACATGACATGAGAAGGCGATTGGCCGACCGTCAGAGCGCCGTAAATCTGTCCGGTTTCACGGTCGAAGGTGACCAAGCGCTTATCGAACCATTCGGTTTGATAGATGTACTTGTAGGACCTGTCCGTCCACATGTTGTGAGGATTGTTCATATTGATGTCGACGCCCTTGACCTTTTTCTTGATGGTCCAGTTCGCTGCGTCAACTTGTGTGGCGGAACCCGGCTTGCTCTTTCCCTTGATGGTCTCGAACTGAGCGTTCACCCAGACCTCGCCGACACCGGGCGTAGCCGGATTGGACAACTTGTTCGGCATGGATACGTTCAGCGCATCCAGGCTGATGACGGTTCCGCCCAGATTCAGGGGGATGGACGGCAGCTTTAGGTCCCAGTTCGGCTTGGAATAGTCACGCCAGAGCGACGGCGTGGTGGCAACGAAGAAGGTCCGAAGCAGCTTCTTGGCGATATCGCTGGTGGTCGGCACTTTTGCTCCGGTGACGAGCTGGATTTCGCTGCCCAGATCCAGTCCTTCCGTATTGGGGTCATCCACTACGACGGCGCCAAACATGTAGGGATGGACCTTGCAGGTAAATACGTACAGGCCGGGTTTATCGAACGTTTGTGTGACGCTGGCGCTCGACGGCTTGTCCTGGTCGACCGGGAACTTGGCGGCGCCGGGCTGCCACAACAGGCTGGTAATCGTGTGTTCGGCGTTGACGTCGGTCATCTTGATCAAGACCGCGTCGCCGGGTTTGACCACGACCAGGCTGTCGCCATCCGTCGGGTCTTTGAACCACCGACCGGGCTCGTCGGTCATTTCCAGCGCGCCGACCGGCATGACGCCCGGAACGCTGAGAATGACGTCGTCTTCGGACGAGGCTGTTTCGGCGCTCACGATGGGCGTCAAGCTCATGGTTCCGAGACTCACGGCAATGGCGGTGGTCAGTTTGCGAAACTTATTCATATTCATAACCTCTTGTTTTGATGTGATTTTGATAGAGCTTACTTGACGACTTTGAAGTCACCCATCATGCCGGCCTGCATGTGCTGGATGACATGGCAGTGGAAGTGCCAGTCGCCGGTGCCGACGCCTTCGCCGGCTTGGACGACGAACGTGTCGCGGCTGATCGGTCCGATGTTGACCGTATCGACGACATGGGTGGTGCCGGGGTTGAGCCAACGGTGCCCGTGCAAATGGAAGGTGTGGAAGGCGGTTCCCAGCCCGATCACGTGGAAGCGGACTTTCTCGCCGAGACGCGCGCCCACCGTGGGATTGGTCCACAGCGGAACCTGCTTGCCCTTGAGGATGTTATTGACTTCCATCCCCCAGAATGTCGTTTCGTGCATCCACAGGACGAACTCGCGTTTGATATCGCCGACATTCACATCCTCGATCTTGCCGTTGATGAGTGCCGGCACCTTTCCGCTACGCGGATTGACGATCAGGGTACCGAACAGTCCCTTGTCCTCGGCTCCGAGCATGGGATTGCCGAAGGTGTGGTCGTGATACGGCCAGGTGCCGGCGGTACCCGGCGCTGCGGTCCATTTGTAGGTGTACGGCTTGCCGGGGAAGGCGGCTTCGTCGGCAACGCCGTTGAGCATCTTCATCGTGCCGTCGCTGCGGATATCGAAATGCACCCCGTGCACGTGCAGGCTGACGGGCTGATCGGTGTTGGGGATGCCGTTTTCCAGGGTGATTTCCGCAACATCGCCCTCGGTCATGACGATGGCAGGGCCCGGAATGGTCGGCTTGTCGCTGTACCGCGCAGTGACATCCTCGGTTTGGCCACCAGCAGTCTGGATCTTATGGCTCACCATCTGATAGCCGAATTGCCCGGACGGTAAGGGGGCTGCACGCAAGGTGATGCGATGGGTGCTCCCCGAAACCGAATCGGTTTTGGCAGGGACATACTCCGCTTGCGCGATCGGGATAAAAAAGATCGCCAACAGCAAAGGTGATGAGAGAAACGATGACGTTCGTCGGAGAATACACGAGAGACTCATAGTCACACTCCTAATAAAGGGTTCCAGTCCGTTTCCGGACCTGACGTCGGCCCAAAAAATTGATGCATCTCTTATGGCATCTTGTTTATCATGCATATTAAATACATGATTACGGTTCTAATGTATCGCACATGCATGTTTATATTTCAAGACGGCATGACCGAAAAAGTCAAGAAATTATTGAGTCGAAACTTTTGTGCCGCATTTGCCTTAAGCCAATCGGTATCGTAAAACGGCTCTAATTGTCCATTCGAGGTGCTAAATGCAGCTGACCCGTTACACCGATTACGCTTTAAGAGTGCTGATGTATGTCGGCATACATACCGAACGCATGGTGACTATCGCCGAGATCGCCAGCGTGTTCGATATGTCTCACAACCATTTGATGAAGGTCGTTCAGGAGCTGTCCGCAAAGGGCTATGTCAAGAGCACGCGCGGAAAGCATGGCGGGATAGAGCTCGGACGCCCTCCCGAGGAGATCAATATCGGCGAGGTCGTACGCCACATGGAGAGCAACTTCCACGTTGTGGAATGCCTTGATCCCGGACGCAGTTTGTGCCGAATCATTCCGGGCTGCACCCTGAAAAAGGTACTCCAGGAAGCGGTCTCGGCCTTTCAGGAAGTTCTGAATCGGTATACGTTGGCGGATCTTCTTAAGAATCGCGCCGTGCTGAACCGATTGCTGACCGAGCGACGAGTCGTCAGCAGGGTTTGAGACGGCCGCTTCGTGCTGATTTACAAGGCGTGGAGACCTGGTTTTTTCTGGAAGTACCGGCGCAAGAGATCGAAACTAAGCGCCGTGACGGTGGATTGTTTACGTGCGGTACCGCCGCCTATAGTCCGAGTTTGCCGCCAGACGCCATCGGGAGCCGCAAGGATGAAATGGACTTCGATCGTTGCTGTTTCGTCGTGTAGCTTGTCGCGGGCGTAGTAGGCGATTTGAGCAAGCGCATGATCCGCGCCTTGCTCCCGTAGACGCGGGGCAATCCATGCTGCGGCCCGGGCAAGATCGTCGGACGGCTCCACGCCGAAATATCGGCACAGGCCGGCCGAATCCGGGATCACGACCGCTCCGCGGAACCAGGGCTCGCCGGCGCAGCGGTTGGCCAGCTTGCCTCCGCTCAGAGTTTCGACGACATGAAGTGTCGACCGGCGCGCGGCGAGTTCGCGGCCGACCACCGAAGCTATGTCGTTTTCCGCTTCCCCTGAGCCGCCGATAGCAAATACTGCATCCCCGATTGCGTCGGCGGCGCGTTTTGCGATGTCGTTGATCTCGGTCTCGGAGAAATCGGCGGGAAACAGCAGCTTGACCTGGTTTTCCGGTCCGCCGGCGCGAAAGCCGAGTTTTACCTCGGGCGGCAAGGCGATTCGATCGAGACGCTCCTGTAGACTCGATTCGCCCATGCCCACAGTGTTCAATACCACCAGCCGCGCCGGACATAACCGAAAGCGACGGTGCAGATCCGGTTTGATCCAGCGACGGAACATCGCCTTCATCTCGCCGGGCACGCCGGGCATGAAGACGAAGCGGCAACGGCCGGCCGTGAGGGCGAAGCCGGGAGCGGTGCCCCAAAGATTGTCGAGACGCTCCGAGCCGCGCGGGAGGAGTGCCTGCTTCCTGTTGACGTCCGGCATCGCGCGTCCGAGCCTCGTGAAATAAGACTCGACCTGAGCCAGCGCGTCTTCGTCCAGTTCGAGGGGCGGGCCGAAAGCCTGGCTGACCGCTTCGGCGGTGAGATCGTCGCAGGTCGGTCCCAATCCGCCGGTACAAATGCATAGATCGGCGCGCCCGGCGATTTCGCGGAGCAAATCGACCAACGCTTCCAGCCGGTCGCCGACCGCGGTATGCCGGGCCACGTCAAACCCCAGTGAGGTCAACTTTCGCGACAGCCAGGCCGAATTGGTATCGGTGATTTCGCCGGTGACGATTTCATCCCCTTGCGAAAAGATTTCTGCGATAGGTCTTTGCATGATCAATGTCCGGAATGTATGGCGGCCACCCGATGATGCCAGAAAGGTAGGGAGACCATGGCGAAGAGCGTGGTCAGCGAGACGGCCAGGGCGTAGAACGAAGTGTCGAGCCGGTAGCGGTCGCAATAAACGACGCCGAGCAGCATGCTCGGCATGGCGGCCTCCAATACGAGTGCTGTCAGAGTATCGCCCTCGAATCCCAGGGAGAGCCCCAACCCCAGACCGAACAACGGCATGGCGCCCATTTTGAATGCCACGACAACCGAAGCGAGCGGCAGGTTACGGCTATGCCAGGAATTCCAGCGCAGGCCGAGTCCCAATGAAATCAGCATGAGAGGCACGACGGCCGCAGACAAGCCCATCAAAAACCGCTCCATCCAGGCGGGTTGCGCCACGCCCGCGAAATTCAGGCCTAGTGCGACCGCCGCGGCCCAGAGCGGCGGATTGAGCAGCAGAGAGCGGAGCATCGAACCGTTTTCCGAGTTCGTCGTACCGTAGTGCCGGGCGATCAGGATACCGAGGGTAAAAACCAGCGGCATGGACGCGAACAAATCGATTTGAATAACGATGGTGCGTGCCCAAGCACCGAAGGTCTGCTCCAGCACGGGAAGCCCCATGTAAGTCACGTTCGAGAAAGCGATGCTCAGCATCGCGGCGCCCAGGCGTGGCCGAGCCAGCTTGACCAGACGGGCGGCCAGCCAGGTGATGGCGGTGCCGAACAGAATGATCCCCGCGCCGAACAGCGAAATCTTCAATGTCTCGATACCTAAATCGGCCGTCCACAGCACGGAAAGCACCAGCGCCGGCAGCAAAAGATGAAATACCACAGCGGTCAGCGCCAAGCGAGTTTGATCGGCATCCAGCCCGCCAGGCCGTATAATGCGCCACATTGCGCCGCACAGGATCAATACGGCCATCTGCATCAGCACGGAAACCATTCGCGACTCCTGGGTTCGAGGAGGCGTTATTCTAGCAATCGCAGTGCCGACACCGAGATCACAGCGGTCGAACGACCCGGAAAAAGAGGAACAGCCATGACCGACACCCTTTCGAAGAAACCTATCCCCTCCCGAGACCGCCTCATCATGGCTCTGGACCTGCCGAGCATTGCCGAAGCCAAGGACCTGGTGGAAACCTTGGGCGATTCGGTGAGTTTTTACAAAATCGGGCTGGAACTGTTCATGGCCGGCGACTACTTCGAATTGATCGAATGGCTCAAGAAACGGGGCAAGAAGATCTTCGCCGACCTCAAGTTTTTCGACGTGCCGGAAACGGTTGCGCGGGCAGTTAGAGCCCTGAGCGCCCATGGCGTCGAATTCGCCACCGTGCACGGCAACGATGCGATCATGGAGGCCGCTGCGAAAGCCAAGGACAATCTCAAGATTCTGGCCGTCACGGTATTGACCAGCCTCGATCAAGGCGATCTCAGAGATCTCGGCTTCGAGTGCGACGTGCAGCGCTTGGTTCTCTCCCGCGCCCGGCGCGCTTTGGCCTTGGGCTGCGACGGCGTGATTTCTTCGGGCCTTGAGGTTCCCGCATTGCGGCAGGAAATTGACGAAAAGCTGCTGGTCATTTCACCCGGCATTCGTCCCGTGGAAAACCGTCCGACGGACGACCAGAAGCGGGTTGTAACGGTCGAGCAAGCCTTCTTGAACGGCGCCGATTACATCGTCGTCGGCCGCCCGATACGGGATGCGGACAATCCGCGCGAGGCGGCGGAAAAGGTGCAGGCGCAGATCGAAAACGTGTTCAGGAGGGTGGCGAGTTAAAACGTCAGCTCTGGCTTGTCGTCTCGCGAGTCCCGCTATGCAAGCCCTTTGGCTGGAAGACAGACGGCTCTCCATTCGTAACGATCTTTCCATTCCCGTCCCGCCCGCAGGCGAGGCGCTGGTTCGGGTGCGGCTCGCAGGCATCTGCGGCACCGATTTGGAGTTGGTGCGGGGTTATTATCCTTACGCCGGCATTCCCGGACATGAATTCGTCGGCGAAGTCGCCGACTCGCCCGATGGTACGCTCATAGGCTGCCGGATAGTCGGTGAAATCAATGTCTCTTGCGGAGAGTGCGAGAGCTGCCGGCGAAATCTTCCCACCCACTGCGAGCGCCGTACCGTGCTCGGTATCCGCGATCGGCACGGCGCATTCGCCGAATATCTCACCTTGCCTTTGCGGAATCTGCATCGGGTGCCGGACACCGTGCCGGACGAGGCGGCGGTCTTTGCCGAACCACTCGCCGCGGCGCTGCAAATTCAGCGGCAAATATCGATAAATGCCGGCGATCGAATATTGTTGATCGGAGCGGGCCGGTTGGGACAGCTCATTGCTCAGACGCTGACGCTTACCGGCTGCGATTTGTGCGTTTCGGCGCGACATCCCCGGCAGAAAGCGCTGCTTCTGAGTCGGGGAATCCGGTTGATTGCCGAAGACGAGATTCCCGCTCGACATTACGACATCGTCATCGAGGCGACCGGTTCGCCGGCCGGTTTCGATCTTGCCCGGCGCGTCGTCCGCCAGCGCGGCACGCTGGTGTTGAAATCGACTTATCGGGACAGCGTAAACGTGAATCTTTCTTCCTTGGTCGTGGACGAGATTTCGCTGCTCGGTTCTCGCTGCGGCCCTTTCGGTTCGGCCCTGCGCTTGCTGGAGCAGAAAGCCGTTGATCCCGCTCCGTTGATCGATGCGGAATATTCTCTAGCCCGTGCGGTCGAAGCCTTCGAATTCGCTAAGAGGCCGGGCGTCCTTAAGGTGCTGATCCGTCCATAGTCGATTTTTAGCGGCGGTGGACGATTCCCGGAACCACTATCGGATATGGCGCAATCGGAATATGCCTTGCGGCCTCAACCTTCCGGCGCGTCCGTTCCAGTTGATCTTGCTGGGTTTGAATCGTTTCGTCTTTCGATTCCAAAGCTTGCTGCAAGCGGGCTTTTTCCCCCTGATATCTTTCCTTCAGCCGTTCCATGTCCTGCCCGCTCGGAGACCTGAATTCGGACGCCTTCCTGCCGCTCAATAGGGCCGCGCGATGAGCGAGCAAGTCCAAAATCAACTCTTGCTTGGCCGCAGGCGTCAATTCGTACTCCGGTCCCAAACCGGCCGGCATCTTCTTTATTCGATCCATTTCCCGATCGATCCGGCGCAAATGGTCCTTGGCGAGATTTCGGCAGACTGCGTCGATCGGGCCTTTATAAAGGTTTCGCTGCTCGTCCTCGGCCGGAGTCGCATTCATGCCCGCGGGTGGATGATAGCCGTAGCGGACAGTGCCCGAATTATCCGTCCAACGATAAAGAGTCGCGGCTCCTGCCGGCGTGGCCAGACTCGCGAAAAGAAAATAAACAGCAGCAAAACGCAGTTTCATGGAATTTCTCCTGCGATGGCAGTTCTTAATCTGACTGTGGGACCCCCGATTCGCTCCCGTCGACTCGCCTGAACGTTGCCTGACGAAGGGCTCTCCAGGATACGCGCCGAGGCAGCTTATCGTTAAGCCCGATCTGTTATACCTATAAGTTTTTGTGCTATCGTTCGCCCCCTTATGCACCATCTCGAAACCGCGTTCAGCACGTCCTATCTCGTAGCCCTGCTGATGGGGCTTTTCAGTTCCCTGCATTGCTTAGGGATGTGCGGTTCCATCATCGGTTCGCTGACCCTGAGTTTGAGGCGGGAAATCCGCGAGCAAAAATCCCTGCTCATGCCCTTCGTATTCAGCTACAACTTGGGGCGCATAGCCAGCTACTCGTTGGGGGGGCTGCTTGCGGGTCTTGCTCATCATGTTCTCAGTATGCCGCTCGGAGAAGGGCACGGGCATCGCATCTTGCAAATCATATCCGCACTGATCATGGCCGGAGCGGGTCTGCATATCGCCGGCTGGTTTCCGCGATTCGCTTACATCGAGAAGGCCGGCGGAATCATCTGGAAAAGAATCGAGCCTTACGGCCGGCGCCTGATCCCGGTGGAGACCTTGCCCAAGGCTTTCATCTTCGGCATGATTTGGGGTTGGCTGCCGTGCGGTCTGGTCTATACCGCGTTGGCGCTCGCCGCGACGACCGGAGATGTGGTGCGCAGCACCTTCACCATGTTGGCGTTCGGCATAGGTACTTTGCCTGCCGTCATGGGCGTCGGTATAATGACCTCGTTAATGGTGCGGTTGTCCAATATGAAGAAATTTCGCCAGGCGGCAGGGGTCACTCTGATTGTCTTGGCCCTATTGGCGGCATTCCCTTGGCTCAACCCCATGGTTCGCCATACAATAGGTTCCTAAAAGAAGGAGGAGGGTGAGATTATGTTTGAGAAGCTGATCGGCCAATCACCGAATTTCGAGGCGTTATTGCGCAGCGCCAGAATGATTGCCGCGACCGACGTGACTGTTTTGGTCGTCGGAGAGACCGGTACCGGCAAGGAGGTGCTGGCGCATGCTTTGAAAGAACATAGTCCTCGTGCAAATAAACCTTTCATCACGCTGAATTGCGCCGCACTTCCCGAGGCGTTGGCCGAGTCGGAATTGTTCGGGCATCGCAAAGGCTCGTTCACCGGTGCGGTGAATGGTCAAACCGGCCGTCTTCAAGCCGCTGACGGGGGTACCGTATTCCTCGACGAAGTCGATTCTCTGCCCATGGCTCTGCAGGCGAAGTTCCTGCGTTTCCTCGAGACCGGCGAGATTCAGCCGGTCGGCGAAACCCATACGTTGAACGTAGACGTCCGGATTATCGCCGCGACCAATGCCAATCTTCAGGAAAAGATTGCGCGGGGAGAGTTCCGTAAAGACCTCTATTACCGTCTCAACGTCGTTCCGATCGAGATACCGCCGTTGCGCGAGCGCATGGGCGACATCCAGTTGCTGCTGCAGCACTTTATGATGCAGTTTGCCGAAGAGCATAAGCTTCCGGAGGCTTCGTTCAGCAAGGCGGCTCTCAGCCGGCTTGCAACTTACTCCTGGCCTGGCAACGTCAGAGAACTTCGCAATGTGTGCGAGCGACTGTCCATCCTGCTGGCCGGGCGGACTATCGATGAGGGCAATCTGCCTCTGGAGATCGTCAATCGGGTGCCGTCGCAGAAGCCGGTATTTGACTTGCCTGAGCTGGGCATCGATCTGGAAAAAGTCGAGATGGATCTGATTCGCCAGGCCTTGGCGCGGACCAATGGCAACCGCAGCCGTTCGGCCCGGCTTTTGGGAATCTCACGGGATACTTTGCTTTATCGCATGCAGAAATACGGAATCAGCTAAGAGACATTTTCCTGGGCGGTCTCACTCTCCCGCCCAACGGAATTCTTAAAGCCCGCGGTAAGACCACGGGCTTTTTTCGTTTAGACGAACTTCAGACCTTTTTTCGCAGCAATCCGCATGCGTAAGGCATTGAGTTTGATGAACCCTTCCGCGTCTTTCTGGTTGTACGCGCCGCGATCGTCCTCGAACGTGGCGATGCTCATGTCGAACAGGCTGTTGCTGTCGGACTTGCGGCCGACGACGGTCACATTGCCTTTGTAAAGCTTCACTCTGACTTCGCCGTTCACTGCCGCCTGCGAGGCGTCGATCAGTTCTTGCAGCATCAGACGTTCCGGGCTCCACCAGTAGCCGTTGTAAATTAGGCTGGCATAGCGGGGCATCAGTTCGTCCTTCAGATGTGCTACTTCGCGGTCCAGCGTGAGGGATTCGATGGCGCGATGGGCTCTGAGCATGATGGTGCCGCCCGGTGTTTCGTAGCAGCCGCGGGACTTCATGCCGACGTACCGGTTTTCGACGATATCCAAGCGGCCGACGCCGTTAGCGCCGCCCAGTTGGTTGAGCTTCGCCAGGATTTGTGCGGGTGAGAGCGATTCGCCGTTGATAGCTACGATGTCGCCGCGCTCGTAACTCAGCTCGATATAGGTCGGTTTGTCCGCTGCTTTTTCCGGGGACACGGTCCAGCGCCACATGTCTTCCTCGGGTTCGGCCCATGGATCTTCGAGAATGCCGCCTTCGTAGGAGATGTGCAGCAGGTTGGCATCCATGGAATAGGGCGATGCCTTGCCACGTTTCATTTCGATCGGAATGCCGTGCCGCTCGGCATAGGCCAGGAGCTTCTCGCGCGAATTCAGATCCCATTCCCGCCAAGGGGCGATGATCTTGATGTCGGGCCGCAGCGCGTAAGCGCCCAATTCGAACCGGACCTGATCGTTACCCTTACCGGTAGCGCCGTGGGCGATGGCGTCGGCCCCGGTCTCGTTGGTGATTTCGATGAGACGCTTGGCGATCAAGGGTCGGGCAATCGACGTTCCCAAGAGGTATTCGCCTTCATAGATCGCATTGGCGCGGAACATCGGGAACACGAAATCCCGGGCGAATTCCTCCTTGAGGTCGTCGATGTAGATTTCTTTGATGCCGAGAGCCTGAGCTTTGACACGCGCGGGCTCCAACTCCTCGCCCTGGCCGATGTCCGCGGTGAAGGTGACGACTTCGCAGCCGTAGGTCTCCTGCAGCCACTTGAGGATGACAGAGGTGTCGAGCCCGCCGGAGTAGGCGAGGGCGACCTTTTTTACAGTCTGGTTGGACATGATGTTCCCGTTGCGTGAAGAAGAGAAAAACGGCGAGATTATAACGTTGTCGCGAAGCTCGCGCAGCGTGAGGCTACGGATTTCGAACGTTTCGAGAGGTCAAGGTTCGGATGACCTCGGATGAATTTTTCTGCTATCCCGATCTGACGGTCCCGTGAGAGTAGGCGACCAACAGCGATCGTCTGGGAAATCCCGCGTTGATCGCGGAGCTGCTGTCGTGTCCATGGCCGAGTTCGATCCCCCAAACACGCGCGACGGTCATCGAGTTCGTCGCCGATGCCGGCTCGTAACGGCAACGATATCGCAGTTCTTTCACAGCCCGTACTTCTTCCGCTTTCTCCAAAAGGTCGCTCGGCTCATGCCGAGCAATTGCGCAGCGCGGTCGATATGGCCATGGGCGGATGCCAGGGCTCGGCGAATGCGATCGGCCTCGTTTTCCGTTACCGGCAAGTCGGCGACCGTCGGCGATAGGGGCTCTTCTCGAAATTCGGGCGGCAGATCGTCCAGCTGCAGTACGTCGCCCCGTCCCACGGCAAAGGCGTATTCCACGACATTTTGCAGTTCGCGCACGTTGCCGGGCCAGTGATGATCCAAAAGCACCCGCATGGCTTCCGGTTCGATGCTCTGGATACGGCGCGGCCCGTGAAGATTGTGCTGGTCGATGAAGTGCTGCAACAGAAGACCGATGTCCTGCCGCCGTGCCCGCAGCGGCGGCAGAAAGATGGGGACCACGCGCAAGCGGTACATCAAATCCTCGCGGAAGTGTCCGGCCTTGACTTCCTCGCGCAGCGACCGGTGGGTGGCCGCGACGATGCGCACGTCCACGGTGATCGGATGATCGCCGCCCACCGGGATAAAGGTTTTCTCCTGGAGTACGCGCAGCAGCTTGGCTTGCAGCTCCAGCGGGAGTTCCGCGACTTCATCGAGGAAAATCGTGCCGCCGTCGGCGCGTTTGAACAGTCCCTGGTGATCCTTGATCGCGCCAGTGAATGCGCCGCGGACATGCCCGAAGAGCTCGCTTTCCAACAGATTGGCGCTAAGCGTGGCGCAGTTGATGGCTAAGAACGGATGACTGCGGCGATGGCTTTCCTCGTGCAGGGCTTGAGCGACCAATTCCTTGCCGGTGCCCGATTCGCCCCGGATCAAAACCGTTGCTTCGGTCTGGGCGACGTTGCGGATGATTTGGAAGGCTTGCTTGAGGGCGGAATCGCGGGTGATGAGGCCATGAAAGACTTCCGCTTTATCCGCCGCTTGCAGTCCGATGCTTTTCGTTCTGGGCTCGGCCTCTGCCGGCCAAAGCATTTCGATCGCTCCCGCAAAACGCCCTTGGGCGTCGAAGAAAGCTTGGGCCGAGCGTTTGACGCGGACGGTTCCGCCCTGTGCATGATCGAGTTCAATCGAAACGCCGTCGATCCTTCCTTCTTGGGCAATGCTATTTCGAACATCGCGATCTCGGCAACGGATGGCAGAGCTACAAGGTTGTCCCAGCACTTGCTCGCTGGAAAAGCCGAGCAGGCGCTCTGCTCCACGGCTCCATAGCAAAATTTCGCCTTTTGCGTTAACGACGAAGACGGCGCCGCCCATCAGTTCGGCCAAAGTCGATACGGCTCTATCGGGTCCGACGGTGCTCAACCAACGATTCAGAAAAGGAGAGAACTGGCTCACAATGAGGCGATTGAAAGGTTTCGGGGGTGTTTCAAGCGACGTGTTTTGTTGCACATAATGTATCACGCGAAACGTATAATGAAACGTCGGGTAGGTAGGGCCATGGCCAGGAGTCGTAAAAACCCGCGAAACGCCGGGCACGCCGTAGATGCGAAGGGTTGTTCCGGCGTAGGCACGGTCTTTGTAAGTAGTCAGTCAGAGTTGGCGGATTCCTGATCCAAAGGAGGCTACGATGATCTTCAAACAACTTTTTGAACCCGATACCTTTACCTACACCTATCTGCTCGCCTGCGAACGGACCCGTCGCGCGTTGCTGATCGATCCGGTCGCGACCGAGGTCGAAAATTATATTGGCCTAATAAAAAAACTCGACCTTGATCTGCGCTACACGATGGAGACTCATGTCCATGCCGACCACATTACGGGCTCCGGGCTTTTGCGCGAGCGTTTGGGCAGCAAGAGCGTCGTGCACCGTGACGCTGGCGCCATGTGCGCCGATCTTCTGGTGACCGACGGCATCCTGCTTCAGATAGGGGACATCGAAATCGAGGTGCGGCACACTCCCGGCCACACCAACGGCTGCGTAAGCTATGTCGTCGGCGACCGGGTTTTTACCGGCGATGCGTTGTTCATCGGAGGTTGCGGGCGTACCGACTTTCAGCAGGGCGATGCCGGTCGGCTGTACGACAGCATCATCAAGAAACTGTTCACCCTGTCGCCCGATACTCTGGTTTATCCGGGGCATGACTACAACGGCAACACGGTTTCTACCATCAAACAGGAGATGGCCAAAAATCCACGCGTGGGAGGCGGCAAGAGTCGCGAGGAATTCATCGATATCATGAATAAACTTGACCTGCCGTATCCGAAGTACATCGATCAGGCGTTGCCGGCAAACCAAGCCTGCGGCCGGGAACTCGCCGTACGCCACGGCTGAAACGCTCGCTCGCCAGAGAAACATTACCGGAACCCGGCCTCTGTGCGTAATTGAGAGGTCGGGTCATCCGGTATTTGAGGGAGATTGCTCATGACCCTCGTCGTCATCTTATCGCTCGTGATCGGTTTGCTGCTGGGATTGCTCGGCGGTGGCGGATCGATACTCACAGTCCCGGTGCTGGTCTATTTGGTCCATATCGAACCTAAAACAGCCATTGCTACATCTCTAGTCGTCGTGGGCGTCACCAGCCTCGCCGCAGTTGTCAATCACGCCCGCAACGGGCGGGTCTGCTGGCGTACCGGACTGATCTTCGGCATCGCGGGCATGGTGGGTGCCTATGGCGGCGGACGGCTGGCGGCCTATGTTCCGGGCGGCGTTTTGCTGTTGCTGTTTGCTGCCATTATGTTCGGCACAGCTTTGGCGATGTTGCGCGGGCGACGGCAAAACAACGTGGAAGCGGATGCGGTTAAGCCGATTTGTCCGGCCGATCTCCCTTTGCTGGCGATTATATTCGACGGGCTCATGGTTGGTGTCCTCACCGGATTGGTTGGTGCCGGCGGCGGCTTCTTGGTCGTGCCTGCCTTGAATTTGCTCGGTGGATTGCCCATGCACGCGGCTATCGGCACCTCATTGTTGGTCATCGCCATGAAATCGTTTGCGGGCCTCGCCGGATATATTACTCACGTCAGTATCGATCTCGAATTGGTTTCCATCGTCACCGGCGTCGCAATCGTTGGCAGCGTGTTAGGCGGACTGCTCTCTCGCCATGTCAGTGGACAATCATTGCGGCGGATCTTTGCGGTATTCGTCATCGCGATCGCCTGCTACCTCCTGTACAAAGAACTGACGCCCCAATTGATCGCAGAGACTCGGGAAGCGCTTCTGAATCGTCCCGATTTCTTTTTAGGTATGGCCACCATGCTGGGGATCGTTGCGATTGCACGGCTTTGGCGATGGATTCATGCTCAAGGCCTGCATCAAAAAAAAAGTAGCATTTACGCTGAATCCCGGTAAATTGCTGAGCGCTATAAAGATGATTGGCATGCAATTTCGGTAATATTGGCATCCGGCACGGAATTGTTCGGCGATTCTGAGAGCGCCAAATTTGGCGCTCAAATGCCCATTCACCAGTTTACCCATTAAGGGCTGATCGACCAGGACATGCATAACATCCGCTTACCGTTTCCCCGCTCTGGGCTTTATGCCATCACTCGAGAAGCTTACCGGAATGAACAAGCCTTGGCCGAGGCTGTGGCGGCAGCCATTCGGGGCGGGGCTGCCGTGGTTCAGTACCGCGCGAAAGCCTCCCGCGATCCGCTACGCGAGGCGGCGCGTCTCTTGGCCGTCTGTCGCGACGGCGGCGTGCCGTTGATTATCAATGATGATGTGGAACTTGCCCGTCGTGTCGGTGCCGACGGGGTGCACGTGGGTAAGGACGATCTGTCGTTGACGGAAGCGCGGGACGTTCTGGGGCCGAACGCCATCATCGGCGTATCCTGTTACGATTCGGTCGATCTCGCCGTCCGGGCCGAAGCCGGCGGTGCCAGCTATGTCGCTTTTGGCCGGTTTTTCCCTTCCAAGACCAAGCCCGATGCGCCTTGCGCTCACCTCGAAACGTTATCGTTGGCCAAGCGGCAGTTAAGCATTCCTATCGCGGCCATTGGCGGCATTACGGCTGAGAACGGTGGCCAGTTAGTACATGCCGGGGCGGATTTATTGGCGGTGATCGAGTCGGTATTCGGGGTGGGCGATCCTTGCCTTGCTGCCTCGGAATTTGCTCCTTTGTTTGAACACGTAGGAAGAAGCGAAAGGCCCGTCTCGCCGCCAGCACTTTAACTGGAGTGGCGGCTCAGCGCGGACCAATGGATAACACTTCAGTTAGGCAGTTAGCGTCTTCTTGCCGCGACGAGTTTTCAGCAGGGGAATGCCCCATGCCAGCAACAAGAGGCTCGCCGGCTCTGGAACCGGGCTTCCCGAAGTCGGGGGCGGAGTGCGAATCAAGCCGTGCAGCGAGGCGATCTTCACGAAGTCGTCTTTCGTAGTCAATCCACAAGTCTGTCCAGACCCGCAGGAAATTTTCGGATTGTAGGCGCTGACCAGCCAATATTTGGAGGTGATGCCGGTCGGGTTGATGTTCGTCGGCTGGTCTTTTTGTAAATTGGCGTAGTTGTCAACCAAGGACCACCCGCCGGTCGTGGTTAGATTGCTATAGTTGTATCCGGTTAGGTTCGGCAACACAGCGGTGTCGCTCGTATCTGCGGTATACGCCAGAACCGTGATATCCGTGTCGCAGGTTATTTGAGTATAGCCAATGTCACATTGGCTAGTGTTGCCAAAATTCGGCCATCCGATGGTGATTTGGTCCAGTGCGACGGCTGCATCGAAAGCGAAGACTATCGAATCAATGCGTCGGTAATTGTCCATCGCGTGTTCCGGTGTGGAGCAACTTGAGTCGCCGGCGGAACAAACGCCCAATCCTCCGGAATAGGTGCCTACGTTTGCTGTCCGGAGATTTCCGCTTCCGTAGGTGTTGCTTGAATTTACGTAGGCTGACCACTCTAGGCCAGGAGCACCGCTAGTCGTCGTGATGCCACTGTTGGGGAGTCCCCAGGTATAGTTCGCCGAAGCTATGGGCGCTAAAAATGAAGCAAAGAATCCAACCAAAGCGAATTTACCGAGTCGTTTCAGTGTGCGCATTCTGTTACTCATCGTTTTATTGTTGTTACAGCAAGTATTATGCAACCGAGGTGCCAATACTGTTTTTTTGTTAATTTTCAATGGCATGGGCTTTAATGTCGCTAATGAGCGACGGCCATATGGAAAAACTGTAAAAAAAACTGACATGAGGACGCGCTTGTGGGAACAGAACGAGAACGAAAAACTTGGGTGAATCGGTGCTCGTTTCTTAAGTAACGAATTTTTCAAGCGATTGTTCTCGACAAGGAAAATGTAAGCGTCGTACAGCGATCCGAATCTCGACCCGCTTACCGATGATCCTGCAGCTTAGCCTGTAATTTCTTCGCGTCTTCGATCTCATCGAACATCGTATTCGCACGTAAAGCTTCGTTTAGCTCGTTAAGGGCCTCTTTTCTCCGGCCCAGTGCATCCAAGGCGACGGCAGTGTGGTAACGGATTTCGGGGTCGGACGACGAACGAATATGGGCATTCCGCAAGTAGGGCAATCCTTCGGCAGGCTTTCCCTGTCGCACGAGAATCCATCCGATCGTGTCGTTCACCGAGGGGTTGTCCGGAGCCGCTTTGTGGGCTCGTTCCGCGAGCTCCAAAGCTCTCGGGTCGTTTGCATTCGAATAGAGAACAGCCAGGTTGTTTAAGGTAGGCGGGTAGTCCGGGTATCTTTTGAGAATCCGTTCGAAATACCCGATCGCCTCAGCCTGTTTCCCAGCCTGGAGATAGCCCTCGGCGAGGGCTTGCATCGAATTGAAATCCTCCGAGTGGGAACTTACCCATTGCTCCAGGAAACGGAACGCTTCCTCGCCTTTCCCCGCCAGTCTTTGCGCCTGATAGAGCCTGACGGCGCCCAGTGAATCTTGGTTCTTCTGGAAGGCGGATCGATAACTGACAATGGCCTCGGCGTATTGGGATTGATGCATCCGAATGTCGCCCGTCAGTTGATCGCTCAAAGCGAGGTCGGGATGTCGGTTGTGCAGATTCTCTACTACTTCGATGGCTTTTTCGGTTATCCCAGATTTTAGGTAAGTCTCCACCAAAGCCGCCTGGACGGGAAGATAATCCGGGTTGGCGCGGGCGGCGCTTTCGAGAGACCAGATTGCGTCGCTCACGGCATCCGCAGCGATTTGCAATCCAGCCGTTTTAAACAATCGCTCGGCATCGTTGAATGCCGAGCGGGCTATCTTCTGCAAGATAACTTGCGCGACCGGTTTTTTACCAAGGGCAAGCTGACAGCGGGCGGACGCCGTCAAAACGTCCAAATTGTCGGGAGCTATCGTTTCCGCTTCCTGAGCCACAGCGAGTGCTCTTTGGGTATCGCGGACTCCTAGATACCTGTCGATCAGTTTGAGTTTGATGTGTATGGCCTTGTTATCGGCGGCTCGCGCTTTTTCGAGCCACCGTAGAGCCTCGGTGCTGCGTCCGCGGGCATCCTCCAGCGCAGCGAGTTGGATCATGGTCTGCGTATCCTGGGGCCGTTCTCGAAGAATACCCAAGAAGCGATTTTCGGCTTGCTCGATTTTCCCTTCGATTAGATCTAACTTGCCGAGATTAATCAGCGAAGGAAGAAAGCTGGCGTCTTTTGAGAGCGCTTTTTCGAAATTCTTCCGGGCTGAATCGCGCTCCCCGGATGCCATTTGGGCCGCCGCCAGCATGTTGATCAGCGTCAGGTTATTCGGTTCTCGCTCCAGCGACTTTGTCAGAATCTTCACGGCTTCCGCTGGCTGCCCCCGTTTTAGGTACAGCACACCGAGCGCGATTGCCGCTGGGCGCTGGCCGGGATCGTTCTCGAGAATGGATCTCAGTTCGCTGATACCGATGTTCTGCTGACTCGTTCCCAAGCGGCTAAATGCCAACTGGGTTTTGACCTCCGCTAAACCGCCGCTGGCTTGGCTCGCTTTCTCGAGTGCGGTGATCGCGTCCGAATGCTGGCCTTTGTGCATGTAAGCGGTGCCGAGCAAATACAGCAAGCGGAAATGATCGGGATGGTACTTGAGTGCCTGGCTGAGGATACGGATAGCCTCGTTATGGTCTCTTTGCTCCACCAGCACCGAGCCGAGCGCTTCGGCGACTTCTGCATGGCCTGGATATTGCTCGAAATAGTGGGTCAGGAATTCACGAGCTTTTTCGAAGTGGCGCAGGTTGTAATTAGATAACCCCGCCACCAGCAATAAAGTAGGTTTTCCCCTTACGACTTGCGTATCGAGTCCATCGATAACGGTTACAGTTTCGTTCAACGCGGTTTTCGCAGCTTCGGGCGCACCTTTACGCGCCATTAACAGCGCGTAAAGGTAGTTGGCCCTAGGCTCGAAGGGTTGCGTCTTTCGCAGAAAATTCAGGTCTTCCGAAGTATGATCGTTCTTGCCCAGCTCGAACAGCAGGCCGGCGCGGGCGAGTCGGGCCTCGTAATGCTTCGGTTCTAGGTCGATCACGCGGCCATATTCTTCTATGGCTTGTTCATGTTGCCCCTTGGCGTGACTGATCGACGCCTTGAGATTCCAGCCATCGGCATTGGTCGCATCGCGGGATACGGCTTCTGCTGCGATCTTTTCGGCGTCGTCCACCATGCCTCGCCGCAAGAGCAGGGTTCCCTGCCCAACCAATGGCGAAACGGCTTTCGGATCGAGTTTCCCTGCCTCCCGGAAACTCGCCGCCGCTGCTTCGAAATCCCGCACCTCCGTATAAGCTTGTCCGCGTAGAGCGAGAATCTCGGACCGAAGCTCCGGTGGAAAACCTTCGGCCGACACCGTCGCGAGCAGATCGTGGTACTTCATCTGCGTTAGTAGGGCCTGGGCGAGTGGCACTACGGTCAAGGAGCGATCCGCGCCCAGGCGATTGGCGTTAAGCAGTTCCTCGGCCGCTAGTTCTCCGTTTCCTAGTTTGAGATAAGAGAGTCCCAGAAGCAGATGAGCCGAAGGTAGTCCAGGTGATAACTGTAGAGCATTCTTCAGTTGAATCACCGCAGTGTTGTAATCCTCCTTGTTGTAATAAACCAAGGCGTCTTCATAAAAAGCGGAGGCACTCTGGGTTTCGGCCCGGGAAACAGGAGACGTTAGCAGGACGGCCACAAAAACATAAGCCATTTGAACTTTAAGAAATACAAAAGGCTTAAAGACTCGAGCCTTGATCGATTGCATGAAATGGTCTCGACAACAATAAGTGGATTGGATCTGAGCTCTCAATGATAGAAGAGCAGTTGAAAAATATTACGAGCCGGACGAGAGGAAGCGGAAAAACGCAGCCTGGAATTTTCGTGCTTTTCTTCTGATTCTAGCGGCTATCCCGTCCCCGATGTCCGCTAATACGTTCTGCTGTCTCTTTTCATAAATATAGTCATATCATGAACTGGAACTGGTCTATTACCAATCTTTTCGCTGCGTTGCTGTTGCCTCCGCTCAACATGCTCGTTATCGGAGCAATCGGTTTCTGGCAGCTCAAGATGCGGCCTCGGCTGGGCCGCGGTTTGATCGCCGTCGGCCTTTTCGGATTGGGGCTGCTGTCGATACCTTACGTGTCCAACTGTCTGTTGGCTACGCTCCAGGTTCCGCCTCTGCCTGCCGTCGACCGCGATGCGGAAGCCATCGTGATTCTCGGCGGGGGCATTCGGTCGAATGCACCGGAGTATGGCGGCGATGCAACCGTCAATGATCGCACTCTGGAAAGGATTCGATACGGAGCGTCCTTGTGCCGCAAGACCGGAAAACCGATCTTGGTCACCGGCGGCGCGCCCGAAGGCTACGCGGCGGAAGGTCCTATCATGCGCTCGATTTTGGAGAACGAGTTTGGCGTCCCGGTCCGCTGGGTCGAAAGCAGGTCCCTAAATACGAGAGAGAATGGCCGATTCTCCGCGCCGATTCTCAGGCAAGCAGGCATACGCCGGATTTATCTCGTCAGCCATTCCTGGCATCTGCCGCGAGCGGTTCCGGAGTTCGAGCGGGAAGGCTTGGAAGTGGTCCCTGCCGGAACGGGATATGTGCCGACGGACCGCCTCAGCCCGATCGATTTTGTACCCAGCTATCGGGCCATAACCAACAGCGCCTTCGCATTTCACGAATGGATCGGCCTGGCGTGGTATCGGATTCAAGGCTGACGGCAGGCAGTTCCGGGAGCGATTAGGAATTGGTCCAAGATTCTTGTCAGTTCAACGGGCCACTGCGATCCATGCGGCGCCCTGCCAACTGGGCGATCTCTGAAAGCGGCAGCGGCCGGCTGAACAAATAGCCCTGGCCAAAATGGCAATGGTGGCTGCGGAGAAATTCGAGTTGTTCGGGCGATTCTACTCCCTCGGCAACGACCTGCAGGTTGAGATTGTGGGCCAAACCGATGATCGCTCGAATGATTTTTCCGTTATCGTTCTCCAAACACGCGCCGGCGATGAAGGATTTGTCGATCTTAAGGGCGGAAATTTTGAATTGCCTCAGGTAGCTTAGCGAGGAATAACCGGTGCCGAAGTCGTCGATCAGCACGTCGATCCCCATGTCGGCCAGCTGATCCAACACGGCGATGGTCTCTTGCACCTGCTGCATCGCGAGGCTTTCGGTCAGCTCCAGTTTGAGCCGTGACGGCGAAAGACCGACGCGTGACAGAATGTACCCGATGATCTTGGTGAGGTTATTCCGGAATTGATGGCCGGATAGGTTCACCGAGACGCTGAGATCGGTTCCCAGGATTTTCCCGAACTGAAGACAGTCCCGACAGGCCTGCTCGAGTACCCAATCTCCGACCGGATTAATCAGGCCGGTGTCTTCCAAAAGCGGCACGAACTGGTCTGGAGGAATCATGCCGCGGTCCGGGTGATTCCAGAGGATGAGCGCCTCCATGCTGACGATACGGCCGTTTCGTAGGTCAACCTGAGGTTGATAATGAAGCGAGAATTCTCTTCGCTCCAGGGCGTTGTATAAGTCGTTTTCCAAATCCAGCCGCGTGCTGTTTTTCTCGTGGATTTTGCCGGAATAGAACTGATAGGTGTTCCGGCCCTGGTGCTTGGCATCGTACATCGCCAAATCGGCGTGGCGGATCAAGTCGTCGACGTTTTCGGCATCGCGGGGGCTCAAAGCAATGCCGATGGTTACGGTAATGCGGCGTGTACGATTGCCGAACAGAAAAGGTTCCGTAAATGCCTTCAACACCCGCTGGGCGATATTATTCGCATCGTCTGGGCCACCCAGATCGTTGACAATAAGTGCAAATTCATCGCCGCCCAGCCTGGCAACGACGTCGCCTCGGCGGGTGCGTCCTTTTTCACGCAAGCACTTTGTCAGCCGCTCGGCAACCTGTTGCAGCAGGCGGTCGCCGATCTGGTGGCCGAAAGTATCGTTGATGGTCTTGAAGCGGTCGATGTCGAGGTACAGCAACGCTGCCTGCTTGCGTTCGCCATGCGCCCTGAGGATGGCTTTTTTCAGGTGATTGCGGAACATCAGTCGGTTAGGAAGTTCGGTCAGATGGTCGTGATTGATCAGCTGATCGACGAGAGAATTCGTAAATTTTCGGGAGCTTAGATCGGCGAATACACCTATGTAGCGAATGACTTGATGTCCGTCGTCCTTCAATGCAGTGATGCTCAGCCATTCCGGGTAGATCTCGCCGCTCTTCCGTTTATTCCAGATTTCGCCCTGCCATTGGCCGGATTCATCCAGGCTGAGCCACATTTGGCGATAGAATTGCCGGTCGTGCCGTCCGGAACTGAACATCGAAGGTTTGCGTGCTATCACCTCGTCTTTCGAGTAGCCGGTGATGGTGGTCAGCGCACGATTCACCATCACGATATTGGCTTTGGCGTCGGTGATGAGGATGCCTTCCGAACTGGTTTCGAACACGCTGGCGGCGATTCGAAGCTGTTCTTCGGCGCGCCGGCGTCCTTCTTTGTTCCAGATATTCCGAATTGCCAAGGCTAAAGTATCTGCAAAGGTGGCGACGAGAAGTTCGTCGTCCCCGTCGAAGAACCCGCCGTCTGTCTTATCGCAGAGATAGAGGCGCCCATACGTCTCTCCGTTGTGGGAAATCGAGACGGCGAGAAGGTTGCGCATGGGCGGGTGGCCCGGCGGAAATCCCGCCGCATGCGGGTGCTCGTGCAGATTCTGCAGCCGCAGAAACTGGTTCCGGGCCAGTGCCCTCCCGAGGAGTCCCTTTCCTTCCGGCCAGTGTTCGATGCGCTGCGCCTGTTCTTCGCTCAAACCTGTGTAGATGAATTCGGCGAGTTGGCCTTGCTCGTCGAAAATCCCGATCGCCCCGTAGCGCGCCGACAGCAGACGGGTCAGATATTCGAGAGAACTTTCCAATAGATGCCGTTCCAGCTTTATCGTATTCATGATCCGCAGCAAGGAGCGGGTCGCTAGGCTAAGCGACCTCAGCTGCTCGGACCAGGATGGCGAAGGGTCGCGATTCGTCGACAATTCGGCATGGCGATGCGATGCATCCGACAAAAGTTCCTTTTCGCGCTTCAGGAGCGCGTCAATCAGGCTGGTTCGGGTTACGGCTCCGATAAAATCACCGCTATCGTTGAAAACCGCTAGAGCCGCCAGGTGCTCGTTTTTCAGCCGGTTTTTCACGATTTCGAGCGGCGTGTTTTCATGGACAGGGGCCGGAATCGGGTCAACCACCAAGTCCGCCAGTATCTGGTCCGGATTCCGGGCGATTTGTTCGCTCGATACGAGTCCCAGAAAGAGACTTATCCCAGCGGGGAGGACATCGAAAACGCTATAGATATAGCCCGGCTCGAGCTCCTCTCGTGATGGCCGGTCGTCGGCTTTTGCTCTTGTCAGTTGATCGGTTAATGCTTCCCGTGCGCAAAGTCTCGAGCGTCCGATTGGATGGTTAGTCGAATCGCTCATTCGTCGGCCTGGGCGAAACGGTTCATGAGGTTTTCAAGATCCACAGCCAACTGTAACGCTTGTTCACTAGTGTTGGCGGTCCGCTCAGCCTCTTTCGCGATGTTCGTGGTTTTTTGGTTGATGTTTTCAACGTTGCGCATGATTTCTTGAGTGACGCAGGATTGCTCCTCCACGGCACTTGCTACCTGCACATTCATATCCTTGATTTCTTCAATCGCTCGCGTGATCTCGGAAAGCGTTTCATTGCAGACCTCCGCCTGTTGCACGCTCACTTGAGCTTGCCGGCGGCCTTTCTCCATAACGGCGGTGGCTTCCTGGGCTTCTTTCTGCAGCCGCTCGACGATTTTCTGGATTTCCCGGGTCGAACTCTGGGTGGTGGACGCCAGCTTGCGTACTTCTTCGGCAACGACCGCGAAACCGCGTCCCCGCTCGCCCGCGCGCGCAGCCTCGATGGCGGCGTTCAAGGCCAACAGATTGGTTTGGTCGGCGATGTCGCGGATCACGTTGACTACGACATCGATGCCTCTGCTTTCTTGTTCCAGTTTTTCTATCACCTGTGCGGCATTCTCGACCTCATGGGCCAAGTCGTCGATTGCAACGCTGGTCTGCCCCACGGCATGCTTGCCCTTGCCGGCTGCATGGGTCGCGCGGTCGGCTGCGGAAGCGGCTTCTGCGGCATTGCGGGCGATACTCTGAACGGTTGCCGTCATTTCATCGACCGCCGTCGCTACCATGGCGATCTCCGACTGCTGATGGGTGAGGTCGTTGCTGGTCTGGCCCGCAGCCTGCCGGGCGTGAGTCGCCATGTCCTGGAGCCGGGCGGCGGCATCATCGAAGCGCCCGATTACGGTTCGCAGCCTAGCCTGCAAGGAGACGATAGCGGTCTGCAATTGGCCCACTTCATCATCTCTTCCGGCATAGACCTTTCGGGCGATGCCGTTGTCGATGAACTGCTTGGAGAAATTCGCAGCCTGGGTGAGCGGCCGTGTGAGAAGACGTGCCATGAATAACGAGAGGGCCACACTGACGGCGGCTGCCGCATAAAACACGGGTTGTGCGCCGGCTCCGGTAAAACCGAGCGCTAGCAGGGGCGCCATGGCGACGAGAAATCCGACGAACGCTTTCGCCGAGAAGCTCAATCGGAGCAGCGAAGGCAGCTTGAACTTTTTTTCGCGGAACGACCGGTAGAGCGCTTCGGCCCTAGCAACGTACTCCCGTGAAGGACTCACCCTCACCGATTCGTAGCCGATTATGCGGTCTTTATCCAGCATCGGCATAACGAATGCGTCCACCCAGTAATAGTCGCCGTTCTTACATCGATTTTTGACGATGCCCATCCAAGGGGTCCGGTTTTTCAAGGTGGTCCAGAGATCGGCGAACGCTTCCGGCGGCATATCCGGATGTCGAACGATATTGTGGTTCTTATTCAATAGCTCCTGTTCGGTGAACCCGGCGACTGCCTGAAAGTCCTTGTTCGCGTAAGTGATGATTCCCTTAAGATCGGTAGTCGAGATCAGTTGTGTACCGGCGGGATACGTCGATTCGTTTGCAGTGACGGGAAGATTGATTTTCATAGAGAAGCCTTTATTCAGTCCGCTCGGCAGGCAAAGCGCGGGCGCGCGTTCCGTTTGCATCGTCGAGGCAGGGTTCGTTCACGTTGCGAAAAGGCCATCCGCGCTGGTGTTAGGAAAAATCCGGGGACCATGGGGATGACGGCCTAGAGTATAGGTGGGAGGAAACAAGAAATTTCTTATTTTTAGCGCTGGCGTTTCCCTGGTCCTTGTACTGCCAGCGAGGCAGTTCGGATAGTAGGAAGCGAGCGGCGCCAAGAGCGGCGGCGCAGGCCGAATCGCACCGGCCCGATTCGCATATTCGCCGAACTGGTCTAACTTTTGGGCCAGTTCTCCAGAAGTTCTACAGTGACTGTCGGGATCGGAGCGAGCGGCGGCTCCCAGCCGTCGGACCGAACCGGCTGGAGGCTCCGGTTTTCTTACAGGCGCTTTTTAGGGGTCCGTTATGTCCGAACACACCGATACGCTGATTGGTCATTTGCTGGAAGTTCGCAACGGTCAATTCGTAGCCAAGCTATTGAGCGAGGAAGAAGGCTTTTGCCCGACTGTGTCGGTGGACGGTGAGCTCAAAGTGGTCGGACAACCGGGATCTTACGTATCGATCCGTCAGCACGGTTTTCGATCCTTGGCGCTGATCAATCATGTAGAAGCAGATCGTTCCGGTGGTCGAATATGCCGTTCCGCGGCCGGCAGCCTGGTCGCGCTTACGCCGCTCGGACAAATTACCGATGAAGGCGTGTTCCAGCGCGGTGTAAGGCATTTTCCGACACCCGGCGCCGAAGTGCACATCGTGGCCGAGGACGAGATCGATTCGATTTTCGCGAATTACCGGCAGTATCGGTTCAATCCCGGCTATCTCCGCAGCCATCCCTCGACCGGCGTTTACCTGGATCCGTCGGCTTTGTGCAGTCGCCATTTCGCTATTCTCGGGCAGTCCGGCTCCGGCAAGTCATGGTCGGTGGCAAGTTTGATTCAGCGCATGGTCGATGCCATGCCCAACGCGCATATCATCCTGCTCGATTTGCACGGCGAATATTGCTGGAAGGATAGGAGCAGGGCTCTCCATTCCGCCTTTAAGCCGGAACAGACGCGTTATCTCGACGCCCGAGCCCTGGAAATTCCTTATTGGCTGATGACTTTCGCCGAGTTGCTCGACCTGCTGATCGATCGCAACGACCCGGGAGCTGCCATACAGACTGCTTTCCTGCGCGAGACGATTTACGAGTTGAAGAAAAAATCGGCGAAATCCCTGGATTTGGAAACAATCTCGCTCGACTCGCCAATTTATTTCTCGTTACAGGAGGTTTACGACAGCTTCAAGGAAGCCAATGAATTCCGCACCGATTTCGGCAAGACCAAAGGCCCGCTGTTCGGCCAGTTCGACGAGTTTCTGGTCAAGCTGCTGAGCCGGCTCAATGACGTGCGCTATGATTTTCTGCTCAATCCGGTAAGACGGAACCGCTCGGAGAGTCTGCCCGGGCTGCTGCGGGATTTCGTCGGATTGGGCGACCCCAAATGTCAGATCACGATTATCGACTTGAGCCCGGTACCTTTCGACGTGCGTCCGACCGTTTCCGCGCAGATCGGGCGCTTGGCCTTCGAGTTCAATTACTGGAACCCGTTCAACCGAGAGTTTCCCATTCTCCTGGTCTGCGAAGAAGCTCATGCCTATATTCCCCGTGAGTCCAACACCCAGTTTGAAGGCACTCGCAAGACCATGGAGCGGATCGCCAAGGAAGGGCGCAAGTACGGTGTCGGTTTGGGGGTTATCAGTCAGCGGCCCCACGAGTTGTCGGAAACGGTATTGTCGCAATGCGGCACGTACATCTGCCTGCGCATTACCAATCCCGACGACCAGGACTATGTGCGCAAGCTGGTGCCGGAGGGCGAGTCCGATTTGGTCGATATCCTGACGTCTCTCAGCCGGGGCGAGGCCATGATCCTCGGCGAGGCCATCCCACTCCCTACCCGGACCCAGATTTATAAGCCCGACCCGACGCCCAACAGCAACGACGCGGATTTCTATTCGGCGTGGAAGTCCGGTCCGGAAGATTTAGACATCGAGGGTATCGTCGATCGATGGAGGCGGCAGGGGCGGTAAGCCGGGTGCTTGTCCGGTACTGGCCAGATTTCCGCCATTTTCTTGAATGTCTTAGGTATTATTAATCAGGCCCGTAAATACCCTCCTGGTATTTCGGGCCGCCGCCCAGGCCGGTACAAGCCCGGCCTGGGCTCACGCGGCTTGTCGCCGCGCCGGGGCATCCCTGCCCCGGATTAACCCGGCCTATATTTATAGGCCGGGTTAATAATGATTTAGATTGCCTATCTAAGGTCGGTCCACAATCTTATGCACAGGGACGGTGAACAACTGTCGTTCCTGCTTTAGTGGAGCGGCCACGCCTCAACGGTTATAATGCCGGTTGGTTATTTACGCGGCGTATCTGAAGCGGCGCGGCTCCTTTACGGTACAGCACTCCCTCATGACTTCCTTCGCCAAAGAAATTATTCCGGTCAGTCTCGAAGACGAGATGAAACAGTCCTATCTCGATTACGCCATGAGCGTGATCGTGGGGCGCGCCTTGCCGGATGTGCGTGACGGTTTGAAGCCGGTACATCGGCGCGTGCTTTACGCCATGCACGAGCTGAGCAACGATTGGAATAAGCCTTACAAGAAGTCTGCCCGCGTCGTGGGTGACGTCATCGGTAAATACCATCCGCACGGCGACGCCGCGGTGTATGACACGATCGTGCGCATGGCCCAGCCGTTTTCGCTGCGCTATATGCTAATCGACGGTCAGGGCAATTTCGGGTCGGTCGATGGCGATCCGCCGGCGGCCATGCGTTATACCGAAGTGCGCATGGCCCGCATTGCGCACGAATTGCTCGCCGATCTCGAGAAAGAGACGGTCGATTTCATCCCGAACTACGACGAATCCGAAAAAGAGCCTTCGGTACTGCCCACGCGCATTCCGAACTTGCTCATCAACGGTTCGGCAGGCATCGCGGTGGGCATGGCGACGAATATCCCGCCCCACAATCTCACCGAAGTCATCAGCGCCTGCTTGTTGCTGATCGAGAATCCGGATGCCGGCATCGCCGAACTGATGGAACACATCCCGGGACCGGATTTTCCCACAGCCGGCATCATCAATGGGGCGAGCGGCATCCGTGAAGCTTATCTCACCGGCCGGGGCCGCATTTACATCCGTGCCCGCTGCGATTTCGAGGAAGACGGCGGACGCACCAGCATCATCGTCAGCGAGTTGCCGTATCAGGTGAACAAGGCCCGGCTCATGGAAAAAATCGCCGAGCTGGCCAAGGAGGGGAAGCTGGAGGGCATTTCCGGGCTGCGCGACGAGTCGGACAAGGACGGCATGCGCATGGTGATCGAACTCAAGCGCGGCGAAGTGCCGGAAGTGGTGCTGAACAATCTCTATCAGCAGACCGCCATGCAGAGCGTGTTCGGCATCAATACCGTGGCCTTGCTGGACGGACGTCCGCGCTGTCTGAACCTCAAGGAGTTGCTCGCGGCGTTTATCGATCATCGCCGCGAAGTCGTCACCCGGCGCACGCTGTACGATCTTCGAAAAGCGCGCGAACGTGCGCATATCCTGGAAGGTCAGGCCGTCGCTCTCGCGAATATCGACGAAGTGATCGAACTGATCAAGACGTCGCCCAATCCTGCGGAAGCGAAACAGCGGCTATTGGAGCGCACCTGGCGTCCCGGCGTGGTTTCGGATCTTCTGGCCAGGGTGGAAGACGCAATGCGGTCCCGTCCGGAAAACCTCGCGGCCGGTTACGGTCTGACCGAACACGGTTACAACCTGTCGCCGGAGCAGGCGCAGGCAATTTTGGATCTCCGTCTGCACCGCCTGACCGGGCTGGAGCAGGACAAGATCATCGATGAATACAAGCAGCTGTTGGCGCAGATTGACGAGCTCCTCGAAATTTTGGCCAGCGACAAGCGATTGATGGAAGTCATCCGCGACGAGCTTGTCGCCATCCGCGACCAGTTCGGCGACAAGCGTCGCACCGAAATCATCGAGGACCGTCTCGATTTGTCCGCGGAAGATCTGATCACCGAGGAAGACGTGGTGGTCACGGTTTCCCACGAAGGCTACGTGAAATCGCAGCCGCTCGGCGCCTACCGGGCGCAACGGCGGGGCGGGCGCGGCAAGGCGGCGGCGACCACCAAGGAAGAGGATTTCATCGAAAAACTCATCGTGGCCAACACCCATGACACCATTCTGTGCTTTTCGAGCGTGGGCAAGGTGTACTGGCTCAAGGTCTACGAGCTGCCTTCGGCCAGCCGCGTGTCGCGCGGCAAGCCTTTCGTCAATCTGCTGCCGCTGGAGCAGGGCGAGCGCATCAATGCCATCCTCCCGATTCGGGAATTCGACGAAAGCCATTACGTTTTCATGGCGACCGCCTCGGGTATCGTCAAAAAAGTGGGGCTGCGGGAGTTCGAGCGTCCGCGCCCGTCCGGGAAAATCGCCATCGATCTGCGGCAGGACGATCACTTGGTGAACGTGGCCATCACAGACGGCAAGCAGCATGTCATGCTGTTCAGCAATGCGGGCAAGGCCGTGTGCTTCGAGGAAGAGGACGTGCGGCCCATGGGGCGTGGCGCAACCGGCGTCCGCGGCATGACGCTGCACGACGGCCAGAAGATCATTGCCCTCATCATCGGCACCGAGGGTTCGGTGCTGAACATTACCGAAAACGGGTTCGGCAAGCGTACGGCGCTGAGCGACTTTCCGATACACCGCCGCGGCGGCCAAGGCGTGATCGCCATCCAAACCAGCGAACGTAACGGTTCGGTAGTCGGCGCCGTACTCGTTCAGGATTCGGACGAGATCATGCTGATCACCGATGCCGGCACGCTGGTGCGGACGCGGGTCGAAGAGATTCGGGAACTCGGGCGCAATACTCAAGGCGTGACGGTGATCCGCCTCAGTCCGGGTGAAAAAGTCGTCGGAGTGGACAGGATTCCGGTCCTTGAGGGCGAAAACGACGAGTTGGCGGAAACGGATGAAGACCAGGAGGGCGACGATGGCTAGGGTTTACAATTTCAGCGCGGGACCGTCCATGCTTCCCGAGCCGGTGTTGCTCCGCGCGCGCGAAGAGTTGCCGGATTGGCATTCCACTGGTATGTCGATCATGGAAATGAGTCACCGCGGCAAAGATTTTGTCGCCGTCGCCGAGAAATCCGAGGCGGACCTGCGCGAGCTTCTGACGATTCCGGCGAATTACAAAGTCTTGTTTTTACAAGGTGGCGCGACCGGACAATTCGCGGCGGTCCCAATGAATCTTCTTCGGGGAAAATTCAAGGCTTGCTATGTCAATACCGGCCTCTGGTCGGAGAAGGCCGTTTCCGAGGCCGAGCGGTACTGCTCGGTCGCTATTGCGGCGAGTTCCAAGGAAAGCGGCTTTACGACTGTTCCGCCTCGCTCCGATTGGCGCATCGATCCGGATGCGGCTTATCTCCATTACACCGCCAACGAAACCATCGGCGGGGTCGAATTCCAGGATGTTCCTGACTCGGCCGGGCTGCCGCTGGTTTGCGACATGTCGTCCAATATCCTGTCGCGCCCGCTGGATGTCGGCCGATTCGGCCTGATTTACGCCGGCGCGCAGAAAAACATGGGGCCGGCCGGTATCGTCGTGGTGATCGTGCGCGAAGATCTGATCGGGCAGGCCCTGACTGGTACGCCGTCGATCTTCGACTATAAGAAGCAGGCGGACAGCGGTTCCATGCTCAATACGCCGCCGACCTACAACTGGTATTTGCTGGGCCTGGTGTTGGAGTGGCTGAGGGATCAGGGCGGATTGGCTGCCGTCGAAGCGCGCAATATCCGTAAGGCGGAAAAACTGTACGCCGCTATCGACGGTTCGACGTTCTATTCGAACCCCATCCAGCCGGCTTATCGTTCCCGCATGAACGTCCCGTTCCGGCTGGCGAAAGCGGACCTGGAAAAAACGTTTTTGGCCGAAGCCAAAGCAGCAGGATTAGTGAACCTGGAGGGGCACCGGTCGGTAGGTGGATTCAGGGCTAGCATCTACAACGCGATGCCTGAAGAAGGAGTCGATGCCTTAATCGAATTCATGCGCGAGTTCGAGCGCAGACACGGATAGTTTCATGTTCAAGATTCTCACCTACGACAACATCTCGGTGGCCGGATTAGAGCGACTGCCCCGCGACCGTTACGAGATTGCGTCGGAAATTCAGCATCCCGACGCGATACTGCTGCGCTCCCATAACCTCCACGGCGTGCCCATCCCGGAATCGGTGAAGGCGGTGGGACGTGCCGGCGCCGGGGTGAACAACATTCCCGTCGCGGAGTATTCGAAGTGCGGCATTCCGGTGTTCAATGCACCGGGCGCCAACGCCAATGCCGTGAAAGAGTTGGTCATTGCGGGGATGCTATTGGCGGCCCGCAACATTTGTACGGCTTGGGACTTTGCCCGCCAGTTGGAGGGCGACGACGAGACGATTCATCACCGCGTCGAAAAAACTAAGAAACAATTCGCCGGTTTCGAGCTGGCGGGCAAGACCTTGGGGGTTTTGGGACTGGGCGCTATTGGCGTAAGAGTGGCCAATGCGGCGACGGGTTTGGGCATGCATGTGATCGGTTACGATCCGCTGCTTACCGTCGAAAGCGCCTGGCAGCTGTCTTCGTCGGTTGCGCGGGCCGCGAGCATCGACGATTTGATTGCGAAGGTCGACCTCCTGACCTTGCACGTGCCGCTGAACGACCAGACGCGCCACCTCGTCAATGCGGCACGAATCGGCATCATGAAGAAAGGGGCGGTCTTGCTCAATTTTTCTCGCGCCGGCATCGTGGACGACGCCAGCGTGTACGGCGCTTTGAACGCAGGCCATCTCGCCGCTTATGTATGCGACTTTCCTTCGCGCGCCATGCTGGACCATCCCCGCGCAGTCGTACTCCCGCATCTCGGTGCCTCCACCGCCGAAGCCGAGGAAAACTGTGCGGTAATGGTGGCCGATAGGGTGCGGGATTTTCTGGAAAACGGTAACATCCGACACTCGGTGAATTTTCCGGACGTGGTCATGCCGCGGACCGAGGGCGTCCGCCTCGGAGTAGCGAATGAGAACGTGCCCAAGATGGTAGGGCAGATTTCCGGTGCGCTGGCTGACGCTAACCTCAATATTCTCGATTTGTTGAACAAGTCGAGAGGTGAACTTGCTTATACGCTCATCGACCTCAATACCGAGGTGCCCGCCGAAACGCTGGAACATATCCGGGCCATCAAGGGAGTGCTTTCCGCCCGCGTCATATAACGAGTTGTCATGGAGAATTCGAACAATACATCGACTGTCGATACTGCGTTGCTTCACCTCCGCAAGGAGATCGATGCGATCGACGATCGGATCTTGGAGCTGTTGAACCAGCGTGCGCGCTGCGCCCAGCAAGTTGCCGAAATCAAGACGGCGGCGGGCGAGGTCGATTGTTTTCACCGCCCCGAGCGGGAAGCGGAAGTGCTGCGGCGCATCGCCGAAAACAATAGCGGTCCTTTGAGCCAGGAAGCAGTCACCCGTTTTTTCCGCGAGCTCATGTCGGAATGCCTGGCCTTGGAAAAACCGTTGACCGTTGCTTTTCTCGGTCCTCAGGGCACGTTTACGCAGCAGGCCGCTTACAAACACTTCGGCCATGCCATTCAGGCGGTGCCCTTGCCGGCTATCGACGAAATTTTCCGGGCTGTCGAAAGCGGCGCCTGCCAGTACGGCGTGGTGCCCGTCGAAAATTCTACCGAAGGGGTGATCACCCACACCCTGGATAGCTTTTTGCGATCCTTTTTGCTCATCGCCGGCGAGGTGGGGCTGCGTATTCACCACAACCTGATGAGCAAGTTGAGTAGCTCCGAAGAAATACGTGAAGTTTTCTCCCATCAACAATCTCTCGCTCAATGCCGCGAATGGCTGGATCGTTATCTTCCGAACGTTCGGAAGACCGCCGTCAGCAGCAATGCCGAGGCGGCACGACTTGCCGCTGTCATGCCGAATACCGCGGCCATAGCGGGGGAAGTGGCGGCCGAGCTGTATGGACTCAATGTTCTGGAGCGCAACATCGAAGACGAGCCGGACAATACCACGCGGTTCTTGGTGATCGGGCGGAATCCGGTCGGAGCCACCGGAAACGATAAGACGTCGTTACTCCTCTCGACCCGGAACAATCCCGGCGCTCTTTATGCTGTCCTCGAGCCTTTTGCGAGGCACAGCATCAGCATGACCAAAATCGAATCCCGACCGTCTCGCCGGGGTACGTGGGACTATGTCTTCTTCGTCGATGTGGAAGGACACCGGAATGAACCTCGATTGGCGGAGGCATTAAAGGAAGTTGAGAAAAGCGTCACGATGTTGAAAATCCTCGGTTCTTATCCTCGGGCCTCGTCTTGATCGTTTGATCCTAGTATTCGACTCATCTTTATGAAAGCAGAGCATTTAGCCGTTCCCGGAGTTCGGGCGCTCACGCCTTACCTGCCCGGCAAACCCATCAGTGAACTGGAACGGGAGTTAGGGCTACGCAATATCGTCAAATTGGCATCGAACGAGAACCCTCTAGGGCCTAGCCCGAAGGCGCTCGAAGCAGCACGTCGTGCATCATCCGAAATCCACCTATACCCGGACGGCAGCGGTTTCGAGCTCAAGGCCGCATTATCGCGCAAACTCGATGTCCGACCCGAACAGATTACCTTGGGTAACGGTTCCAACGACGCACTGGAGTTGGTGGCCCGCGCTTTCCTGTCCCCGCAGTCGAAAGCGATCTATTCCGAATATGCCTTTGCGGTTTATTCCATCGTGACGCAAGCCGTCGGCGCACAGGCGGTCGTTGCACCGGCCCATGACGGCTCTCACGGGCCCCGTTATGGCCATGACTTGCAGGCCATGGCCCAGGCAGTTGATGAATCGACGCGGGTCGTATTCATTGCCAATCCCAATAATCCGACCGGGACCTATTTGACGAAATCGGAGTTGCGCAGTTTTCTCGGCGACCTTCCCGAGCATGTCATCGCCGTTGTGGACGAGGCGTATTTCGAATATGTTGAAGCTCCCGACTATCCCGATTGCATAGAGTGGCTGTCCGATTTTCCCAGTTTGATCGTGATCCGGACTTTTTCCAAAGCCTATGGACTGGCGGGGCTGCGGGTCGGGTATGCGGTGTCGAGCCCAGCGATTGCCGATCTTTTGAATCGCGTGCGGCAACCGTTCAACGTCAATTCTCTGGCCTTGGAAGCCGCCAAGGCTGCACTCGACGACAACGATCATCTGACCCGTTCGGTGAGCTTGAATCGAGAGGGCCTGTGCCGGCTAAGCGAAGCCTTCACCGAGCGCGACTTGAGCTTCATTCCTTCGGTCGGCAACTTCATTATGGTCGACGTGGGAAGACCGGCAGCCCCGGTTTACGAGGCGCTGTTACGGCAGGGCGTCATCGTTCGGCCGGTTGCCAATTACGGTCTTCCCAATCATTTGCGCGTCACCGTCGGTACCGAGGAAGAAAACCGGATTTTCCTGGCCGCACTGGACTGTGTCTTGGCCTTATGATCGAGCGTCTATGCATCATCGGCGTGGGGCTGATCGGCGGATCGGTGGCGCGTGCCGCGCGCGCCAAAGGGCTCTGCCATGAAATCGTGGGCGTCGATGCCGATACCGATAACTTGCGAAACGCATTGGAATGCGGTGTCATCGACGTCGGGTTTTCCGATGCAAAGCAGGGCGCTGCAAATGCAGACTTGGTGATGATCGCGACCCCCGTCGGAACTTTTGACGCCATTTTGGGCGCGTTGAAACCGGTATGGTCCACCCGAGCGGTCGTTACGGACGCGGGCAGCACGAAGTGTAATGTCATCGAATCCGCCGAAAGAATTTTTGGTGAGGTTCCCGAAAATTTCGTGCCGGGCCACCCGATCGCGGGAGCCGAACGGAGCGGTGTGGATGCCTCGACCGCCGATTTGTATCAGGGCAAGCGAGTTATCCTGACGCCTCTAAACAACACGTCGCCGCTGGCCATCAAGCGGGTTGAGCGTTTTTGGCAAGCGATAGGAGCCAAGGTTTCGGAAATGGAGCCAGCCCATCACGACGAAGTGTTGGCCGCGACCAGCCATTTGCCTCACGTGTTGGCCTTTACGCTGACTTACATGCTAGGTAAGAAAGACGAGCAGCAGGAAATTTTTCAGTATGCCGCTGGCGGATTTCGGGACTTTACCCGTATCGCGTCCAGCGATCCGAAAATGTGGCTGGATATCTGCCTCGCGAACCGGCGGCAAATCGTATCCTTGATCCATCAGTTCCGCGAAGAGCTTAGTGTGGCCGCTGGTCTGATTTCGAGAGGGGCCGAGGACGAACTCTATTCTTTATTCTCCGAAGCCCGCAGTGCGCGACAACGATTCTTAGATCAACTTGAAAAATAACAGGTCCATGCAGAACAACACGATCAGCTTTCGGGTGCAGCCGGGTGGCACGCTTCGCGGAGAGGCCCGGGTGCCCGGCGATAAATCCATCTCCCATCGATCCATCATGTTGGGTGCGCTGGCCGAAGGCACGACCCGCGTCACCGGCTTTTTGGAAGCGGACGATTGCCTCGCCACTATGAATGCGTTTCGGGCGATGGGCGTCGACATCGAGGGCCCGCAAGACGGGCAGGTGTGCATTCGAGGTGTGGGGCTGCATGGGTTGCGTGCGCCCAAAGAACCGTTGTACCTGGGGAATTCGGGCACGTCGATGCGTCTCCTTTGCGGTCTGTTGGCGGGGCAGCATTTTGACTCGGTTTTGACCGGCGACGTTTCTCTTTCCCGCCGCCCCATGAAGCGAGTAACCGAGCCGCTACGTACGATGGGCGCAGTGGTGGAAACTACCGAGGCGGGAACCGCTCCGCTCAAGATTAGAGGCAGCACGAAGCTGAGGGGGATTCACTACGATATGCCGGTGGCCAGTGCCCAGGTCAAGTCCTGTCTTCTCTTGGCCGGGCTTTACGCCGCCGGCAGGACGTGTGTGCGCGAGCCGGCTCCTACGCGCGATCATACCGAGCGCATGTTGGCCGGATTTTCCTATCCGGTGGTTCGTGAAGGCGATACCGTATGCGTACAGCCGGACGGGAGACTTGTTGCCTGCGACATCGATGTGCCTGGCGATATATCATCGGCGGCATTTTTCATGGTCGGCGCAGCAATCGGCGAAGATGCCGATGTCACCCTCCGGCATGTGGGCGTGAATCCGACTCGTACCGGGGTTTTGGACATTCTGCGTCTGATGGGGGCGGATATTCAGGTCGTCGATGTCCGCGAGATGGGCGGTGAGCCGGTTGCGGATATCCGCATCCGTTCAAGTCGCCTGCGCGGGATCGAGATTCCGCAAGAATTGGTGCCTTTGGCGATCGACGAGTTTCCGGTTCTGTTTGTCGCCGCGGCTTGCGCCGAGGGGGAAACTCGATTGACCGGCGCCGAGGAACTACGGGTCAAGGAAAGCGATCGTATCCAAGTAATGGCTGACGGTTTGCAAGCCTTGGGCATCGACGCCCAGCCGACGCCGGATGGTATGATTGTACGGGGCGGAAAACTGTCCGGGGGGAAAGTAAATTCCCACGGCGACCATCGTATTGCCATGGCATTTTCTGTTGCCGCGCTGCGGGCCGCCGGCCTGATCGAAATCGACGACTGCGCGAACGTCAATACATCCTTTCCGAGCTTCGTGGAGTTGGCGCGCGATATGGGCCTAAACATCTCTGCCATTTTCGGCGAAATCCTATGACAACGAAGGTGCCGGTGATCACCATTGATGGGCCGAGCGGTGCCGGCAAGGGGACGGTGAGCCGTGCGTTGGCCAAGACGCTGGGCTGGCATTTCTTGGACAGCGGGGCCATCTACCGTTCATTGGCCTTCGCCGTTACCCAGGCTGCGATCGACCCCCACAATGTCGACGCCGTTGTCAGTGTCGCTCGGTCGATGGATCTTCAATTCGAGGCGAACGATCCGCCGCGCATCCTTCTGAACGGCCAGGATATTGCCTGTCAAATCCAGACGGAAGACTGCGGCAACACGGCTTCGAAGATCGCCGCTTATGGACCGGTACGACAGGCACTCTTGCAGAAGCAGCGCGATTTTCAGCGAGAACCCGGCTTGGTCGCAGACGGCCGCGACATGGGCACAGTCGTTTTTCCCGACGCCCCGTATAAGATATTTTTAACTGCCAGCGCGGAAGTGCGCGCAAAAAGGCGGCATAAGCAGTTGAAAGAGAAGGGGGCTGATGTTAACCTTGAACGCTTAACGAAAGAGATTGAAGAACGGGACCGGCGCGACAAGGAACGTGCTGAGGCGCCGCTGACTGTACCGGATGGCGCTGTTCTGATTGATTCGTCCGATCTCACGATTGATCAAGTTATCGCCCGATGTCTCGATATTATAGGCGGTAGGTAAGATCGTAATCGGTAATTTTTGAGGCGTTGCCGGCGTTTGCTCGGCAATTTGTTTAACCAATTAACCCAAACGGCTAGGGAAACTTGGCTGTTAGAACCAAGTTCGTTTTATGAGCGATAGCTTTGCACAATTGTTTGAAGAGAGTCTGGCTCAGGCGGAAATGCGCCCAGGCAGCATCATCACGGGCACCGTAATCGATATCGGCCCCGATGTGGTCGTAGTCAATGCGGGATTGAAGTCGGAAGGCGTCATACCCAAATGGCAGTTCTTGAATTCCGACGGACAAATCGAAGTACAGATCGGCGACACGGTCGAAGTGGCGCTCGACATGCTGGAGGACGGTTTAGGGGCTACGCTGTTGTCCCGCGACAAGGCAAAGCGGTTGAAGGCATGGCAAGAGCTCGAACAGGCGTACGAGAAGAATGAGACCGTGGTCGGTAGAATTACGGGCAAGGTACGCGGAGGCTTCACGGTGGCTGTCGGTGCGTTGCGCGCCTTTTTGCCCGGATCTCTGGTCGATGTGCGTCCGGTCCGCGACACGTCCTACTTGGAAGGGCGCGACCTCGAATTCAAGGTCATCAAGATCGACCAAAAGCGCAATAATGTTGTGCTTTCCCGCCGCGCCGTAGTGGAATCCGAGTTCAGCGCCGAGAAGGAAGCGTTGCTCGAGAACCTGAAAGAAGGTGCGATCGTCACGGGCGTGGTGAAGAACCTGACCGATTATGGCGCCTTTATCGATCTCGGCGGCATCGACGGCCTGCTCCACATTACCGATATGGCTTGGAAGAGAGTGCGGCATCCCTCGGAAGCCGTTCAGATCGGCCAAGAAATCCAGGTCAAGGTACTTAAATTTGATCAGGAAAAGAATCGCGTCTCGCTTGGCTTGAAGCAGCTGGGAGAGGATCCGTGGCTGAATATCGCACGTCGTTATCCGCCGGGCACGCGCCTTTTCGGAAAGGTCAGCAACCTTACGGATTACGGCTGTTTCGTCGAGTTGGAAGAGGGCGTCGAAGGCCTCGTTCACGTATCCGAGATGGATTGGACCAACAAGAACGTCAACCCGGCCAAGGTTATCCAGTTGGGTGAGGAAGTCGAGGTCATGGTACTCGACATCGACGAGGAGCGTCGTCGCATTTCTCTCGGCATGAAGCAGTGCAAGCCCAATCCTTGGGAAGAATTTGCTGCGAGCCACAAGAAGGGCGACAAGATTAAGGGCAGCATCAAGTCGATTACCGATTTCGGTATTTTCATCGGACTGGAAGGTGCTATCGACGGTCTGGTGCATCTGTCGGACATTTCTTGGTCCATTCCGGGCGAAGAAGCGATTCGCCAATACAAGAAAGGCGATGAAGTGGAGACCATCATCCTGGCCATCGATCCTGAGCGGGAACGAATCTCGCTCGGCATAAAGCAGTTGGAGCAGGATCCCTTCCAGAATTACTTGGCGACCCACGAAAAAGGCAGCATTGTCAACGGGGTTGTCAAGGAAGTCGACGCTAAGGGGGCAGTTATCACCCTGGCTGACAGTGTTGAAGGCTATCTCCGCGCGTCCGAAATTTCTCGCGATCGAGTAGAAGACGCTCGTACCCAGTTGAAGGTAGGCGACGAAGTCGAAGCGAAGTTCATCGGGGTCGACAAGAAAAACAAATCCATTACTCTCTCGATTAAGGCGAAGGATCAAGAAGAGGAAGCTGCTGCAATCAAGGGGTACTCACAGCAATCTTCCTCCGGTATGCCTACTTTGGGAGATATCTTCAAGGAACAGATGGAAAATAAATAGTCAGGTCAAGCAAGGGGGGCGGACACACTGCCCCCCGCTATTTATGGAAATGACAGTGACAAAGTCAGAATTGATCAATCTCTTAGCAGAGAAGTACGGCCACTTGGCGTTTAAGGATGTCGAGTTGGCGGTAAAAGGAATGATCGAACATATGACCCATGCCCTTTCATCGGGCGAGCGCATCGAAATTAGAGGGTTCGGGAGTTTCTCGCTGCATTATCGTCCACCGAGGATGGGGCGGAATCCAAAAACAGGCGACTCAGTCGAGTTGGCTTCCAAGTTTGTACCTCATTTTAAGCCTGGCAAAGAACTGCGAGATCGAGTCAATCAAGCGCGGAGTTGAGTTGCCCCTGAGGCCGCCACAAATTAGGCGATATAGATTTGGTCCATTAAAGGCATCGTATTGCGTCTCCGTCCCTCTGTCTCTGTCCTAGCATATTCTGTTTAGCACACCAGCCGGTGTAAGTCCTTCCTCACAAAAATTGCCATCCAGCCGTGACGTGCTCCGACGTGCATTGCTGCACTGGGATCGTCTGGGTCCGGCGACAAGTCAATCTTGGAAAGTGCAGTGGAATGCGCTGGAGTGTCAGCAACCACGCCTATCAACTGCCTTGAAGGTGTCTATGAGAACGCCTCCAATACTGTCCGCTTCGGCAGTAACAGAACCCAAGCGCTGCTTTCATCGGTCTCTCATCTGTAAAGCACTGCCTAAATGACTTGTCGGCAAAAGCTTACGCAAAAATCCGAAAATTCCTACAGTAATTTCAATTGCATATGCGGCATCGACTGCTAGCTTTAAGCTTGCAACATATTTGCAACCTACAGGAGCCGTCATGTTGAAGCTTAGGAAAGTTATATTTGCATTAATGCTTTTTAGCTGTGCGTGGTGCGTATCAGCTGAACCAGTAGATATTAATTCCGCTACGGCCGACCAGCTTGCCCAAAGTTTAAACGGTGTAGGCAAGGCAAAAGCGGAAGCGATTATTCAGGATCGTGAAAAAAACGGCAAATTTAAGTCGGCGGATGATTTGGCGCGTGTCAAAGGAATTGGCACCGCGACAATCGAAAAGAACCGCGACAAGATTACTGTCGGCGCTGAAGCACCAAATTCGGCAGCGGCATCTGCCAAGGCCAAATAATCAAAAATCGACTATCGATTCCGAAAGGCTCCTTCGTGGAGCCTTTTTTTTGAAAAATAAATTTCCATCCTTGGTGAGCGCCATCGAACTCAAGGCTAAAATACTCGAGGGAATTAAAAGAGTGAAAGTGATTTCTATGAGTTCAAACATCGTATGGCACAACGCGTCCGTAACACGAGAAAAGCGAGAGCGGCTTAATGGGCACAAAAGCTTTATTTTATGGTTTACCGGCCTTTCCGGGGCCGGTAAATCGACCTTGGCTCATCGTGTCGAAGAGCTGCTGTTCGAACGGGGATGTCGTACCTACGTGTTCGATGGCGATAACGTACGGCATGGACTTTGCTCTGATTTAGCGTTCAGTATAGAAGACAGACGGGAAAATATCCGCCGCATCGGCGAGATGAGTAAGCTGTTCATCGATGCAGGCGTTATTGCTCTGACGGCTTTTATATCCCCGTTTCGACGGGACCGACAAATGGTGAGATCACTAGTCGGTGAGGGAGATTTCATCGAAGTTTACTGCGATGCATCGGTAGAGGTGTGCGAAAATCGTGACGTCAAAGGTTTGTATAAGAGGGCTCGACTTGGCGAAATTCCTGATTTTACAGGCATCTCTTCTCCGTACGAGGAGCCAGAAAATCCTGAAATTACCTTACATTCAGGTGTCGACTCTTTGGATACATGTGCTCAGATAGTGCTTCGATATCTCGAGGATAAACACAAGATTTAATTTGGTTGAGTAAAGAGCAAAGCAAACAATGAAGAGGATTGTAAGAAAAGCAGTTTTTCCGGTTGCCGGCCTAGGAACGCGATTTCTTCCAGCCACTAAGGCGAGCCCGAAAGAAATGTTGCCTATTGTAGACAAGCCATTGATCCAATATGCCGTGGAAGAAGCGGTTGCGGCCGGGGTCGACGTCATGGTGTTCATTACTAGCCGGACGAAAAGGGCAATTTCAGATCATTTCGACAAGGCCTACGAACTTGAAACCGAGCTGGCCAACCGCGGTAAGTCGGAGATCTTGCGGATTGTTCAAAACATCGTCCCGCCCCATGTCACTTGCGTTTACATTCGCCAAGCGGAAGCCTTGGGCTTGGGGCACGCAGTCAATTGTGCTCGGGCTGTGATTGGAGATGAACCCTTCGCCGTGTTGCTGGCTGACGACATGATCGACGATGGGCATACCGGCTGTCTGTCGCAGATGGTTAAAATCTTCGACGAATGGCAGTGTTCGGTACTGGGAGTTGAGAGGATCGCTCCTTCGGAAACTCAAAGCTACGGCATCGTTAAAGCTAATCTGATTCAAGACAACATTGGAAAGTTGGAGCAAATCGTCGAGAAACCGAAGCCAGAAAATGCACCTTCGAATTTGGCGGTAGTTGGTCGGTACATTTTAACCCCTGCCATTTTTGACAAACTCGATAACGTGGCTAAAGGGGCCGGCGGCGAAATTCAACTTACCGATGCTATTGCGATGCTGCTGCACGAGGAACCGGTTCTAGCTTATGAATTCCATGGTAAACGTTATGACTGCGGTTCAAAGCTCGGATATTTGATCGCAACGGTAGAGCAGGGCCTGAAACATCCAGAACTGAGTGATAGCTTCAAGGACTATTTGACCACTCTCAAGTTGTCGTAGTAGCGCCTGAAGGGTGTCACCGGGCGGATGGAGTTCCCATACGCGGAAGTAGGGGAGGGTTTAGGTAAGGTCGGACATCTAAAATCAGTGCATCGTCCGCGCGATTTTTTACGAACTCAGACGTCGCGCGTTGTACGGCCCGATGCTAAGCTTTGAGGTGAGCGTGGCGGTCGAGTGATCTCTCTCGACCGCCAAGACTTAAACAATGCTTCGTACGCGCAATTGACCACTCAAATATAGAGAGCGCTGCGCGAACGCGCGTCAATGCAGTGTCGGAGAAAGCGACGCATAGGTCCAGTTAACGCAAGTCCTCGGAAAACAGCGAAACACTCTATTTCAGTTTGGCCAAGCCTTCGCCTCGCGGATCGCTGGCGGCGTAAACCCGATTAATGCTCTTGTCCCAGAGAACCGATTGCATGTCACCGTAGCGGCGATCGATGGGTTTCAACTCATGACCCCTTTTCTTAAGTTCCACTTGCTCCTCCTCGGTTAGGCCGCCGGGTTCATATTGGATAACATCCGGTAGATATTGATGGTGAAATCGAGGAATGGACACCCAAGAATCCGGTGTGTGGCCTTCGGCGAAATCCAAAACGGCTAGCAGTACCATGGAGACGATACGGCTTCCGCCGGGGGTTCCGATCATGCCTATGCGATGCTGGTCCTCAACAAACGTCGGCGTCATGCTGGACAGCATCCGTTTACCGGGTGCAATGGTGTTAGCCTCACCGCCTACCAATCCGTAAACGTTGCTTGAGCCGGGATGAGCGGCAAAATCATCCATCTCGTCGTTCAGCAATACGCCGGTGCCAGGAGGCATAAATCCGGAGCCAAAAGGATAGTTGACGCTTAGAGTGGCGGCGACACGATTGCCTTCCCTGTCTAGAACGGAAAAATGAGTGGTGTTTTCGCCATCCGGCTCAGGGGCGTTGAACTGACTTAAATACAGACTCGGGAGTGCTCGGCTCGGGTGTATCGCCGCGCGTAAACCGGCGGCATAATTCGGGCTGAGTAACCGACGTAACGGCATCATTACGAAATCGGGATCACCCAGGAATCGCTCGCGGTCGTGATAGGCGCGCCGCATGGCTTCGACTATGAGATGCTTGCGGGTAGTGCTGTCGACGGCTTTCAGATCGTAGCCGGACAATATGTTCAGGATTTCGATCAAGCCGATCCCGCCCGCGGAAGGCGGTGGTGGCGCGGTTATGCGTATTCCACGGTAGAAGCCTTGAACGGGCTCCCGCTCGACTACACGATAATCGGACAAGTCTTGTACGGTCCAAATGCCGCCGGCACTTCGGACGCCTTCGACTAATCTTTTCGCGGTATCGCCGTTATAAAAGCCGATCTTGCCGGATTCGCCGAGCTGCGTGAGCGTATTCGCGAGTTCCTTTTGCTTCAAAAGCGCACCGGGCTCGGGCATTTTCCCATTGACTAGAAAAACGTTGGCTGCTGCTTTCGACCTGCGCAATACGTCGGCGCGAAATGACAGTAGTCGACAATGACGTTCACTTATGGGAAACCCGTCTTCGGCATAGCGAATAGCCGGCGCTAAGTCGCTAGAGAGTGGGAGCCGTCCGTAATTCCGGGCAAGATGCACGAGCGCAGCCGGCATGCCTGGAATGCCCGCAGAAAGAGCTCCGTTGACTGATTTGTTGGGCACGGCTTTTCCTTCGTCATCGAGGTACATGTCGGGCCGGGCCGCCAAGGGAGCCCGCTCTCGACCGTCCAGCATCACCGTTTTGCCGTCGGACGCTCGATGAAGAAGCCAAAAGCCGCCACCGCCGAGCCCCGATCCCGCAGGTTCGACCACTGCGAGTGCTGCACTGATGGCCACCGCGGCATCGAACGCATTACCGCCCTTATCCAGAATTTCAAAACCGGCTTCCGTGGCGAGCGGGTGCGCGCTGGCGATGGCAGCTTGTGGCGGAGCAGCCGTCGCTACCGGCAAGAAAAAGATAAGGCAGAAAGTGAGCCGGATTAGCCGCGGCTTAAGAAACGACCTGCTAAGAAGTTTAAGCGTGTTGACTTGGCGGTTGACCCATGGAGAGTACGGACGGAATCGACTGTCCATTACCTAATTGTCACGTTAAGGCGAAGGTAAGCCGTTAGGCCTTGAGCCCCAGTACGTCCTGCATGTCGTAAATGCCCGGCGTTTTGTCCATAAGCCAAATGGCGGCGCGCATGGCTCCCTTGGCAAAGGTCATGCGGCTGGTCGCGTTATGGGTAATTTCGACGCGCTCGCCTTCGTCGGCGAACATCACGGTATGTTCGCCCACGATATCGCCAGCCCGAATCACGGAAAAGCCTATCGTTTTGGGATCGCGTTCCCCGGTGTAGCCTTCCCGTCCATAGACGGCGCATTCGCGCAGATCTCGGCCGAGTGCGGCGGCCACGACCTCGCCCATACGTAATGCCGTCCCGGAGGGGGCATCCACTTTATGCCTGTGATGGGCCTCGATGATCTCGATATCGGTTTGCTCGCCGATGACCTTCGCAGCGATTTCCAACAGTTTGAGGCAAAGATTTACCCCTACGCTCATGTTCGGTGCTAGTACGAGCGGTATCGTAAGTGCGATATGTTCGATATCCGCTTTCTGTTCAGGCGTGAAGCCAGTCGTACCGATAACGAGTCGTTTACCGTGCTCCCGACACACCGCGAGATGTTCCATGGTTGCCTCGGGACGGGTGAAGTCGACGACGACATCGAGGCCCGAGACGACGCGGCTCAGGTCGTCAACCACGGGGATGTTGAGCTTCGACAGTCCGGCAAGCTCTCCGGCGTCCCTCCCCGTTTCGGGGCTGCCTTTTCTCTCCACCGCGGCTGTCAGGAGCATTCCGTTGGTGTCGAGGCAGGCGCGTATCAAGGCTTGTCCCATGCGACCAGCGGCTCCGACGATTCCAACTTTGATCATTATGGTTTTCCTGAGATATGGCTTTGGTATTTTCGTGTCGATCAGTGGCCTTGCGGCGTTTCGACAATCCGGCAATCCGGCAATTAAAGCCCGAGTTTGTCGAAAAACTGTTTCACTCCGTCGAGCCAGCCATGTGCTTGTGGACTGTGATGACTGCCGCCCCCGCTCAGGGAGTCGTCCAGTTTCTTGATCAACTCGATCTGGTCCTTATTGAGATGTACCGGCGTTTCGATACGGACTCGGCACAACAGATCGCCCTGCGGGCCGCCGCGCACCGGTTTTACCCCTTTGCCGCGCAGCCGGAACAGCCGGCCGGTTTGGGTTTCCGCGGGAATCTTAAGTACCACTTTGCCATCGAGCGTTGGAACCTCTAGTTCGCCGCCCAAACAAGCGGTCGGGAAGCTGATCGGAACCTCACAATAGAGATTGGCACCATCCCGGGTAAAAATCGGGTGCTCTTTAACGGAGATTTGTACGTACAAGTCGCCCGGTGGTCCTCCGCTTTCTCCCGCTTCGCCTTCGCCGGCCAAACGGATACGATCCCCCGTGTCCACACCTGGCGGGATCTTGACTGATAGCGTTTTGGTTTCCTGAACACGTCCCTGCCCGTGACAGACGCGACAAGGATCCTTTATTTGCTGGCCCGTACCGTGACAGGTCGGGCAGGTTTGCTGCACGGCGAAGAAGCCTTGCTGCATGCGGATGGCGCCATGGCCCTGGCAAGTAGAGCAGGTCGTGGGTCCCGTGCCCTTCTTGGCGCCGGTGCCATTGCATTCGTCACAAGTTACGAAGGTCGGTACGCGGATCTTGACTTCGGTGCCCGCGACCGCTTCCTCGAGGGTGATCTCCAGGTTATAGCGAAGATCGGCACCGCGTTGCACGCGACTGCCCCGTCTTCGGCCTGTCGCACCGCCACCGAAGATATCACCAAAGACATCACTGAAGATGTCGCTGAAACTTTCGCCGGTAAAGCCGAACCCACCGGCTGCGCCCATGGATGGATCAACTCCGGCATGGCCGAATTGATCATAAGCGGAACGCTTCTTCGGATCGGAAAGCACATCGTAGGCTTCCTTGATCTTTTTGAACTGCTCTTCCGCTTTCGGATTGTCGCGGTTGCGATCTGGATGATATTTCATCGCTAAGCGGCGAAAGCTCTTTTTGATGTCGCTATCGCTCGCGTTTCGCGCCACGCCTAAAAGTTCGTAATAATCTTCTTTCGCCATAACATAAAGAGCCGCAGGGCTTTGCCTGCGGCTAAGTTGGAGTCAATGCGCAGGACGCATCAAACTTGCCCGAAATACTCAGGCGTTAATTCCTCGCCACCTTCCCTCACCCGAAAGCTCGACTGCTTTACGCATAAACTTAGGAGAGGAGGGCGGATGAGCAGAGCAGTTTGCTTCCGCTCATCTGCATTCATGGCACAGTGCCAAACCGAGCGATAAGGCCTTATTTCCGATCCTCTTTCACTTCTTCGAATTCGGCATCGACGACATCTTCGCCTGCCTTGGCTTCCGTCGGTTGTTCGGTTTCAGCGCCGGGCGAACCAGCTGTCTCGCCTTTCTGTGCGTATAAGCGTTCCGCCAGTTTACCCGAAAGCTCGGTCAGATGTTCAGTCTTTCGCTCGATTTCCGCCTTATCGTCACCGTTCATGGCGGTCTTCAATTCACTAATCGCACCTTCGATTTTGCTGCGCTCGTCGCTTTCCACTTTATCGCCAAGTTCGTGCAGCGTCTTGTTCGTTGCATGGATCATGGCGTCTGCGTTATTGCGCGCAGTTACCAGTTCGTGCAGTTTCTTGTCTTCTTCGGCATGCAGTTCCGCATCCTTGACCATACGCTTGATCTCGTCCTCGGTCAGGCCGCTGGAGGCGGTGATGCGGATCGATTGCTGCTTGCCAGTAGCTTTGTCCTTGGCCGACACGTGCAGGATGCCGTTGGCGTCGATATCGAAAGTCACTTCGACCTGCGGTATGCCGCGCGGAGCCGGCGGGATGTCGGTCAGATCGAATTTGCCGAGAGACTTGTTGTCTTTCGCCATTTCACGTTCGCCCTGCAGGACGTGAATCGTAACCGCGGTTTGGTTGTCCTCGGCCGTCGAGAAGACCTGCCCGGTTTTGGTGGGGATGGTGGTGTTCTTCTCGATCAGCTTGGTCATGACGCCGCCCAAGGTCTCGATGCCTAGAGACAACGGAGTGACGTCCAGCAGCAGTACGTCTTTGACCTGTCCACCTAGAACGCCGCCTTGGATCGCCGCACCGAGCGCCACCGCTTCATCCGGATTGACGTCCTTGCGAGGCTCTTTGCCGAAGATGTCCTTCACGAAATCCTGAACTTTCGGCATGCGCGTCTGCCCACCGACGAGGATAACCTCGTTGATTTCGCTGGGCTTGAGGCCAGCATCCTTGAGCGCGGTTTCGCACGGGCCTTTTGTCTTCAAGATCAGATCCTCGACCAAGGATTCGAGCTTGGCACGGGTAAGCTTCATATTGAGATGCTTGGGCCCGCTCGCATCGGCCGTGACGTAGGGCAGGTTGATGTCGGTCTGCTGGCTCGAAGACAGCTCGATCTTCGCCTTTTCCGCCGCTTCCTTCAGGCGTTGCAGAGCCAACGGATCATTGTGCAGGTCGATGCCGTTCTCTTTTTTAAACTCGTCGCAGATGTAATCGATGATGCGCAGGTCGAAGTCTTCGCCGCCAAGATGGGTGTCGCCGTTGGTGGAAAGTACTTCAAACTGATGCTCACCGTCGACTTCGGCAATTTCGATGATGGAAATATCGAACGTACCGCCGCCGAGATCGTAGACCGCAACTTTGATGTCTCCGTGCTTTCTGTCCAGACCGAAGGCCATGGCTGCGGCGGTCGGCTCATTGATGATGCGCTTGACATCGAGCCCAGCAATGCGGCCGGCGTCTTTCGTTGCTTGGCGTTGGGAGTCGTTAAAGTACGCGGGTACGGTGATGACCGCCTCTTTGATCTCCTCGCCGAGAAACGCTTCGGCGTCCTTTTTCAGCTTCATCAATACGCGTGCCGAAATTTCCGGAGGGGCCATTTTTTTGCCGTTGACTTCGACCCACGCGTCGCCGTTATCGGCTTCGACAATCTTGTACGGCACAAGATGTATGTCTTTTTGAACCACAGAATCCTTGAAGCGGCGTCCGATAAGCCGCTTTATGGCATATAAGGTATTCTTGGGATTGGTGATCGCCTGCCGCTTAGCGGACTGCCCGACCAGTACCTCGTTATCGGCCGTAAAGGCCACGACCGAGGGGGTGGTGCGAGCGCCTTCGGCATTTTCGATGACGCGCGGTTTGCCCCCTTCAAGAATGGCCACACAGGAATTGGTGGTGCCCAAATCGATGCCAATAATCTTCGCCATTTAATTCTCCAAATTAATCAATAGCTTGTGGGTTAGGTGTGGGTTTAGCGTTAATATGGGGGCGCCAAGGCTGATTTCAAGCTTGCTCGTCGATGCGCGTGGATTCTGCGGCGGCTTGGGCAATAACCACCATGGCCGGACGTAACAGGCGATCATGGAGGAGATATCCTTTTTGGAAAACTTTTACCACCGTATTGGGCTCGATATCAGTGGTCGGTTGCATCGCCATGGCCTGGTGTAAGTCCGGATTGAACTTTTCGCCTATGGGATCCACTGCTCGGACGCTGAATTTTTCCAGTACCGAATTCAGCTGCTTTAGCGTGAGCTCCATGCCTTCGCGCAATTTCACCACATCCGAGGTCTCTCCGACGGCCGCTTGCAGCCCGAGTTCGAGGCTATCGACCACGGTCAATAGCTCCTTCGAAAATTTCTCCAGAGCATATTTATTGGCATTCTGGAGTTCTTTTTCCGAGCGTCGGCGCAAATTCTCCAACTCGGCCTGGGTGCGTACGAATTTGTCCCAATTCTCCTCCGCTCGGCGAGTTGCTTCGGTCAATTGCTGTGCAAGTTGCTCGATCGGCGTTGGTTCGACAACACCTTCTTCCGTTGTGATTGCCGTGTCGACAGAAGCGGCTTGTTCCGCTTGATCTGGCGCCTTTGGCGCCGATTCGGGCGAAGCCTGGTCTTTGCTCATATAACTGCTCCTCAACGAAAAATAATGAGCCCGTGTGCCTATGCACGCACACAGGTCGACGATTTCTACCAATATGGGTTAAGAATTAAGATGGGGTCAGCGATTTTTGATTCAAGGCGGCCCCCAACAATTTCGCGGTAATGTCAACCAAAGGAATGACCCGCTCATACGCCATGCGGGTGGGGCCGATAACGCCGAGTACGCCTACCGCCTCGCCATTGAGAGAGTAAGAGGCGGTTACCAGGCTGCACTGATCCAGCGCACGATAGCCGGATTCCTCGCCTATAAAGATCTTGACGCCGGGGGTTTCTAGGCAACGGTCTAGTAGATGGACTAAGTCTTCCTTCTGATGAAACGTTTCGAATAAGGAACGGAGCCGCTCCATATTGGCCAAATCGGCAAAATCCATCAGATTGATTTCGCCGGTTAGCACAAACGGGTTCCGACGTTTTCCTTTATCCTTAAGTGCCAAATCCGCGATTTCAGCCGCATCAATAATTTCCTGGCTTAAACGATTCCGCATTTCCTGCAAGTCGTTAAATAGACTCTCGCGGATCGCAGTTAGATCCTTGCCTGCATAGGTTGAATTGAGGAAATTTGCTGCCGCTTGCAAATCGGCAGGCGTGAACTGACGGGGTGAGTGAATGATCTTGTTGTGGACTTCCTGTTCGTTAGTGACCAGGATGACCAGCAAGCGTTGACCGGACAGCGGGATAAATTCGATGTGTCTGAAGGTGACTATCTCCCTGCGCGGCAACATCACGAGGCCCGCCATATGGGTTACTTCCGAGAGGACGCGAGAGGCGGCTTCGAGCAAATCGTCGGGATCTTCCTGAGTATTCAGGTCCTGGCGGAGCTGTCGGATGATGTCTTGCTGCAAAGGTTTGATGGTCAGCAAGGTATCAACAAAAAAACGGTAGCCGGTTACCGTCGGCATGCGTCCCGCTGACGTATGTGGCGATGTGATCAGCCCTATGTCTTCGAGATCCGCCATGATGTTGCGGATCGTCGCCGGGCTTAAATTCAAGCCGGTGTCGCGCGCTAAAGCCCGCGAACCAACCGGCTGGCCTTCGCCGATATAACGCTCCACCAGCACTTTAAGCAAGTGTTGGGCTCGCTCGCTCAATTGGGGATATTTAGGCACCGGTATCCTCGAATGGTGGGGGTTTTAGCACTCGAGACCATCGAGTGCTAAAAAGTTAGCAACCCCTAGATAATGTGTCAAGAAGCTCATACCATATCGAGCAAAGCGGCGTCTAATTAGGTGTAAATCTTAGGTCACCACATGGCGAACGCTTCCATATCCAAGGAGAGAATTATGCAAGGCGACTCGACGGTTATCGATTATCTTAATCGCGTGCTGGGCAACGAACTGATCGGCATCAACCAGTATTTTCTTCATGCGAGAATGTACAGGAACTGGGGGTTGGGCGAGCTCGACAAGCACGAATATGATGAATCTATCGGTAAGATGAAGCGTGCCGACAAGTTGATCGAGCGTATTTTGTTTCTTGAAGGATTGCCAAACTTGCAGGATTTGGGGCATTTGAAGATCGGAGAAAATCCGGAGGAAATGCTCGGCTGCGACCTTCAGTTGGAACTTCAAAGCGTATCTTTGCTGCGCGAAGCGGTCGAGTTTTGTGAAAAGGCCGGAGATTATGTCTCCCGAGATCTTCTGGAAGAGATACTCGAAGATGAGGAAGAGCAGGTCGACTGGCTTGAAACGCAGGCGGAGTTGATTCGGAAAATCGGCCTGCAGAACTATTTGCAGTCTCAGATGTAAGCTGCGGTACCGGTCAGCCCCATTTACAGTGACGCGGGACGCTCGCGGCTTCAGAAACATATGCCATCCATTTTCCGGAACGTAGCCCTAATCGGGAAGCCCGATGCGCCACGCATAGCCGAAACCCTTTCCTCGCTTTACGGACATCTTACCGGGAGATGCCTGCGTGTTTTGGTGCAACGGGACTGCGCTCATTTCGTAGCCGATTCTTCGCCGGAAACGTGTACCGTTGCCGAAATAGGCCAGTGCTGCGATCTCGCAATTGTGGTTGGCGGCGATGGCACACTTTTATCCGCCGCGCGTGTTCTCGCGCAGTTCGAGATTCCATTGATTGGGGTCAATCTGGGGCGATTGGGGTTCCTGGTCGATATTTCTCCGTCGGACGCCGGAGCGAAGCTCGATGAAATTCTTGACGGACGCTACAGTGCCGATGAGCGCTTTCTGTTGCGGGCGAAAATTTTTCGCAACGGTCATGTGATATACGAGCAGACGGCGGTTAACGAAGTAGTCGTGCATAGCGGGAATGCCGCCAGCATGATCGAGATTGAGGCATCGATCAACGGCGTTTTTCTGAATTCGCAACGCTCTGATGGGCTTATCGCGTCAACTCCCACGGGCTCTACGGCTTACGCCCTGTCGGCTGGAGGTCCGATTCTTTATCCCACGCTTAAGGCTATCGTATTAGCGCCGATCAATCCCCATACCTTGTCTAATCGTCCGATCGTGGTGGATGACGACAGCGTAATCGAAATTGCCTTCCGTCCCAGCAAACAATTCAAAGCTCAGGTCGTTTGCGACAATGTGTCGTTTCCTGATGTCGAAATAGAGGATCGCATCGAGATTCGAAGAGAACCTAAGACTTTTCGCATTCTTCATCCGCTTGACTATGATTTCTTTGAGATTCTCAGAGCGAAGCTCAACTGGAGCTCCGGTTATCGAAGCTGACTATGCTTGTCCACCTCAGCATCAGAGATTTGGCCGTCGTCCGATCACTCGATCTGGAGTTTGAGCGCGGATTGACCGTGCTAACCGGCGAGACCGGCGCCGGGAAATCGATATTATTAACTGCTTTGGGGTTGGCTTTGGGCGAGCGTGCCGATTCGGGGTTCATCCGCCCCGGGGCTGCGCGCGCCGAGATCAGTCTTTCGTTCGGCTTGGAGGATGCTGCAGATGCGCGTCGCTGGCTCGACGAAAATGAATTATCGGAGGACGGCGAGTGTCTGGTGCGGCGGGTTATCAGTCAAGACGGCCGTTCGAAGGCTTTCGTCAATGGTCGCCCGGTTACCTTGCAAGCCTTGCAGGAGTTGGGTTCCAGCTTGGTCGAGATACACGGCCAGCATGCTCATGTACATCTTCTGAAGGCAGCGGAGCAGCGCCGGTTACTGGATGAAGCCGCTGGGAACGAATCGTTGTTGGTCCAGATCGGCAATCTCTATGATCGTTGGCGAAGTACTCGGTGCGAGCTGGAAAAGCTTACCAATACAGCCAAGGATCAAGCCGCCCGCGAAGAGTTGTTGCGCTACCAAATCGACGAGTTGGAGCAGCACGACATCTCTGGGCTCGATTACCCGGCCCTAGTTGACGAGCATACACTCCTTGCCAATGTTGGCAAAATTCTCACCACCGGTCAGGCGCAGCTCGAACTCCTCTATGAAGATGAAAGTCAATCGGTCAACGCGCGCCTGGCGCAAGCTATCCATGCCCTATCGGATTTGAGCCGGCTGGCTCCCGAACTGGAAGAAACGACCGCTCTCCTAAATGAAGCGCAAGTGCAAGTTAAAGAAGGGGCATTGCAGCTCCGTCGTCAACTGGAGCGGATTGAGGCCGACCCCGGTCGTCTGGACTGGCTTGAACAGCGCCTTGGCGATATCCATCGTTTGGCCCGCAAACACCAGGTCCGGCCGGAAGAATTGCCTGGACTGCTTGATTCGCTACGCTCGGAATTGAACGGTATCGCCCATGGATCGGAAAGAATCGAAGCGTTGGAGTCGGATCTTCGGCAGGTCCTCACGGATTACGGGAAAGTTGCCGATATGTTGTCCCAACGCCGTCGTACGGCCGCTAGCCGGTTACAGTCACGGATCTCGGAGATGATTCAGGAATTGGGCATGCCACAGGGGCAGTTTTTGGTGGATGTGGGTGCCGAGAATGCGAAAGAACCGACCCCGTTTGGCCTGGATCAGGCCGAGTTCTTGGTAAGCGCCAACCCGGGATTGCCGCCGCGTCCTTTGGCCAAAGTCGCGTCTGGCGGCGAATTGTCACGCATCAGTCTAGCCATTCAGGTGGCTGCTACCGACTCCAAGACAGTTCCGAGCTTGATATTCGATGAGGTGGATACGGGAATCGGCGGCCGGGTGGCCGAAATCGTCGGTCAAAAACTGCGCGCGCTGGGACAGGGGCGGCAGGTATTTTGCGTGACCCACCTGCCTCAGGTTGCGGCTCAAGGTCATTACCACTTGTTAGTAGAAAAAGTCAGCACCGATGGGGTAACACTATCGACCGTCCGAAAGCTTTCTCGTGAAGAGAGGAAGCAGGAGATTGCGCGTATGCTTGGTGGAATCCGTGTCACCCAGCAAACCTTGGCGCATGCCGAGGAGATGTTGAATAGCCACTTGCAAAGCGAGTTGGAGGTGTGACTGAGCGCTGAAGATTGTTTAAGAAGTGAACTGTACGAGCCATTTGCAGTGCGACAAAGGCCCTCGGATTATACGGTAGATCTAAGACAAACGAAGAAGTTGTCGGGCGGCAGAGCCGCCCGACAAGTTGACTAGCACGCTATTTCTTTCTCCCTGGCCAAAATCACTCCGTGCCACTTTCGACACTCGATTTGTCCGGTACGACAACGGCAGTAGTGCTCCGACTTTCTTCGGCTGGTCGGTGCTCATCGGTGGCTCGGTTGTCATTGGCCGTCGAGACCACTTCACCCGTTTCGCGGCGATCTTCGTGAATACTGTCATCGGGTCCTTCGCTGGACTCACTTCGTTTGGCGCTAAACCTCTTATCTCGTCTGCCGCGCCCCCGGCGTTTGGCCAAGGATCGGCGAGGCGATTTACGCGCTTCGAGACTCAAATCTTCCGCTTCGGTTTCCTCGCTATCATCCGATGGTGAATCAAGCTCAAAGGACCCGATAACCGGCGTACTAACTGAGCTTATGCTTTCGCGCTCGCCCCGAGATTCCTCGGGCGCCCTGGGCCTTGGCAAATGGACCGCAGGAATCTCCGGCTTTTCCTCTTTCTCCAGCGACGGACGGTCTGGTTCGGTTACGATTTGGACCCCATTGTCGGAAACCAGAGCGGACATGATTGTCTCAGTCGGTGCCTCTTCGGTAGGTTTGTACCCAATCGTTTGACGCTCCGGGATCGGGAGATTGGCGTCTTCGATTTTCTCCGGGGCGATCTCTCTAGCTTGGTTTTGCTGGCCGCTACGCGCTAAGCCGGGCTCGCCCCGCCTCGGGCGTCTCCTGCGCGACCCCCCGCGTCTGGACTGATCTCGGGTTCGCCGGTCACCATTGCCGAATTCCTGTTTCTCCGGAATTGGAGTTCGGGCTTCGATTTCTCTGGTTTCAAGCATTTCCCCGCTCATTGACTGCTGACGCTGTTTGAAGTCGGCTATCCGATGGGGGCGGTGTTGAGCGACTTGTGAGAGTATCGGCTGAGGCTTTTCGACGACAGCTTCCGCTTCGTCCTCAAGTTTGCCGCCGGTCAAAATCGACCAGAACCGCTTTATGAAGCCACCTGCGGCGTGTTTCCCTGCGCTAGTAATCGGAGCCGGATGAGCGGGCAGGAATTCCTTAACGGCAGGCTCCGCGCTGATTGATGCGCTTTCCCTCGTAAATCTGGGGAGCTCGGATTCAGCTGACTTCAGCATCTGATAGCTCGGTTTCCGCTCTCCTTCTTCCTCTGCGCCAGTGCTTCGCACGCGCTGGATTTCATACGCCGGCGTCTCAAGATGTTTGGTCGGTATTACGATAACACTAACTAGGTGGCGCTTTTCGATGTCCGCGACAGCCGAGCGCTTTTCGTTGAGAAGGTAGGTAGCCGAATCTACGGGCAGATGCGCGATAACCTTGTCGGTATTTTTTTTCATCGCCTCTTCTTCGATGATACGCAGTACCGAGAGTGCCAACGACTGTACGCTGCGCACGGAGCCTTGGCCGTTACATCGTGGACAGGTGAGCAGGCTGGATTCACCGAGCGACGGTCGGAGGCGCTGACGGGACATCTCGAGCAAACCAAAACGAGAGATTCGGCCGATTTGTATCCGGGCTCTATCCGCCTTGATCGCGTCACGTAATCGGTTTTCGACGGCCCGCTGATTACGCGCCGCCATCATGTCTATGAAGTCGATCACGAACAAACCGCCCAAATCCCGCAGTCTGAGTTGGCGCGCGATTTCGTCGGCGGCTTCCAAGTTGGTATTTAGCGCTGTTTCTTCGATATCGCCGCCTTTGGTTGCCCGGGCGGAGTTGATGTCGATCGCTGTCAAGGCTTCGCTGTGATCGATTACGATGGCTCCACCGGATGGCAAAGGGACCTCGCGGCTGTAAGCTGTTTCAATCTGGCTTTCGATCTGATAACGACTGAATAGCGGGACTGTGTCTTGGTAAAGCTTTGCCTTTTGGATGAACTGCGGCATGACCTGCTGCAAAAAGCTGCGCACCAGCTTGAAAGTGCCCGCATCATCGATCAGTATCTCGTCGATATCGCCGCGGAGATGATCTCTCAGCGCACGAATGATCACGTTGCTTTCCTGAAAGATTAGGAACGGGGCGGCCTTTTCCTTGGCCGAGCGGTCAATAGCCTCCCACAATTGCAAAAGGTAATTCAGGTCCCATTGAAGTTCTTCGGCTGACTTGCCGCCCCCGGCAGTCCGCACGATAAGCCCCATGCCTTCCGGAATTTGGAGTTGATTCATAACCTCGCGCATGTCGGAACGAATATCGCCCTCGATACGTCGAGAAATGCCGCCGGCGCGCGGATTATTGGGCATTAGCACCAGGTAACTGCCGGCCAGGCTGATGTAAGTCGTTAACGCCGCCCCTTTGCTCCCGCGCTCCTCCTTCTCGACCTGAACTATGACTTCCTGTCCCTCTTTGACTAAATCCTTGATATCCCGGCGGGAAAATTCCTCGTCCAGGGGCTGTCCGAAATAGTTCGGCGTAATTTCCTTGAATGGCAAGAAGCCATGGCGGTCGGCGCCATAATTGACGAAGGCCGCTTCGAGACTGGGTTCAATGCGGGTAATAATACCTTTATAAATGTTGGCTTTTTTCTGTTCTTTGGAAGGGATTTCTATATCAAAGTCGTAAAGTTTTTGTCCGTCCACCAGTGCAACCCGAAGTTCCTCGGGCTGAGTGGCGTTGATTAACATTCTTCTCATCCGGCTGGTCCTTTAGCGGTTCCCCGAAGAAGCGGGCAAGCGGTTTCATGCAGCCATTGTTCTTATCAATCAAAGCGTGTTCTCAATTGACGTGAATGCGCCTATTGCGCTGAAAACCGAATCTTGACGTTGCGAGGGATACCCTGCCTCAATCGGAGGAGGGGGGTTCCATTCTTCTCTTCAGGTCACGCGATACTCGCTCGTCATGGGTCGAGCGAAAAAACCCTACTGTTGTCGTTTTTTCCGGCCAAATTTTTCTGTTTGGTACTTTGACCTTCTAAACAAAATGTTCTGTCTGTCGCCAATAATTCCGTTCAGCAAACGGTTCTCGGTTAGATCTGGCATTTGCCAGGGATGGACTATTTTGGGCTGACGTGTGAGCAGTCGAGCCCCGCTACCTCGAAAATCGAGTCGTATCCCGCCGCTCTGCGCGACGGCGTCCTCATTTAACCGCGAAACTTACGATTCTCCCGCCCCATGTCATGTAGCCCCGAGACAGATTGCTTTATAGGCATTCTTATCGACCATTTAGTCCAGGCCGTTCTAATTCTTCATGGGCTATCACCACCGGGCACGGTCCGGATAACTACTAGGCGTTCGGTTGCTGTCAACCGTAAGCTAACTATAACAATCTTAAGGAGAGTCATCAATTTGGCTGGGCAAAGCTGATATTATGTTCCTATGAAACAAGCATTGAGTGGCGCCTCTGTCAGATGGATCGAAGTGGATGAGGAGAGCGCGGGGCAGCGAATCGACAACTTTCTATTCACACGCCTTAAGGGAGTGCCGAAAAGCCATATTTATCGAATTTTGCGTACCGGTGAAGTCCGCCGAAATGGCGGACGTATTCAGGCCCAAGATCGGCTGGATACGGGGGATGTGATCCGTGTTCCACCGATTAGGGTAACGATGAGCAATCCCAGCCAAATTCCGGAGACTTTCGTGCGAGCCCGTTTGGAGCCTCGCATTTTGTACGAGGACGATGATCTTTTGGTCCTTAATAAACCTGCTGGCATGGCCGTGCACGGCGGTAGTGGATTGAGTTTCGGTGTGATCGAAGGGTTGAGGGAAATCCGGTCGGAGGCACGGTTCTTGGAGCTTGTGCACCGTTTGGATCGAGATACCTCCGGTTGTTTGCTGATCGCCAAGAAGCGCAGTGCCCTGCGAGCTCTGCACGCGCAATTTCGTGGTGACGAAGTAAAGAAGGTTTACCTGGCACTGCTTGCCGGAGTGTGGGCGAGAGCGCGATGGATTGCGGATGCGCCGTTAAAAAAGAATGTCTTGCAGAGCGGCGAACGGATGGTTAAGGTCGCGCGCGAGGGTAAGCCCGCAGTTACCGAATTCAGGCGAAGGGAGCGCTATTTTGATTCGACGCTAGTTGAGGCACGTCCGGTTACTGGGCGAACCCATCAAATTCGGGTCCACGCTCAATCTATGGGGCATCCCATTGTCGGCGATGAGCGGTACGGCGATGAGAAAGTCAATCGGGAGTTTCGTCGACTTGGTTTGAAACGTCTTTTTCTTCACGCTTTGGAAACGGTTTTTCTCCACCCGCGTACGGGCACTCCGATCGAGGTAAAGGCTCCGCTTGATCAGGAGCTTTCCGAATTTCTTAAAGTGCTGCCGCGATGAGGAACCAATTCGATCTTTTGGTTTTTGATTGGGATGGCACTCTGTTCGACTCGGTCGGATGGATCGTGGATTGCTTGCAGCGGGCTGCGCACGGCTGCGGTCTCCCTATTCCGTCTGACCAAGAGGCTAAATCCGTCATAGGTCTCGGGTTGATGGAGGCGATGGAGGCTTTATTTCCCGAATATCCTTCCGAAATGGCGCGCCGCTTGGCGGAAGGTTATCGCCGTCATTACGGTGACAGGATAATTAGTGCGGATGGTTTATTCGCTGGTGTGCTCGATATGTTGACGGAGTTGAGGGGGCGCGGTTACCGCCTTGCGGTCGCTACTGGGAAGACCCGCGCGGGGTTGAATCATGCGCTTGCCGCAACTGGGACGGAGCTGTTTTTTCATTCGACCCGCTGTGCGGATGAGACGGTTTCCAAGCCGAACCCGGAAATGCTCTTTCAACTCATGTCTGAAGCCGGCATCGCCCGAGAGAGGACTTTAATGGTGGGTGATTCGCTTCATGATCTGCGCATGGCTCACAATGCCGGGGTCGCTGCGGTAGGTGTCGGATGCGGTGCGAATGATTTGTTCGAGTTGGCTGAGTTTGATCCTTTGGCATGTATAGAGCGGACTACCGACCTTCTGGAAATTCTGAGCTGACGAATTACTTTGGTTTGAATCTGAGGCAAACGAAGTCGACTGAGATAACGCTATGGACCAACGCGACATGAGTGAAATCGAGCAAGAGCCGGAAACACCGACGCCTTCACCCGCATGGGAGCGCGATACGCTGGAAAAAGTGCTGTTGGCGTCTCTTACGGAACAGCGACAGGCGAGGCGCTGGGGAATATTTTTTAAGCTGCTTATGCTGGCCTACTTTGGCGTTGCGCTTTGGTTGGTTGCACAACCGTTGTCGGATCAGCGTAGTAGGGGGGAGAAAAGTCATACAGCTGTTATTGACGTGGCGGGGATGATCGCCGCCGGGGAAAAGGCTAATGCCGATGCCATTATCGAAGGACTTAGGGCAGCCGCGGAAGCAGTTGGTGCAAAAGGGATCATATTGCGCATGAATACGCCAGGTGGTAGCCCCGTTCAGTCGGCTTACGTTTACGAGGAGATTCGACGGATAAAAAAACTAAAACCGGAGCTCCCGATTTATGCGGTGGTTGCGGATATGTGCACTTCTGGTGGGTATTACATTGCCTCCGCTGCCGATAAGATCTTCGTCAACCAATCGAGCATTGTCGGATCGATCGGCGTAATCATGGACAGCTTCGGATTCGTGGATGCTATTAACAAACTCGGTATCGAGCGCAGAGTAATGACGGCCGGAGAACACAAGGCGATTCTCGATCCTTTTTCGCCGGTCGACCCCGTGGCAAAAGAACATGTGCAATCGGTGTTAAATGCAATTCATCAACAGTTTATCGATGCCGTCCGTCAAGGGCGGGCCGGACGCCTCAAGGAGAATACTCCTGAACTGTATTCGGGGCTGGTTTGGACGGGTGACGAAGGTATTAAGCTCGGACTAGCGGATGGGCTTGGGGATGTCCGTTCTGTTGCAGAATCGGTGATCGGTGCCAAGGATATGGTCAATTACACACCGGAGGAAAATCTTTGGGACCGCGTCACAAGTCGCATTGGTATCACATTCGGCCACATGCTGCGCACTGCTGTATCGGCCGGCCCCTATTTGAACTAGGTCGGCGCAATTATGAATGAAATCGACAAGGCGTTCGAGTTGATCAAGGAAGAGCCGATCTATCGCGGATTCTTCAGTCTGTCGCGCATACGATTTAGGCATGCATTGTTTCGTGGAGGCTGGAGTGACTATTTGGATAGGGAGTTGTTTCATCGTGGCAGGAGCGTTGCCGTTATTCCCTATGATCCTGTGGCGGATCAAGTGGTGCTTATCGAGCAGTTCAGGGTCGGAGCCATGTTTGTGAATGGGGATCCGTGGTTGCTCGAAATCGTGGCGGGAGCCTTCGAACAAGGGGAAAGTCCAGAAGACGTCGCCTATCGCGAAGCCGCCGAGGAGGCGGGATGTGAAATCACTGAGCTTATTCGTATTGCCGAGTTTTTTCCGACGCCCGGCGGTTGTTCGGAAAAAATTACGCTGTATTGTGGAATCGTCGACTCACGGGGCTTGGGTGGTATTCACGGTGTTGAAGAGGAGCACGAAGATATTCTGGCTCGCGTGGCGAGCTTCGATCAAGCGATGGACTGGCTTAGTCGGGGCCGAATTGAGGCCGCTATTCCCATCATAGGTCTTCAGTGGCTCGCATTGAATCGGCATCACCTGCGGGCAAGGCATGGGTAGAGGTTTGCTGTGGGAGTGCTCTGATTCGTTTTTGCTGGTGCGTGACCTTTTCCGGTTAGGGCCGGTGCAACTATCAGAAGCGGTGAAGTTGTTAAGAAAAATAATTTGACGAGGCATGTGCCATAATTCATAATACGCATTCTGCCGCGCGCCTGTAGCTCAGTTGGATAGAGTACCTGGCTACGAACTAGGTGGTCGGGAGTTCGAATCTCTCCAGGCGCGCCATCTTGTACGGTTTGCGTGGGGTTTGACAGGGGATTGGTCTGTTTCTATAATCCCACGACTCAATTTGTTCCCCTGTAGCTCAGTCGGTAGAGCAGCTGGCTGTTAACCAGCGGGTCGGCGGTTCGAGCCCGTCCGGGGGAGCCACATTTCCATGTTGTGAGTTCTGTTCGCTTTTTGGTGTCAGGCTCGCGAGTAAGAAGTCATCGTGCGATCTCTGGGGCCGCGGGGCGGTCCTGGCAAGGTTTCTTTCTTATCCCTTCTGTCTTCTTGGGTGTCATCAGTCCGCGGCGATTGGTGTGATGGGCTGTGAAGATGCGTTGATGTGCTCGATCGTCATTGTGAGCCGGGATTGAGGGTAATTGGATTGTGGGTAGCGTCCAAGTTCGCGGTTCTGGTTTATTCCTCCGTAGATCTCGGCGCAGCTAAGAAGGGATGTTTCTCGAAGTGCCAATTTCTTTGTGTCTCGCGATTCTGGGGTTTTTAGGTTTCGGTCGCGTGATGTTGACAAGTCGGTTTTTTAGTTTTAAATTTCGCCGCTTTACCAGCGCCTTTTAACGTTTTGGGTGGGCAAGGTTTCTGGTGACGATTTTTCCGAAGGTTGAGCGAAAAAGTTTTGGAGTTTGGTAATGAGCACGATAAACCAGTTGGTTCGGAAGCCGCGAGTCAGAAAAAAAGACAAAAGCAATGTGCCGGCCCTGGACAGTTGTCCTCAAAGGCGTGGCGTATGTACGCGCGTTTATACGACTACGCCTAAGAAACCGAATTCCGCTTTGAGAAAAGTGGCTCGTGTTCGCCTGACGAATGGTGCTGAGGTGACCAGCTACATTGGTGGAGAGGGTCACAATTTGCAGGAGCACTCCGTGGTTTTAATTAGGGGTGGTCGTGTAAAAGACTTGCCGGGTGTGAGGTATCACATTGTTCGAGGTAGTCTTGATACTGCGGGCGTTCAAAAGCGTCGCCAAGGGCGGTCCAAGTACGGTGCGAAAAGACCGAAAAGTTAACTGAGTTCCAGGTTGCGTTATGTCTAGAAGAAGAGTCGCTCAAAGAAGAGAAGTTATTCCGGATCCGCGCTTCGGCAGCGAAATACTGGCTCGTTTCGTCAATATGTTGATGTTGGACGGAAAAAAGTCCGTGGCTGAAAAGGTGGTCTACGGTGCTTTGGATCACATTTCTGCCAAGACCAGTCAATCGTCCCTGGATGTGTTGACCAAGGCTCTGGAAAACGTTCAGCCCCTGGTGGAGGTCAAGTCGCGTCGCGTTGGTGGGGCTACCTATCAGGTTCCAGTTGAGGTTCGTCCGGCGCGTAGGGCTGCTTTGGCTATGCGTTGGCTAATCGATGCTGCTCGCAAGAGGAGTGAGAAGGGTATGGTCATGAGGTTGGCCGCCGAACTGCTCGATGCGAACGAGAATCGCGGATCGGCTGTGAAGAAGCGTGAAGATACGCACCGAATGGCAGAGGCAAACAAAGCATTCTCTCATTATCGCTGGTAAGCAGTGACTTCTTATCTCCAATTAGGTTAGCGAAGGTTAAAGCAGTGGCACGCACGACTCCAATCGAGAGATACCGGAACATCGGGATTTCCGCGCATATTGATGCGGGTAAGACTACCACCACAGAGCGTGTGTTGTTTTATACCGGCATAAATCACAAGATCGGTGAGGTTCATGATGGCGCCGCTACTATGGACTGGATGGAGCAGGAGCAGGAGCGTGGTATCACCATCACCTCTGCGGCGACTACGACCTATTGGCGGGGTATGGGTCTCAACTATCCTGAGCACCGTATCAATATTATCGATACTCCTGGGCACGTCGATTTTACGATCGAAGTAGAGCGTTCTATGCGCGTTTTGGATGGTGCTTGCATGCTCTACTGCGCGGTTGGTGGTGTTCAGCCCCAGTCGGAAACGGTGTGGCGCCAGGCTACGAAATATGGCGTTCCCCGCATCGCGTTCGTAAACAAAATGGATCGGACGGGGGCGGACTTTTTTAAGGTTTATAAGCAGATGCGTGAGCGTCTGCGCGCGAACCCGGTTCCGATTCAAATTCCCGTTGGTGCTGAAGATTCGTTCAAAGGCGTAATCGACCTTGTGAAGATGAAGGCTATTGTGTGGAACGAAGAAGACCACGGCGCGACGTTTGTGTATGCGGACATTCCCGCAGAGCTCGCGGACGCTGCTGTTGAGTGGCGGGAAAAGATGGTCGAGGCTGCGGCCGAGGCTGACGAAGAGTTGATGAATAAATATCTGGAGCAGGGTGAGCTCTCTGAAGACGAGATTAAAGGCGGGCTCCGTAAGCGGACTATCGGCCTCGAAATCGTTCCAATGCTCTGTGGCTCCGCCTTCAAGAACAAGGGTGTGCAGGCCATGTTGGACGCGGTTGTCGACTATCTGCCGTCCCCGGTGGATGTGCCTCCTATAAAAGGAGCGGATGCGGATTCCGGGCAGCCTGTTGAGCGCAGATCGGAAGATAATGAGCCGTTTTCGGCGCTTGCGTTCAAAATTATGACCGACCCGTTCGTGGGTACCCTGACCTTTGTTCGGGTTTATTCGGGTGTATTGAGCTCCGGCGATAGCGTAATTAATTCGCAATCCGGAAACAAAGAGCGCATCGGTCGATTGTTGCGCATGCATGCCAATACCCGTGAGGAGATAAAAGAGATTCGCGCTGGCGACATTGCTGCCTGCGTCGGCTTGAAGGATATTGTTACCGGGACGACCCTTTCGGCTGTGGATAAGCCGGTGGTTCTCGAGCGAATGGAGTTCCCTGAGCCGGTAATATCGGTTGCGGTGGAGCCGAAAACTAAGAGTGACCAGGAAAAGATGGGGCTCGCGCTGCAGCGACTGGCTCAGGAAGATCCGTCTTTTCGCGTTCACACTGACGAAGAGTCGGGGCAGACCATTATCTCCGGCATGGGGGAGTTGCACCTGGAGATTATCGTCGACCGAATGAAGCGCGAGTTTAAGGTTGAAGCCAACGTGGGTGCGCCCCAGGTGGCCTACCGGGAAACCATCCGCAAGTCGGTCGAGCAAGAGGGGAAATACATTCGCCAGACCGGTGGGCGCGGTCAGTATGGGCACGTGTGGTTGCGGATCGAGCCGTTAGAGACTGGCGGTTACGAGTTTGTCAACGGGATCGTAGGCGGCGTTGTTCCGAAGGAATATATTCCGGCGGTGGATAAAGGTGTGCAAGAGCAACTGCAAAATGGTATATTAGCCGGCTACCCCGTTGTTGACGTAAAAGTCACGCTGTTCGACGGTTCGTACCACGACGTAGACTCCAGCGAAATGGCATTTAAGATCGCTGGCTCGATGTGTTTCAAAGAGGGTGCCCGTAAGGCCAATCCGGTCCTGCTTGAGCCCATCATGAGTGTGGACGTCGAGACGCCGGAGGATTATATGGGTGATGTCGTGGGTGACTTGAACAGGCGGCGCGGCATGGTGCTCGGGATGGAAGATAATGCCGGCATCAAGGTGCTGAAGGCGGAAGTTCCCTTGGCGGAAATGTTTGGTTATTCGACCACTCTGCGCTCATTAAGTCAGGGTCGAGCCACTTACTCGATGGAATTCAAGAAATACCAAGAAGCCCCTGCGAACATTGCGGACGCGGTGATTAAGAAGGCATCTGTGGGTTAATGTTTAGAAAATAAGAAGTAGCGAGGTATCCAGGTCGTGTCCAAAGAGAAA
>NZ_MSCV01000002.1 GCF_002005105.1 Methylocaldum sp. 14B | reverse complement strand
CTGCATTGGGTCGCCGGAATGCTTCCGCACGTTTTGGCCGCTTTCCACACCAGAGCTCCGGTTTCGGCATCGACGATATAGATCGCGTTGCCCTCGCTATCGTTGGTGCCGGTTGCGGCATTATTGGAATCGGCGCCGCTTCGGGTGTCTTTATTGGCGTCGTACCCGCCCGCGAAGATCACGACGGGCTTCTCGCCGCTTCCCCAGTTCAAGCTGCCTACAACCGGATCGGAGAAGGTCCATCCCAAGTCGTCGAAATTACCGCCGCTGGTTTTGGAAATCGACCACAGCATTTTGGGATCGTCCGGGTCGCTGATGTCCAAAGCGTAATAAGCCTTGCCGCCGCGCCGCATACCTATGTAGGCCCAGACCTTTTCTCCCGATTCGATCGTACCGTCGCCGTCGGTGTCCTTCATATAGACGGCGGCCTTACCATCTAGCCCATACACATGCGGCGTAGCATCTGCATTCTCCGCTAAAAGTTTGAGGTTGCCGATCAGAGACCTCGGCATAAAAGCCCAATCCTCCACGCCGCTCGGCACTTCGGGCGAACTGCCGGAGGTCGAGTTGCGGAACATATGCAGATAGCCGTCGTTGCCCGCCAAGAGAATACGCACATCCTGCACCGTGTTCGAATAGCCCGCCGCCGTTCGCGCGCCGTAATTGATGGGTGTCGGCTTCGAATGCAAGGGATCGGCCATCAGCCAGGGCTTTTGGGGGCTCTGGCCGCTCGGCGTAGCGCTCGGCGTAGCCCATGGATGCACGTCCGAGATGCTCCCGTCGGCGTCCAGGTCGAACGGGTCGAGTCCGCGGGCGAACTTGAGAAGATCGATCGCCATGGTTTGATCCGTCGCGGAGGCGGTCGCGTAGCTGGCGGCGGTGGTCCAGCAATCCGTCGAAGGAGAACAGGATGTCGACTTGTTCGCGCCCCTAAGTTTAAGCTTGTCCCAGATTACGGAGACGCCAGCCGTCGTCGCATCATCCGCGTTCAGCGCGCGGAATGCGGTGGGCGTTCCGTTTGTATAGCTGTCCGGCTCGGTAAAAAGCTTTCGGGCGCCGGATGTATTGCTAGTGCCTGGACTGCCGCCCAGAAAACCGGGAATTTTTTGTCCGGCGCCACCACGCGAGACGCTACGGCCATCCTTGCCTGAAACTTCACCAATCTCCGTATCGGCCGCTACGACGTCCGCGCCACCGGCACTGGTCCAAAAGGTCAGAGCTTCGTTCTTGATCCGACCGTCGGTCGCCGAAATGGCCTCGTTGTCGTTCTGATCGAGAACCAGCAAATTTCCGGTGCTCTCGTCAACCGCCAGTTTCAGACGTTTGAGATTGCCGTTCCAGCGGGGGGTACCTTCCGGCTGGAACAAGGCATAAAACACATTTTCGAGCGTTTCGGTACGGTTGAAGACATTGACCGGAACGGCGGCGGATACGAAGGTCGTGCTGATGCTCAAAATTTGCTCAAAAACATCTTTAAACTGCTTGACCAGATCATCGGGATTGCTGCTCAAAGGCAGCGCCGCATTCGTACCGCCGGCCGACGCATAACCGTTGGTAGTTGTGTTGACCTTGGTCTGATCGACGAAGAAAAAGGAAGTGACATTTTGGACGTCTTCCAGATCCGGATTGTGTTGTCCCCAAGTTCCATCCGCCAAATCAGCATCGCGCATAAAGCGGATCACGGTCGAGAAGTTGTTGTTAGTGCCGGTGATGTTCAGCTGGTTCATGCCGCCGTTGGCCTTGGTCTCCCTGATCGCCAGATCCGAATCGGAATCCTGCTGGGACACCTGGAACATGATGTTGATGACGAAAATCTTACTGCATTGGGTCCCGGACAAAGGGCTAGTGTAGCGGTTTCCCGTTTCTATGGAGGTATCCCAACTGATGTCGGGATTATCAACGGGCAAGTTTTGCTGGTTGTTCGTGTCGTAATCGGTCCAGCCATTATGGCCGTTATAGATATCCTGGCCCGTCAAATAGCGGAACAGCTCGAAATAAAGCTCCTTTCCCTGAAACGAATGGGCAAGATTGCCTTGCGGCACCGGGATTTGAGCAAGCTTGTTGTGCAGACGGCTTGTGCCGGTATCGAAACCCAGCATCATATAGCCGCCGTTACTGCAACCGGTTCTGTTGGGGCCTTCGCAATTGTTATTGTTGTTATGGTTGATCATGAGTCCGAACTTCACGCCGGTGAGCTGCGGCGCCAGATCGTCCGTCACTTTTCTCAAGACAGCCCGCAACAGCTCGAAAAAACTGACGGTGCCGCTAGCGGGAAGATAAGTCGTTCCCGTGCTCGGCGATACGGCCGAGCGGAGACTGTTGCACTCGCTGCCCTGACAAACCGTCGACCCCAAATTCGAGCGGTAATCTAGAGCAAACATCACCATGGGACTTCCGCCCTCGGTGCTGGCTGAGTTCAGATAAATGTCGGTGTCCTCGCCATGAGCGGGTTGCAGACTCAAAATGGCAATCAGAGAGGAGACCAAGACTGTTGCGAGTTTCATGGATGCACTCCGCGAGTTCTTTTTCATTTGGGTATGATCCGCATCAGTCCGGCGCCCAAACCGGCCGCGCCGCGTCCGACGCCTGTAGCATCGTATTGGCTTTCCCCCAGGTAATAAGCCGATGCGAACATGGCCGAGCTGGTAGCCAAAAGGCGGGGCGGCAAACCGGTACCAGGATTCTGGCGAGTAAGTCGTAATCTGCTGGTACCCGTGGCGCTGTCGTCGAATGGCGGAGCAGGAAGATCGATGTTGGTTTGGTCGCAAGCCGTTCCGTCCGCCTTGGTTTGGTTTGCCGTACAGAGGGCATAACCGACATTGCCGATGACCGGGAGCAGATCCGGATTATTGACGAGGTAATCGATAGCCGCTTGTGCTTGTTGAAATGCCGTCTCTTTATCTTCGGCATTACTGGCCATACGCAGCTCTTGAGTGCTCGTCCGCATCCCGGCCAATCCGACGATCGTCACCACCAGGAGAATCAGCAGCGACACCACTAAAGCGGCGCCCCTCTGAATGTGAAGATTACTGAAGTGCTTCATGAGGCGGTCGCTCCTTGCAGAAGGAGTTGGTATTGGGTATTTCGTAGTTGCACAGTGGTTGTGTACATCCGGCGGTAATAGTGATCGTTGAAGGCATTGCCGCCGTTAAGAATCCCATTGACACTCACATCGACACCTGAGTCGTATGCGCCGTCTCCATCCGCATCTACGAGCAAATAGGTCTTGTCGTCGGCGGGAGAGGAAAAATCCTGGTCTGAGCTGCGGACCAGCAAAGAGATGCGTGCGCTAACCGCGGTTTGCAGCTGCGTAGCGGAAGGGTTGGACAGATACCGATTCGGAATGCCGTCGCCGTCGGTATCGATACCGAATTCGACGTAGAGAAACTCGATGCCTTCTACCAATTCCCCTTCGCCTTGCTCGCTCATGGCACCATTTACAAGATGCTTCCGGCGCAGCCATGGAACTCCCGTGGTATCGTCGGTGGCGATGTAATACATATGGGATTGATATTCCCAGTCCTGCATTCCCGCGGGGGTTTGGGTAACGCCGTCCCGTGTCGCCAGAGTGCCGCCGGCTCCCACCGTGCTGACGTAGACGCCTGCAGGAGGTGTGCTGGGGTTCTGATAATTGACTCCGGAGACATGCTTGACGGCGAGAATATTAGTATTGGATTTATAGCTTGACCCGCTTGGGACACTGAACCAAGCGAATCTAGAAGTAGGAGCGGGCGCCGCTACGGAAGGTACGAAATAATCGATCGTCGATGCCAAGTTATAGGCCCAGGCGGCCCCGGTTCCCGCGGTCGAGGGCCCTGAGCTATCGATATCACTGCCGGAACCGACCACCCCTCCCCAGAAGCCCGTCATCGACAAATCGCGTGCCAGTAGTTGCAGAGCATAGCGTGCGCTTTCCTGCATTCGGGCGCTCCGCTCGTCCTGGTTATAACTCCCCTTGTTCTGAACAAACATGCTGGTGACGCCGGCGGTGACGAACAAGCCCAAGACCAGCGCCACCATGAGCTCGACCAAGCCGACGCCGGATTGCCTGAATGTGGTGGTATGTATCAATCTGCTCATGGTCCGATCCAGGTGGTGATGGATAAGATGCGGCGATAGCCGTTCGTGCCGCTCGGTCCGTCGTAACTTCCCTGGCCACAGGTGCTGGCGTTGACACCTTGATTGCTCCACGCTAAATCGGCCTGACCGCGCCACGCGATGGTAACCGTGTAGGTACCGGGCGTGCCGGTCGCCGGGCCGCTGATACACGTAGTTGGATTGACCAAGCCGCCGGTTTGATTCCCGTTCCGGGTTTCGCTGGCGCCATTCAAGGCATCCCAAAAATTCCGCAAGTCCAAGGCGGCAATTTGAGTAGAAGTGCAGCCGGCCGAGCAGTTCGGAGCGGCTGCGGGCGGAGTGGACGAATTGAATGTCTGTGTGCCGTTGGCCGTGACGTAATTGATCAAAGACGTGCCCGACGAATTCAACCTCATCCTTTCCAGCAGCTCGGTGGCCAAGGACGTGGCCAAAGTCCGCTGTACGGCCTCGTAACCCGACTGCTTGGCCTTGAGCTGAAGCGCGGCGATGCCGAGGACGCCTATGGAAAAGACCAAGACGCTGATCAGCACTTCCAACATGGAGAAACCTCCCATCCTTGCCAGGAGATGCCAAGGGCGCGAGTTTGCCGACTTCAATGGCATGCGGCCGTATTCGTAAATACGATCCGAACCGCAGAAAAAACTTATTCGAGAATCTAGTCGTTTCATATCGGTTTTAGTTACAGCTCAAGCTGTCTGTGGGTTCCCTAAGTCTTCCAGTGTTGGAAAGGACGCGGCCTTTGGCTTTGCTCGATCCCCGGCTGTCGCAAAAAATGAATGTGCCATTGAACCCGGCGGAAAAACCTCGTGCATCGAAGGTAACCCGACCCCCGCTGAAGGTAAGGGTGGTTCCAGAAGCCAGTGGCGGTTTTACCTGGAGCAGATTGTCGTCGCCGTCCAAAACCCCGTTGCGGTTGCGATCCGAGAATATTATCCAGCCGTCCGCCCATGCGGCACTGGAGTCGCAGTTGTTACCGCTTGTGTTTCTCTTGCATAGCGTCACCGGAATACCCCGCTTGATGGCTTCGCTTCTCGCAAGACCCACATCAGCTACCAGTTCGTTGATCTGTGTCGTCTGGCGATTATTAAGTATCGTCTCTCGAAAGCTGGGTACCCCGATGGTGAGTGTCACGGCAAGCACCGCTACCGCGACCATCAGCTCGATTAATGTAAAACCGTTTTCATGATCTGTTTTCATGCCGATAGTTATAGCAGCGCTTTTTCGCTGCATCGGCAGAAGCCGACAATCGGTAGGATTTATCCGACGAACGGCCGTGATGGAGCGGCGCGTCCAAAACAGCCGCAAGAAGAGGATAGGGCGGATTGTTGCCCTCCGATGATCAAAGGGATGCGCTCGAATTACCGAATTCAAGCGGATCTCTTGTTTTCGATGGGCTTTCGTGTGTGCCGAGGGAACTGAAGAAGAAAAGGTCGGGCAGGTGTTATTTCACGTGGAACGGCCTTCGAGACACCTTGAAAGGAAACAATCGGCAAATGGCGCGCGACAGCCAATTGCGCTTGGCAAGGCGTTGTTCGCGCGAGCGTTCGAATTCCGCATTGAAGAAGGCTTTGGTGAGCTGTCCCGGCGTGGGAGTGTAACCGTGACGCGCCAGCCATGCGTCTCGGGCTTCCGCCAGAAGACGATAAAAGGCGATATCGTAAGCTGTATTAGCCTCGTAACTGAGTGGCTCGTCGTCGAAATGGATTCTCAGTTCATCCAGCCGCCGGCGGAACCACGCAGTCAGTTCATTCAAGGTGTACTCGTCGGATACCGGCATCTTTGCGAACCCGTTTCGTCTGTCAGTGTAATCACTAAGATTTCGTTACGGCCGATGAAGTTCAGCCGGCGCCCCGTCCCGGTGCGCACCTAACTCACCCAGCAAACCTCGGAGTACCGGGGAAAAACGTGGATTGCCGCGGGCTGGAGCCAGTCCTTAAGCCACTTAGCGGAGAAACGACGTCGACTGCGTCCAATTGTCGCTTCTAGGTTAAAGTTTGCCCGAGAACTTTCTCATTCAACTTTATAAGTTCGCTCAGCCATGAACACAGAAGAAATATTCAAACGATTGCGTATCGGCTTGTCGCTGGTAGTTGGATTTTTTACCGGCAAGTTTCTCGCGACCACCATGCAGCATCATGCGTCGGAGTTTTTTATCGGCGGTTTCGGGGTAGGCGTCGTTTTGACGCAGTTGGTTTACTGGGGCATCGAATCTCTTTGGGGCGGCGAACGTTCCGAGTGATTGCATCGCGCCCAAAATCGCTCTACAGTAGAATTCAATCCACGGATGACGAGCCTTTAAACGAATTCATTCCTGAGAGGAGACATGTGCCATGTTTCTCAAACTGAAAAAGAATGGACATCTGGTCGAGATTCTCGGTCTCAACGATTTGGTCAATCCGATACATAAAAACATAGTCGGGCGCTTGCATTGGGGCGAGGAGATGCAGGATCCGGAAAAATTCCCGAAGACCGAATTGGTATTTCCGTCAGGCGAAGAGCTTCCGGTTTGCTGGACGGATGTCCACTATCGCGACAAGGAACTCCCCGCAAGTAAACCGTAAGAGCACGCGGAGCTACGAGAATTTCGCATTCGTTATCCCGAAGCGAGGCGGTGTGCATGCCGCGTCGTTTCGGGCAAGCGGTAACGCTTAGTGCAGCGCATCACCCATTCGACGGCCGTCTGCAAAGCGACACGGTGGCCGGGCGAGATGTAAACCGGTTTGACGCCCTGCCTCGTCCTTAACACGGCTCCGATGGTCTCCCCTTTGTCCAAAAGGGGAACCCAGGCGCCGCGCCGGTCTGGAACGCCGTCATGAACACCCAAGAGCCGTGTCTTTCCGACGCCTATCGTCGGGATATCGGTTAGTACCCCCAAATGACAAGCTATGCCCAAGCGGCGAGGATGCGCATAGCCTTGACCATCGACCAGCATCAAATCCGGCAGGTCTCGCAAAGCTTGCAAGGCATCCAAGATGGCTGGAATTTCCCGGAAGGATAGAAGGCCCGGAATATAAGGAAACGAAGTCGGCCGCCTCGCGACGGCGCTATCGATCAACTCCAGCTCGGGGAAACTCAACTTCGCCACGGCAGCTCGCGTGACAGTGCCCCCTTCTTCGAAACCGACGTCCACCCCGGCTACGCATCGGACCGTTTCCGGTAATTCGTCCTGCAAACTGACGAGGTTTCGCAGCCGTTTCTGAATGGCGATCGCTTCTTGCGGTGTGACATCCCAGGGGTGTTCGTGTCGTAGCTTCAACTTCAACGTCCATTTTGGTGGATTAAACCTTTCGGCTTCGTCAGCGGGTTTGTCGGCAAAGGATTGCCGACCTACGTCCAAGGTGTAGACCCGAACAAATTCGTAGGATGTGCTGAACGAAGGGAAGCGCCCTTCGACTCGGCTCAGGACGGGCCCTTCGACTGAGCTCAGGACAGGCATCGTTCGCGATTGATGCGGTTCGGTTCATGCCGGGCTATCCTGCCCGGCTCCCTCCGGGCGGCTCTCTCCGTGCAAATCGGCGATCTTGCCGATTTGTCGTACCTCAGCGCATCCTACATGCCTAATCTGACAAACTTCGTTTTGCCTCATCCCACAAGGCGTCCATCTCGGCCAGTGTGGACTCAGTCAAGGATTTTCCCCGTGCCGACAATTGCTTTTCGATATAGCGAAAGCGGTTGATGAACTTTCGGTTGCCGCTCCGAAGCGCCGTCTCGGCATCGACCTCGAGGTGCCGGGCGAGATTGACGACGACGAACAGCAAATCGCCGATTTCTTCCCGGATATGGCTTTGGTCGCCCGTTGCGCAGGCGGCCTCGAGCTCGTCCAATTCTTCTCTGACTTTGGCGAAAACCGGCCCTATGTCGGGCCAATCGAAGCCGTGTCGCGCGGCCCGCTTCTGCAATTTCTGCGCGGCTACGAGCGCCGGCAAATTCGCCGCGATGCCGCTCAAAGCGCTTTCGTCCTGCTCCGTTTTGCCTTTTTCCCGGCGCTCGGCGGCTTTCGATGATTCCCAATACTCATGCCTTTCGGCATCGGTCTCGAATACGGCCCCGCCGAAAACATGGGGATGTCGGCGTATCAGCTTTTCGCTGATCGCGCCAGCCACGTCTTCGAAAGTGAACAAGCTGCGGTCCTCGGCGATCCGCGAATGGAAAACGACCTGCAAAAGCAAATCGCCCAATTCTTCGCGTAAATCCTCGATATCCCCGCGCTCCGCCGCATCGGCGACCTCGTACGCCTCTTCCAAGGTGTAGGGTACGAGGCTCGCGAAGTCCTGCTGCAAGTCCCAGGGACACCCCGTCTCGGGATGGCGCAAGCGCGCCATGATGTCCAACAGCCGCTGGATATTCGTCATATCCGATCGGGCAGCTCGCAGCCGAAGCTTTCCCGATAGCGCTCCTTGAACGCATGCAGGGTGAAGCTGTGATTCTGGGTGCCGAAGGTCTCGACCTTGATGGCTCCCATCAACGAGGCGATACGGCCTATGGTGGGCCAGTCGAATTCTTCCAGAAGGCCGTAGATCAGCCCGGCGCGGTAGGCGTCACCGCAACCGGTCGGATCGAGCACTGCAGTCGGCTTTGCCGGCGGTATTTCGTGGCGGATGCCATTGGCATAAATCAACGATCCTTGTGCGCCCTTGGTGACGATCAGCGCTTCGACGCGCTGCGCGAGTTCTTCCGGCGCGAGACCGGTGCGATCCTGCATGAGCTGCGCTTCGTAGTCGTTCAAGGTCACCCAGGTCGCCAGCTCGACGAAACTCAAGAGTTCCTGTCCGTCGAACATAGGCATGCCCTGGCCGGGATCGAAGATGAACGGGATGCCGGCTTCGGCGAATTGGGCGGCATGCTGAACCATGCCGTCCTTGCCGTCCGGCGCCACGATGCCGATGCGGATGCCGCAATCCGTGGGTACTCGGTTCAGATGGGAAAACGACATCGCGCCAGGGTGGAAAGCCGTGATCTGGTTGTCGTCCATGTCCGTGGTGATATAAGCCTGTGCCGTATAGCTGTCGCCCAGGACCTTGATGAAATCCTGATTAATGCCGCAGTAGCCCAGCCACTGCGCGTAGGGTGTGAAATCCTTGCCCACAGTGGCCATGGGCAGAGGATCGGCGCCCAAGAGCTTGAGGTTATAAGCAATATTGCCGGCGCAGCCGCCATATTCACGGCGGAGTTCCGGAACCAGAAAGGAGACGTTCAGGATATGGACCTGCTCCGGCAGGATGTGATTCTTGAATCGATCCTGAAACACCATGATAGTGTCGTAGGCCACCGAGCCGCAGATTAACGCTGTCATTCTTTTTTACCTTTTTATCGAATCAAAATCAGTAACCAGACCGCACCGGCGAGGACCAGCGAGAAAAACACGGCCGCCGATCCAATATCCTTGGCGCGGCCGGACAATTCGTGCCGTTCGAAACCGATACGGTCGACGGTCGCTTCGACGGCGCTGTTCAACAATTCGACGATCAAGACGTTCAGCAACACGCCGATCAGAAGCGCGCGTTCGATGCCGTTCTGGCCGATCCACAGCCCCAAGGGAACGCCGGCGAGGACCAGCAGACACTCCTGCCGAAACGCCTCCTCATTCAGCCAGGCGGCCCGGATACCCGAAATGGAATTGGTAAATGCCGCGTAAAAACGGGCAATGCCCGTGAGCGTTTGTCCTGCCATAGAGGGGTTCTTATTCTGATTTATAGGCGAGATCGGGGTGCCGCGCCGCCCGGACTTCATCCAAACGGCGCACCGGCAGCGAATGGGGTGCGCTCTTAAGCCGATCCGGGTCGGTCTCCGCTTCTTTCAGAATCTCGGCCATTATCCGGACAAACGCATCCAGGGCTTCCTTGCTTTCCGTCTCGGTCGGCTCGATGAGAAAACACTCGGGAATCAAGAGCGGAAAATATACCGTCGGCGCATGGACGCCATAATCCAACAGGCGTTTAGCGAAGTCCAGCGCCGTAACATGATGTTCTTTGGCCAGCCGCTTCAGCGTAATGATGAACTCGTGGGCGGCGCGGCGCTGCGGAAAAGCGGGTTCGAATCCGGCTTCGACCAGTTTCTTGAGCAGATAATTGGCGTTCAGGGTCGAGAATTCCGCCACCCGCTCGAGGCCTTCATGGCCTAGCATTCGGATGTAGACATAAGCGCGCAGGAGAACGCCGACATTTCCCGCGAACGTGACCAGATGCCCGATGCTGTGCGGCCGCTCGGTTTCGGTCAGCATGCGATAGCGCGACCCGTCTTTCACAATGACGGGCAGAGGCAGGAAGGGCAGCAGCTTGTCACCCACGCCCACCGGGCCCGCACCCGGACCGCCGCCGCCGTGGGGCGTCGAAAACGTCTTGTGGAGATTGAGATGAATGACGTCGAAGCCCATGTCGCCGGGGCGCACTTTGCCGGCGATGGCGTTCAGATTGGCGCCGTCGTAATAGAGCAGCCCGCCGGCCCGGTGCACGATATCGGCGATGGCTCGAATGTGCTGGTCGAACACTCCCAAAGTCGAGGGATTGGTGAGCATGATGCCGGCGGTTTGCGGACCCACGGCCAGCTCCAGTGCAGTGAGATCCACGTTGCCGTCGGCATCGGTGGCGACTTCCCGTACCCGAAAGCCGCCCATGGACGCCGAAGCGGGATTGGTGCCGTGCGCGGCGTCGGGCACCAGCATTTCGGTTCGAGCTAAATCGTCCCGCAACCTGTGGTAAGCGCGGATCATGGCGACACCGGCGAATTCGCCCTGCGCCCCGGCCGCGCAGGCCAGCGAAACCCCGGCCATGCCGGTGATTTCCGCGAGCATCTCCTGGAGCTCGTACAGACCGGCCAAAGTCCCTTGCCCGGTCCGCTCCAGCCCCAGAGGATGGGTATTCAGAAATCCGGGCAGACTTGCGAGGTCATGGCAAACCTTGGGGTTGTACTTCATGGTGCAAGAGCCCAGGGGATAAAACTGGGTGTCTATGGAGTAATTTTGCTGGGACAGCCGGGTGTAATGGCGAACGGCGTCCAGCTCTGAGACTTCGGGCAAGGCCGGACGAGTCTTGCGCAACAAATAATCGGGAATGGCCGGCGATTCACCGGATTCCGGGAGCAACTGGGCATGCGCGGCGCGCCCTCGGCGCGAACGATCGAAAATCAGCATTATGTCGGCTCCGACTTCTTCAGCCATGGCTAAGCAGCGACGCTATTTGGCGTGCGTACGATTCGATATCCTCCTGAGTACGCGTTTCCGTGACACAAACCAGAATTGCTTCGCCGAGTTCCGGATAATCCCTTGCGAGTTCGTGTCCTCCAAGAATCCCCCGTTCCGCCAAACCGTCCATGATCTCCCTGGCGGGCCTCCGCGTGCGGAAAACCGCTTCATGGAAGAAAGGCCCCGAGAAAACCCGCTCGACGCTGTCGACGGCAGTCAAGCTACTCATCAGGCTGAGCGTGTTTTGATGGCTCTGCAAAGCGACTCGCCGCAATCCTTCCGGCCCTAAGAGCGCCATGTAAATGGTCGCCGCCGTGACCATCAAGCCCTGGTTGGTGCAGATATTGGAGGTAGCCCGGCCGCGGCGGATATGTTGCTCGCGTGCCTGAAGCGTAAGCGTGAAACCGGGCTTGCCGTCCATATCCACGGTCCGGCCGACCAGACGTCCGGGCAGTTGATGGACGTGCGCCTTGCGGCAGCACATAAATCCGAAATACGGTCCACCGCCCGACAAGGGTATGCCCAAAGGCTGGCCGTCCCCGCAAGCGATATCGGCGCCCTCTTGCCCCCATTCGCCCGGGGGCTTAAGGAGAGCCAGTGCCATGGGATTGACCAGCGCGATGGCGATGGCGCCGTTTGCGGCGGCCCAAACGGTCAGTTCGTCTACGGCCTCGAGCACGCCGAAGAAATTGATCTGGGGAATCACCAAGGCGGCGATGTCCGTGCCCGAGTGGATTTCCAGAGACGCCGGATCGACGCGCCCGGTTTCGACGTCATAGGGCAGCTCGATCAGTTCCAGCGCCTGGCTCCCGACGATGGTCCGGACCACCCGCCGGTAAAACGGATGTACGGTCTTCGGCATCAGGATGCGGCGCGAATGCGATTTTCGGTTCGTCCGCACCGCCATCAACACCGCTTCCGCGAGGCTGGTCGCGCCGTCGTAGAGCGAAGCGTTCGATACGTCCATGGCGGTGAGGCTCGCCATCATGCTCTGATATTCGTAGAGCACCTGCAGCGTGCCTTGACTCGCTTCCGCCTGGTAGGGCGTGTACGCGCTGTAATACTCGCCCCGGCTGGTTACGGCCCAAACCGCGGCCGGTATGTGGTGCTCGTAAGCCCCGGCGCCGGCAAAGCATAGAAGCGGACGGTTCTGGCCGGCGCGTGCGCGCATCAAACGCGTAACTTCCATTTCTTTCAAAGCGGGCGGGAGATCGAGCGCGCCGCAACACAACTCCGCCGGTATTTCGTCGAAGAGCGTTTCTGTCGATGGCACACCGAGGGCCGCAAGCATCTCGCGGATATCGGCTTCGGTATGAGGAATGAAAGGCATGGCTAAGGGTTTGCTTTCTTAATTATTTCTGGCCCCTCCGCCGGGCCAGAATGCTATGGGCTCAAGACATTCGATCTGGGCCTGGACAAGGCATGGGCGCTCCTGGCAAACACCGGACAAATCGGCATGTATCATCTGCCGGAGAATTTATGCCGATTGGCACGCGCGACGCGTATAACCCAAAGACATGCGAAACGCCGGTGCCTGTTCCGGCCGCTACACTCGATTCGCTAGCATCGCTACCGGAGGAGAACAAGCGATAAAACAAACGAACCGTTTAGTCGGCCTCAGCGTCTGCTTTATAAGCTTCGGCATCCAAAAGGGTGTTTAGTTCTGAAAGATCATCCGCCTTGACGCAGAACAACCACGCGGCATAGGAGTCTTGGTTGATCGCTTCGGGAGCATCCGACAATGACCCGTTGACCTCGACGATTTCGCCGGATACCGGGCTATAGATGTCCGAGGCCGCTTTCACCGATTCGACCACGGCGCACGCTTCGCCCGCCTTAACTCGCCGGCCGACTTCCGGCAGCTCGACATATACCACGTCGCCCAATTGCTCTTGAGCGTAATCGGAGATGCCCACGCGTACGTTCCCGCTCTCCTCCGGTTTCGCCCATTCATGGGTTTTCGCATACTTCAAATCGTCCGGCAGTCTGCTCATCGTTCTATCCTATTCACCCTAAATAACCGACACTCCGGTCAAATTACGGGAAAACCAAGCGATGGTAAAGGGCGCCCTATACGCCCGCCATGATTGAACGAAAAATTTCGGGGTTGCCATGGCGCAAAGCCAAGGGCTCGCAGTCACGTGGTTAACGTCGGTAGCGATAATGAGGCCGAGGATTACGAAATGGCACACCGGAACCATAAGGCCGCCGTTCCCAGTGACGGAAAGGCTTATTGAACCGATGAGGCTGTCTGTCACGGTACTGAAATGGTTTATCGAATCGATCGGGCCGTCTGTCGCGATACTGGAACGGTTTATCGTAGCGATAAGGCCGTCTATCCCAGTAATAAGGGCGATGATAACGATCGAATCCATAGAAACGCCGGTCATAGCCGTAGGGTCGCCGGTACGTGTAAGGGTAGGCGCCGTATCCGTGGAAATAACTATAAGGGTAATAATCGTACCGGTAGTAAGGACTCGGATATCCCGCGCCGACGCCCACCCGATAATGAACACCTGTGCCGCAGCCGCTCACGAGCGCACCGATGAACGCGAACAGCAGGATCCGAAGTAATCGACAGGGCTCTTTGAAGCAGACATCCATAAGCAGCGCACGCCTATGAGCAGTCAGTGTCACAGTTTTGATATCGACCTATTAGACTCCTCTCGCACCAAAAAATCATGGGTGCAAGGATTATTTCCTTCGTGATCGGGTCGTACTTTAAACGTCAGAGCTGAAAAGATTTGGCACAGTGAATGCTTAAAGAACAGCGATGCCAGCTACGACAAACTACCGGTATACCGGGGAACAAAACCATTACCGCCGATCGGATAAGCCGGTATCATTTTGCTGTTTGTTCTGGACTCCGAACCCCGAGAAATCAGCATGCCGCCCGAAAAATTCGGAACGCTCGCTGAATGTCTTTTTTATATTTTGTTTTATGAGCTAGCCGATGACTTTTCAATTTACCTCAACAGGCAAAGCCCTCCTGGCTTTGTGCTCGATTTTTCTTGGGTTCCTCCCGGTTGTGACCGGTGCTGAAGCCCTGCTTCCACCCCAGCAAGTCATTCAGAAAACGTCCGATGAGGTAAAGCAAGCCTTACGGGAATACGACTATAAGCTCGACGTTCCCAGAGCGACGCGCATCGTCAAGGAGATCCTGGAGCCCCATGTCGACGTCGATCGCGCGGCCCTGCTCATTCTAGGCAAGCACTGGCGAACCGCCACTCCACAGCAGCGGGAACGTTTCAAAAACGAATTCCGTATGCTGCTCATTCGCACTTACACCGCGGCATTCACCGAATATAAGGACTGGGACATCCGCTATCTGCCGCTTCAGACACCGCTAGCCGACAAGAAAGCCGTCATCAAGACCGAGATTCTCCAGCCCGGCGCAAAACCGGTCGCCGTGGACTATCGCATGGTCGACACCAATGGCGCATGGAAAGTCTATGACGTGCTGATAGAAGGCATCAGTCTGGTGCAAAACTATCGCACGACGTTTAGCGAGGACATTGCCCGGACCGGCTCTTTGGACAGTGTCATCGACGAACTGAGCAAGCGCAACGCTGAAGGATCAAAAGCCTCGATAAACGGCGCAACCCGTTCCCCGGCCACCTAGAACTGCTTTCCCGCTTACGCGGGTGTCGCGTTGCGCGATGCCCCCCTTGTCGCCCAGGAGAGACATCTCTGCCGGGCGACTTCGATCTTAAGTCAGCCGATCGGGGTGGCTTGCGACAGCAAGGCGAAGGTAATCTCCCGCCAAGGACGGACCGCCATCGATCCTGATACCTGAGCGCCAGCACGCTTTGTAAGCCTGGCTCTTGGGTAATTTCTCACAGAATCACATCTCGATTCTTTCTATCGTCTCGATCTGGCTTGGGGAAACGGTCGCACGCGTATTTTTTCCGTCGGACTCGCTGGAAAAAAAGCGATCTCAAGCCCCGCTCTAAGTTTCTTTCGAGTGTTCCCCATTATGAATACTTACGACGTTTATCTTTATCTCGATGGCCGTACCGAGGTTATCAAGATAAAGGCACCAACCAGCCTTGAAGCCAAGGCGATAGCGGAAACCCGATTGGGAATCGCCGAGAGAGGATTCGACCAAAACAGGCATGTGTTTGCTGTAAGCGAGAGAGAAAATCAGAATTTTGGCCGGGAATAGTTTCTCCCATTCGATCTCTTCCCTAGAAATATTATCGAGTCGATCATATTATCGCTTCGGGCGCCGATCCGTGTTCGGCACCTTAACCAATCGCTAATATAAAGGAGATCTCTCGATGAAAACGATAAGATTGATGACCCTGTTCGGTTCCGTGGCATCGATGATCCTCGTGTCCTCCCCAAGTTGGGCCGAAACACCGAACTATCTGAAAGTGAAACAAGCGGAAGTCGAATGGGAAAACAAGAGCAAAGGGAAGGTTCTTGACGTGGAAATTGAAACATCGGCCGCCGTGCCTATGGACGGCAAGGCAGGCGCATTCGGTTATGGCGCCCTGACCGACGGCACCAACAACGTCCTGATCCTGGTTACTCATTTGCCCATACAGGACAGCACGCACGTAGATCCCAAGAGCGGGTTTCACGCCCACGTGCTCGATCTGAAGAAACCCACAGCGGCCTGCGACGGAGCCACGCTCGAGGTGGATCTTGAGAATTCCGGAAACAATACCGGCTTCGACGCCAATTACACCTGGTCGATCAAAGGCACCAAGATCAAGATAGAGGGTGTTCCGGTAACCGATCTCGGCGATGCAGGTGTGGAAAATCTGGTGAGCTTTACCATCAAGCCAGTGCTGGACGCGCAGCAAAATCCGACCAATCTCTGCGTAACCGTAGCCGAACAGATCTAAATCAATCGTGTACCGCCAGCGGCGCTCAAACGCGCCGTCGGCGGTTTGAAATCAGCCTGTCAACCTCGATATGGTCGATAAGAAGGCTCGTTCAAAAGAAAGCCCCGGTAGACCGAGGCTGTTAAAGGTGAGGTTAAGAGGAGAGTCGATTATTACGCTGTAAAGGATTTTAACCTACCTATCTTATTACATACAAGACTATACATTGGTATCGTTATTCTATTTAAGAATAACGAAACTCTCCCTTTCTGACGCTCTCTAATTCGATCGGCCTCGGATGAGGCAAAGTCGACCTCCGGCACGACACGGTACCGTGCTTTCCCAGTCCTAAAGAGCTCAACGCTTCGTTCCCCCGGCTCATCGGAAAATGCTCGGCCTGCGGGGCTATTCCATGCAGTGCGGCAAAATCCAGCATCATATTGTTGATCATCCCCGTGAGCCGGCAGGCGAGCCGGACACGCTTTTTTGCCCCGGGATCAGGCTCGTCTTGATTACTTGAATCGGCTCCAAAACGGCGCCCAGGCGCGAATTGCGTTCAGGCTTCCTTCCACGAAATCGTTAACGAGGATGACCTCCCGAATGACGGGCAACAAGAACTCTGATGCTGAATCAAACCGTCCGAATCATTTACTTTTTGCCGAACTGCACCGGCTTAAGTTTCAGACAAATTGAGACTTCGCATCCGGGGAAAGCTTGTGATGTGGCATCCACATGCACGCGTTATAGGGCTATCCTTGAGCTGTTCCATATCGCTAGAGTTTGCCGGACTACGGCTTAATATGTTTTTCAAAGGAAGAACTTCGTGAGTAACGTAAAACCTTTGTTCGGACGTTTTTCCGGCCCGCCGCCCATCTCTCTGCCGCGAATCCTCCTGATTCTATTGCTCATCGTCTTGGCATGGACCTCGTACTACACAATACCGGCGGAATCGGAAGGCATTGTGCTCCGGTTCGGAAAATACATTCTTAAAGTGCCGCCCGGCCTGCATTTCAAACTTCCGTTCGGCATCGACAACGTGATCGAGGTGCCGACCCAGCGGCAACTCAAGCTGGAATTCGGTTTGGTCACACCCGGCTACACCCACCCGGATCAGGTGGGCAAGGAGCCGGAAAAGGAAAAATCCATGGTGACCGGAGACTTGAATGCGGCGCTCGTCGAGTGGGTCGTGCAATACCGCATCACCGAACCCGAGACTTACCTCTTCGCGGTACGCAATCCGGGACTGACCCTGCGGGACCTCTCCGAATCGGTCATGCGGGAAGTCGTAGGAGACCGGACAGTCGACGAAATCATTACTATAGGCCGCCAGGAAATCGAGGAATCGGTCCTCGATCGGCTGCGGGAATTGGCGGGCCGCTATCGCCTCGGCGTTTCCGTCAATCAGGTGCAGTTGAAAAACGTCAATCCGCCGGAACCCGTGCAACCCTCGTTCAACGAAGTGAATCGGGCGCAGCAGGACCGGGAGAATGCCATCAATCTGGCCAACGGCGAATACAACAAAGCCGTGCCCCGCGCCCGTGGCGAGGCGGATCAGAAAATCCGCGCAGCCGAAGGCTACCGGTTCAAGCGGATCAACGAGGCGGAGGGCGATGCCGCCGCGTTCAGCGCCGTTCTCGAGCAATACATCAAGGCGCCGGAGATCACCCGGGCGCGTCTTTACCTCGAAACGCTGGGCGACGTTCTTCCCGAGGCCAAGCAATCGATCATCGTGGACGAATCGGTACAGCAGATCCTGCCGATGCTTCCCTTACCCGCACGGCTGCCGGAGGAAAAATAAATGAGCTTGGCTAAGACTCTCGCGATTCTTCTCGCGCTCTTGGCGGCCGCATTGGTACTGCTGTCCGCATTCACGGTCAACGAAACCGAGCAAGCAATCGTTACCCAGTTCGGCAGGCCGGTCCGCGACCCCATTACCGACCCCGGTCTACATTTCAAACTGCCTCTCATCCAGCAGGTCACCCGTTTCGACAAACGTTATCTGGCTTGGGACGGACCCATGGTGGAAATGTCGACCAAGGACAAGACCTATATTCAGGTGGATACCTTCGCGCGCTGGCGCATCACCGATCCCATGCAGTATTACCTTCGCCTGCGGGACGAGCGGAGCGCCCAATCGCGTCTGGAAGATATCTTGGGCAGCGAGACGCGCACGGCGATAGCCAGGCACGAACTGATCGAGGTGGTTCGCACCGACAAAACGCGTCGACCGCTGCAGGATGAAAGCGTCGCAGGCGCGCTATCGGCAGTAGGCGGGCTTGGCGTTTTGCGTCCGATCCAATACGGTCGGCTGGAAATCGAAAAAGGCATCTTCAACGCCGCCGCTCCGAAACTGGCCGAGTTCGGCATCGAGCTTCTGGACATCCGGCTCAAGCGGATCAATTACAATCCGGGCGTGCTCGAGCGCATCCACCAACGCATGATCAGCGAGCGGCTACAGATTGCCCAGCGGTTCCGATCCGAAGGCGAGGGCGAAGCCGCGCGCATTTCCGGCAACAAGGACCGCGACATCAACGAAATCGAATCGGCCGCCTACAAACGGGTTCAGGAAATTCGCGGCGAGGCGGATGCCAAAGCGACGGAGATCTATGCCAGGGCATACACGCAGCGCCCCGAGGCGGCCGACTTCTACCGTTTCTTGAAGAGCCTCGAAACCTATCGCAAGGTCATCAACGGCGAATCTACGGTCGTTCTTTCGACCAACAGCGATCTTTTTGCCTTGCTCAAGCGCATCGAGCAAAAAGGGCACCGTGACCAATAGCGCCACTGCATGGCCAGGCCGTTCGGCACGGCTCGTCGGAAGCTCTCGACCGGAACCAGCCGAATCTTTCGTCGATTTCGGCGTCAAATCGGGGGTATCCGGCGCTATGTCGAGGCAAAGTCACTTGGTGAATCGCTTCCTGGCTGCTCTTCTTGCCATCCAGCTTTCTGTCGGAATCGCCGGCTGTGCGACCAATCCCATCACCGGCCGCAGTCAGATCATGTTGGTCAGCGACAACAAGGCCGCCCGGTACTCCGCACAGGCTTACGACCAATTGCTGCTGAATGCAGAAAAACAGCAGGTCCTAGACGAAGATCCCGCCACGGTCAATCGGGTTCGATCCATAGCACAGCCGTTAATTGCACAAGCCGCAGCGCTGCGTCCGGAGACCCGCCACTGGCAATGGGAGGTGCACGTTCTGAAAAGCGATCAAGTAAATGCCTGGTGCATGGCCGGCGGCAAGATCGCCGTATACACGGGACTGCTTCAGAAAATCCGTCCCACGGACGACGAACTGGCTCAGGTTCTGGGACACGAAATCGCTCACGCCTTGCTCTCGCACCAGGCCGAGAAAATGTCGCGCCTTCAGGTTCAAAAGCTTGGCTTGGGCCTAGGCGTTCTGGCCGGGGCAATCGCTGGCTATAACTTGGGCGGCGTGGCCGGCCTCGCCGATACCGTCGCCACCGTCAGCTTGCAGTTGCCCAACAGCCGCAAGGCCGAGAGCGAGGCGGACGCGGTCGGCATCGAGCTCGCCGCCAAAGCGGGATATGATCCTTTTGCCGCTATTTCCCTCTGGGAGAAAATGATCAAAGTCGGAGGCAGCGGCGGTCCGGACTGGCTCAGCACTCACCCCGATCCCGAACAACGCCTGCAAAGCATGCGGGTAAAGGCTCAGCAGTTGATGCCCGTTTATGAAGCCAATCGCCGCGCGCCCTGAACCGGTTGTCGGATCGCTTGCGTAGCGGTTTTAGATCGGCATGCTCGTTGCGAACGGAAGAACCGCAGCCCGCCTTTGCACAATTCTTTTCCCATGTCACTCTTGATCGAGCTTAAGCAACGCGCCCGCCGCCTCGAAGCGGAGGCTTTCTCGCTGTATCTGGCCGCCCGTCATCCAGGAACGCCCTGGTATGCAAAGCTTCTCGCGGCCGCGATCGTGGCTTATGCGTTCAGCCCGGTCGATCTCATCCCGGATTTCATCCCCGTGCTGGGATATCTCGACGATCTAGTCTTGATTCCGCTGGGACTGGCCTTGGTGATTCGATTGATTCCATCCGCGGTACTCGCCGAATGCCGATCCGCGGCTGCAGACGCATTCACGCCCGGCAACAAACCGGTGAGTTATGCGGCCGGAGCCTTTATCGTCATGATTTGGTTGACGCTGGCCGCTCTAGGGATGATCTGGCTTTACGGTGTGTTCGCGGATGCGCCGGTCTCGCCTTGAAGACGGACAAGGTTCCACCTGGTAATATCGGCGACCCGATTTGCCGGCATCCGACATGACCGAGTTCCTCCGCTGCCCGACCCATCGTTACGACGACCCGCTCGCGCTGGTGTGGATTGCCTGCGCCGAACGCGTGGGCTTTCGCATCGAACGCACTCCGCACGCCTACGCCTCGACCGATGGGCGCGGCACGATCTTCATCGGCACCGACGACATCCTCGACCCTGACGATTCGCTCGCCCAGATGATTCTTCACGAGCTATGTCATGCCCTGGTCGAAGGGGAAGCCGGCGAAAGACAGGTAGACTGGGGGCTAGTCGGCAGCGGTGGCCGAAATCCATGGCGCGAGCATGCTTGTCTGCGGCTGCAAGCCTATCTGGCCGATAGCGTGGGCCTGCGGGATTTCTTCGCGCCGACCACCGATTTCCGCGTAAGCTTTTGGGAGTCGCTGCCCGCCGATCCATTCACGGCGTCGCCGAAAGAGGGAGGGCGCCGCGAGCGTAGCTGTGTCGCCGCACGCCTTGCCGCTTGGCGGGCATCGCAGCACCGTTGGGCGCCGCACCTCGACGAGGCGCTCGCCGCCAGCGCGGCCATTGCGGCTTTAGTTCCCCGTGTGAAGCACAACGCTAATGCTGGCCCAGACGCCTGCGGCGAAAGCGCGATGCCTTCGCTGTGGACGAAGGCGGCCGAACCACCCACTCGGCATCCGGCGGGGCACGCGCCCATCGCGGCGTATCATAGCGACCGCGGCTGTACCGGTTGTGCCTGGGCGTTCGTCGAGCGCCGGGGATTGCGCTGCCGGCATGCGCCCGGCGTCCGGCTGCCAAGCGATGCGCCGGCGTGCTCGCGTTTCGAACCGGCCGACGAGCTCGATTGCCTTACCTGCGGCGCGTGTTGCCGCGAGGCTTATGATTCGGTCGAGATCTCCAAGCGCGAGCCGGTGATCAAGCGCCATCCGACCCTCGTCATCATTCACGATGCCCGCAGCAAGCTGCGGCGACACGGCTCGCGCTGTGCTGCGCTGTCCGGAGGCGGCACTTCCACCGAGAGCTACGCATGCGTGATCTACGACGACCGTCCAAGAACCTGCCGCGACTTTACCCGCGGCAGCGGAAACTGCCTCGATGCGCGCCGCAGGGTCGGTCTTTCGCTATGAATGACCGGTCCCTGCAATAAGCCGATCCGAAACCTGCCCAGCGGCATGAAGTCTTAATTTAAACGGGGCTAACCGCTGGCCAGAAGCTCATCGTAATGGCGCCGCGCTTGGTTTCAAGCGGGATACGGGAATCATTATTCAGGAGGAAACCTGTTATGGCTTATCACGATACGCCCATAGACACTGCGACACGGGGATTGTTCGGTTTTGTCGCGGGCTTTTTCGCCACACTGATTTTCCACCAGCTCACATTGGCGCTGCTTTGGGCCGTCGGTCTGGCGCCTTTCGCACCGTTCTCATTGGCGCCAACCTCGCCGTTCGGCATCCCGGCCGTGTTCTCGTTGGCCTTCTGGGGCGGCGTCTGGGGTTTTTTGTTTGCGCTGGTAGAACCCCGGTTTCCGCCGCCTCCCGGCTACTGGGTGACAGCGTTCCTGTTCGGCGCCATTCTGCCGTCGCTGGTGGCGCTCTTGGTGGTATTTCCGCTCAAGGGCCGGCCCTTGGGAGGCGGCTGGCACCCTCCTTTGCTCGCAACGGCGTTCCTGATCAATGGCGCCTGGGGACTCGGCACCGGCTTGATCTTCAAATTACTCGCCACCCGCTGGCGTGGATTACGTGCCAGCCCAGCGGACCACCATCCGTAGTTCGGAACGTCAGTTCTGAGGACTGATAGTCACGCGATCCGGTTCACTCGACAGTGACGGATTTCGCCAAGTTGCGCGGCTGATCGACGTCGGTACCTTTGATCAATGCGACGTGATAGGCGAGCATCTGCAAGGGCACCGTGTAGACGATAGGCGCAACGATCTCTTCGGTCTCCGCGACGCGTAACAAATTGACGCCCGGCGCGCTCTCCATGGGCACGCGCACGTCGGCGAAGACGTAGAGTTCGCCGCCCCGGGCCTGAACCTCCTGAAGATTCGATTTGAGCTTTTCCAGAAGTTCGTTGTTCGGAGCAACCGCCACTACCGGCATCTCGGCGTCGATGAGCGCGAGAGGGCCGTGCTTGAGCTCGCCAGACGGATACGCTTCGGCGTGAATATAGGAGATTTCCTTCAGTTTGAGCGCACCCTCCATCGCGACCGGATAATGGGCACCACGTCCCAGATAGAGCGCGTGACGCTTGTCGCCGAAACGTTCCGCCCATTGCTGAATTTCGTCCTCCAGAAGTAAAACTCGCTCGATTTGCTCCGGCAGACTTTCAAGCTCCTTGACGATCCGCGCTTCCTGCTCCTGCGGGAGCCCGTTGCGCTTGCCCAGAGCGACGACCAGAAGGAGCAGGGCGGTCAGCTGGGTGGTGAACGCCTTGGTGGAGGCGACGCCGACTTCGGGACCGGCTCGAGTCATCAGGGTCGATTCGGATTCCCGAACGATCGAGCTTTCCGGCACGTTGCAGATCGCGAGGGTGTGCGCATAGCCGAGCTTCTTGGCCTCCTTCAGCGCCGCCAAGGTATCGGCGGTTTCGCCGGACTGCGAAATGCTGACGAACAGGGTCCCGGGCGGAACCACATTCTTGCGGTAACGGAATTCGCTGGCCACTTCCACGCTGCACGGAAGTCCCGCGATCGATTCCATCCAGTAGCGCGCCACCATGCCGGCATGATAGCTGGTACCGCAGGCGACGATCTGAACCGATTTGATGTGGTCGAACGCTTTCTCGGCATACGGCCCGAAAGCGGCATCGAGCACTTTTCCGGCCCGTATCCGCCCGTCGAGGGTTTTTTCGATTGCCACCGGCTGCTCATGAATTTCCTTTTGCATGTAGTGGCGGTATTCGCCGCGCTCAACGGCGTCGGCCGCCAATTTCGTTTCATGGACGGGCCGCTGTACCGGATTTCCGTGTCTATCGTAAATATCGACCGCCTCCGTGGACAAATCGGCGATGTCGCCGTCGTCGAGGAAAATAAAACGCTGCGTTTCACCGACTAGCGCGAAGACATCGGAGGCGATGAAGTTTTCGCTCTCGCCCAACCCCACCACTAATGGACTGCCGTGGCGCGCGGCGATCAGCCGCTTCGGTTCGTTGATGCTGATCACGCCGATGGCATAAGCCCCTTCGAGCACCTTGCAGGTTTCCTTGACGGCCTCGAAAAGACTCAGACCTTCCTCCAAAAATCCGTGGATCTGATGGACGATGACTTCGGTGTCCGTTTCCGATTCGAAATCGTATCCCTTTTGCCGGAGTTCCTTTCTAAGATCGTCATGATTCTCGATGATGCCGTTGTGGACCACGGCCACGGACTCGCGGCAGATATGAGGATGGGCGTTGCGTTCGGAGGGAACGCCATGTGTCGCCCAACGGGTATGAGCTATGCCGACTTTGCCGTCGACTAAGGAAGTTTCCAAAGCCTTTTCCAGCTCCCTGATCTTCCCTTTTCTGCGTACACGCTGAAGCTGAGCGGAATCGTCCAATACCGCCAGCCCCGCCGAGTCGTAGCCGCGATATTCCAGACGGCGAAGTCCTTCCAGCAGGACGGGGGTAACGACTCTGTGTGCGATGGCACCAACAATACCACACATGACTCAACTCCTTTTCTTGGTGGGTCGCTGCCAACCCTCGATGGTAACTTGGTTCGCTCGGCTGAGGGTCAGGGCATTTTCGGGCGCATCCTTGGTAACCGTTGCTCCGGCACCGATGGTTGCATTCTTGCCGACTCTGACCGGCGCGACCAACTGGGTATCCGAACCGATGAACGCGCCGTCTTCTATGACGGTTTGATGTTTATTGGCGCCGTCATAGTTGCAGGTGATCGTGCCGGCACCGACGTTCACGTCGCGGCCGATGATCGTGTCTCCGATATAGCTGAGGTGATTGACCTTGGAACGACTGGCTATCGCCGACTTCTTGACTTCCACAAAGTTGCCGATGTGGACGTGATCTTCGATCCGCGTTTCCGGACGGATGCGTGCAAACGGGCCGATGCGGCAGCCCTGGCCGATCACGGCATCTTCGATGACGCAGTTCGGAAGAATTTCCACGTCGTTGGCGATCTGGCTGTCCTTGATCACGCAATTGGCACCGATGCGGACGTTATCGCCGAGTTTGATCCGGCCCTCCAAAATGACATTGATGTCGATTTCCACGTCGCGCCCGATGGATTCGATTTCTCCCCGCACATCGAAACGCGACGGATCGCGCAAGGTGACACCGTTCCGCATCAAATCTTCCGCCACTCGTCTTTGGAAAACCCGTTCCAGGTGAGCCAACTGTTCGCGGTTGTTCACGCCCAGCACTTCGTCCGGATCGTGCGGCTGTACCGTTTCCACCCGAACGTCATCGGCAACCGCCATGGCGATCACATCGGTAAGGTAATACTCCCGCTGGGCATTATTGTTTTCCAACCGGCTCAGCCAGGTTTTGAGGTGTCTGCCTTTTATGGCCAAAATTCCCGTATTGACTTCGCTGATCTTACGCTCCTCCGGCGTGGCATCTTTTTCTTCCACGATCCTGACCACTCGACCGCTGCTATCCCGGACGATGCGGCCATAGCCGTAAGGGTCGGCAAGATCGACCGTCAACAGCCCCATCTGATCCGCCTCTGCCAGCGGAATCAGCTTTTCGACCGTCTCGTCGCCGAGCAAGGGCACATCGCCATAAAGAATCAGAACCGTGCGCGCTTCGTCGATGTCGTCCGCAACTTGCATGACTGCATGGCCGGTGCCGAGCTGTTCCTTCTGCTCGACCCAGATGACCTTCAGGTGCTCGAGGCTCTTGAGAACTGTCTCGCCACCATGTCCGTAGATCACAGTGATCTTGTCGGGGCACAACCGGGTGGCCAATGCATATACATGCTCGAGTAGCGTACGGTCGCCGATTTTATGGAGTATCTTGGGAAGGGACGAACGCATACGCGTTCCCTGGCCCGCGGCCAGGATGACGATTTCCAAAGGCATCTTCCGTTTTTCCTTGTTGAAGAAGCGGAAAATAAGGACTGGTTCGACCCGATCGAAAACAGCGACCGGATACTCGTATTTATATTAACGTGAAAAACTAAAAAACCCAGCAAAATACAGGAGCGGCGTGCCCGGTATTTTGCTGGGTCTCGAAAACGGCTGAACTTACGCGCGGCCTTTCCGATATTTCTCCAAGGTTCGAAGCTGCATGACAGCCTCGGCGAGCTGTGCCTGTGCCAGAGCGTAATCGATCTTGCCGGACTTGTCCGACAGCATCTCTTCCGCACGTCTCTTGGCTTCCAGCGCTGCCGCCTCGTCGATGTCTTTGGCGCGAACGGCGGTGTCGGCGAGTATGGTCACGACATGGGGCTGAACCTCGAGCATGCCGCCCGAAATGAAAAACGGATGGACTTCCTGATCGTTAACCTTTACCCGCACCTCGCCCGGCTTCAGCCGGGTGAGGAATGGTGCGTGCCGTGCGGCAATACCCACTTCGCCCATTTCGGCCGGAGCAACCACCAATTCCGCGAGCCCGGAATAAATCTCCGCCTCCGCACTCACGATATCAACGTGGATCGTCATAGCCATAGTGCTTTTTCTCTTTGAATTATGCGGCGCCCCGGTTGGCTTTCTCCAGGGCTTCGTCGATGCTGCCGACCATGTAGAACGCCTGCTCGGGAATATCGTCGTATTCCCCTTCGACGATCCCTTTGAATCCTGAGATCGTATCCTTCAGGGATACGTATTTGCCCGGCGAGCCGGTGAATACTTCGGCGACGAAGAACGGCTGCGACAAGAACCGCTGCACTTTCCGCGCACGGGAAACGGTCAGCTTGTCTTCTTCCGAAAGTTCGTCCATGCCGAGGATCGCGATGATATCGCGAAGCTCTTTGTAGCGCTGCAGGGTGCTCTGCACTTTGCGGGCAACCTGATAATGCTCCTGGCCGACGACGAGCGGATCCAATTGGCGACTAGTCGAATCGAGAGGATCTACCGCCGGGTAGATACCCAGCTCGGCGATCTGACGGGACAAAACCACGGTCGCGTCCAAGTGGGCGAAGGTGGTTGCCGGAGACGGGTCGGTCAAGTCGTCGGCGGGGACGTACACGGCCTGAATCGAGGTGATGGACCCCACCTTCGTCGAAGTAATCCGTTCCTGGAGCACACCCATTTCTTCCGCCAGGTTGGGCTGGTATCCAACCGCGGAAGGCATACGGCCAAGCAACGCGGATACTTCGGTACCCGCCAGCGTGTAGCGGTAAATGTTGTCGATGAACAGCAGCACGTCGCGGCCTTCGTCTCGGAAATACTCTGCCATGGTCAAGCCGGTCAGCGCCACGCGCAGACGGTTGCCCGGCGGCTCGTTCATCTGGCCGTATACCAGCGACACTTTATCGAGAACGTTGCTTTCGCTCATTTCGTGATAAAAGTCGTTCCCCTCGCGCGTCCGTTCGCCGACGCCTGCAAACACCGAATAGCCGCTGTGTTCGATCGCGATGTTGCGGATCAGCTCCATCATGTTTACGGTCTTGCCGACCCCGGCGCCGCCGAACAGGCCGACTTTACCGCCCTTGGCGAAGGGGCAGACCAAGTCGATAACCTTGATGCCGGTTTCCAGCAGCTCATTGGCCGCCGCTTGATCTTGGAAGCTCGGGGCTTTCCGATGAATAGCCCAGCGCTCCTTCTCGCCGATCGCGCCCTTCTCGTCGATCGGATCGCCCAAGACGTTCATGATTCGACCCAAGGTTTCCTTACCGACGGGTACGGAAATCGGAGCTCCCGTATTCGTTACCTTCAACCCGCGCATCAAACCGTCGGTGCTGCCCATGGCGATCGTTCTGACAATACCGTCACCGAGCTGCTGCTGAACTTCGAGCACCAGGTCTTTATCATCCACCTTTAGTGCGTCGTAAACTTTGGGAAGGGTCTCCCGTGGGAACTCCACGTCGACCACGGCGCCGATAATCTGTACGATTTTGCCCGAACTCATGACTGTCCTCGTAAAAACTCTTGCGTTTATTCTGTAACGATTCGCTTAGACCGCAGCCGCGCCGCCGACGATTTCCGCGATCTCCTGGGTAATGGCCGCCTGCCTCGCTTTGTTGTAGATCAGCTGCAACTCTTTGATGAGTTTTCCGGCGTTGTCGGATGCGCTTTTCATTGCGACCATTCGCGCCGCCTGCTCGCAGGCGTTGTTCTCCACCAGACCTTGGAAAACGATCGACTCCACGTACCGGATCAACAGCTGATCGAGCACTTCCTTCGCGTCAGGCTCGTAAATGTAATCCCACTGGCCTTTCTGTTCTTCACCGATGTCCTCCGGTCGGATGGGAAGCAGCTGGACGAGCCGCGGCTTCTGAGTCATCGTATTGAGAAACTCGTTGTAAAGAACGTACAACTCGTCGATCTTGCCCTCGGAATATTCGTCGACCATGGTCTTTATGACGCCGATGATATCCTGCAGATGGGGACGGTCGCCGAGCTTGGTCGCCTGAGAAACCACGTTTGCACCGATCGAACTGAAGAACGCGGTACCCTTTTGGCCAATCGTGCTTAGGGTGACGGCCTTGTCTTCCGCGTTCCATCCGCGCATTCTGCGCAGAGCCAATCTGAATAAATTGGCGTTGAGCCCTCCGCACAGTCCCCGATCGGACGAAATCAGAATGACCCCGACCCGGTTTACCGGTCTCTCGATCGTGAATGGGTGTTTGTATTCCGGGTTCGCGTGAGCCAGATGCTTGATGATCTGCGCGATCTTCCGGGAATACGGCCGCGTAGCCTGCATTCGTTCCTGGGTTCTGCGCATCTTGCTGGCTGCCACCATTTCCATGGCCCGCGTGATCTTCTGAGTATTTTTGATACTCGTGATCTTCAGACGGATTTCTTTTCCGACGGCCATCGATCAATCCCTACCAAGTGTGGGTTTCTTTGTACTTCGTAACCGCAGCGTGCAATGCCGATTGAATCTCGTCATTGTAGTCGCCGGTCGCATTGATCTTTTCCATGAGATCGGCATGTTCCGACTTCATGTAATTTTGCAGACCGTCTTCGAAATCCTTCACCTGATTGACTTGGAGATCGTCCAAAAAGCCTTCGTTGGCGGCGAACAGAGATACGGCCATTTGCGCCACGCTAAGCGGGGAGTATTGGCTTTGCTTCATGATTTCGGTAACGCGCTGGCCGCGCTCGATCTGCTTCCGCGTAGCCTCGTCCAGATCCGAGGCGAACTGCGCGAATGCTGCCAACTCACGGAACTGGGCCAAATCGAGACGAATACCGCCACCCAATTTCCTGATGATCTTGGTCTGAGCGGCACCACCCACACGGGATACGGAAAGACCGGCGTTCACGGCCGGACGGACGCCCGCGTTGAACAAATTGGTCTCAAGGTAAATCTGACCGTCGGTGATCGAAATCACGTTCGTCGGAACGAAAGCCGATACGTCTCCCGCCTGTGTCTCGATGATCGGCAACGCGGTCAGTGAGCCGGTTTTGCCCTTGACCTTGCCGCCGGTCAATTTTTCGACTTCGGCCGCGTTGATTCTGGAGGCACGCTCCAAAAGACGCGAGTGCAGATAGAAAACGTCGCCCGGATAAGCTTCGCGACCCGGCGGGCGGCGGAGCAGCAGTGAAATTTGGCGGTATGCCCAAGCCTGCTTGGTCAAATCGTCATAGATGATCAATGCATCCTCGCCGCGATCCCGGAAGAACTCGCCCATGGCGCATCCGGCATAGGGTGCGATGAACTGCAGCGCCGCGGATTCGGAAGCGGAAGCGGCTACGATGATGGTGTGAGCCATCGCGCCGTGTTCCTCGAGTTTCCGGACCACGTTGGCTATCGAGGACTGCTTCTGGCCGATGGCGACGTAAATACATTTAACGCCCGTGCCTTTCTGATTGATGATGGTATCGACGGCGATGGCCGATTTCCCGGTCTGGCGGTCGCCGATGATCAGCTCGCGCTGGCCTCGGCCGATCGGAATCATTGAGTCAATCGCCTTCAGGCCGGTTTGTAGCGGCTGGCTGACCGACTGTCTAGCAATAACGCCGGGAGCAATTTTTTCGATGGGTGAACGTTCCTTGGTCTCAATGGGACCTTTGCCGTCTATGGGCCGGCCCAGAGCGTCCACAACACGCCCGAGCAATGCCTCGCCGACCGGAACATCAAGAATGCGCCCAGTGCATTTCGCGGTATCGCCTTCAGCCAGATGCTCATAGGCACCGAGCACTACCGCACCAACCGAGTCGCGCTCCAAGTTCAGGGCCATACCAAAGGTATTTTCCTTGAATTCGATCATTTCGCCCTGCATCACTTCGGTCAAGCCGTGGATGCGGACGATGCCGTCGGTCACGCTAACGATCGTGCCCTCGGTGCGGGCCTCGGCACCTATATCGAACTGCTCGATTCGCTTCTTAATGAGTTCACTGATTTCAGATGGGTTCAGCTGCATGATTCTTCTCGCTCTAAGTCCAGAGTCTCTTTGCTAATCTTTCAACCTGGCCGCGGATGGATGCGTCTATCACCCGGTCACCCGCCTTGATGTAAACGCCGCCGATCAAAGTTGGATCGACATCGACGCGCAAACGTGCTTTTTTCTCCAGAACACGCTCCAGCACGGAAGACAACCGCGTTTGTTCAGCGTCTTTCAACGGAAAAGCCGTGCTGACGTCTACCTCGATGTATCCTTCATCCTCGGCCTTATATTGGTTAAATAGCTCGGCGATATATTTAACCAGGTCAAGCCGGCGATTCCGGATCAGCAGCCGGACAAAATTTTGTGCCTCAGTGTCCAGGTGATCTTTGCAGAGACCGAGAAAAGCCTCCGAAAACTGCTCGCGGTTAGCCTTGGGATTGGCCGCGGCTTTAGCTAACTGCTCGTCTTGCATGAGCAGAGTGACGAAAGCGAGCGCGTCGCTCCACTTATCAGCCGTTCCCGTTTCTTTGGCCCTCTTGTAAACCGCAACGGCATAAGGCCTCGCCAACGTCGTTAACTCGCTCATTATGCTTGACCCAACTGCTTACCGAGGTTGTCGATAATTTCCCGATGCTTCTTTTGATCCACTTCTTTCTGCAGGATTTGCTCGGCCGCAGAAATGGCCAGCACCGCTACCTGTTGACGCAAACCTTCTTTCGCCTGCTGCAATTCGCGCTCGATCTCGGCTTTCGCCGCAGCAACGATCCGCTCGCCTTCATCCTTCGCCGATTGCTTGGATTCCTCGACCACCTCGCTGGCGCGCTTTTGCGCTAGATTTACGATGTCTGCGGCCTGATCCTTAGCTTCCCGCAACAAAGCGGTCGCGCGCTTCTCGGCCAACTCCATCTCATGCTTGCCTTTTTCAGCCGAAGCGAGACCGTCGGCAATCTTCTTTTTGCGCTCCTCGAGCGTTTGCATCAAAGGCGGCCACACGTACTTCATGGTGAACCACACCAGAAGCGCAAATGTGATCATTTGGCCGATCAGAGTGGCGTTAATACTCACAGCGCTTTCCTCTTTGGTTGTTTGCCATTAAAGCGTCGCAATCGCGGCTTTTTTAGCCCTTGAGTGCGGACAGGAACGGATTGGCGAAAGTGAAGAACAGAGCGAGACCCACGCCGATCATGGTTACGGCGTCGAGCAGACCGGCGACGATGAACATTTTGACCTGCAGCATCGGAACCATCTCCGGCTGACGCGCGGCGCCTTCCAGGAATTTGCCGCCCAACAGGCCGAAACCGATAGCGGTTCCCATGGCGCCCAGGCCCAGGATGATGCCCACGGCGATTGCGGTCATGCCAGATACAGATGCGATTTCCATTGTTCCTCCGAATTATCGAACGTTAAGGTTGATTGAAAGAGATTAATGATCTTCGTGGGCTAGACTCAGATATACGATGGTCAGAACCATGAAGATGAAAGCTTGCAAAGTGATGATCAGAATATGAAAGACCGCCCAGGGGAAACTCAGCAAGGGCTGCACGTACCAAGGCAGCAGCGCGATCAATATGAAAATCAGCTCGCCGGCATACATGTTTCCGAAAAGACGAAGGCCGAGAGATACCGGTTTCGCCAATTCCTCGACAAGCTTCAGAATCAGGTTGAACGGGATCATCCATACACTGTGAAAAGGGGTCAGAATCATTTCTTTCCCAAAACCAATCGGCCCCTTCACTTTGAAGCTGTAGAACAGAATCAGGAAGAACACCGAAATCGACATCGCAAAGGTCGCGTTCAAATCCGTACTGGGAACCACGCGAAGATAGTCGAGCCCGATGGCCTTGCCGATATCGGGCAACAGGTCGACCGGAATAAGGTCCATCGAGTTCATCAAGAATACCCAGACGAAGATGCTCAACGCCAAGGGTGCGATTAACGCGCTACGCCCATGAAAACTATCCTTGACCTGAGCGTCAACGAATTCGACGATCATCTCCACAAAATTTTGCAGGGGGCCGGGTACGCCGGAAGTCGCCTTTTCAGCCGCCTTGCGGAAAATAATGACGAATAAGCCGCCTAAGAAAACAGAGAAAAACAGGGTATCCAGATGAAATGTCCAGAATCCTTCGCCGGTCGATAAGGGGGTCAAGTGGTGAACGATATATCCAGTTGCCCCGCCAGAGCCGTGTTCTTCTGTCGCCATATTCTCTCTCGTTAGCGTTCGATATCGCGCATCAAAAGCGCACACCAAAATACCATCAATACCGATACGAAACCGGCAAATAATGGCAGGAATAAAATGTTAGGCAGTTGGAAAATTAAAATAAATAAACCGGCGGTTATGATTATTTTTATGCTTTCGCCGATATAAAACGATCTCACGATGTCTTTTGCCGTTCTTGTTTTATCGGAAAATCCGAATTTTGCGGCGAAATAGACGTTCGGCAAAAAGGCTATCAACCCGCCGAGCAACGCTGACCTAGCTGCCAGCCAACCGAAGAAGGCCAACGTGAAACCGCCGATCAGTGCAATCGCAAGAAGCTGCATCAACAGAACCCGCTTGACGGCGAAAAACAACTTTTTCGCACCCATTGAGGGCCCCCAAACAAATGCTTCGGAATGATAACAACCAAAATGCGGAAGATCAATGTTGCATGTTTATTTCAAGCGATCGAGCACACCTTCCAGTTGATCCAGGCTGTCGTAATGGATGACGAGTTGTCCGGCGCCTTTTTTTCCGTGTTTGATCAGCACGGGAGCGCCGATTCGCGTGGCGATTCGCTCTTCGAGGCGGCGAATGTCGGGATCCTTCATCTCCGGTTTTCGCGCCTTTTGCCCATCCCGGAGCTTTTGGATAAGCAACTCCGTAGCACGAACGCTCAACTTTGCCGAAGCGACTTTACGGGCAATTTCAGCCTGAAGCTGAAATTCCAGCGCGAGTATCGCCCGAGCGTGTCCCATTTCTATGGCACCGGTAAGCAGAAGATGCTTAGCATCCGGATGAAGTTCGTTCAAGCGCAGCAAGTTGCTGACGGTAGCCCGGGATTTGCCGACGGCATCCGCGACCTGCTGGTGGGTCATCTCGAACTCTTCGAGCAGGCGCTTCAGGGCTTCCGCCTCCTCGAGAGGATTCAAGTCTTCTCGCTGGATATTTTCGATAAGGGCGATCGCTAAGGCGGTCTGATCCGTAACCTCGCGCACGACCACCGGCAAATCGTGCAATCCTGCCAGTTGGGCCGCCCGCCACCGTCTCTCGCCGGCGATGATTTCGTACTGGCTGTCGCCCATAGGTCTGACCACCACGGGCTGGACCACGCCCTGCGCACTGATCGAATCGGCCAATTCTTGAAGTCGCGCCGGGTCGATATCCTTGCGCGGCTGGAAACGGCTCGGCCTGAGTTGATCTATGGAAAGCGTTCTGAGCTTCTCGGTCTCGTTTTCGAGTTTCGCGCCGCCCAACAGGACATCGAGGCCGCGGCCGAGTCCTCGTCTTTTTGCCGTCATGACTTGAATTTATTGAAGAATTGAAGGAATTTTTCGCGATTTTTGATTGCGTCGCACGATTTCGCCCGCCAAGGCCAGATAAGCGACGGCTCCTCGAGAAGACTTATCGTACTTTATCGCTGGCAAACCGTGGCTCGGCGCCTCGGCAAGCCGAATGTTGCGCGGGATGATGGTGCGGAAGACCTTATCGCTGAAATGGGCGATCAATTGCGCGGAAACGTCATTGGCGAGCCGGCTGCGTGGATCGTACATCGTGCGAAGCAAACCCTCGACACGAAGTTCCGGATTGACCGAGTCGCGGATATTCCCCAGCGTATCCATTAAATCCGAAAGTCCTTCCAAGGCGTAATATTCGCACTGCATGGGAATCAACACGCTGTCCGCAGCGACCAAGGCGTTGAGCGTCAGCACGTTAAGCGACGGTGGGCAGTCGACGAGGATGAACTGGTAATCGTCGCGGCAACTCTTGAGCGCCTCGGCAAGCGCGCGCTCTTTGCCTGCCTGTTTCATCAGTTCGACCTGAGCGGCAGTCAGATCGGCATTACCCGGCAGAAGATCGAAGCCGATCTCGGTCAAAGATTTGACGGCCTCGCGTACCGTGGCGTGACGCGTCAATACGTCGTAAGACGAATTTTTGAGACTTTTCTTGTCAACGCCGCATCCCATAGTCGTGTTGCCTTGCGGATCCAGATCCACAAGCAAAACGCGATGCTTGATCGCCGCAAGCGACGCAGCCAAGTTAATGCTGGTGGTCGTTTTACCCACGCCCCCCTTTTGGTTGGCTACCGCAATAATTTTGCCCATGGTTTCCTCAGCCGATAGCTATTTCGATCAAATGACGTTCGACGTCCAGACCCGGAATCTTTAAACGATGACTCTTAACCGGCGAGTCTTTAAGGGTCTGTATTTCGCCCTCCGGAAACTGCCCTTTCTGAGCCAATATCACGCCGTGGGGAGCCAGCATTCTGCGCGTTGTCTCCATTATTTCCGCAAGGCTCGCATAAGCCCGCGCCAATATCGTGTCGAATCCGTGGTCCGGATGGTAGTCTTCCACCCGCGAGGTGACGACCTCCACGTTCGCGAGACCCAATTCGATCACGGCCTGCTGAACAAAACGGGTCTTCTTCGCGTTGCTGTCCAACAGAACGAAATGCCTGCTCTCGCTCATGACAGCCAAGGGAATACCCGGCAAACCGGCCCCGGTTCCCACGTCCAGTATCCTTTCGCCCCGGAGATACGGCCAAATGGTAAGACTGTCGAGCAGATGCAAATCCACTCCCGTCCGCAATTCGCGGATGGCCGTCAAGTTGTAAACCCGGTTCCATTTCTGGATTAAGCGCAGAAAGGCCAAAAGCTTTTCGTGTTGCTCCGGCGTAAACGGTATGTTTAACGCGGTTATTCCGTCCGCTAGACGTCTACCGATTTCGTCCACTTAAGATCAGGCGCTCTTCTTTTTAAGATGGACCAACAGCAGCGAAATCGCCGCCGGTGTGACGCCCGGAATCCGCGCTGCTTGCCCGACAGTTTCGGGACGTTGTTGTTTGAGCTTTTCCCGGACCTCGTTGGACAACCCGATGACGTTCTGATAATCGAGACTTTCCGGCAAACGCCAATGGTCGTAGCGGCGAGAGCGCTCGATCTCCGCCTGCTGGCGATCGATGTAGCCTTGGTACTTCGCCTGAATTTCGACTTGATCGAGAACTTGCTCGTTTTCTTCTTCAGTTAACCGAGCGGATATCGCTTGGAGGTGTTCGATGCGGATCTCCGGTCGCCGCAGCAGTTCGAGTAGGGTGGATTCCCGCAACAGCGGCGCACTCAGGAACCGGCTTATGGTTTCGGCTTCGGCAGTATTCGGTCTGACATACGTTTTTGCCAGGCCGGTCTGTATCTCCGCAATGGCCTGCTGCTTCGCTTCGAATGCACGCCAGCGCTCGTCGTCCACCAATCCGAGTTCGCGGCCTTTCCCGGTCAGCCGAAGATCGGCGTTGTCCTCTCGTAGCAGCAACCGGTATTCCGCCCGGCTGGTGAACATGCGATAGGGTTCGCTCGTGCCCCGAGTGATCAGATCGTCGATCAGAACCCCCATGTAAGCCTCGTCGCGCATAGGCGACCAGGGTTCCAGATCCTTGGCCTTGCGCGCGGCGTTGACGCCCGCGATCAGACCTTGCGCGGCGGCTTCCTCGTATCCCGTCGTGCCGTTGATCTGTCCGGCGAAGAACAGGTTCTCGAGGTGCTTGGTTTCGAGCGAGGACTTCAGGTCGCGCGGATCGAAGAAATCGTATTCGATGGCGTAGCCCGGCCGTGTGATATGAGCGTTTTCGAAACCGCGTATCGACCTCACAAGCTCGTACTGCACGTCGAAGGGCAGACTGGTCGAAATGCCGTTCGGATAGATTTCGTAAGTATCGAGACCTTCGGGTTCAACAAAAATCTGGTGCGAATCCCTTTCCGCGAAACGCACGACCTTGTCTTCGATAGAGGGACAATAGCGCGGCCCGACCCCTTCGATAACGCCCGCATACATCGGCGAGCGGTCGAGACCGCAGCGGATGATATCGTGAGTCCGTTCGTTGGTACGGGTGATGTAGCAAGGCACTTGGCGAGGATGTTCCTCCCGCCGGCCGAGGAATGAGAACACGGGAACCGGCTCGTCGCCGGGCTGCTCCAGCATGACCGCATAATCGATGCTTCGCCCGTCGATCCGAGGAGGCGTTCCGGTCTTGAGCCGGCCGACCCGAAACGGCAGTTCGCGCAAACGCGCCGCCAAAGCGTTAGAGGGCGGATCGCCCGCCCGGCCGCCTTCGTAGTTTTCGAGACCGATATGAATCCGGCCGGCCAGGAAGGTGCCTACGGTGAGGACCACCGTACGAGCCCTGAATTTGAGCCCCATCTGCGTGATCACGCCGGCTGCGCGGTAATTTTCCACGATCAGATCGGATACGGCCTGCTGGAATAAGGTCAAATTCGGCTGAGTTTCCAGCACCCGACGCACGGCTTTCTTATAAAGCACGCGATCGGCTTGGGCCCGAGTCGCCCGCACCGCCGGGCCTTTGCTGGCATTGAGCACACGGAACTGAATGCCGGCTCGGTCCGCAGCATGCGCCATCAAGCCGCCCAGAGCATCGATCTCCTTGACCAAATGCCCTTTGCCGATCCCCCCGATAGCGGGATTGCAGCTCATCTGGCCAAGGGTTTCGATGTTCTGGGTAAGCAGCAGCGTCTTAGAGCCAGTCCGCGCAGCCGCCAAAGCCGCTTCCGTACCAGCGTGTCCGCCACCGACCACGATGACGTCGAATTCGGTGGAAAAATGCATGAGAGTTGAAATTTCAGGCAGATAGACCGGTTTTGCACTCCCCTGAAGTGCGCGCATAGCTTACTACATCGAACGCCAAAATTGGCATTGCGTTTAAGCCAAGACACGCCCGTACGCTCTGTGATGCAAAGCCACGCAATCTTTTTACCTATACACTATTGTTCAACACATTCTACACCTAGCGTTAACAAATCGAACAACACGGCTCCGCCAGTCCTTATCGAAACTCCGATGACTACATTACTTTGGCTACAAACCGGTGCCTGTGGCGGCGATACGATGTCGATCCTGTGCGCCGACAGTCCGTCGCTGGAAGAACTCCTGGATCAATACGGCATCGACATCCTCTGGCAACCGTCCTTGTCCTCAGAGCCCAAAGGGAAGCTGGACGCCCTGATCGAGGCCATTCTCAGGGACGAGCAAAGACTCGATATCTTGTGCATCGAAGGCAGCATCATGACCGGACCCAATGGATCCGGCCTGTACGATCCGTATCGCGGCCGTTCCAAGATGAGTTTGGTCAGGGAGCTGGCGGAAAAATGCCGTTATCTGGTTGCCATGGGTACTTGTGCGGCCTTCGGCGGCGTCCACGCCGCACCCCCCAATCCGACCGACTGCACAGGCATCCAGTTCGACAAGAAACTTCCCGGCGGCTTGCTGCCTGCCGAATGGCGGTCGCGAGCGGGAGCGCCGGTCATCAATGTCTCCGGCTGTCCGGCACATCCCAACGCCATGACCAAGACGCTGGCCATGCTGGCTTCCGGACTTCCGTTGGAACTCGACCATCTCAACCGCCCTAAGGATTTTTTCAATTCCCTGGTGCATCAAGGCTGCACGCGGAACGAGTATCACGAGTACGACGTCGAGGACAGCGCCTTCGGCGAAAAGGGCTGTTTGTTCTTCAACCTGGGCTGCCAGGGACCGACCACGCATGCCATTTGCAATACCGAGCTTTGGAACGGCCGCAGCAGTAAAACCCGCGCGGGAGTACCCTGTTTCGGCTGTACGTCCCCGGACTTCCCGCTGGACCAGGATCTGTTTCGCACCGAGAAAATCGGCGCCGTTCCGATAAACCTGCCCTTGGGGGTGGAGCGCGCCAATTATATGGCGTACAAGAGCCTGGCCCACGAGGCCGCGCCCGAACGGGTCCTGAATAAAGAAATGGATCCCTGATGGCTAGACGAATTATCCAGATCGATCTTAATCGGGTCGAAGGCGACCTGGAATTCCAGTTGGAGCTGGAAGGTCGCGAAGTGGTAGATGCCCGCTGCATCGGTTCGCTCTATCGGGGATTCGAGCAAATCCTCATAGGCCGAAAACCTAAGGACGCATTGGTCATTACGCCCCGAATCTGCGGCATTTGCGGCACCGCCCATCTCTATTCGGCCGTTCTGGCCCTGGAGCAAATCGGTCGTATTGCCGTGCCCCCCAATGCTTCCCGCATCCGCAATCTATGCCTGATGGCCGAGACGGTGCAAAGCGATCTGCGGCAATCGTTTCTATTCTTTACCGCCGATTTTTGCCATCCCAAATATGCCGGCCGGCCGCTTTACGAAAAAACACTGGGGGCCTTCCTGCCCTTCAAAGGCTGGGCCCATCGCGGCACCCTGGAGCATTCGCGCCATGTTCCCGGGATCGTTGCCATCTTCGGAGGCCAGTGGCCCCATTCCTCCTACATGGTGCCGGGCGGGGTGACGGCTCCTCCCACCAGTCGCCGCATCCTGGACAGCCTGTCCATCATCAACAATCTGACCCGATGGTTCGAGCAGGCAGTCATCGGAACCGATCTGGGTCCCTGGCTGGAGCTCGAATCCGCCGACCAGCTCTTCGCCTGGCTCGAAGCCGCGGACACTCACGCGAATAGCGCCATCGGCCTGATGACGAGGATGAGCCGCGACATCGGCCTGCACCGTTCCGGTTTCGGAACTTCCCATATGCTGAGCTGCGGCGCTTACTGCGATTCGGCCGGCGGGCAGATGTTCAAATCGGGCTTCCTCGATGGCGATACGGGGAAGATCGAACCTTTCGATCAGGCCGAAATCGCCGAGCACGTGCGCTATTCCTGGTTCGAGCCGTATGAAGGCGGCCGCCATCCGTTCCGCGGTGAGACCATTCCGGATTTTCAACCCCACTCCAATCGCTATTCCTGGAGCAAGGCGCCCCGCTATCGGAACGAGGTGGTACAAACGGGTCCCCTGGCCGAATTGCTGATCGACGGCGATCCGCTGATCGGCTCGCTGTATCGGGCGGAGGGCGGAAACACCTGGTTGCGGCAGTTCGCCCGCCTGCGCCGCACGGCTTTGCTGCTCCAGAAAATGCGGGAGATCCTGCACGAGCTGGCCGCCCATCTGGACGATCCCCACTTTACTTCGCCTGCCGCGGACGAAATCCCGGACGGGGAGGGATTCGGACTGATAACTGCGGCACGGGGTGCCCTGGGCCACTGGGTGCAAGTCACCGACGGAGCCATTTCCCGGTACCAGGTCATCACGCCGACCGCCTGGAACGCATCGCCCAAGGACAGCGAAGGCCGGCACGGACATTGGGAGAGTAGTTTGATCGGCCTTACCGTCGACGATCCGGACGATCCCGTGGAGATCGGCCATATTATCCGCTCCCACGATCCCTGCCTGGTTTGCACCGTGCACCTGTTGGATACGGGCAAGCGGATGACGGTCTGGCCCTGATCATGGACGGTCGTCACATCGTCTGTTTCGGTAACGAGTTGCACGGCGACGACGGCTTCGGCATCCGCGTTTATCAACAGCTCCGCCGGCTGGCTTGGCCGAGGGACGTCAAGCTGTTCAACGCGGGCATAGCCGGACTGAACGCACTGGAATTCTTGACCGATTGCCGTCAGGCGATTCTGGTTGACGCATTGGCCGATACGGGGAATGCCGGCGCTGTTTGCGTATTCAAACCCGACGATACGGTCGGACGCTGGGAAACCCCCATCGGTCATGGCTTGGGTATTCCGTACTTGTTGAAGGCCCTCGAAATCGTCTGCGAGTCGCCACCGGACATCATCATCGTGGGGGCCGAGGTCGAGAAAAGGGCCATCAAGCCTTTCTCTCCCGGTCTGTCCGGCAAGTCGGAACGCGCCGTCGAAAAGGCGGTCCGTACCATCCAGCGTCTGGTGTCGGTGTGAAACCCCTAAACCCGCCGAGCCGCCGTATCGCCGTCGAATCGGTGACTCTCGTCGAAACGGCCTGTCCGCCCCGTTGGACGGGGCGCATTCTTTTTCCGGGCGAACGCCGATTCACGGACATCCTCATTTTCAGCAGGGATGGCCAATTCTGGGCGATTCCCGCCCATTGTCCGCATGAGGGTCACGATTTGACGGACTGTCCCTTGTTCGACGGCGGAAAGTTGATCTGTCCGGTGCACGGCCAGCGTATCGAACTGAATTCGGCAGCACTGAAGGTCGAAGTGGACAACGGCCGATTTAACATCCCCTTGCCGGAGAAGGGACCCTATTGGATTTGCAACACCGATCACGAACCAAGTCGCGGGGAAGAGGATTCCGAAGCCCTCCGCCAAATGAGGGAAGAAACCGAAAAACTGAGGCTGGCGAATCTGAAACAGGAAAAACGCATCCTGGCCATCACCCGAAGCATGGATGCCATGCTCAAGGAATCGGAGCAACAGAAGGCGAAACTCAAGGAAGCCATGGGACGCCAGCAGGCTCTCAGCCGCTTCATCCAGCGTGTGCTGGACACCATGGATGATGTTCTGGTCGTCGTCGATGCGGAGGGCCGCATCCGTCAGGTCAACGGAGCGGCGGAACGCCAGCTCGGGCTCTCCGAGGAAGCGTGGTCCGGTTCCCCTGTCGACGAACTGCTGTCCCCGGAAGACAGACGGTTTCTCGCCGCGCAATTGCCACCCTTGCCCTGGCCGGCGAAATCGGCACTGCTGGAGACCATCCGTTTGCACAAATCCTATAGCGGCGAGCACCGTCTGTCCGTTCCGCCCCGCCAGCGCCCGGGCCCGATTTACTGGCTGAAGGGCAACCTGCTGCACTCGGAGCAGGGCAAGCTGGAAGGCGCCGTCATCACGGCGACGAACATCACCGAAATCAAAGCAAGGGAAACCCAACTGCGGCTGAACGCCAAAGTATTCGAGAACACCAGCGAGGCGATTTTCATCACCGATCTCGAGGGAACGATTCTGGACGTGAACGACGCATTTTGTGATATCAGCGGCTATCGGCGATCGGAGGTGGTGGGTCAAAGCACCCGTTTGCTCAAATCGGGTCTGCAAGACCAGGCATTTTACGTCCGTATGTGGAAAACCCTTTTAAGCAAAGGCTATTGGAAGGGCGAAATCTGGGATCGGCGGAAGAGCGGCGAGTGCTTCCCGATGCTGCTGACCATCAATGCCGTCGCCGACGAGCGGGACAGGCTCACCCATTACGTGGCCGTCGCCCTGGATATCAGCAGCTTGAAACATGCCGAGAGAAAATTGGAACAATTGGCCTACTACGATTCTCTGACGGGCCTGCCCAACCGCTTTCTCTTCAAGGAACGGTTCGAGCACGAAAGCGCTCTGGCGCTACGCAACGGAACCAGGTTGGCCGTATGTTTCATCGATCTGGACAATTTCAAGGATGTCAATGACACGCTGGGGCACTGGGCCGGCGATTACCTGCTGAAGGAAGTCGCGTCGCGTATCCGGAACTGCCTGCGCAAAACCGATACCGTGGCGCGGTTCGGCGGAGACGAGTTCACCATCATTCTGTCGAACGTCGCCGATGCCGCGGAACCCGCCGATGTTGCCCAGAAACTTATCGATACGGTGGGGAAGCCGATCCACATTCAGAACCATCAGATCTTCGTGGGCGCCAGCATCGGCATAGCTTTATTCCCCGACGACGGTCGGGATTTCACCACCTTGACCAAACACGCCGATGCCGCCATGTATGTGTCCAAGGCAAAGGGACGCCGGACATTCCGCTATTTCGAAGACCACATGAAAGAGGAGCCGCGCCAGCGCATGGTGATGGAAACCCAGTTGCGCCAGGCGATCGAGCGGGAGGAGTTCTTACTCTACTATCAGCCCAAGGTCGACTGCGTTTCGAACCGGATCACCGGCGCTGAAGCGCTGATCCGCTGGCGGCACCCCGAGCAGGGCATCGTATCGCCCGGCCGCTTCATCACCATTGCCGAAGAAACGGCCCTGATCATTCCGCTCGGTCAATGGATTCTCAGGACAGCCTGTTTAAGAACCAGCGCTTGGCAGCACAAACTGCCGGAATTCCGAATCGCTATCAACCTCTCGGCCAAACAACTTTTAGCGGACGATTTCATCGACTTGCTGGATCGCGTGCTGGCCGAAACAGGAACCGATCCCGGGGCCGTCGAATTGGAAATCACCGAAACCTTGGTAATGCACGACATCGAAAAAGCGTCCGAGCGGCTGAGCCGTATCCGGGATCGCGGCATCCATATCGCCATGGACGATTTCGGCACCGGCTATTCGTCCTTGTCTTATCTGCAAAAATTGCCCGTCCAGACCATCAAGATCGACCGCTCCTTCATCCATGCCTACACCGGCGACCCGACTTCGGAGCAAGCGGCGCTGATCAAGACCATCGTGACTTTGGGGCAAATCCTCAATTTAAAGGTCGTGGCCGAAGGCGTCGAAACTCGGGAGCAACTGGAACTTTTAAAATTCTATGGCTGCCACGAAATTCAGGGTTACTACGTTTCTCCCCCTCTGCCGGAGGACGAGTTCGAAAAACGCTTTATCGAGCAGCGGGACTCTTGAATCCAATGCCGCTCCGAGCATTTCTTTGAGCGTTTTTTCAGCATGCACGCGCAGCCCCCGAGTTCCAAGCATTCAGCCATAGAGCGGAGATACGAATTCGCCTAGATCGATTGTTCGGGGAGACTGTCCCAGCCGTTCAGTCCGTCCGTTTTCAGGCTAATCTCCAGTAGCAATTCGACCTCTATCCAGAACGGCCGTGCGTGCCGATGCAGTCCCGGGCATGCAGTTCCTTGTACTAGCGCCGGACATCCAATGCATCAAGAGTTTGCGCATCGGCTCGGAAAGCCCTGGTTCGAGCTTAGAGCATTTTCATATCTACCGTACGGGCACTCGCGAGTAGGTCGGGAATCCTTTCACGGCGCATTTGTCGGCAAAGGATTGCCGACCTACAAATACTTGAGTCGATTTACCCTAGCCGAAAGCGCCAACGACTTCCGTCAAGTCCGTTATGCCGTATGAGCGAGATGAACACTTCGCTGTCATTTCGGCGGGCGGTCAGAATCGCGGGCTCAAGATGCCTAGAAACCCATCGGGGCGTCGTTTTAGGTTATATCCCAAAAACATACCGGATTTTGGGATATAACCGATTCAGATGCTTTCGAATTGATACGGAAGCCCGCGTCCGGTCTCTGCGCCGTCGCGTCTTCCGACAAAGCTATACTTCGTTGCGAAAACGACTTCTCAGGTTCTCCATGCGCAACGCCCTAAACCGACTCTTCCATACCGCCAACACCGTCATCCTCGGCAAGCCGCGTCAGATCCGTCTCGCGATCTGTTGCCTGCTGGCGCGGGGGCATTTACTCATCGAGGATGTGCCCGGCGTCGGCAAAACGACCTTGGCGCACACTCTCGCCAACCTTTTGGGCCTCAAATACCAACGCATTCAGTTCACCAGCGATCTTTTGCCGGCCGATATCGTCGGCTCGTCGATCTTCGACGGGAACAACCATGCGTTTCATTTTCAACCCGGTCCGATCTTCCACCAAATGATCTTGGCTGACGAGATCAACCGCTCGACCCCGAAAGCCCAGAGCGCGCTGCTCGAAGCGATGGAAGAACACCAAGTCACGGTCGAGGGAGAAACCCGTTCGCTGCCGGAACCGTTTTTCGTCATCGCTACTCAAAATCCTGTGTGCCAGATCGGAACGTTTCCTTTGCCCGAGTCTCAATTGGACCGGTTCCTGATGCGCATTAGCTTGGGTTATCCGGATAGCCGGTCGGAGCGTGCCTTGCTCAAAGGCGAGGACCGCTCCGTTTTGCTCGAAAAACTCCCGGTCTGCCTTCAGACGGACGAATTAGTGGCGATCCAGGACCAGGTCAGGAGCATACACGTCTCCGATGCGCTGTTGGATTATCTCCAGGCGCTGATCAGATTCGGCCGCGAATCCGGTCATTACGAATGCGGATTATCGCCGCGCGCGGGCCTCGCCCTGTTGAACGCCGCCCGCGCCTGGACCTTCATCGAAGGCCGTGAAGCGGTCTTGCCCGAGGACGTGCAGGCGGTATTGGCTCCGGTTTGCGGGCATAGGCTGCGTCCCGTATCGAGCGGCGCTACGAACGCCGACGTCATTGTGGCGCCGATGCTGGAACAGGTTGCGGCGGTTTGAGATGACTGCGCTCCCGCTTCGGGAACGGCTGGACCTTCGGCGCTTCCTCCGAGGCGAAAAAGCGATCGATGGGCCGGTCATGTTGTCTCACCGGCGAATCTTCATTCTGCCCAGCCGATCCGGCTTGGCCCTTGCGCTGCTCCTGTTGATTCAGTGGCTCACCGCCATCAACTATGGCAACAATCTGGCGTTCATCCTCACTTTCCTATTGGCGGCGGCTGCCATGTCCTCGTTGTTCTACAGCTACCGCAACCTTTCCGGACTGAGCGTCGGCGCCGGAAAAATGAGCCCCGTCTTCGCCGGCGACCTGGCATCTTTCGAGTTGCGGCTGACCAACTCCGCGGCTTTGCCGCGCTATGGCATCGAGTTGAGGCTGAAAGACGCCGAGGCGTTACGGATGGACATACCTCCCGAGGGTACTGTTTCGGCAATCCTTCGGGTCCCAGCGGAAAAGCGGGGCTGGCTCGAGCTCGACACCGTAACCATCAGCACCGCGTTTCCTTTGGGAATCTTCTACGCCTGGTCGCCGATCAATCTGAAATATAAGGTTCTGGTCTACCCGAGACCCACCCAGGAACGATTGCCTTTCCCACGTTCCGAGGACGATCATGTCGGTGCCCGACCACGAAATGCTTCCGATGATTTCCACGGGTTTCGGGCTTATCAACCGGGCGATCCGTTCAAGCACATTCATTGGAAAAGTCTGGCCAAAGGACGCGATCCGGTAATCAAGCAATACGCGGGGGACGAAACGGAAGTCCTTCATTTGAACTGGACGGATACCAAGGGATTGGATACGGAGGCGCGCTTGAGCCGGTTTTGCCGCTGGGTGTTGGATGCCGAGCAGGCTGGGATGCGATATGCCCTCAGCTTGCCAGGAACGACCATAGCCGAAGGTCACGGCGCATCGCACTGCCGGAAGTGTCTCGAGTCGCTGGCTCTGTTCGATCTATGAAGAAGCCCGCAGCAACGTCGTTCGTGCCGGATCGGACGCAGGAAAACCTGCTTCTATTCAGTGTTTTCTTCGTTGCCGCACCGCATCTTCTCAATCTCGGCTGGGCAATCGTTCTTTATTTTTCCTTGATGGCGGCCTGGCGATTCGCGTCAGGGTATCGGCCCGCCTTGCTGCCCGGCCGTCTGCTGTTGTTTCTTCTGACCTTGTCCGGCGCAGCTTTGGTTTACGTCGATTACCATCGCTTTTACGGACGCGAAGCCGGATCCAGCCTCTTTCTCGTCGGCCTGGGACTGAAACTGATGGAAATGCGGAACCGGCGCGACGTATACCTGGTGGTCTATCTCGCGTTCTTCGTGGCTCTGACTCAGTACCTGTTCTCCCAGAGCATCGCCCTGGCCGTCTATACGCTGGCTGCCGTTGCCTTGCTGATTTCCGTATTGATCGGCCTGAACGCGGGTCCTGTCCTGTCGCTCAAAACCCAGTTCAGAATGGCGGCGTCATTGGTGGCGCAAGCCATGCCGATCATGGTAGTCCTGTTCATATTCTTCCCGCGTATCGCGGGGCCTTTGTGGAAGCTTCCGGACGATCCGAGCAGCGCAAAGACCGGGCTCAGCGATATCATAGAGCCCGGCAGCGTCAGCCGCCTCGCCTTGTCGCGGGAGCCGGCTTTTCGCGCCGATTTCGAAGGTCCCTTGCCGCTGCCCGCCGAGCGCTACTGGCGAGGCCCGGTGTTCTGGCATACCGATGGAAGACGCTGGACCCTGCCGCCGGAACAAGGCCGGAACACCGTTCAGGCACCGGCATTCTCCGGACCGGCTTACCGTTACACGATCACTCTTGAGCCGCATCAAAAACGCTGGGTTTTCGCTTTGGATCTACCCAAAGTTTTTCCCGAGAACCTCGCTCAGACGCCCGAATATTTGCTGCTGACGCCGCAAAACGTCGGCGAACGCCGGCAATACACGATCAGCTCCTATCCGAATTACCGAACCGGCGAACTCAGCCCCGCCGAGCGGGAACAGGGTCTCCAGCTGCCGGATAGACCTTCGGCACGCATGCTCCGGCTGGTCGAACGCTGGCGCCAGTCGTCGTCGGACCCAAAAGACATCGTGAACAAGGCGCTGCTCCATTTTCGCGAGGAGCCGTTCGTATACACGCTCAACCCGCCGGTCATACGCGACAAGCCGGTGGACACCTTTCTTTTCGAGACCCGCAAGGGCTTTTGCGAGCATTACGCCACGGCGTTCGTTTATCTGATGCGGGTGGCGGGAATTCCGGCGAGGGTGGTAACCGGTTATCAGGGAGGGCAATGGAACCCGGTTGGAAAATTCCTGGAAGTACGCCAAGCCGATGCTCACGCCTGGGCCGAGGTGTGGTTATCCGAACAAGGCTGGACGCGCGTCGACCCCACTGCCGCCGTGGCGCCGCACCGGATCGAGCAGGGGATAGACCTGGATCGGCAAATGGCCGATCACGAGGTCAGTTTCAGTCCTGTCGGACGGGCACTGGCCGATGCCGCTTTCGATCTCCACGACTGGTACGATCAGGCACGTCTCATCTGGGCCAGCGTCGATCACGCTTGGAACCAGCGGGTGTTGAGCTATAACCCGGAAAACCAAAAGCGTTTTTGGGAAGCTTTGGGTATCGTAGACTGGCGGGGATTGATCACCTGGCTGACTGCGCTGTTAATCCTCTGCGGCGTGCTGGTCGGACTTTGGCTGCGCCCTCGCCGAAAGCCCAAGGCGGCCGATCCCGCCATGGCGGCTTACAATCGATTCCTCAAAAAAATGGCAAAAAACGGGCTGGTCAAACAGACCGGCGAAGGACCCCGTGATTTCGCTTTACGCGCCGCCTCCGAACGGCCCGAGGCCAAAGAGGCCATCGGCGCCATCACCACGCTGTTCCTGCGGATCCGATACGGACGACAGGCAGATCCGCGCGATATCGACCAGCTGAGGCGACGCGTGAGAGCGTTGAGGGTTTAAACGCGCGCGATTCACGCAGCCTTTTCGACCTTCAGAACAACGCCTTCGGCGGCCACGACGCGAACCTTGCTTCCCGGCTCGCAGTCCTCCCCTTGCACCTTCCATGTGGAATCGTCCACGCGGATCCGCCCCTGACCGTTGACGATCGGATATTCGAGCGTGAACAGTCGTCCTATATATTGCGCGGCTCGCTGGTTCAGCAAAGGCTGATCGGTCTCGATGGGATGTCTTTTGAGGAACAGCCGGAACACCGCGATGCTGACGATCGACAGTACCGAGAACAATATCAGCTGATACTCCCAGTCCAGCGCCGGCACGATCAGCTTGATCACGCCGACGACGAACGCCGATTCGGCCATCCATAGAAAGTACATTCCCGGCGCGAGGAGTTCGACGATAAGAAGAAACACGCCGAACGCCCACCAGTGCCAAAAAACGATCTCGAATGCCATTTAGCTTGCCTTCTTGGAAAACGCTTCTTTGGTGATTTCGCCGATGCCGCTTAGAGCGCCGATAACGCTGGAGGCTTCCAAGGGCATGAGAATAACCTTGCTGTTTTCGGCCGCGGCGAGGGTTTGCAACGCTTCGACGTATTTTTGCGCAACGAAGTAGTTGATCGCCTGAACATCCCCTTTGCCGATGGCCTCGGAGACCATCAGGGTAGCCCGCGCCTCGGCCTGGGCCAGACGCTCGCGGGCTTCGGCCTCGCGGAATGCGGCTTCCTTGCGGCCCTCGGCTTCGAGAATCGCCGCTTGTTTTTCGCCATCGGCGCGGAGAATCGCTGCCTGTTTCAAGCCTTCCGCCTCGAGTACGGCAGCGCGCTTGTCCCGTTCCGCCTTCATCTGGCGAGCCATGGAATCGACCAGATCTTGCGGCGGCGTAATGTCCTTGATCTCGATCCGCGTCACCTTGACACCCCAGGGCGTAGTGGCATCGTCCACCACTGAAAGCAGACGGGCATTGATTTCGTCTCGCTTCGACAACAGCTCGTCCAAGTCCATGGAACCCATCACGGTACGGATATTGGTCATCGTCAGCTGCATGATGGCAAGCTGCAGGTTGCTGACCTCGTAGGCCGCTTTGGCGGCATCCACCACTTGAAAAAACACGACGCCATCCACTTTGACCATGGCATTGTCTTTCGTGATGACCTCCTGCGAAGGAACGTCCAAGACCTGTTCCATCATGTTGATCCGTGCGCCGATCTGATCGATCACCGGCATGATCACATTGAGGCCGGGCTTGAGTGTCGCGGTGTATTTTCCGAACCGCTGTACCGTGAATTCGGAACCTTGAGGCACGAACTTGACACTCAGTACGACCAAGATAACGGACAGTACCAAGAGAAATAATACGAAAACGCCAAACGCGGTCATCTCTCCCCCCTTATCGATTTTTTGAATATGTAACGTTCTAGAAACTTTTTTCTTTTGCAACTCAGCCGCTTTTTCGCAAACAGGAATCGATATTCTCGTTTTTCGCGACCTGTTAAAGCTTAGCCGCTTATCTAGACTCGGACCCGATTGGCCACATTACCAAATGTAAACAAGTCAAAAAATCTTTCCTTTAATTACAAAGCCGGAAGAAGTCTGTTGACGCTCACTATTTTTCTTTTTTAAACAATGCATTAAGAAATATATAAAGGTGTGTTAAAAACAGTGTACGCCTGTGGCTGAGTTGTGGATAATTTTTTGCCGAGCTCTTTCGTGCTCGTTCAGCACACGCTGTCCACAAACTTTAGCAAGGGTTTTCCAGCGGGGGATGGAAAGTATGTGCTTGGCGTCTTCGGAAAGGGGGAGATCGCTTTACGGCCGTACCGGAATGTATGGCAGATATGCGAAACCTCGTCGAGCGTACTCATAGAGATGGTAAGGTGTTGCCTAAGGAGAAAAAATGTACAGGCTATCGAACAATGACTCCGCAAATGCGACGGATAACGTGCAAGCGTATTCGTCTCGAGGCAAACATCGCCGCTCGTCGTCCAAGACGAGGTTGATTTTTCTTTTATCCATTGTGTTGGTCGTAGAAACCACGGCGCTTTTGGTCTTGTTTATCCAGTTGACTCTAAGTGAACAGGAAAATCTGGATTTGACCGTATTGGAGAAGAAACAGGCGCTGGAGCTTCAAGCCCTGAAACCGGAAGTCGAAAAACTGCGGGCCGACATCGCTGCACTAACGACGTCTCGCTTGCCGAACTTGACCAAGCTCGAGTTCGATAAAGTGATTCCGCTCGATCTAGGCTATGTGAAAAACATCGTTTTCACCGTCGCCGGCAAGAACTCGGATAAACATTACGAGTATAAGATCGTTATGCACAATACCGACTTGACGCTCATCCATCCCGAGGTGGATGTCCTTTTTTTCGACCGGGTCGGCGTTCAAGTCGGCGTGTCCAAAATCGGTTTTCACCAAGACGGCACGCCGAATTTGGATATGCTGGAGCGGGGCGAGGTTCGTTCTTTCTCGTCAATGGTCGATTTGACCGGTGATGCCGATCCCGAATATTTCCGGGTCAAAATTCACAAATAAGAGCGAACCGCCGGATCAAACATACAGGGCACTGGAGAGACGGCCGCGATACTCCCGGGTCAGTTCATGGTCATCGCCGAGAAACTTGAAAATGGCCAGGCAGGCTTTTCTGGCGCCATCGCCGTCATAATGACGCGCGGCTTTGACCACCTCGATAAAGGTCGATAAGGCCTGCTCGAAGTCGGCATTCTTCAAATACTCGATCGCTGATAAATAGGCAGGCTTCAGGGGAGCTTCCGGCAGCATTTCCGGGTTTTCGGCGTAACCGAACAACCGGGAAAAAGTGCGAATACTTTCCGCCATCGGATGAGAATCCGAATCGGGGCCGATTCGTTCCACGACTGCCATGGCTCGCCTGTGATCCGACGGAAGGAGCAAGCGAGCCAACATGATGGCGGCGACATCGTTATCCGGTTCTGCGGCAAGCACTTCTTCCAGGATTGCCGCGGCCTTGTCGGGACGACCGGCGAAGACCTCGGTTTCCGCTTGTTTGATCCTATTCCTCAGTGGGCTGGGCAGAACACGGTTCAGCCACTGCTCGATCATGGTCTCCGGCAACGCGCCGCTGAACTCATCGACGACCTGTCCGTCAACGAAAAGCTTGACGTTGGGAATGCTGCGCACCTGATAACGGGCGCTGACGTCCGGCAATTCCTCGGTGTTGATCTTCACGAGCACGAAGCGGTCCGAATTTCTTTGTGCGAGCCGCTCCAAGAGCGGGCCCAAAGCGCGGCAGGGCGCGCACCAAGGCGCCCAGAAATCGACTAGAACCGGTATGGTGTGGCTGCGTTGAAGCACATCGGCATCAAAGTCTGGGATAGCGTCGGACATGATCGTTTCCATCTGAATGAGGTTTTGTTTGTCTCGAATCTATTTTCGTAAAGCTGAACTATTCTTTCACTGAATCACGGCCAATCGGGCCAAGCGAGCGGAGAGTTCAAATCTTCGTTCCTGCCGGGTGAGCCACCCGACTTGTCGAGTGTGTGTCTCAGTCTTCGCTAAACTTTTCATGACTCATTACCTATCCGACGCTATCGTCGGTGAATCGGGCATAAATCGTAGCGCAGTAACCAGTCTGCAACATGCCAAACCGATTCAAACCTCAGACACAGGGCTCGATCATCGTGAGGAACGATTTTCTCATCGGACGGCAACAAATCTTTGACCGCGACTTGCGCATTTTTGCCTATGAATTGTTATTCCGCGACATAAACGGAGATACCGTTGAGACGTTCGGACCAACCGCCGCCAGCAATCAAATCGTCGTGGACAGCTTGCTTGAATACGGGTTGGATCAAATCGTCGGAGCACAACTGGCTTTCATTAATTTCACTCGGGAGAACTTGCTTTCCGAAACCCCTTTGCTGCTCCCCAAAGATAAGGTGGTTATCGAGGTACTGGAAGACGTCCACATCGACGAGGCTTTGATTCAAGCCGTGCGAGGCCTGGTTCAACAGGGTTATAAGATCGCGCTTGACGACTTTGTATTTGAAGAGCGTTGGCAGCCTTTGATCGAAATGGCCCATTTCATCAAGTTCGACATCCAAATGGTCACTCCGTCTGCGAGCGGACGTGTGATGGAACGACTGAAGAAGCTGCCGGTCCGCTTCCTGGCCGAAAAGGTGGAAACGCAGGAGCAATATCTGGAGTATCGGGAGCTGGGCTGCCAGTATTTTCAGGGATTCTTTTTCAGCCGGCCGAACATGGTGCGGGGAAAACGGTTGGAAACCAGTCAACACGCCGTTTTACAGCTGTTGGCAAAAATCAATCGGCCGAACATCTCGATACCCGAACTCGCGCGCACGATTTCGATGGACGTGGGACTCAGCTACAAACTGCTCCGCTACATCAACTCCGCATTTTACGCGCTGCCGAAACAGATCGATTCGCTGAAATTCGCGATTACCTATTTGGGTATCCGCGAAGTCCAGCGCTGGGCATCGTTGATCAGCCTGGCGAATTTTCCCGACCGGCCGAGAGAGATTGTCAAAATCGCTTTGATTCGAGCAAAAATGTGCGAATCTCTCGCCGCGTTCCTCAAGTTGCCGAACAGCGAGCAATTCTTCCTGGTAGGCCTGATGTCCACCATCGACCAGCTGCTGGAGACTTCCTTGGATGACGCGGTTGGCGGCCTGCCGCTATCGAGCGAGGTGAAAGATGCCTTAGTGCATCGCGCGGGATTGGCTGGAGAGGCCCTGAGTTGCGCCATCAACTACGAATGTTGGAAGCTGGACGAGGTGCGTTTCGAGAACCTGGACTTATCCCGAATAGGCAAGATTCATCTCGAAAGTGTCGGATGGGCGAACAAGATTTTTCAAGTACTGGAAAAATAGCGGCATCGCCACTCCCGATAGCCGTGGGGCTGAATTTCTTTATTTTTCCTCGCCCGTTTTCAGCTCGCAATGCTCCAGTTCGGGCAATGGCGCTTCCGAAACGCCGATACCCTGCTGTTTGAGGGCGCGCTTTAGCGCCTCGATCTGCTCGTCCAGCGCTTGTATGTGATCGAGCATGTGATTGATCGCGTGAGCCACCGGATCGGGCATGTCGGGCGTCAAACCATAAGCGTCGAAACGCAGTTTGCTGGCGATAGCCTGACGGCGCGCTTCCTGGGCCTGGCGGTCGGTACTCACCACATGACCGGGGATGCCCACCACCGTGGCGCCGGCAGGGACACTCTTCAGTACTACCGAATTGGAGCCGATACGGGCGCCGTCGGCAATGGTTATCGGACCGAGTATTTTGGCGCCGGCGCCGACCACCACTCCATTGCCCAAGGTCGGGTGCCGCTTTCCCTTTTTCCAGGACGTGCCGCCCAACGTCACGCCGTGATATAGCGTGCAGTCGTCGCCGATCACCGCCGTTTCACCTATGACCACTCCCATGCCGTGATCGATGAAGAACCGCTTTCCGATCCGCGCTCCGGGGTGGATTTCGATACCCGTCCACCAGCGGGCCAAGGTCGAGATGAATCGAGCCGGCCATTTGAGCCCGAAATTCCACAATCGATGGCTGAATCGATGAGCCAAAATGGCGTGCACCCCCGGATAGGTGGTGAAAATTTCGAAATAGGATTGGGCCGCCGGGTCACGGTCGAAAATACAGCTGAATTCTTCTTTCAATCGTTGCCACATAAGGGTTCACGCCGGGGGTCGTATTCGAAGCTGAACGGCCGTCAAGATGCCGCGCAAAAGATGAATTTCCTTTTTCTCCAGCATGGCTCGGTTAAAGATTCGCCTGAGCCTGCGCATCACCGAAGGTCCAGGCTTTCTTTCGTGGAGAAATCGGAGATTGTACAAGGTGCGTTCCAAGTGTCCGTAAAAGGATTCCATTTCAGCCGCCGTAGCCAGGGCTGGACCGTTATTGTCGGTGTGAGCGTGTTTCTGAGTTGAGAGAAAAAGCTCGTAAGCCACGATCTGAACCGCCGCGGCGACATTCAGTGAACTGAAATCGGGATCGCAGGGAATATGCAGCAAGTAGTGACATCGCTCCAATTCCTCATTGGTCAGACCCGAATGTTCCCGCCCGAATAAAATCGCAGTCTTCGTATTACCCGCAGTGACCTGTTTCGCGCATTCCCGCGGATCGAGCTGCGGCCAGGAAATGGTGCGGAGCCGTGCGCTGGCCCCGACAATCAAAGCACAATCGTCGATGGCTTCCTGCAAGTCACGGCAAACCCGCGCCTCGGACAGAATATCGTCGGCACCGGATGCTCGCGCCGTCGCTTCTCCGCTGGGAAAGACCTTGGGCGCGACCAGAGCCAAATCGCGCAGCCCCATGTTCTTCATGGCGCGCGCCGCCGCACCGATGTTGCCGGGATGCGTGGTTCCAACCAGCACGATCCTGACATGGGACAAGCGATTCATGCTTCAGCGAGAGCTATAACCAAAAAAGGTAAAATACTATCAGAAATTTGATACCCTAAACCGCTTTTTAACCAGCGCCGATTCCAATATGGATCCCATGCTCACTATCGCGGTTCGCGCGGCTCGGACGGCGGGCGATATTATCGTTCGCTCGATGGACCGGGTGAACCTTCTTACGATCACGCCCAAGGGACGCAACGACTTCGTCAGCGAAGTGGACCGCCAGGCGGAACGTGAAATTATCCACACTTTGCAGAAAGCTTATCCCACTCACGCTTTTCTAGGGGAAGAAAGTGGTCGGCAAGGCCCGGCCAAGACCGATTTCGTCTGGGTCATCGATCCCCTGGATGGAACCACCAATTTCCTGCACGGGTTTCCTCAATTCTGCGTATCCATCGCTCTGCTCCACCGCGGGCGCATCGAAAAGGGCGTGATCTACGACCCATTGCGCCAGGAGCTGTTTACGGCGGCCCGAGGCGCCGGCGCGTCGCTCAACAATCGGCGTATCCGGGTAAGCAAGCAAAACGGCCTGAAGGGGGCGTTGCTGGGTACGGGTTTCCCGTTCAAGGATCAGCGTCACGTCGAGGCCTATTTGGGCATGATGCGCGATCTCATGAAAGATACGGCCGGAATCCGGCGCGCGGGCTCGGCGGCTCTGGATCTCGCTTACGTGGCAGCAGGGCGGTTGGACGGTTTCTGGGAAATCGGCCTGAAAAAATGGGACATGGCTGCCGGCCTTCTCCTGATTCAGGAAGCAGGCGGCATCGTTACCGATTTGGAAGGGAAAGACAAATACTTCGAATCCGGTAACGTGCTGACGGCAAATCCCAAGCTGCATCAAATCATGGCAAGCATCATCGACCCTCACTTGACCGAAGCGCTCCGCTATTCGGACAATCCGGCGGGCGATCAGTCGGAGTGATCCGGGTTCAATTCCCTGGCGGTGTTTTTTCCTCGCGCACCGTCAGGATCTGCTGCAACTGCTCGCCGTTAAGATTCAGGTTCAAATTCCGAGGCGGGAACGGAATCGGGATTCCTTCCTTGCGGAATATTTCGTCGATTTCGAAACAAAGATCGCTGGTCACTGAATCGACCTTTCCGGCATCGTGGAGAAGCGCGATCAGTTCGAAGTTTCGGGTACTTTCCGCGAACCCTTTGAACAAAACGACCGGCGGCGGGATGCGGCGGATTTCCGGGTGATCTAGCGCGATCTTCAGCAGAAGGTCCCGTACTCGCTTGGCATCCGTGTCATGAGACAGGCCGAGCGGCAGCACGACGCGCCCCACCGCTTTGTCGGCGTAGGTTCGGTTCGTTAGCGCGCCCGAAATCAGCGTGGAGTTCGGGATATACACCGAAGCGCGGTCTAAGGTCGTGATTTCGGTCGCGCGCACGCTGATCTTCTTCACATAACCCTGGTGATCGCCCACCACGACCCAATCGCCGGCCTTGATCGGGCGTTCGATGAGCAGAATCAGCCCGGACACGAAATTGTTGACGATATTCTGCAGGCCGAAACCGATACCTACGGATAATGCGCCGGCGATGATGGCCAGATTGGACAGGTCAATACCTAAGGTCGAGATCGCCAGCATCGCCGCGACAGTAAATCCGACGTAGCCGGTTCCGGAACGGATCGAATGCCGGATGCCGACATCCAGTCGCGTCCGCGGAAAGATACGCTGGTCCAGCGCTTTCTGAATCATCCGGGTGGCTGCGAGTAGCCCTGCAAAAAGCGCCAAGGCCAGCAGCATGTCGGCAAGGGATAGCGTGATGTTGCCGACCTTGAAGCCGAAAAACACGCTGTGAAGCCAGGCGGTGAGATCTTTGCCTGCGGCACCCCACAATACCAACAGCAGGACCACGCCCATGGCCAGGATTAAGAGGCCAACGGTTCCGCTCAGCCAGAACTTGAGCATCTCGGCGCCGTCGTCGCTCAGGGCGAGGCTGCTGCGGAGCTTGGCCCCCAAGGGCGATGTCTTGCTCAAGACGTCGTCGATGAGTTCGTAGCTGATCTTGCGCAACAGGAGCACGGACAAATAAAGCCCGGCAGTCAACACCAGCTGTGTGGCCAGCAAACGGGACAAGGCCACGTAACCGAGCAAGCCCGATACCGGAATCGCATAAACGAGGACCTTCAACACGAAGCGAAGACGCTGCCAGGTCGGGCTGAGCGGGGGTCTGTCGGGCGAGAACCATATACTGCGACGCAGCAGACTCAGCAGCAAAGCTGCAATGAGCAAGCCGAACAGGAATTTTTGCAAAAGCGTCGATTCGACCGAGGCATTGAACTGGGTCCCGATTTCGCTCAATACCCGGTCGAGAGCGAATACGAAAGCCAAGCCGTTCACGGTGCGGCTGATAGCCCGGGCTCCCTCGTCATGGATTTGAACCAAGCGCCACTCCGGCTCGAACGGGGCCAGCGCCGCACGGGAAAAGCCTGCCACGAAAAACAGCGAAATCAGAGAGAGCAAAGCGGTCCGAGCCACGGCCAGCAGCGGCTCGGTCAACAATCCGGTATAAGACAGGCTCAGGAAAAGCGCCAAAACGGCCGCGGACGGTAACAGAGCCCGAATAAAGCCTGTGAACAAAGCCGTTCTCAAACGCTGGCCATAAGTCGGTTCGGCCTCGACTTCGATATAGCCGAATCTTCGAATCAAAGCCCTGCGCAAGGGAAACGCCAACAGGATCGCGACGCCTACGCCTAAGGCCAGACGCCAACCGATGGCCCGGGCATCTCGCGCAAAGGTATCGCTGGACCGCCACTGCTGAAGGTTTTGCGCGATGACGCTAAATCCGGTACTCAACTCGGACCAAGCTTTTCGCCAAACTGCCGGCGTCAGCGGCGAGATACCCCGCTTCAAGACGTGTTCGGTAAAACGGATGCGCCGCAAGGTCTTGACCTCGCCTGCGAGTCGCCCGGCTCGAGCGATGATGAGCTCCGCCTCTTTGATTGCGCCTTCCGCCGCAGCGAGGCGTTCGTTCATGGCTTTGCGCTTGGCCGCCACGGTCGGCGCTTCGGGCGGCGCTCCCTCGGCCGGCGGCGGCCCCAAGGCAGCAAGTTCGTCCCGAATCACTTGTACTTCCGGCAGGGCTTCGTCCGATGCCCTGCGGGCATCGAGCTGCATGGTCGTCAGCTCTTCGCGCAGAGCCGCAAGCCGGCGGTCTGGGACATCGGGTTTAGCCAAATCCTTTTCGGCCTGGTCCAGGACTTTCTGCCAATCCTTCACCAACTCGTTCAACGGGCGCGCCTGTTCAACCTCGGCCGACTGGCTGAGCCCGAGGTGGGATACCAGCATTAAAAGAAGAATTACCGGCCAAAGAAAACGCGGCATCGAAAAATACTTAGTCATTTTGAAATATAGAGAGATAGCGGCGGCACCGATTGCGTGACCGTTTACATTCCGCTTAGAGGCCTCGCTTAAATGCCCAGGCTATCCCAAAGCTGATCAATTTTTGACCGAACGGCCTCCGTCATCGCGATGGGTTGGCCCCATTCGCGAACCGTTTCGCCGGGCCGCTTATTGGTCGCGTCGAACCCGACTTTCGAACCCAGACCCGAAACCGGCGAGGCAAAATCCAGATAGTCGATCGGCGTGTTTTCGATCAACGCGATATCGCGCGCAGGATCCATGCGAGTCGTCATCGCCCAGATCACATCCTGCCAATTCCGCGCATCGATATCCTCATCCACAACGATCACGAACTTGGTGTACATGAACTGCCGCAGGAACGACCATACGCCGAACATCACCCGTTTTGCATGGCCAGGGTACTGTTTCTTCATGCTGACCACGGCAAGCCGGTAAGAACAGCCTTCCGGCGGCAGATAGAAATCGACGATTTCCGGAAACTGCTTTTGCAGGATAGGCACGAAGACTTCGTTCAGGGCAACGCCCAGAATGGCCGGCTCATCCGGAGGACGTCCCGTATACGTGCTGTGGTAGATCGGGCTTTCCCGTTGCGTGATGCGCTCGATGGTGAAAACGGGGAATTCCTCGACCTCGTTGTAATAGCCGGTGTGATCTCCGAACGGGCCCTCCGGCGCCGTTTCGCCGGGATAGATGAAACCTTCCAAGACGATTTCGGCCGTCGCGGGCACTTGCAAATCGCTCAGAAGACAATTGGCCACTTCCGTTTTGGCGCCACGCAAGAGCCCCGCGAAGGCGTATTCCGAAAGCGAATCCGGCACCGGCGTCACGGCACCAAGAATGGTGGCGGGATCCGCGCCCAATGCGACGGCAACCGGAAACGGCTGGCCGGGGCGGGCCTCCTGCCAGTCCTTGAAATCCAGCGCGCCGCCCCGATGCGCGAGCCAGCGCATGATGACCTTGTTTTTGCCGATGACCTGTTGCCGGTAAATTCCCAAATTCTGCCTTTCCTTATGCGGACCTCGGGTAATGACCAAGGCCCAGGTGATCAATGGTCCCGCATCTCCCGGCCAGCACGTTTGAATGGGATAACGGCCGAGGTCGACATCCGATCCGGCATAAACGATCTCCTGGCATGGCGCGTTCTTCACTTCCTTGGCCGGCATGTTCAGCACCTGCCTGAACATTGGCAGCTTATCGAACATGTCGCGCATGCCTTTCGGCGGTTCCGGTTCCTTGAGAAAAGCCAGAAGCTTTCCAACTTCACGAAGCGCTTCGACCGATTCCTGCCCCATCCCCAAAGCAACCCTGCGAGGCGTCCCGAACAGATTGGCCAGCACCCTGACATGCGATCCGGTCGGCCTTTCGAACAGTAGTGCCGGACCGCCAGCCTTGAGAGTCCGGTCGCATATTTCGGTCATCTCGAGGTTCGGGTCGATTTCCACGGTTATGCGTTTAAGCTCGTCGATCGACTCCAAATGGAGAATAAATTCACGAAGATCGCGATATTTCATGGAATGATGATTCGGACAATAGTAAGGCTGGCTATTGTACCGGTCGCAGAAGATTCATTTTAGGCCGGATTTGCCAAAAACAGTTCATGTAAACCGCTCTTCGACAGTCCGCCCGCGAGCCGAAAAAACGCCATTCGTGCCTGCCAGGATGTCGATTCCAGCTCTGTGCAAATTCTTCTGCCGACTCCTCCGGAACCTCGAGCCGGCATGTGCAGAATATATCCAAAACCCTGTTAGCAAGCTGTTCCAAGCCGAGAGAGCAACGGTTCATCTACATTTGTCCACAGTTCTTACCCGTGTGTACGATGATTTTTATCCACAATAAGGGGTTTCGTAGCTTATTGTTTTTTAATTAGAAATAACATCATTTCAACAAATGCACCGTGCTTACATTTAATTCAGAAAGAAATTTCTACTTATTTGCAATAAGTGTCGTTAATACCGCTGCGACATTCTCGATCCCGATTAAACTTTGTAAGAACCCGTTTCAGTCCTCCTTTCTTTGGAAGGCAAGCACCTCACGCCGCGACAGACACGACTATGAACAACCTCAAATCAGATGATCCGCAATACTGGAAAGCGAGACACACAACGCTGGTCGATGAATCGACGGGATCCCGGCAGAAAACGGACGAGCGAGAGAAATTACTGTGCCGCACCATTATTCGCCTGACCCTGGCGACCAGCGGGCTGGATCCCGCGATCGATCCTCACCTCCTTTATATCCGCGACCTGTTGAGGAAAGGTATTTCGAATGAAAAGCGCCTGGCCGAGTTGAACGACATATCGGAAACGCTCTTGCGGGACGTAAAGGATAGGGGCGGAAACAACAAGCCTGTTAAGCAGGAGAGCGGAATTCTGTTTCGCTTTGCAAAGCAACTTGCAATAAGCGGCGAAGAAACAAAAGCGATTACATTGCTCGAACAAAAAGTCGGCCGGGGCGAAATAGCGGACTGGAAATGGTTGCTTTCCGAATTACGGGAGATTTTGCGTCACGACACACCGATTTCGGTTTCTGACAAAGCGGCAAAACCGGGATTTTTTGGCAGATTGCTTCAAACGAACAAAAAGTCGGAGGGAGAAACGGTCGAAATCGGTCCGGTCCGCGATCGTTTGCTACTGCTGCTGGATGTCATAGATCTTCCTTTGAACTTTAGGCAGCAGGCAGAACAGATCAAAACGCGTTTGAAATCGGAATCGGATACGGAAGTACTCGAAAGCCTGCTCGGCGAGGCTATCGGTTTTTTAAGCGACGTAAAAACGTTCATTCAAAAAGAGCAACTGGAAATCGAGTATTTTCTGGCCGGCTTATCCGGCCGCTTGACTGAATTGGGACATGATGCGATCGGAGTGGATGCCAGCACTAAGGCCTTCGTTCGCGATCGTGAGGCAGAACACTCCTCTTTCTCGCTGCAGTTTGAGAACTTGCGCTCGAAGATGGAAGTGATCACCGAAGTGGATCAGCTTAAGGTGCTAGTGAACAACGGATTGAGCGGGCTGCTGCAACAATTGCATATCAATCGTGATCGCGAATTGGGCCTTTTGCGGGACTCCACCGGAAGACTCGGCGAGTTGACTCGCAGGCTTCAGGAATTGGAGCTCGAGGCGGCTGAATTGCGTTCCAAGTTGAGGTTGGCGCATGACATGGCACTTAGGGATTCCTTGACGAACTTGCCTAATCGTATGGCTTATCAGGATCGTATTGCCCAAGAGATTGCCCGATCGCAGCGTTTTCAACAGCCTTTGTCGCTACTGCTGTGGGATGTCGATCATTTCAAGGGTATCAATGATCGTTTTGGACATTCGGCCGGGGACAAAGTGTTGGTGACGGTCGCCCAAGAGTTGGATAAATCCATCCGGCAGACGGATTTCGTAGCGCGCCTAGGCGGTGAAGAGTTCGCGATGATTTTATGCGGCGCCGATGGAGACGCCGCACTCCGGATTGCCGATCAGATTCGGCAAAAAATTGCCCACTGCGGTTTCAATTCGCAAGGACGGCCGGTTCAGGTTACCGTGTCTTGCGGAATGAGCCAGGTACGGAACGGCGACACGTCGGAATCTCTCTTCGAACGGGCGGACAAGGCGCTTTATGAAGCGAAGAAAACCGGACGCGATCGATGTGTACTAAGTTAATTAGCAGATTCGAGCCCGCATTTCGCACAACCCCCTGCTGCTGACGCTATCCAATCGCAGACGGTCGGCCTGGGAGCGCCAGGGCGACCCTTCCAATCGCAAATGTCCCGTTAATGCGCGCTGGCGGATCAGAAACATTCTCGTGAATTTGACAGTCGAAGGGTATGGCGGTCAATAACAACGATGAGGTGTGCCATGATCCCCAGAAGACTGATTGCCGTAATATCGGTAGCATTTTCGCTGTTCGCGGGCGGTCTCGTTGCGGCTGAGCTTGACCGGCTTAACACGGAACTGGATCAAAAGTTTCGACCCGGACTCATCTACCTCAATAAGGCGTTCAATAATGCGATCTATAGCTATTTAGTTCCCGAAAGCATAGTCTTCGAAGTGAAGAATCCGCAAATCGTTTACGTGAATAAGGCTTATGGACAATCGATATATAGCTATCCGAGAGTCGGACCGGATACGGTAACGGCTTTCAACGTGCAATACGTGAGCCCGGCCTATGGTCAGGCCATCTATAGCTATCCGGGTAACTATAATCTGCCGGGGCGATTGACGTTGTCTTCATGGGTCGACTGAGCCCGATCTTTCGAATAAAGAAACCGCCTCTCGTTCGCTTGCCCGGTCTCTTTTATGGCGCTTAGGGCGATCCATGCTCGTATTTTCACGCATAGACTGAAGATTTTTCGAAGGTCAATACTGGCGCTGCTTTGCGTGTAAATTTAAGGCTCATGTCGGCCGGTCCGAAAGTCGATATCAGGGGAACCGCCGACAGCTGGATTGACGGCGTCGTCGATCGGTATACACGGACATGCAGCCCCCGATCAAGGAGTTGCTTCGAATCACGACTCTAGGGAAAAGGGTTCACGATGAGAAGATCTACGGAAGAGTTCAACTATTCGGACTATTTACGGCTCGATATCCTTCTAAACGCCCAGTGTCCTGAAAGCGGGCGGGATGATCGAGAGGTCCATGACGAGACCTTATTCATTATCGCTCATCAGGTTCACGAACTTTGGCTCAAGGAAGTCCTCTACGAGCTGAAATCAGTGCTTGAATTGTTCTCGGCGATTCCCTTGGACGGACAGAAAGTCGGCTTGATCGCTGCCCGCCTCGGTCGCCTAGTGGCGATCCAGAAGATTATCAATCGTCAGATCGAGGTGCTCGAAACGATTTCTCCGCTCGATTTTCTCGATTTCCGCGATCATCTGTTTTCGGGCTCGGTATTCGAGAGCGGCCAGCTCCGAGAAATCGAGCTTCGTCTTGGTTTGGCCACGGAGCTTACTCCGGACTCGTTCGATCGATTTCGGTCTGAAGAGCGCGAGGCTCTCCTGAAAGCGCGTGAAGAAAAGACCTTGTTCGAGGCAGTCGATAATTGGCTTGCCAATATGCCTTTTCGGAATCCGGAAGGGGGCGAGTTTTGGCCGCATTACCGCCGCCTGGTGCATGACATGCTGCAACAGGATTATCAATGGGTACAGAACAACCGCTCACTGTCCGGTTGGGATCGTCGGGGGCAGCTCAGCAAGCTGGAAAACGGCCGTTACCGGTTCGACGCATTGTTTAAGCCGGAGGAATACGAATTGCTGCGGGATGAGGGGGTATTCCAATTCCGCCAAGCAGCCGTCCTATCCGCCTTGTTTCTCCTTCTTTACCGGGATGAACCGCTTTTGCAGGTCCCTTTTCGAGTGCTTAAACGGTTGATGGATATTGATGACCAATTGATCGGTTGGCGCATCAATCGTTCATTATTCGAGCAACACATGTTGGGAAATAAAGTCGGACCGGGAGGTAGCGTTCGCCACGATTATGTTCGCGAAATGATGGAAGAGAAAAGAATTTTTAGAGATTTGTTTGTTCTCACGACTTTTCTGGTACCGCGTTCGTCTCTGCCGGAGTTGCCGCAAAAACTCAAACGAAGCCTTGATGTCCACTTCAGCCACAGTTCGGGCGGATAATGACCGTCGGCCATCACGTGCGGGACCGGGTCCCATGATGAGATCCGGCGTTTCGGCTCTTGCTATGAGCTTTGGCTGCGGCTTTAACGACGCACCGCCGTTAAGCGAAATAATTCCGCACGGCAGCTTCGATCAGATTCCACGGAACGATAAACGGCTTCTTAGAAATCCGAATAGAAAGCGTGTCGCCGCTGATATGGTAATGGCCCTCGATTCCATTACCGGCAAACTGTCCTCTTTCTTCGTCGCCGATCAAATGAATGCCCTTGTCGCGCGCCGCTTCCCTCGCTTTGGCGACGATTTCCTCCGCTGATTGGTTAAGCTTGACTTGTACCACTTTGCTCATGATCGAATTGCCCAACGCTGCGTTCTTAAACGGCTATATTAAATGAACTCAATAGCTCCGGGGTGGCGGTTCATGCAATAAACGTCCAATTACTGCCCGCACCAGAACTCAATCGGATTCCCATGTCCTTAGTTAACCTTTATTATCAATACTGATGTGGAAGATGATGCTGAAGTTTCAGCCGTGTGTTTATTGGGTGGGATGCCAAGCAAAAATTTTCTCGAAAAACAACAAGAAGTCTCGTCAATAACGCTACCGGACGGGAGGAGAGGACAACACAATGCAATTGGAATACATCCTAAAATCATACGCACGCTATGCGCCAGTATATGATCAGACTTTTGGCTGGATGCTGAGTTTTCGCGGCCGTTCGATGGCGGCGGGCGTTACCAACAAGCGGCCTGGCAAGGTACTCGAAGTTGGGGTGGGCACGGGTATTAGCCTTTCTTACTATCGTAAGGAGCACGAAGTGCACGGCATCGATATTTCTCCCGACATGCTGGAAAGAGCCCAGCAACGGGTAGCGAGAGGAAAGTTGAGCCATGTTTCCAGCCTTCGCATCATGGATGCCCGTGAACTGGAATTTTCCGACGATTCTTTCGATGCCGTGGTCGCAGCATACGTGATGTCGGTGGTTCCGGACCCGGAGAAAGTGATCCGGGAAATCGAGCGGGTGTGCAAGCCCGGAGGCGATGTGATCATCGTGAATCACTTTGCCGCAGAAAAGGGTTTTAGGCGGGATATCGAAAAATTCTTGGCTCCGCTTTCGAACAAGCTGGGTTGGCGTCCGGACATGCCTGTTCAGGAGATTCTGGGAAATACGTCCCTGCGCGAAGTTAAACGGCATACCTTGCCGCCGCTCGGCATGTTTACGATGTTGCATCTTCGGAAGGACCACGAGACCGCCCTGCAATAGGATCTAGAAGCCATCGGCCTCGGTGAGCGGAAGTCGGATACAAAAAAGGTGACTTTGCGTCACCTTTTTTAGTGCGTGGGGTCGAGTCTGCTCGAAGCTCAGGTGTCGACCAGGGAGTTTCGCAGCTTTTTCATAGCGGTATTCTCCAATTGGCGAATACGCTCGGCAGAAACCTGATAGCGTGTGGCCAGATCGTGCAAGGTCAGTTTTTCTTCGCTCAGCCACCGGCTCGTAACGATGTCCCGGCTGCGCTCGTCCAGTTGCTCGATGGCGGCAACCAGCCGTTGCTGCTTATGCTGTCCCCAGTCGTTATCTTCGAGCAAATCCGCGGGATCGGCATTTTCTTGCTGAAGGTAATGCACCGGAGCCGGTGCTTCTCTATCGTCGCCGTCGTTATCGCTGGGTTCGAAGGCGACATCCTGATTGTTCAGGCGATTTTCCATTTCATAGACAGTCGCGACATCCACACCTAATTCGTTGGCTAGAACGTGAGCCTCGTCGTGGCTCAGCCATCCCAAGCGGTTCTTGAACTTGCGCAAATTGAAGAACAATTTCCGCTGAGCTTTGGTGGTGGCGACTTTAACTATGCGCCAATTCTGAATGATGAATTCGTGGATTTCCGCCCTGATCCAATGAACGGCAAACGAAACCAGCCGGACGCCGACGGCAGGGTCGTAACGCTTCACGGCTTTCATGAGGCCGATGTTTCCTTCCTGGATCAAATCGGGCAGCGGCAAACCGTAGCCCAGGTATCCCCTGGCAATATGGACGACGAAGCGCAAATTGCCGAGCACTAACTGCCGTGCAGCCTCCAAATCGTTATGCTCGCGAAAGCGTACAGCCAGTGCGCGCTCTTCATCGGCGCTATAACGCGGCATCGAGTTTACGGCAGAGACATATTCTTCGATGGAGCCGAGCGAGAGATTAACCGGAAGAGTTAATGCGTTGCTCATAAGTGTCCTCAGTCTTAATTCCTGTTTTAGCTTAGCACTCAACAATGACGAGTGCTAATAGTATGTCTATAAAACCTCGTCAATCAAGTAGGATCAAGTTCCCGTAAATGATAAGAGACGACTATCCATGCCCCGATTATTCCCAATAAGACCGATGCTCCAATCAGGAGTTCTGTTTCCGATAGGCTCAGAAAGGAAAGCGCGTAAGGGCTGCCGTAGAGTTCCGCCAAGTGTCGGGAGGGGCCACGCAGGAACAACAGGAAGAAGCTGACCAACAACCAGGCAAGAGTTCCGCCGAGGAAGCCGTACCAAAAGCCGGCATACAAGAAAGGGCGGCGGATAAAACGGTCGGTGGCCCCGATCAGTTTCGCGACGACGATTTCCTCGCGGCGGTTTTGCAGTTCGAGACGGATGGTGTTGCCTACGATGAACAATACGCCAAGACTAAGTAGCACGCTGAACACGACTACGCTGCGTTGGGCGATCGTTAATATGGCGTGCAGCTTGTGCATCCACTCGGTATCGAGCTGGACGAAATCGGTTTCCGGCAGCGCTCGGAGCTCGCCGAGCAGTTTTTCCACTTCATCGGGACGAGTGAGGGAGTCCTTCGGTTTGATGCCGACGACCGCCGGCAAGGGATTGAAATCCAAAGCCTGTAAGGCATCGCCAAAACCGCTGTAGCTCTTGAGTTGCTGTAACCCCGCTTCTTTCGTAACCAGCTCGGCCACCGCGATTTGCGGGTGCTTATTGAGTGTTTCCGCGACCTTGCCGCCGGCTTCGTTGGTCAGTTCGGGTTTCAGGAACAGCGATATTTGGTTCGTCGCTTCGAGGGTCGAACTGGCCTGCTGAGCGTTCTTGATGAAAACATGGAAACTAGCCGGTATGGTCAATGCGATGGCGATCACCAGCACCGTCATGATGCTGGCGACAGGAGTTCGCCGAAGACGTACAAAACTGGATTTAAGCGTTTCGACGTGCAAGTCGACGTAGGCTCGCAGCCAGTTCGCCGGCCCATTGCCGGTTCGCCGGGTATGCGCCGCATTAGTATCGCGCCTCCTTCGAGGTTTCTGCATTCTTGCAATCGGCACGTCTCAGCCGCCTTCGACCAATTGGCCTTGCTGTAACTTGAGGGTTCGGCAGGCGAACCGCGAAATCAGGTCGAGGTTGTGACTCGCGATCAAGAGCGTTACGCCGACCTGGTTGAATTCCTTAAATAAATCCATGATCTCTGCCGAGAGGCCCGGATCCAAATTGCCGGTCGGCTCGTCGGCCAGAATCAGGGAGGGTTTGTGTACGATCGCTCGAGCGATGCCGACCCGCTGCTGCTCGCCTCCGGACAGCGCAAGAGGAAACCGCTTTTCCTTGCGGAGTAAACCGACCTTATCGAGGGCGGCCCGAACCCGTCGGGCGGTTTCTTGCTGGCTGAAGCCGGCGATGAGCAGGGGCAGGGCTACGTTGTCGAATACGGTTCTATCGTGCAGTAAGCGGTAATCCTGGAAGATCAATCCCAATTGGCGGCGAAGATAAGGCACTTGCCGTTTGGATATACGGTTGATGGGCTTTCCTTCGAAGAGGATCTGCCCCCGATTGGGCCGTTCGATGACCGGAATCAGCTTTAGCAAGGTGCTTTTCCCGGCCCCCGAGTGGCCGGTCAGGAAAGCCATTTCGCCCTTTTCGAGCTGAAAACAGACGTTGGACAATACTTCTCCGCTATCCGAATAGCGTTTGCTGACGTTGATAAATTGCAGCATGGGAAGCGGACAGATTAAGAAAAGGAGCTCTTACGAAAAGAAAGACGAAGGCGTGCGCTCAAGATCGCAGCGCCCCGCCGCAACTGCTGCCGGCGCCCAGTGGCAAATCGAGCATCTGGTTGAAATCGCGGTCGTATACATGACCTTGCCAGTCTACGCTGATCAAGCTGCGGCACATTACGTCTTCCGGATTTTTCGAATTGTGGCTGTTCCTCAACAAAGTCATGTATTCGTCGAACCTCCCCTGACTGATGGGGGTGCTGCCGAAACGCCGGATCGGCATATTGGCAAGGGTGTACAATCGGTTGAAAACGATCCCGTAGCGGCTTTCCAGCTCGCGCTCATAGGCGTTTTCCAATTCAATTTGCGGCGGCAGCAGCGCCGCCCCCTGTGGATTGTAGACCAGATTTAGAATCAGGCCCGAATCGAAGCCGCCGTAGCCGAAGCGATTCAGCTGGTGTAAAGCCCTAAGACTCCTATCGAATACCCCCTTGCCGCGCTGAGCGTCCACGTCCTGCTCAAGATAACACGGCAGAGAGGCAACGATCTCGACGCGATGTTCCGCAAGGAACCTAGCCAGATCTTCATACCCCGGTTCCTCCAAAATCCTCAGATTGCAGCGATAGCCCAGATTGACCTGAAGAGTCTCCAGCCGTTTCCGCGTGATACGGGGGAAATCGGTGCCGGGCAGCAAAGCTAAAGGATCACGCATGGTTCGAAGTACGTTCTGCCATCAGCTTATACCCATCGACCCTTATGGAGAGTAACGCTTCCTATCCAGGTTTTGCAAAGGCCGATAAGCATCGCTTCGGATTATGTCAAATTCGTTTAACGGACTTACGACAGGGATTGTCTTAGGCTTAAAATCGGTTGGACAGCAAAATTTAACAACGATACGGGAGGTTATGATGAACAAATTTGGATTGATGGCCGCAGGCGCGGCGATCATCTTCGGATTCGCGGTTTATGCCGAAGAGATCAGAGTGGAGATGAACAAGATCGACGAAACGGGAATTGCGGAGTCCATCGGTTCCGTCGTCGCCGCGGATACGGCCGCTGGATTGAAGCTGACCCCGGATCTCAGAGGTCTGCCGCCCGGGCCGCACGGCTTTCATGTTCATGAGTTCCCCGACTGCGGCGCCAAAGAAAAAGACGGAAAACCCGTGGCGGGATTGGCGGCAGGCAATCACTTCGATCCGAAGAAAACCGGAAAGCATGCGGGCCCCGTCGGCGACGGTCACGCCGGAGATCTGCCGGTTTTGAATGTGGCCTCCGACGGTACGGCTCAGGAAGCGGTCACCGCCAAGCGTTTGCACGTAGCCGATCTCAAGGGACGTTCATTGATGATTCATGCGGAAGACGACAACTATGCCGATAAGCCGGGCGGAGCCCGTATTGCATGCGGTGTGGTGAAATAGGGTTTCGGTCGCTGCCTTATCGGCGGTTTGGCTAGAGCTCGAAAACCGCCCGGCCATCCACAAACGTACGAGTCACCCGGCCCTTGACGGTTTGTCCCCAGTAGGGAGTGTTCCGGCCGGTGCTTCGCCAAGTCGAGCTATCAACCGTCCAGGTGCACTCGGGGTCGAAGATGCAGATATCAGCCGGCGAGCCGACGCTGAGGGTGCCCGTCTCCGTGCCCATGACGGCGGCCGGGCCTTGTGTGAGGAGGGCGATCGCCTGACTTAGGGAAAGGACGTCCTCGTCGACCAGCTTCAGCGTCAGAGGAAGCAGCATTTCCAGCGAAGCCATGCCGGGCTCGGTGGACGGAAAGACGTCCAGCTTGGCGTCCGGCTCGTGGGGTTGGTGGTCCGAACAAATCGCCGTTATCACGCCGTTCCTGAGCGCCTCGCGCAGAGCATCCCTATCGGGCACGCTTCGTAGCGGGGGTCTAACGTGGCACATGGCGTTGAATCCGTCGATGTCCGTTTCGGTCATATGCAACTGATGAGCCGCTACGTCGGCGCTGACCGGCGCGCCTTTTTCCCGTGCTCTGGCAATCATCCGGGCGGCCCGCGCGCAGCTCAACTGCGCGAAATGAACCCGTGCCTCGGTGTGCTCGACCAGCGCCAGGACTTGGGCAATGGCTACGGTCTCAGCCGCGTCCGGAATCCCTGGCAAACCCAATCGAGTCGCGGTCGGCCCTTCGTGGACACAGCCTTGGTCGGCAAGCCATGGGTCTTCCGGACGGATGACGACCAGAAGGTCGTGACTCGCGGCATATTCGAGCGCCCGGCGCAGCACCAGCGTATTCGCCATCGGCGCGTGGGCATTGCTGAGCGCAACACAGCCGGCGCGCTTCAACGCACTCATTTCGCTCAAATCCCTACCTTTAAGGCCGCGCGTCAAAGCGCCTATGGGTAGTACCCTTATCTTACCGATCTGTTGCGCCCTTTCCCGGATCAGGTTGACCACGGCGGGTGTATCGATGACCGGATCGGTATCGGGCGGACAGCAGAGCGTGGTAATCCCGCTCGCGCTAGCGGCCTCGCTTTCGCTGGCGATCGCCGCCTTGTGCTCGTAACCAGGCTCGCGCAAACGCGCGCAAAGATCTATAAAACCGGGACATACGATCTGCCCTTCCGCTGAAATCGTTCGATCCGCCATGTAACCGTCCGGCGCGGTCCCGAGCGACACCACACGTCCCTCGGCCAAGTAGAGATCGAGCGTTTCTTCGATGCCGTTCGACGGATCGACGACATGGCCACCGCGGATGGCGATGCGTTCGGTCATGCTATTCGGTCTCCAGGCGAACTTTCGAGATCGGGGCGCATCGCCATGGACAGAATCGCCATGCGAACGGCGATCCCGTGGTCGACCTGCTGAAGTATGACGGAGTGGGGACCATCGGCGACTTGGGAATCGATTTCAACGCCTCGATTGATGGGCCCCGGATGCATCACGATGACATCCGGTTTGGCGCGCGCCAGGCGTTTTTCGGTCAGCCCGAAGCAGGCGAAGTATTCGTGCTCGGTCGGAATGAAGGCCCCGCTCATGCGCTCCTTTTGCAGGCGCAGCATGATCACGACATCAACGTTTTCCAGGCCTTCCTCCAGATCATGGAATGTGGTGACGCCCAAGGTCTCGACCGCAGCCGGCAGCAGCGTTTTGGGACCAATCACGCGCACTTCGGCGGCACCCAGGGTGTTCAGGGCATGAATCTCGGACCGGGCTACGCGGGAATGAAGGATATCGCCGACGATCGCTACTTTCAGATTCGAGAAATCGCCCTTGTATTTGCGGATAGTGAACACGTCCAGCATGGCTTGGGTCGGGTGGGCATGCCGTCCGTCTCCGCCGTTGATGACGCTGATATGGGGTGCCACGTGGCGGGCGATGAAGTGGGCCGCGCCGCTTTCCGCGTGCCGGACGACGAACATGTCGACGTGCATCGCTTCCAGATTGCGGATGGTATCCAGCAGGCTTTCCCCCTTGGATGTGGCGGAAGTGGCGATGTTCAGATTGATTACGTCGGCGGACAGCCGCTTCGCGGCCAATTCGAAGGTGGTGCGCGTGCGCGTGCTGTTCTCGAAAAACAGGTTGACCACGGTCTTGCCGCGCAGCAGCGGCACTTTCTTGACGGTCTGCTCGGTGACGCTGGCGAACGATTCCGCCGTGTCCATGATCTTGACCAGCAAGTCTCGGCTCAAGCCCTCGACGGTCAGAAAGTGTTTCAATCGTCCGCTGGAATCTAATTGAAGATTGTCGGCCTGAATCGGATTCATGATTGCGGAGAAACCGAATGGATGCGAAGTTCGAGCGGGCTCGGCCCGCTGAGGGTAATGCGCTGATCGGCGGCAAGCGTAATTTTGTGCCCTATGCAATCGGGGCGAATCGGAATCTGCCGCCCGTTTCGCTCGATCAGCACGCCCAGCAAAACCTGGGCAGGGCGTCCGTAATCGAAGATCTCGTTCAGCGCGGCACGAACAGTCCGTCCGGTATAGAACACGTCGTCGATCAGCAATATGTTCCGGCCTTCGACGCGAAACGGCAGCACGCTTGGTTTGACTTGAGGGTGAATACCGGTCTGTGAAAAATCGTCCCGGTAAAACGAGATGTTCAAGAGTCCCAAAGGCTCGGCCAGACCGAGTCGGGCATGTAAGCGGTCGGCGATCCAGGCTCCGCCGGTGTGAATGCCGATCATGGCCGGGTCGGAAAACTCGCGCCGCGCCATTTCTTCGCGCAAAGAAGCTTCCAGCCGGTCGAGCAACAGGTCCACCCGCAATGCCGTATCAAACATTCCCGACATCCTTTTCCTTCGTATGGGCCAACCAGGTTTGCAGAATCAATTGGGCGGCGAGTTCGTCTTTGACATCGGCGAAATGCGTCGACCGTTTGGAGCGCCTGCGATAAAAAATCTCGCGGGATTCGCTGGTCGACAAGGTTTCGTCCATCGTGTGGACCGGCAGGTGATAACGGCTTTCCAATTGACGGCAGAAGCGCAAAATGGGCTCGATGATAGGGTTTTCTTCACCTTCCGGGTTATAAGGGAAGCCGACCACGAACGCCGACGGCCGCCATGTCTGAACCAGGCGGGATATGGCGTCCCACAGGGCCTTGCGGCTGGTTACGCGTATCGTTTCAAGAGCTGTCGCGGTACCGGTTACCCGCTGTCCGACGGCCACGCCGATGTTTTTTTCTCCGAAATCAAAGCCGAGATAAGTGGGCTCGTTGGTCTCGTGCCGCACTGGATCGACGAAATCCATGAATTAGCCGTGCCCCGCTTGAGAGGACAGAAGTGAAATATCCACGCCCATCAGTTCGGCGGCGGCCTTCCAGCGATGGGCCGGCGCATAATCGAACAGAATGGCGTCGTCGGCGGGCGCACTCAGCCAGGAATTCTCGACGATTTCCCGTTCCAGCTGTCCCTTTCCCCAGCCGGCGTATCCCAGCGCCACCAGGACCTTTTGGGGTCCCTTGCCAATGCTCATGGCTTCCAAGATGTCGCGGGAGGTGGTGAGGGAAATGGAGTCCGATACCTTCAGGGTGGAATTCCAGTTACCGCCCGGCTCGTGAAGGACGAAGCCGCGTTCGGCCTGCACCGGCCCGCCGAAGTAAACGGGAATTTGGCCTATGGCGGATTCCTGGATATCGATCTCCATTTGCTGCATCACATCGCCCAAGGTCAGCTCGGACGGGCGATTGATAATGATACCCAATGCGCCTTCCGGACTGTGTTGGCACAGATAAGTGACGGTGCGGGCGAAAAAGGGGTCCGTCATCCCGGGCATGGCGATCAGAAAGTTGTTGGTGAGGTTCGCGATCGCTTCAATCATGGTCATAGTATCGGGGTAGACCGACGAGGCTGCAAGTCAGTTCACGGAAAGGCTGAAATTTCTTGTGGTACTCCAATCGCGCTCAAAGCGCGGAGCATAATCCTATGCGTGAAGCGAGGATCGTCAGCTTGGTGGATACGGGAACAGCGGCGATGTGCGAAAAGCTTCGCAGTCGAGCGCAGAGGCTCCCGGTATTTTGATCGGGTGATCTCGTGCTCAGGTCACAAAGGTGTCCATGAGATCGATCATGAATTCCATCTCTTCGTCGTCGACCCGTTCCCAGCGGGGGATCTTCAGCGCTGCGAGAGCACTCTTGCCCTTGTCGTTTTCGGGCATGGCCAGCAGCGCGCCGAGCAGGCGGTCTCGGTGATCCGCGAGCCTAGGGCTTATCATCAGCGCGTGATGGACCACCTGGATCTGGCTGTTGACCAATGCCCGCAGTTGCTTGCGTATGACCGAAGAGAGATCGTTGAACGCCTCGGCGAGAAAAACGCCGGCATCGCAGTAGCCTTTGAGCAATTCCTTGGCGACCAGCACATAGGAGTCGCAGACTTTTAGTTCGACCGATGCGGCATCGAGGTCGGCTGGCTCCAGCATGATCATGCCCATCATGTGGACATCGGGGTCTTCGGTGGTCGCCAGCTTGATCGAGCAGGGCAAATCTTCGACCTGAAGGTAAGGGCGTTCGGTACTCACCGCGATAACCGCCTCGTCCGCCTTGCCTTCCGGCTTGACCAAGGGTTTGAAGCCTTTTTCCCGCACCAGCATGGCGGCATCGTAAGGGTTGGCGTAGATCAGATCGATTCGGTCGGACTTGATGGCGTCCCGCTGACTGTGGAAGTCGTCATACAATTGCAAATGAAATGCCTCGCCCAAGGCCTTTTGCAACCAAGTATTGAAAATGAACCAGCCGGACAGGTGCTCGGGCGTAAAATCCGGGCTTACGGTGAAAACGTGGGGCATGGCATAGTCCTCGCGGAGTCGAGACGCTCAAAACAAGGTGGGATAGAGTTTCATGCATTCGGCGACTTTCTGTCGGGACGGCTTGCGCCGGACCGAGGTATAGCCGATGACCTGGGCGTTTCGAATGTTCGGGATGACCGTGGCCTTGACCCAGTAGAAACCGCCGTCCTTGCGCAAATTCTTGACATAGCCCTGCCATTTTTCGCCGCGCCGCAAGGTTTCCCAAAGATCCCGGAAAGCTGCCGGCGGCATATCGGGATGCCGCAGAATGTAGTGTGGCGCGCCGATCAGTTCTTCCTTGGAATATCCCGACATGTCGACGAAGGATTGGTTGACATGGGTGATGATGCCGGCCGGATCGGTGCGAGAAACGATCAAGCGTCCGTCCGGATAAGGCGACTCGATGTCGGTTACCAGCACGTTCCGGCGAGTCCCGTCGAAATGGACGAGCGTATGTTCTCGGTAGGCCCCGACGATGTCTTCGGGCTTCATGTCTTGCATGGCGGCCTCTTGGAACTACGGTGGTCGGGCTGTGCGCCGGTCAAATCAGGCCGGCTATGCTTTCGGCCGCCCGTTTTACGTCTAGAAAGATCAGACCCAACTTGGCATTGGGCTTGGCCATCACGGTCAGCACCGCTTCCTTGCCGGCATAAGTCATCAGCACGTATCCCCTGTCGCCTTTGATGAGCACCTGCTCGAGCGTACCCCGCGACAGTTCCTGGGCGGTCCTGTCGCCCAGGGACAGCATGGCGGCGCTCATGGCACCCACCCGATCCTCGTCCAGGTTTTGAGGCAATACGGCCGCCATCATCAAGCCGTCCGTCGAAATGACGCCGGAAGCTTCGATGTCGGCCGATGTGCCGTTCAACTCACTCAAAATGGAAGTCAACATTTCTGCACGCATAACTGAACCTCGCTCGCACTCGGATGATTCGGGAAAATTCGTTCTTGATTTATTTGCATCAGCTGCCGACGCCGGCATAGCGGCGGCTCAATATCCAGACCAGGGTAACGAAATCCGGCTGGTTGAACCTCGGCATTCCCGCGGCGACCAGCACGAATCGCTCTTTCCCCAGGTATAGCGGCCAAAATCCCACTTTGCTGTTGCCCGCCGAGTCCACTACGGACCAGGCGCTCGAATTGAGCCCCAGGTTGTTGAGCAAGAGACCCGAGCGACGCTCATGCAGATTGGCCAAATCGGCGCTGAGCGCCGACAGCTCCTCGGCGACTTCGTGGGGAAAACCGTGGGTCGCAAGATAGAACCCTTGGCTGTCGGCCAACAGAACCTTGGCTTGGCTGCTGAGCTGGCTCAGCAGTTCGGGCAGGATTTCGGAAAGAGGCTGATTCGGGCATTTCAGCGGCGCCTTCAACCCTTGCAGCCATTTCGCTTCTTGTGCATGGTGCAGCATGGCATAGGCCCTTTCGGCGTCCTCGATAGCCGACCAGTCTTTCAGGCCGGCCAGGGTGAGCGCTGGGCTGGACTCCATCTGCAGCAAGTTTCTGATGAGCTGTTTGGCTGGGGTGTGCGCCTTGGTCGTGACCGCATGGTAGGCGCCGCCTGGCGTCGGATGAAGATAAAGGTGCTCCGCCAGCGCGTAGTCCTTCATTGATCCTCCAGCCCCGGATCGATGGAGTAGAGCAGCGCCTGTACCAGCAAAGAAACGTCTTTCTTGCGCCGGGCGTCGACCTCGAAAATCGGCGGATTCAGACCGGTCGCTTCCAACTGGCGATGGTAGTCCGATACCAGAGGCGTTGCACGGACGTCCATTTGGGTGACGCCTATGACCAGGCTCGTGGCCTCGATGAAGCTGCCGAATTTGTTCAAGAAAAAGCGCAGATCCTGGAAGGGATCGGCGCGGGTGTTGTCGAGCAGCAGCACCAGGCCGATGCCTCCGGTGGTCAGAATGTCCCACATGAAGTCGAACCGCTCCTGTCCCGGCGTTCCGTACAGATGAATCTTTTCCCCGCCGGGCAAAGTCATCATCCCGTAGTCGAGCGCGACCGTGGTCGAAGCTTTCCGGCTTTTGGTCATATCGCTGGCGACTTGGTCCGTTTTGACCGGCGGAACATCACTGAGCGAGGTGATGGCGGTCGTTTTCCCAGCGCCCACGGGTCCGGTGAAAATGATTTTGTTGTACTGAATCACGATTCGATTCCGCTCCCGTCAAGACATTTTCAAGTGTTTCAAAATCTTCCCGAGAAAGGACGTGCGCTCCGGCTCCGGTCTGGCGGTCGACGCCTGAATTTCCGCGCGGGCCGTCTGCTGTTTCGGCCGTTGCTCTATCAGTCGCAAGGCATGAGCGGCGCTGATGAAGGCAAACACATACTGCTGCCGTATGCCTAAAATCTGCGCCGCCTCGCATACGGTATGGGGGCTGTGATACAACAGTGCTGCGATTCGCATGGTATGAGGGATCAGCAGGAAGCGGGTCAGATTGGGCCAGTGTTTGAGGGCTACCTCGTGTTCGAACGAGATGTCCACAGGGATCTTGCCTTTTGACGTCCAGATCGCCATCTTCCATAAGAAGGCATCCAGCGAAATCATCCGGCTCGGATCGAGCTCGGCCTGGCCGGCGTCGATCGGCGTAACTTTCAGATCCTTGGCGGTTTGCGCGCGGGGTCCGCTGATATCCATATGCGCAAGATTGTTAATGCGAATCGCGCAGGCGGCGCGCAATTGAGCTTCGTCTGCGTTGATCCATATCCGTCGAATCTGTGGAAAGACGACCAGCGGCTTCCATGGCGTTTCCACCCGCAAAGCCTGTTGATGCGAAATGGCGAGCGCGCAGGCCGATTCGAAGCTCCCCTGCAGAAAATCCTTGGGATCGTAGCGGACCGCCGCAGCCTGTTCGGGAACGGTCGGATCGATGTCGTCGCGGACGCCCAGAAAGCTCATGAAGCTTTGCTCATCCATTAGGGCGGCCACTTTGGATACGGATCCATCCGATTTTTCCGGCGCAACGACCGCCCGTAACGGAGTCGGGCGGGTTTCCGGCTCCGGCTTTCCGGCTTGCCGCGGTTGGCGGCCTTGGAGAATTTGCCGGACGCGCCGGATCGCCTGCAGCATGCTCTCGGCTTGGACCGGTTTCTTCAAAAAAACGGTCTCGGGCGAAGACGCACGGTCGTTCAGGGAAAGCAGGATAAGGACCCGGTCGGGATGGGTTTGCCGTTCCCGATCCAGCAATTCGGCCGCCCTCTGTGCGTCCATGTCGATCATACAGGCTTCCGCTTCTTCTCCGTCGCCGACGATCTCGGCCTGGTTTCGGCAAGGGCCGTGCAGGAACATCTTGAACAGTTTCGCAGTCCGCTCGTCCATCCCTAGAACCGCCAACCTTAATGGCGCGATGGCAAAATCGGTCATGGGGTATGTTCCTTTCGCAGATATCGTTCGCACTCGTCCCAAATCGCCGGCAAGGGGTCCATGATCGCCCGAAGCTTTTCACGCGTGTGCAAGAAATTGTCGAGATCACCGGTCGCCCGATACAGCAGCAGTAGTTCCTCAAGTAAATCGGTTCGCTCAGGCAGTCGGAACAATGCGCCTTCCAGTACCGCTCTCGCTTGGTCGATCTGGCTGTATTCGATGTGTTCCCGCGCTTCCACCAGCGGGTCGCGTTCTTCGTCCGAGGCATCGATCGACACCTGGACCAAATTCAGCGAACCGATGACGCCGGGGGCAAGAACCGATTGCCCGGCCGGCGGCAGCTCGGCCCAATCGGGCGTGTTTCCGCATTCAAGCCATCGATCGAGACGCGCATAGCAATCCTTCCTCAACCGATCCCGCGCCCCTGTCAGCAATCGCTTGCGGAGAGAGGGTCCCCTGTGTTCCAGGGCAATGAAAAGGTCCAACAAAGCGGCGTACAGGCCGTCTCGGTCGTTTTGATGGTAGTGGTGCAACACCCGCTGAGTGTGTCGCAGCAAGTTGTCGGGAACCGCAGACACGGAATGGGCCAGATAATCTGCGACGTCGTTTTCTGTGCCTAGGCAGAGCGGATTCGGTTGGAGCGAGTCCTCGATCAGAAAGGCCGGTTCGGCAAAATTCCCTGGACCAACGTCGGGCCCTGCCTCACCGCATCGCGGCAAGGCCGGTCGCTGAGCTTGGGAGAGATAATCGACCATCGGTGTTCTTAATGAGGAAACGGCTAGGCAATTAACAGGGATAAGGTGGACGGCTCTCTACAGGGTCGGCGGACATCGTTCTAAAGGGAAGATTCAGTCAGCGGACCCAGGCGTCCTGGCCGGACACATCAAGAATAGTCGGTTTTTGGGGGAAGGCTAGGCGGTGGAAGGCTGCCTGGACAGGCGCTCGGACGTTATGGCTGAGAGTCCGAGCTTGCAGGGAAAGCTGGGGTGAATCAGGGGCCGGTTTGGAGACGGTGATCGTTCTCGAACCGCCAGGTGCGGGTGATGATCAAAACATCCGCTTCCTGTTTCAGCTCTTGGGGAAAAGGTGCGAAGGGAGCGGCAAGCTGCACGATATTCGTTGCGGCGTCGTCCAGAACTTGATGGCCGGAAGAATGCCGGACCTGTATGCTGTACACGGTTCCGTCCGGCTTGATGCCGACGCTCAGAAGCAGGCTTCCGGAAAGATTCCGGCGGCGGGCTTCGTCGGGATAATTAAGATTGCCGATACGCTCGATTTTGTCCTGCCAGGCCTTCTCGTAGGCAGCGGCCTTGTATTTGTGGGCGTTCACCGAGTTGATGTAAACCAGCTTGGGACGGCGGGCATAGTCTTCCCGCGATTTGTTCAGTTCGGCGCTCAATTCGGCAATCTGCTGGCTGAGCGCCGCGGCGGTGAGCTTTACGGGCTGCGGTTCCGGCAGTATCTCCGTGCCTTGATCCGTGACGATCTTCTTTTCGGATTTTTCCTGTCTCAGCACGCGTTTGAGTTTGGCTTCCTGAACATGCGCGGGATTGGGCGCGTTTTCGGTTTGCTGGCCCTGTCCTTCCTGCGGTGTGGGCTGGTTCCTCGGAATCGCCTTTTCGGTATGGGTTCCGCTGCCTATCTGGTTGTCCGGAGCGAGAAAGTCGGCCTTTTCCGGAGCCTTCTGCGAAGCATTTCGCACCAGAGCGATGGTCAAGGATTTCTTGATTTCCGGGTGCTTGGGCATTTCGAAGCTGACGCCCAGGATGAGAACGGCGTGTGCGATGCCGGCAAAAACCAGGGATAGAAGAAAGCGGTCGGAAAAAACCTTTTCGGTATTCATGAGTTGACGTTATTAAGCCCGCACAACGGACTCGATATGATTCATCAGCAAGGCACTGATATTCAAGCCGAACAGTGCATCCAGCTCCTGCACGCAGGTCGGACTGGTCACGTTCACTTCGGTCAGATAGTTTCCGATCACGTCCAGTCCCACGAATACGAGTCCTCTTTCGCGAAGCGTCGGACCGACCTGCTCGGCGATCCAGCGATCCCGCGGGGTCAGTTCGCGTCCCTCCGCGCGTCCTCCGGCGGCGAGGTTCCCGCGGCTTTCGCCCAGCGCGGGGATACGGGCAAGAGCATAAGGAACCGGCTCGCCGTTCACTACCAGGATGCGTTTGTCGCCGTCGACGATTTCCGGCAGATAGCGTTGAGCCATGACGAAGCGCGAGTTGTGCCGGGTCATGGTTTCCAGGATGACGCTCAGATTGGGGTCTTTTTCCGCGATGCGGAAAATCGAGGCGCCGCCCATGCCGTCCAAGGGCTTCAGGATGATTTCGCCCTGTTCGTGCAGAAATTCGCGGATCTTGTGCCCTTCCCTGGCCACCAGGGTCGGCGGGCAGCACTGCGGAAACCAGGCGGTAAAGAGCTTTTCGTTGGCATCGCGCAGCGAGCGGGGTTTGTTGACCACGTAAAGCCCCTGGTTTTCGGCGCATTCCAAGAGATAGGTGGCGTAGATGTATTCCTGGTCGAAAGGCGGGTCCTTGCGCATCAACACGACATCCAAGGAATCCAGCGGCGCGACCGTCTCGCCGAGGAAGCTGAACCAGGACTGCTGGTTGCGCTCCACGCTCAGGCGGCGCATCCGCGCGTAGGTGCGTCCGTCGCGCAAATAAAGATCGTTGAGCTCCATGTAATGGAGCTCGTAACCCCGCGACTGAGCCTCCAGCAGCATGGCGAAGCTGGTGTCTTTGTGGATTTTGATTTTTCCGATGGGATCCATGACGATCCCGAGCTTTAGACTCATAGCGATTTTTCCGTAATAGGAGTAGCGCGGCTTGACTTAAAAACCTTGAATCATATATAAAGCCTGATTTCCGTTCCAGCTAGGCGAGTTAGAGGTCAACCATGTCCAGAGTATGCCAGGTGACGGGCAAGCGCCGTATTGTAGGCAATAACGTCTCGCACGCTAACAATAAGACGAAGCGCCTGTTCAATCCGAATCTGCACCAGCACCGTTTTTGGGTCGAAAGCGAAAACCGTTGGGTAAGCCTTCGCGTTTCCAGCCAGGGAATGCGCATCATCGACAAGAAGGGTATCGATGCCGTTTTGGCGGATATCCGCAAGCGCGGCGAAAAAGTCTAATCGAGGTCTGAACCATGCGCGACAAAATCAAATTGGTATCGAGCGCCGGCACCGGCCATTTTTACACGACCACCAAGAACAAGCGGAACATGCCGGAAAAGATGGAGATCAAGAAATTCGATCCCGTCGTCCGCAAGCATGTCCTGTACAAGGAAGCGAAAATCAAATAATCCGTGATTTGCCCGGGTCGCGGACCCAAACAATATCCGTGATCCGGCTTATCGCCCGGCCGTTCCATTGAGCCGAGGCGGTCAGCCCGCCTTTTTTCGGCTCGATTCAAGATTAGCCCATTCGCTCGGCTGCGTAATCTGAGACCGGGCGCCGTCCTCACCGGAAACCCGCCTCGCTCCAAGCAGTTCGAAAAATCATTCGAGTGTCGTAGGTCGGCAATCCTTTGCCGACAAAGCTCCTCACCGACCTACGAATTTTTCGGTCCTCACTGAAAAACCGCGATGAAAAGCGCTTTGGCGGCACAGGAAATTTCGCCCTGCTTAGAGCGGCTCGAAAAAAGTTCCAAGCTCCGCCAGCAACGCCCGCTCCTCCTCGAGCCGTTCCGGGTAATCGGAATGTCCGGCTTTCAGCACGAATAGGCGTTTCGGTCCCGGCAGCGCATTATAGATGGCGAATTGGCCGGGCGGTGCGACGAACGGATCGGACAAGGCCGCCGCGACATGCACCGGAATCCGAACGTGCCGCGCGGCGCAGGCGGCATCGTAGTAACTTAATGTTTCCAGCACGGACCCATGCCGGCGCTCGTATCGTCGGACGGCTTCCCCGCTCCCCAGGGTCGGCAGCGCAAGACGCAAAGGACGATGGCCGAAGGTCGGAACGTTCAGATGGGCGATGCGAATGCGCGGCTCCCAGGGCAGGGCCAAAGCGCCGATGCCGCCGCCGAAGCTGATCCCCGAGTAGCCGATATGCCCCTCGACTTGCGGAAAGACGCTCAGCAGCGCCGAAACCGCCAGCCACAAATCCTCGACGCAGCCGCCCAGGATGTAACGATCGCGCCGATCAATGCCGTGCAGGACATGACGGGCGGGATTGTCCGGCAGGCGCGGATCGCGGCTCGAGGAAAGTCCGCGGAAGCAGGGAAACAACACCGCCGCTTCCCCGACCGGAAGATCGAAATCCGGACCCTCCCGGCCTCCGTAGCCGTGCCCGATCACCAAACCGCGCCGAACCGGTCCGCGCCTGGGACTCAGTAGCCAACCGCCGATCGTGAACTCGTCGGTCGACCGATAACGGACATCATAAACATCGAAGTCCGGATGAACGTCTTTGCCGCGAGACAGCTCGGGGTTCGGGTAAACGCTCAGCGCGCGCCGGTAACGGGTTTCCCAGAACTCGGCGAAATCGCCGGGTTCCTCCGGGCAGTCGACCCGAAGCAGCGACTCCAGGGTGTAGCCGTAGGTGGGATCGAAAGGGGGTTTGGCGGAAATCACGATTTGTCGCGAATGACTCTAAGAAGCTCTGAATCCGCCCTCGCTCGGAGGGTATAGGTATCTTACAAGTCTCGTGACCATCAGTGTGAAGCCCTTTGCCAGATACTCCCGCAAACGCTCCGTGGCCCAGCGGCGGAACTGCGTACTGCGCACCGAGCGTACTCGATAACCCACGGCGAGAATGGCGTCGAGATTGTAATGATCGATGTTGCGGCTGACCTTGCGGTTGCCTTCTTGGCGAACTATTAGGAATTTCCTAATAGTTGCCTCCGGCAGCAGTTCGCCGTCGGCGTACAGGGTCTTCAGGTGCTCGTTGATCGTTGGCACTTTGACCTGAAACAACTCCGCCATCAGAGCTTGGGTCAACCATAACGTGTCGTCGGCGAAGCGGCATTCGACGCGGGTACGGCCATCCTCGGTTTCGTAGAGGAGGAATTCGGCGATGCTTCTTTCTGGCTGACTCACGACACCAATCTCGCGAGTTGAGGATCGTTGCGAAACAGTACACACCACTTAGCCACTGCGGAAAGTTCGGCGTCTCGTTCCGTCATGGCCTTGATTTCGCGAAGACAGTCGCGCACCTTTTGTTTGGCAGCCGGATTACCGCCTGTGCCACATCGGGATTTAGCCGTTCTGTATTGCTCGATCGTCCGCGTCATTCGTTGCCATATCTTCTTGCGTTCTTCGGTTAGGGCTTCGTGCTCGTTTAACTTCAGGCGCTTGATCGTTTCATCGACCCGATGTTCCTCCCAGGTAGTAGCTCCAGGAGCGGCTATGGCTTTTCCTTCCTCATCGAAGGCGAGAAGGTTGACATCGTCATTGTCTATGGGATCGAGCAGGTAAGGCGCTTCGGATTCTTCGCATCGGTTTTCATAGGTGGAGCAGAGTGATCCCTCCAGCAGTGGGAACCATCCGCCTTTCTTGCGGTTGCCGACGTTTCCGCAGGCCCGAAAGTTCATGTAGTCGAAGGCCAGCCACCAGTAACCGTCACGCACGGTACCATCGAAAGTTTTCGCTTCCTTTTTGGGGCGGAAGTGTTCGACGTCCATATGCGAATAGATTTCTTTTGCCTCGGAAAACCAGCACTTCCCGGCTGAAAGAGCCAGAAGCCATGGCTTCAACTTGCCCCAGTGGTCGCCGTGCTTATCGATCAGTTCGTTTCGAGCTTTGATATCGCCCGCACGCTGCAATTTCTCCAACTCGTTAATGAGCCGTGCAGACTCGTTAAGCCAGTTCTGCCACTGCGCTTCGGTCCAGGGTGTCCATTTAGGAATGTCGGTATCGGTAGGCCGACGGTTTTCGAGATCGATCCAGATCATTCCTCACCCTCTTCGCGCAGAATCTCATCGATGATCTCGTCGGCTATCGCGTCCTGCGCTTTCTGCTCCTCAGGCGTCAGCGTTCGTTTGTGAAAGCGTGTATGCATGGCCATCTTGCGTACAAACATGGCGTAGTACGGGTCCTTGAAGTCGGAGTTAGAGAAACCCAGATCGGCAAGCTCGGCGCTCAGGCAGGTGAGCTCCGCGTCCTCTTCTGCTGTACGTTTATCGTCCAATGCAAATAGGTAGTTGCGTCGATGCAGACGACGCTCGGTTTCCGAATCCAGCGTGGAGGCCAATCCGAACAACTCGCTTTTCAATAGCCCGGTTACACCCATGCCTTGCGGATTGGTGTCGGGAATATCCACCACCGATTTCTCGCCTTCTTTGCGCAGGATACGTACCTGTTCGCGCTTGAGGCTGCCGATCATCATCGGATCGTGCGTCGTGATGATGATCTGCGATTCGCCTTGCACCACAGCTCCTTCGCGGGGTTTCAGCACGCTTTCGATATCGTCGAAATAACGCAGCTTCCAGATCGGGTTCAGATGCGTATCGGGCTCGTCGAGCAGGAAAAGACAGTGATCTTCGCTGGTGATGCGCATCAAGCCCAGCACGGTGAGCATTTGCAGCTCGCCTTCGGACAGCTGGGTGAAGCTGACATTGCCCCCATTCTCTTCGTGCTTCTTGATCGTGATGCGGACTTCTTCCAGCAGGTCGCCGATGTACGCGCCTTCGGCGTAGCGAAAGAATCTGTCCGGCGTTCCTACCATTTCACCCAGCTCGTTCAGCTTCTTTCGATTGGGCACGTACAGGTATAAGCGTTTCTGCTTCTCCGGACGTCGCCGGAAGTCGATCTGCACATCCTTGGTTTCTTCGATCGGCGCCCAGGCGACTTGCCAAAGCTTGTCGAGCAGGTCGCTGACCACCGTCCCGCGCGCATACCAGAACCGAGGGTCGCCTTCGAGAATATCCTTGTCCTTGAGATCGCGTAGCGTGTGCGGCTGCTTGAGTACAAACAGGGCCGATTCCAGGGCCGCGATATTCAGGTTCTCCAGCAACTTGGCGAAGACAGGATCGTCCGACAGCAGGCAGGCCAGCAGTACGAGTTGGCTGTGCCCGCCGCGGCAATAGAAAAGACGCCGGACCAGGTCGTCGCCATCGCGACGCAGCAGGTTCTTGAAACGCTCCTGATGGGCCTGGAACAGGGCCTCCAGCCGCTCGTTCTTGCCCGAGTAATAGGCGAAGACATGCGAGGGCAGGTATTCCCTGGCGTGTTCGCTGAGATGGCTTTGCGACGACGCCTTGCCGTCTATCGTGACCAGCGGGCGATTGCCGATGCGGCGATTCGCCTTAAGCGTGATTTCGTGCCCCCTGATCTTGTAATCGAGCTCATAGTCGAAGCTGGCATCGTTGTTTAAATCCACATCCCGAAAAATGGTGATGATGGCTTCGATCAGGTTCGACTTACCCGTGCCGTTCTGGCCGATGACGGCGTGGCTCCGGATGGGCTTGGCCTCTTGAGGGGCGCTGTCACCCCCGGCATGGTCGAAATATTCGCTGAAGTGAATCTCGAAGTCTTTCAGGTTCTTGAAGTCCCGAATGCTTATTCGCTGCAAATGCATGATTGGCGTGTTTTTTATTTCTTCACTTGGTCTTGGGTTTGCAAGGACTTGGGGGCATCATCGCCCACCGCGATCGGGATGTTGTGATGCCAGAAAACGGCGTATTGCCCCAAGCGCTTCTTGCGCTCCAAAGTTTGAGCAACGGCCTGTCGCAGGCTTTCCAGCATGGCCTGAGTTTCAGAACTAGGCGTGGGCGTGGCGCTCATGGGTGAGCCTCCTTTTGCAAGAGATCGAAAAACTCCGGATAAAAAACCTTGGGTGTGTGGCCCGTCTGCTCAAACACCAGTTCCGGCACTGGCCCAGTGCTGAAGAAGCAGCGCGTGCGACGGTCCGGCACATGGGCATCAGTCCGCTTCCACTACCCTCATCTCGGCTACGGCAGGCTCCCGGATCCAGCCCTTGCACACTTCGAGCTTGAGCTGGGCATAGAAGGCGTCGATCTCGCCGCCGAAGCGTTGCCACAAGTCCTTGGCGTTCATCTCGCCGTTGTGGCGGGCGAGTATGGTAGCCAGCGGGGCCTGGGCCTTGATGTCGGGCGCTTGGCCCAAACGCAGCGGGGCGATCAGTTCGGCTTGGGGGGCTTTCATGGGTTCGTCTTCTTCTTGTTCGATGGCGATACCGGTGAGGCTTGAGACGGCAGCGGTGGCGAGACGGCCAGCGAGTTCGTTGGCATGGCGGAGCTGGGATTCCAGTGAGTCGCAGAAATGCATCAGTTCTGCGACGCGATTCACAATTCGATGTTGCTCAGCAATTGGGGGTAATGGAATCTCAAACTGTTCAAGAACCTTCTTGCTCAGCCCCTCACGAGCCATGCCGACCTGCCGCGCCCAAATCATTGACTGCGTGTAGGATGACAAAATGCAAAGGTGCAGATATTCCCGAATCTGAGGATCGGTTGGTCGGATGATTGTGACGTGCTGGCTCACATTGGCCTCTCCAAACTCTGCTGGTACTAATGCGCAACGCCCTAGAGAAGCACCAGTGATATTCAGCAGCAGGTCGTTGCCCATCACTGCCGTGCTTGACATTCTTGCGTGCTCGTCCGGAGTAATGCAGGCAACATCATCTAAACGCAAACCGTCATTCCAAACATTTTGGGAGCGAAGGAAAGGAATTCCCTCTTTGACGTAAACCTCTCGGCCCCCTCTTGGGGTACTGCCCGAGCCAATCTTGTTGGTAATCATCCCTAGACGCGCGAAAGCCCAGCCTTTAGGAAGCGTGAACGGATAGTCCTCCTCTGCGATTTCTCCAAACGCGGTTTGCTTCGGAATTAGTTTCTTTTTAATCAGCTCGGCTTTTTGATGGGCAATTCTAGAGAGCCAAACATGAATGGGTTCGTCTGATTCTGTTTGTTGAACGAGAAGACCGTGTACCGCCAGATCGAGAATCAGATTTCGCAACTCGCCCACATCCTCCGGCGTGTGAAAGAGCTCACCGAAGTTCGCGGCGAGTCGCGACCAAGTGGATTGAAGTTCGTGCGGGCTGGTGGCGGCGGCAACGGCTTGCAGAGTGGACTGGCGCAGGGCGTTTTGCAGGATGCGGCGCTGCTGTTGCAGTTCTTCGAGCTTGCCGCACAAGGCCATCAGTTCATCGACTTTGGCGACGATACGAGCTTGTTCGTCAATGGGAGGGCAAGGTATTGGCAGTGCCCTGACTGTGCCAGTGGCAAGTTCGACTTGTTGTGTAGTGCCTGAGACCAGCGAATTCGGATGTGTTGGCTCAATGCGAGACTGAATCCACGGAGACGCAATTACGCACCAGATATAGCGCGGCAAGAAATTAGCTAAGCGAATAACCGTAACGTGAGAGTCTGCAACGGCTCGGATATCCTCTGGTTGGTCATAAATCGTGATACGACCAGCCGTGCCGGTACCCGTTGAATTCCAAAGTAAGTCTCCGGCTTTGAGAAATCGCTCCTTGCCGTACGCCTTTAATGATTCATCGGTAACAAAGCGCGCTGGGGTTAAATCAAAGCGAGACCACTGCACGCACTTTTGCGATACCACGTAAGTGGTGCCGCGATCTGCGTACTTCGGCCCTTTTCCTCGTTGGATATACAGAGCCAAATGTTCAAGCCTTGTCCACTCCCAGTGCGCCGGAATTACAAAGGGCTTTGCATCAATCGGAGGATGCGGTCTTATCCCCCTTAGACCGAGCTTTGCCTCGTATTCCGAACGGAGAAATGATGCCTGAGAAATAGATTCGGTTACCGGTTGATCATCGGGCGATGGCTCGATGAGCTTTCCAGAAATCGCCAGTTGCAGGATAAGCTCTCGCAGCCGCTGTATTCCTCCCGGCGCATTGGCAATATGCCCAAGCTCGGCCAAAAACTGCTGCGCATCCATCAGGCGTCTTCACCCGCAAAGTGATGTGCGAGGGCAGCGGCCAGTTCGCTTTTCAGCAGGTTTTGCGTCTCTTCGATTTCGCCGAGCAGTTTCTTGTATTTCTCCAGCAGTACGTCGGGATCGTGGCTTTCCTCTTCCGGCGCGTTGGGGTTCTTGAGGTCCAGGTTGTAGATGGGCCAGTAGAGGCGGTCAGCCGCCGCTTGGGCGTCGCGGGCCTGCCGGCGCAAGGATTCGGCCTGTTCGCGCAGTTCGGCAATCTGGTTTTCCGCCTGTTTGCGATTCTGGGCATCCGTAACTCCGTTGATGGAGTTGCGCAGGTCGCGAGCCCGGTTCTCCAGTTGCGCGGCCTGGTTGTTCAGTTCTTCGGCCTTGTCCCAATGCGGCTTGGCGGCGGCTACCGCCTCCTGCTTCTTGGTCTTGAAGTCGAGCTTCCAGGCGAATTCGTTCTCCACCCGGTCGGCGAAGTCATTGCCTTCCGAGCCCCACCAGGCGATTTCTGCGTGGAATTCTTCGAAGCGTATCGGTTTGGTCTTGGAATAGCTCTTGTACCCCGCGGGGTAAGGGTGCTCGTAAAACCAGATGGTTTCGGTGGGCTTGCCCTTGGTGAAAAACAGCAAATTGGTCTTGATGCCGGTGTAGGGCGCGAACACGCCTTTAGGCAAGCGAACGACGGTGTGGAGATTGCACTCTTCGAGCAGCATTTCTTTCAGCCGGGCCTTGATGCCGTCGCCGAACATGAAGCCGTCGGGCAATACCACCGCCGCGCGGCCTCCGTCCTTCAAGAGACGTTTGACGATGAGGAGCATGAACATGTCGGCTGTTTCCCTGCTCTGGATCAGGTAATCCTGGCCGGCGTTGTCGTCCTCGTATCCGCCGAACGGCGGATTCGTCAGCAGGCAATCGACCCTTTCATCGGGCCGCCAATCGTTCCACGGGCGGCCCAGCGTATTGCGGTGCTCGATCTGGCTGGGCACGTCTATGCCGTGCAGCAGCATATTGGTGGTGCACAGCAGATGGGGAAGCTGCTTCTTTTCGATGCCGCGAATCAGCTCTTCGATGGCGCGCTTGTCTTCTGGGCGCGGGGACTTCATCTGCGCTAACTGGTGTCGAAAATGATCAATGACCGCAGTCAAGAAGCCGCCGGTTCCGCAAGCGGGATCGAGCACCTTTTCGTGTTTCGCGAGATTCGGGTTGACCCTATCCACCATGAACTGAGTGATGGCGCGCGGGGTATAGAACTCTCCCGCGTTGCCGGCACTCCGCAGGTCGTTCAGGATCTGCTCGTAGACGTCGCCCAGTTGGGCGCGGGCTTTGAAGTCGTGGAAGTTGATGGCTTCTTCCAGCTTCTCGATCACGGCCAGCATCAGCGGCCCGGACTTCATGTAGTTGTTGGAATCCTCGAAGACCTGCCTGATGACCTTGGCCATAGGGCTGACGGCGGCGTCGATCTCTTTCAGTGCCGGGAACAGGTCGTTGTTGACGAAAGGGATCAGCGCGCTGCCTTGGGTTTGCGGCTTCTTCTTGCCGTCGGCGTCGGCTTTGTAGGCTGCCCAGTTTCGCCAGCGGAACTTTTCGTCAATGGGCGACTGGTAGTTGGGGTCGTCGTCTTCCCACTCTTCCTCGCGTTGGTCGAAGACCTTGAGGAAAAGCATCCAGGTAAGTTGACCAATGCGCTGGGCGTCGCCATCGACGCCATCGTCCTTGCGCATGATGTCCTGGATGGATTTGATGGTACTGCTGAGATTCATCGTCGGTTGTCGTTCTCGTGTTTCGGTCGTCTGTCGTTGGGTAAATTAGAGCATCTTTCACCCCGGTTTAGCGGTAGGGAGCGGGAAGCTAGTAGGTCGGCAATCCCTTGCCGACACACGACATCGGCAAGGGGCTTTGTCGGCAAAGGATTGCCGACCTACGCCTTGGGCTCCGCTACACTGAATCGGAAAATGCACTAGGCGCGCACGGCGGTTCCGGCCGCTTACTCGTGGCTTCGGCGCGCGTCGTAACCTACCGGATCGCGGAACGGATTGCGACGGGGTCAGGCACGTTTTTCATCGTAAAGCGCTTGTTCGAGTTCGGTTATCGCTTGGGCGTATTTGTCGGCACCGCCGAAAATGCCTCTGCGGATTTCGGTTTTCGTGCCGTACTGATCGAAGGGCGGCAGCTCCAGGATCCTGGGGTCTTCGATGTCCTGAACACCGTGGTCGGCGAATTTTTCCAGCAGAGCTTCGAGTACGGCCCGTGCCTGTTCGCCGTATCTGCCGAAAACGTCCCGCTTCTTTACTTCGTTCGCACGCTCGCGGCGGGTCAGTGGCTTCCGGTCGAAAGCGACGTGTGCGACCAAATCGAAGGCATCGATGTCTTCGCCGTTGGGCACGGCTTGTTGCAGGACTTCCAGCGGCACCCCGCGGTTTCTGAGTTCGTCCAGGATGGCTTGCTTGCGCTCGGTTTCCGACCAGCGACGCAAGAAGTCGGTGAGCGAACCGAACTGTGCTCTCAGCGATTTCCGGATGTCCTCCTTGAGGAGGACTCGGTAATTCTCGGTGATGAGCTTGCCGTCGGCATCGAGATATTGGGAGCGCTCGACCGCCACCTGCACCTCAACGTCGCCCAAGACGTATTTGATGCGGCCCTCGCCACCGCTGGGGTTTTCGTCGCCGTTTTCGCCGGACGTGGGGACATAGGGTTGCGGTGCGGGTTCGCTGGTGATCGTGGGAGGTTCTTGTTCGTCCGGGGGCACGACGGGGCCATCCGGCTCGGGCTCGTAAATCACGACCGGTTCGCCGTCGAAATCGGGATCCGCGAAGAGGCGCGTGGCTCCCTTGAAGTCCATGATGGTGAAGTAGAGCTTGTGGTAGTCCTCTCGCAGGCGCGTCCCGCGGCCGATGATCTGCTTGAACTCGGTCATCGAGTTGATCGTCTGGTCCAGCACGATGAGCTTGCATGTCTTTGCATCGACGCCGGTAGTCAGGAGCTTGGAGGTTGTGGCGATGACAGGATAGGGCTCGTCGTTGTCGATGAAATAGGAGAGCTGCGCCTTGCCTTCGGCATCGTCGCCGGTGATGCGCATCACGTAGCGGCGATTGGCGGCTGCGGCGGGAATCAGCTTGACCAGTTCCTGGCGCATGCGCTCGGCGTGGTCCTGATCGTCGCAAAACACGATGGTCTTGGCCATCGGGTCGGTGCCTTTGAGGTATTCCCATACCTTGGCGGCTACCAGCTTGGTGCGTTTCTCAAGCACCAGATTGCGGTCGAAGTCCCTGGTGTTGTACTGGCGTTGTTCGACGGTCTGGCCGTGCTTGTCGAGCTTGCCCTTTTCGGGCGTGTAACCCAAAGCGTCGGCGTCCGTGACGATTCGGATCACCTTGTACGGGGCGAGGAAGCCGTCTTCGATGCCTTGCCTGAGAGAGTAGGTGTAGACCGGTTCGCCAAAATAGGTGATGTTGCTGACCTCTTTGGTTTCCCTGGGTGTCGCGGTCAATCCTAGGTGAGTGGCTGTGGAGAAATAGTCCAGCACTTCTCGCCAGACCGAGTCGTCGGCTGCGCTGCCGCGGTGACATTCATCGACGACAACTAGATCGAAGAAGTCGGCGGGGAATTGGCGGTATATCTGCTTCCACTCGTCTTTGCCCGTCACCGCCTGGTAAAGGGCAAGGTAAACCTCATAGTTCTTTTTGACCTCTCGGTTGGTGATCTTGTGCATGACTTCGCCGAATGGCGCAAAGTCCTGCTGCATGGTCTGATCGACGAGGATATTGCGGTCCGCCAGGAAGAGAATACGTTTCTTGGTCTTGGCTTTCCACAACCGCCAAATGATTTGGAAGGCGGTGTATGTTTTTCCGGTGCCCGTCGCCATGACGAGCAATATGCGCTGCTGGCCTTTGGCAATGGCCTCGATCGCCCGGTTGATCGCCACGCGCTGATAGTAACGGGGCTCGCGACCGCTGCCGTCGCTGTAGTAAGGCTGCTCGACGAGTTTGACGGCGTCGGGCTCCGTCAGCCCTTTCCACTGCTGATACAGTGGCCACAACGTCGCCGGTGAAGGGAATTCGCTGAGCGACAATTCGCGCTCGACCGGTTGGGTCAGGCCAGTACGGTCGTGCAGAAGAAATCCGTTGCCGTTGCTGCTGATGGCGAAAGGGGCATCCAGGAGTTCAGCATAGATCAGTGCCTGCGGCATTCCATGCCCCACCGGGTATTTGTTCTGCTTGGCTTCGATGACGGCAATGGGAACATTCGGGCGAGCGTAGAGGACATAATCCGCACGCTTTGGTCCGCCCTTCGCATCCGGATTCTTGATGCGTGCGGCCAACTTGCCTCGCACCATGACTCGACCATCGGTGAGTTGCACTTCCTCGCGGAACTCGTGCTGCTGCCACCCGGCTTGTTGAATCGCCGGTGTGATGAACTTTGTGCAGATGTCGCGCTCGCTGAGCAGTAACTTGTCCAATTACTTCTCCCCGTCTATTTAACGAAACATCGCGGTAATTCGATGAACGTAAGGACAGCTCGGCCGAAGGTTTGGCGCTTGCGTCGTCGCGTGAAGCGCGAAGCGGTGAGTTGATGCTTGAAAATAGCAGCCCCGGTGAGGACGCTGAGCAGCGGGGTCATGTCGTGTTTGCGGTTTTTGTCGACAGGTCGGTTAGTTCTTCTTGTGAGCGCCACATTAAATTATTGTCATGTATACATTGCAATAAACCAATAAGAATGAAGTTTCATGCGAAATATGGATCTTTTTGAATGGAGTGAGCGGGCAAGGACGAGGCTCGACATGATAGTCACGGCGGTTACTCTACTCCCTTCCAACTAAAGAGCTTAGTCGTAGGTCGGCAATCCTTTGCCGACGCATCCCTTATGTCGGGAAGGGATTCCCGACCTACCATGCTGATTTGCACCTGTTTGCCGGGAACGGCTGCCGCCCCTTCGACTTCGCTCAGGACGGGCTTATTCCGGCTCGCGGAATTCCGTAATAGTCCTCTATCGCGCTGTGCTGGTGTCCGGCGAGCTTGCGCATGCTGTCCAGGATGGCGAAGCCGTGGGTGTCGTTGCCGCCCCAGTCGTTCAGGTATTCGAGCGCAGGCTTAGGGAATGCGTCCTCCCCCAGCCGCTCGCGCAGCCCGAACAACTCGTCCTCCAGCGCTTCGGCCAGGTCCGACTGCGCCATCGTCCGCACATTGGGCGCGACGAACACGCGATGCAGAAAACTCGCCACCAGCGGCGCGTGATCCGAGCGCAGCAAGCGCCAGGCCGGGTGGTTCTGGCGGAGGAGGTCGAGGGTGACGTAGTCGAGGCTCATGCGGGATGCAATCGCTTGTCTGTGCTTATTTGGCCGGCTTCTCCGCGTTCAACGCGCTCCGGTGATCGTGACGGTTTTCTGGGTCCGGCAGGTGTCGCGGATGCTCTCGCAGCGGGTAAAGGCGTGGGTGTCGCGGTCGAAGCAAACGATGACCTCGTCTAGGGTCTTGGCGCTGCTCCTTTGGCCGTTCGCGCCGCAGGACAGCACGATTTCGTCGTCATCGAGCCCTGGATTCTTTTCCATGAACAGCCGCTCGATCTCCTCCGCTTCGGCGGTTTCGGCGAGGCTGGGCAAGTTCAGTTTCCGGAAAAGCGTTTCGGTAAGCTCGAAGTAGCCCCTGCGGGACAGAGCCGAGCAGGTTCCGTGGGCCTTCCATTCGTGACGGATGAGATAGTCCGATGGCATGAAGCCGTGAATCCTGCGTTTATCGACCCGATCCGGGCGTCCGCCGTCTTGGCAATCGCGCGGAGCGTCGTTTTCGCACTGAGGCCAAAGTCCGTGGACAATGAATCGACGGTTTTCCCGGCACTGCGGCTCGTCCCGGAGACCGGGATGGGAACGGCAGAATTCCGGCGACCAGGACAGGGCCAGGGCGTAATACTTGAATTTGCCGGCCACATTATCACTGCAGGCGTATTCGTCTTCCGCGCTCCAGTCCGCATATGCCGGAAGAGCTGAAAAGGCCAGTGCGAATAAGACGATTCTCTTCAGGATGTTCACGGTTTGCCCCCAAGAAGCGGTGCGGCTGAAGCGACCGTTTGCGATGGGTTTAGGATCACGGTTTTCTTATGTGTCTTTTCGGGGTTATTGTACTTGGGCATTTGTGCGGAATGCTCATGCGTCTCGGCGGCAAAATGTGAAGGCGGAATTTACCGGCGATTCGAGTTCAGGTCACCGGCAAATCTCGTTATCTCGGCTGTAGAACGAGTATCTTCGCAAACGATCGAAGGTTCACCACTTCTTCCAGCATCATCCCGCACCGGTCGAACAGACTCCGCCATTCATCGAGAGTCCTCTCTCTTCCTCGGGTGGCCATGAACATTTGCATGTCGAGAGCAGCGCCGGCAAGGTCGGCCCGCGATTCGGCCATGACCAGCTCCATCAGGGCGATGCGGGCGCCCGTTCCGGTGCAAGCGCCGGCAAGATTGGTGAGAGCTTTGGCGCAGGTCTCGTCGTCGAAGCCGTGCAGTACGGCGCTGAGCAGGTAGATGTCCTTGTCGCTCGTCGCCGTCGGGACCGCTTCGAGTAAATCGCCGGCCTGAAAGCTCAGGCGGGCGAGCAGCTCCGGAGCTTCGCGTCCAATCCAATATCGTTCGGCATCCCGGATAACCTGAGCGCGATCGACCACCACGGCTTTCAGATGCGGATGCCGTTTCAGAATGGCAAGGGACTTACTGCCCCTCGATCCGCCAACATCAATCACGCGCTCGAAACGTCCCCAATCGAAGTCGCGGGCGAAGCTGTCTCCGGTCAAGGCTTCAACGCTGTCCATTGCCCGCGAGAACAGTGCGTCGAATTCGGGGTGGCTGTCCATATAAGCAAACAGGTCCTGCCCATGAGCGAGCCTGAAAGGAACTTCCCCGCTCTTGACGCCGTTTTCCAATTGTTCATACCAGGGGCGGCTCATCTCCTCCGAGTTGTGCATCAGAATCATCGCGCGCACGCTTTTCGGGTGGTCCTTCCGCAGATAGGCGGAAACGCGGTTATTACCGAACACACGAGGCGACACTTCCTGGAAAACGCCCATGGCAGCGAGCATCCGAAGCAGCCGGTAGACGCCATCGGGTTGCGCAGAAACCTGCGCGGCGATCTTTTCGGCCGTGAACTGTTGATCTCCCAGCACCGTCGCGATGTCGAGTCGGGCGGCGACGTAAAGCGCTCGTGATTGCCAGAAAGCCGAGCCGATCTGCATTAGGCGAAACGGCGGCGGCGTCATCTTATCCGGGATGGTCTGGAGCCAGCCGGCGAATCTCATCAATCGGGAAAACAGCCGAACGGCTCCGGCAGTTTTTTGTAATGGCATCGCGGCTCCAGCTATTCGTGCGGGGCCGGTGCCAGGCCCCCCGTAAAGAGTCGGCCGTTGAACTCGGCCAGGTTTTCGATGAACACTGCATCCATCGCATGCCCCATTTGTTCCTCGAAGATGTCTTTCAGCAGCATCGGCATCATGGCCAGGCTGACGAATGCCATCCTCAGGATGTCGGGGTCTACCGATGGGGCGATCTGTCCATGGCTTTTCAAGTCGGCCACTGTCCGCGCGCCGCGTGTGCGTCCCCGTTCCAGCAATTGCTGAATAAAGCGTCGGCCTGGGCCTTGGTTCAGCGCCAGCACTTTCAGGATCAGCTTGGGAAATTCCGGCCGTTTGGACATCGCGTGGTAGTAGAGACGGAGGAAATCCGTAAAGCCTTCCACCGACGACAGTATCGGGCCGTCCAGCACATCCAGCAACGGGCTCAACGTATGCCGGATCATCTCCTCGTACAGACCTTCCTTGCTGCCGAAGTAGTACCGGATCATGGAAATATTGGCGTCGGCCTTTTCGGCAATCCGTCGGGTCGTGACCTTGTGGTATTCGTCGGCGAGAAAGCATTCGAGAGCCGCCCCGAGCAGCCGGGACCGGACGGAGGCTGGAGGTTGTTCGGCGGCAACAGCCATAACCTTCTCCTATAGCGGGTGACCGAAAGCAGAGTAGCATCCGCCTGTTGCCATCGATAGCGGTTTCGCCAATCAAAACGCGTCCTTTGATTGATTCATGGCTCGGCGCGCAGGGCTATTAGCTCTATCGCGTATTCGGCAAAACTTGTTGCGTTGCCGCCAAATCATAACGGATTAATGCTTGCGTTCGGCCATCAGGCGGGGCACACTCCACGACTGTTGAGGCACGGCTAATTTGTCAAGGGGACAAATATGGATATCAAAAATGAAGAAGAACGTTTTGATCCCTCGAAATTCACGCCGATCGGCACTTGGACACTGCTTTGCCTGATCGTCGCCGGAATGGTGATCGCCTGGCTTTTCCTTTACTTCGGCGTGTTTCTGCCGCGCGGCGGCGTGCAGTGAGGTGAGCCATGCATATCCACCCGCTCGAGAGAAGATGGATTTATGTCGTTCTGGCGGTCATCGGCATCTTTCTGCTGGCCATTTTCTACACCGCCATCGCACGAAACATCCATCCGCCCAGTCACATCGAAACCATCGATTCCGCCAGTCTCCATCTGAGCGAGGAATTCGCCGAGGATAAACTCGGCGTTTGGACCCAGCCCGACGGCACGATCAAAGTGACTCTGGTCGCCGCCCGCTACGGGTTCTATCCCCGCGAGATCCAGCTTCCCGCCGGAACCCAAGTGACGTTCCGCATCGCCAGTGCCGACGTCCTGCACGGCATCCATATCCCGATGACCAACATGGGCACGATGGTCGTGCCGGGCTACGTCTCCGAGATCACCACGACCTTTCCGAAGCCTGGCGAATATCCCATGCTCTGCAACGAATACTGCGGGCTCGGGCACGATCACATGTGGAGCAAGGTGACCGTAGTGGCCAAGGAAAGCTGGCCCGCGGCACCCAATGCGCAACCGGTAAGGAGATAAGCGTATGCTCGCAATCGAAATCAGAAAACTGGCGCTGAGCCATTTCGCGGTCGCTTTCGGTGCCTTCGCCTTGGCGGCGGTTATGGGGTTTTACCAGGTGCTGGAGCGCAGCGACCTGATCCCGGCCCTGCAGTCGCCCGGCGTGTACTTCGCTTCCGTCAGCACTCATGGGGTGTTGATGGCTTATGTGCTGACCACCTTTTTCATCATGGGGTTCGGCTACGTCACGGCCGTGTCCAGCCTGAAGATGCCGCTATGGAATCTGAAATGGGCCTGGATCGGTTTCTGGATCAGCACGGTCGGGACGGGATTGGCCGCGCTTCCCTTGCTGCTCGGCCGGGCCTCGGTGCTCTACACCTTTTATCCGCCGGTGCAGGCCCATGCGCTGTTTTACATCGGCGCAACGCTGCTGGTGGTGGGCTCGTGGTTCTGGTGCGTGATCATGATCGCCATGCACAGGCAATGGAAGGAGGCTCATCCGGGCGAGCCGGTGCCCCTGCCGATGTTTGCTACTACCGCCAACGCGATTCTGTGGCTTTGGACCAGCGCGGGCGTGGCGGCGGAGGTTTTGTTCCAGCTTGTTCCCTGGTCCTTGGGATTGAAGGATACGGTTGACGCCGGGCTAGCGAGAACGCTATTCGCCTGGACTCTGCATCCTATCGTCTATTTCTGGCTGATACCGGCCTATATCGCGCTTTACAGCTTCGTTCCCAAGGCGGCGGGCGGGAAACTTTTTAGCCACGAACTGGGACGTGCGGCTTTCGTCATGCTCTTGGTGCTCAGTCTGCCGATCGGTTTTCACCATCTTTATATGGACCCCGAACAGAGTGCCGGCTTCAAGCTGTCTCACGGTGCGCTGACCTTTCTTGTGGCCGTGCCGACCTTGCTTACCGCCTTCACGGTGACCGCCTCGCTGGAGATGGCCGGCCGATCCAAGGGAGGCACGGGCTTGTTCGGCTGGATCGGGGCCTTGCCCTGGCGCAACTCCATGGTGCTCGCGGGCATTCTTGCGGCTGCGATGCTGGTCCTGGGCGGTTTCGGCGGCCTGGTCAACGCGAGTTATGCGATGAACGCCATGGTCCACAATACGGCCTGGGTGGCCGGGCATTTCCATCTGATCTTCGGCGGGACCACCATCATCATGTACATGGCCACGGCCTATTACCTTTGGCCACACGTGACCGGCAAGCCGCTTGGTTCGTCCACGTTGCCTCTCGTGCAACTGTGGTCGTGGTTTTGGGGGTTCGTCATTCTGACGACGGCCTGGCATATTCTCGGGTTGCTCGGCCAGCCGCGCCGCATTTCGACCGTGACCTACAACAGTCCCCTCACCTTCGCGTGGGATCCCTATATATTGACCATGGTCGTCGGGGGAACCGTGCTGACGTTTTCGGCCGGGCTGTTCGTCTACATCCTCGCGAAATCGTACCGACAGCCGGAAACGGCGCCGATTCAGGCGGACGAAATCGAATACGCGGAATCGCTGGACCCGGTGACCCGGGTGCATCCGCTGTTGAACGGTTTTAGAGTGTGGAATATAGCGATAGCGGTGCTCATGCTGGTGAACTTCGGCTATCCGATCGCCCAGTTTTTCCTGATCAAGACCTTTGGCTCGGTCGCGTGGGGGTACTGACATGAAAAAGGGCTATGTTTTCGCATGGATCGTGCTCGTTGCGGCGAACGGTCAAATCTCGGCGGAGCCTTCGACCCAGGTGGCGTGGACCCCGGAAACCCTGAGGTTCGTCAAGAACGGCGATGCCGAGAGGGGTAAGGAACTCGCGCAAGCTTGCGAAGCCTGCCATGCCGCGACGCCGGAAAACGCCGAAAGCGAATTCCCGTATCTTCAAGGGCAATCGGCGACCTATCTCTATAAGCAGCTTCACGATTACAAGAGCGGCAGCCGCTCGAACGAGATCATGGTGGGCATAAGCGCCGGCCTGTCGGATCAGGACATGGCGGACGTCTCGGCCTGGTACAGCCGCCAGCCCCTGCCTCCCGCAAAGAAGGCAGATGAGGTTCCGGACACGATCCGCAAACTCGTCGACCGCGGCGACGGAACGCGCATCGTAGCGCCCTGCGCCGTCTGTCACGGTTCCGCCGGGCAAGGCCAGACCATGGATACGCCGGTCCTTGCCGCCCAAAAGGCCGCCTATCTCGAACAAACGATGCTGGCGTACAAATCCGAGGCGCGACGCAACGATATCTACCGGCGCATGCGCCTGATCGTGCAGCAGCTCAACGACGAGGAGATCCGGCAGTTGGCGAGGTATTACGCGGGTTTGGAACGCTGATCGATTTTCCCTCTGATTTTTTCGTGTAACCGGAATAAGCGTTAGCCGGTCTGCCGGGAACGGCTAGAGCGTTTTCCGAATCGGTGAAGGGATTCGGATATGTAGGTCGGCAATCCCTTGCCGACGTATCGGCTCGGCGAAGGGCTTTGTCGGCAAGGGATTGCCGACCTACGTTCTCCCCTCCTGGCACGAATCCGTACACCGGGATGGAAAACGCTCTAATTCCTTTCGGCATTCGTGTGGACATTCATCGTAGGGTGGATTAGCCCCTCGGCTCCGCTCGGGACAGGCTCCGCGTAGCCCACCCATGCGGGGTCGCTCGGTGGGTTACGGCCTCACGGCCTAATCCACCCTTCTACAAACATGAATTCCAGATTGAAATCGACTTGGCATAACGCCTCTTCGACGCCGCTCGGAAAGGCTCATCCTTCTACATGGCTAATGCGTTTTGGTGCCCTCGGGTTTTACCGTACCTTCCGGCGTAACTTCCACGATCGGCAAGGGTGTGTCTTTGGTGTGAGCCGGCAGGTGGGTCAATTCGATTTTGGGTTGATCGCCGGTCAAGGTTCTCAAAAAGGTGGTGACCGAGTCGATTTCCGGATCGGTCAGCTTGGCACCCAGTTGCGCCGTGCCCATGATGGCCACGGCCTGCCGGAGATCCCACACCTGGCCGGAGTGGAAATAAGGAGGCGTCAGCACGATATTCCTCAATGAGGGCACTTTGAAGACGTATTCGTCGCTGGCGGTATTGGTGACGGTGAATCGTCCCTTGTCCTTCAGCGGCAGGATTTCCGCACCGGGTTTTTCCACGACGCCGAAAGGAAAATAGCCGTTGCCGCCGATGTTGATGCCGTTGTGGCAGTTCGAGCAGCCCTTGTCCATGAACAGCGCCAGGCCTTGTTTTTCCGCATCGTTGAGCGCTTTGTCGTCGCCTTTGAGATAGCGGTCGAACTTGGAATTCGGGGTAATCAGGGTCGCTTCGAAGGCCTCGATGGCCTTTGCCAGATTATCGAAGCTCACCGGGTTGGGTTCGTTCGGGAAAGCTTGCTTGAAGCGTTCGACATAGCCGGGGATGGTGTTCAGGGTTTTTTCGAGCCGCTCGGGGGTATTGTTCATCTCGACGCTGGCCTGCAAGGGACCCTTGGCTTGCGTTTGAAGATCGGCCGCCCGCCCGTCCCAGAACTGGGCGATATTGAACACGGAATTCAGCACCGTGGGTGCATTGCGGGGCCCTTTCTGCCATCCGTGTCCGATCGAAGTCTGCTCGAGATCGACGCCGCCCAGCGCCAGGTTGTGGCAGCTATTGCAGCTGATCATCCAACTCCTCGAAAGACGCGGATCGAAGTAGAGCATCTTGCCCAACTCGATCCTTTCCGGCGTAACGACAGTGTTCCGGATGGGCGGCGGTTCGGTGGGAATGGGTTTGAACAGGGCCTGCGCCCTTTGCATAAGCTCCTCGGCTGCCCATGCGTTTCCCACCACCATAAGCGGCAAGCACAAGATTAGTCTTTTCACCTTTCCTCTCCTCGTGAAAACCGAGTACCAGAACCGGCAAGCCCTGGCGAGTGATTATCCTAGAAACGGCAGTTGACCGCTTCGATGCATTAGAGAAGTCCAATGAATCGTAAGTGTCCGACCTTGTACCGGTCTCACCTTCTGGGTGAAGCCGCTACGCACCCGATTGCACGGCGGGCAGGCCACCTGGCGGCGTTGCTCCTTCTTGCGGGAGACCACCCCGCGGCGGCGTCGCGCCCCTTCGACGGGGCTCAGGACAGGCCTGCCATCCGGCCGGTCCGCCGCACACTCGCGCGCGTCCGACGGCCGTTTCTAGAATTATCGGATCGCACTTCAGCCGCTCAAATGCGATTTATCAACTGCAAGATTAGAGAATCCTAGAAACGGCCGTCGGACGAGTCCGAGCGTACGGCTGGCCCGACTATGGGATTCGAGTGTGGCGTGCGGCGTACGGTTCCGGATCCCGGCCGAGAAACGCCTCGAATTCGCCGGCATCGATGGGTTTTTGGAGATAGTATCCTTGGCCGAACCTGCAATAGATGCGCTGCAGGAACGCCAATTGGTCCGCGGTTTCGATACCTTCGGCCACGGCATCCAAATCGAGGTGCTGAGCCAGGTTGACTATGGCTTCCACGATGGCGGCATCTTGTTGATTGTGCCCGATGCTGCGGATGAAGCTGCGGTCGATTTTCAGCTCGTCGAGCGGCAGTTGTTTGAGATAGGCCAGGGAAGAATATCCGGTCCCGAAATCGTCCAAGGATAAACGCACACCAGCCTCTTTCAGCTGCCGCATCTTCTTCAGCGAGCCTTTGAGATCCTCCATCACGACGTTCTCGGTCAGTTCGAGCGCGATCAGGCGAGGATCGACTCCCTGCTGGGCCAAGATCCGCAAGATCGTCTCTACGAGCTGCGGATGGCGGAACTGCACCGGGCTGAGGTTGACCGACACGGTGCGGATGTCGGCGAGCAGGCCCGTTTGTTCCCAGCAGCGCAGATATGCGGCCGTTTGCCCGACGATCCACTCGCCGATGGGCAGTATCAGGCGGGATTCCTCGGCGAGGGAAATCAAGTCCGATGGGCCGATGAGCCCCCTTTCCGGATGCAGCCAGCGCATCAGCACTTCCGCGCCCGAAGGCCGGCCGCTGTGCAAATCGAATTGCGGCTGGAAGTGCAGGCGCAATTCGAGTCGGTCGATTGCATCTCGGAGCTCCTGCTCGAGCGCAAGTCTTTGCTGAGCGTTTTTGTGCATCTGAGGATTGTAGAACCGGATGGCGTTTCGGCCGTCGTGCTTCGATCGGTACATCGCCATGTCCGCATGCTTGAGCAGATCTTCGCCGTTCCCGTCCGCATCGGGAAAAAGGGCGATGCCTATGCTCGAGGTCACATGATAAGAATGATCCCCCAGCCGATAAGGCTCCTCCAGCGAGGCAAGCACTTTCTCGGCTATTTTCCAGCACTTGTCACGGGCGTTCTCGGGCCTATCCGCCAGCTCGCAGAGCAATATCACGAACTCGTCGCCGCCGTACCGCGCTACGGTGTCCTCGCTGCGAACCAGCGAGACCAGGCGATGGGCTATCTGCTGCAATAGCGTGTCTCCCGCCGAATGGCCCAGCGAGTCATTGATGTTCTTGAAGTTGTCGAGATCCAGGAAGAGCAGCGCGCCGTGCCAGCCGTGCCTTCTCGACGCGGCCAATGCTTGCTCGATCCGAACCTGGACGGAGCGGCGATTCTCCAGCCCGGTAAGCTCATCGAAGAGCGCCAGTCGCTCGGCCTTGGCTTCGGCCGCCATGCGAATCTCGACTTCGTTTTCCGCCTGCCGATAGGTGGAATACATGTTGATCATAAGACCGGTCAGTACACAAACGTAGCTGGCGAATTTGAGCACATGGGCCAGATTGAATTCGAGGTCGAACAGGCCACTCGACAAGGGCATGAAGACGGCTTGGGATTCGAAGCTCACGATCAACGACAGTATCATCCAATGCTCGAAACTGTCGGTCTTCCATCGGCCTTTTCTCAGATAACCGATCAAGGCGAGCAGAAAGAGGATTGCCGGAAAGAATTCCTGAGGGCGAAAAAACGGACTCAACAACACAAAATGATGAGACGGCGGGAGCGGTACGAACGCGAAGAAAAGAAAACTCAGCAACGCGGCCCCGGCAGCCGTCGAATAAACGGTTTTTTCGTCGAATCGGCCGGCTGCGCCGAGTTTCGCCTCGCGGCGCCAAATCCACCCGCTCAACAGCAGCGCCGCAGACAGAAAGAAACGGGATGCCATCCAGCTCCACGGTATCAACGACGATAACGCCGAGGGCAAGCGCTGACTCAGCCACTCCGAGGTCACCAGGGCGTGGTGCCCGTCGAGGAGGCCGGTGCCGAGGAAACCGGTGCCGATAACCAGAAAGGTATTGCTCTTGCGGCTGTAGTAGCGGACCAGGGCCATGGCTCCGACGACGAACGCCAGCAGCGTCGCGACCGTTTCCATAATGGTGTGCAGATGCGCCGAGCCGGTCCACGAATGGCCGCGCAACGCGAGGTAGCCGGCGACTAGAAGCAAGGCCACGAGCCCGTAGCTGAACAGACGGGGCCTGACCGGAATATCGGAGTGGATATTGTTCAAGGCAAAGGACGGTTTAAATTGATTAACTTTAGTCAACTATCGTCGACATGATGGTTCGCCTTGGAGCAACAATCCGGATCGTGGGTTTGTACCGGCGGGCACGGTACGCTGCCGTAGGAGCAGAAGACGCAGCAATCCCCCTGCTTGGGCCTCAGCATCCGTCCGCAGCCGGCGCATTCGTAGAACCACTGGCAGGCATCGACGGGCATTTGTTCCTTCCGCGAAAATCCGCACGCCGGGCAGGTGATGATCGATAAGGTTTTCGGTGGCGTTGTCATAAGTTTTTTCCGCTGGAAACCGCCGACCGGTCGAATCAAGCCGATTTTCTCGGGCGGCTTTTCGGAGTGCCGGCGCCTCTCGATTTTCCACGTGGAGGGTTCGGGCGACGCGTGGGCCGCGTGGCGTCGGATCGCGGACGCAACGCGTAAGCCAGGATCGCCGCAGTCGCCGACACGTTGAGGGATTGTACCTGGCCGGAGCCCGGCAGGGTCACGACGGCTTCGCAAGCCGCCAGCGTCGCCGTCGGTAGCCCATCTTCCTCGTTGCCGAGAACGACGGCAGCGGGGCGCGGGTCTTGCGTCAGCGTTTCCATGGAAACGCCGCGCCCCAGGGCCGTGCCCACGACGCGGTAATCGCGTCTCAAGCGCTTCAGTGCCTCGGGCAAAGACGTGGCCTTGCGGATTTGCAGGTATTCGAGCCCGCCCTCTGCCACCCGATAGGCCGATTCGGAGAGTCCGGCTTGAGCCGGGTGATCGGAAATCACCAGATTCTGAAATCCGAAAAAAGCCAGCGTGCGGGCAATGGCGCCGAGATTATGAGAATTGCTGACGCCGTCCAGGATGAACAGGGGCTGCCCGCCGCGAGCCCAACGATGGGCTTCCCCGAGATCCAAGGGCGGAATCGGGCGCGGCTCGGCAACCGCGACGATACCGCCGTGCAGTACGGTGCCGGCGATGCGCGCCAACTCCTCGGTGTCGACCATGCGGTAGGGACGACGGAGCCGTGCCATATAGGCGCAGAACTCGCCGACCAGGGGTACCATGTGCTCTCCATAAAAAAACCGCAGCACCCGGTCGGGATCGCGCTTGAATAAGGCGGCAACCGCGGGCAGCCCGGCGATTCTGATCGTCCGCTCGGGCGGGTGGGCCATCGGTTTCTCCATCTGTGGGCGTTTAGGCGTGCGTACTTGGCGGGGTGAGCGGTCCGAGGGACGCGGCGTTTTCGGTTTGGACACGGAAGGAATTGCATAGTAGTTTCTACGGTTTTCCATTCTACCCATTCCGCACCGTCCGCGGTGAGCCAAGACCCGTGTCCCGCCTGATACTTTTCAATAATCAGCATTGATTCATGTAAGTGGCGTAATTCAAGATTTATGATGCATTAGCTAGATGCGCATACTCACAAACCTACTCACTTCTCGTGTTGCTGCTTGTGGTTTTCTGGCAAATCGGCAACAAAAAAAACCGGCCAAGTTCCCCCGGCCGGGCCTTTGGCAGTTTTGATTCAGGCTCTACCCACCGATGATTCGCTCTGAATCTCCCTGCTTGTCATTCGGCGTTTTCAGGTTGCTCATCGTGAACAAGATTCGAATGCCGTCGATTTGGAAATTGAGCTCTACCCGGTAGTCATCGGCATATTCGGTCGGGAGCATCGCCAAGATGTCCTTCATGACTGAGGTGAAATTTCTCATGGCGCACCCCCGTGGAACCCTAGGACCGATCGATCGGTTCACTGGCATCATCAACCAGGCGGCGATTCTGTACCACGCGAACGCAGTCCGGAAAGATGTACTTCGACCGCTGGACCATAGAAGAAGCCGATTACGCTGGAATTCGCGAAAAAGGCTTTGCGGGACTTGATCGCGCTTCAGGACGGATGATCAACGTCGAGAGCATCCAGAAGACGGTTGCGGAATACTACAAAATTCGCGTGGCCGATCTTCTGGCGAACAAGCGCGCCCGCTTGGTGACAAGTCCCCGACAAATCGCCGTGGCATTGGCCAAAGAGCTGACCCAATCATAGTTTGCTGGAAATCGGGCAGCAGTTCGGTAGGCGGGACCATACGACGGTCTTGCACGCGTGCCGCAAGGTTCAGGAGTTGAAGGAAAGCGACACCAAGTTCGCCGAAGATTACTCTAACCTCATGCGCACAAGGGAGTGGTACCCTCTTGTGCGGTACCTCACAAACTTTCAGCTTTTGTGTGAGGTGGTCCTCTGGAGAAGAGTGAGGGAACGATGGACAATAGAACGAAGCCCGCCAGGGTGGGCAGGCTTCGCAATGGCGTTAGATCCAGTTCGCAGCTGGATCTGGCCTTTTCCAAAACCCGGTGAAAAGTATTGGAGGTTCAATGATACCCCTACTTGAGCGAATTTTCTCATCTAATGGCATCTTCGGCTTGATTGCCATTTTAAGTCTTTTGGTTGCTATTCTGGCCCTCATCAAGTGACAACCCGCTTCCTACCCCCAAGGCGCGATCGGAGTGGGCAAGTTATTATACGGATCTGAAGAAGTTCTCGGACATCAAACGGTCTTCCGAGCGGCTTTGATCCAGGCGAAGTCGCACAGGCGCCTCAGCCGAGCGGGATCGTCCACCAGGGTATTCCAGGCCGTGGCCACTGCGTCGTCGAGCGCAGTTTGATCGGCATATGCCCGGTTGCTCAAGTGCCGCTGACGCAGTTCGTGCCAGAGGCCCTCGGCCGGGTTGAGTTCGGGGGAGCGCGCGGGCAGGGGCAACAGCGTCAGGTTATCCGGCACCCTCAGCGCTGGGGTTATGTGCCAACCGGCATGATCGAGCACCAAGACGGCGTGCACATTGGCGGCGAGCTGACGGCTCAAGTCGTCCAGCTGCACCTGGATCGCCACCGGCATGAGCCAGGCGTTGGTCTCGCCGGTGGCCGGACACACGGCGCCAAAGAGATACACGTAGTGGTACTCAGTTTGTCGGGGCCGGCAGGGACGGCTGCCTTGGTCGGCCCACACCCGGCTTAACGTACCCTGTTGGCCAAAGCGCGCTTCATCTTGAAACCAGAGTTGCACGTGACACTCGGGATGGGCGCGTTGCACGTCCGCCAGTTGGGTCGGCAGATTTTTTGATAAAGGCGGCCTGCGTATCGGGATCACTGTCGGGATGCTTTGGCCGGGGCACGAGGTTCGATTGCTTGAGCCGGTGCAAGAGCCGGTACACCCCGGGCAACGAATACTCAGCCTCGAACTCGTCTTTCAGCAGACGGCGGATGTCCTCTCCTCGATAAGCCGACAGCCCCGCCTCGGGCGGCGGGCCGGCGTGTAGGCGGGCCAGAAAAGCCGCCGCTTGTTCGTGCGGCAGGTGAGTCGGGCGGCCCGAACGTGGCCGATCCGCAAGTCCCGCCAGTCCTTCGGCGTTGTAGCGCCGTACCCAGTCATACAACTGCGTGCGGCCCAAGGCAAACAGGCCAGCCGTTTCGTCAATGCGGTGGCCGGCTACTAAATGGCGGATGGCCAGGATCCGGCAGCGCACTCGGGCGTTCGGTTCACGGCGTGCCGCCGCAGCCAGGTGCTCGGCGGACAGCCACTGGGAAACGGTGCTAGTCGAACCCATCCTGATCACTCCGAGGTCAACTAGAGATCTTAAGCTTACGCCTGTCCGGGAATTATTTCAGTTCCGTATTAGACCCGTTCTGCGGCTCTGGGTGATTCATGTTCGCTTGCGACCTGAGCCGTTGTCTTGACCAAATGAAAAAACCCGGCTGCGGGGTGCGGAGCCGGGTTTCTCGCGCTGTCGTAAGATCGGGCGCAAGCGCATGGGAAGACAGCCGCGCGGTGATCTCAGTTTAGTTCAGGATCACAAGGGTGCAAAACGACAGAACGCACATAATTCAGTCGGCGATCATCCATAGCGCCCTTAATTCAAGGGCGTCACTCTCTGTGTAAGCAATAACTGACAGGATTATCAGCCGTAGCTTACATGAAATTTCTCACCAGTTCAGCAAAGATGTAACAGGGAAGTAACATAATTGCTTGAGAACAAACGCACAGCGAGCGTGTAATGAGGTTCTTCGAGATATCTGGCATAAATAAAATGGACGTGGAATGAGAGGTAAATGAAAAACAAAATTAGATCTGTGCTTGCATTAATTTTGCGCAAATGTGAGCGCTTCTTAACTTGCCAATATTATCGCTTTCGGCACTGGATAGGTGGAAAGCTCAGATTTGAGATCTTTAACGTCGTAGCAGATATTACGAACACGTTGGCATGGCTTGTGCTTGTATTGTATCAAGTAATTAAAGGAGGTAGCGGAAGCCATGTTGTTTATGGTGCAGCGATTGTCATGGCTTTGACACGCGTTGTGCCGCCTCTTCGCAAAGTGCTAAGTGGAAAGGGAGATATCGCAGAATACAAGCTAAAGCGACGGATTAGGACCGCTTCGTGCTTGGAAGATATCAATAAGATGATTGCAAATCCGAGCGAGTTATCATCAGAAAATTTGATGCATGTTCGAAAAAAACTATTAGAGTGTATTGTCGAACATGTTAGAGAATACCGAGGAGATCTATACGGAACGAAAATTTATTCTAATCTTTTGATTAGAGAAGGAGAGGAAATTGTTGTAGTTGCTCGAGACTCTCCCTCGAGAAAGGAAGGGGTACGGTACAGTAAAGATGCTTTATTAAGTAGTAAAGTATTTGATGAAATCAAAGCTATCTCTTGTGGAAGAGCAAGAGACCATACAGAGAGACACATAGAGTACGAAAGCTTTATGGCTCTTCCCGTCGTGGATTACAACAACAATACGTGTTTGGCTGTTATTACGATTGACAGTACTGAACCGCACCATTTTGATGATATTTATCAGTCTTTGGAGACAATGTTACGGCCGTACACTAGGACATTGGCCATAACATTTACTCTTGAGCAAACCGGTGCACATTAAGTAAAAATGGGAGCATCACTATGGCTGGAACACAAAAATTGCAAGGAAAGGAGAAACTCTATAGCGATTTTTATCGCAATAGAATTAGTGAACAAGATTTAATTCAACAAATTACTAAAATCGACCGGGGATCGGAATTTGGCAATGCAGGCAAGGCGATAAAGACTTTTCTGCGAGATTTGATTTTACCTTCTTGGAAGGAAAAAAATCGCGACTTGCTATAACACTGCAGGCGAAGTTTTTGACGAAAGCCCGCTCGAAGCGGGCTTTTTCTTTTTCATTGCTATCGATGAGCCAACAAGAAATCTAGCCGCGAAGTGCGAGCTGGGTTTGCATCGCGCTGCCGTAGGATCAGGCGCAAGCGCATGGGAAGACAACAGCGCGGCACTTTCAGCTTAGGTCGGAATGGCTGGGGCGCAAGACCTAGAGCGTGTTATGCACTTTGGAGAAGTGGAGCGGCCTTGACGAGCATGAGGATGGCAAAGACGATAAAGTGCAAGCCCGCCAAGGTTTCGGCCAATCGTTCATAATCGCGAGCCAAGCGGCGAAACCGGGCAATCCAGCCGAAACTGCGCTCCACCACCCACCGCCGGGGCAACAGCACAAAGCCTCTTTTGGCCTCCGGCAGCTTGACCACGTCCAGCCGAATGCCCTGCCGGCGGGCGGCCTCGGCCGCCTCGTCGCCGGTGTAGCCCTGATCGACAAACGCCACTTCGACCTGCTGGCCTGTAACCTGTTGAACAGATCGCGCCAGTTCCGCCACTTGGGCACGCTCCTGCCAGTTGGCTGGCGTGACCAGCAGGGCCAGCAAGTGGCCCAAGGTATCGACGGCCATGTGGACCTTGCTGCCCTTCTTGCGCTTGTAGCCATCGTAACCGGCCCTCACACCGCTCTCACAACTGGATGGCAGCGTTCGCCCATCGAAGATGACGGCACGGGGCCGCGCTTTCCGGCCTTGGGCCTGGCGCAGAAGTTCTCGGAGATCGTGGACGACCGCTTCGAAACAGCCCGCCGCAAGCCAACGCTGGGTCTGCTGATAGACGGCTTCCCACGGCGGCAGGTCATGCGGCAACAGCCGCCAGGGCGCACCGGCCCGGACTAACCAGCGCAGGCCATTGAAGATCTCACGCAGATCGTGCTGGCGTTGGGGCGCGTCCGCCTTCATCAAGGTTAAATAAGGGGCCACGAACATCCATTCGTCGTCCCACACATCGCTAGGATAAGGTTTACGAGTCATCATGCTCGTAATAACCACTTCTCCAGCAAAAAGTTCATAACACGCTCTAGCTTGGGAACCGTCATCAACTCACCATACTTGTAAGCCTTAGCTTACAGGTTTTTCAGCTTTGACTGACTTGACCCACTTGCTGCTCGTCCAGATGATGGCGCGCAGAGGAAATTCGGTAAGGAGCGCTGATGCACAAAACGATATTGCCATGAAAACACTCCAATCTACTGTTCTGACTTGCGCAACCTTAGTGCTGGTCGCGTCTGCCTCCCCCGTGCAGTCCAGCGTTGTGATTACCTACCAGCCCCTGCCTCCAATTGAATTCCAAGGGGTCACCGTATATTCCCCAACACCCTGCGACCCACCATTCTGCACCCCCGATTACAGCATCAGCTGGGGCTCTGGCTCGCCGGTGACGTATTTATCCGGTTCACCGACGTCAAGTCCCCTGATGTTCGACGCCAGCGGCACGATTGGCCCAACCCATTACGGCCAGCACTTCTTGCCCTATACCCTTGGGTATAACTTTGCCGGCGATTATGTGGCTACCCTCTCGACCGATCCGCTGCCCAATGAATCAGCGGACATTCGGTTCGCGATCATAGCCGGTGGTCCGCACGGCGCCGATCTATCGTTCCAATCGGTTTCTACCCTTTTTGACATGATCCTATCCAGTACGCCAGGCGAGCTTAGATTTTCGCCCATCGATGGCTGGGATTATTACGCGGTGGTCTACGGCACCCTTACCGAGCCCCTGAACTACCGCTTAACCGTGGCGTCCGTCCCTATACCCGCCGCCGTATGGCTCTTCGGCAGCAGTGTCGTCGCTCTGTTCGGTGCGCTAAGACGTGTGACGGCTCGATGAGAAATCCCCACCTAAACCGGGGGATGCGTACAGACGGGGACCTCAAGCGGGTAACACCTTTTGCACGCACCTCTCCGTATCATTTCGCGGATTATTGACCTCCGTACTCACCGGATAGGTCTGCATCAATTCCGAGGGAAAGGGCTTGAGAAGGCTCTGCAAGAGCTCGGCTTGTCGAGCATCGGCGGATAGCCACAACGCATAATCCCGCTCGCCCAGTATCACCGGCATGCGGTCATGAATCGGCCGGGTCAAGTCATTTGCTTCGGTTACGATGATGGTGCAGGACTCGATGACTGTTCCCTCCCGCTCCCAGTGCTCCGAGAGCCCCGCGAACGCGAAGAGCTCTCCCTCCCGAAGGCTGATGAAATACGGCTGCTTGGTCTTTGAGCCGGGACGTGCGGCCCATTCGAAATAGCCGGATGCCGGCACAAGACAACGGCGCCGGCGAAAGGCATTTCGAAAGGCGGGCTTGGTGGCGACCGTTTCGGCCCGTGCGTTGATGGTGCTGTAATCGATCTTCGGTTCCTTCGCCCAGGATGGCAGCAAGCCCCAGCGAACCAGGACGCATTCTCGCTGCCCTTCCGGGGTCAGCCTGACGATCGGCACCGCTTGACTCGGCGCGATATTGAAGCGGCGGATCAGGCGCGGTATTTCGTAAAGCTCGAACTGACGCATGATCCGCCCTTCCTTCCCTTTGAGCGCGTAGCGGCCACACATAACTTGCCTCCGGCTTCGATGGCGTTAGCTGAGAGTCTACGGAGAACCGAGCGGATTTGTCATCCGGCGGCGACGATTGCTTCGGCAATCAAATCAGAAACATGTGTCGAATGGGTGCCTGGTTTTTCACCGGAAATAGTCACTGAATTTACACACCGGCTTCTGACCGAGACCGCAACGCCTCGTATAGCCGCGCCGGTCCCAGCAGGATATCCTGCAAGCCACGGCGGACCCGTTCCGAGTCCAGGGCTTGCTTGCTCATGGTGCTATGGGCTTCGAAAGCCTCCATGATGGCGTTCAGGATTTCGCTGGAAAGGTCGGGGGAGTTGGCGAACTGCTCTTTGGTGTTGTTGGCCGCCTGCTGAACCAGAATTGGCGATTCCAGCAACTTGCCCTTGATCACGTTATTGATGTACACCAGCTTGTCATCCTCCGTCAGTTCACCCTCGAAGAGGTCGTTGACCTTGGCGATGATCTCCGCGAGATACGCTTTCTCTTTTTCCTGAACCGAGCCGCTGCCTGCTTCGGTCATCGGAACCAATTTGGGATACTCGCCGGTCTCCAGCGCCAAGGTCCGCTTGCCCTGATTCTTCAGATTGTGGTGCGTCAGCAGGATCTTGGAAAGATCGATCCCTTCGCGCTCGCGGCCGAATTCCAAGAGCGGCAACAGGCGCTTGAAGAAGATGAAGCGTTTTTCGATCGCGGTATTGCCGTAATCGAAAATCTGCGACAGAAAGGCATACAGGCGCTGGAAGGCGCCCATATCGTGCTTGAAGAGGATGAGCGCGTTCAGCTCGTTCTGGGCGTCTTCGCTGGCGTTGTTGTCATCCTTGGCTCTGGCGACCTTTAGTCGCTCCTGGGCGATCTTGTAACGGTGCAACAGGCGCGAGACCACCGGCTCCAGCGCACCGGTCAGATCGCTTTGCTTGGCCTTCGGATCGAGCTCGACGTCAACCACCCGGTTCACTTCGAATTCGTCATAAAACCCCGCCGCATCCAGCTTCATGCGGAGGTCATACACCAGGTTCGGATCGGTGACGTTCTCCAGTTCCCCCGTGGCGTGATAGGTCTTGAAGGCCGCCAGGATGTCGTCCGGATCATTCACGAAATCCACGATGTAGGTGGTGTCCTTGCCTGGATAGGCGCGGTTCAAGCGCGACAGTGTTTGGACCGCGGCAATGCCCGCCAGCTTCTTATCGACATACATGCCGCACAGCAACGGCTGATCGAAACCGGTCTGGAATTTGTTGGCCACCAATAAAATGGCGTAGTTGTCCGTCGCGAAGGCTTCGCGCAAATCGCGGCCCCGGAGGTTCGGGTTCATGGCTTGGCTGGTTTCGGTCACGCCTTCCGGCACCGACTCGGGATCGTTCACTTCCCCGGAAAACGCCACCAAGGTGCCGATCTTATAGCCCTGCGTCTTGATGTATTTTTCGATGGCGAGCTTCCAGCGGACGGCTTCCAGGCGGCTTGAGACCACCACCATCGCCTTCGCTTTGCCGTCGAGCAGCGGGGCTACGGTTTCGCGGAAGTGCTCGACGACCACCTGGATTTTCTGCGCGATGTTGTAGGGGTGCAGCTTGACCCAGCGCATGATCCCTTTCAGCGCCTCACTCCGTTCGACTGCCTTATCGTCCAGTTCTTTACCCTCGTGGGCGAGCTTGAAGGCCAGCTTATACGGCGTGTAATTCTTTAAGACGTCGAGGATAAAGCCTTCCTCGATCGCCTGGCGCATCGAATACACATGGAAAGGCGCGGGCAGATTGTCGGGACCCGCGGGTAAATCCGGGTACGGACAACGGCCGAACAGCTCCAGGGTCTTGGCTTTGGGCGTCGCGGTAAACGCTACATAGGTAATGCCGCTGTCGGCGGAGCGGGCTGCCATTTGCGCGGCCAGGAGATCCTCGGTGCTGACCTCGCCGCCGTCGGCCAGTTCTTTCAGCTCTTCCGTCGACAACACGGCTTTCAGCTTGGCCGCGGCTTCGCCGGTTTGCGACGAATGGGCTTCGTCGGCGATTACGGCAAACCGCTTGCCTTGCGTCGCGGCCAGCTCCTCTACGGCTTTGAGGGCAAAGGGGAAGGTCTGAATCGTGCAGACCACGATCTTCTTGCCGCCCGAAAGCGCCTTCGCCAGTTCGCCGCTCTTACTAGCGGTCTCGCCGGTGATGGTGGCCACCACGCCCGTGGTGCGTTCGAAGCTGAAAATAGCTTCCTGTAATTGTGCATCCAATACGGTCCGGTCGGACACCACCAGCACGGAGTCGAACAGCTTGTGATGATCGGCATCATGGAGATCGGCCAGGAAATGGGCGGTCCAGGCGATGGAATTGGTCTTGCCGGACCCGGCGGAATGCTGGATCAAATATTTGCCGCCGGCACCATCTTGCAGCACGGCTGCCAAGAGCTTGCGGGTAGCGTCGAGTTGATGAAAGCGCGGGAAGATGATCTTGTTGACCTGTTTTTTGCTGTCCCTCTCGGCGACCAGATACCGGCCCAAGATTTCCAGCCAGCTTTCGCGCGCCCAGACCTCTTCCCAGAGGTAGGCGGTACGGTGACCATCGGGATTCGGCGGATTGCCGGCCGCGCCATGATCGCCGCGGTTGAAGGGCAAAAAGGTCGTGGCCGGGCCTTCCAACCGGGTCGCCATGCGGACCTCGGACTGGCTCACCGCGAAATGCACGAGGGCGCCGCTCGGGAAACTCAGAAGCGGTTCGGCGGTTTGGCCTTTCGGACGTGGCGCGCGGTCGAAGCGGTATTGATCGACGGCATCCTCTACGGACTGCGTGAAATCGCTTTTCAGCTCGGCCGTCGCGACCGGGAGTCCATTCAGGAATAACACCAAGTCGAGGGCGTTTTCATTGTGCAGCGAATAGCGAGCCTGCCGCACGACCCGCAGCCGGTTGGCGGCATATTTGGCCAAGGTCTCCGGATTCATGGCCAGTGCCGGCTTGAATTGAGCGAATGCCAGGGGCTGGCGGAGACCGATCATCTCGATGCCATGGCGCAGCACATCGAGCGTGCCCCGGTCGTCCAGACACTTGCGCAGCCGGTCGAGCAAGAGGGCTTCGGCGGCCGTGCCATGGTTTTTTTGTAGGATTTCCCACGCTTTCGGCTGAGTAGCCTGCACCCAAGCGATCACGTCGGCCGGAAAGAGCGCTCGCGCCCGATCATAGGCTTGCGCGTCGCCTTCAGCGTAAAGCCAGCCGTGGGCGGTCAGGTGCTCGCAGATTTCGGTCTCAAAGTGAATTTCCCGGTGCAGCGACATCCCGTTTCCTTTAGCTTTAGCTGCCGAGCCTGAGCTTTTTGAGGTGCGGCTTGAGGGCCTGGTCGAGCCCGTTCATGGCGGCCACCAGCCGTGTCTGGATTGCCTCCCAGTCCTCGTCGGGGGAGCGATACCCGCCGGGGATGGAAATACGGATTCTGCACGCCCGACGGCCATCCATCCTTTCCCAACTTAGCTGCTCCGGCAAAGCCTGCTCAATTTCCTCTCGGGCTTCGTACAGCTGATCGAAAATCCGCTTGTTTTCGGCATCCGAATCTTTGCCGCGGTCGATGTAAAGTTCCGCGCCGCATTCATCTTGGGTCACCACGTAATTGAGGTTCAGCCCTCGGGTACCGCTTGAAACCCCAATCCAGGAATACTGGCCCGGTGTGATATGGGCGTGAAGTTTCGCCTCGGAACGGGCTACCAGTTGCGCCCACCACGCCCGTCGAATGTCATGACGTTCGGCCAATTCCTTCTTCTGGTGGCCCACGGTCTTGGTTTCTTGGGATGGTCGGACGATGACGGTCAGGAGCGGCGCTGCGGGAGATTCTCCGATCCGCACCGCCTCCACTTTTACGAGGAAGAAATCAGCACTGCTCGATTCATTCAGCCAAGCGATCGCCGCGACATGCTCCGGACGGGGCTCGGAGACGATCCAGACAGCGGCGCGCGCACTCATTGCCGTGAGATAGGTGATAAGTTTGCCCAGGTGATCGTGATTGCTCTTCTCGAGCTGGTTCTCGATGATGACCGTGCCACCTCCCTCGTCCTCCGCGACCAAGTCGACGCTGAAGGACCCCGCGGACTGTTCACGGTCCACGTTGACCAGGTTCAGGTCAAGGATATCGTTCAGCACATCGATGTTGTCCTGCAGCCATTGGGTAAAGTCACGGGCTTCGTGTTTCCAGACTTCCCGGAGGGACACCCGTTGTAGTTTGCCAATGGGATGCTGGGTCATGCGGCGGCTTCCACTGTTGATTGAGCGGTTACCAGTCCGCGCACGTCAATCTTGCCGGTGACAGCGGCGGAAATCAGGGCGGTGCGGCGTTCCTGGAGGAGGGTGATGGCGCGTTGAGCTTCGGCGGTGAGAGCATCGAGATTCGCCGTTTGTTCATCAAGAGTAGCTGAAATAAGTAATTGTTCGTCGAGCGGAGGAAGTGGTAACCGCATATCAGCCAGAATCTCACAGTTCAAAGCAGCCTGCTGTCCACCCCGCCCGTATTCTCTTAAGTACTCGTATGCTGCTTGCAGAATATAATGTAAATATTTTGGACTCAGGCTTTGATCTGGGATTATTGCTGCTAAGTTCTGGTTAATAGTAGCCTCGATCTCTAACTGCGCGGATAATCCCCTTGTTTTTCCTTGACCAATTAGTCCAACAATTATTGTTCCGCGAGGCAAAAGTCGAAGTGAACATTCCCGAAGTGCTAGTGAAGTTATATGCTCGGAAGCTTCGGTCACAGCATACTGATTCACCTCTCCCGACGATAGCCATGGAATGTCGCCATCCATCCAATAATCGAGATTGTTCCGACTAGGAGTGGTTCCATTCTCCACGCGAGCGACATATCGGATTTTAGGTAAACTCCAATGTTCGGCCACCCAGCCCATCCACGCAATGCCGGAATCCTTCATCGGCGCATCCGGATTCAGCCCTTTGGTGACGGCGTGGGAGATGATCGCCTGGCGCTTTTCCTTGAGCAGTTCGATGAGCCGTTGCTGTTCGGCAATCAGCGCGTCGATCTTGGCGGTTTCACGGTCGAGAAAGGCGGCGATGGTGTATTGTTCGTGTTGTGAGGGAATTAGGATTGGAAAAGCCATCAAATCATCGCGACTCATTTGCAATGAGTTTGGCCGAATCCCAGTTAAGTATTTGGTATAACCATTCACATATAAACTACTCCGTAGTAGATAATGAATGAAACGCTTATTTAAATTATCGGCTATCCAATAGCTTCTATAAGCTGGGCTTACATGTCCCTCGAAAGAACTGACTCCAAGTCCAGCGTAATTAAGCCACATCGTATTAACGACGAGCTGACCTTTGCGAACGATCCTATAGCCGATCAAATCTTCATCAGTTCGCCGTCTGTTTTCATCGTCATATTCCTTGATTTCGATACCACGGTAGCCAGATACGGACAGCATTTCCCCAACTACTTCATTCTCAATTTTCTCTGGGCTTTCTCGGAAGCAGTATCTAAACTTTTCTATGCTCCAATGCTCCGGCAGCTCGCCCAACCATTCCACCCCACTGTCCTTGTACTTTTCGTGGCGCGGGAAACTCATGCCGACAGCCCCTCAATCATGGCCTTGATGCGGTCCGTGCACTGGTTCAGGTCGGCGTCGATCTCAGCCAATGGGCGCGGCGGCTCAAACACATAGAATTGGCGGTTAAAGGGAATCTCATAGCCAACCTTGGTTTTGTCGTGGTCGATCCAGGCATCCGGCGCATGGGGCCGGACTTCGCGCTTGAAATAGGTTTCTACGTCCTCGGAGAGTGGCACGTTCTCGGTGTCGCGCAGGCTCGTGTCCGGTTGCGGTTTGCCTTTCTGTTTGCCTTTTTCGCCCAACACGATTTGGCCGTTTTCATCCCGCAGCGGCCGTTCCACCGTGATGGTGCGATAGCCGAAGTCGCTGTTTTTGAAAATGCGGGAAATGGGCTTCTTGCCGTCCTTGGCTTCGATGAACTGCCCGAACAATCGAGTGATCTCGGCGATATGTTCGTCCGACAATTCCTTGCGCTTGGAGCCTAAGCTCTTGCGCATCTTTTGCCAGAAGCCCGAGGCGTCGATCAGTTGCACTTTGCCCTTGCGGTGTTCCGGTTTGCGGTTGGTGAGTATCCAGATATAGGTACTGATGCCGGTGTTGTAGAACATGTCGGTGGGCAGGCCGATGATGGCTTCCAGCAGATCGTTCTCCAGCACGTAGCGGCGGATTTCGCTTTCGCCGGAACCTGCGCCGCCGGTGAACAGGGGCGATCCGTTGAGGACAATCCCGAAGCGGCTACCTCCTTCATGGGCCGGACGCATCTTGCTGATGAGATGCAGCAGGAACAAGAGCGAACCGTCCGAAACTCGGGGTAGACCAGGACCGAAGCGGCCGTTATAGCCTTGCTGTTCGTGCTCCTTACGAATCTCCTTCTCGACCTTCTTCCACTCCACGCCGAAAGGGGGATTGGACAGCATGTAATCGAATTTCCGGTGCGGATGACCGTCATCGGAAAAGGTGTTGCCGAACACGATATTGGCGACATCCTGCCCCTTGATCAGCATGTCGGCCTTGCAGATGGCGTAAGACTCCGGGTTCAGCTCCTGTCCGAACATGGTGAGGCGGGCTTCGGGGTTGTGTTCCTCCAGATATTCCCCCGCCACCGAGAGCATGCCGCCCGTGCCCGCCGCCGGGTCGTAGATCGTCCGCACCACGCCGGGCTTTGCCAGGACTTCATCATCCTCGATGAACAAGAGGTTGACCATGAGGCGGATGACTTCGCGCGGGGTGAAGTGCTCCCCGGCGGTTTCGTTGGAGATTTCGGCGAATTTCCGGATCAATTCCTCGAACACCAACCCCATCTGATGGTTGTCGACCTTCTCCGGGTGCAAATCCACCTGAGCAAAGCGCTCGGTCACCAGATACAGCAAACCGGCCTTGGCAAGCCGGTCGATCTGGGTGTGGAAATCGAACCGCTCGAAGATATCCCGCACCGAGGCGGAGAAGCCCTGAAGGTAGGAAAAGAGGTTTTCCTTGATGTGGTCCTGATCGCCCATGAGCTTTTTCAGGTCCAAGGGCGAGACGTTGTAGAAGCTTTGACCGGCCTTCCGCAACAGGAAGGGCTCGGGATTGATGCCGGCCTTTTGTTTATCGGCATACTCGGCCAGCACGGCGTCTTTGCTTTTTTCCAGGACGCAGTCCAGGCGGCGCAGCACGGTGAACGGCAGAATGACTCGGCCGTATTCGGATTGCTTGTAATCGCCGCGCAAAAGGTCGGCGACCGACCAGATGAAGGCGGAAAGGGCTTGTTGGTTCACGGTAACGTTGTTGCTGTTTTTCTTTTAATCGGAAGTTTAGCCGAGGGGCCTTCGGTGTATCAGGCCGTTGTACTTGGGCTATCGGACGTGATAGAGCAAACTAGAGCTATTCGTCACTGCCTCCCAAAGCACGCGCCCTGATCCCTTTCCCCAATTAACGGGTTAAAAATAATAACGTACCAAGACTCGGTTCGGAGTTGTTTCAACTTCAAGAGCCTTGCCGGCGTTCGAACTTTCGATCGGGGTGCATTTCGTACTGGCTCTACTAGCTTTGCAACCCCGTTGTGGAACACCGAAACGGTCGCCTCCGAGTTCCAACAACGCATGGGCGAAGATCGGATGTCGGTCTGGAATCTTCCAGCGATGGAACCGCTCGAACTGCGGCAGGGCGATAAACGATGTCAGGCGACGTCGTCCAAGGGATCAGGATGCCGGTCGACCACGGCGCATGTACATAAGCTCCTGAACGGCGGCCGATCCATCGAAATCGGGGTTTGCGCCGAGCACCAGCACCAGATACAGCAGGGTGTTGCCCCCGGCTTCATCCATCTGTGCTTGAATCCGTGACGGAATCAAAGCAGTAATCCGACCGCTCGAAACGGCTCAATTGCCATTCTGCCGCGCCTCCAACGCTTCGATACGCTTGGTGAGTTCGTCGATTTCGGTAATCTTGGCGACTCCGGCCAGACCATCGAGCAAGAGCTTTGCATCTGCCGGCGAGAGTTTGCCACGGCTTACCGCGTCGAGGATCGCGCCGGCCTTTTCGGTGAGAGTCTCGCCCTCCAGCTTGACCGGGATCGGTTCCTGAACCGGCTTCACGGCGGGAACAACACGCGACAGCAGCAGGGATGCCGCCGACATGTCGCCCACTTTGGCCTGATCGATCACGGCCTTTACGATGGCGTCGAAGTCCTTGCCTACGGCCGCCCGTAACTTGCCCGCCAAGGTCGTGCCCGGCGGTCGGCCTTTGGGATTACCCGATTGTCCTTTCTTGAATGCCATACTGCTTCCGAAGTTGTTCTATCAACCGAATTCACCGCTCCAGCGGCTCCCGTCCGTGGCGCTCCCGAAATATCCGCCGGACTTCGTTTTTGCGTTCACCGATTCGCCGGAAGGCCTCCCTTATGGCCTCCTCAGGCGGGCGATCCTTCGCGAACGGTTCGGCCTGTTTCGAAACCTCTTTGCCGATCTCGTGAAGTTCGAGCTGATCCGCAGCCACATCAGGCGGCAAGGTCGCAAGCCACTGGTTGATAGCCTTTTCGAAAGCCGCTTGAACTTCTAGCGGCATCGCCGGCCGGGTGTCGGTCTCAACCGGGCGAATGACGCGCTCCAAGGCTTGGATGCGTTGTTTCAGACTCACAGTTCAGGGCTCCCTTTCATCTTGTTGTGTAGCGGCCGGCCCGTAATCTCTGTCGCACGGGCGAGGTAATACGCCAGCGCCCCAGGGTCGGTCTGGCACAGGTCCAGAGCCTCCGTAATGACGGCTTCGTCGGTTTCGCCGATCCGATCCAGCCATGCGCGAATGCGAGACTCAGCCGAAAGCATCGCCAGCAACTCGGCTTTGTGCGCTTTGAGTTCGTCCAGCAGGTCGGCCGGTAACCGGTCGGATTCGACGCCAACGTGCAGCCGGTCCCCATTCATGGAGATCGGAATTCCCAACGCCCGGCAGCGAGAAAGGATCGTTTCCGCTGTCATAGGTCGAATCCTCCCGCAGTTGCGTAATCTGCGGTTTCCCGCTTCCCCGGATTCCCTGTTTTCGGGGAACTTCGGGTAGTTTTTTTATCCCCGGCCCCGAAACCATATTTATATGGTTCGGGGTTCGGGGAAAAAGCCGGGGAACTCAGCGAACCGTCCAACAGGGAAAGAAGCGCGCGATTGATCAGCCCGGTGATTGCCTCTCTCGCTCTTTCCCCTCTGCGATCAGGAGATACGGAGAGTCGAGCCCCGATTTCCCGAACTGCCTCATCAAAGGGTATGGTGTATCGCTCCTCGAATTCACTGCTGAACCACGTCCAGGCGATCTTCTGATTCCCGCCCGTGGGCATTTTCGGTTTCTTTACTCTGTCACTGTGAGCTTCCAGGGGCTCCACCACGCACGATGTCACCGGGTCGCCGTCGTCGTCTTCTCCCAAGTCGATGACCTTCAAGTTGAAAGCATGGGTTAAGCCGTCCTGCCCATCCTTCGACTTGGCAAGAGCCCACTCGCGCCGATCTTCGTACCGTGACACCTGAATCGCCGCATCCATCGCGGCAAACAAGCTCGAATGCCCCCGCAGTCCTTTGGTACCGTCTTTGCCGGTGTGATGGACAATCACGACAAGTCCGCCCGTTTCGGCCTGAATTTGCTTGCAGGCGGCGATAATGTGGCCCATGTCCACGGAACTGTTTTCGTCGGCGCCCGTGGCTGCACGGTTCAGGGTGTCGATGAAGATGGTAGGGCGCTCTAAGCCGGCGTCTTTGATAGTCCGGCTTAGGCTCAAAGGGTCGTTCGACAAGAGGTCAAACGACTCGATGACAAACCGCATGTTGGCCAGTGACGCGCCGCCGTACTGTGTCCGGTAGGCTGCGATCCGGTTCCGCGCGCCGCCTTCGCCTTCGAGATACAGGTAAATCACAGGCGCATTCCGAACGCGGAAGCCGAACCACTCATCCCGTCCGGCTATCGCGCCGGCCATGTCGAACGCGAGAAAGGATTTGCCCGAAGCGGACGGCCCGAAAATCGCCGCAATCCCCGTTTCGGGGAAAACGGGTTTGATTCGGTAGCGCTGCGGGGGTTGTGCCGCTAGGTCATCGATTTCCAGCAGAACATACCGTTTCAAATCGGTAACCAACTCGTTGAGGTCGGATATCGGCTCTTCATTCAATGGGCTCGCCATATCTGCCCCCGCTCATCGCGCCGCAGAATCTCGATTCGCTGCGACAGATTGACGACTACGTGGGCGGCGCCGGCCTCGAGCAACAGCCTTGCCAGAGTCAGCATGGTTATGTCCGTTTCCGGCTTTCCCTCCGTGCAGATAGCAACGTCCATACCGACCGCGAACGTCCAGTCATAGGCGCCAGGCGGCCGCTCGAAAGGCATGGAAACGAACAAGCTCGGCGGATCGCCGTACTTGGCGTCGAGCGCGAACCGCCGCGCCGCTTCGTCCATCGCGGCCGATCCGGTGAGGACCGTCAACAGCGTGTCGGCGGATTGACGGCGAAGCGCGGCAACACGGCTGCCGTATGGCGGGTATTTCGGCCTCGCTTCCCGCGGAAAAGGAATGACATTAGAATGGTGGGCGACTGTTTTTCGATTTCGACTTAGCCCCGGCCGCTGCCCCCCAGCGGGTCCGGGGTTATTGTTTTGGATCATACCGCCTCCTTACGCCGCATCTCGGCGCGCTATTTGCGCGGCAATCCAACCATCAATTTCAGATTCGACCCAGCCAACGGCACGGCCTCCCAATGGCACAGGTTTTGGGAATGTTGGATCGTAGTACGGACTCTTTGGATCGAGTTTTGCGTAGACGGTCGATCGGGACAGCGTCGTACGAGTTTCAACCTCACGGCGCTTGATGATAGTTAATCGTCCGAGCGATTCTGAATATTTCTGAGCCATTCAAATGTTCCAAAAATTCACCGGAACATACCGGAATGACTTTAACTTAACGGCGGGCGTCGTTTTTTCGTAACGGCTTAATCAACTTCCGAACCGATCAGTTTGTGGATTTCACCGCTCTGGAATCAAGCGGCGAAGCGTGCCCTCGCTTGGCGACCAGTCAAAACCTAAAATATTTTCGAATAGCTCGGTTATGAAATTATGGAAAGGGGTGTTTCGAAAATGGCTCGGAAATTCTTTAAAACATTCTTCATGCAAATCGATTAGTAGTTTAAGGACGTTATCAACATTTTCCGTAGTAACCTTTTCCGATCGAGAAACCTTGATATAGGCGCAAATAAACTCGGCCGACGAGATAGTTTCATTTGCGGTATCTTCAACGCGCTTCAAGAAAGCGAGTAAGTTACTGTCATTCGAAAACCAGTCGCCTGACGCCCATGTAGGGATGGATTCGTTGTCACGAAAGCATTCGTCCAGCGCTAATTTTCGAAAAAGGTCACGGTTACTGGGATCGACGCGAGCACAATCTTCGTCGGAAAGATTTGCAATGGCTTGCTGAAGACGTTCGGCACCTTGACGAAGCGAGCCTGCGAAGCGCCCGATACGTGCCCAATTGTCATGCACTCCCTTTCGGGGTGTTTGGATTAATGCCGGCGAAACGATGTTAAGCACGCTTTCCGTGCCGTCGATAAACTGCTTAATGGCATCCCTTCCAGCATTCGGTTCCCGCTTCCAGGCCTTCGCTAACTTTTTTCGTTGTTCGTCCGAAAAACAAAACGCCTCCAAATTAAGTGATTTACTCATACTTCCTCTATTACTTGTTCACCGCCCGGTATTGGTCGATCAGCTCAACTGCTTTCAATATCCGCGCGTCTACATCTTCAATCAGGAAAAAAAGACCTTTGGCTGCGCCCGGCGAAAGCTCGATAATCTGGTTTTTGTCCGGTATCAAGGTCAGGGTTTGAAGCAATTCGAGAATACCCCGCGATTGGCTGAGTAGGTCTGACGCTTCGGTCAGTTCCGGGGTATTGGTTCGACCATTAATCATTGCCGCCGCCCTCCTGCTGAAGCTTGAACAAAGTGGCTTGTAATTCGTCGGCAATGCTGTCCGCCCAGGAAATACCGCTGCCGGCCAGACCTCTGATAATCAAATCGTGCTCGGCTAGTCTTTTGATTGCCGCGAACAAAGCATGGACGTATTGAATTTCGGCAATGCTCGCGTCGATTGCCGCTTGCAGTTCGCGTGATTCGCTCATGACGCCCTCCCGTCGATCAATGCGGATGCTTTCTCGATCCGCTTATGGATTTCCTCGATGATCGTATTGGCGCCGTCGACCGTTACGTCTGTCCACGTGGGCGTATCGCTATCCACGGATCGCAAGATATCGAGCAAGCCCGCCGCTTGGGCCAGGATGTCGGCCGCGCCTGCGGAGTCGCGGGTGGTGTTATTCTCTTGAGTAGCCATGATTGCAACCTCCTGTGTAGGTTTGCGGTTATGGTCAGGGTCGGCCGGGTGCTCCAACACCAAGCCGGCCCGCTCATGCCGTCCATGACTTTTCGGCGTTCCCCGCGCCGGTCGGGATTCTTATGCTTTTTTGCGGATCGGTACGATCTTCACTCCGTCCTTTAAGCCATCCAGATACGCGGCCCAAGCCTCCAGCATCTCCCGCCTCTGTTGCAGGTAGGCGGAGCGGTTGTAGCTGGATCGAGTTACGTTCCTGTCGGCGTGGTTAAGCTGCGCTTCGATGATTTCGGAGCGGTAGCCGCTGTCATGCGCCCAAGTGCTGAACGTGCCCCGTACGCCATGTGGGGAGAATTCTTTGTACCCGAGCTGACGCCACATGCGCAGCAGCAGTCCGGCGCTCGCCGGCTTTGTAGAGTCGTCCCGGTTCGGGAATACCCAGCCGGTCCGCCGCGTCAAAGGCTCGATAGAGCGTAGAATTTCGACCGCTCGCGGAACCAGCGGAACAACATGGTCCCGGCGCATCTTCATGCGCTCGGCCGGAATGGTCCAAACTTCCGCCTCTAGGTCTATTTCATCCCATCGAGCGGCCACGAGTTCGACGGTGCGAACGGTAGTCAGCCACAACAATTCAGCCGCCGCCCTCGTGGTCGGATAGCCCGTGTAGGCTTCCAGTCGCTCGAAGAAGCCAGGAATCTCGGCGGTCGGTAGTATCGGATGGTGTTTGACGTTGCGCGGCTTCAAGGCTCCCCGGAGCGGTGCGGACGGGTCGGATTCCGCGCGTAGGGTGCAGATCGCCTTGCGGAATACCGCGCCGATGACTTGGCGGGAAAACGCGGCCATGGTGGGCGCCGTGGCTTCGATCCCCTGTAAAATCCGCAAGATATCCGCGGACGATATGTCATTAATCGGACGGTCGCCAAGAGCGGGATAAATCTTCGCTTCGAACAGTGCACGCCGCTGTTTCAGGGTTCGCGGCGTCCAGACTTCGGCCTGATCGGCGAGATATTCCTCGGCGATGCTTCGGAATGTGTTTAGCTCCTGCGCTTTCCGATGGTGCGCCGGGTTGACGCCTTTCGCCACCAGCTCGGCCGCCTCGTCGCGTTTCTTGCGAGCATCGGACAGCGTGACGGTCGGATAGGCACCAAGCGCCAGCATGTTTGCCTTGCCGTGGAGCCGGAAACGATAGCGCCACAGCTTCGCGCCGGTGGGCGATACTTCCAGGGCAAGCCCCTTGCCGTCCGCTACCCGGTAAAGCTTACCCGTGGGGCGCAGTCCTTTGATTTTCGAGTCTGTGAGCTTCATGGTGAGTAGAAATCTTGGTTTATCGGTGAGTAAGCAAATCGATGCTCACAAGTCTACTCACAGTTTAAGCTCGTGACAATAAGATTCGATGAAATCCGAAAAGATACAAAATCCTCGTAAAATCAAGCGCTAGACCGCCTGTGTCGGACGATAAAGAACCTCTTTGAATCTATATGCTGATACTTTTCAATAAGCCCTACGACGTTCTGTCTCAGTTTACCGACCGCGCTCACGACCGCGCGACGCTCGCCGATTACATTCCGCTCAAGAACGTGTACCCCGCCGGTCGGCTGGACCGGGACAGCGAAGGACTTCTCCTGCTGACCGACGACGGCCGCTTGCAGGCGCGCATCGCCGATCCGCGTCATAAGTTGCCTAAGGTTTATTGGGCGCAGGTGGAAGGGGTTCCGGACCAGGCGGCGTTGGAGCGGCTGCGGCGCGGGGTGCTGTTGAAGGACGGTCCGACTCGGCCGGCCAAGGCGCGCATCATCGAGGAGCCTCCGGGCCTTTGGCCGCGCGATCCTCCGATTCGCTATCGTGCCGCCATTCCGACTTCGTGGATCGAGCTGACTTTGCGGGAAGGACGCAATCGTCAGGTACGGCGCATGACCGCGGCGGTTGGATTTCCGACTTTGCGTCTCATTCGCTGGGCAATCGGGCCTTGGACGCTGGGCGACCTCAAGCCGGGAGAATGGCGCGAGGCTGAACCGCCCCGATGAACACAGACCTCACTTCGATCTTGCCGATCGACGAGGTGAACCCGAAAGACGAACAAATGTCTACAAGATTATGGCTCGGGAAATGGGCCTGAAGGATCCAATGGAAGTTCACGGATATGGATACGAAGCGCACATCATTTGGCGCTTTGCTGCTTGTAATAGTGCTATGGTTGGCTGATCCTTTGCAAGCGAAATCCATGACTGTAACTGCCACCGCTTACAATTCCGTCGTTGCGCAAACCGACAGCACACCTCATATCGGTGCCTGCAACAAACCCATTGAATCCAAACGCAACGTCATTGCTGTCTCACGCGATCTTTTCGAGATGGGGCTCAATTGCGGAACGAAGGTTAAAGTCCATGGCGTGGGTGAATTCGTCGTGCTGGACCGTATGCACGACAGATGGGAACGGCGAATCGATATTCACATGGGCAAAAAATTGGGAAAAGCGGTAGCTTGGGGCGAGAGAAAAGTCAGAATCTCGTGGTAATCTCCGAGACCGAGCCTCGCGAATGGATCTGACCTTCGGCTTTGGCTCTGGCATTCAAGGGATGTTTTTGTATGGAGACCTTCGATGGAAACGATTTTATTGATAGTTCTGATCCTGCTGATTTTCGGGCTCCTTCCCACGTGGCCGTACAGTAGAGGATGGGGTTATTACCCGAGCGGCATCGTGGGCATCATTCTGATCATCATCGTATTGATGATTTTGTTGTAATCATCGGACCTTCGGCGAAAAGCGGTACTTGAATCGGGCTTCGGCCGAGCGAGACTCTAAACTGCGGCTCACAACGGTCCTCCCCTGAGCCGCAGCAGGTCGAAAAACTCCCGCCTCGTCTTCGGTCCGTAGCTGGCGAAACTGGGCTCTGGGTGTTCCAGGTACACTTGCTTGATGCCGGCGACGCGGTCGGAAGCGGTGCGCCTTTTTATTTCCTCCGTCGAGATGCCGTAGGGCTTGGCGGCATTCAAGCCGAACACTTTGGTCCGCAATTCCGCAGTAATCTCCGGATAGCCGTGGCGTTCTCTAAGGGGTTCGCCGATCTGGAACGCACGGAAAGCCTGAATCTGGTCTTGGGGGCTGCCGTACCAGATCGAATCGGTTCCCCACAGCACGTTGTTTTCGCCCACGTATTTGAACAGCTTGCCGAGCACATGGGCGGCCTGGCCGGGGTCTCGCATCAGCAGCTTCCAGGTGCTGCCGAGTTCCGCGTAAACATTGCTGTTCGGCGGAATGCCGTTGTCCTGGACGCTCTTGATGAGCGAATCCACACCTGCCGAAGCGTTATTGGGATCGTAGCGCCCTTCCTTGCGTTTCGGCTCGTAGCCGGAGTGATAGACGATAAAGGCGACGTCCGGAAAGCGTTTGGCCACCACGCCGATGTCGCGGCAGGTGGAATGCGTATAGTCGAGGCCGAACAGGGGAAGCCCTTTGTGTATGCAAATCACTTTCACGCCCAGACTGCGCGCTTTTTCGATGAAGGGAATCCCGACGTTGGGATCGTCCAGCCAATACCCTTTTCCCGAGGGTCCCCACTGGGTATAGGTTTTCCAGGCGGCGACGCCGTATTTTTCCTTTTGCATGGACATCGCATCGATTTCGCCCGGCAGGTTGGGACGGACCAAACCGTGGATCAGCAGCCGGTGTGAGCCTTTCAGGGCGTCCACCGTGGCCCGCGTGGCGGCGGCGTCTTCTATGGTCAAGGGATCGTCCCCCGGAGCTGCCGGGACGGCGGAGAGGACCGCCATGGTGGTGTCGCTGTCAAGGAATACTTCTCGGATGAAATGCTCCGCCGAGAAGCACTCGATGGCGCCGTCGCCGCAATCGGATTGCGGAAAGAACCGGAGGCTATACGTCCAGCGATTGGTCGGTTTTCGCCACGGCCCTTCGGGATTCACGTGGTGTCCCTGAATGTCAAAGATGAACTCCTTTCCACCCAAAGCCGCTTGGGCCAGGTCCGGTTCGTAGGCCGCTTCTACCGGAATTTCGTATCGTCCTCCGGTTCGGCCGAAAGCGGCGAATGCCTGATTCATGGCCAGCAGCGTCGTTGCCGCGCCCGATGCCGACTTAAGAAACGCCCGTCGGGTCATGCCGAGCCGTCGCGATACTCTCGAAACCTGTTCGTGGGCTAGCCGTTTCGCAATGACGACCGGGTCGGTCAGCGGCATCGGCAGGTATTCGCCATTGGTGGCGGTATCCAGTTTGACGGGCAAACGTCTACCCTCCGGATCAATAGGCGCCATGAAGTTCTCCTTGCTCGATTCGATTCACCGTTTCGAAATCTACTTATGAGACTTGCGATCAAAACGCTTTGTTTCACCAGAAGGCGATTTCTGCCGTTCGCCCTAAGCTTTGCTTTATCATGCAGAGCCAAGTCGAAGATCCATAACGTCCGGGAGACACTTTCATGCCCATCAGATTCACCCTCGCTATCGTCGCGTTGATTCTGCTGCTATTCGGCTGCAGCCGCGACGAGCTTGAATTGAAGTTACAGCTCGACGCGCCGGGCGGTTTGCAGCCGGGAGACGCTGTTGTCATTCGGAACCAGAGCGTGGGCAGGGTCACGGACGTGGAAGCAACAGGGCAAAGCGGTTACGTGGCAAAGCTCGCCATCGAGCCCGGGTTTGCTGCGGAGGTCACTCAGAGCGCCCGTTTCGTAGTGGACGAAGACCCTGATAATTCCGAAAGGCGTCGTGTCGAAATTCAGCCGGCGAACGCGGGTGACGCGCCTTTGGCGGATGGTGCCACGGTTCGTGGTTCTGTCGGACAGACACCGCTTTTTCCTCTGGGGGAAATCTTGCGCAGCTTCACCGAGGGGCTCGGTATTCTTCGCGAGCAGGTGGAGCGCTTCGAGTCCGATATGCGGCGGGTGCCGGAATCGGAGGAGGCGCAAAAGCTGCGGGACGAATGGGCACGGTTATTGGGCGAGATACAAAGAGCGCAGGCTGCTACCGAAGAGTCCATCAAGAAGGATTTGTTGCCCAAGCTTCAACAGGAACTACAGCAGCTGGAAGACCAACTGCGGTCTCTTGAAGCAACGCCCAGAAAAAAGCCGCAGACGATATGAGGCCGGAGTCACGGGTTTTTAGGGCATTTCCGGAGCGAAGCGACGCAAAAAACGTCTTCGGAATTCCGTTTCTTGCTCCGACTCATGTCAAGCTTTCGTACATACGAAGGCGTACGTATTTGTCTTGGGGCTATATGCGGGTTTAATGAAGCCACCTGAAACCGGGAGCGCAGGGTTTCGGTTTCAGGTCCGGAACAGTGGACGTTCCGGTAGGGATTAGGATGTTGCGAAGGGACTTAGGGATGTCGCGAGGAACAGGATGTTCCGAACGGAATAAGGATATTCCGTGCAGGATTTGGAACGCGAACGGACTTAAGGATATCGCAGTAGGAAAGGGATGTTCCGAACGGACTCGGGATGTTTCGAAGGGAATCGGGGCATTCTGATCCGGAATTCTTCAGCGGACCAAACTTATTTCTTAGTGACAGCGGATGTCGACCCTGAACAGGGATGTTCCCCCTATGGCTGTCTCGTCGGAAGCGCGCTGGTTTTCCATAAAACGCCGATGCGACTGAGATGTCGCCTATTGTTGGGTTCCTGAGACAACTATAACTGCCGGTCCACCGTATCCCGCGCCGGAGCCGAAGGCCGCTGGTCCGCGGGGATTGTTTTTTCGATCCGACAGTCGACCGACGCTGCTCGGCCTGCGTGGTAAGCCGCAAAAGGCTTGGTACGGTCAAGCTTCGATATTTGCTTGATGGCCTAGGGCGACCGACAAGCGAAAACAATGGTACGCAAGCCCGAAACTGTTTCTGAACCGTTTTAGCGGTCGGCAGAAAGCAGTTCGGGCCAGCGTTGCAGAGCAGGCCGCATCGAAACAACCTGCTCTTGAAGATGTTTCTCGGCTACCGGTTAGTAACCGCGACGCTGACCGCCGAAGCCACCACCGCCACCGCCACCACCGCGACGTTGAGTAGAACCGCCACGGTTGTTTTCGCGGGGACGCGCTTCATTGACGGTAATGGAACGGCCGCCGAATTCGGTCTGATTTAATTTATCGATAGCTTCCTGCCCCCCCCGGCTGTCCATCACGACAAAGCCGAAGCCCTTGGATTGTCCGGTAAAGCGATCGGTGATCAGATTAACCGATTGAACCTCGCCATACTGGGAGAACAGCCCACGAAGCTCGTCTTCCGTGGTCTGGAATGATAAGTTGCCTACATAAATATTCTTCATTTGAAAATAACTCCCGCTCCGACACGCGCCGGAACATCAACAAACAAAACCGGCCTCCAAGGCCGAGGACAAACCTACGAGTTACTTCTTGAGGTATGAGGCGAGGACTTCGGGAACAGAGCGAGAACGACGCCGGATCCAGGAAGGAATTACCAAATGCCGCTGAAGGAACGTGTCAGGTTCCCGAACTCTAGCATGAGGATATGGCTTTGCCTATGGTTATTTCTACGAATCCCGCATCGGGCAAAAGTATGTCTGTGCCGGTTATGATTTGATTCGATCCGAGGGAAAATCCGGACGACGATGGTGGATTTGCAATCCGTCCCGTTATCGGGAAACATTCGCCCAAGCCCTCAAAACTCTTCATAAAACAGATCCACTCTTGATTTCCAACCATCCCCATCGAACCGCCTGTTGCGCGGAAGGCGGCCGTATGTGGCAAGGACGAATGCGCGGACTGGCCTACATGGTCATTGCCGCTTTCCTGTTTTCGGTGATGGGAGTAGGTGTGTACGGCGCGGCCCTAACCGTCCCTCCGGTTGCTGCGCCTATGGTTAGTTTCATTCGGGTGACGGTGAATCTCGTCATCCTCGTGGCGCCGGCGCTGTGGTTCAAGCAGGGATGGGCCTTATTCGGCGACCGGCGGGCTTCGCTGTGGTTGCGCGGTCTATTCGGTGCGGTCTCGCTGATGCTCTCGTTCGCGGCTATTCAGCGGATCGGGCCCGGCGAGAGCGCGTTTTTGTCGGCGAGCAGCGGCGTGTTCGTGGCTCTGTTGGGGCCCGCCGTTTTATCGCAGCGAAACCCGCTGTCCGTCTGGCTGGCCATATTCGGCTCGCTCGCAGGCCTTTTTCTGCTATTTCAGCCGAGGCTCGGCCCTTCGGACTTTCTCGGGCGGGCTATGGCGCTGGGGTCCGGATTTCTGGCCGCTCTGGCGTACTTGATGGTTGCCCGCGCCGGCCGGAGTAATCCGCCGCAGGCCGTGGTTTTCTATTTCTGCCTGGTCGCTGTGGCGATTCATCTGGTTTATTTCGGAATTTATGGCGTCCTTTGGCCGTCCACGCAGAATGCTTGGGGCTGGGTGATGCTCGCGGGGATTTCCGGCAGCGGTGCCCAGTTGTACATGACGCGAGCCTATCAAATGGCCCCGGCCGCCTTGGTCAGCTCCGTGGGCTACATCGGTCCGGTTATGAGCGTGATTTGGGGCGTGTTGCTGTTCGCGAAGATCCCCGATCAGAAAGCCCTGGCCGGTTGCACGCTGGTCTTGCTTTGCGGAGTCTTCCTGCCGTTCTCGGCCGTCCGTTCACGTGCCGAGAAATGAGAGGTCGACTGCGTTGGCGGGCACCGGGCGGGGGGCGAAACTGAACTCGGAAGACGGAACCGACTTGCCGAATAAATAACCCTGGCCCAGTTGACACCCTTCTGCGGCGAGAAACGCGTGTTGCGCCGCCGTTTCCACACCCTCTGCGATCAACTCCAGGCGGAGCGAGCGAGCCATTGCCGCAATCGCCCGAATGATCGCGTCATTATTCTCGTGTGGCACATCCATGACGAAGGATTGGTCGATCTTCAGGCGATGCACGGGCAATTGTTTCAAATAGCCCAGGCTGGAATAGCCGGTGCCGAAATCGTCGACCGCCAGATTCACGCCGAGTGTGCGCAAGTCTTCGAGAATGCGCAGCGTTTTCTCGGTCTGCTGCATGACGACGGTTTCGGTAATCTCGACCTCCAGATATCGCGCGTCGAGGCCGGTTTCCGCGAGTGTGTGGGAGACGAGTTCGACCAGATCCGAATCGTGTAATTGCTGACTGGAGACATTGACGGCGATTTGCTGGAAGGAAAACCCGTGATCGAGCCAGCTCTTGGCCTGGCGGCACGCTTCGCGAAGCACGAATTCGCCGATTTGGCAGATGATTCCGCTTTCCTCGGCGAGCGGGATGAATTTGGTGGGCGATACCAGACCGATTTCCGGATGGCGCCACCGTACTAGCGCTTCGGCTCCCGATACGGTGCCGTCGAGCAAATTGATTTGGGGTTGATAAAAGACTTCAAGCTCGCCCCGTTTGAGCGCCTGGCGTAATTGGGTTTCCAGCCGCACTTTTTCCAGGACCTCCTGGGTCAGCGATTTGCTGTAGAACTGAAAGCGATTCCGTCCCAGCCGCTTGGCGTGATACATCGCCGCATCGGCATGCCGAATCAGGTCGTCGGTACCTTTCGCATCGTCCGGATAAATGCTGATGCCGATGCTGGGGGTGATGAACAAATCGTGTTCGTCGACACGGACCGGCTCGCTGAGCGCGTTGACCAGCACTTCGGCGAGTATCGCCGCGCACGCCGGGGTCTTGATGTGCTCCTGGGCGATGGCGAATTCGTCGCCCCCCAGTCTGGCTACGGTATCGTTCTCGTGGACGGCGGAAGTGAGTCGCGACGCAATCTCGCACAGCAACTGATCACCCACGGCATGGCCCAGGCTGTCGTTGATGTTCTTGAAACGGTCCAGGTCTATGAATAGGACGGCCACCCGATGTCCTTCGCGATGGGCGTGGGATAAGGCGTGATCCACCCGATCCGTGAACAGCAGGCGGTTGGGCAATTGGGTGAGGACATCGTGGTGCGCGAGTTGGAACAATTGCTTCTCGAATTGCTTGACGCCGCTGATATCCGAAACCACGGCGACATAGTTCAGAATCTGGCCGTCCCGATCGCGAATCGCGCTGACGTTCTCGAGGGCAGGAAAGATTTCGCCGTTCTTGCGCCGGTTCCAGAGCTCGCCGCGCCACTGCCCGGTTGTCCGGATCGCGGCCCAAAGCTCTTTGTAAACAGCGCCGTTGTGTCGCTTGGACTGCCAAAGACGCGGCGTCTTGCCGAGCAAATCGGATTCGGAATAGTCGGTAATCGCGGTAAACGCCCGGTTGACGGCAACGATTCGAGTTTCGGCATCGGTAATGACGATCCCTTCGGTGGTATTTTCGAATGCCGCTTGGGCGAGACGGAGCTCGGTTTCGATCCGTTTTTCCGCGGTTATGTCGCGGGTGATGCCGTCAAGGCGAGTGCGTTCTCCGGCCGCATCGGTAACGGGATAACCCATATCGTGGACCCAACGGATCTCTCCGTCGGCGCGAACGATCCGGTACACGGCATCGAAGTTGGCGCCTTGGAGGAGATCGGCGAATCCGGCATGAACGAACGGGCGGTCGTCCGGGTGAACAACATTCAGCCAGAGTTCCGGATCGGCATAGAATTCCTCCGGTTTATGGCCGTAAATATTTTCGACGACTTTGTTGACGAACAGCACTTTTTCGCCATCCGGAGAGACGCTCCACACGGCATCCCGCATGTTGATCAGAATGCTCTCCAGATATTCGCGCTCTTGCTCGAGCTGCCGCGTCGATTCCACGACCCGTTGCTCGAGAAGCTCTCCGCGGTTGCGCAGCATGGACTGCGTGGACTTTTGCTCGGCCACCAACGCCGACATGACGTACGTGGTGCCGCCGACGATGAGTATGAAGGCGTCGAGCAGCAGAAAAGAGGCGTTCGTCGGGTACTGGGAAAATGGCCCGATTCCGTTCGCCGTGCTCGCCGCCGCGATCAGAACGTTGAGGGCCAAGGTCGAAGCGATGGCAAGCGGGCCGAAGCGGAAAGCCGCCCAAATGAGAGTGGGAATGGTGAGAAAGACCAACGGATAGTGAGCGGTATCCGGGTGCAGCCATCCGCCGAAGGCATAAAGCCCGGTCAATACTGTCAGCACTGTATGGAGTGCCTGTTCCAAGCTTAAAGCTTCAAGCTTAGAGCGCGCGGCCAACGCCAGAAAAAGCGGGGCCACCACAAGCGCTCCGCTGGCATTGCCCAGCCACCAGGTCCACCATAGATCGCAAATCGGGCGGGATGCATTTGGTTCCAACAGCATCACGCTCAAGCTTCCGATGCCGGCGCTGATAAGAGGAGCAGCCAGCACGCCGAACGTCAAAAAGCGAAATACGTTCCGAACCGTACAAAATATCCGGTCCGAGGGCACGGCGCGGGCGATCCATGCGGCTCCGGCGACGGCCTCGAGCGTGTTGCCGACGGCGATGGGGAATGCGGAAAGCCACGCACCGGTCGTGAGATTGACTGCCAGGGCGCCGAGAAAAACGCCAGGCCACCAGCGTCGGCCGAAGGCGAGACACACGGCCAGGGCGAGGCCGGTCGGAGGCCAGATGGGAGTGACTTTGACGTGGACTGTCGCCAGCAACAGAGCGGATTTCGCCGTCAGAAAATAGGACGCGGCGAAAATGACCAAGCTGAGCGGATAAGTGAGCCGCCCGCTCGTAAGCTTGGGTCGGGAGACGGATGCCATCGTTTTTGAATGTCAGATGCTAAACGAGCCGCGAGGCGGAGTTATCGGCCGAAGACTTTAAACATAACCCGCGATAAATGAAAGCTCGTTTCGCCCGGAAACCAGATTTGGACTTGCCGGGGACTCAGGGGTGTCGTCGTTTACCGGAACGGCGTTTCGGTTTAATGCTGTTCCTCTTGTCGGAAGACGGTGTTTCGACCATGCGGTGCGGGAAACGATCCATTGTGCGCAAATCGGGAAAGCCGTACATCCAAACTATGGCGACGGCCAGTGTGACCGCTCCCCCGACGATAATGGCGGGAGTGAGGCCGAACCAAGCGGCGGTCAGGCCGGATTCGAATTCGCCCAGTTCGTTCGAAGCGCCGATGAAGACGGAATTGACGGCGCTCACTCGCCCGCGAATCGCGTCGGGCGTTTCGAGCTGGACCAGCATATGGCGGATGTAAACGCTGACCATGTCACCGGCGCCCAGCAAGAAAAGCGCGGCGAGCGACAAGGGAAAACTCGTCGACAGGCCGAGCACGATGATAGCCGCCCCGAACACAGCGACGCCGCCGAACATCCAGCGTCCGACGTGTCGGGAGATGGGCGCGAAGGCGAGCAACATGGCAGTCAGGGCGGCGCCGGCTCCGGGTGCGGTGCGAAGCAGGCCCAACCCGGTCGGGCCTACGTGCAGAATATCGCTGGCATAGGCCGGCAGTAGCGCCGTGGCGCCGCCGAACAGAACGGCGAACAAATCGAGCGAAATGGCGCCGAATACGGTGGGCCGCGAACGTACGAAGTGCAAGCCGTCCAGAACGGTATGCCAGCTCATGGGTTCGCGGCCGTTGGTCCGCCGGGGAAGGCTGCGCATCGACAGAATCAGGATTGCCGAGAGTCCGAGCAGCACCGACACCGTCGTGTAGACAGTCATGGGCCCCGCAAGATATAGGACGCCGCCGAGTGCCGGACCCGCAATCACCGCCAGTTGAAAGCTCGATGAACTGAGCGCTACGGCATTGCTGAAGCTTTCGGCGGGGACCAGATTGATTACGATCGCCTGGCTGGACGGCATCATGAACGCCCGCGCCGATCCGTAGAGCGCCATGACGGCAAATACCGGCCACACGACCTTTAGGCCAGTTAGGGTGAACCCGATCAGCAATAGGCCGCATAGCATTTCCACGGCATAACAGAGCATGATGATGCGGCGCCGGTCGAAGCGGTCCGCCAGTTGGCCGGCTATCAGCACGAGCGGCACGAAAGGCGCGAACTGGGCGAGCCCTACAAGTCCGAGATCGAGCGCGTCGCCGGTAAGCGCGTAGACTTGCCAACCCACGGCCACGCTTTGCATTTGCACCGCAACGGCGCCGAGAAATCGGGCGCACAGGTAAAGCACGAAATTGCGATGGCGGAGTGCGGACGTTTTGGTAGTGGATAATGACATGTATTCCGGAGAAAGTTGTCAGCGCGCGTGGATGGCTGGGGTCGAGCTTGCGCCCCGGTGGGCGAGCGGAACGCCTTCCGGAGGTTCGGAGCGCGAACTCGACAGCCCGCTACTTGCCAATGCAAAAACTGGCGAAAATCCGGCCTAAAAGGTCTTCGTTCGTGAATTCGCCGGTGATTTCCGATAAGGCGTTTTGAGCTTCGCGAAGGTCTTCGGCGAGGAGTTCGGCGGCGCGGATTTGGAGTTGCGTTTCGGCGTTCTCGATGAGGCTTTCGGCACGGCTTAGCGCATCGAGATGGCGGCGGCGGGCGATGAAAACATCGTTCGCCTCACTGTCGTAGCCCATCGAGGCTTTGAGGTGTTTACGAAGATGTTCGAGGCCTTCGCCGGTCTTGGCGGATAGATACACGGCGGGACCTTTCCGTTCTTCGATGAAACCGGCCGGTTTTCCGGTGAGATCGATCTTGTTGTAGACGCGGGTGAGCGGGATGTCTGCGGGCAGGCTCTGGAGCAGGGCTTCCCCTTCTTCCGGAGTGCGATCATCGATCAACAGCAATATCCGGTCGGCCTTGTGAATTTCGTCTCGGGCCCGCCTTATGCCTTCGCGTTCGACAATATCCTCGCTCTCCCGCAGACCGGCGGTGTCCACCACGTGCAGGGGCATGCCGTCGATCTGGATATGTTCTCGCAAGGTATCGCGGGTGGTACCTGCGATTTCGGTGACGATGGCGGCTTCACGTCCCGCCAATCGGTTGAGTAGGCTGGATTTTCCGGCATTGGGGCGGCCGGCGATGACAACGGTCATGCCTTCGCGCAATAGACAGCCCTGTTGGGCGGAATGGCGGATATGCCGGAGCGTCGCCGAGAGGTCTGCGAGCTTTTCGGCAATACGGCCTTCGGACAGGAAATCGATGTCTTCGTCGACGAAGTCGATCGACGCTTCCACGTACTGCCTCAGTTCGATCAGGGCTTCGACGAGTTGGTGGATGCGGATCGAGAACTCGCCCTGGAGAGAGCGCTGCGCGGACCGGGCGGCCTGCTCTGTGGTGCTTTCGATCAAATCGGCGATGGCCTCCGCCTGGGCAAGGTCGATCCTGTCGTTGAGGAACGCCCGTTCGGTGAATTCTCCCGGGCGCGCCAGCCGAACGCCTGAGGCCAGGACGCGACGCAGCAGCAAATCGAGGACGACCGGACCGCCGTGCGCGTGCAACTCGAGGACGTCTTCGCCAGTAAAAGAATGGGGTGACGGAAAGTACAGGGCTAATCCGGTATCGAGGACCGAACCATCCAAATCATAGAAATGACCGTAGTGGGCGTAGCGCGGCTCAAGTTCTTTGCGTAGCAGCGCGCGCATCAGTGTGGGGACAGCGTTGCCGGAGATGCGGATTACGCCGATGCCGCCCCGGCCGGGAGGCGTGGCAATGGCGCCTATGGTGTCGCGAGATAATGTGTTCATGGGGTGGATTCCGGAACAAGCATTCGTTCCGGATCAAAGCAGAGAAGCCGGCGTATCGCATCGTCGCAAGGCGAAAGGTGCGCGGCAGGGGTGCGGAGCCAGCCCTGCCGCGCGAGAGATCGCGCTAGGCGTGTACGTTCCTTTCGATCTGCCGGGTGATATGCCACTGCTGGAGGATGGACAGAATGTTGTTGACCACCCAGTAGAGCACGAGTCCGGACGGGAAAAAGGCGAAGAAGCCGGTGAATATGACCGGGAAGAACTGCATCACCTTGGCTTGTACCGGATCGGCCGGTGGCGGATTGAGCTTCTGCTGGATGAACATGGAGACGCCCATGATCAGCGGAAGAATGAAATAGGGGTCCTTGGCGGACAGGTCGTTCAGCCAAAGGGCGAACGGCGCCTGACGCATTTCCACGCTTTCGATGAGAACCCAATACAGGGCGATGAACACGGGGATCTGGACCAGGATCGGCAAACAGCCGCCCAGCGGGTTGACCTTTTCCTTCCGATACAGCTCCATCATCGCCATGTTGAACTTCTGCTTGTCGTCGGCATGACGCTCCTTCAGCTGTTGAAGCTTCGGCTGGAGCTTCCGCATTCTGGCCATGGAGCGATAGCTGGCTTGCGACAGCTTATAGAACAGGGCCTTGAGCGTGATGGTGACGAACACGATCGCCCATCCCCAATTGTTGAAAATTTTGTGGAACTGTTCCAGGAGCCAGAAAATGGGTTTGGCGACAATGGTCAGCCCGCCGTAATCCACCGTCAGGTCCAGGCCCGGTGCCGTTTGCTCCAACACTCGCTGGAGTTTGGGGCCGGCGAACAAATTAGCCTTGAAGACTTTCTCTTCGCCCGGTTTGACCTCGAGCATGGGCGAATAGGTTCCGATGACGAAATGATTGTCGGAGAGGGCTTTGGTGTAAAAACTATGCTCTTCGCCGGCCAGCGGAATCCACGCCGCCAGGAAGTAATGCTGAATCATGGCGATCCAGCCGTCTTTGGCTTTCCGATTCAGGTTCGAATCCGCCATGTCGTCGAACGTGATCTTTTCGTACTTTTCTTCCGGAGTGTATAGTACGCCGCCGGTATAGGTCCGGACGAAAGCGTCCTGATCCTTGCTTTCGGGATTCTTCCGCTGCAACTGAACGTATTGACGCCCTTTCCATTCGGCTCCGGATTGATTGTTGACCTGCTGCTCCAGTTCGATCAGATAGCTGCCTTTGGTGAAGACCAAGGTCTTGATAATCTTGATTCCTTTGTCATTGGTCCACGTGAAAGGTATGCGGAGGGTGTCTTGGCCTTCCGCCAGCGTGTAGATATTGGCTTCAGCTTGCCATGTGCTGTGATGGGTGGGCGACAGGGCCTGTTCTCCCAGGAATCCGCTCTGCGCGATGAAAAAGTTGTTCTCATCGTTGAGCAGCCGTACTGGCTGGTCGGGCTGGTCCTTGCTCTGGGGATACTCGAGCAGATCGAGTATGCGCAGGTCGCCGCCCTTGGTGTCGATCTCTGCTCGTATGACATCCGTGGTGACGGTGACGCGCTGACGCTCGACGCCCGGAGCAGCGGACAGTTCAGGCGTCTTGGCGACGTCGTCGACGTCGCGAGCTGACTCGGGTACGTCACCTGCGACGTCCGGCGTAGTCGACCCGGATTGCGCCGTGGGCTCGGGCTTAGGCCCGTAATCCAGCTGCCATTGCTGCCACAGCATGAAGCTGAGAAATATAAAGAAGACGAAGAGAACGAACCTTAAATTATCCATTCTTATTTTCCGAATTGTTCTGGGACGGGATCAATACCGCCTTTGTGCCAAGGGTGGCATCTCAGCAGTCGCCTTGCGGCAAGATAGGAGCCCCGCAGAGATCCGAACCGCTGGATGGCGGTCAGGGCATAGCTGGAGCATGTCGGGTGGAAACGGCAATGCTGCCCCACCCAAGGGCTAATCAGGTACTGATAGAGTTTGATGAGGAAGACCAAGATGGCTTGCATCGCCTCACCAGGTTTTCCCAGTGCTTATGCAATGAGCTTCGGATTGTGTCATGGTCTGCCTGAATTGCGGCGCTGCGCGCCATTACCACAAAATCGACTCCGCCGAGCAGCGACTGCTGCAGGCGGAAGCTTTCGCGGATGAGGCGCTTGATGCGGTTGCGATCGGCGGCGTTACGGATTTGTCGTCTGGCGATAGCCAACCCGAGGCGCGGATAATCCCTACCGTTGGTTCGCGCGAGCACGGTTAAGTATTGGTCTGCGGACTTGCAGGGCTGCTCGAAAACGCGCTGGAAATCGGCGGCGGTACTTAAGCGGCGCGTTCGGGGGAAGCCGTAGCTAGGCGACGCCAAACGTCAGACGGTAAGCCGTTTACGACCTTTCGCGCGGCGCGCACTCAAAACCAAACGTCCGCCACGGGTTTTCATGCGCGCACGAAAGCCGTGGGTCCGGACACGCTTTATCTTGCTGGGCTGATAGGTTCTTTTCATGGTGTACCTGTTGAATTCCGCAAAGAAAATACAAAGCTGTGCATGCTAATTCACAGGCGATACGGTGTCAATGCTGTGGATAAGTCGGCTGTTGCGGTATGATACTGAATTCCGTTAAAGCGCTCACGCATTTATCGCCTATGCCTTATGTCCTATTCCTCGAGCACAATAAGGGAGCTGCACAATGAGCGCGCTGTGGAATCAGTGCATGAGCAAGCTGGAAGGAGAATTGCCCCCGCAGCAGTTCAATACCTGGATCAGGCCCCTGCAAGCCGTCGAAAATGGTTCGGAGTTGAAGCTCTTGGCTCCCAACCGCTTTGTGCTCGATTGGGTAAAGCAGCATTTTATCGGCAAGATCGAAGAAGTTCTATCTGACCAGAAGATCCAGCCGCCACCCCATGTCGTTCTGGAAATCGGCACGCGAAAGCAGCAAGAAGCGTCTCCCGTCGCGCCGGCGATCAAGAGGCCGGCCAGCGTCAAGAAAGGCCTTCCCAACAATCTCAACACGGCTTTTACCTTCGATAATTTCGTCGAGGGCAAATCCAACCAGCTGGCCAAGGCCGCGTCGATTCAAGTGGCGCAGAACGTCGGACGGGCCTACAACCCCCTCTTTATTTACGGCGGTGTGGGTCTGGGGAAGACCCATCTTATGCACGCTATCGGAAATGAAATTCTAAGGGCGAACTCCTCGGCAAACATCGTCTATTTGCATTCGGAGCGCTTCGTTTCCGACATGGTCAAGGCCTTGCAGCATAATGCGATCGGCGCCTTCAAGGAGTATTACCGGACGGTCGATGCCTTGTTGATCGACGATATTCAGTTTTTTGCCGGCAAGGAACGCTCCCAGGAGGAGTTCTTTCACACATTTAACAGCCTTCTGGAAAACAAGCATCAGGTGGTCCTGACCTGCGACCGCTATCCCAAGGAAATCAAAGGCCTAGAGGAACGGTTAAAGTCGCGTTTCGGGTGGGGGCTTCCGGTAGCCATCGAGCCGCCGGATCTGGAAACCCGCGTGGCCATCCTGATGAGCAAAGCGCAGCACGCCGGCGCCGATCTGTCGCCGGAAGTGGCTTTCTTCATCGGTAAGCGAATTCGCTCGAACATTCGCGAACTGGAAGGCGCTTTGCGGCGCGTCATCGCCAATGCTCACTTCACCGGTAAGCCGATTACGCTGGAGTTTGCGAAAGAGGCCTTGCGCGATTTAATCGCGCTTCAGGACCGGATGATCAACGTTGAGAACATCCAGAAGACGGTTGCGGAATACTACAAGATCCGGGTGGCCGATCTCTTGGCCAACAAACGCACCCGCTCGGTGACGCGTCCTCGTCAGATAGCCATGGCATTGGCCAAAGAGCTGACCAATCACAGCTTGCCGGAAATCGGGCAGCAGTTCGGCGGACGGGACCACACCACGGTCTTGCACGCCTGCCGCAAGGTTCAGGAGTTAAAGGAAAGCGACAGCAAATTCGCCGAAGACTACTCGAATCTCATGCGCACATTATCGAACTAGACTTGATGGATCGGCAGTTTGAGAAGTCGGCTTTTTTCGTTCAACGAGTTCCGCATCAACATATGACCTTACTATGAAGTTCACCATAAGCCGGGAGAATTTGCTGACGCCCTTGCAACAGGTTGTCGGCGTCATCGAGCGACGCCAAACCTTGCCCATTCTGTCCAACGTTCTTTTGAAGCTGTCCGATGAGGCTTTGGAGTTGACGGGCACGGATTTGGAAGTGCAGTTGGTCACCAAGGCCGTGGTTGAAGGCAGCGATTCGGGTTCGGTTACGGTGCCGGCGCGTAAGTTCTTGGATATTTGCCGCCTTTTACCGGAAAAAAGCGTGGTGAACATCGATTGCCGGCAGGAGAAATTCGTTATCCAGTGCGGGTCCAGCCGATTCAACCTGAGTACTCTACCCGCGGAAAACTATCCGGAATTCGATGCGGGAACACCGGAGATAGAGGTCTCCATTCCGCGCAATTGCTTGAGACGCGCGCTCGAAAAGACCCTCTTTGCTATGGCGCAACAGGATGTCCGTTATTATCTGAACGGATTATTGCTGGATTTGGGCGGCCAAGTGCTGCGGGCGGTTTCTTCCGACGGACACCGTCTCGCTTTTTTTGAGCAGTCGCTGGAAAGTGGTCCGGAGGAAGGCCGGCAGATCATCGTTCCGAGAAAAGGCGTTCTGGAATTGAATCGGTTGTTGGGCGAAGGCGAGGAACCGGTAACAGTTCAAATTGCACCGAACAATCTGCGTGTCGATTTGGGGACGGTCAGCTTTGCGGCCAAGCTGATCGAAGGGAGATTTCCCGACTATCAGCGTGTCATGCCGCGCGAGCTGACGCGAGTCATTTTGGTAGACAAGGCTGCTTTCAAAGGGGCTTTGACGCGCGTCTCGGTATTGTCGAACGAGAAGTACCGGGGCGTTAGCATGGAAGTGAGCGAAGACGGCAATATGTGCCTCAAGGCGCAGAATCCTGAGCATGAAGAAGCGGAAGAAAGGTTCGCCGTCGAACTGGAAGGCAAGGATATTTCGGTCGGTTTCAATGCGTCTTATCTTTTGGACGCTATCAACAACGTGGATTCCGATAACGTTAAATTGTCGTTCACCGAGAGTGCCAACAGCTGCCTAATCGAGGATTGCGAGGATACGCAGTTCAAATTCATCGTTATGCCCATGCGTCTGTAGCGTGGGGCATTTTTCGCTAGCCGGATATGGCGGGATTACGGGCTGGTCCGTGCCTCAAGTCGTGGATGAGCGAGGACGCGTATGAGTCTGGTCAAGATTGAGGCCCATGATGTACGCAACATTGAATCCGCTGCGCTAGAGCCATCCCCGCGCCTCAACTTCATCATCGGACCCAATGCCAGCGGAAAGACTTCCTTGCTCGAGGCGGTTTATTTGTTGGGGCGAGCGCGTTCGTTTCGTACGCCCCAAATCAGTCAGGCGATCCGCTTTGGGCGAAGCGGATTAATGGTGACCGGAAAAGTTACGAGCGATACCGGCCACACGATTCCGATCGGAATTCGCATCGCTCGCGATGAGCGGGAGATCCATCTTTCGGGCAGGAAGATCCAATCCAGTGCCGAACTGATCCGTACATTTCCGGTCCTCGTCATTCAGCCTTCGAGCGGCGCTTTATTGGAGGGCGCTCCGAAGCATCGCCGCCAATTTCTCGACTGGGGAGTGTTTCACTTTGAAGAGTCGTATCTCGATTGCTGGCGACGCTACGCCAAGGCGTTGAGCCAGCGCAATATCCTGCTGCGGGAAAGGCGACTTCGCGACATTGAGCTATGGAACCGGGAGCTTGCGCGGTACGGTACAATAATACATGGTGCGCGCGAACGCTATACGGAGAGGCTTATGCCCTATTTTTTTCAAGCTGTCGCGCAGTTTTTTGCGGGCGTTAAGCTTGATTTGCACGTGCAATCGGGGTGGAACAGGAACAAGACTCTGGAAGCGGCATTGCAGGAGGATGTCGCCTCGGACATTCGCCTCGGACATACCCAATCGGGTCCCCACAAAGCCGATTTCTCCGTCGTGCTGGACGGTCGTTCGGCAAAAGCGTATCTCTCCCGCGGTCAAATGAAACTTTTGGTTTACGCGCTTTTGCTGGCCCAGTCCCTTCTGATGGAAGAGAGCGCCGGCATGAGTGCGTGCGTGCTGGTTGATGACGTGGCGTCCGAATTGGACGAAAACAACAAGAATAGACTTCTCGGTTTTTTGAAGGAGCGGCGCACCCAGTTTTTCATTACCGCCACCACGGAGGAAATGATCAAAGAGGCCATCAACGACGCCGCTGTGTTCCACGTGGAACATGGGCAAGTAAAGCAAGCGTGAATTAAGAAATGAGCATGACCAAACTCGCGAAAGATTATGACAGCTCCGCCATTAAGGTCCTGAAAGGTCTTGATGCCGTCCGCAAACGCCCTGGTATGTACATCGGCGATACCGATGACGGTTCGGGGCTTCACCATATGGTATTCGAGGTCGTGGATAATTCGATCGACGAAGCCTTGGCCGGCCACTGCAAGACGGTCCGAGTTATCGTCCACAGCGACGAATCGGTGACCGTGACGGACGATGGCCGAGGAATTCCCGTCGACATCCACGAAGAAGAGGGACGCTCTGCCGCCGAGGTTATCATGACCGTCCTGCATGCCGGAGGAAAATTCGACGACAATGCCTATAAAGTTTCCGGTGGGCTTCACGGTGTCGGCGTATCCGTCGTAAACGCATTGTCTGAGCATCTGGTCCTGGAAATTCAGCGCGGGGGCAAGCGTTACCGACAGGAGTATCGTGACGGCGTGCCGCAGGCTCCGCTGTCCGCTGTCGGCGATGCGAACGGGACCGGCACGACCATCCGCTTCAAGCCCAGCCCCATCATTTTCACCAATATCGAGTTTCATTACGAAGTTCTGGCCAAGCGCCTCCGTGAACTGTCGTTCCTGAATTCCGGAGTTCGGATTTCTCTGGAGGACGAGCGTACGGGGAAGAGCGATGTCTTCGAGTTCGAGGGCGGTATACGCGCCTTTGTCGAACATCTCAACAAGAACAAGACGCCGCTTTTCGATAAGGTGTTCTACTTCCAAACGGAAAAGGACGGTACCGGGGTCGAGGTCGCCATGCAATGGAACGACTCGTACCAGGAAAACATTTTCTGTTTCACTAACAACATCCCGCAGCGAGACGGCGGGACCCATCTCGCGGGCTTCCGCGCAGCGCTTACGCGGACCCTCAATCAATACATCGAAGATCAAGGCTTGCTGAAAAAGCAGAAGATCGCCACCTCGGGCGACGATGCGCGGGAAGGGTTGACGGCGGTACTCTCGGTAAAGGTTCCAGATCCCAAGTTTTCGTCCCAGACTAAGGACAAGCTCGTCTCGTCTGAGGTCAAGCCAGTGGTCGAATCGGCCATGGGTGAAAAGTTTCAGGAATTTCTGCTGGAAAATCCGCCGGTCGCCCGCCTGATCGCAAATAAGATGATCGATGCCGCTCGTGCGCGGGAGGCGGCTCGTAAAGCCAGGGAAATGACGCGAAGGAAAACTGCGCTGGATATCGCGGGACTTCCCGGCAAGCTGGCCGACTGCCAGGAGCGCGATCCGACTTTGTCGGAACTGTTCATCGTCGAGGGCGACTCTGCGGGTGGCTCGGCCAAGCAGGGTCGAGACCGCCGCACGCAGGCGATACTTCCGCTCAAGGGCAAGATTCTCAATGTGGAGCGGGCACGGTTCGACAAAATGCTCTCTTCGGAGGAGGTCGGTACCCTGATCACTGCGCTGGGTTGCGGCATCGGGCGGGAGGAATATGACCCGAACAAGCTGCGTTATCATCGCATCATCATCATGACGGATGCTGACATCGACGGATCTCACATACGGACGCTTCTTTTAACTTTCTTCTATCGTCAAATGCCGGAACTGATCGAGCGCGGCCATATCTACATCGCTCAACCCCCGCTCTACAAGGTCAAGAAAGGCAAACAGGAGCAGTATGTAAAGGACGATACGGAGCTCGATAACTATTTATTGCAATTGGCGCTCGAAAAGACCCGTCTGCATATCGATGAAACGACACCCCCAATACAAGGGCAGGGGTTGGAGCAGCTCGCGAGGGAATACCTGAATGTTCAGGCCCTGATCGAGCGCCTCGCCCATCGCTATGACGAGAGTTTGCTCAATCTTCTAGTTGAATATCCGGTTTTGGACGCCGCGACGATTGCTGATCGCGCGGCGTGCGAGGCGTGGTTTGCCGGTTTGGTCGCACGGTTGAATGCCCGCGATCGCAGTGCAAGCTTTACTATAGATCTGGATTTTGCGAATCAGGCCGACGGGTTTAGGGCGCATGTCAGCAAGCGGCTGCACGGCGTTCACAAGACCTTCGATATCGGCGCAGGATTTTTCAGCGGCGGCGATTACAAGCGTCTCACCACGTTCGGTCAGAAAGTGGACGGACTATTTGGTGAAAATTCGTTTATCGCCAGTGACGACAAACGGGAGCGCGTGCGGAACTTTAAGGAAGCCTTCCAGTGGATGATGACGGAAGCGAAGAGAGGTCAACATATCCAGCGTTATAAAGGACTTGGCGAGATGAATCCCGAGCAGCTTTGGGAGACGACATTGGATTCGAATACTCGCCGTTTGCTTCAGGTGAAGATCGAGGATGCGATAGCGGCCGACGAGGTCTTTTCGACGCTCATGGGCGATCAGGTCGAGCCACGACGCGATTTTATCGAGAAGAACGCGCTGGAAGTCGCGAACTTGGACGTTTGATGCGGATCGTCTTACTGGCTAGAGATCGGAACCCTTCGGCGGTTCGAAAAGGCTCCTAACCAGGAGCCTTTTTTTTGGGATACTGCAATTACTCATTAGAGCCTCGGAAACATCATTCGAGGGAGCTTGATCCGTCCGAGTTAAACAGTTTGTTCCACGTGGAACATAGAAACGAGTTACCTCGCTTTTCCACCGCACCGATGACCTACGATCACGGTATACTTCTACCAGTTATAATCTTCCGATAAGCCTCGATCGCACCTTCTCGAGCTCTAAAGCACGCTTTATCCGGACCCCATCTGCGGAGAGACAGCCAAATGTTGCCATATCCCTCTATCGATCCAGTGGCTATTAGCATCGGTCCTTTGAAAATTCATTGGTACGGGCTGATGTATGTCATCGGTATCGGCGGTGCATGGTGGCTGGCTCGCCAAAGAGCCAAAGAACCCGGTTTCCCGTGGACCCCAGCTCAGGTGGAGGATCTCATCTTTTATACCGCTCTTGGGCTGGTGATCGGCGGCCGGGTGGGATATATGCTCTTCTATAACTTTCCGGCATTCACTCAAGACCCTTTAATGCTGTTTAGAGTATGGGAAGGCGGTATGGCCTTCCACGGCGGATTGTTGGGAGCGTTAGCGGCAATGTGGATCTTTGCTCGAAAGCAGAAAAGCTCGTTTTTTGCGGTGACCGATTTTATCGCGCGGTACGTGCCGATTGGACTTTTTACGGGCCGCATCGGGAATTTCATCAATGGCGAGCTTTGGGGAAAACCAACTGATGTGCCTTGGGCGATGGTATTTCCGGATGCCGGCCCGGAGCCGCGCCATCCTTCCCAGCTCTATGAAGCCTTTCTGGAAGGTATCGTTCTTTTCGTGGCACTACACTTTTTCAGCCGTCGGTCGCCGCCGACAATGGCGGTAAGCGGCTTGTTTCTGCTCCTCTATGGCATGTTCCGCTTCATGGTCGAGTTCGTTCGTCTACCGGACGCTCACATCGGTTACCTGGCCTTCGGCTGGCTCACCATGGGGCAGGTGTTGAGCTTTCCCATGATCATCCTGGGTATGCTGCTTCTCGTTTTGGCCTACCGCCGTCCGATAGCCTCTGGCCTGAGGACTGATGAGTCCTGAAATCGAAGCACCGAACGAAACGGAAGATCGGCTTAAACAACGAAAACGCCAGCCATAATGTCCCATCCCGAAGAGCAATATCTCACTTTACTTCGAAAACTGATAACCGAAGGGGATGAGCGAATCGATCGAACCGGGGTCGGGACGCGCGCTCTGTTCGGCTATACGATGCGATTCGACCTCGCGGCGGGATTCCCGCTGTTCACGACCAAGCAGATTTTTTGGAAGACGGCGTTCAAGGAGCTTTTGTGGATGTTGTCGGGCGGTCGGAATATCCGGGAGCTTCTCGAACAGAACGTGCGTATCTGGACGGATTGGCCCTTAAAAAAATACCGAACTGCGACGGGTGAATCGATAAGCCAAGAGGATTTTGAACGCCGTATCTTGAGCGACGATGAATTCGCCGCCCGCTGGGGCGACCTCGGGCCGGTGTATGGGCATCAATGGCGCCGTTGGCGGGATTACGATGGGAAAGAGATCGACCAGGTGCAGCTATTGGTCGATGGACTGAAGAACGATCCGACCTCACGCCGGCTGCTTTTCGAGGGTTGGAACGTGGCCCAGTTGGACGAGATGGCGCTTCCACCCTGCCACAAAACCTATCAATTCTTTGTTAGCCAGGCTACGAACACTTTGTCGGGAGCCTTGATGCAGCGTTCGGCGGATGCCTATCTGGGGCTGGGTTGGAATGTCGCCAATCTAGCCTTGTTGACCCATCTGCTCGCCGATCATTGCGGGTATACGCCTGGAGAGATCGTTTGGTTCGGTTGCGACGTGCATCTATATCGCAATCATATCCCGCAGGCACAGCTTCAGGTAGAGCGACAGCCGCGTCCATTTCCCCGGTTGCACATCAAACGCAAGGCAGCCGATATATTCGGATATCGAATCGAAGATTTCGAAGTGGAGGGCTATGATCCCCATCCCCACATACCGGCCGAAGTGGCGGTTTGAACGTTCCGACGCGGCGGCACGCGCAGCAGGCGAAAACGAATCGATTTAGTTCCGCACTCGGCCGCCGGGCGCCGTTCGGTTTCCAGGCTGTTCAGGCGTCATTTCCTGCCGAGCATTCATCACGGTGTTGTCTGACAGCGGCAATCTAACTACGAACTCGCTCCCTTTCCCCGGACCGCCGCTCAGGGCCTCGATGCTTCCACCGTGCATTTCGACCAATTTCCGCACCAGAGTCAACCCGATACCGAGCCCACCTTGAGACCGGTCCAATGAGCGTTCGGCCTGCGTAAATAGATCAAATACGTGCGGCAGGAGTTCGGGCGAAATGCCGATACCGTTGTCCTTTACAGACAATATGAGTTCCCGTGCATTTGGGATCGCCGTTAGCTGAATGTGGCCGCCGTGAGGCGTGTATTTGGCCGCATTATTCAAGAGATTGGTAACTACCTGAACCAGCCTGACCGCATCCCCTCTCAGCAACACCGGTTCCTCGGGAGATGAGATAGAAAGTCGATGCTGTTGGGAATCGATAATGGCTTCGGTAGCTTCGACTGCCCGGTCGATGAGGACGGACAGTTCGATAGGTTCGTTCTTGAGCGTAATCTTGCCGCGGGTGATGCGCGATACATCCAGGAGATCATCGACCAAATGAACCAAATGTTTGACCTGGCGATCGATCATGTCTTTAACCCACAGCAATCGCGAATCGGTCAGATTCAGCAGTCCCATCACCTGAACCGCATTGCGAATGGGAGCCAAGGGATTACGCAATTCGTGGGATAGCATTGCCAGGAATTCGTTCTTGCGCCGATCGGCTTCTTCCAAGGCATCCTGAACCCGGACGAGTTCGTCGATGTCGGAGCAGATTCCGAACCACTTGGTGATGCGACTGCTCGCATCACGAATCGGGCGAGCGCGAACCTGAAACCATTGGTAGGATCCGTCGGTCGAGCGAAGACGATACTTGGTTCGGAACGGCTCACCCGTTGTCACCGCATGCTGCCATTGCAGCCTAGTGCGCTCTTCGTCATCCGGATGTATGGCCGCAACCCATTCGGTGCTTTTCGAATCCGGCGGTAAGCCCGAATACTCATAGAATCGGGGGCTGATATAGTCGATAAACCCGCTCGAATCGCTGGTAAACAGGATATCCGGCACCGTCTCGGCCATGGCGCGGAATCGCGCTTCGCTCTCCCTAAGCGCCGTCTCGGCCCACTTGCGCTCGGTAATATCGCGTATGATTCCTGTGAACTTTGTTTGCCCGCCGATCTGCATCTCGCTGACGGTAAGTTCGGCCGGAAAAATAGAGCCGTTTTTGTGTAGTACATCGACATCCCGACGGATGCAGATGATGGTCTTCGTGCCCGTGGCTAGATAACGTTCGATGAAACTGTCATGGCGTTCGCGGTCTGGCGACGGCATGAGAATTCGAATGTTTTTCCCGATAACTTCAGCAGCGGTATAGCCGAATAGCCTTTCCGCAGCGGCGTTGAAAAGCTCGATGTAGCCGCCGCTGTCCGTGGTGATGATCCCATCGACGGCGGTAGTGATAATGCTTTGGAGACGTTCTTCACTGAATTTTAGGGCTGCGGTACGTTCTTCGATTCTCCTTTCCAACTGCTCGTACGCTTCATGCAGCGCCGACTCGGCCGCTTCCCGCCGCTGGATTTCCGCCTCCAGTCGGGCGTTCTTTTCCAACAAATCGGCAGTACGAGCGGCGACTTGATTCTCCAGATCATCTAGCACCTGCTCCAACCGTTCCTTGGTTTCCCGTTTCTCCATTAAAGTCGCCACGAAATTGGCGGTGTTGAGGATATAGGGAGCATAAGGCGTGAACGCCTGCAGGTTTGCGATTCTGAGGATGAGAAAGCCGAACAGCGTCGTGTTCGTGCGCAACGGGATACACTCATGCCCGGCATCGGGAATGGCGCCACAGCGTTTAAGTCCAATGGACGGTGTGGTGTTCGTACAATGATCGCACGTAGAGAGGCCGGCACCTTTCCGCTGTTCGGATACGAATGATCCACAAAAGCAAAAGTGGACATTCTCGACCCCGGGGATGTCACGCAATGCGCGGCAAAGGAAAGCGGCCTGCTCTTCCCTTGCGGACAAAATCCCGAGCGTTTGTTGCACGATCAGCAGTTTCCCCAATATTTCGGGCTGCGGCTGAAGAACGACCGTTACCGGACTCGTCATAACGCTGTTTCCACCTTCAGGTGGATGATGGAGCCAACTCAAGCTCAGGCAGGAGCGCGGAGTATGCAAGGCAAAGCCGAAAAAAAGGCCGTGCGCTAAGGGTAACGATCATCTTGAAGCCCGGAGCCGGGACAGATATTGCTCGGGTGCTTCGTAATAGGGGTTGTGTAGAATTTGCCCCTGAACGATCATCAGAGGATGCACCCTTAGAATTTCGTACAGATTGGCACCGCCCAGTCGGTTGGCATCGTACTGGCAAATGATGCTGCTAAAAGGGACCTCGTTTACAACGATGTTGAGCATCGACTCGTATTCGAACCACCGCTCCAGCCCAGGATGCTCGTTGCTGGTCCAGCCGGTTTCACCAGTGGCGCGTATTCCCAAAAAGCCTTCATCGATACTCTGCCGATACATCGACCGCCAGGTGTCGATCATCCGTTCCGGCAGAAAGGCCCCGTCGGGGCAATACGTCTTTTCAGCTTGGCTCAAAATGAACTGGCCCGGCCGGAGATGCTCGGGTAAATTAATGCCCAGTCTAGCGATATACTGTTCGAGTTCGTCGCCCGATGACACATCCGCCAGATAGGCGACCTTTTCTCCGGATACCAGACCGCTCTCCACGAATTGCGCCATCGTGCGGGAATGCTCTTCTTCATCGGTGTAGATGTAGCAGAGGTGACTGCCTGAAGGGAGATGCTGATCGGTGAAGCCGAACGCCGCATCCTTTTTTTGCGCGTAACACATAAGCTTTTTCAGGAAATTTCTGTCCGATCTAAATCAATGCTAACCCAAGTCATTTGTCAGAAAAAGACCGCGACCATTTTGTACGTACCGAAGTCGAATAGAGCGAATAACCAACTGAGACAGAGTTGACACCGGAAAGCGCCTATATGTTCCCCACCGCGATCGCCCTTTGTGCTCATTCTTCGAACCGTAGCCAGACCGGGGGCGAACCATGAACAACCCAATCTTCGAACCTTACGCATTAGGGCCTTATACACTGAAGAACCGCATGGTCATGGCGCCGCTGACGCGTTCGCGGGCCGGGCAGCCCGGAAATGTTCCCACCGATCTGAACGCACTTTACTATGCCCAACGCGCATCCGCAGGGCTCATCATTTCCGAGGCTACGCAAGTCTCGCAGCAAGGCCAAGGATACGCGTGGACGCCCGGCATACATAGGCCGGATCAGGTCGTCGGTTGGCGTTCGGTTGCGGAAGCCGTACATCGAGCCGGCGGCCTTATTTTTATGCAGCTATGGCACGTGGGCCGCATTTCTCACCCTGCCTTGCAGCCGGATGGGCAGCTTCCGGTCGCGCCTTCAGCGATTCGGCCATCGGGTACGGCCTTCATCGTCAACGAGCGAGGGGAAGGCGAAATGGTTCCGTTCGTCACTCCCAGAGCGATGGCTATCGAGGAAATGCCCTATATCGTGAAGCAATATGCGCACGGTGCGAGCAATGCCCTCCACGCAGGTTTGGATGGCGTCGAGATCCACGCCGCCAACGGCTACCTGTTGGACCAATTTCTCAACACAAGTTCCAACCACCGCACCGATGAGTACGGCGGACCGGTGGAAAACCGCGCCCGGCTGCTAATGGAAGTGGTGGCGGCCGTCTGTCGGGTATGGGGACCGCAGCGTGTCGGTGTCCGTTTGTCGCCGCTGGGCAGTTTCAACGATATGGGTGATGACGACCCGGAAGCGCTTTTCCGTCACGTCGCGGAACAGTTAAACCGCTTCAATCTCGCTTATCTTCACATTGTCGAGCCAGAAATGGCCCGCGATCCTGCCTCCCCGTCGTTTGATCCGCGGGGACCGGCGATGATGAAGCTGATCCGCGCCAAATACAGCGGTACGCTGATCGTTTGCGGCGGATACGATTACCGCAAGGCTGTCGCGTGTCTTGAGGAAGGGCGGGCGGATTTGGTGGCGTTCGGACGCTTGTTCATCGCCAATCCCGACCTCCCGGAGCGCTTTCGACAGAATGCCGAGCTGAACCCGCCGGATGAATCGACTTACTACGGCGGTGGCGCCAAAGGGTATGTGGATTACCCGACGCTCAAGCAGCTAAGAGGGGAAGAGCCGATGACCGCGATCGGCACAGCGGAGAAAAGCTGAGTGATGAAAATTTCTCTTATCGTCGCCATGGGCGAAAACCGGGTGATCGGCGTGGATAACCGGATGCCCTGGCATTTGTCCGCGGACCTCAAGCGTTTCAAACAGATCACCATGGGAAAGCCTTTGGTCATGGGTCGCCGGACTCACGAGTCCATCGGTCGGCCGCTACCGGGCCGGAAAAATATCGTGCTTACTTCCGATCGGGCGTACGTCGCACCGGGCTGTGTGGTGGTGCATACGCTGAGGGATGCACTCGGCGAGGCGGACGCCGACGAAGTCATGGTCATCGGCGGTTCATCTTTGTATGAGACATTATTGCCGAAGGCGGATCGGCTTTATCTCACGCTCATTCACCGCGAGTTCGTGGGAGATACCTTCTTTCCGGAATTCGAATGGAAGGAATGGTCTGAAATTGAGCGCCTCGACGTGACGGACGATCCGGACAGCGGCCTGAGCTACAGTTTCTTGGTGCTCGAAAGGAAAGCACCGTAATCCGAGCGACGAGGGCGTTTGATCGAGTTCTCTTCCTGCATTTTCGCAGAAAGAGTTCTCGGCTCGCGCCTAGCCTTTTTCTCGCTGCCAGTGCCCGGATTTTCCGCCCGCTTTCTCGAGCAGGCGAACCGACTGAATCGTCATTCCGCGATCCACCGCCTTGCACATGTCGTAGATGGTGAGGAGCGCCACTTGCACCGCGGTCAGCGCTTCCATTTCGACTCCGGTTTGCCCGACGGTTTTGACCGTGGCTTCGCAGCGCACACGGTGGCGTTCCGGCTCCGGTTCGAGGATCACGTCCACACTTGTGATCGCGATCGGATGGCATAGCGGGATCAGCTCCGAGGTCTTCTTGCTGGCCATGATGCCGGCGATACGAGCGATCCCCAGCACATCGCCTTTCTTGTGGCCGCCTTGCAGGATCAACGCCAGGGTTTCGGAACGCATCTCGATATAACCTTCGGCGATCGCCACCCGTTGCGTGGCCGGCTTGCCGCCGACGTCGACCATATGGGCGGCGCCCGATTCGTTGAAATGAGTGAGCTTGCTCATGCTGCGGTAGTCTAAAGCCAAGATGACGCTATTATAGAGCCGCGATAAGCCACGGGGGCAAAGAGAGAATCATGAGCCAAGCCATAGCGGATTTATTCAGACGAATCACTTGTGGTGTCTACGTGATCGGTGTCGCCGCCGATGACCGCTACAACGCTTTTACGGCGGCCTGGGTCATGCCCGTATCCTTCGACCCTTTGCTTTTGGCGTTGAGCATCAATCCCCGTCATTCCTCCTATGAACTGCTCAAGCAAGGGAAATCGTTTTCTGTGAACGTGCTGAGCCGGGAGCAGATGGATGTGGCGAGACATTTCGGAAGTCCGGCCAGCATCGATAAACTCGCTTCGGTGGCCTGGCGCAAAGGGCGCGACGGTACGCCGCTATTGATGGATGCCCTAGCCTGGTTCGAGTGCGAGTTAACCGGAGGATGCCCGGCCGGAGATCATGTGCTGGCGCTTGGCCGGGTAATTGATGGAGCTTTGCTGAAGCCGGATGCAGCACCCCTGACGTACCGGGAGACCGGCGATATGGATGGCGCGGCGGCGATTTTTCCGGATCGTTTTTCCTGAAATGACGCCGCGCGCCCGGACATCAGTAATTCAAAAAGAGGCTGACCGACAATACATGGCTGATTCGGTCGGGAGCCTCGGCTCTCCGGATATATTGATTCATGTAGCCGATTTCGGTCCTGATTTCTTTATTGAAGTTGTAGCCCAATCCTACGAAGAGCCGGTTCTGATCAAGCCCATCGTCCCCGCTCCAGTCGGCTTTGTTGATTCTGACAAACACCTCTTCCCAGCCCACCAGGCTGAAGTCCGGTGCGAAGTCGAGCGGGACCGAAAGTTTTACGAATTGCCGGAAGCGCCAGCCGACATCGCTGCCGGTTTCGGCGAAGCGCTGCTCTAGCCGGGATCGGCTGGTGAAAGTGCCGAATGAAGTAGGCTGTGTCCACAGGAATTGCTGCCAGATACGATTTTCGTCGAAGCGCCGCCCGGTAAACGGCCGATCGGTGAAAATCCAGGCATAGCCCAGCCACACGCTTGCATTGTCGTTGAGCGCGTAACCCAGCGCGGGCCTCACCATGCTTTGTGACAAGCGGGAAGTATCCTCGCCGAAACGCCCCTGGCCTTCCAGCCAATAGCGGAAGCTTTTGAACTTCGGATCAATAAACCCGAAGCCGCCGACGGCGGTGACATTGCCCCAGGTTTGGAAATCTTCGAGCGATTCGGCTGAGGTAACGTGCGGCCCGGACAAAAAAATTGCCGGCAACAGCCAGCGGAGGCGCTGATTCGATCGGTATTTCATCGTCTACCCTGTCTCTTGAAAGCAAGTCGGGTATTATCGGGTCAACACTATCTGCGTCAACCCGTTTTCGCGACGACCTACGGCTTGGTCAGACGTTCCTCCGCTTCCCGATATTTTTCGGCCGTTTTGGTAATCACTTCAGGCGGCAAATGAGGAGCGGGAGGCTGTTTGTTCCAGGACAGAGTTTCCAAATAATCCCGTACGAATTGTTTGTCGAAGCTGGGCGGGCTGATGCCGACCCGGTACTGATCCACCGGCCAGAAACGGGACGAATCCGGAGTCAGCGCCTCGTCGATGAGATAGAGCTGGCCGGCATTATCCAGGCCGAATTCGAATTTGGTGTCGGCAATGATGATGCCCCGATCGAGGGCGTAGGCCGCCGCTTCGGTGTAAAGCTTAAGGCTGATGCGTCTGATTTGTTCCGCCAAATCTTTTCCGATCAGTTCGACGGTTTTCTCGAAACTGATATTTTCGTCGTGGCTGCCGAATTCCGCCTTGGTCGACGGTGTGAAAATGGCCTCAGGCAGTTTCTCCGCAAGCTGCAATCCCGGCGGTAGCGCGATACCGCAAACCGCTCCGTTCTTTTGATAATCCTTCCAGCCCGAGCCGATCAGATAACCGCGTACGACGGCTTCCACCGGAAGGGGCTTGAGTTTCTTGACGACGATTCCCCGCCCTTCTACCTGGGCGCGTTCGGCGGGATCGGAAATGACCCGATCCAGCGTCAGGCCGGACAAATGGTTGGGGACGATATGCTTAAGCCTTCCGAACCAGAAATTGGAAACCGAGGTGAGTACCCGGCCTTTTCCGGGAATGGGATCGGGCAGAATGCAATCGAACGCGGACAGGCGGTCGGTCGTGACGATCAACATGTGATCGTCGTCGATGTCATAAATGTCGCGGACTTTGCCGCGGCCGCGGAGGCTCAAGCTTTTCAGCGAGCTTTCGTATAGGGTGTCCGGGGCGTTCATCATTCCTCTTCGGCAACAGTGGTTGAAACGGACTATGGTCAAGACCCGATCGGCGTCTTCGCAGGCCGTAAAGCACGGACTGCGCCAACGTTGTGGGCTTTATGAATAACCGCCAATCATGTAACTTTGTGGCTTTCACTGCAAGAATAAAAGACCCTTTCAATCATGACTTGGCTCGGCAAGGTCGTCGGCGGGACGTTCGGTTTGTTCATGGGTGGACCGTTATTCGCTATTCTGGGCGCTGCCCTGGGGCACCAGTTCGACCGGGTCATGGGCAATGTCGGTCTGCTGCAAACGGATTTCGTTCCCGGTACGCAGAGTCGCGTGCAGATGGTCTTTTTCACCGTCACCTTTTCGGTGGTGGGGCACATCGCCAAAGCCGACGGACGGGTGTCGGAAGCCGAAATCAAATCCACCCGGGCCATCATGGATAGGATGGGGCTTTCGGAGGACATGCGCAAAACGGCCATCCGGCTGTTTAACGAAGGTAAGCGCGCCGATTTCCCGCTGGATGACACTTTGGATCAATTTCGAAGCGAGTGTCGCCGCCGGTCTTCGCTGCTGCGCCTGTTTATCGAGTTGCAGCTGGAGGCGGCCTATGCCGATGGCGTCCTTCATTCAGCGGAGGAACAGCTGCTGCTCCGAATCTGCGACCGGCTTCAGTTTTCCCGCTTCGAGTTTCATGCCATCAAGGCCCGCATGGAAGCGGAACTGCGCTTCGCCCGCACGGGGAGCCAGTATTCTCAGTGGCGCCGAGAACGAGCCGCGGGCGCGCGCCGACCGTCGGCCGCCGATGCCTATGCCGTTCTGGGCATCACCCCGTCGGCCAGCGACCAAGAAATCAGGCGTGCTTACCGGAGGCTGATGAGCCAGCACCATCCCGACAAATTGGTCGCCAACGGCTTGCCCGAGGAAATGGTCAAACTAGCCACCGAAAAAACCCAGCAAATCAGGAGCGCTTATGAAGTTATCGCCAAGGCACGCAAGTTCTGAGCGCTCGCGGCACTTTTCAAACACGTTCTGAGAGGACACCTCATGCCATCTTTCGACATCGTATCGGAAGTCAATCTGCACGAAGTGAGCAATGCGGTCGACCAGGCCAACCGCGAAGTCGGCACGCGCTTCGATTTCAAGGGTTCCGACGCCCGTTACGATCTCGCGGAAGCCGTCGTGACCCTGCACGCGCAGACCGAATTTCAGCTTCAGCAAATGATGGACATCCTGCACACCAAGTTGGCCAAGCGCGGGGTCGACATCGCCTGTCTCAAAATCGATCCGCCTCTGGTTTCCGGCAGGGAGGCGCGTCAGACCGTGACCTTGCGCCAAGGGATCGATTCGACGCTCGCCAAGACTATCGTCAAGCTGATCAAGGACAGCAAACTGAAAGTGCAGGCCGCGATTCAGGGCGAACAGGTCCGGGTGACGGGCAAGAAAAGAGACGATCTGCAAGATGTCATCGCACTGCTGCGCGAGGCCAAGCTGGAATTGCCATTGCAGTACGTCAATTTCCGGGATTGACCGGTTTCGGCGTGGCACGGGGACCGCTCCCGCAGCATTCAGCGCTTGTATGCCAGGCGCGGTCGTGCCCAATTCTGATGTGTGCGAGTGAATCTGCGGTTGTTACCGACCGGCAAGGCCGCCTGCCGACGCGCTTCGTCGGCAGGCGGCTTTCGGCAATCCTTTTGGGATCAGCTTCGTTCCGTTGCGAACGCGGGCTCTTCATCCTGCAGCGATAGCTGACTCGATCGCTGCAACAAGCCGCTGACGACCTGCCAGGCGATCGACAACGCGCCGACGATGAAGACGACATCGCCAAACGTGCGCACCCAGCGCAGCATCTCGAGGAAGGGTTGCTGCAGAAAGGCTTCGCTGCGCGCATACCACAGGCCCTGGCTGACGCTGGCATGGAACTGGAACAGTCCGATAGGTAAGAGACTGGTGGCGATCATCAGCACCAGCCCTGCATTGAGCCACCAGAAGCCCGTCTTCATCAGCCGCTCGCTGAGCACCAATTCCGGACGGACATAGCGCAGCACCAGCAGCGTGAAGCCCAGCGCGAGGAAGCCGTACACGCCGAACAGTGCGGCATGGGCGTGCACCGGCGTGGTGTTGAGCCCTTGTACATAGTAGAGCGAAATCGGCGGGTTGATCATGAAGCCGAATACGCCCGCGCCCAGCATGTTCCAGAAGGCGACGGCGATGAAACACATCAGCGGCCATTTCAGGTTCGTCATCCACGTCGCGCGATCCTTGAGACGCCAGTTCTCCCATGCCTCGTAACCGAGCACCACCAGCGGAACCACTTCGAGCGCGCTGAAACTCGCGCCCACGGCCATGATCGGCGTGGTCGTGCCGGAGAAATAGAGGTGATGAAACGTGCCGGGCACGCCGCCGAGCATGAACAGCGAGGCCGAGGCCAGGCTGGCGGTCGTCGCCATGCGCACGGAAACGAGGCCCAGCGTGGAGAAGACGAAGGCCAGCGCCGTGGTGGCGAACACTTCGAAGAAACCTTCGACCCAAAGATGCACCACCCACCAGCGCCAGTACTCCATCACCGACAGGTGCGTGCGCTCGCCGTAGAAAAAGCCGGCGCTGTAAAAGAGGCCGATGGCCACGACCGAGGCGGTGAACAGGGCCAGCAGGTTTTTGTCGCCCGCCCGTTTGAAGGCCGGGACGATGCCGCGCAGCATCAGCACCAGCCAGAAGGCGACGCCGACAAACTTGCCGATCTGCCACAGCCGGCCGAGATCCACGTACTCGAATCCTTGATGGCCGAGCCAGAAGTTGAGCTCTTTCGGCATCACCTGCGCGATCGCCAGATAGTTGCCGATGAAAGAACCGAGCACCACGATGACCAGCGCCCAGAACAGGATATCGACGCCGGTCTTCTGATAGGCCGGGTCCTTTCCGCCGTTGATGAGCGGCGCGAGAAACAGGCCGGCCGCCAGAAAGCCCGTGGCGATCCAGAACAAGGCGCTCTGGATATGCCAGGTGCGCGCCAATGAATAAGGCAGCCATCTCGAAATATCGAGGCCGTAGAACTCTTGCCCTTCCACCGTGTAATGCGCGGTGAGACCGCCCAAGAGGACCTGGAAGGAGAACAGCGCGACCACCAGGAACAGATATTTCCCCAAGGCCCGTTGCGAGGGCGTGAGCGCGATCAGGGACAGGGGATCGCGCGCCGGGGCTTTCGGGTCGCTTTCATCGTGCTTCCGCAGGAACGCCCAGCCCCAGATCAGGAAGCCGACGCCGGCCATCATGAAGGCAACGCTGGCGATCGACCACACGATGTTCTCGCCGGTGGGCCGGTTGCCGATCAGCGGTTCGTGCGGCCAGTTGTTGGTATAGGTGGCGCTGGAACCGGGGCGCTCGGTTGCGGCGGCCCATGCGGTCCAGAAGAAAAAGGCCGAGAGGTCGCCACGCCGTTCGGCGCTCGGCAGCGTGGCCTCTTTCATGGCATAGCTTTCGCGGGTGCTCCGTAGCTCGGGCGCATCGCCGAACAGCCGGTCGTAATAAGCGGCAGTCCGTGCGATCGCTTCGGCTCGCTGCGCCGAGACAGTCGCGGTGCCGGTCGCTTCATCGAAGGTATTGTGCCGGTATTCATGCTTCAGGCGCGCCGTCAGTATCGCCTGGCGCTCCCCATCAAGGGCGTCGAAGTTCATGCCGTATTCCGCTTGTGCGGCCAGCTCCAGCCAGTTCGACAGTTCGCGGTGCAGCCAGTCGGCGGTCCAGTCCGGCGCCTGATAAGCGCCATGCCCCCAGATCGAGCCCAGCTGCATGCCGCCCACGGACTGCCAGGCGGTCTGTCCGTCGAGAATGCGGTTCTGGGTGTAAAGCGTCCGACCTTCGTGCGTGATGACGCGCTGCGGAATCGGCGGCGCGCTGCGATAGACCTCGGTGCCGTAATAACCGAGCACGGTGAAGGTCACGGCCAGTACGCCGATCAGCGTAAACCAGAGCTTACGGTAATTATCCATGAGAGGCCTCCGTTTTATGGACTGGTGTGGCGGTTTCGAAAAGGACGTTGTTCTCGAGATAGATGTTTTCCATCAGGTCTACGCACAGCGCAGCCAGTCCCAGATACAGCGCACGCCAGGTATTGCAGGCGCCGGGCGGCGGGGTGAAGCCATCGGTGAGGCCGTTGAGGCGTTTGAGTGCTTCGCCGTAATGGTCATGCTCCATGCGCATGACCAGAATCAGCGTGCGCGCGAAGGCCCCTTCACCGCGAGCCAAAAGAGGGAACAACACCTGCTCCTCCGTCTGTATGTGACTTTCCAGCGCCTGTTCCAACACACTGAGGTGATCGGCCAGTCCTCGCGGGCATGAGGGATGCTCGCCGTGCGTCTGCTCGATCCGGCGCGCCAAGTGGATCAACTCCGGCAGTTGTCGGCGATGTCGTTGGTGAAAACGATCGAGGAGATGCGCGATGAGTGCCGACGGAGGCGCATTCTTCCAATCGGTCGTCTCGGAAGTCTGCTGCTCCTCAAGGCTTTCGAGCTTGTTATCGATCTCCTGTGCCCGCCGCCCTTTGGCTCGGACCGCTTCGCGGAGACTCTGTCCGTCGGGGCGACGGAATTTCGGTGCGTATTGTTGAAAGATCTGCGTTGTTCCGGCGAGACTGCCCGGAGGTTGGTCGAGTGTGTTCATGATCGGCTCCATTGAGAATTCCAATCTTCCCTTAGCAAGCCGTAGGCCACACAATCTCAATAATAAAATCCGTAACTTAAATAACTGAAGGTATTTTTAACCATGGCGTGTTATGGTTGTTACTACCATATACGGTAAATAACACCATGATTGAGAACATGCTGGTCGCCGACCTGGCGGCCGACTTGCCGCAGGCTATGCGCTTGCAAAGACTGGTAAGCGCCTTGCGGACACAGTTTCGTTGCGGGGCGGTTGCCCTGCTGCGTTTGGAAGAAGCGCATTTGCGTCCGGTCGCCGTCGACGGCTTGGTACGCGATGCCTTGGGCAGGCGCTTTGCGATGAGCGAGCATCCGCGCCTCGCCGCCATTCTTTCGCGTCGCGAGCTCACGTGCTTCGATCACGACAGCACGCTGCCCGATCCGTACGACGGCCTCATCGAGACGCATGTCGGCGAGCCTCTCCCGGTGCATGACTGCATGGGCATCAGTTTGTACGTGGAAGATCAGCCGTGGGGCGCGGTCACGCTGGACGCCCTGGAAGTCGGCGTGTTCGACGATGCCGCGCGGGACTGTCTGCGCCAATACACGGCGTTGATCGAGGCTTCGATACGGGTGACCCGATTGGAAGCGGAAATCCGTGCGTTGCGCCTCGCTCACGATAAGGAACCCTTCTCGGCATCGCCGTTGGAAGACGACGGCGAGATCGTCGGTCAGAGCCAGGCCATCACTCAATTGTTGCGGGAGCTCGATGTCGTGGCCGATTCCGAACTCCCGGTGCTGTTGTTGGGCGAGACCGGCGTAGGCAAGGAATTGTTCGCGCGTAGGCTGCACCGCCTGTCGCGCCGTCGCGCTCAGCCGCTGGTCCACGTCAATTGCGCGGCCTTGCCCGAATCGCTGGCCGAGAGCGAGCTGTTCGGCCATGCCAAGGGAGCGTTCTCGGGGGCGGCGGTCGAGCGTCCGGGTCGCTTCGAGGCCGCCGAGAACGGCACGCTGTTTCTCGACGAGGTGGGCGAATTGCCGCTCGCGGTTCAGGCAAAGCTCTTGCGCACGCTGCAGAACGGAGAGGTTCAGCGCCTCGGCGAGGATCAACCACGGCATGTGAACGTGCGGGTGATCGCCGCGACCAATCGCAAGCTGCGCGACCAAGTACGTGACGGGGCTTTCAGGGCGGACCTTTATCACCGTCTCTCGGTTTATCCGGTGCACATACCGCCCCTGCGCGAGCGCGACAACGACGTGCTGCTATTGGCGGGCCGCTTTATCGAACTCAATCGCGCACGGCTGGGCTTGCGCAGTCTGCGGCTCGCTCCGGAAGCGGAAACTGCTCTCAGGCAATATCGCTGGCCGGGCAATGTGCGCGAACTGGAGCATGCGATCAGCCGTGCCGCCTTGAAGATCATGAGTCGTGGCGTCGATCGAAACGATATCGTCACCCTGCCCGTCGATTTGCTCGATCTCGACCTCGATCAGTTCGAACCTGGTCCCGATGTGGACTCCACGGCTTCGGTTCACGAACCGGCGGTGGTTTTCACGCTGCGTACGGCGGTTGAGGAAAGCCAACGCCGCTGCATACAGCACGCGCTTCGCTTGTGCGGCGGAAACTGGGCCAAGGCCGCGCGCCAGCTGGACGTGGACCCGAGCAATCTGCACAAGCTCGCGAGGCGGCTAGGTTTAAAGCCGGACGACGTACGAACGGGGCTAAGAGAAAAATGAGAACGTCGCGAGCAGAATGGCGCCGGCGATCACCCAATACCTCGGGCGAACCTTGTCGGCCCACTGCCGCGCGGTGACGAGTTCTTTCAGCCACCACGCCTTGGCAGCCGCGACAATCCCGCCGAGGATCGCCGTGATCTTTCTGACGATGAAGGGCGATAGACCCAGAAAAACCACCAGGCCAAACCAGGCGGTGACCATTTGCGCGCTTCGGGTAGATAGCCCGAAGTGTGTTTCCAGCAGGTGTTCGGACGCGAGCTCCACGACCTCCACGAAAAGATGAAGTCCTTCCAATAGGAAGGCAAAAACAGCATCGCCCTGAAACGCGATGACCAACAGAACCAGGGTGATCAGACTTCTGATCTGAATTTCTTTTCCCATGCTTACCTCGGGTGGATCGAGATGCTTCCGTCAGCATTCCCGGCGCGCATCTCCGAGCGACGATGGCTCGCGGAGATTGCCAAACGGTTGACGGTTTTATTGGGGGATAGCATTAGAGGAGTCCGTGATAGCCATACATCACTCGATTGCAGGTTGCCGTCCCGATTCGGCGCGGCTCGGCCGAGCCGTTCCGGAGACGGTTGCTCCGTAGCGGAGAGCCTGGGCGCGGCACGGTTCGCCTCTAACGAATCATTTTTCGGTACCAGATCGGCCATGGTGATTGCCTCTGCTTGTTGCGTTGCTCAACAGGACAGCGTCGGCGCTTGGTTCTCGTTTCTGCCGGCGCGCTCTCAGTCGGCGATCGATTGGGGGCGCGTGATGTCGGCGTTGTTCGTATATCCCCCGCCCAGGGCTTCGATCAGATCGGTCATGGCCACGAGTTGGTTGGTCTCCAGGCTCTTCAGCACATATTCCTGATTCAGAACCGCGTGCCGGCTCTGGAGTACCGTGCGGCGGTCGTCCAGTCCGGCTTGGAGGCGCGTCTGCGCGAGGTCGAGATCTTCCCGCTGTGAAACCAGGAGACGCAGGTGCGCCTCCAATATGTTGCGCGTCTCGCGCCAGCTGCTCAGGCTGTCTGCGACCTCTTGTATCGCCTGCACCAAGGTGTCGTTGTAGAGCTCGACCGCTCCGTCGTACTCTGCCCGCTGCGCCGACAGCTCGCCACGCAGGCGTCCGCCCTCGAACCAGGGCAGCCTGAGCCCCGGCGCGATCCCGTAAGCGAAACTCGAACCCGAGAACAGAACGTTGGCCAGGGAGCTCGCCCCTTTGGTGGTGAGCCTCAGGGCATTCACGCCGACGAAAGCGGTGAGATCGACCGTGGGCAGAAAGCGCGCCTTGGCCTCTTTGATCCTGTGCGCCGCCGCCTCGGTCCGATGGAGGGCGGCAGCCAGGTCCGGCCGATGCGCGAGCAGGCCTATGGGAAGCCGGGTGGGCAGCGGAATTCTTTCCGGGATGGTCACCGGATTGGCGAACAGTTGGCGGGTTTCGTCCGGGCTGGTACCCATCAGCCGGGCCAGTAGATTCCGCTGCACGTCCAATTGATCCTCGGTACCGGCTTCTCGTTTTTGGGCCGTTTCCAGGGCGATGTTCGCCCGCTTCACCGAGCTGGCAGACGTGAGGCCGCTTTCGAAGCGGGTATCGGCGAGCTCGAGCAGCTCATGACGCAGCTCCACCATTTCCCGGGCCAGATCGAGCTGCCGCTTGAGCGCCGCTCCGCGGAAGTAGGCTCGGGCGATGGCGGTCGTCAACTGCAGACGGACTTCCGCCTGTTCGGCCGCGGTCGCTTCCGCCTCGCCCAGCGCCGCTTCCAGCGCCGCTCGATTCTTTCCCCAGAAATCGAATTCGTAGCGGAGACTTACGGGGTTGATGCTGGCGAAAATGACGTTCGCGCCTGCCGCCTCTTCGCGATTGAGCGCGGCGAATACGCCGTTCTCCGAAATCCGTTCGTTGGCGAACTCCACGTCCGCGTCCAGGAAAGGCAAAAGTCTCGCGCCTTCCACTCGGGCCATGGCCTGCGCCTGGCGCAGCCTCGCCGCCGCTGCCTTGAGGCCGGGATTGTCCTTGAGTGCCACCGCCATGAGACGATTCAGTTCGGGACTATCGAACTGCCGCCACCGTCGGTCTTCGGGCCATGCTCTCCTCGGCGTCAGGGGCTCCTTCTCGCGGGCTTCGGATAATCCATGCGCCATGTCGGGGGCGGGCATGAACTCCGCGCGCTTTCCGCCGGGCGGAATCCAGGCACACCCTGCGGCAAGGAGTACGCATCCGACGGCGAGCCCGGCCCAAAGGCTTCGACCTCTAGCAAACGCGGGAGTGGACAAGTTGAAGCGCCAGCTATGCAGGCGCCCTGAGAAAATCACTAGCATCCACTGTCCTCGCAGTAAACTTTTATCGGCGCCCCGGTTTGCCGAAATTGCTCGCGGCACCGGGCCTGTTCATTGGTCACCTGAAGCTGGCGTTTGCGCAGGGTCGTTCGACACGCATTCGGAAAAGTCGGCGATGACCGATTGGACGAGACCGGCCGTGAGTACCTGACGGATTCACACGGGTTGCTGCCGATGGTGAAGCATTCCGGATGACGGGGGCTTGTCGGGAACGCCAGCCATTAGGCTGCAGGCGGCGAACCCTAGGCACCGTTTCGGCCGGTCCTGTCGGCTAGACAGTGGCAGGATCAGTGCCAATTTGTAACTAACTGAACTAAATGAGAAACTTTCAAACGCAATCCTGAGCAAAATTGTCAGATACAGTCATTTTGACTACATGCACTCGTCAGTCATCAGATAAGTTACTGAGCTACAAACAAATCGTACGAGAAAGACTGACCGACTCATCGTTGTCATTTCGCCACACAAAATGATTTGATTAAGAACAATGTCATTTTTACTCGATACGTTTGGCGATTCGCAGAACGCTCTGCTCGACACTGTCCTGGATTTGACCGCGTGCCTGCCGTCGAGAGAGAGATATACCCGGCTCCTCGCCGCGTTGAGCCGGGTGGTTGGGAACGATGCCTGTGCCTTGTTGCGCTGTCAGGGCGATGTCCTGGTGCCTACCGCCTCCCAAGGACTTAACGCCGAAGTCATGGGCCGGCAGTTCCGGCCCGAAGAGCAGCCACGCCTGGCCGCTGCTCTCGCTTCCCGGAAGCCGGTCCGCTTTCCGGCCGACGATTCGCGGCCGGACCCTTACGACGGGCTGCTGCTCAATGATTCCGGAGGGCGATTGCAGGTCCACTCCTGCGTTGGGTGCGCCCTGTATTCCGAAGATGACTTATTCGGTGTATTAACGGTCGACTCCCTGGCGCCCGGCGCCTTCGACGGGATCGAAGACCGGGTATTCGAGATTTTCGCCTCGATAGCCGCCGTGGCGATGCGCTACGAAACCTTCATCAACGCGCTGGAAGCCTTGGCGAATCATCGCGGGCTGGTCAGCCGGGAACTGGTGCGGGAAGCCTTGCTGCGCGGTGGTCGAATGCTGGGCGAAAGCCCGGTCATGCGGGACCTGAACCGAGAGATCGATATCGTCGCACGGTCCGATCTGACGGTTCTTCTGACGGGGGAAACCGGTGTCGGCAAGGAGGTGGTGGCCCGCACTCTCCACGCGCGTTCGCGGCGCGCCGACCAGCCTCTGGTCCATGTCAATTGTGCGGCGCTTCCGGAGACTCTGGCGGAAAGCGAACTGTTCGGACACGTGCGCGGTGCTTTTAGCGGCGCGAACGCCGACCGGTCCGGCAAATTCGAACTCGCGGACGGCGGTACCTTGTTCCTGGATGAAATCGGTGAACTGCCGCTCTCGATTCAGGCGAAGCTGCTACGGGTATTGCAGTTCGGAGAGATTCAGCGCCTGGGATCGGACAAGAATCATCGGGCCGATGTCCGCATCATCGCGGCGACCAATCGTCATTTGGCGGAGGAAGTGAAAGCCGGCCGATTCCGAGCCGATCTTTACCATCGGCTGAGCATCTATCCCTTGCATGTACCTCCGCTCCGGGAGCGGATCGAGGACATACCGTTGCTGGCGGGGCATTTTCTGGATCAGGCACGGGTGCGCCTGGGCCTTGATCGGGTGCAGTTGGCGTCTTCGGCCGTCGAGGCCCTGACACGCTATAGCTGGCCGGGAAACATACGGGAGCTCGAGCATGTGATCCTCCGGGCAGCGTTGCGCGCTTCGAGCCGCGGGAGTTCGGTGATGCTCCAGGTCGAAGATCTCGCGATTGGGGGCATGTCGGCGCCAAAGCGAGTGCCAGAGGTCGAGTCGGCCAGCGGCACGTCGCGGTCTCTGGCGGAAGCCGTAGCGGACCTTCAGCGGCAGGAGATACGCGCCGCTTTGGACCGCTCCTCTCAAAACTGGTCGGAAGCTGCGCGGCGGCTGGGACTCGACCGCAGCAATCTGTACCGCCTGGCGAGGCGACTGGGAATCAAGTAGGCCAGCCGTGCAATCGGGTGCGTAGCGGCTTCACCCAAACGGTGAGATCGGTAGCAGGTAGGACGGTCACAATTCATACGGCTTTTCTATTCCTTCTAAGCGGTCAACTGCCGTTTCTAGGACGATGTGCTCGCGCGACCGCATCAGCCTAAATCGCCCCAAATCGCTTGTATCGCCGACAGTGCGGCGAGCACGGCGGTTTCCGTCCGGAGGATACGTGGCCCCAGCCGAACCGGGACGAACCCCGCTTCCCGGGCCAGCACCCGCTCCTTCTCGGCGAAGCCGCCTTCGGGCCCTGAAAGGATGCTTACAAAACCTTCCGGCCGCGGCAGGTCCTTCAGGCCGACCGCGCCTTGCGGGTCGAAAAATAGCCGCAAGCCTTCGCGTCCGACAACCCAATCCTTAAGCTCGATCGGTTCCTCGACCTCGGGTACGCGGTTCCGGCCGCATTGCTCGCAGGCGCTGCGCGTCACTCTCTGCCAGTGCTGGCGCCGGTTTCCGCGTCGCGTATCGTCGAGGCGAACCACGCAATGTTCGGTGAACAAGGGCGTAATTTGGCTCACTCCGAGCTCCACCGCTTTCTGGATGGCGAGATCCATGCGTTCGCCGCGCGAGATGCCGAGGCCGAGGTGAGTGGTGAGCGGCGATTCGACTTCGCGGTTTCGCCCGTCGCCGATTTCCACGTGAACCTCATCGCGTCCTATAGCCGAAACCCGAGCCGAATATTCGCGCCCGTCGCCGTTGAACACGGTCAGGTCGGCCCCTTTTTTGAGCCGAAGCACGGTGCGGAGATAGTGGGCGCTTTCCTCGTCCAGCCGAAGGACCGCGCCTTCTTCGAGCGTTTTCTGAAGATAAAGCCTGGAAACACGCATAGCTAATCTTTCGTTGCGATATCGATGGCTTCGCCCGCGACATCCGCCATGAAACGGATTTGGTCGGGGGTGATGACGTATGGCGGCATGAAATAGATGACGTTGCCCAGAGGACGCAACAACACGCCCCTCGTCAGCCCGTGACGATACACGCGAAGCCCGCGCCGCTCCTGCCAGGGGTATGGTTCGCGATCCGTCTTGTTTTTAACCAGCTCGATGGCCAGAATCATCCCGGTTTGGCGGATTTCGGCAACATGCGGATGATCTTCGAACGCCGCCGCCGATTCTGCCATGGCATCGGCCAACAGCCGGTTCGCTGCCAATGTGTTCTCCTTCTCGAATAAATCCAGCGTCGCCAGTGCCGCCCGGCATGCGAGAGCGTTTCCGGTGTAGCTGTGGGAATGCAGGAAAGCCTTCAGCTTGGTGTATTCGTCGTAAAAGGCGGCATAGACCGCCTCGGTGGTCAGCACGCAGGACAGCGGCAGGTAGCCGCCCGTCAGCCCTTTAGACAGACACATGAAATCCGGCCGGATACCCGCCTGCTCGCAGGCGAACAAGGTTCCGGTACGGCCGAAGCCCACGGCGATCTCGTCGGCGATCAGATGCACGCCGTGGCGGTCGCAGGCCTCCCGCAAGAGCTTCAGATAAACGGGGTCGTACATGCGCATGCCGCCCGCGCATTGAACCAGGGGCTCGACGATGACCGCGCAGGCCTCCGCCGCGTGAGCCGCGAGTGTCCGTTCCATCTCGGCGAATTTCCGCCGGGAATAATCCGCCCAGGTTTCTCCCGGCTCCCGATGATAGCAGTCGGGACTCTCGACGGTGATGGGTTTCAGCAAGAGCGGCTCGTAGGTCTCCTTATAGAGCGCCACGTCGCCGACGGCCAAGGCGCCCAAGGTTTCGCCGTGATAGCTGTTGCTCAAGGCGATGAAGCGGGTCTTCTCCGGTTTTCCGGCGTTTCGCCAGAAATGGAAGCTCATTTTGAGCGCCACCTCGACCGCGGACGAGCCGTTGTCGGCATAGAAACAGCGGGATAGTCCTTTCGGCGCAAGGCCGATCAGCCGTTCGGCCAGCCGGACCGCCGGTTCGTGCGTGAATCCGGCCAAGATTACGTGTTCCAGCGTTTCGAGTTGATCCTTGAGCGCGGCCTTGATGTAAGGGTGGCCGTGGCCGAACAGATTCACCCACCAGGAGCTGATGGCGTCGAGATAACGGTTGCCTGCGAAGTCTTCCAGCCACACCCCCTGCCCGCGCTTGATCGGTATCGGCGGCAGGGCTTCGTGGTCCTTCATCTGAGTGCAGGGGTGCCAGAGGACGGCGAGGTCGCGGCTGGACCAGTCGTGGTTGTTCATGGTCGAATACAGGAATCAAGTGAAAATGGCGTTGATCGCATAGGAGATACAGTCGTGAGCCGGCCTCATACTCTGATGACTCCGAATCCTTACGAACGCTTGCTCGCGCTGCCGGAAAACCTGGTGGGCGAAGTGCTCGACGGCGAGCTGTATACCCAGCCCCGCCCCGCCGGGCGCCACGCCGCGGCGGAGTCCGGTCTGCAGAGCAAAATCGGTGGGCCATTCCGCTACGGCGACCCCGGCGGGTGGTGGATCCTGGTGGAACCGGAAGTCCACTTCGTTCGTGACACCGAAGTCGCCGTGCCCGATCTCGCCGGCTGGCGGCGGGAACGGATGCCGACGCTGCCCGAAGACCACCGTTTCGAAGTGGTACCGGACTGGGTGTGCGAAATTCTTTCGCCCTCGACCGAGCAGAAGGACCGTGCCCGAAAGCTGCCATTGTACGCCCGTTACGGGGTTTCCTACGCCTGGCTGGTCGACCCTCTGGTACATACCCTGGAAGCCTTCGCGTTGCGCGAGGAAGGCTGGTTGCTCATCGCGACGCTCAAGGACGACGATCCGGTCAAGGTTCCGCCCTTCGACGCTATCACCTTCTCGCTGGCGGATTTGTGGGCGTGAGGCTCAATCCGCCGCAATCCCCATATTCCTCCAAATCCCCAACACCGCCTCGGCACGATTCAGCGTGTAGAAATGCAGTCCTGGCGCGCCCTGCTCCAACAGCCGTCGGCACAGGTCGGTCACCACTTCCAGCCCGAAGGCGCGGATCGATTTGCGGTCATCGCCGAACACCTCGAGCCGTTTCCGTATCCAACGCGGGATATCCGCTCCGCAGGCGTCGGAAAACCGGGCCAGTTGCGTGTAATTGGAGATCGGCATGATGCCGGGCACGATGGGAATGTCGATGCCCATTTTTTCGCAGTCGTCGACGAAGCGGAAATAGGCTTCGGGATTGTAAAAATACTGGGTAATGGCGCTGTCGGCGCCGGCCTCGACCTTGCGCTTGAAGTTGCGCAAATCGGCCTCCATGCTGGCCGCCTGGGGATGCATTTCCGGGTAGGCCGCCACTTCGATGTGGAAGTGATCGCCTGTTTCCCGACGGATGAATTCCACCAGTTCGTTGGCGTAACGGAATTCTCCCGGTGACAGCATGCCGGAGGGCATGTCCCCGCGCAGCGCGACGATATGCCGGATGCCCTGATTTTTATAGGCTTCCAGAACCTCCCGCACGCTAGTCTTGGTGGACGCGATGCACGAGATATGAGGAGCCGCCTCGATGCCGGTATTCCGCTGGATTTCGACCACCGTCTCGAAGGTCTTCTCCCGCGTCGTCCCGCCCGCGCCGAACGTCACAGAACAGAATTTCGGCTTGAGCGCGGCCAGTTTCGCCAGGTTCGTGCGGAAAGCGTCTTCCGCTTCATGATTCTTCGGCGGGAAGAATTCCAGGCTGAAGATTCTCGGATATTTTTTTTGCGATTCCATGGGAGTCATCGTATCTCAGATAGAAGAAATCCTGCACAAGGCAGGATTTCTTCGTGGTCAGAACGGTAAGCGTAGGGCAAACGGTTTTCTACCCTATTTGCTGCCTCGCAGGATCAATACCGGTAATGATCCGGTTTGTACGGACCGTCCACCGGTACGCCGATGTACGCCGCCTGTTCCGGCGTCAACTGCGTGAGCTGTGCGCCGATCTTCTTGAGATGCAGGCGCGCCACGTGCTCGTCCAGATGTTTCGGCAGCACATAAACCTTGTTCTGGTACTTGTTGCCATGGCAGAACAGCTCGATCTGGGCCAAGGTCTGGTTGGTGAACGAGTTCGACATGACGAAGCTCGGATGACCCGTGGCGCAGCCGAGGTTCACCAAGCGCCCTTCGGCCAGCAGGATGATGCGCTTGCCGTCCGGAAAGATGACGTGGTCGACCTGCGGCTTGATGTTTTCCCAGGTGTACTTCCTGAGACTCGCGACCTCGATTTCCGAGTCGAAATGGCCGATGTTGCAGACGATGGCGTTGTTCTTCATCTTTGCCATGTGATCATGGCTGATGACGCCAACGTTGCCGGTGGCGGTGACGAAGATGTCGCCCTTGTCGCACGCGTCGTCCATGGTGACCACGCGGTAGCCTTCCATCGCCGCCTGCAAGGCGCAGATCGGATCGATTTCGGTGACCCATACGGTGGCGCCGAGGCCACGGAACGCTTGGGCGCAGCCCTTGCCCACGTCGCCGTAGCCGAGGACCACGCAGATCTTGCCCGCAATCATCACGTCGGTGGCGCGCTTGATGCCGTCCACCAGCGATTCGCGGCAGCCGTACAAATTGTCGAACTTGGACTTGGTCACCGAATCATTGACGTTGATCGCCGGGAACGGCAAGCGGCCTTCCTGCTCCATCAGGTACAGGCGGTGCACGCCGGTGGTGGTTTCCTCGGTGACGCCCTTGATGTTGGCGAGCACTTTCGAATACCAGCCCGGCTGGGAAGCCAGACGCTTCTTGATGGCGGCGAACAGTACCTCTTCCTCTTCGCACGTCGGCTTGTCCAGGAGCGAGGGGTTCTTTTCGGCGCGAGAACCCAGCGTGATCAGCAGGGTCGCGTCACCGCCGTCGTCGAGAATCATGTTCGGCGTGCCGCCGTCGTGCCACTCGAAGATGCGGTGAGTGAATTCCCAGTATTCTTCCAGGGATTCGCCCTTGTAGGCGAACACCGGGATGCCGGCGGCGGCGATGCCCGCAGCGGCGTGGTCCTGGGTGGAGAAGATATTGCAGGACGCCCAGCGCACTTCCGCGCCCAGAGCCACCAGGGTCTCGATCAATACGGCGGTCTGAATGGTCATGTGCAGACTGCCGGCGACGCGGGCGCCCTTGAGCGGTTGCAGTGCGCGATACTCCTCGCGCACCGCCATCAGGCCCGGCATTTCGGTTTCGGCGATGGCGATTTCCTTGCGGCCCCAGTCGGCCAGGGAAATATCGGCGACGCGATAGTCGTTGGATGAATCAGGATTTGCGACAGCGTTCATGTTTCATGCTCCTCATTGCGTGAATTTCTCCACCGGCCACAAACACTGGTCAGGTGTCCCGACCAGCGGAGATGAACCGAGCGCCGTTGACATAACAGTTGCGCCGACCGAGCCTGGCGGATGTCCCGTCGCAGCGCTCCTCAGCCCGCACAACACCGCCTCACCCGGCGGCCGGGTAAAACATTACAGAGCGGATAAGCCGGCCGCTTCGCGCAGTGCCTCGGCCTTGTCGGTCTTCTCCCAGGTAAACGTGTCCTCGGTGCGGCCGAAATGTCCGTAAGCGGCCGTGGGGCGATAAATCGGCTGCAGAAGATCCAGCATGCGGATCAGCCCCTTCGGCCGCAGATCGAAATACTCGCGCACCAGCTGCACCAGGCGTTCCTCGGCGATGACCCCCGTGCCGAAAGTATTGACGCTGATGGAGGTCGGCTCGGCCACCCCGATGGCATAGGACACCTGAATTTCGCAGCGTTCGGCCAAACCTGCGGCGACGATGTTCTTGGCCACGTAGCGGCCCATGTACGCCGCCGAGCGGTCCACCTTGGACGGGTCCTTGCCGCTGAATGCGCCGCCGCCGTGCCGTGCCATGCCGCCGTAGGAATCGACGATGATCTTGCGGCCGGTGAGTCCGCAGTCGCCGACCGGACCGCCGATGACGAACTTGCCGGTGGGGTTGATGAAGTACTTGGTGTCCTTGTGCAGCCATTCCTTCGGAAGGACGTGGAGGATAATTTCGTCCATCACCGCCTCACGCAGGATTTTCGGATCGATATCCGGTGAGTGTTGGGTGGACAGAACCACGGCATCGATGGCGACCGGCTTGCTGTCCTCGTAGCGGAAGGTCACCTGGCTCTTGGCGTCAGGACGCAGCCAGGGCAGAAATTTCTTTTTTCTCACTTCCGCCTGGCGCTGCACCAGCCGGTGGGCGTAAGTGATGGGAGCCGGCATCAACACATCGGTCTCGTTGGACGCGTAACCGAACATCAGGCCCTGATCGCCGGCTCCTTGTTCGTGGTCGTCGGATTCGTCGACGCCCATGGCGATGTCGGGCGACTGTTTACCGATGGCCGTGAGCACCGCGCAGCTTTCCCAGTCGAACCCGATCGACGGATCGTCGTAGCCGATTTCGCGCACGACCTGGCGTACCAGCGTCTCGGTATCCACCCAGGCCGATGTGGTAACTTCGCCCGCCAAAATCACCATTCCGGTCTTGACCAAGGTTTCGACGGCCACTCTGGCCCTCGGGTCTTGTCTCAGCATTTCGTCCAGAACGGCATCGGAGACTTGATCGGCGATCTTGTCCGGATGGCCTTCGGAAACGGATTCGGAAGTAAAGATAAAGTTGTTGCTCACAGTATGACCTTCCTTAAAAACGGTGATTACGAGCGGGCCTAAAAGCCCGCCATTATAGGGTAATGGGATAGACCGACCAAATTTTTGCGGCAAAAGTCAATGGGCATCCGGCGCAGTCTCAAATCACCCGGAAAACCGCATTCAGCCCGAGCAGCAGAAAGCTAAACGGAATCGATGCTAACAGAAGAAACAAGGAGACGACGAGGCCGGCGCGAATGCCGATCGGTCGTCCAGTCCGATCGAAGCGGACGCCAAAGCCGTAAAGAGCGCCGAGCATCTGTGATGCCACCGCGATTACAAAAATCAGGATATACCGTTCTTCCAGGCGAAATGCATGCGCCAGTATGTCGCTCGACACCGTGAGCATCAGCGGCGCGTAAACCACGGCGGACGGCAAGGCGAGGCCGTAAGCGCGGGGGAGCGTCAGGCGGATTCCGACCGTTCGTCGCACCGCGAACCGCAATGCCGCCATCCACGGAAGATTGATGATGAGGTAAATCAGGACCAGCCTGGAAAAATCGTCGACCGAGTACGCGGACGGGCGGAGTAAGAGATCGACTGAAAGATACAGTAAAGGGTGAGCTTTAAAAAGCAAAGGGTTCACGGCTTTATGCCCAAAAATTAGACATCATCCAGGAAATAGCCTATTTGATGGCTGATCTTGCCGGGAATGTCGCATCATATCGTCCACAGTTCCTTACCAACCGGCCGACCAGCAAACATTGCTATAATCCCGCAGTTTTACCTCAGCTAAAGGAGTATCCGACCCCATGTCTTTGATGAAAGTCAGTTCCGGCAAGAGCGTTCCGAACGACATCAACGTGGTCATCGAAATCCCGGCGTACAGCGATCCGGTGAAGTATGAGATCGATAAAGAAACCGGAGCGCTTTTCGTCGACCGCTTCATGGGCACGGCGATGCAATATCCCTGCAATTACGGTTACGTTCCGCACACTTTGTCGGAAGACGGCGACCCCGTGGACGTGCTGGTGGTCGCTCCCTGGAAACTATTGAGCGGATCGGTGGTTCGCTGCCGGCCGATCGGTCTATTGAAAATGACCGACGAAGCCGGCGGCGACTGCAAGATTATCGCGGTTCCCCACGACAAATTGACCCCGCTTTACAGCAAGGTCAACTCCTTCCGCGACATTCCCGACAGTCTGCTCGCCCAAATCGCACACTTCTTCGAGCACTATAAGGACCTGGAACCCGGCAAATGGGTCAAGATCGACGGCTGGTACGACGGCGAGGAAGCGAAGCAGGAAATCACCAGCAGCATCGAACGTTACAACTCGGCCAAGAAAAAGCCGAATTTCTGATCAGTCTCCGACCGAGAGCCCGTCTTCCCATTAAACGTCGTAATCCATGCTGAGCTACCGCCACGGCTTTCACGCCGGCAATCATGCCGATGTATTCAAACATCTGGTTTTGACCCTGCTAGTTCGCTCGCTGCTGCGCAAGGAAAAGCCGTTTTTCTATCTGGACACCCATGCCGCGGCCGGGCGTTACGATCTCGGCTCGGCGATAGCCCGCAAGAATCGCGAGTACAAAACCGGTATCGGTCCATTGTGGGAGGTTAAAGACGCGCCCGAGGCGATCCTGAACTATCTCGGAGCCGTGCGCGCTTTGAATTCCGACGGCAAACTGCGCTTTTATCCCGGCTCTCCCCATATCGTCCGGTACTACCTGCGCCCAGGCGATCGGATGACGCTTTCCGAACTTCATCCCAACGAAGTCAAGGTACTCGGCGAGGAATTCGCCGGCGACAAGCAAGTCAAGATCCATCATCTCGACGCCTATCAGGCGCTCAAGGCGTTGCTGCCGCCTTCCGAACGGCGGGGCCTGGTGCTGATCGATCCGGCCTTTGAGCTCAAAGACGAGTGGCGGCGTCTGCTGGACGCCGTGAAGGAGGCTTATCGGCGTTGGGCGACCGGTATTTTTGCAGTCTGGTATCCGATCCAGGATCGCGCCACGGCGGACGATTTTCTACGCCGTTTCAAGAAATCCGGCATCCGCAAGGTGTTGGTCGCGGAATTCTCGATACTCGACCCTGACGAAACCCTCCGCCTGAACGGCAGCGGCATGGTCATCATCAACCCGCCCTGGAAACTGGAAGAGGAACTGCGCAGTCTGTTGCCTTGGCTGTGGGAAAAACTGGCGGTGGATGGCCAAGGGACGTGGCGGGTGGAGTGGTTGGTTGGGGAGTGAGCCAAGGGCGAAATATCGTGCACCGTATGCAGACGTTCCATTCGGCGCATTACGTCAACGCTAATGCGTCCTACGCGGTCTGTTGGGCGGTCAGGTTGAGGGAAGCGTCAGACCGAATTATGAATCCGGGTGCGTTTCAGCCCAAGGCCGAATATGTGCGAGGGTTTCGGCCATCGTCTCGCGCGCGATCATAGTGTCGTAATGAGCTTGGGCGCGGAGCCAATAACCATCGGACAAGCCGAAAAAACGACACAATCGAAGATCGGTATCCGCGGTAACGGAGCGTTTTCCAGCGACTATTTCTCCGATGCGGCGTTGGGACACGCCGATCTCCTTCGCCAACCTGTACTGGGTGATACCCATCGGATTCAGGAACTCTTCGAGGAGCAGTTCGCCGGGAGAAACAGGAGCAATATCGCGCATAAGTATCCTCTCAATGGTAAACGACTATCTCGACGTCGAAAGCCTTGCCGCTCTCAAAGCGGAAACAAACGCGTCACTGGTCGTTAATGCGAATGCTCCACTGATCCTTTCGGTCACCTTTCAAGGCTTCCAGCCGATTTTGGGGAGGTACTCTCAGGTCCTCCAAGCGCCCCGCGACATCAAGCTGCGTCAGTTTTCGGAGCGCCACTCGTTCGATATTGACGAAACGTGGAACTCGCTCACCTCTGAACAGGGCCTCCGTTTCGCGGCATTTGAACGATTCGATCATGATTACAATGCTGGCGCAATGCGTTAGTATCGTCAAGCGCCACTATTGGTTGGGCTGTGTCTCTTACGGTAGGAGCGCCAGTTACCCGGATGTGCAGTTTTCCCGCATCCGATTCCCCGGTTGTACTCGCTTGCGTGTCGGGCGGCATCGTCATGCGCAAACCCAGTGCGGGTGTATCTCTTCGGTGATTGTCGGGAGGGCCAACCCATGTAGGGCGGAATAGGATACTCCTGTATTCCGCCGTATGGAGACATTCCATTCGGCGCATTACGCTAACGCTAAGCGCTCTACGCGGGCTGCTCATTTCTTGAGCGCACTAGCGATGATGATTGCACCGATAATGACGGCGACGCTTACTGGCAATGAAGCTATACCCTGAAATAGCAGGTAGCCGATTCCGATAAGAAGGAGAAAAACGGAAAGCTCGCGAGCGAAGATCACGGCGCCAAGAACGGCGAAAGCGGCGAGCCAAAATTTGTCTTGCTTTGCATTAAGGAAATACCATGCACCCCACAGGCACAGACCAGCCATGGGATAGCGGAAATACCATTTGTCCTCGAACTCTTCCTGCTTTCTTCGCTTGGCCTCTTCCTCCTCTCGTTTACGTCGCTCTGCCTCTGGCGTTAGCTGAGTGACGTGCGAGGTGCGCCAATACCGGTAGGACTGAATCATTCCTAGGAGAAAGAACGGGAGCACCGAAAGAGTTTGGACTCCGAGTTGCCCTTCGGACCAAACGTAGCCGACTGTCAAACCAGTGATGGTGAGTGTTGCTCCCAGCGTGATCAGTGCTTTCCGCCGGCGCGTTGCCTGAGGAATCTCGACGATTACGAAGTCCTTCATATGGAAGCCCAACGTTTTGTTGACCGGCGCGCTGTTTTTGCGCGTCCGCTCGAACTAAATGTAATACGCATGGATCACAGGCTCCATTTGTGAAGCCATCCAACATGTTTAGCAAGGCCATCGAGATCGGGAAACATAGACGCCTCATTAATTCCGCACTTACTCACGGCAAGTTTTAGATCAAAGCAAATTAAGCTCGGAATAATCCACTTAACGAGCCTTTCGGAGATGAACGGTTGTTCTGGTTTCTCGTGATAGGTAAACAATCCTCGTTGCGCGGTGATCCGGGGTGTCAGGTGTTGAGGATAGTAAGCAAAGACCTCGTTTCCGACCTTCTTACAATCTTCATCAGTTTTTACAATGGGTAACGCCGGATGACCGTAGATAGCTGCATCTTTTCTTTCTCCCCCAAGAATTCCCGCGGGCCGTAGCGCGAAGTATGCAGCCACTAAGGGGCTTTCACTCCAGTCTAAAAGTCGGGTCGGTAATCCGTGGTGTTGTGCAATAGATAACCAGTCGAGATTTGAGCGGGGCTCAATACCCAAATGAGGACGGGCTTCTCTTTGAAATCGATCAATTGTTAGCGTTTCGGCTTCTGCCGAATACCCAGCGTGTGAACCATCCAAGTTTTTCCTGCTGTCAGAGCGTCCAACTTTTGGCACCAACTCGTACGTAGAATCTTCTACACCTCGGAATATCCAATTTTTCAGTTTGAATTCATCAGCGAGATTTGCGAGGTCGTGCCAACACTTTATTGTCTTTTGCTCCATCGTGTGTGAGCCTGGTAGTCGCAGATTAATGCGTATAACTAGAAGTAGTCACCCCAAAAGGCGCAAAACTTACGCCTTGAAGGTGCATAAAAAACCGCGATCCTAAAGCCGACGCGCTGTTCGAAATAACCGAAGCCATTTTGGCACCCTAGATTCCAAATCGATTACGTCTTCGGTGTCCGGATCGGGAGGCCATGCCTGTGACTGTAGTTCTGGGAGGTCGGGTTGCGGATTTCGAGCATACGGAGAACCGAGGCGCCGCGATAGTGAATCGTTATTGCGACATCCGTCAAGTCAACTAAAGCTTACAAATTGGGTCGGTTATTAATCTGATACGACATTGGCATTCCGGCGCCACACATCTCCGCGTCGAGGTCGGCGGTGGCGAGGAGATGCATCGGGCGGCGAGAAGTGTCCTGGCCTGAAAGCTCTTCCATGATTCGCGATCAGGAAGACTCAATGGGACTCCTCGGTCTTCTCGCTCTCATCGCCGACGGGCTCCAGGCTCAGATTCATCGTGCCGAATGGCGACTCGCCGGTTTGAGCGCTCTCGGTTTTTTCGCTGCTCTGATCTTGAGGAGACTCCGTATTTTCCGGCGATGTGTCCTTGGGAGCACGCTGCTGGCCCAGGCTGATTTTCAATCTGACGTTATTGGCCGAGTCCGCATTGCGGATGGCTTCTTCGGCGGTAATCCGGCCGGCCTGGTACAGCTTCACCAAATGGCTGTCGAAAGTTTGCATGCCCAAACCTTCGGATTTCTCCATGACTTCCTTGATCGCGTGGACTTCGCCCTTCCGGATCAAATCGCAGACCAGGGGCGTTCCGAGCAGAATCTCGATGGCGGCGGCTCGCTTGCCGTCCACCGTCGGCACCAGGCGCTGCGAGACGAAAGCCCTCAGGTTGAGGGACAAATCCAATAACAGCTGATTCCGCCGTTCTTCGGGGAAGAAATTGATGATTCGGTCGAGCGCCTGATTCGAGTTGTTGGCGTGCAGGGTCGACAGGCACAGGTGGCCGGTTTCCGCGAAATTGATGGCGTACTCCATCGTGTCCTGGGAACGGATTTCGCCGATCAGGATGACGTCGGGTGCCTGCCGGAGCGTGTTCTTGAGAGCGTCTTCGTAAGTCTGGGTATCGACGCCGACCTCCCGCTGATTCACCAGGCACTTTTTGTGGGGGTGCATGAATTCGATCGGGTCTTCGATGGTGATGATGTGCCCGGCGGAGTTGCTGTTGCGATAGTCGATCAGTGCCGCGAGCGAGGTCGACTTGCCGGAACCGGTGGCGCCGACGAACAGAATCAGTCCCCGTTTTTCCATGATGACGTTTTTGAGGACTTCCGGCAGACCCAGATCATCGACCTTGGGAATGTTGACCTTGATATTCCGCACCACCATCGCATGCGCATTGCGCTGTTTGAAGATGTTCACGCGAAAACGCCCCACGCCTTCCTCGCTGATGGCGAGATTCATTTCCGGACGCCGCTCGAAATCCCGCCGCTGGCCTTCGTCCATGACCGAATAGGCGGTCTCTTTGATCATGTCGTCGGTCAGTTCAATGGTATCGACAGGCGTCAGCTTCCCCTGAAATTTGGCTGCGGGCGGAGCGCCGGCTGTGAGATAAAGATCCGAGCCGTCCTTGTAGACCAGGAGCTTGAGGTAATTCTTGAACTTCATAGGCATTCTTCCTCGGCTGAAAGGGTAGTTTGATAACGACCGCGGATTTGCGTCCCGCATCATCGAAACGCTGTCGTTACGCCGAGAACCTCGTTTCAGGCATGACAGTTCGGCGTTCCGATCGCCATCCAAGTATAGATACCGAATCCTGCCCGACCGTGAACTGAGCCGCACAAATCAAGCGGCTTCGAGCCTTGTTTCAAAAATCAATTCGTAACCGGAATACGGGGGTTGACACCGAAATGAGAACGATTATCATTTGTGGCGTGTTCATTAGTTTCGGGAGTCGTGCCGTGAACTCCGCCGACCGTACGGTTTTTCAATCAGTCCGCCGACGGCATGCGGCTGCAAAGTCCGCCATCACGCTGGTCGCACTACTCGAGAACGGAAATCGGCACGCCGAGGAATTTCACTGTCTGGATCTGCCTTCGAAAGATTTTTCCAGACGCCTGTTGCTGTCGGCCGGCTTGAATACGGGTCGGCACATTTGTTGAAACGCCGGGGAGAGATACATGACCGTCAAAAGCCGCGCATGCGCCGATGCGGCGCCATCACCCGATTTGCTGGAGGAGAGTTTGCGTTTTCTGCTGATGCGGTATGCGAGAAATCCGTCGCCATCGACAGCCGGGCATATCGCCGCCTGCTTGGACGGACTGCTCACTCATCCCGAGTTTAAAGCGGCTCCGGACGACCGCTGCACGTATCGTCGGATGCGGTGCTATTGGCGGTTGGTCGAGCGCCTGGGTTGAGACAGGCGATACCCTTTTGGCGGACTGTAACGAACGGTGTTATCGGCTTAGATAGGACCGATTTCGGGGGTCCGAGATTTTTCCGCTACGGTGGCCAATAAGCCGGCCAGCGCATCGGGATCTACGGGTTTGACCAAGTGGCAGTCCAGGCCGGCTTCCTCCGAGGCACGGCGATCGTCTTCCGTGCCATAGCCGCTGATTGCTACCAAGAGCGCCTTTTCCATGCCGGGCAAGCTCCTAAGACGCCTGGCCAGTTCATAGCCGTCCATTCCGGGCAATCCGATGTCCAGTAACGCGACCTCGGGTTTGAAATTTGCCGCGATATTCAGCGCCATGGGCCCGTCGTAGGCGACCTCGACCGTATGTCCGGAGGCGCTGACGATCAGCGCGGTACTCTCGGCGGCGTCGTGGTTGTCGTCGACGATAAGAACCCTGCGCGGCACCAATACCATTTCGGATTGCAGCGCGGTGATATCTTGGGGGCTTTCGTCGATTCCCTGCCATAACGGCAGATACACCAAAAATTCACTGCCGAGGCCGAGTCCGGCGCTTTTGGCTTCCACCCGGCCGCGGTGCAGTTCGACCAGCCGGCGCACCAGCGTGAGCCCGATTCCGAGCCCTCCCTCCATGCGGTCCAAGCCTCTCTCCGCCTGCACGAAAAGGTCGAAGATATGCGGCAGTGCCTCGGGGCCGATGCCTCTGCCGTCGTCGCGGACCCGCAGCACGGCTTCATCGTTGACGATATGGAGACTGACCTCGATGTGGCCGCCCGGCGGAGTGTATTTTGCGGCGTTGGCGAGCAGGTTTTCGACGACCTGCTCCATGCGGGTGGGGTCCACTTTGACGAACAACGGACGCCCCGGCAGATCCAGGGCGAGCTTGTGCTGGCGCGAGTCGAGCTGATATCTGACGATTTCCAGAACATGAACGATCAGAGGCACGAGATCGATCGTTTCTTCGCGCAGCTCGATTTGGCCGCGGGTGATGCGCGCCACGTCGAGCAGATCGTCCACGATGCGGGTGAGCTTGGTGAGCTGCCGGTCCATCATCGCGTGGATCTGCTTGACGGGAGTCTTGTCGGGGTTGGCCCTCTGCAGGATGTGAAGCCCGTTACGGACCGGCGCGAGAGGATTGCGCAGTTCGTGGGCGAGCATGGCCAAGAATTCGTCCTTTTGCCTATGGGCTTCGCGCAAGGACTCCTCGATATCCTTGCGCTCGGTGATGTCGCGATTGGTCTCGAGCACGAGCGGCGGCTTGTTGCGCTGGACGACGACGGTGTTGCGGCTGTCGACGATGATGCGTTTTCCGGTGCGGGTGGTATGGACCACTTCTCCGACCCATTGCCGGTCCCGGGCGAGTATGCGTTCGAATTCCTCGGAGCTGATGCCGCGTTCGGTTTTCAGCAAGGTGTGGCTGATTTTCCCTATCGCCTCGGAACGCTTGTAGCCGTACAGTTCCTCCGCGCCGCGGTTCCAATACCGGACCGTGCCGCCGAGTTCCCACATCAGGACAGCTTCGTGGGCCTGGTCCAAGATTTCGCTCCGCTGCCTCAGGGCCGCTTCGATACTGCGACGCTCGGTGACATCCTGAATCGTCAGTAGGATCAGATCGTTCAGATGATCCTCTCCGAGCAGTTTGTAGGCGCTCAGGTTCAGGATGCGTTCGCCGATTTCGGGATGCGCCTGGATGATCTCATAATCCTCCAGGGTTCTCCCGCCCTGCGACACGATCTGGAGCGACTCTTTGATCTCCCGCCTATCCCACAGCCCGTTGCCGGTGTCGTAGAGGCAATTGTTCTGGATGGCCTCCGGTTTGGTCCGGAACATTTCGAAATAGGCCCGATTGGCGCGTTTTACCCGGAGATCCCGATCGAGCACCACCAAGGCGTCGCGCATGGTTCCCAGAATGGCCTCGTTGAATTCCTGCGCGTTCTTCAAGGTGAGATTGACCTGGCTCAACTCGTGATTGCGGACCCTCAGCTCTTCATTCGCCGTGGCGAGTTCCTCGTTGGCCGACTGCAATTCCTCCTTGGCGGTTTCGAGCTCTTCGTTCGTGCTCTGGAACTCCTGGTGAGCGGACAAGAGTTCTTCTTCCAGCGACCTCAGTTTTTCCTGGCCGGCTTTGTGGGCCTCGATAACGGATTGCAGATGGCGTTGCGTGGCATCGAGTTCTCGTCTCAACTCCGAGAATTGGAACTGCCCTCCAGCTTGCGCGGACTTGAAAAGCAGGCCCACTTGTCGCGTCAGAACGGAGGAAATTCGCCGAAGCCAATCGGCCGGGGCATGGATTGGAAGCCGGGACGGCGAATTTTCGAAAAGAATCAGGAAGAATTGCGCGGTGCCCTCGGCGTCGTTGAGCGGCAGGACCTCGAATTGAACATACCGTTCTTTCCCGTCGGTGCGGATGCGGATGTTTTCCCTTCGGACGGATTGTCCGGTCGACCGCGTCTCCTGAACGGCCTCCGACAGTTCGATGAAGAGATAGGTTTGGGTCAGGCTTTTTAGGTTCAGGCTTGCCGAACCCTGTTGATGCTCGAGAAACTGTCCGGTATGGCCGCGAAACTGGAGAACGTTCAGATCGTCATCGATCAGCACGCCGGCCGGCGCGTAACGTGCGAGCAGGATGTTGTCGGCCTGTCGCTGAACCAATCCGGGGTTTTGCAGTGGCGCAGCCGTTTCTGTCAGCGTTTTTTCAGGCTGAAGTGTCCTTTGTTCCTTCCCGCCGAAGTTCAGCAACATTCGGCCGGGAACGTTCTTCCTCACGTAGATGCTCCAATTTTTGTTTAAAGGTTCGAAGAGATGCGAACCTTGGGGACCGATATTTTCGGATGGCCCGAGCGCGAGAAATTTACCCGGATTGAGCGCGTAATGAAAGGTCGACATGACATGTCTCTGCAGTTCCGGATCCAGGTAGATGAGGAGATTGCAGCAACTGATCAGATCGAGCTTGGAAAAGGGGGGATCTTGCGCCACGTTATGTTCGGCGAAGACGCACGATTCCCGGATCGCCGGAATGACTTGATAATGAGCGTCGGCTCGGATGAAGAAGCGTCTGAGCCGCTTTTCCGAGATATGAAGCCTGATGTTTTCGGGATAGCGGCCGGCCCGTGCCAGGCTGATGGCCTGCGAGTTGATGTCGCTGCCGAAAATCTGTATCGGGATACTGACCTTCTTCTCGTCCAGAAACTCGATGAGCGCCATGGCGATGGAATAAGCCTCCTCGCCGGTCGCGCAACCGGGCACCCAAATACGAATCGGATCGTTCGGAGACCGGCCTTGCAGCAGCCGCGGAAAGACTTCTCTCGTCAATCCACGGAATGTCTCCGGGTCCCGAAAGAACGCGGTAACGCGGATCAGGAAATCCTGGCATAGCGCCTCGACTTCGGTCGGTTGATTCTGCAACAGGGCGAGATAATCGGAGAGGCTATGGATCTTGTTAAGCGCCATTCGGCGCATGAGCCGCCGTAAGATGGTCTTGCGTTTGTACTGGCTGAAATCGAGCCCGCAAGTGACGAGAACGACACGGAATATCTGCTTCAGATCCTGTTGCCGGATGGCCAGGGTCTCCAGATCGCCGGCGGCGGTCCCGGCTCGCTGGCCGAGGTTTGTGAGCTCCCGTGCGATCTCCTTGGGCGGCAATACGTAGTCGACGCATCCCATGCTGATGGCGCTGCGCGGCATCCCGTCGAATCTGGCCGAGGACGGATCTTCCGCAAACGCGATTCCGCCGCCGGTCTTGATCGCCTTGAGCCCCTTCGCTCCATCCGACCCGGTCCCCGACAGCACGATTCCGATTGCCTTTTTCCCCAGCTCGCGAGCCAGGGAAAGAAACAGATGATCGGCCGGCAGATGAGGCGACGGACGTCCGTGCCGGCGCTGAAGGTTCAGGCAACCGACCGAAACGCTTATATCCGCATCCGGAGGAATGACATAAATATGATCCGCCTGTATCGCCATCCCCTCGCGTGCCTCGATAACCGGCAATCTGGCGGTATTGGCCAGGATTTCCGCCAGCTTGCTGTCATGATCGGGCGATAAATGCTGGGCGATCAGGAAGGCGAAGCCGATGCCGGGCTCGATGGCTTGGAAAAGATCCAGCAGCGAGTTCAGACCTCCCGCCGAAGCGCCTATACCCACCATGGCCGGAATAGTCTCGGGCGATCTCAAGCAGCCACCGTCCGGTCTTGTCGTGTCGTGTCGTTTCCGGCGTTCATCCGTCGTATAGCGCACTCACTCACGGCCTAGAGCTTGTACAACGGCTCCAGATCCGCGGCTACGGACGGTTTGCCCGCCTTGGACGAGATCATCGGGTCGGATCGAAAAGCCGCCCAAAGGGCCTGCCCTTGCCAACCGGGTTCCGGGTGTCGGTAAAGTGTGCGGTTCAGCCGCTCGATTTCACGACCCAATTCGCCTTTGCAACGCCGCTCCAGGTCCTCCAAACCCATAACGCGAGCCGAAGGCCAACGCTGTCTCGCCCAATCCAAGAGAGCCTGCCGCGCCGCGGCGGGGTCGTTCTTCCGGCAGGCTATTCTCAAGGCGTTTGCGGCCGAGCGCTCGGACCGACCGTCGTCGTATGACTGCGGGATCGGCGTTTTCCGGGGCCTGCCGCTGAGCCACCAGGCCGCGGCGGTTCCAATCCAGCCCAGCCCGAATAACAGAGCCAGCCAAAACCAGAGCCCGCTTGCAGGAACTGCAGGTAGCGCCTCGCTCGGCAGCGAAGATTCCGGTCGTGCCGGAGCGGCGGACGATCCCGAACGTGTCGTGGGCAAAGCGGGTGGGGTGGATTCCGGCGATTGGGCTCCCGGCAGCACGGTCAGGGTGCGCTCGGGAACCCGCGCGGCCTCCATCCGCTCGGTCTTGGTGTTCCACCAGGGGATTTCGATCGGCGGAATCCGGTAGGTTCCGGAACGCGCGGGAATCAGGGCGATTTTTTCCTGCCGGACGCTGGCCAGTCCGGTCGTCAGTTTTTCCTCGTTCAGCAGCGGTTGATCCGGGTAACGCTTGATGTCCGCCGGGGATCGTCGAGAGGCTTGCGGCTCCAACTCGGGCAACAGGCCGACCGTCGTTCCATCGGCCCGCACGGTGATGGTCCGGGTGATCGGTTCGCCAATCGTGGTTTGAGGGGCATTCTGCGACCAGGAATCGTCGATTTCCAGGTGTTCCGCCGGCAGCCAGTGTTTGCCGGAAAAAGCCGCCGGAATCGGCCGGACGTCCAATCTCACCGAATCCGAATGCGCGCGCAAAATGTGAGTCGAGTGATTGAAAAACTGATTGAAGAGGGATCGCCCGCCGGCCGCGCTTCGGGCTTCGAGCGTCAACGGTTCCAAAAGGAGAGTCCCGCTCTTCTGCGGAAAAATCGCATACTTACGTTCAATTGCCGTGTACTGGAGGCCGCTGCGATGGGTGGTATAGCGCCGGTCGTCGCCCAGCCTTTGAATCAAGGCATCCTCGGCCGAAGGCTCGCTGAGATTTGCAGCGCTGAAATGGACGCGGCTCAACACTCGAACCGTGTAGATCACCTGGGCCTGGACATAGGGATTCTTCGGTTCGGCCTCGACTTCCAGGAAAAAATCCTCGCCGTTGCCACCCGCCAATGGCGGGGGCGATCCGGCGACCTGGAGAGTCAAGGGTTGGGATCGGTCGGTTCCGAAGGCGATGGGCGGGACGGTCAGCGTGCCCGTCCGTTTCGCCATGACCGTGACTTGCCATTCCGTCCGCTTGCTGAAACGGCCGTTGATGAGCGAAATCTGGCTGCTTTGCGATTGACCGAGGACATGGAAATCCTTTTCCAGTGGCGCGAAGTCCGGATCGTCGTCCGGCGTTTTTTCCGCCGAAAAGATGAGCGTGAAGGATTCGCTCACCGGTACCGGGTCGCGGTCGGCGGTCACGCTGATCGCCGCGGCCGAAGCGCTTCCCGCATGGAACAGAAAGATCAAGGGCCATAGGCGAATCAATCGGCGCAGAACGGATAACACCCGATTGGAATCCGGGTTCAACCTTGGGTCAGAGCGATGCGCCCAGAGAAAACACGAATATAAATAAAAGAGTTCGCTCATGGTCTAGGCTCCGCGCCTTGAGTCCTTTGTCGTTGACGGTACTGGTAATAAAACTTGCGTTTTAGAAGGCCGCCGGGATCGTCCGGGATACGCCGCAGCCATTGCTCCTCGGCCTGGCGGGTTTCATCTGTCTTACCCGTTTCCGCTGTTGCCGCAGCGGCTTCCCGCTCACCGCTTTCGTCGGGCCGTCTATCCTGTGCTTGGCCGGCGGTCTGTTGCGGGTCGGACCCGTCGTCGGGCGTTTTTTCGCCATTCTTATCCGGCCGATCTTGCGCCTTGCTTTCCGATCCGGAGGCGGCGTCGGCGCTTTCGGGCGAATTGTTTTCACCGTTCGAGCCATCGTCCCGCGGCTGGGCGTCCTGTTCCTTGCCCGCTTGTTCGTGTGGTTTTTCCTCTTCGTTTTTTCGATCCTGACCGTCCGATGGCCCTTGCGGCGATTGCGAAGACTTGGATTCGGATTCCGAGCCCGAATCCTTCTGACTTTTCTGCTGTTCTTCGTGCTGCTTCTTCTGCTGTTCCAGGGCTTTTTCGACGAGTTCCTTGTTGTAGTGGGCGTCCGCATGGCCAGGATCCAGCTCCAGGGCTTTCTGGTAAGCCTTGATGGCCTCGTTGTAACGTCCCTGCCGGGCCAGGGCGTTGCCGCGATTATAATGGCCGGTCGCCGAATGCGACTCCTCTAAGAGTTTGGCCGCGTCCTCATAGCGTCCGGCCTTGTACTGGGCGACCGCTTTCCATTCGGAATTTTGAAATTTTTTCGCCGCTTCATCGTAATTCTCGGCTTGAAAGGCTTGCCGAGCCTGTTGGTCGGGCCTTTGCCACAGGTTATGCCAGTCCAGCGCCTGGGCATCGTTCGGAACCGGGGCTGCCAGAACCAACAGCCAGGCGGCGAGCCATCCGCGCCGGAACGACAAGGCCGCGAGCGGCAGTAGGGCCAGCAGCAGCCAGACACCCTGTTCCTTCCATTGGTCCACGTTCAGGGTCTTTTCGTTCTGCGTATCGGCGGCGGCATGCTGTTCGAAAAATCCCAATAGCGCATCGAGATCGCCCGCAGTGGCGGTGAGATTCCGATAGATGCCGCCCCCGGCTCGGGCCAGCTTCCGCAGCGCGTCGGTATCGAGCCGCGGAACCACGATATTGCCGGTATCGTCCTTCAAGAATCCGCCTTCGGGCATGGGAACCGGCGCGCCCTCCTCGGTGCCGACGCCCAGCACGGAAATGCGATAACCCTCGGTTTTCAGCCGGTGCGCTGCCTCCTCGGCCTCCGCCGCCCGTTCTCCGGCGGTGACCAGCAGGATATCGCCGGACCGCAGGCCGGCTTGCCTCAAGAGCCGCGCAGCGGATTCCAGCGCAAGATCGATGCGAGTTCCCTGTACGGGCATCAGGCCGGAGTTTAGGGCGAAGAGTTGCGCGGCGATGGTGGCCGCATCGTCGGTCAGCGGCGTGACGGTGAACGCATCGCCGGCATAGACGACCAAAGCGGTTTGACCGTCCTTGCGCGTCTTCAGGATATCGGCAATCTTGTAGCGGGCACGCTCCAGACGGGTCGGCTTGAGATCGACCGCCTCCATGGCCGAAGAAAGGTCGAGTACGATGACCACGGCCGCGATATTGCGAAAAGCCGGTGCGGGCAGACGCTCCCAAACCGGCCCCGCCAAAGCCATGATGGCGACGATGCCGCCCAAGGCCGCGGCGAACAGCGGATGGCGGCTCGCTCGGCCGTCCCCGCCGATGAGTACGTGGGGCAGCAGCGCATCATCGCAGATGCCTTTCCAGTCTCCGGTGCTCCGGCGCCGCCGGTACAACCCCCAAAGTATCGCCGCGAGCGGGAGGACGGCCAAAAGCCACCAGGGCCTCAAGAAATGAAACTCGTTCATCGGCAATCGTTGTCGCGATTCATGGATTCAGCGTCGTAGCCCATCATCTCCGGCCCAAGCAGTCATTCTCGCAATTTGGTTACCGCCAACGCAGCCGCCAATAGCAGCGCGGCGGCCAGGGGCCAGTGATAGAGCTCGGTCCGCGGCCGGTAAAAATGCTTTGTCCGTTCCACCGGCTCCAGTTCGTCCAACAGTGCGTAAATATTCTCCAATTCGTTGGTATCCCGCGCCCGGAAGTAGCGACCGCCGGTTTTTTCGGCGATGGCGTTCATGGCTTCCTCGTCGAGGTCCTGGGACGGATTCACGCGCCGCGTGCCGAAAAGATCGTTGACGATCATCTGATCGGCCCCGACGCCTATGGTATAGATTTTTAGCTTCTCGCGCGCCGCGACTTCGGCCGCTTGCAGGGGGGAAACCGCGCCGGCGGTGTTGGCCCCGTCGCTGAGCAGTATCAGAACCCGCTGTTCGGCGGGATTGTCCCTAAGGCGCTTGGCGGCGAGGCCGATGGCGTCGCCGATGGCGGTCTTGTCGCCGGCGAGTCCGATGACCGCTTCGTCCAGCAGGATGTGCACCGTGGTGCGGTCGAAGGTCAACGGGGCTTGCAGGTAGGCCTGCTCGCCGAACAGGATCAGCCCGATGCGGTCGCCCACGCGCCGTTCGATGAACTGGCCAGCCACCCATTGGGTTGCGGTGAGGCGATCCACTGCCCGGCCATGGAGGAAGAAGTCCTCGATTTCCATACTGCCGGAAAGATCGACCGCCAGCATCAGATCGCGGCCGCTGACCGCCTGCTCGATAGGCTCGCCGAGCCACTGCGGGCGGGCCGCGGCGCTGACCAGCAACACCCAGCCGGCGACGGCGATCCAAATGGCATGCGGCTTGGTTTTCGTTACGCCCTGGCTTGACGGAAGGCTATCGAATTCCTCGAGAAACGGCGTCCGCAGCGCCGCGCCGCCCGGCTCCGGCGCGGCGGGCAGCCAGCGGCGCATCAGCCAGGGCAAGGGCAAAACCAGAAAGACCCAGATCCAGGCGAATTCGATCATGGTTCGGTGGCGGCCTGCTGAGGAGCGGAATTTTTCCGAAGCGGCACGACGGTTCGAGGCAGGGCTTTAAGCCAGTCGCGGCAAAGCGCGATCAGGCGATCCATATCCGCATCGCCCACCGGCCGGTAGGGCGCATCCAGCAGCGCCCGGCCGACACCCCGAGAAAAGCGGGGCGTTCCGAGCGGCCGGTCCAGCCATTCGAGCCAGTCCTCGCCGGTCAGCCCCGCCACATCTTCTCGAGGGTAGGCGCTCAAACCGGCCCGGCGCAGCAGGATGGACAGTCTTCTCAATTTTTCGGTCATGCCCAGCGTCGAATCCTTTTGCAGCGCGTCCAGCTCCCGCAAGGCGAGCTTCGCCACCGTGACCTGCCGCCAGCGGCGAATAAGCCATACCGCAGTCGCGATCAGCAAAACCGCCGCGACCGATACGATCCACCAGCCGATCGCGGGCGGCCACCAGCTTATCGGGTCCGGCAGATGAATATCGCGTAGCGGCAAGGTTTCCATGATCAGGCGTGGAAAAGCGACGGGCGGCTGCTCTGCTGCAAAACGAAAAAAGGCTCGTCCGTGGTGCGGCAGGCAACCAAGCGTATGCCGTGCCGGCGGGCCAGCTCGCGCAGCCGTTCCTCGCGGACCCGGAACGAATGTTCATAGACGTCGGCGGTCCGCGCATCGGCATTCAGCAAAACATCGCGGCGGCCGTTGCTGAACCGGTGAGGTCCCAGAGGCAGGCGTTGCTCCAACGGATCGAAGATGAACACCAGCACCAGATCGCAGTGGCGGGACAACCGGCTCAGGCTCGCCTCGCCGGCGGCGGTCAGATGCCGGAAATCGCTGAACACGAACACCAGGCTGCCCGGTCGCGCGTGGCGCGGCAGACGAATCAGTGCGTCTTGCAAGGCAGTCTCCGGCGTGTCGTCGCTTCGGGGGGACGCTTGGTCGACCAGCATTTTGAGGAGTCTCAACACCGCACGGTGGCCGTGCTCAGGTTTGAGCTCGATGCTTTCCGCCTCGGAGAAAATCTGTCCGCCGACGCGATCGCCATGCCTTCGGGCGCTCCAGGCGATGAGCGCCGAGAGCCTGGCCGCCATCGCCGATTTGAACATGCCACGGGTTGCGAAGAACATCGCCGATCGGTAGTCCACCGTCAGAAAAACCGGCCTTTCGCGCTCTTCGCGGAAAAGCTTGGTATGCGGCTTGCCGGTGCGCGCCGTGACGCGCCAGTCCAGGTTGCGGACATCGTCGCCCTGGGCGTAGAGCCGCGTTTCGTCGAACTCCATGCCGCGCCCCTTGAAAGCCGAGAGATACTGCCCGCTCTGCAAGGCGCGTACGGTCGGCCGGGCCAGCGTCAATCCCGCCGCGGGCTGGCTGAGCCGGATCAAATCCTCGAGCGTCGGCCGGACCAGCGAGTTGTCGGGCTTCGTCGTCGCCACCGAGCTTCCGGATGATGGGGTGGGCATGGAGGTAAAGGGTTAATTCAGAAAACGCTGCAACACATTATCCAGGAAATTCCAGCCGGTGTCGGTGCAGCGAATGGCACCGTCGCGCCGTTCGACTAATTCGGCGGCGATGCAGTCGGAAAGTTCCGGTTCCAGGGCAGCCAAGGGTAACCCGGTGTATTTGCCGAACGCCGCTTCGGCGAAACCTTCCCGGAGGCGGAGGTGATTCATCAGAAATTCGAACGGCAGGTCTTCCCTCGGGACCGCGGCCCGCCCGCCCTGCCGATCCGGTCGGCCGGCGAACTCGAGATAATGCTGCGGGTGTTTGATCTTCCAGGTCCGCATTATGGATTGCTCCGCCGCGTTCGTAATCTTGCCGTGAGCGCCCGCGCCGATGCCCAAGTAATCTCCGAAACGCCAATAATTGAGATTGTGCCGGCAGCGGTACCCTTCCCGAGCATAGGCGGATACCTCGTACTGGCGATAGCCATGATCCGCCAAAAGCGCCTGACAGCTTTGCTGCATGGCCCAGATGCGATCGTCCTCCGGCAGGCGTGGCGGGTACTTGTGGAACACGGTGTTGGGTTCCAGGGTGAGCTGATAGAACGAGATATGGGTCGGGTTCAGGCCCACCGCGGTTCGAATGTCCGTCAGCGCCTCGTCCACGGTTTGGTTCGGCAGCCCGAACATCAGGTCCAGATTGAAGTTCTCGAATCCCGCTGAGTGCGCGATTTCGGCGGCGAGCCGCGCCTCTCGGCTATCGTGGATGCGGCCCAGTTTTTTCAGATGCGTGTCATGAAAGCTCTGGATGCCGATCGACAAGCGGTTCACCCCGGCCTCGCGAAAACCCTGGAATTTGGCGATCTCCGCAGTGCCGGGGTTGGCTTCCATGGTGACCTCGGCATCAGCCGCTATGTCGAGCCGTAACCGAATCCCCTCCAAAAGAGCGCGGATCGCGGCCGGACTAAAAAGGCTGGGGGTGCCGCCGCCGATGAATATCGTTTCCACCCGTCGCCCCGCGACGGAAGGCGTTTGTTGTTCGAGATCGTCGAGCAGCGCCTTCGCGTATTCGTGTTCGGGCAGAGTGGTGTCTGCCGCGTGCGAATTGAAGTCGCAATAAGGACATTTTCTTACGCACCAAGGCACGTGGATGTAAAGGCTGAGCGGGGGTGTCGAAAGCATGGTTTGGGGGTATTTTAACCCGAGATCCGAAGAATAAATGGGCGGGAGGCTGCGTCGGCACCCCGGAATTCGCTGTGCCGACTGCCCGGATCAAGTCCGCAGTGCGTAATAGGCAAGCAGTCCGTAGCAAGTGGCGGCGGTTCCGCCGTGCAGCAGAATCAAGGCCCTAGGCTGAATGCCTTTGGCCCGTTGAAACGAAATGTACAGTCCGGCGGCGATAATGACCAGCGCCAGGCCGATAATCACGTAGAGCCGGGTGTCGCCTTTCAGGGCAACCATGATCACCAGAGTCGATCCCAGCAACGCCAAGCCGCCGTGTATCAGGGCGTACAACCGGGAACTGCCCCTTCCCTTGAAGGCGTCGATTCCCATGCCCGCCCCCATGAACGCCACCAAAGTAAAAACCGCAACCGACAACATCAGCATGATCTTCTCCTTGACAACCGGATGTTGGACAAGGTTTCGATTGTAGGGAGGGGACGATTGAACGGCAAGTCGCGCCGGCCGTTCAAATTACTTATTCCGCGGAAAGCCCCGTGAGTCGGTCTTCGAGACGGCGGACGATGGTCTCCACGATCGCTTCCGGCGTTTGCCGAATATCGATCGTGATGGCGTCGGTGGGTTCCTCGAGTGCCGCGAACTGGCTGGGAAGAAGGTCTAGCGGCATGAAGTGCTCCTGCCGGCGCGCGAGTCGTTCGCGGATGAGTTCGAAAGAACCTTTCAGATACACGAAGACCACTTCGCGGTGTCCTCGCGCGAGGCGCTTCCGGTAGGAATGCCGCAGCGCGGAGCAGGCGATGACGGCGGAACGCCCAGTCGCTATGGACGTTTCTATCAGCTCGGCGAGCCGGTCGAGCCAGGGTTCCCGGTCGGCATCCGTCAAAGGCTGGCCTCGCGCCATTTTCTCGATGTTTTGCACGGGATGGAAATCGTCCCCGTCGAAGAACGGCCAACGCAGGCGCTCGGCGAGCCGCTGGCCGATGGTCGATTTTCCGGAGCCCGAGACTCCGAGGAGTACGACGATGGCGATTGGACGGTCCATTATTACGCTTGACGAAGCACGATGGCCATCGACGGCTCGACGAAACCAGCGGTAAAGGAGTCCACCGTTCTTGCCTCAGTTCGCCTGCGAACCGGAGTCCGGAAGCGTTTGCAGCACTTTCCCATAGCGTTCTTCCAGATCGGCGCGGTCGCTGGCGTCCGGCAGATTGGTCAGCGTGTCCTTATAGATCAAGCGCGCGTGCCGTGCCAGAGCGTTACGATAAGGCTCGGGCAGTTCGGCCTCGGCCAGAACGGCGATCATGTCCAGGAGGCGAATCGCCACGGCCTCGTTCTTCCTGGCGTGCTGGCGCAACTGATTGAACGCTGCATCGAGGATGCCTTCGTAGGTGTAAGGATCGGTCACGACGCAGATGCGCCCGTCTGCACCGCGGCAGAGCGGGGAAGTCAGCTTCCGGCCGGCGAGAAACGACAGCGCCGCTCCCAGCCAATCGATACAGTTGACGGCGGTGAAGGGATCGTTGATGCCGGGCGAAAGAGCGCGGACCGCCACTTCCACCAACTGGTCGACGGCAAACTCGGCATCCTGGATCAGCGTGCGCTGAGGTCCTAAAAGAAAGCATTCTCCGATCTCTTCGACGATCGCCTCCGTTACCGCTTCGCGCGGCGAAGCCAAAGCCAGCACATGGCCTTCGATGATGAACTGGCCCGGCCGTTTGAGCAGATGCACGAGCAGATTGTGCCGCTCGGCAATGTCCCGAATCCGCTCCAGTTCGATGGCGTCCAGGTAGCCGTTGCCGGGCGCCGGAATGCCGGAGGCGTGCTCCGCAAAATCGGTCGGCAGTTGCCGCTCCTCGTCCGCGGGATTATTCCGCCCGCCGGGATCGGAAGCTTCCGGAAACAAGTTGCCGAAAGTCTCGATCAAGCGTGCGCCGACATTCTCGACGATGTTCGGCGCCTGTATGAATGTGGCGACCCGGTGGATGAAATAGATCAGCAGCCCGAAACTGAGCACCCCGAGCACCAGAGCGACGCTGACCGAAAGATGGGGAATTTCCGCCCCGTCATCGGTCGAACGGACTCGGGTCAGCACCAGAATGGCGTAGATGAAGGTCGCGATGAACCCGCCGAAAACGATCTGCGTACCCCCTTGCCGCATGAAGTTCGGCAGCAGGCGCGGGCCGAATTGCGACGAGGCGTTGGAGAGCACCAGCATGGCGATGGAAAACACCACCCCCGCCACCGTGATCGCCGAGGACGCCAACGTGGACAAAATCGCTTGAGCCCCCGGTGCGTCCATCACGTAAAGATCGGAGAGAAACGGCAGATATCGCTCGCGGGCCTCCTGATCGACCAGAAACAGCAAGACCGCCAGGATCGCGGCCGTAACCGACATCAAGGCGGGGACGAACCAGTAGCTCGAGCGGAGCGTCTCCCAGAGCTGGACCAGGCGAAGTTTCATGGTTGTTTGGACCGCGCGGGAGCGCCCGCGATTCCGTAACGGTCTGGCAAGCGCTTCATCGGATGCATCGATACGTCCCGGTTTCGTTGTATCCCATACATGGTACGATCAGACTTTTGTCCTTGTCTTCATCGCAAGGAGCTCGATAAGCGCCGGATCGACCGCCAATAAACGATCCTTCCGAAGATCGCGCGAACCAAGCGCGCCGTTTCCTGTCCATCGAGTGGACTTGCTCGCCGGGTCCAATTCCTTGCTGAACAACAATAAACGAGACATCTGATGGAAATTGCCGGAATCTTCATGTTGCTCATCCAGATCGGATTCGCCGTTCACGCGATCCGCCACGGCCATCCGATTTTCTGGGTATTTCTAATTATCTTCCTGCCCTTGCTCGGCTGCATTCTTTATTCGGTGATGGTGCTGCTGCCCGAAGTGATCCAAAGCCGCACCGCCCGGCAGGGTTCCAAGGCCCTGCTGAGAACGCTCGATCCACAAAAGGAGCTCCGAAAACGCCGCGAAGCATTGGAGGTCTCGGACACCATAGGCAACCGGAGCGCACTGGCACACGAATATCTCAGGCATGGCATGCTCGACGAAGCCATCGAACTTTACGAGAGCTCCCTCACCGGGATGTACCGCACCGATCCCGACCTCTTGCTTGGCCTGGCCAAGGCGCTGGTGGAAGCGAACAATTTCGGACGGGCGCGGGAAACGCTCGAAATGCTGTTCGGGGCTAATCCGGAATTCGAAAACCAGGAGGCGCATCTGCTTTACGCCCGCTCGCTCGAAGCGCTCGGCGAACTGGATCGGGCCTTGGACGAATACCGGGCACTGGCTAAATATTCCGCAGGCGCCGAAGCCAAATGCCGCCATGCCCTGCTGCTGAAACGCATGGGAAAAACATCGGAGGCGCGGGCGCTGTTCGAGGACATCCTCAAGGACGCAAAGATCGCGTCCAGGCACAGCCACCGGTTGAACAAGGAGTGGGTGGATATCGCGAAGCGGGAGGTGGCGTAGGTCAGCCTGGTTTGAAGGCTCGAACGATGCGCTTCGTGCCTCAGGGTCATAGGATGTGCTGACGAAGGAAGCGCATCGTTCGCGATTGATGCGCTTCACTTCGTTCAGCACATCCTACGTGACCTTAGACATCTCGGGGGGATTATAGTCGTAGGTCGGCAATCCCTTGCCGACAGTTGTGTCGGGAAGGATCGTGATTAAAGCGACCGTTCGCGATTGATGCGCTTCCTTTGTCAGCACATCCTACGCAAGGTGGTTTGAATTGCCACCGCCGCTTCGTTTCCCTCACCGACCTGAGGCCTAAAGCCTCCGATTCGATCGTCACGCTTCCTCGTGTACCGGCAATACTGACGGCAACCGACACCTTGCCATCGACCGATTGCTCCGATGAATAAGCGTTGCGCTCGATCGGACATGATGGTTTATTGTTAGGCCGGGCTGATGCGGGTTGACCGCGGATGTAACAAATAATTAACAGATCGGCGCAAACCCGCTCCGGCTGGGTACAATAGCCGATTTTCGGCTTGCAACATACGCGACATGAAAGTCCTGCACTGCACATGGATTCCCGAGTGTACCGACGAGTTCGTCCAGCCGGGCGATTTTTGGCTTTGGATAGAGCATGACGGCGAACCCGCCGACGTCTCTGGAGCCGCGAACCGTCATCCTCGGCACCTCACCAAAGCTGAGCTGGTGGCTTTTCTCGAAGGCGAACTCGGGCTGGACGTTTCACCTTATGAACGCCGGTTTCATTTCGCGCCGCAGACGGTCCTTTTGCCGACGGTCGACGGTCGGCCGCTGCCGGGCCTAGAGTTGGAAAGCGGAGTGGACGAAGAGCCCATCGAAGCGGCTTTGACGGGCTGGGAAGTGGACGGCTATCGCCTGGCTCACCCTTTCAAACAGCTCGGCGAGTTGCGTTTTCTGTCGGCTTACCGGACCTCGCAGACCAAGGCGGGCATCGATCTGCTGTTTTGGCATTACTTCACGCAGTCGCTGAAGTCGGTGATCGTGAAGGATCGCTATATCCCGGCGCTGCTCTATCGAACCATGCCGCCCGAAGGCTATGAAATCTACGCCGGCTGGGAAATCGTTTCCGACAGTTATGAACGCCTGATTCGGGAGGCCGTCGAGCGGATGCCTCCGGTTTGTGCGTCGGCCGGCGGTTTTTTTTACGAGAGCGCCAGTCTGCTCAAGCATTGCGCCGATGTCCTGGTGCATCGCACTATCGTCCAGGCGGCGTCTGCCACCAAGTTGGGCCGCAAGATCGAGGGCACGCTGTTGAATGCCTGCCGCAACGGCGCGCCGGCCGGGCATCCGTGGAAAACCGACGAGGGTATCGAGCTCTACAGGCAATGGCTCGGCTGGCGGCGCAATCTGCTCGGGCGCCGCGAGGAAGCGGACCTGGAGTTGGTGTTCCGCTTGCAGGAAGCAGTCTCCGAGGACGATGCCTGGCGATTGGAAATTCTCCTCTCGCCGCGCCGCGATCCCGCCCTGCGCCTGCCTTTGGCCGAATACTGGGGGCTGCGCGCCGAGGAGAAACAGGCTTTCGCCAAGCCGGTCGGTCCGGAGTTCGAGAAAAACCTGCTGCTCGGCTTGGGCCAGGCGGCTCGCATCTATCCGAAATTGTGGGAAGGCTTGGACGAAGAGCGCCCCACCGGGGTCGATCTGGCTTTGGAAGAGGCCTTCGCGTTTCTCCAAGAGGATGCCTGGGTATTGGAAGATGCCGGGTTTACCGTCATGGTGCCCACCTGGTGGACTCCGCAAGGGCGGCGACGTACCAGAATCCGCCTTTACGCCAGCCGCCGCAGCCCCTCGGATGCGGGTACTCGGCGCGATTTGGGCTTGCAGAACCTGATCGCATACCGCTACGAGCTGGCGCTGGGAGCGGAGGCCATCGACGAGGCCGAATGGGAACGCCTGGTCGAAAGCAAGACGCCGCTGGTTCGCTACCGCGGTCAGTGGCTGACGCTGGATCGGGAAAAGATGCGCACGATGCTGGAGTTCTGGCGCAAGCACCGGACCGAGGACGGCGGCATGAGCCTGCCGGAACTGATGCGGAAGACGGCGGAGGATTCGGATCTTTTCGAGATCGATCCCCAGGGAACGTTGCTGGAAATGCTGGGGAAGCTCCGCGATCACAGCCAGCTGCAGCCGGTGGACGACCCGCCGGGCCTGGTCGCGCGGCTTCGGGATTATCAGCGGCGCGGGCTCGCCTGGCTCTGTTATCTCGAAAGTCTGGGGCTGAACGGATGCCTGGCGGACGACATGGGCCTCGGGAAAACCGTGCAGGTAATCGCGCGCTTGGTTCACGAGCGGGTCGAGACGAATCAGCATGCCCCGACCTTGCTGGTCGTGCCCACGTCGGTGATCGGCAACTGGAAGAAAGAGCTCGAGCGCTTCGCGCCCGGCCTGCGCGCCATCGTCCATCACGGCGGCGGACGTTTTCGGGATGTCGGACGTTTTCGGGAGATCTGCGCGGAGCACGATGCGGTTATCACGTCCTATGCCTTAGTGCGACGGGACGAGAAACTGTTTTCTCAGATCCGATGGGCGCGGATCGTGCTCGATGAGGCCCAGAATATCAAGAACCCCTTGTCCGCCCAGACCAAGGCGGTTTTGAGGCTCAATGCGGAGCATCGCCTGGCCTTGACCGGAACCCCGGTGGAGAATCGGCTGCTCGACCTGTGGTCGATCTTCAATTTTCTGAATCCCGGTTATTTGGGCAAGCAGACCCAGTTCCGCCAGCGTTACGAGCTTCCGATCCAGCGCGATAACGATCCGGCTCAGACCGAGACCCTGAAACAGCTGATCGAGCCGTTCGTCCTGCGCCGCGTCAAAACCGATCCCAATATCATCAAGGACCTGCCCGACAAGGTCGAAAACAAGCAGTTCTGTCATCTCTGCAAAGAGCAGGCCTCGCTCTACGAGGCCGTGGTGCGGGACGTGGAGCAGCGCCTGACGATGGCCGAAGGTATCGGTCGGCAGGGCTTGATGCTGTCGGCACTGATGAGGCTCAAGCAGGTGTGCAACCATCCCGCCCAATTTTTGCGCGACGGCAGCGAGTTCACGCCCGAGCGTTCTCCGAAACTCGATCGGTTGCACGACATGTTGACCGACGTGATCGCCGAGACCGAAAGCGCTCTGGTGTTCACCCAGTTCGCCGAAGTCGGCGAGAGCCTGTACAAATACTTGCGCGATGCCTTGGGCTGCCCGGTATTTTACCTGCACGGCGGAACGCCGCCGGCAAAGCGCGAGCGGATGATTTCCGAATTTCAGGATCCGGATACCGAGCCCGGCGTGTTCATATTGTCCTTGAAGGCGGGCGGGGTGGGCATCACGCTAACCAAGGCCAACCACGTTTTTCACTTCGATCGCTGGTGGAATCCGGCGGTCGAGGACCAAGCCACCGACCGCGCCTTTCGAATCGGGCAGTGCAAGAATGTTTTCGTCCACAAATTCATCACCATAGGGACGCTGGAGGAGCGTATCGATCGTATGATCGAAGACAAGAAACAGGTGGCTTCGCTGATCGTCGGAAATGATGAATCCTGGCTGACGCGACTCGACAACGAGGCCTTCAAGGAACTGATCGCCCTGAATCGTCAAGCCGTTATGGAGTAGCCCATGAGCAAGATCGGCAAGACCTGGTGGGGCCAGCGGTTCATCGAAGCGATGGAAACATTCACCGACCCGAAGCGGCTGATGCGTGGGCGCCAGTATCTCAGCACCCACCGCATTCTCGGATGGCGGGTGGAGCAGAACAAAGTCCTGGCGCGGGTGCGGGGACGGATGAGCCCCTACCTCGGATTTTACGAGGAGCCCATCTATGAGATTCACATCGAGTTCCTGTCCCTGCCGGCGTCCGCCTGGGATAACGCCATCCGGCTCATCGGGAGTCGTGCGGGATTTCTGGCCCGCTTGCTTCTCAACGAAATGCCGGACGAGATCGAAAAGCCGTTCGAGAATCTGGAAATCGATCTCCTGCCGCGGAGCCGCAAAGACATCAAGACGCGCTGTTCATGTCCCGATCCGGAAAATCCGTGCAAACACATTGCCGCTTTGTATTACCTGCTCGCCTCGCGGCTGGATCACGATCCCTTTCTATTGTTCGAACTCCGGGGACTTCCCCGCGCCGAACTGGCCCGGCGACTTCAGAGCACGCCCTTGGGGGCGGCGCTAGCTACCGCCTTGACGGAGAACGGGGGCGAATTGTACCCGGCGGAGTCCTACTTCAGTCGTCCCGTGCCCAGCACCGTGCCGGACACAGTCGTTCCCAGGGACTACTGGCGCGGCGCGAAGAAACTGCCCTCCGGCGTGGAACCGCCGGAACCCGCTCCGGTTTCGGGCATTCTGGTCAAAAAAGGCGGCGATTTCCCGCCGTTCTGGCCCAAGGACGTGTCCTTCGTCGACGTGATGGAGGCCTTTTACGAGCAGGTCAGGAAAAAGGCGAAGGATTGGATGTGAACGAAGCGACCGGCAATCGGGAAAATCCATCGATGTTGTCGGCCGTCCACGCAAGTTCCTCATATGCTTCTTCGTCAGCCGGGGCATTCAAGTCGCCGGCGAAATCATGGAAGCCTGATCCCATTTGCCAAGCGGGCTAGCGGCAGTTTGACCCGAAGCGTTTGCTAGAGCGTTCTCATCTCGCTCGTACGGCAAAACAGGCCTGCTGGAGTCGTTGGCGCCTTCGGCCAGGGTAGCTCGACTCAAGCTTTCGTAGGTCGGCAATCCTTTGCCGACGAAGACGCTCGGCGGGGACGTGTCGTCGGGAAGGGCGGCTTCGGCGCTCCAATCGCAAACGGTCATCCCAGGAGCGCTGGGATGACCCTTCCAATCGCAAACGGCCTGGCCGGGAGCGCCGGCCACGCCCTTCCCGAAGACGCCGTTTGCGATTGGAAGGGGCCGATTAAAGGCCCGTTTGCGATTGGGAAGGGATTCCCGACCTACTCGCGAGTGCCCGTACAGTCGGTATGAAAATGCTCTAAGTACATTCAGGGAAGTCTTGCGGCATAGGCAACCTGCAGGACAACCCCGCCAATCAAGCCAATCTGTCGAGATTCGGCAAATATTTGCGGAATGTACTTAGCTCCCAAGCCTCGTCCGGAATCGATTTCGCTTGCCAATGCATGATCCTAGAAACGGCAGTTGACCGCTTCGATGCACCTGAAAAGCCCGATGAATCCTGAACGTCCCGCCCTGCATCAATCTCACCTTTTGGGTGAAGCCGCTACGCACCCGATTGCACGGCGGGCGGGCCACCTGGCGGCGTTGCTCCTTCTTGCGGGAGACTACCCCGCGGCGGCGTCGCGCCTTGCCAGCCGACCCGCCCGCCGCACACTCCGGCACGTCCAACTGCCGTTTCTAGGATGATGCGATTCCAACATGGTCGATCCAGCTCAAGTGCTCGCACGCGTTCTCAACGATCGACAGGCCCGCCGTCGCGGCTTGGTCCCGAACGGAGAGCCATAAGCCGGCCGGTCTTTCAGAATCAGTGTGGATTCGCTCCCTGCCTAACCGGATGCCGCGCATCCCGCGATATTCTCCGATGGAGTACTTCAGCCAGGCTTTCGGCCGACTGCATGCCCGAGAGGGGGATGCCTTGGACGATAAAGGAAGGCGCTTCCTCGAAACCGAATTCGAGCGCCTCCGCGGTGTCCGTGGCGATGGCCTCGCCGATCTCCTCGGAGGAAAGGCACTGTACCAAGGCGGCGGGATCGATACCCAGCCCGCGAGCGAGTACCGGGAGGGTTTCGTCTTTGTACCAGGCTTCTCCGAAAGGCGGCGGATCCCGCGTCAAAAGCTCCTTGCGCATGCGCTGGAAGGCGCCCAGCCGGCTGGCGCAGCGCGACAAGCGGGCCGCCTCGCTCGCCACGGGATCGTACACCGGAATGAAATCGCGGAAGGTGACGCGCACTTTTCGGTCGGCGGCCAGAAGCCGATCGATCTCCCGATGGCTAGCCCGGCATGGCGTGCAGCGGTAGTTGATGTAGACGACGAGACGCAGTCCTTCCCGTGCGCCCAAGGCGGGGGCATTCGCCTCGATCATGGGTAGACGGGGTGGGGAGGGCTCCTCAAGCAGGATCTCGATGCGCGCCGAAGCCCGCAGCCTCTCGACCAACGCGGTGCGACGGGCATAGGCTTTACGGAAAGCCAAGTATTGTCGGGCACGTTCGGGGTCCGATACGGGCCGGCCCGCCGCGCTTTCCGACTGGATGAATGTATTCAACTCCTCGTCGCCGACGGCCGCGTCCTGTGTCGCTTTTGTCAAAAGATTCTCGGTGGTAATGCCGCGTCGCCGGGCCTCCTCGCTCAGCAGCCGATTTTCGATGGCCGTCTCGACATTGCGCCGGCGCTCGAGATGGATCTCCTTCCTCAGCCGATAGAGGCGAAGCGCTGCGGCTTGCTCGAGTTTCCCGGCCGGGATGGAGACACCATCCACCAGCGCCACGGTTCGCTTAGCGGGCAGCGGCTGTTCGAGGTCCCGCGCTTCCGGGAGCAGGATTTTAATGGCATGGCCTTTCCGGAGATCGCGGCGCGTCTCGGCGCTTCTGGCTTCGAGCGCTTTCTGCTCCAGATAGTGTCGGATCGCGGGCTGCGCAGCACTCGGATGGCGCCTGGTCTCGGCGGGCGCGAAAGGCCCCTCGAAATCTTCCGCCCGTGACGAACGAAAGTCGCGGATCGCTTCATCCGTGACCGGCTTGGACGAAGGGGATTTCATTGCCGCCGAGGACGTCCGAAGGTGCCGGTCGATCAGCCGAACAAGCGTCCGGGCAGCCTGGCCGACCAAGGCTTGGTGCAATCGGACGATCTTCGGGCGCGAAGGCGCGTCGATCTCGGATAACAAAAGCGTCTGTCCGTTTATTCTGGCCGCCGCCTCGTCGCCAAGAGCGGCCGGGCTTCCGGCCAAGAGCATCAGAAGGATGATCCACATTGGGCGATGTTATCGAAGCGATCCGCCAGGCTCCGCCGGATGGACTTCCTCGACGGGATTGCCGTCGAGTCCCCGCAGGAAGTCCGAGAAGCCGATGCCGAGCTCTTCGCGAAAAAGGCGATCCGATTCCACCAGCACCAGCGTGCGCGCCAGGTGATCGCGCAGGGAATCGGGATTTTGGGGATCGAGAAATTCCGAGCGCAATCCGACCGAGGCATCGCGCAGCCGTCGTAGAGCCTCGAGCAGCCGCGCCGTCCGATCGGGGCTGAGCCTTTGGCCGAGGCGCTGCTCCACTTCGCGCTCGAGCGCGCCGCTAACCAGGGCGTCCCATTGCTCGTGGCGCACGGGATCAAACTCGACATCGGGATCGGGAGGCGGCGGAGGAATTGTTGGCGAAGAAATCGGACCAGGGGGTGTGACGGGAATGGATGTGAAGGAGGCTGTCGATTGCCGCGCGGCGGAAGATTCCAGCTGAGTCCGCAGCACCGCGAGTTCCTGTTCCGCCTTCCGGGCGCGCGCCTGCCATTGGTCGACATCTTCGCCGACCGGAACCGGCGGCGAATGAGTAGACAGAAGTACCGCGATCGCGCCCACCACTCCCGCGCCTGATAAGAATGCGGCGACCCGGCTCATAATGGCTTAGTCAAGTTCCTGATGTTCCCTGAACGGACCGCTATTCCAGGTCTCCCTCGATAGAGCCTTTTGTCCTTCCCAGGAACTATGGAAACAGTCGAGGTTGGAGAGTTCGCTCTGCGTGAACGGATAGGTGAAGCTCACATCGGTAAACGAGATGAACTTGTCCTGATGCTGTGCGGCCTTGTTCTCGGTGATTTCCCGGAGCATCTGGTTGTACGCCATGATCCGGGACAGCGCAAAAGCACGGTCCGAATCGGTCGCATCGGGCGAAAGCACCGAGCCGCAACTGCCCGACGTCGCCCAAACCTCCGGGCAATCGACCAGCCCCAGCGATTGTTTGACTCGGCCCTGGTTATAGACCTCGACGATATTGGGGATTGCCACTACCTGCACGGTAGCGCCCGCAGCCAAATTCGCGAGCAGGGTATCCATGCCGCCCTCGAATCGCGTTCTGAACTGCTCGTCGGTGGGAAGATCGGCGATCGAGTCCTTGCACACATCGTTCGAACCCAGCAGCACCGTGGCATAGGTTACGTTCTTGCCGGCCGTGCCGGACGCTTGAGCGGCCAGATTGCCCATCGTCGCACCGTTTTCGGCCGCCGTCTGATTGCTGCGATCGCTGTCTCCGAAATTGGCATCGATGCGCTGGTTATGCGACTCGACATCCGGCAAACCGAAGAGATCCTCCCAAAAGCCGTGATAACCGTTGACCCAGCTCAGGTGCGGATTGTCCAGGGGAGTGTTGGCATTGAAACCCCGCGTCATGGAATCGCCCGTCGAAAAGAGCCGTTTCGGCTCGCTTTGGCCCGGTTCCAGGGCGAGTAACGAGCGCGCCATGAGGAGTGTCGCCAATATTGTCCCTAATGTGACCAGGCTATGAATTTTCATAGCGATCTCCTATCCGATGAGGTTTCCTATTAACCCGGCCTATAAATATAGGCCGGGTTAATCCGGGGCAGGGTTTCCTTAGCGCGGCGACAAGCGAGTGAGCTAAGGCCTAAGCGTGTACCGGCCTGGGCGGCGACCCGAAATACCTGGAGGGTATTTACGGGCCTGATTAATAACTGACTAAAGGCAGGCGAGGAAGTTCATAAACGGCTCGGTCTGGCGCGACATCCGGTTTCTTCGCCGTCCCGGCTCGTTTCAAAGTCGGTCCAGTAAAGCTACTGCCCGGCCAAATTACTTATCCAATCGGAAGGATCTTTTCGTCGGGCACGGAAGATACGAACTTTGGAGGCGGGGCGCTATCGAATGCAATAAATAGCAGGTGCCGCGTGTCGTAGCAGACAGCAGGGAAAAGGCATGGCAAGCAATCAACAGACAAGTGACCCGTTCCTTTGTTGCGGCGATACCTTGAACCGCTCCTACGCACATTGGCGCGGGACGAAGAAAGTCGGAAGGTTTGCTTTCCGAGGCATTACTTGGCGCGTTGGTTTACCAGCACTGCTGTCGCTCGGTGCGACACTCGGTTGCAACGATGTCCAAGCGCAGGAATGCGAAGATACCCCGGAAGGTCGCATCTGCCGAGTACGACAGCCGATTGGTGCGGGAACGGAGGTTGATCTCGAGACCCAGCGCCAACTGGGGCTCGTGGCGATTAATAACGGCTGCTCGGGCACCCTGCTTAACCAGTATTGGGTATTGACCGCGCGCCACTGTGTCACTCAGGACGGCCTGATTTCCGGCGCCCTTGTGCCGCCCGACCAGGTGCGCATCACTGCCGACTGGGCACCCGACCGCGTCGGCATCGCTTCGCGCATTCATGATTTCACTATTAACGCGGCTCCAGGTTCGGTGCCTAGTCGCGACATTGTCCTCGTCTACCTAGGGGCCGCCGATCTCGGCCCGGTGGACAGCCAGCGGATCTACGTCGTCGCACGTGACCAAGGTGGCGGATCGGTCGTGCTCAGCGGCCGACTGACTACCTCCGATACGGTCACCCAATATGGCCAGGGCTTTTCGACTTTCGCGACCGGCGTATTCGGCACGCCCACCGCACAGCCATCCGATGGCCAAGGTACCTATCGCAGCGCGCCCTTCATGCCTTCGTCTATCACAGATACTGGTTATGAGCTTGTCATGAACAGCGCGAACCAGGTGGGTCACGGCGGTGACAGCGGAGGTCCGACTGTGGTCACCGTCAACGGATTCGGCGTCGGCATCGCGGGGGTCCAGTCCACCTGCACACCGAGAGGATACATTCCCAACACGCCTGCCACCTCGCAAAATTGGTTTTGGGCGACGGGTGCCAGCGCGTGCCAATACGTGTCGACCGAGCCCTTCGTCAGCGAGATCAGCAACGCCGTCAAAGAGACGGCGGAGTGCGCGCTCGGCCCCGCCTGCGCCATTACACCCATCGTTCGCGGCGCCATGCGGACGGCCGACTGACACCATCCACCCACCTCAACGGAGGACTACATGCGCCCTATAGCCATAATGCTCGCCGCGGTCGCCGCCGGATTATCCGCGCCAGCCGTCGGTCAGCCAGTTCATCAGCCCGGATCGATCACCATGGTACGCACCGGCTGGAACGCCGATAGCTTCGCCGTCGTAACCGCCGAGCCGATCGTCAACCCCGCCGGTTGCCCCACTCCGGACGGCTACATCTCGGATAAATCGTTTCCCGGCTATGAGACGTTTTATTCCGCCGCGCTTACTGCGTTCGTTGCCCGCCGCCGCGTGATAATGGTCGTGGACGAGGCTCAATGCTTCAACGACCGGCCGAAGATCGTCGGTATCAATATTACTTCGGAGTAGCGCTGCGAACGCCATCTTCCGGGACCTTGACTGCACCGCGTGAGTCGCATCGCAAAGAATGCCAAGGAGCGGTGGGGCGAGGCGCACGCGTGCGTAGGGGTCGGGCTTCGATAGAGCAAAGTAGGTGCCGCTTCGTCAATCTTTCCGAGGTCTATTTTCGTCCGCCGTATTCTCCCGATTATTGGTCGGCACCAAACTATCAGCTGCCGGGCGAGAGGCATCGAGGAACCTCGCCCAAATTTCGTTCGGTTCCCATACGCGTCCGATATGCGCCCGGGCCTGATCCCGAGACCAGCCCAGCCGCGCTTGGCCATACAGCGCGATGAAGCAGGAGACCCGATAGTTGCGGGCGCAATGGACAAACACTTTCCGGCCTTCCGATTTGTCCATAAGCTCGAGGAACTGCCGGAAGTCTTTCCACTCGGGCACCTGAAAATCGACCGGAATGTGGTGATACGTCATGCCCAGTGATCGGACGAGACCGGCCTCGTCCGCCAGGCAGTAGCGCGGGTCCAGCAACCCGAGATTGATGACGGTCTCGAAGCCTGCCTGCGCCAGCAGCCGAAGTTGCTCTTCCGTCGGCTGACCCCCGGTTGCCAGTTCGTCGGAAAGAGCGACATAGTTTTTGATCTCATCGATTGCCATTGATGATACCTACGTGTCTTCCATTTTGGCGGCAGACGAGTGTTTGTCGAACTCCTCGACCAAGGCAGCCATCTCCTGGGCATCATGGTTTCCATATTCCCTGAGTCCCCGGATCACGCCCGCTCGATTAGGCTCAGGCTGATTCTGGCTTACCTTCCATTTTCCCACGAGTCTGGTGATGACGATCTCGACGCCGACGATCGCTTCGATCAGACGGTCGGTGAATTCGCGAGGAGCGTCCGATACGGACCACGGTTCGCTGAACGAGGCTTCATGCCGGTCGGTGAGCGCTTCGAGCTGGCTCCGCAGCCAGACCGGGTCATCGATAATGCGAAGCGGACCGTAGGCATGCACGGCCACGTAGTTCCAGGTCGGAACCACCTTGCCATGCTCCCGTTTCGTGGCATACCAGGATGGGGTGACGTAGCTGTCGGGGCCGTGGAATATCGCCAACGTCTCGACATCCGAAACCAAGTCGCGCCATATCGGGTTCGAGCGCGCGACATGGCCGCGTAAGGTGCCGAATCGGCTCTGCTCTTCGGAGAGATGTAAAGGAATGTGATTCGCGTCGATTCCGCCGGACGACAATGTGACAAGCGTGGCGAGCGGATGAGTGCGAATCAGTTCGTGCAGGACCTCGACTCGCGATTCTTCGAAATGTGGTGGAACGTACATGGCCTTGTTCGTTGATGTGCAATGGACGGCAAAACGCGCCGTTTCCTAATCGGTCCACGCCAATGAACCGTTCTAGGCCGGAAGCGCATAAGAAATCCTGGTGTTGTTGACCGTGACCAGGCCTTGCTTTTGCAACTCCTGGAGCAGGGACGCCAGTTCTTGTTCAGAGAGTTGCTTCTGAAAAAGGGAGTTGATCGTACTCGATAATGTCTGGGCGGTTCTCGGCTTTGAAGCACCGCGCCGCTTAAGATCGCTGATGATGAGGTCGAGTTTCTCGGTCGCGGGCATCGGATTGACTGCCTTTATGATCGGTATGTCGGTGACGTCCCGCGATCGGCACACCAAGATCTTCTTGCTCTTGAGATGCTGAATCAGCGGATCGAAGCCTGTGTCCTTAGAGACGATGTGAAAATACGCGTCTGGCTCGGACACCGCAAGCCGGCCGATGTAATAAGCAATGTGGAAATCCAGCGCATTCGAGCCGTTGCTGGCGATCTTGACGTACTCCGCTCGATCTCCCATGCGCTGGAGCGTGGCAGCGATCTCGAACGCAAGCTTCGACTGATTGGCTCCGACGAACACGATAACCTTGAAATGCTCCTTGTCGAGAACGGAGATCGCCTCCGGTTGCACATTCTCGTAGTCTATGAGTACGTAATTCGTCTTCACGTGGCGGCTTCCCCCCGAATTTCCAGATGGCTTCATGTCGGCCTTCCCGCGTCTCGTTATGGGGTGCCGGCAAGCTCCATGACTAAAGCGTAGATGAAAACGCCGGAACGTCGGTTCGGCTCCGTGCCTGCGGGAACTTTTCCGGAATAAATCGACCCTGAGCAATAAGCGCTGCCGAGTTGCGCTGCATAGGCAGGATATTCGAAATCCAAGCCACATACTTGGGGAGGCGGTATGCACGACTGGAATGTCGTCGTTTCGGTGTTCGAGCATGGGTTCAGGCGTGCCCGCGATCTGCTCGAAACGCTCGGTCCTGTCCACAAAACCGATTATTTCAATGTGCTGGTGATGAAGGTCGACGATACGGCAGGATTTCTCAGGACCTTAAAGGAGTGGTCCGACAGAGACCCCGAAATCTTCACGCAGTGCATTTCCCGCGCGATTCCCCTCACGGCTCTGTTCGGTTTTCAGACCCCGCCGGAGTTCGAGGCAAAAGCGCGCGAGGCCACCGCCCGTTGGCTGCGAGATCTAGCTGGCGCTCGATTCCATGTGCGCATGCACCGCCGCGGATTCGCCGGGCGCCTGTCCAGCCAGAACGAGGAGCGTTTTCTCGACGAATTCCTGCTGACCAAGCTGGATGAAGCCGGAATGCCGGCCTCGATCGACTTCCAAGATCCCGATGCCATACTAGCCGTCGAAACGGTCGGACAGCGAGGCGGGCTTTCGCTGTGGACGCGCGAGCAATTGCGGACTTATCCGTTTCTGGGGTTGGACTGAGAAAAGTCTGCTATTTGAGCATTTTCTGGTATGGCGTAGCGCCCCGAAGGTGCGGTAGGTCGGCAATCCCTCGCCGACCCAATGTGTCGGCAAAGGATTGCCGACCTACGAATTTCCCGATTCTTACCGCTAAACTACGGTGAAAAACGCTTTAGCCAGCAAATTTTTTCCCGCTTCGTGATACGAAACAGCCGGATGCCTGTCAATGGCCAATGGTGTTATCTGCTGATCGATTTTGTGATCGAGAAGCCCTGAAGATTATTTTTAAGTCGCATAGCCATGAATCCAGCGGAAAACCTCCCGGAAGGCTTTCAAGCCGGTTATCTCACACTGCTCGAAAGCGGCGAATTGGAGCAACGGGTCCGCATCGCCCGTCAGCATCTTAAATCCTGCGATCTCTGCGCGCGCTATTGCCGGGTAGATCGGCTGCGTACGACCCAAGGCGCGGTGTGCCGGACCGGAGAGCGTGCCGTCGTCTACAGCTACGGTCCTCATTACGGGGAAGAAGACGTCCTGCGCGGCTGGAACGGCTCGGGAACGATTTTCTTCAGTTGGTGCAATTTGCGCTGCGAATTCTGCCAGAACTGGGAAATCAGCCAAAAAGGCGAGGGCCGCGAAGTGGAGCCGGACGAACTGGCGGCAATGATGCTGGACTTGCAGGCCCGAGGCTGCCACAACATCAATTTTGTCACCCCCAGCCATGTGGTGGCGCAGATTCTCGAAGCGACGCTGATTGCCGCCCGGCGGGGACTCACGCTGCGCCTGGTCTACAACACCGCCGGCTACGACAGTCCCGAAGCTCTCGCTCTGCTGGACGGCATCATCGACATCTATATGCCGGACATGAAATACGGCGATTCCGTCATCGCCCACCGATATTCGCATGTGCGGAATTATTGGGAGGTCAACCGGGCGGCGGTCAAGGAAATGTACCGACAGGTGGGCAACCTTCGGTTGGCCGAGAATGGCTTGGCTTACAGGGGGTTGTTGGTTCGACACCTGATTCTGCCGGCCGGCTTGGCCGGAACGGAAAAGGTTCTGAAATTTATCGCCCGCGAGATTTCCACGGAGACTTATGTCAATCTGATGGGACAGTACTATCCCGGCTATCGGGCCAGCGACCTGCCGGAGCTATCCCGCCGCATTGCCGCGACGGAATACAGAGAAGTGCTGGATATCGCCCGGCGTCTAGGCCTGACGCGGCAGGACCGACCGTCACCCGTGAACCGTTTGCTCTGAGCGTCATGTTACTGATCCAGCTTCCGCGCATGCGGAAGCAACATCCGGTGCAATGGCCGGCAGCCATTGCACCCGAATGTCGGCATTTCCTCTATTTGGCTTTACATATACCTGGACAATCTGCGCCGCCCTGGGTGGGATCACAGTCGTCACTCGGATCATCGACACAGACTTGATCATCGGGGCACTTGGTTCCCGCGATCCCGCCACAGGCTACGGGTTCAGTTTTCGGGCACTCGCCCTGATGGTCGATGGAAACTCCAGCGGCAGCTGCCTCACAGGCATTGCCATAAGTTTTGCCGTCGCAACCGCAGACGGGATCGAATTCCCTGGTGCAAGCGGTTGGTTTGGTTTTGCAGACCCCTTGTGCATCTGCAACTTTGCACTGGCCGACGCCAAGATCACAGTATTGTCCCTCCGGACAAGACAACCCGCGGATAGTACCGCATACGGTTTCGGGTGGTTTGGGCGGAGTCTCGCGATCGCAACCAGCAAGCAAAGCAAGTAAAGAAAAATAAACCAGCAGTGTGACAAGCCTTTTCATACTCTAATCTCCATGATGTTCAACATCGTTCGATGTTGTCGTAAGGCATGTGAATAGCGCGGTTTTGCGGCGCCGGATTCCCTGAATTTCCATCGAGTCCTCCTTGCACACCCTCGATGAGGGCCGGCTAAGTATATGTACGCTATGGAAAAGGCGTAAAGCTTTGGATGTGCAAGGCATATGGTTGGTCGCCGGTCTATCGGCCCCAGACTGAGAGAATGTCTTAGAACCACCCGAGATCGGAGCATCGTAGATCAGGCAGGAGTCGCATTATACGGTGCTCCCAACAGGCCTGACCGGGATGGAAAGGATTCTGGTATTCACGGGATGCGAGAATTTCGATGAGACTCAATTCGAGATTTTTCCCTCTGCTTCGATACGAAATCGGTGACTAGACAGTTCACCGGTACTGGCAAGCAGCGGGTCCGCCTCGATCCGAATATCGTGATAGCCAAGCAGACGGATATTAGCCATACAGCCAAAATCTCAGCTGAATGCGGCGCAAATCTCTTCTTCGGATGTTCGAAACACCGCGTCGGCATTAGCTCCAAACCACAGTATCGGCTTTAAGGTCGCGATAGAGACATGCGGGCTCGGCATTTCCTTTCGAGTAGCTGTCGAGGAAATCCGTGACTGCGGCCGGTGTCAAAGCCTATACGCTCCACGCTCCACGCATCGGTGTCGGGATTCTTTTGTACAGCCATGGCGCATCACTGGATTTTTTCGGCCTTCCATAAGGACTATACTGTACGAGTTTTTACCATCCGTACTATTGTCGAACTGTGACAACGCTCGCTTCCCGTACGATCCTGCTAGTTCTCTTGACGCTGATGCAAGTCATCGCGCCGTGGGTTCATGCGCACACCGGGGGCGAAACGGGCGGCTTTCTGCATGTTCCCGGGCTGGAATTCCTATCGAAAAGCGGAGAGACATCGGTTCAAGCCGATGCGCCGCCGCTCGATCAGGACGTCATTATCAGCGTTCAGGCCGGATTCTGGGGCGAGGCCGGCAAAGCCAAGTTTTCGCCGATCGCCGATGATCAGCCTTGCCTTCCCTCCATCGCCGCGTCGATTCGGCGATCACAACTAATCGCGACCCCATCTCTTGTCGAGGAATCACCCTCGCCGGATTCGTGTTTCTACCGCAATACCGCCCCGCGCGCCCCACCGTTAAACGCTTGACCAAATTCGCCTTTTAAAGGACTTTCGCTCTCTGTTCCCGGCTTTATCGGGGGCCTGCCCTGTGTGGGCGGGTGGCCTTTAACGAAAAGAATTCAGTGTGGACATCGGGCAATGGGCACGGGAGCGTTTCCCGTCCAGCTTGAGCAGCGGTCACCGTCGTCCCGGCTCGTGACTTTGGGAGAAAAATACCAATGAAGCTTTTAGTGTGTGTGGCAGGCGCGGCTTGTTTTTTCGCGATCGCGCCCGTCGCCTCCGAAGAGCGCTTTGTCGATCATTACGATGAGCTGGTGTTCGACGAATCGCTGAGCCTTGGCCAGGTCATCGAGGCCACTTTCGAAAAATACCCGCAAAGCGCTCTCATCGCGGCTTTCGAGAATGAGGCTAAGGCTCTGGAGCGCCGCAGTGCCAGTTGGATAGCGGGTTACCCTGCGGTCTATCTGCAATGGATCGACGATCGTGCCTTTAACGATCGCGGCGCGGTGGAAATACAGACCGGCTATCAAATTCCGGTATGGATGTGGGGCCAGCGCGCGGCGAGCAGGGCCGTGGCCGAGGAAGCGACGCAGAGCACCGCTTTGCTCGCGCGGGCGATAAGGCACGAGGTGGCGGGCCTGGTGCGCGATGCCCTATGGAACCTTCGGCTGGTGGAAAACCGATATGAGCTTGCCGAGCGTATCTACGAGGTTTCCAGGCAGTTGACCGCCCTGGTGCAACGGCGTGTCGATGTCGGCGACCTCGCGCGGGCAGACTTGCTGCTTGCGGAAAGCGACGAGCTGGAGAAAAAGACCGCGGTTGTTCAGGCCGAAGCGGAGGTGATGCATGCCCGCAAGAGCTATTCCAATCTGACCCGCCTGGAGCGTGCGCCGAAATTTTTCGAGGAGGAGCAAAGCCCCCGCAGCACGTTCGACGAGAGCCATCCGGCCCTGGCCGTCGCCAACGCATTGATCGAGCGCGCCCAGGCCGAAGTCGAGTTCACCCGCAGGTCCAAGCAGGGCAACCAGCCTTCGATTCTGGTCGGTACCCAGCACGAACGGGGCACCCGAAAAGAAGGCTATAACAACGAAACCAACTTCGTGCTGCAAATCCCCATCGGCGGTGAGGCCTATAACGCGCCGTTCGTGGCCGAGGCCAATATCGTCCTGACCCAGCGCCTGACTGATCGGGACATCTTGTTGCGGCAGTTGGAGAAGGCGCTGCATGAGGCGATACACAATCTCGAGGTCGATCGCGCCGCCCTGACGATCGCCGAAAGGCGGCGGGAAATCGCCGAGTCCCAGCTCAAAATGAGCCGGCTCGCGTTCGAGACCGGGGAGATTTCGCTGATCGATTATCTCAAGATCCAGGCCACCGCCCAGGCCGCCATTCGCGATGCCGCCGAACGGGCCATCCTGTTGCAGCGGGATATCGCGGTCTACAACCAAGTGGTCGGAGTCACGCCATGAGACTCGTCTTTTTGTCCATGCTTTTATGCTTTTGCGCGACGGGACTCGCGGCCGAGAATGCGGTTCAGGTTACGGCGGAACAAGCGAAACATTTGGGAATCCGCACGGTGAAGCCGGAAGAGGTTGCAGCCATGCCGCTGGCGCGGGCGCCGGCCCGCGTCGTCTTGCCGCCGCAGAACGAATTCGTCGTCAGCGCCCCGCAAGCGGGAGTGATCAGCAACGTCGCCGTACCCCTGGGCGTAAGGGTGAAACAAGGCGAAGTGCTCGCCCGTATTCAGAGTCCCGATTTGCTGGCCCTGCAACGGGAATTGCTCGATGCCGCCTCCGAATTCAATTTGGCCCAAGCGCGGCTGAGACGGGACGAGACTCTGCTTAAGGAGGGCATTATTTCCCGGTTGCGCTGGCAGGAAACCAAGAGCGATTTCGACAAGGCTCAGGCGGCGCTGCGGGCAGCGGAACAGACCCTGGCGGCGTCAGGGCTGGGCCAAGGCGAGATTCGGCGCCTTAAGACTAATCGGCAGCTGAGCAGTCTGATAGAAGTGCGTTCCCCGATAGACGGCGTCGTGCTCGAACGCATGGCCGTGGTGGGGCAGCGGGTGGATAGACTCGCGCCGCTGTTTCGGGTCGGCAGACTGGACGAATTGTGGCTGGAGGTCGACATGCCTCAGGAACGGCTGCACGAGGTGAGAATCGGCGACCGCATCAGCCTGGAAAATTCTCGGGCCACCGCCCGCATCATCGAGGTCGGTCAGCACGTGGATCCCAAGAGCCAAAGCGCTTTGGTACGGGCCGTGGTCGACAGCCCGGCGGAGGATCTGCGGCCGGGCATGCACATAAACGCGCAACTGATGCACAAAAGCACCGACCTGATTTTCCGCCTGCCCGTCGCCGCGTTGGTCGGCCACGAAGGCCGAAACTACGTGTTCGTGCAAACGCCTGAGGGTTTTGTCGCGCGCGAAGTGGCGGTGGCCGGTCTGGAAGCCTATAGCGTCGTCATTCACGAAGGCTTGGACGCGGGCGAGGAAGTGGCCGTGCAAGGCGTGGCCGCGCTGAAGGCCGCCTGGCTCGGCATGGGAGAAGAAGAGTGATCGCACGTTTGATCCAGTTCGCGCTGACCCAGCGCCTGTTCGCCTTGCTGAGCGCCCTGCTCCTGGCCGGCGCCGGCTGGTTCGCCGCGGCCAATCTGCCCATCGATGCCTTTCCGGACGTTTCGCCGACTCAGGTCAAGATCATCATCAAGGTGCCCGGCATGACCCCGGAAGAGGTGGAAGCGCGCGTCACGGCGCCCATCGAGGTGGAAATGCTCGGCATCCCCAGGCAGACCATGCTCCGCTCCATCGCGAAATACGCGCTTACCGACATCACCATCGACTTCGAGGAGGGCACCGATATTTATTGGGCGCGCCAACAGGTGGCGGAGCGCCTGAACGAGGTTTGGGGAAATCTGCCGGGCAACGCGGAAGGCGGTATCGCACCCATGACCACGCCTTTGGGCGAGATGTTCATGTTTACGGTGGAAGGCGATGGCTTGAGCCTCTCCGAGCGGCGAACCCTCCTGGACTGGGTGATTAGACCGGCGCTGCGCACGGTGCCGGGCGTCGCCGACGTGAACGCATTGGGCGGGATGGTGAGAAGCTTCGAGGTCATTCCCGACAACATGCGGATGGCGGCGCGCGGTGTGAGCATCGGGGAACTGGCCGAGGCGCTCAAGTCCAATAACCGCAACGACGGCGCCGGCCGTTTGGCCCAAGGCGAGGAGGCGCTTCTGGTGCGTACCGAGGGGCGGATCGTCGACCTGGACGACGTGCGCACCATCGTCGTCGCGGAGCGGAACGGCACGTCCATCACCGTGGGCGACGTGGCCGACGTCCGCATAGGCGCCCTGACCCGCTACGGCGCCGTGAGCCAGAACGGCCGGAGCGAAGCGGTCGAGGGTTTGGTGCTGAGCCTCAGGGGAGCGAATGCCCGGCAGGTGGTGGAAGGAGTCGAGAAGAAGCTCGAGGAAATCCGCCCGGCTTTGCCCAAGGAGGTCAAAGTCAGCGTGTTCTACAACCGCGGCGACTTGGTCGGGAAAGCCATAAACACCATCGTCCGGGCCTTGGTGGAGGCTACCGTTCTGGTGCTGATCCTGCTGGTTCTGTTCCTCGGCGATCTCCGGGCCGCGCTGACCGTCGCCTTCATTCTGCCCATGGTGGCCCTGTTCACCTTTCTGCTGATGAACCACTTCGGCCTGACGGCCAATCTCATGAGTCTCGGCGGGCTCGCCATCGCGATCGGCAAGCTGGTCGACCCGGCGGTGGTGGTGGTGGAGAACATCACCACCCATCTCGCTGAGCAGAGCAAGACGAATCGAGTGCCGCGACTGCACGCGATCTACCGCGCCATGCGCGAAGTCACCGCGCCCGTGGTCTCGGGGACGATCATCATCGGCGTCGTGTTCGTGCCGCTGTTTACCCTGGAGGGCCTGGAAGGCAAGATGTTCAAGCCCTTGGCCTTCACCAACGTGTTCGCCATGAGCGGATCGTTGATCTTCTCCTTGGTCGTGATCCCGGTCGTGGCCTCTTTCCTGATGAAGCGCGTCAAACACGAGGAGCCCTGGCTGGCGCGGAAGCTCTCGGAATGGTACCGCCCGGTCCTGATCTGGTCCCTCGCTCACGGCCGTACCGTGTTGCTCGGCGCGGGACTGCTGCTGCTGTCCACTGTGGGCGTTTATTTCCAGATCGGCAAGACCTTCATGCCCACCATGGACGAGGGCGACATCATCGTGCAGGTGGAGAAACTGCCGTCCATCACGCTGGAGCAGTCGGTGCGCCTGGACCAGCAAATCCAGAAGGCTATCCTGGAGCACGTGCCGGAAGTGACGCGGGCCGTATCCCGCGTCGGCGCGGACGAGATCGGCCTCGACCCCATGGGACTCAACGAGACCGACAACTTCTTCGTCCTCAAGCCGCCGGACGAATGGCGCATGGACAGCAAGGAAGCCCTGATCGACGAAATCCGTAAGGTTCTGGATACCATTCCCGGCATCGCTTACGGCTTCACTCAGCCGATTCAGATGCGGGTCACCGAGATGCTGACCGGAGTGCGCGGCGACGTGGCGGTCAAGCTGTACGGCCCGGAACTCGCCGTGCTCAACGCCAAGGCGGAGGAAATCGCCGCCGTGATGCGAAAGATTCCCGGCGCTTCGGACGTGTTCACCATCCGCAACGAAGGCATGCAGTACCTGGTGGTGAAAGTGGACCGGCTGGCCGCGGGACGCCTGGGGTTGGATGCGGATTCTCTGGCCGACACCTTGCGGGCCCAGATCGAGGGGCTCAAGCTCGGCATCGTCCAGGAGGGCATCCGCCGCACGCCGTTGCTGCTCAGAGGCTCCGGAGAGCCGGCCAATATGTCCACCCTGCAGATCGCCTTGCCCGACGGGCGCCGGGTGCCATTGTCGGTAGTCGCCAAAATCGAGCCGGTGGAAGGCGTGGTGGCGGTCAACCGCGAGCGGGGCCAGCGCTACACATCGGTGCGCAGCAACGTCGAGGGGCGGGATCTGGTGGGCTTCGTGGAAGAGTCCAAGCAGGCCGTGGCCGGCCAGGTGCAGCTGCCTACCGGCTATTACATCGAATGGGGCGGCCAGTTCGAAAACCAGCAGCGGGCCGCCGCCCGCTTGGCCGTGGTTATTCCGGTGTCGATCGGGCTGATCTTCCTGCTTCTGTTTTCCACCTTCGGTTCGGTGCGCCAGGCCATTCTGGTCTTGGCCAACGTGCCCCTGGCGCTCATTGGGGGCGTGTACGGCGTCTGGATTTCCGGAGAATATCTCTCGGTGTCGGCCTCGGTGGGCTTCATTTCCCTATTGGGCATCGCGGTGCTGAACGGCGTGGTGATGGTGAGTTATTTCAATCAACTGCGGGTACTGGGGCTACCCATGGATGAAGCGGTGGTAGTGGGCGCAATGCGCCGGCTTCGGCCGGTGCTGATGACCGCCGGCATCGCCGCCTTCGGACTCATTCCGCTGTTGTTCGCGACCGGCCCGGGCTCGGAAATCCAGCGGCCGCTGGCGGTGGTCGGCGTCGGCGGACTCTTCACGTCGACGCTGCTGACCTTGGTGCTGCTGCCCATTCTCTACCGTCGCTACGGCGAATCCAGAGTCGGGTCCAATCTCCTCTCCCTCTGGGAGAAGATTAGGGTGGGGGAGCCAAAACAATGATTTCATTCTTATTCCATTCGGCATTCGAGTGAACATTCATCGTGGCATGGGTAGAGCGAAGCGAAACCCCTCGATGGCGGGATAGCCCTTCGACAGGCTCAGGACAGGCTCCGCGTAACCCACCGATTGAAGGTCGCTTGGCGGGTTACGGCGCACGCGAAGCACAGTGATCGGCGGTCGGTCAGTGCTGATGTGCGCCTAAGCCACCCTACGAAAATGAATGCCTGATTGAAAGCGATTTGGAATTACCCATTCGGAGCATCCCATGAGCGAATTCTTTCTTCTTACCTTGATCGCCCCACCCGGTCACGAGGAACCCATAATCGATTGGCTATTGCAGTACGAGCATCCGAGCGGATTCAGCAGCTTTCCGATCAGCGGCCATTCGAGCCATCCGGAAAGCTTGACTCTGGTTGAGCAGGTGACCGGACGCAAGCGGCAGGTTCGCTTCGATGTGCAGCTCGCCGGCTCCGACCTGGAGGTGTTGCTGGATCGATTAAAGACGGATTTCGCAGGATCGGCGATTCACTACTGGGTTTCGCCGATTGTCGATGCGGGGCGGCTTTGATGGACGGAGAGCGGCTCCGGGCCGATTAGAACAAACGATCGTCCGATCGCGGCGGCGGTACCGGATGAACAGTCTTTTGGTAGGTCGCCAGAATGCGCTGAACATAGTTGCGGGTTTCCCGATAAGGGGGAACGCCCTGATATTGTTCAACGGTTCGCTCGCCTGCGTTGTAAGCGGCCACCGCCCATTCGACGTTGCCGCCGAAATGCCGCAACAGCCAGTGGAGATATGCGGTTCCGCCCTTGATGTTTTCCACCGGGTTCCAGACATCCTTGATGCCGAAACGCTCCGCCGTGGCGGGAATGAGCTGCATCAGTCCCTGGGCGTTCTTGCTGGAGAGTGCGGACGGATTGAAACCGGATTCCGCCTGGATGACGGCTAATACCAATCGCGGATCGATGGAATATTGCGGTGCGATCTGGCTGACCCAACTTTCGACGAGTTTCCGGCTTGGATTTGAACTGGGCTCGATGCTGGCTGTAACCGGTGCCGGTTCGGGCTGGCAGTCGGAGTCGTCCGCAGGGGTTATGCCCTGGTAGCGCACCAGCATCCGCGCCGCATAAACATCGCCGGTCTTGGCCGCACGCATGAACCAGCCTACGGCGACGTCCGCCTTGCGGGAAAGTCCTCGGCCGTTGAAGTACATCCAGCCGAGGTTGTACGCCGCTTGCGCATCCCCGAGCAACGCCGCTTTGCAGTAAAGGCGGTAAGCCTCGGCGTAGTCCTGTTTGACGCCTCGGCCGTGCTCGTAGCGCAGAGCCAGGGTGCGCAGATCGCTTGCCGTGTCGATGCTGTCCTGCGCCAGGACAAGCGTCGCGCTGATACTTAGCAGCCAACCAAGCAGGAGTCGAATTGCAATCAAATTGGGCTCTCCAAAACCGACGGCACTGGTTAAGCAGCGTATGTGCCAATCGTTTGGAATGCGTGTGTCGCCTGCAAGCGCGGGGCAAGACAGTGGTCCGGACGCCGCAACTGTAAAATTTTTCGACATATGGACTCTGTCGTACAGGGCGACATCCGATACGGTTCAGGCGCGGACCGCACGGTTATGGCTACAAGTCATTGAAAAACTGGCGGAAACTGGAGGTCTCCCGCTTCCGACGGGTAAAAGCCCCGGGAATGGCGATAACCTCTAAGGAAGCCTTTCGAGGCAGACCAAGCGGGAAGATTGGTCCGGGGAGTGTAAAGCAGGTTTTACGGCGACTCGGCCGGATGCAAATGCTTCCAGCGGAAGCAATCGACGGTGTGGTCGTTGACCATCCCGATCGCCTGCATGTAGGCGTAACAAATGACGGAGCCGACAAAACGAAATCCGCGTTTCTCGAGGTCCTTGCTCATCGCGTCGGACTCGGGCGTTCGGGCCGGCACGTCCGCCATGCTCCGCCAGGCGTTTTGCTTGGGACAGCCGTCGACGAAGCGCCAGAGAAAGGCGTCGAAGCTGCCGAATTGTTCCTTCACGTCCAGAAAACGGCGGGCATTGTTTACCGCCGCGGCGATTTTGAGGCGGTTGCGAACGATGCCGGGATTGGCCAGCAGTTCGGCGGTCTTGGCTTCGTCGTAGCGGGCCACGTGTTCCGGATCGAAGCCGTCGAAAGCCGCACGGTAGGCGTCTCGTTTACGAAGAATCGTGGTCCAGGAAAGGCCGGCCTGTGCGCCCTCCAGAATCAGGAATTCGAACAGCAGGCGGTCGTCGTGGACGGGCGTTCCCCATTCATGGTCGTGATAAGCCTGCTCCAGCAGGCTGCGCTCGGCCCAGGTGCAACGAGTCAATGGTTCCAATGAGTCCATACCGGAGTCAGATCGGACGGAAGCGGGGGTAATCGGCCCAGTTTCACCCAGGCTGTTTCCGGGCTGTGAAAGTCGGAGCCGCTGGAGGCGCGCAATCCGAAACGCCGCGCGTATTCGGCGCTGGACTGGGTATCGCTAGGAGAGGCCGTTCCCGAGACGACCTCGATCGCCTCGCCGCCGCATTCCTTGAATTCCCCGATCAGCCGTCGCATCCAACTGGCGGTGAGTTTGTAGCGCTGCGGATGGGCCAGCACGGCGCCACCGCCTGCTTCGCGAATCCAAGCGATGGCATCCGCCATTTCGGCCCACCGGGTCGAAACATAGCCCGGCTTGCCGCGGGTCAAGAAACGCTCGAACACGTCTTTCATGCTTCCTGCCAGACCTAGCTCCACGAGATGACGAGCGAAATGGGTGCGTGTAATCATGCCGTCGCCGGCCATTTCCCGCGCCGCTTCAAAGGTGTCAGGAACACCGTAGCGGTCGAGGCGCCGGCCGATCTCTTGCGCCCGTTCGAGGCGCGTTGCCTGGAGGCGGCTCAGTCCCTGTTTTAGGACGTTGCAGTGACGGTCGATGCGCAAACCGACGATGTGGATGGTTTTGTCCGCCCAGGTTACCGATATTTCGACGCCGGGAATCAGTTGAATGCTGGCTTCGAGGGCGGCGGTCTCAGCCTCGTCTAGGCCCGCGGTGGAATCATGATCGGTGAGGGCGAGCACGTTTACGCCGGCTGCTGCGGCCTGGCGAACCAATTCGGACGGCGAATAGGCGCCGTCGGAAGCAGTGGAATGGGTGTGGAGATCGTACAAAGGCACGCCCGAGGTTTGAGTCCGGAAAGCCGGGTATTGTACCCGATTTACGGCTGGCGATTTTCGGCTTCCCTCCGGCGAATCGAGCCGTAGGGCACGGCTTAGGAGGTGAACGATAGATCCCGTGCGCGCCGCACCGCGGGTTTCTGGCCATAGAGCCGCGCGTACAAACCTTTGCCGGAAACCAGGGTTTCATGATCGCCCTGCTCGCAAATGCGCCCGTCCTCGAACACGTAAATGCGGTCGGCGTGTTTGATCGCGCTCAAGCGGTGGGCGACGATGATCGTCGTGCGGTCCGCGAGGAATTCGTCCAGACCTTCGTACAAGCGGGTCTCGGTTTCATTGTCGATGGCCGAGGTCGCTTCGTCGAGGATCACCACCTTGGGATCGGCCAGGATCATGCGGGCGATCGCCAGCCTTTGGCGCTGACCACCGGAAAGCCGCATGCCCAGCCGGCCGACGACGGTATCCAGCCGGTCGCGGCTGTCTTCCACCACGTCCCTGAGTTGGGCGATTTCGAGCGCGCGCCAGAGTGCTTCGTCGGGCGCCGGACGGCCCAGGGTCAGGTTGGCTCGGACGGTGTCGTTGAACAGCACCGGGTGCTGCAATACCGTGACCACATGTTCCCGTATCACGTCCATCCCGATTTTGTCCATAGGCGCGCCGTTGAAATAGACCATGCCCGAAGTCGGGGGATAAAGGCCGATCAATACTTGCACCAAGGTCGATTTGCCGCCGCCGCTTGCACCGATCAACGCGACTTTCTCGCCGGGGCGGATGTCCATGGAGATGCCGCGCAAAACCTCGTTGCCGTTCGGATAGGCGAAGTGAAGATCGTCGATGAAGATGCCCACTCTCCTATCCTTTTCGAAGGGATCGATCAGATGCGGGTACTTCGGCTCCTGCTTCAGGTCATTCAATTGGTTGATCCGCTCCAGCGCCGCCTTCGCGCCGAACCAGGCGTACTGTATTCCCAGAATCTCCTGCACCGGGGTCATCATGAACCACAGGTAGCCCGAGACCGCCATCATCTCGCCGACGGTGAGGTCGGAGTAGATCACCATAAAAAAAGCCAAGGCGCGGAAGACGTCGAACCCGAACAGGAAGACCAGAAAACTGACCCGGTTGGCGGCGTCGCTTTTCCAGGCGTAGGCGGCCGAATTCTCGCGAACCGTCCGTGCCGCTTCCATCAGCCGCCCCATGTAGTGCTTCTCCCGATTGCTGGCCCGGATTTGATGGATGGCATCCAGGGTTTCGGTGAGTGCGAGCTGAAAGGCGCCGATCGCGGAATTTTCTTCGCGCTTCAGATTTTTTACCCGTTTTCCCAGCGATTTGGTGAAAAAAATCACGATTGGATTCAGGAACAGGATGAACAGCGCAAGCTGCCAATGCATCCACAGTAGAATGACGGCGGTGCCGGTCAAGGACAGTAACGCCACCACGAAGCGCGCGACGGTTGTGCCGATGAACGTATCGAGCGTATCGAGGTCGGTGACCAGATGGGTCACGACGGAGCCGCTGCCGAGATTTTCGTATTCCGCCATGGAGATGCGCTGCAGCTTGCCGATCAGCCGGCAGCGGATGCGATAGATGGTGTCTTTGGCAATAAAGCTGAACTGCCGCGTCTGCCACACGTTGAAGATCGCCGCAATCAGGCGCAGGAGCAAAGTAAGCCCCAGTATGGCCGAAATATACAGGGCCGGCCCATGCCATTCGGCGGGAAAAAGCCGGCCGAGCAGGCCGACGGCCATGCCGGGCTTGTTCAACAAGACCTCGTCCACCAGCAGCGGCATGAGTAAAGGCACGGGGACCGCGCTCAAGGCCGCGAACACGGCGATCAGGTGAGCGGTGAACAATTCGCGCTTGTGCTCCAATGCGACGGATCGGATATAAGCCCAGGTGAAGCGGTGGGAATTCTGAGGACTGGAATCGGAAACCATTTCTAAGTCGTTAGACCCTAAGAGCGGGATAAATCAGCGGCACGCTTTCGGCAGGCAATCCAGGACCGGGTGGAGAAAAGCGTCCGTAGCCAGCGAGCGTTTTCGCCGGCAGCGGGCCGACGATACGCTCCAGTTCGGACAGCCGAATGCCTTGGCGGACCAAATAACTAATATAAGTGTGGCGCAGGGCGGATGCATCGATCGTTTCGGGCTGCGCAAGGCCGGAATCGACGGCCGCGCAGGCGATCAACGATGCCGGGTCGTCCGTTTCCAAGTTGGGAAAGTCTTCGCTTTCGGCCAACCAAAGTTTAAGGCGCCGAGGGATGGGCACAGCCCTAGAATTTTTGCCGTCGATACGCAGCGTATCACCGGCGTGTTCGAACTGCTCGGCACGCAGTTCCGCGATTTCCTCAAGGCTCAGACCGGATAGAAGCAGGCCTATCGTCCATTTGGTGCTGCGATTGGCCGCTTCCAGTAATACGCGGATCTCCGGCTCGGTCAGTTCTCGTATCGTCGGGCTTTCCAAAGCGGGAAATTGTTCTGCGGGAAGGGCCGACGGCGTTGTCATTCGACGCTCAAGCAAAATTTTTTCCGGCACCGAATAAACGTGGATATCGGGTAAGACTGTCGCAGGCGGCGGGGTTTCCCTGCGCGTGAGGTATTCGTAAAGCCACACGGTGATCAGGCCGAGGCCGAGGCTGCCGCCGAAGACGATACCGCTGTCGCGCCAATAATTCGGCCAGATTGGTCGAGCCGGGGCATAGCCCCGTTCCAAGACCTGGAGTTGAGGGAGGTTTTCGTAAGGTTTCGCTTCGACCTGTGCCAGCCGGATTTCGGCGTCGCGGTAAACCTCTTCAAGCTTTTTGAGGTTTGCGCGCATAGCCTCATGCTCGGCGAAACGGCTTGTGAACTCGGTCGCCTCCTGCTCATGCGCCTCGATTTGACGGCGTATTTCCCGGACGGTCTGTTGAGCGGACGCATAAGCCTGTTGTGCTTCGCTCAATGCGTTCTGTTTCCCGTATTCGAGCTTTTTCTTGATCTCGTCTTCGGTTTGTTTGAGCTGTTCCGGAATAAGCTTGAACTGAGGCTGTAGCGAAAGGTATTGAGACGTGTATCGGCGTTTCAAATCCTTGAGCTGCTGGCGCAGGTCGTGCGCTTTCTTTTCCAGATTCGCCAATCCTTGCTCATCGCTGGGCGGCACCACGGGCTCGCCTCGGGCGATGGCCTCTTTGATGGCGTCGAGCTGGGCTTTCGCTTTGACCTCGTCCTCGGTGGCTTTGTTGAGTGCGGTGTTGAGACCGGAAAGCCGGGCCATGGCGCGGTTATCAGCGTCGTTTTTCGAAACGATGCCGTGTTTACGGCGAAATTGATCCAGTTCCCAGCGCTTTGCCTCGATTTTTTGGGCGAGCTGTTGAAATTCGAGCTGCAAGGCCGTGGCGGTGCCGTCTTTCGTTTCGCGGGTCTGTCGTTCACGGCGCGCTTGATAGGCATCGATCCAAGCGTTAATGACCGAAGCCAGAACCTTGGGGTTCGATCCTTTGGCGTGCAGCTTAACGATGTTGGTCTCGATTACGACATCGACCGAGAGCAAGGCCTGAAGATCGCCGACAGTCAAGTCGGACAATTCGGGTGCGTCATCAGCGGCTCTCAAGTTTCTCAAAGTTGCTTCAAGCAAAGGGACGCCGAGCAGGATCTCGCTTTGTACAGTAACGTGCTGGACGCTGGCTTTCGCGTCTGCTTCGTCTATGGCGGTAGGCGCTACCGTAAGCAATGCGGCCGTGCTCTCATAGACCGGCTCGCGCAGCCACACAAAAGTCGCGCCGGTCACGAAGGCGAGCAAGAACGCACAGGTAAACACCATGAGACGGTGGGATCTTGCGGGTGGCAGGTCTGCGCCGGAATACCCCAAGAAATCCCTTGGCGGCTGTGAGCTGCGCAAAATTTCGATCGACGGTAGATCCTGCATGGCTGATTTCCCGCGAAGGTTGCTCGTTGTCGTTTACACGCTCGGTATTCTAGCCCGTGTAGGCTCGGGCCGGTCTATAAAAGCACATCACCGATTGGATCAGCTTCCGGGAATGATAACCCGACCGGTATGTCGAACCGTGTTCTCTGTGTCGGCCAACTTTGACGAGATGACGGCCGATGGCCAAAGCATCGGCTGTGAATTCCGCGTTGGCGGACGTGTGGATAGATTTCATTTCTTGTTGGGAAATATGACGGTGTCTCAATACCGACTTTGCCGCACGCTGCTGGAATTCATGTTTTCCTGATACAATAAGCCTTTTCTTTGCTAGGCCTTGACGGGAAATAAACTTTCGTGCGTTCCGAGGGTGCTATCCGGAAGTTCTCATCGATAAATGGATTTTCGCCCACGATAAAGTTTGGCAATCGGCTTGGAATTTTGGTACGGCCTGGTCGCCCTCGGTAACCAGTGGGTGCCGAGGGGCAACATAAAACAACAGCGATATCGGGCACTTTTATGATTGTTAAGGAATCTAGATTACAACAGAGACAGCACAGTTACAGTCGGGACGAATTGATTCAATGCGGACGCGGTGAAATGTTCGGCCCCGGCAATGCCCAGTTGCCGCTTCCTCCGATGTTGATGTTCGATCGCATCACCCGTATCAGTTCCGATGAGGGGCTTTACGACAAAGGTATGATCATCGCCGAGTTGGATATAACGCCGGACCTTTGGTTTTTTTCCTGCCACTTTCAGAATGATCCTGTGATGCCGGGCTGTCTCGGCCTTGACGCCATGTGGCAGATGATCGGATTTTACCTCGGTTGGATGGGCGGGTTAGGGCGCGGGCGCGCGTTAGGTGTGGGAGAGGTCAAGTTTCGCGGCCAGGTACTGCCGCATCATAAGCTTGTGACTTACCGTATTCATCTCAAGCGGGTGATGATGCGCAAGTTAGTCATGGGGTTTGCCGACGCGGAAATGGAGTGCGATGGCAAGGTCATCTATGAGGCTAGCGATCTTCGGGTCGGCCTGTTTACCTCTACAGATGCGTTCTGAGCGAGCTATACAGATATGAGACGCGTTGTTGTAACCGGCATCGGTATCGTTTCCAGCATAGGCAGCAATCAACAGGAGGTAACCGAGTCTCTGCGACAGGGGCGTTCGGGTATTCGGTCCAGCGAAGAATACCGGGAGATGGCATTCCGCAGTCAGGTCTACGGTCCGATCGATCTGAATTTGGACGATCTTATAGATCGCAAGATTCGCAGATTCATGGGAGATGGCGCAGCGTACAATTACCTCGCCATGCAGGAGGCGATCGCCGATTCGGGCTTGGACGAATCCGAAATATCGCATTCTAGAACCGGCTTGATCATGGGGTCGGGCGGTCCTTCCACGGCGAATCTCTTGCTTGCGTTCGACAACTATCGTGAGAAGGGCGTTAAGAAAGTTGGGCCTTATATGGTGCCCAGGACCATGTCCAATACCAATTCCGCCTGCCTCGCGACGCCGTTCAAGATCAAGGGGGTCAATTACTCCATCAGTTCCGCATGCGCGACCAGTGCCCACTGCATAGGAAATGCGGCGGAACTTATTCATCTGGGCAAGCAGGACATCATTTTTGCCGGCGGCGGCGAGGAAGTGCATTGGACGATGACCGTGCTCTTCGATGCGATGGGAGCGTTGTCTTCGCAATATAACGACAGGCCCGAGATTGCATCGCGTCCCTATGATGCCGACCGGGACGGATTCGTTATTTCGGGAGGCGGCGGGGTACTGGTTCTTGAGGAGCTGGAGCATGCCAAGGCCCGTGGAGCCAAGATTTACGGCGAGCTTATCGGATACGGCGCGACCTCCGACGGTTTCGACATGGTGCAGCCTTCCGGCGAGGGGGCTGCGCGTTGCATGAGGCAAGCCATGGAAAGTGTGCGCAACAAGATCGATTACATCAATGCGCATGGAACGAGCACGCCGATCGGCGATATTAAAGAGCTGCAGGCCGTGAAATCCGTTTTCGGCGATGAGGTTCCGCCCATTAGTTCGACAAAGTCGTTGACAGGCCATGCTTTGGGCGCTGCGGGCGTGCACGAAGCGATTTATTCCTTATTGATGATGAATGGCGGTTTCATTTCCGCTTCGGCCAATATCGAAACGCTGGACCCGGGCGCGGAAGGCGTTCCCATCGTGCGGAAGCGGATCGACGATGCCCGCATCGACACGGTCATGTCGAACAGCTTCGGGTTTGGCGGGACTAATGCTAGTTTGATCTTCGGGCGTTATGGTGGATAGGGCGGCAGGCGCTCTGACCGAAAAGCAGCGTTACGAATTCAATAAGCTGCAAAAGAGATTGCGCCGTTTAGTCGGCGAGGCCATCGCCGACTATCGAATGATCGAGGACGGCGACAAGGTGATGGTTTGCCTCTCGGGAGGAAAGGATTCCTACACGCTTCTGGATGTCCTGCTCAGTCTTCGGCTGAATGCCCCGGTTCAGTTCGACATCATTGCTGTTAATCTGGATCAGAAGCAGCCGGGATTTCCCGAGCACGTGCTGCCGGAGTATCTCGCCGGTCGCGGGATTCCTTACCATATCATTGAGCAGGATACCTACAGCATCGTCAAGCGGGTAGTACCGGAGGGCAAGACGACATGCGGTTTGTGTTCCAGATTACGACGCGGGTTGCTTTACCGATATGCCGCTGAGCACGGCATTACCAAGATCGCGTTGGGTCACCATCGCGACGATATCCTTGAAACCTTCTTTCTCAACCTGTTTTACGGCGGCACCCTTAAGGCAATGCCGCCCAAACTGTTGAGCGATGATCGGCGCCATATCGTTATTCGGCCACTTGCGTACTGCCGGGAAAAGGATATTGAAGAATACGCGCGCATCAAAGCGTTTCCGATTATCCCGTGTAACCTCTGCGGCTCGCAGGAAAATTTGCAGCGTAAGGCGATGAAGGAAATGCTGCAGTCATGGGAAAAGCAGTTCCCAGGGCGCTTGGAAACTATTTTTACAGCGCTGCAGAATATAGCGCTATCTCAGCTTGCGGATCGCAATTTGTTCGATTTCATCGGGCTCGATCAGGTACGAGGCGATGTGACTGGTAATCAGGATGCTTCCGTCTCCGCCGGGCTGGAAGTGCTTTTTCTCTGAATGATCCAATCGGTACCTCGTGTTTTCTGCCCGTGCTAGGCGGGTGCGTGGGTTCAAACGTTCCGCCCTTTCTGCCCCTTGCATTTTCGGGAAATCTTCTTTATAAAAGATTCCGTGCTACATGCACTACCAACTAAAAAATCTTAAAGCTTTGGAAATTGAGGAGGATCTTATGAAAAAATTGGCATGCGTTATCAGCTTGGTCATGGTAGCTCTGGGAGTGATTGCTTGCGGTAACTCTCCTGACGGTGACAAACAGAAGATCTCGACCACCGTATCCCCGAGCCTTTAATTTTTATTTTTGATAAGTCTTTCTGCCCTTTGTACGAAGCGGCAGTAGCTTTTAATAATTAGCTTTTAGCCTTTAAAGGCACCGATATTAACCTGGATGAAGGTTTCTTCATCCAGGTTTTTTTGTGTCACTGAATCATAAAGGCGCGGCTGGTTTACGTACCGTTTTTGTTGCTACGATTAACGGATCGATCCGTTGGGCCGCTCGTGACAGACGTCCAGCGACTTGACAGCGCTAGCTCAGACGGTAAGATAACCGGCGCGATAGCATTGTTCTGCTATTAAGATTTTCGATAAAACCAAATAAGGTAGGTTAAGAAATGGGAGCCATACTAGATTTAGTTGAAAAAATGAGAACCCCGATGGGTATGGTGGTCACTATCGTAGTTATAGCTGCTGCCGTCTTCTTCGTCCGTTGGGTTTTCAGCGACGACGACAAGAAATAGGCCACCAAATGTGGCAAGCATAGGCGTTACCTTATAAGTTTTTAATCTTAGTTAACAATCCTATCCTTGCCACTTCCTCGTAAGACTTCTCCTCCACCGCTCGTCTAGCTGGGCAAATAGCCTAGCCATTCCCGAAACCAATCGATTCTGGTGCCCCAAATCCACCACCCGTTATAATTGCTTGCCCTCTTTTTCTACGAGAGCTGTTTTTCGGGTGCGAAGCTCGCGCCCTCTGGGAAAGCAGTTCGTCGATAGGAAATAAGGGGTTGTTTACATCCTTGCCAAGGGAGGGGGAGGAAATATGCGAATATTCATCACTGGCGGAACTGGGTTTATCGGCAGGAGCTTATGTAAAGCACTGCTTGGCGCAGGTCATCAGTTGACCGTGCTTAGTCGAAAGCCTGAGACAGTGCCCGGAAAGTGCGGGATCGGAGTGGTCGCGCTGAAAAGTTTAGCCGAATGGACGTCGGATCAACATTTCGACGCTGTGATCAATTTAGCGGGAGAACCCATTATCGGCCCCCGTTGGAGTGAGCAACGAAAACAAATTCTATGGAATAGTCGAGTCACCCTGACCGAGCATCTCATCGACGCGATCCGTAATGCCAATTCCAAGCCGACGGTGCTTATCAGCGGATCAGCGGTTGGAGTCTACGGTGATCAGGGGAACGAAATCCTTGATGAAAATTCGCCCCCGGTACGGGGCGAGTTCGGCCAAGAACTATGCGAGGCATGGGAGCGTGTCGCATTAAGTGCAAGGGAATACGGCGTTCGGGTATGCCTGCTTCGGACCGGATTGGTCATCGGCAAGAATGGCGGATTTCTGCAAAAAATGCTGCTTCCGTTCAAGCTTGGGTTAGGTGCGCGGCTTGGCGATGGTAAGCAATGGATGTCTTGGGTTCACATAAACGATCACGTTGCGATGACTCAGTATTTATTGGAGTCGCCGGCTCTCGACGGAGCGTTCAACCTAACGGCACCTGAACCGGTGCGCAACGATGAGTTTACTCAATGTTTGGCAAACGTTTTGAGACGGCCCGCGCTACTAACCGTTCCGGCATGGCTTCTCAGGCTGGGTGCCGGCGAAATGGCGGAGTTGATGCTGGGGAGTCAGCGGGTGATTCCCAAGCGTTTTCAGGGCCAGGACTTTAAGTTTTTGTATAACACCTTAGGGCTGGCGTTGCAGGATACGCTTGCGTCAAACAAACCTCATGTTCCCTGAATTTTTGCACGCCGGTAGTAGTGCGAAACTGATTGGTATGCTTTTCATGCTGTAGTCACCGTTATCCGTTGCGAATGGTTATGGCTGGATTTGGGCAACGAAATCGATAAAACTCCGCGCCGGTAACGCGCCTTTATGTTGTCCTGGTCAATCTCGGCAGGCAGATGTATGACCCGCTCAAAAAAACCATAGGCTCGTTCCAACAGAAAATAACGTTCGCCAATGCTTCCCTCGTGCGCATTTCGCTTTTCGCCCCGGACGATTAGCTGATCTTCGAGGATTTGTATTTCGAAATCGTCGGCCTCCATTCCCGGGATTTCTATATCGATCGTAATCCGATCATTCTCCTCCCGCACTTCCGCTGGCAATAAACCCCATCGCGACGCTCCCTGCGTCAATTTTCCCCCTTCGTGAGGAGGCTCGCGAAGTGTAAAGCGCGTGAGTGCATGGGACGCTCGTTGTTTCAAGGCAGACCAGCCTTCGGCAAGCGAATGCAAAGTATGGTGTAGACCGTGGTGTATGTGGTTCAGCGTGTTCATAGAAGGCCCTAAAATGTCACTTACAGCGCGCGCCGGCGTAAAGCCTCGAGTTCTTCGAGTAAATCCAATGCCAGTGCCGCGCCGGGCAGGTTAACCCCGAGATCGCGTTGCAGATGTAACGCCGTTTGCAAGCGCCGTAACGCGGCGGTGTTGAATTGCCAATTCATCGGCTCCGAGCCTTCTGGATCGACAATTCCTTCGTTAACCATTTCAAAAATGGATTCCGCGTCGACTCTGCATGCCTCGCATACATCTACCAGAGATAGTTTAATCGTTTCGTCCAATACCATACCGGACGAGGAGGTAGCGGTCCGATTCGTCATGTTCACGCTCCCATATGCGCCCGTGGATTCATCGGCATGACCTCGGCCATCTTTCTATAGAGAGACTTGGCCTCCGTGGTTGTGGCCTCCGGAATCACGATGCGCAGAGTTACAATTTGATCTCCTGGTGGAGTGCAGGGCAGCCCGCGGCCTTTTAAGCGCAGCCTCTGCCCACTTTGAGAGTTAGGAGGGAGCTTGAGTTCGACTTTGCCGCCTAACGTCGGTGTGGGAACCGAAAGTCCGAGAGCGGCCTCCCAGGGCGTTACTGGCAACTCCAGCGAGATATCCGCGCCTTCGGCGCGAAAGAATGGATGAGGCTTAAATCGTATTTCCAGATAAAGATCACCCGCCGTGCCGCCCAACCGACCCGATCCGCCCTGCCCGGACAGGCGAATGCGTTGTCCTTCTTTGACGCCTTTCGGTATCTTGACGTTTAAGGTGCGGGTCTTGTTAACAACCCTGCCTTTTGCATCGATTTCCGGGCTCGCAAGAGTAACCGTTTGAGTCCCTCCCGAGAATGCCTCGTCGAGGCTGATGTAAATGTTGGCATATTGATCCTGGCCAGATAGAGGTCCGGTCCAGCCGCTACGGGGTTCTCTCCGCCCGCCTCGCGTAGCCCGGCCGAATAGGCTGTCGAAAAAATCGCTAAATCCGCTTGCGTCGCTCCCCGTAAAACCGCCACCACCAAAGTCGAAGTCAAATGCCCAGTCGGGTGGAGGCGTAAAACGTTCGCCGTGCTGGCGACCGGCCGCGATTTGATCGTAAGCCGCGCGCTTTTCCGGGTCTTTCAAAACTTCATAAGCCTCGCCAAGTTCCTTGAAGCGCTCCTCGGCATTACGTTCCTTGCTGACGTCCGGATGATATTTGCGGGCGAGCTTACGATAGGCTCGCTTTATATCCTCTTGCGAGGCGTCTCTGGATACACCCATGATCTTGTAATAATCCTTGAATTCCATGAAACAGTGTTCCCTGTTAGATTTTGGATAAGGCTACCGCTGCGGGGTAAGTTATGACATTGAAAAGCCTTAGAAATCATAACAATGTAAAGCAAGCAAGCACAGCTGCGCCGGTCAGGTGGCATGCTTTGGAGCAGGTATCTGCGGCGTATCAAAGACGAACCCCGCTTTCGCGGGGTTCTCGGTTTGACAGACGAGCTAAATGGCTCGTTTAGAAGGCCAGAGAGCCACGCATCTGAACCGTGTCGAGATCTGACGGATCCCCTTCGAGAAGTGCTCGACTTGTCCCGGCGGTGCCGAGATCTATATCGATCACATGGGTGTAGTCCAGCATCAACCGGAACCACGGATTCAGATACCAGTTGACACCGAGGGTCGCCGCTGTCTCGCGTCCGCCACGTTCGCCGGGCGTACCGATCTTGTTCATGTTGACTTGCGAAATGCGGCCTTTGAGTTCCCAGGCGCCCCAGCCGCCGGCCAAGTCAAAGTTTCGATTGGGCGTTAAACGCTTAATGACGGCATCTTTCGGATCGTAGGCGGCGGCCCGCGATTCGCCGGTCAGGCTATACATCACGTCGAAGTGCCAACCGTCGAACTTGGCGTCTTCGGTTCCATCCCCGTTCCGTTGCAAATAGGCCACGTTATATTCGCTTTCGAACGAAACGGGGCCGTAGGCGCCCGTTGCCTCGGCGTTGAAAAACACCTCATCGTCGATATTTCCGATATTCCCGGTATCGATCGGATAGAAGTGATCGATGTGAGTGGGGCGATTGCGATACCGAACGGTTTTGTCGCCCTGCTGCGGTACTCGGTAAGCGGCAGAAGCGCCGACATGGAACAGCTCGCCCGGTTTAAACCAGGGAGCCCAAGTAGCGCGCCCCGACGCGCCCCAGCCTTCGTCGTCCGCCGCGCTGTCAGCTTGCCGTGTTGCCGTATCGCCATAAATGCCAGCTGCGGCGGTCCATGTGCGACCGTAATGATCATAGCGGAGGCCAATCGCACGGTTCACAGAAACATCGGTGAAAGCATACTCCAACGAACGTTCCATAAACGGCATGTCGTTGGAACTCATCATCTGCTGAAAGCTGTACGGTTGCTTGCTTTGGCCGATGGTCCATTCGCCCCAGTCGAAACCGGTGTATTTTACGAACGCGTCCTTGAGTCTGACTTGCTCGTCGGCATAGTCCGGTTGCAGCTTGAATTTCCAGTCGTTGAAGAACTGGCCGGCGACCTCGATACGGACACGGCGGAGTTCGGTGCCGGAGTCGAGATCTCTCTTTGTCGCTTCTTCGTCGGCAGGATCGAAGCTTCCGTTACTAGGATCGTTGTCGTTATAAGTTACAAACTTGTCGCCGGACTGGATGGCGGCGTCCGCATGGAGGCGCCCGTTGATGGCGAATTTGAAGTTTCCGTCGTTCGATTGAAACTGAAGTCCCTTTGCGCCAAGAGTGACCTTGGCGTCATCCGGAGCTTTGGGCTTATTGGCTAAAGCATCGATTTTTTTATTAAGGCGTGCCTCTACGGCTCTAATCTGGTCGCCGTCCCCCTTGGAATTTGCGGCTTTCTTAGGCGTTTTGGGTTCTTCGGTCGCTTCTTCGTCGACTCTTTCAAAGTTGCCGAGTCGTACGCGCCCCGGACCGGGTTCTGCGTAAATTTGCTTGGTCTTGCTGTCCATATAAAGGTCGAGTGCATACGCGTTATTCGCGCCGACTCCGGTAAATGCAACGGACATCGCACAGGCTAAGTGTTTAAATCTCATTGTTCCCCCAATCGTAAAACTGTGCTCGAAGAATTGCGCCTCTAGAGCCGACGCAACTTTTTGGCATATGCCCATTTTTTGGGCTGTTGGTTACATCTCAACAATCGATCGCGCCAAAGCAACAAAAGATTAAGGGGAGACTATGACTATTTCGTTACCGAAATATTACGAACGTATGACAATGACGAACCGCGTTCGCCTCGTCGAACGTATAGCCGTCAGGCATCGATATCCCGCGATCGAGGGACGACCAGAATAGGCCAGTTAATGGTTATGCCCTTGCGAACGAGGGCCAGTAATAGACCGTCTTAAAGACTGAGGTTCCTAAGGGGAGGCGAGATTGCTGTTGCTGCGTTCTAAAATTTAATGGCAATCAGATCATTGAGCTAATGCGTCAAGCTCGTGATAGATATGCGGTCGATTAACTCGCCGCAGGATTGGTTTGGGTTTGGGTGGTAAGTTGACTTTTAAAA
>NZ_MSCV01000001.1 GCF_002005105.1 Methylocaldum sp. 14B | reverse complement strand
TTCACCAGGGAAATACCAACATCCCAGTCGAGACCGTTAAGGAAGCTCTGATCAAGTCCTTCGACAGGCTCAGGACGAACGGTAATGTATTGATTCCGTTCGTGGTGAGCCCTTCGACTCGGCTCAGGACAGGCTTGTCGAACGCTCTCCTGAGCCTGTCGAAGGGGCATGAACGGAATCCACTTGTTCAGAGCTTCCTTAAGACGTGAGGCGCGGTGCGAGCAAGATGGGGAGGTAGCGCACCAGAAACAGCAGATAGGCCGCGACCCAGAACCCTATCGCGGCTAACATGGGTAGACCATCCGGTTGCGCGAAAAGCCGGAAAACGGTTCCGAGGGTCATCATTGCGAAAGCGGCGGTCATCGAAGGAAAGGCTCGCAATGGCCGTCCGGTGTGGCCGAGCGCGACTCGAGCCGCGACACCCAGAATCATCGTGCCGATAGCCCCGTAGCCGAGCGCATGCAGACCGCTATCCCAAAGTCCCGGATGATCGAACAGCAGACTCGTTCCGAGCAAGGCCAGCCCGATGGGTATCCAGGCATAGCCGACGTGCAGAATCCAGAGCAGCGGTTCCGGATAGGCCAGCCAACCGCGCCATCGAGCGAGGCGGATGAACTGGAATACGGACGCAATGACGCCCAGTGAGCCGATTTCCGCCGAGTGGGGCCAAAAAACGAAGCCTAGGGCAAACAACAGGCTTACCGCGACGGTGGTGCCCTCGAATCGGTCGAAGGGAGGCAAACTTGTCCCGAGCTGAGGACGATTCAGACGCAGCCAGTTCTGAGTGAAGCTGGGAATGATCCGGCCGCCGATCAGCAGGATCATGCCGATCACGAGACATAACCCGATGCGCAATGCGGCCTCCTGTCCCGCCACATCGCCGGATGCCACGAAGAAGAAATATGCCTCGGTTGCGAGAAATGCAAATAGCAAACCCAGCACTTTATAGTTTCGGGTATTCCGGACCGCGATGACCTCGCGGGAAACGAGCGCCAGCATTCCTCCCCAAAACAGGACACTGGCCGAAGCCCATAAACTGCTGCCGAAAAGACTTGGAAGGAAAGCGCCTATCCGGGCCGCGCCCCAAAGCACACACAGTATCATCAGTGGCGTTCCCGCAACCGGAGGCCGGCCGGTCCAGGTAGCGACGGCCGTCAATAAAAACCCCGCAATCGCTGCTCCGGCGAACCCGAAGATCATTTCATGCCCGTGCCGAACCGCGGCGGGCAATGCATCCGGCCAGGCCAGGACTCCGCTAAGGTGAAGCCCCCAAGCCGAGATAGCCAGAACGGCGTAAACACCCACCAGCAGGAAAAAGGCGCGGAAGGCATAGCTGAACAAAACGCGGGAATCGAAATGGATAGGGTCCATAAATCAGTCGCTCCAATGTACGATACCTTAAGCCAAAGGCGAGGATAAGCGCTTCAAAAGATACTCCGCCAAAGCCACCGCACTGTTGTGCTCGGTGTCGCGAGCGCTGTAGAGCAAGGTGATCCTTCCGCGAGCGGCAGCCTCCAGGAGCGGCCGGAGCACCTCGGGGTTTCGGTCCAGTTCGGTAAAATAACGCCGCCTGAATTCGTCCCATTTTGAAGGGTCATGGCCGAACCAGCGCCGCAGATCGCCGCTCGGTGCCGCCTCTTTGATCCAGGCCGTCATCGCCAACGCCTCTTTTTTGATTCCTCTCGGCCAGAGCCGCTCGACCAGGAAGCGTTCTCCATCGCCAGCAGCCGGCATCTCGTAGACCCGTTTCACACTTACCATGAAGACTCCTCGCGAAACCACGAAATCGATGGCAACTAACATACAGTCAGCCGGCCGCGCGAAATGCTTGAGGCTGACAGCAACGTACGTCGAGTGCGCTAATTGCCTTATAATAAGCCCCACGTCCCGTCCGCCCCGAACCACCTCCCCAATACCTAGCTAACTATCATGTCGGATAATCTGATTTACAAGGTCGTCTTTATCAATCAGAACCAGGTTTACGAAATGTATGCCAAGCGGGTTTTCCAGGGCGAGATGTTCGGATTCGTGGTGATTGAGGATTTTATTTTCGGCGAGACCACATCCGTGGTCGTAGATCCTTATGAAGAGAAGCTAAAGACGGAATTTGCCAATGTCCGGCGCTCATTCATTCCGATGCATGAAATCATTCGCATCGATCAGGTGGAACGCCGCGGGACCGCCAAGATCATTCCCCTCGATCGGGAGGCGGGTCAATCGGGCAAAGTCACGAAGTTTTACGTGCCGGACAAGTCGTAGCGCACACGTTTGTCGGCAAAGGATTGCCGACCTACAAGTGAGTTACTTGACGACCTTGAGCACCGGCTTTTTCTTCGTGCTAGGTGTCTGAGGCGCGGAATCGGCGGGTGGAGGCGTGTCGTCATCTCCCTCATCGTCGAAAATCATTCCTTTTCCGTTTTCTTGCGCATATATAGCCAGAACTGCGCGCATCGGGACGGTTATTTGCATCGGCGTTCCGCCGAATCGGGCACCGAACTCGACCTCTTGATTACCCAGAGACAAGCCGTGCACGGCTTGCGGCCGCAAATTCAGCACGATCTTTCCGTCTTGAACGTACTGCCTGGGCACGACGACACCCTGCGCCTCGGCATCGACGAGCAGATAGGGCGTGAATTGGTTATCGACTATCCAGTCGTATATCGCTCGTATCAAATACGGCTTGAGCGAAGTCATCAGGCACTCAGCGGCTCGGCAAAAGAGGTTAAATCCCGCTCTTGTTCACTTAAACTGGCTTGAAACGCATCGCGCTCAAACAAGTGTCGAGCATAGGCCGTAATCGCCTCCGCCTGTTTCGGCAGATCTATGCCCAACGTGGGCAAGCGCCAAAGCAGCGGAGCGAGCGTACAGTCTACCAAAGAAAATTCGTCACTGAGAAAATAAGGCTTGGAAGCGAATGCCGGAGCCGCGGCAATAAGACTGTCCCGCAGCAGTTTCTTCGCTTTGGTGTCCTTTTTATCCTCCGAACTTTCGATTTCGTCCAGCAATCGGTACCAATCCTGGTCGATACGATGGACCAACATGCGAGCCCGCGCTCTCGATACGGGGTCCATGGGGTGCAACGGCGGATGAGGAAAACGTTCGTCCAAGTATTCCATGATGATCCGGGACTCGTACAGCACCAGATCGCGGTCCACCATCGTCGGGGTGTTCCCGTGGGGATTCAGCGCAAGCAATTCTTCCGGCGGCTGATTGGCATCGACATATTCGATATCCGCCGCAATTCCTTTTTCGAATAAAACAATCCGTGTTCTGTGGCTATAGGCGCAGGTCGGGGAACAAAAAAGCGTCATTACCGATTTGCGACTGGCAGTGGTTGCCACGCTGAACACCTCAAGAAAGACTAAAAGGTTCCGGTTGGAAAAAATTAACGGTTGGCGCACCGGCCTCCGCCGGGAAAAGTCGTTCGCTGCGAGCGCCTACGAACATCATCGGTTTCCAACCGGCCGGCCGCTCATTTTACCATTAAACCTCAATGAATATTCTTCCAATATTCTTTCTTCAATCGGTACATGATTACCGCCAGCACCACTAGGAATAAGATGACGTATTTTCCGAGCGGAAGACGTTGGAGCTTGGAAGGCTCCGACACATATGCAAGAAAGTTGACGATGTCCGTCAGGGCTTGGTCGAATTCCTTAGGCGGCATCTCGCCTTTCTTGACCAGCCGAACGTCGATGACCGCATCTGCGCCATTGATCTTCTTGATCACAGGCTCTTGGGTGCCTTGCAGCTCCCATAAGACATTGGGCATCGCTACGTCTGGAGAAACCAGATTGTTTACCCCGAACGGCCGCTTGGGATCGGTATAAAAGCCTTTGAGATAGCTATAGACCCAATCCCCGCCCTTGGCCCGCACGACGAGAGAAAGATCGGGCGGCGCCACGCCGAAGGCGTTTTCCCCATCCTCCTTACTCATTGCGGTCTCGAGATAGTCGTGAATTTTGACGTTGCCGAACATGAACTCGCGTCGCATGGTGTCCTCGCTGAGCTCCAGGTCCTTGGCGATCCGCGAGTAGCGAATCTGCTTCGCGGAATGGCAACCCATGCAGTAGTTGGCGAAGAAGCCGGCTCCTCTCCGAACCGAATCGGTATCGAAAATATCCACATCGGCGTCCAAGAGTGGCTTTACCGGATCTACCGCAGACGCAGCAAAAGAAAATAACAACAGTGCTATGCCGAATGCCGTTTTCATTCTTATTTGCTTCCGTAAGTTTTCAGCCATCCGGTTACCGCCGATAGCCGTTCTTTTACGTTTTGATAATAGGGATGGGCTCCAACAGCCTCTAACCGCGCTTTCACATTCCGATAGAACGCACTGGTCCGGACTGCCTCCACGCCGCGTTCGACCATCCGCCAATGCTTGCCCTCGCGCTTGCTTAGCGGAATGACGGGTTCGGCCAAGCGTTCGGGTACCGGTTTGGTTTTTTCAAAACTCGGATAAAACGGCATCAAAAGCAGGAAAGCGAAATAAATGATCGTGAACAGCCGAGCAAAAGCCGTTGCAGTCGGCGTGACGGGCTTGGTTCCGAGTATGCCGAGTCCGAAAAAACTCACCACGAACAACGCCAGCGCGATTTTAAAAATCCCCCCTCGGTAGCGGATCGATTTCACCGGCGAGCGATCCAGCCACGGCAGCAAGAACAGCAGAACGATCGATGCCCCCATCGCCATGACGCCGCCCAGCTTATTCGGAATCGCGCGTAACACCGAGTAAAACGGCGTGAAGTACCATACCGGCTGAATATGCTCGGGCGTCGCCGCCGGATTTGCCGGTTCGAAGTTCGGATGCTCCAGGAAATACCCGCCCACTTCCGGCATGTAGAAGATGACGATCGAACAGACGATCAGGAAAATGACCGCGGCGTACAGATCCTTGACGGTGTAATACGGATGGAACGGTATGCCGTCGATCGGAACGCCGTTTTCGGCCTTCTGTTTCTTGATCTCGATGCCGTCCGGATTGCTGGAACCCGTGGTCCGCAGGGCGACCAGGTGAAACACCACCAGAATCAGGATGGCCAGGGGAATCCCGACGACGTGGAGCGCGAAAAACCGGTTCAAGGTCGCATCGGCGACCACGTAATCGCCCCGGACCCATATCGCGAGGTCTTCGCCGATGACCGGAATCGCACCGAACAGCGAGATGATGACCTGCGCTCCCCAGTAGGACATTTGCCCCCAAGGCAGCAGATAGCCCATGAAGGCTTCCGCCATGAGGAGCAGGAAAAGCGTCATGCCGAACAGCCAGATCAGTTCCCGAGGCTTCTTGAAAGAGCCGTAGAAGATCGCCCGGAACATGTGAACGTAGATGACGATGAAAAACATCGACGCGCCCGTCGAGTGCATGTACCGGAGCAGCCAGCCGTAATCGACATCGCGCATGATGTATTCGACCGAATCGAACGCGAGTTCGGCCGAGGGCTTGTAGTGCATCGTCAGAAAAATCCCGGTCAGGATCTGATTGACGAGTACGAGTATCGCCAGGGAACCGAAGAAATACAGGAAATTGAAATTCTTCGGAACGTAGTATTCAGTGAGCTGGCTTGTCCAGAGCTTCGTGACCGGAAACCGCTCGTCCAACCAATTCAAAAGAGCTTTTGCTTTTTCCGAAGCCATCTCGCCTACTCCTCGCCGCCGCTCATACCGATTACGATGCGCGTATCGCCTACAAAGTGATAAGGCGGAATTACCAGATTGGTCGGTGCCGGAACCGCCTTGTACACGCGCCCCGCCAAATCAAAGCGAGAGCCGTGGCAGGGGCAGAAAAATCCGCCCTTCCAGTCCGGCCCCAAGTCGGCGGGTGCAACTTCGGGACGATAGACGGGAGAACATCCGAGGTGGGTGCAGATGCCGACAGCGACAAAAATCTCGGGCTTGATGGACCGAAACTCGTTAGTCATCGCTTTCGGCTGTTCCGACTCTTTCGACCGGGGATCACGCAACTGATCGTCGAGCGTCGGCAGGATCGCCAAGCTGTTGGGGGTTCTGTTTAATATCCAAACCGGCTTGCCCCGCCACAAGACGCGAATCAATTGTCCCGGCTCGATCTTGCTGATGTCGACTTCCACCGGAGCCCCCAAGGCTTCCGCCTTGGCGCTGGGCTTCATGGACGAGATGAACGGCGCCGTTGCGGCGCCGGTGCCTATGGCGCCGATAACCACCGCCGCCTGGGTTAAAAAACGGCGTTTGTCGATATCCACGCCTTCAGTAGTCATGCCAACATCTCCCGAGTACCCCTCTAAGCTAGGTCTTATCGTTTTCAATTGTATTTGGTTCTAATTCCGGAACCCGCCAGTTCCATATCGTTGAATCGTTATAGTTGACAATGCGTTTCTCCAGGGGGGAGGATTTTGTTTGAGAAAGGCTCAGAAAGCAATAGCACAGGATATATGCCCTACGAAGCCAGAACGTTCGCAAGCGCCTTAAGGAATTTGCGATTTTCCTCCGGCATTCCGATGGTTACACGCAAACACCCCACCAGCCGGCCGCCGGAAGGGTGCAGATTCTTGATCAAGACACCCGAATCTTTCAGCTTCCGAAACACTTGATTGGCATCGTGCCGCAACAGCCTGAACAAGATGAAATTAGCGTCGCTCTGATAGACCTGGACACCGGAAAGCCGGCCAAGTTCTTCGTATAAGTACTGCCGATCCTGCAAAATGAGCCCCACCTGAGCCTCTAGCACACTCCGCTTCTCGATGGCGAATTCGGTGCTGATTTGGGTCAATACGTTGACATTGTATGGCAGCCGAATCTTGTCGAATTCGTCTATCCAGGCCTTGGCGCCGGCCAAGAAACCCAAGCGCAGCCCCGCCAGCCCCAATTTGGACAGTGTGCGCATGACGAGGAGCCTATCGAATTCCGCGAGTCGAGGCATGAAGCTGCGCCCCGCATAGGCCGTGTAGGCTTCGTCCAAGACCACCAATCCCGGAGCTATTTGCAGGATTTCTGCGACATCGTCGGTATGGAACAAATTGCCGGTCGGGTTGTTGGGGTAGGCCAGAAAGATCACGGCAGGTCGATGCGTCTCGATCGCCTCCCGCATCGCGTCCATGTCCAGAGCAAAGTCCGCTTCCCGCAAGGGTACGCCTACAAACTTGAGCCCCAAGCAGGACGCGATCTGCCGGTACATGACGAAAGTCGGCTCGGGCGCCAAAACCGTCGCGTCGCGTCCTTGCAGTGCCATGAGAATGATCTGAATGATTTCGTCGGAACCGTTCCCCATCAGGAGATCGGCTTCCTCGGGCACCCCGTAAGCTTCGCGCAACTTGGCTTTGAGCCGGTTGCACGAGGGATCGGGATAGCGATTCGGCTGAGCTTCGCGGAGCCGGGCCAGCCATTCCTCGACCATGTCATCCGGCCACGAATAAGGATTTTCCATGGCATCCAATTTGACGTAACCCGAAGAATCCGGAACGTGATAGGCCGACAAAGCCAGTATTTCCGGTCTCAGCAAGGAACAGACCTTGCTCGCGAGATCGCTCATGAGCGTTCTACGATCCGGTATTCGGCGGAGCGCGCATGAGCCGTCAGTCCCTCGCCTCGTGCCAGCACGGACGCGGTCCTCGCCAATTGGTCGGCGCCTTGCCGTGAGCAGAAGATCAGGCTGGACCGCTTTTGGAAATCGTAAACGCCCAAAGGCGACGAAAATCTAGCCGTCCCCGAGGTGGGCAGCACGTGATTGGGACCGGCGCAGTAGTCGCCCAAGGCTTCCGCCGTATAGCGGCCCATGAAAATGGCGCCGGCATTGCGGATTTTGGTAGCCAAACTTTCCGGATCTTCCACGGAAAGCTCAAGGTGCTCGGGCGCGATGCGATTCGCCACCTCCGCCGCCTCGTCCAGATCCCGGACTTCGATCAGAGCGCCGCGGCGGGACAGCGAGGTCCGGATGACTTCGGCCCGCTCCATGGTCGGCAACAGACGGCGTATGCTCGCTTCCACCGCATCCAGATGAGCGCGGTTCGGACTGACCAGTATCGCCTGGGCATCCTCGTCGTGCTCGGCCTGCGAAAAAAGGTCCATGGCAATCCAGTCCGGGTCGGTGCCGCCGTCGCTGATGACGAGAATTTCCGACGGGCCCGCCACCATATCGATGCCCACCTGGCCGAACACCAGCTTTTTCGCGGTAGCCACGTAGATATTGCCGGGGCCGACGATCTTGTCGACGCGCGGCACCGTGGCGGTGCCGTAAGCCAGCGCCGCCACCGCCTGCGCGCCGCCGATCCGAAATACGCGGTCTATGCCGGCAAGATAAGCGGCCGCGAGAACCAGGGGATTGGTCTCGCCGCCCGGAGTCGGAACCACCATGACGATCTCCGGCACGCCGGCCACCTTCGCCGGAATGGCGTTCATCAATACCGACGACGGATAAGCCGCCTTTCCGCCGGGCACATAGACGCCGACCTTGTCCAAGGGCGTCACTTGCTGTCCCAGCACCGTGCCGTCGGGTTCCGCATAGCGCCAGGAGTCCATCTTCTGGCGCTCGGCGTACAGCCGGATGCGATCCCCGGCCTTCATCAACGCCTCGGCCGATTCGGCGGGCAAACCGTCCCACGCCTTTTTCAGCTCGTCGCGCGACAGTTCGAGACCCGAGGCGTTCACCGCGTCGAAACGGTCATAAAGACGGGTGAGTTCTATCAGCGCGGCATCGCCCTCCTTCCGGATACGCGCGATGATGTCCATCACCCGCGCGTGAATCGCCGCGTCCTCGGCTTCGTCCCAGGCCAAAACCGCGTCCAGACCCTTCGCGAAATTCGCTGACCCCGCTTCGAGACGGGTAATCGAGATATCCAACATGGTGCTTACCCCGCTTGCTTGCTGCGTTCGCTGACGACTTGCCTCAATTCTTCGACGAAGGACGTGACCTCGCGGTGCTTCATCTTCATCGCGGCCTTGTTGACGATGAGCCGGCTGCTGACGTCCATGATCAGATCGCGCGGCTCGAGTCCATTGGCCTTCAGCGTGTTTCCGGTGTCGACGAGATCGACGATGCAGTGGGCCAAACCTACGAGAGGCGCCAGTTCCATAGAACCGTAAAGCTTAATGATATCCGCCTGAATGCCGCGGCTGGCGAAATAACGGTGGGTAGTTTTCACATATTTGGTCGCCACCCGCAATCGACCTCTCGGCACGGGCGCCGAATCCTTCATGGCCGCCGTCATCAATCGGCAGCGGGCAATGCCCAGATCCAGCGGCTCGTACAGCCCTTGGGCATCGTACTCGACCAATACGTCCTTGCCGGCGATTCCGAGATCGGCGGCTCCGTATTCCACGTAGGTGGGCACGTCGGTAGCCCGGATAATCAGGAGCTGAACATCCTCGCGATTGGTCGGCAGGATCAGCTTACGGCTCTTGTCCGGATCCACGGTCGGAGCTATCCCGACCTGCGCCAGCAGCGGGAGCGCCTCCTCGTAGATACGTCCTTTCGATATGGCTAGAGTGAGCATGCGGGGCGTTTCAATTGGGTATGCGGCGTATCTCCGCGCCGAGCTGCGATAGCTTCTCTTCGATGCACTCGTATCCGCGATCGATATGATAAATCCGGTCGACGATGGTCTGGCCTTCGGCCACGAGTCCGGCCAGCACCAGGCTTGCCGAAGCCCTCAAATCGGTGGCCATGACCGGTGCAGCCGTCAGGTTCGGCCTGCCCTGAACGATGGCGGTATTGGATTCCAGCTGGATGTCGGCCCCCATGCGCTGCATTTCGTGCACATGCATGAACCGATTTTCGAACACGGTCTCGGTGATCACGCCGACGCCCTCGGCAACCGTGTTCATGGCCGTGAATTGCGCCTGCATATCGGTCGGAAACGCCGGATAGGGCGCGGTGCGCAGCGATACCGCTTGCGGCCGATTGCCCTGCATGTCGAGTTCGATGGTCGAATCGGTACACGTGATCAGCGCCCCGGCCTCGCGAAGCTTGGCCAAGACCGCGTCCAACAAATCCGGGCGGGTATTCTTCAATTTGACCCGGCCGCCGGTCATGGCGGCGGCCACCAGATACGTGCCGGTCTCGATGCGGTCCGGCAGGATACGGTAGTGCAGCCCGTTGGCGGATAGGGATTCGACACCTTCGATTTCCATGATGTCGGATCCCGCGCCGTAAACTTTCGCGCCCATCTGATTGAGGAAATTGGCCAAATCCACCACCTCGGGCTCGCGCGCGGCATTTTCGATGATGGTCGTCCCTTTCGCGAGCACCGCCGCCATCATGAGATTCTCGGTGCCGGTAACCGTAACCTGATCCAGAACCAGGCGGCAACCTTTGAGACGCTTGGCGCTGGCGTGAATATAGCCGTTCTTCACATTGATATCGGCTCCCATCGCGGCCAGACCGTGCAGGTGCAGATTCACCGGCCGGCTGCCGATGGCGCAACCGCCGGGCAGCGAAACCTCGGCACGGCCGAAGCGCGCCAACAAGGGCCCCAAGACCAGAATGGAAGCCCGCATGGTCTTCACGAGCTCGTAAGGCGCGAAAAAATTCTCGATCGGTCCGGAATCCACTTCGATATTGAGCTTTTCGTCCACCATCAGGTGCACTCCCATGCGCCCGAGCAATTCCATGGTGGTGGTAATGTCGTGGAGATGCGGAACGTTGCCGATGATCACGGGCGTTTCCGACAACAATGCACCCGCGAGTATCGGCAATGCAGCGTTCTTGGCCCCCGAAATGCGCAGCTCCCCATGAAGAGGTTTGCCGCCGGTAATAAGAAGCTTATCCATTGTTTGTATATGTTTTTGCTAGTCCGAGATCGATCGATCGACCGCGTCGGTTGAGTCGACGGAAATCAAGTGCTCGATACCGCTGACTCGAGCGATCGCCATGACATGCTGTGGAAGATGCACATAACGCAGTTCTGTCCGGGCTTGCGCCGCCTGCCGCATCCACTCCACCATAAGAGCGACGCCGGCGCTGTCGACGCGGGAGACCCCCCCCAAATCGAACGAAAGCCTGGACGCATCCCGGAAGACGGCCAAAGTCTTCTTCAGCACATCCGCTACGGTCGAAAAGCTCAGCTCGCCCTCGAGCCTGTAGCGGCCTTGACCTTCATCGATAAATTCGAATGGGACGGGGGATTCAGCCATAACGAGCATCGCGTAATTCCGGTATTACTCGGAGGACGTGGCAGCCCCGCCACTCGCTCCGCCGCCTTCCGCTTTGTTGAACAGGAAACGGCTGATGACCTGCTCGAGCACGATCGCCGATTGAGTCAGTTCGATTTCGTCGCCGTCGGCCAGGTGCTCTTCCGCGCCGCCGGGCGACAGACCGATATATTGCTCGCCCAACAGACCGGCCGTAAGTATGCTGGCACTGGTGTCGATCGGAAGCGTGTCGTATTTCGGATCGATCCGCATCTCCACCACGGCTTCGTAGGTTTGATTGTCGAACGATATGGCGCTGACCCGTCCCACCGTGACACCGGCCACCGATACCGGAGCCCGAACTCGCAGACTGCCGATATTTTCGAAGCGCGCGACGATCCTGTAGCTGTCATCGTTGCTCCGCAGTTCGGCGAGATTGCTGACCTGCATAGCTAAGAAAAACAAAGCGATCAAACCAACGGCAACGAACAAACCAACCCAGATCTCGATTGCTTTCGATGACTGCATCAATCCCCCCCGAACATTAAAGCTGTCAGCACGAAATCCCACCCGAGCACGGCGAAGGCCGAATAAACGACCGAGCGCGTGGTCGCCCGGCTGACCCCTTCGGAAGTGGGCACGGCATCGTAACCTTCGAACACCGCAATCCAGGTGACGATGACCCCGAATACCGCGCTTTTGATGAGACCATTAACGATATCATCGTAAAAATCGATTCTGCTTCTCATCTGAGACCAGAACGCACCCTCGTCCACCCCGAGCAACCCGACGCCGACGAAATATCCCCCCATGACGCCGATCATGCTGAACAGCGAGGCCAACAGAGGCATCGACAAACAGCCGGCGAAAAAGCGTGGTGCGATAATGCGTTTTAACGGATCGACCGCCATCATTTCCATTCCGGAAAGTTGTTCGGTCGCCTTCATCAAGCCTATTTCCGCGGTCAAAGCGGAACCCGCTCGCCCCGCAAACAACAAGGCCGTGACCACCGGCCCCAGTTCCCGCACCAAAGAGGCCGCCACCATCACGCCCAAGGTCTGCTCCGCCCCGAAATCGGAAAGTACATTGTAGCCCTGAAGCCCCAATACCATGCCGACAAACAAGCCGGAAACGCTTACCAACAGAATGGTGAGCACCCCCACCGAATAAACCTGCGCCAGCAGCAGGCGAATGCGCCTCAGTATTTCAGGCAGCCCCGTTAGGACATGGCAGATGAACAAATTGGCCCGACCCAACTTTTGCATCGTGCCCAGGGTCGCGTGTCCAAGTTGCTGGAATGGGGCTAACATGGGATTTTCCGAATAAATGACGGTCTATTTCAGGCAGGCGGATTGAGTAAATCGGCCGCATAATCGGGCGCTGGATAATGAAACGGCACCGGACCATCCGCCAAACCTTCCATAAACTGTAGGACCCAAGGCGACTCCGAATGACGGATCGCGTCGGGCGTGCCTTGGCCGACTACCTTGCCCTCGGAAATAAGATAGATGTAATCGGCAATGGATGCGGTTTCTTCGACATCGTGGGATACGACGATGCTGGTGAGTCCCAGTTCCCGGTTCAGGTCGCGTATCAGCTTCACCAGCACGCCCATGGAAATCGGGTCCTGTCCGGTAAACGGCTCGTCATACATGATCATCATGGGATCGAGCGTAATAGCCCGCGCCAATGCCACCCGCCTGGCCATGCCTCCGGAAAGCTGCGCCGGCATCAGGTCGCGAGCGCCCCTTAAGCCTACCGCTTGGAGTTTCATCAAGACCAGAGTCCTGATCATGGACTCGGGCAGTTTGGTATGCTCCCGGAGCGGAAAAGCGACGTTTTCGAATACGTTGAGATCGGTCAGAAGAGCGCCGGTCTGAAAGAGCATCCCTATTTTTTTGCGAAGCTCGTACAAACGACCGAGCGATAGCTCGTGCACTATGCGCCCGTCCACGGTGATCGTGCCGCTGTCCGGCCGCAGTTGACCGCCGATCAGTTTCAGGAGAGTGGTCTTGCCGGTGCCGCTGGGCCCCATGATGGCGGTAATCTTGCCTCTGGGGATGTCCAGATTGACGCCATCGAAGATCTTGCGGCTGCCGCGGCTGAACGTGAGGTTTCTGATAGAAACTAGAACTTCGCCACCCGCATTCCCGCCAGCCATGTTTTGATGAAGCGCCACTTAAATCGGTCGGAAAAATGGCGTATTCTGGCCAGCTATGACGCGTGAGTCAACTTTGAAGCGGCTGCAATGGATCTGACAACCCATTCGAGCCCCTGCCGATTAGTCCGTCCGGGGCGCCGCATCAAAGGAATCTTAATAAAAATCCGCAAACGCGAAATGGCGCTGAGAAACATTCTTCGCAAGTTCATCCTGACGTTCGTCGCCCTCACCGTTATCCCCGTCGCCCTGCTTCGCTGGCTTCCTCCGCCGACCAGCGCGTTCATGCTGCGCGCGCAATTTCTGGCGCTTATCGAAGGAAAACTGGGATTCCGGCCGCGCTATAACTGGGTTTCCTGGGACCACATTTCGCCTTATGCGAAAGTCGCCGTGATCGCCGCCGAAGACCAGTTGTTCGACCGGCACTATGGTTTCGATCTGAACGCTATCGGCCAAGCCTGGAAGCATAACCAGCAGGGTAAGCACGTCCGGGGCGCCAGCACGATTTCCCAGCAAGTCGCCAAGAATCTGTTTCTTTATCCGGGGCAAAACTACTTCCGCAAGGCCTTGGAGGCTTATTTCACTGCGTTGATTGAATTGATGTGGCCGAAGCGGCGGATACTGGAGGTTTACCTGAATATCGCCCAATTCGGCGAAGGAATTTACGGCGTTTCGGCCGCCGGGAAAGCCTTTTTCGCCAAATCGGCATCGAAACTCAACCCGAACGAAGCCGCCCTGCTCGCCGCCGTTCTGCCCAACCCCGTGCGTTTACGTGCGGACAAACCTTCGGCTTATGTGATGCATCGCCGGTTATGGATACTAAGACAGATGAAGCAGTTGGGAGGGTCGGATTATTTGCGGAATGTCTGACGCTCGCCCTTGACCTGCATTTCTCACACCCCTTCAATCGCAGACGGTCGTCCTGGTGCTCCTAGGACGACCGTCTGCGATGGGGAAGAAGTAGGTCGGCAATCCTTTGCCGACAACTGCGTCGGGAAAGGATTCCCGACCTACTTACCGGACCGACGGTCTTGGACCTTCGCCGGACGGCCGTACGATAAACAAAGAGGATCAGATCCCCAGGTTGCTCAAGGCAACCATCAAGTCGTTGAGAATGCCGGTAATGCGGGGATGTTCGACTTCGAACTGCGAAATCGCTTCTTTCATGTCATCCACCAAATGCAGGTGATGCTCGTCTTCCGATGCCTCGAGCCGCCGCTCGAGATCGGCAAGCAGCGTTTCCAGCCGAGCCCTCACTTCCGGGTCGCTGGTATTCAGATGTTCAATCTCGGTGCGCAGGTTGAAAAGCGCTTCGCTTATTTCTTTCTCAGTCATGGGATCTTTTCCTCAAACCCGTCGTTTTCCGCAAATCGTAACACAGGCCGCCGTCCGCTCAAGCCATCGCCGCCCTGAAGAACTCCGGCGCGACGAAAGCTGCCTTATGGATCTCGGCGTTGTAATAGCTCGTTGCAAACGGTTTGTTTCGGGCATCGGCCTCGCGGAAATGGGTCAGACCCGATTTTCCCGCCAGGGTCCCGCTCCACCAGCCAGATGGATAGATGAACTGAGGAAAGAACAAGGTGCGCGTTTCGGGAAATCCCGCCTGGCGCATGGTCTTGTGCATGGCCTCGATCAGCGGCATGTGGAACAGCGGCGATTCGCTCTGCTGAGCCAGAATCCCGTCCTTGCGCAGACAGCGGAAACACTCGCGGTAGAACGCCTCGTTGAATAAGCCCTCGGCCGGCCCCACCGGATCGGTGCTGTCCACGATGATGAGATCGACGCTGTCGGCCGCCGCATCCTTTACCCACTGAATGCCGTCGATGAAGAGCAGCTCGGCGCGCAGGTCGTCGTTCGATTCGCACAACTCCGGAAAATACCGCTCGGCAAGCCGGGTCACCCGCTCGTCGATCTCGATTTGAACCGCCCGCTTGACCTCCGGGTGTTTGAGCACTTCCTTGAGGCTCCCGCAGTCGCCGCCGCCGATGATCCAGACGGTTTCCGGATTCGGATGGGTGTATAGCGCCGGATGGGTCATCATCTCGTGATAAAGAAAATTATCCCGATCGGACACCATCGTGCAGCCGTCGATGACCATGAGCGTGCCCAGCCATTCAGTCTCGTAGATCTCGATGCGCTGAAACGGCGTCTGCTCCTCGTGGAGCTTATCAGTCACCTTCAAAGAGAGCGCGCTCCCGTGTTTCGGATAAACCTCGGTAAACCAGTTTTCGTCGCTCAGCATGGTGTTCCTCGCAATGGAAAAATCGGAGGATTTTCCACATAATTCAACCTTTTTTAAAGAGCTTGGCCACCGAAATGAGTTGGAGTCTAGAGCAGGCGGTCGATACCTACGCCATCGAGCACTGGGGAGAAGGCTACTTCGGCATCAACGACGAAGGCCACGTGGTCGTCCGTCCGACCAAGAATCCGGTGCAAGGCACGGTGGATCTCTTCGAAATCGCCCAGGCGGTACGCCAGGAAGGCTTGTCGCTGCCGGTCCTGGTGCGCTTCACCGATATCCTCCGCGACCGCGTGGGCCTACTGCACAAGGCCTTCGAAAAGGCTCGCCACGAGCACGATTATCGAGGCAGCTATACACCGGTCTATCCGATCAAGGTCAATCAGCAGCGGAGCGTGGTCGAGGGCATTTTAAAAAATGGTCATACGTCAGTCGGCTTGGAAGCCGGCAGCAAATCGGAACTTCTGGCCATACTGGCCTTATCCGATGCCGGCACGGTAATCTGCAACGGCTACAAGGACCGATCCTACATCCGCCTGGCCTTGATCGGACTCAGCCTGGGACTGAACGTCTTCATCGTCATCGAAAAGCTGTCCGAACTGGAGCTGGTGCTTTCCGAATCGCGAGATCTGGGGATTGCGCCGCAATTGGGCGTCCGGATCAGACTGTCCAGCATCGGCGCCGGCAAATGGCAGAACAGCGGCGGCGAAAAATCGAAGTTCGGCCTGCATGCGAACGAACTCCTCAAGCTGATCGTCAAATTGCGAGAAGCCGGCGGACTCGAATGGCTCAAACTGATGCATTTCCACATGGGCTCGCAGGTCGCGAACATCAACGACGTCAAGACGGCGCTGCGGGAAGCCAGCCGCTATTACGCGGAATTGCGGGAACTCGGCGCCCATCTCGCCTGGGCCGACGTGGGCGGCGGACTCGGCGTCGATTACGAAGGCACCCATTCGGTCAGCGACTGCTCCATCAATTACAGCATCGACGAATACGCCCACAGCATCGTGCGCGCCTTTTCGGAGGCCTGCGCCGAATACGGTTTGCCGCATCCTAACCTGATCACCGAATCCGGACGTGCGATGAGCGCGCATCATGCGGTGCTGATCACGAATATCATCGATATCGAATCGGTGGCCGAAGACGGAAGCCCTCCGGCCGAAATCAAGGCAAAACCCTTGCAGGACCTGGCCGACCTGCTCCGCGCCCTGCCCCAGGAGTCGCCGCTGGGCGTGTATCACGACGCGCAATTCGATCTCGCCGAAGCCCGAGCGATGTACGTGCAGGGCAAATTGAGCCTGGCCGAACTCGCCGATGCGGAACGGCTCAACGCAGCCATTTGCCATGCCGTTCATAGGCGCCTCGACATCCGTCTCCGCGCCCATCGCGAGCTGATCGACGAACTCAACGAGCGGCTTGCCGACAAGGTGTTCTGCAATTTCTCGCTGTTCCAGTCCATGCCGGACGCCTGGGCGATCGCACAGGTGTTTCCGGTCATGCCGCTGCAGCGCCTGCACGAGGAACCCACGCGCCGCGCGGTGATCCAAGACCTGACCTGCGATTCCGACGGCCGGATCAATACCTACATCGATCGGCAGAGCCTCGAAGCCACCCTGCCGCTGCATACCCACAAGCCGGGCGAACCCTATCTCATCGGCATCTTCCTGGTCGGCGCCTACCAGGAAATTCTGGGGGACATGCACAATCTGTTCGGCGATACTCATTCGGTCAACGTCGAACTCGATGGAGCCGGCGGCTACCGTTTCATCCAGCCCATGCGGGGCGACGGCGCCCACGACCTACTGCGCTATGTGCATATCGACCCGGAAGAATTGGAACGCGCCTATCGCAAGAAGCTGGTCGAGGCGCGGATCCCCCCCGAACAGCGCAAGCGCTTCGAGAGCGAATTGATCGCCGGCTTGCGAAGCTACACCTATCTCGAGGAGTAAACGGCATTGAACACCGAAGGCAAAAAGGACATTAAGGCGGGCTTCATCGGTCTCGGCGCGATGGGCACTCACATGGCGCGAAACGTGGCCAAGGGCCGTTATTTGGCTTCCGTCTGGAACCGCACCGAAGCCAGCGCGATAACGCTTTCTCAAGAACTGGGCGTACAGTGCGCCGTCTCGCCCGCCCTGCTCGCCTCGCACGTCGACGTGACTCTAATTTGCGTCTCGGCCGATGCCGACGTGCTGGAGGTGATACACGGCATGTTACCGGCGCTGCGCCCGCACACAGTGGTGATCGACATGTCCACTGTGAGCAGCGATACCGCGCGAGAAGCCGCCAGGCTGGTTGAAAGCAAGGGCGCGGATTTTCTCGACGCTCCGGTGACCGGCGGCGTCGAAGGCGCGAAGAACGGGACCCTGGCAATCATGGCCGGCGGCAAGCTCGAGACCTTGGAGCGAGTTCTGCCGGTACTGGAAACCATGGGCAGCCGGATCGTTCACATGGGCGACGTGGGTGCCGGCCAGGCGGCCAAGGCGGTGAACCAGACCATGGCGGCCGGCATCAACGAGGCCGTGACCGAAGCCATGGCATTCGGAGCGGCGCTGGGACTCGACATGCGCAAGGTCATCGACGTCGTTTCCGGCGGCGCGGCCGGAAACTGGTTTCTGGAAAAGCGCGGACCGACCATGACTCAGGGCATCTTCAAACCCGGCTTCAAGCTCGCTCTGCACCAAAAGGATCTGAAAATCTGCAAGGGCATGGCGGACAAGCTGGGGCTCAAGCTCCCGGTCACCGAAATGGCCATGACCGATTACGCCAAGCTCATCGCGGACGGCCACGGCGACGAGGATATCTCGGCCCTCTATCGTCTCAAGCGGCCATCGCCGTGAATTTCGCACGAACTGCCTGGCTCAAGATCCATCTTTATCTCGCGCTGGGCGGCGGTTTTCTATTCGTCCTGCTGGGGCTCAGCGGAAGTCTCAGCGTCTATCGCGAGGAACTGGACGAACTTCTCAATCCTCGGCTGACGGTCGATGAGCCGAAAGGGGAATACCTCCCCTTGGACCGCATCATGGCGGCGGTGCGGGAGGCGCATCCTGATCGATATGGCGCGTGGGTACTGGAAATGCCGCGCTCCCGCAACGGCATGATCACCGTCTGGCACGAGAGACCCTTCGAGACTTTGGGCGAGTTCTATGCGCCGCTCATGGTCTCGGTGAACCCGTACACGGCCGAAGTCGTAGCCAGCCGATTCTGGGGCCGTACGGCGGCAACCTGGATTTATGATCTCCATACCCAACTGCACTTCGGACGGTTCGGGTGGAACGCCGTCGGCATCCTGGGGCTGTTGCTGATCGTTTCGGCGAGCACCGGTCTCTATCTCTGGTGGCCGGGATTCAGCCGGCTCCTTCAAAGCTTCGCAATCCGGCACGACGCCGGCCTGGCACGACTCGCTTTCGACCTGCACCGCACGCTCGGCCTCTCCAGTGCCGTTGTCCTGCTGTTGCTGGCTTTCACCGGATTTCATCTGGCTTATCCGAGCCTGCTGGAAACGATGCTGGGAGCCTCGGATATGGGCCACGGCGACGAGGGTCCGGAAATCGTGAGTACGGCCGCTCCCAATGGCCGTCCCGTCGGCCTGGCCGAAGCGGTTTTGGTCGCGCGGGGGCTGTTTCCGCACGCCGAGGTGAAGCGCGTCGCGACGCCGGCCGGGGAAAACGGCACCTACCGCATCAATTTGCGCCGCCCTGGAGACGCGAACATCAAGCACCCGGCCACCCTGGTCTGGGTCGACCGCTGGAGCGGGCAGATTCGCGAGGCGCGCAACCCCAGCACTTTCACCGGCGGGCAGACTTTCATCAGCCGAATATGGCCCTGGCACACCGGCGAGGCTTTCGGCGCGACGGGCCGCTTCGTCTGGTTCTGTGTCGGCCTGATGCCGCTCGTGCTTTATGTAACCGGCCTATTGCACTGGCTGCACCGGCGCGGTTCGATCGCGGATAGGGAGATCGATCTTTCGACACTTCGGCCTAAGCTGGAACGCGCCTGGAGCGCTTTTTTGCGCCAGTCGGCGGACCTTCTCCGCTTTGTCCGCATCTTGGCAGGGTGGGCTCTGGTGCGATTGATGCGCCTCGCCCAATGGGGCAAGCGGCGCTATCTGGATTGAGGTTCGACGAGGACTCCCTTGGCACGTCGCTTTGATGGGTTACGGCGCACTCGCAGCGCATTAATCGACGGCCAACTTATATCGGCGTGCGCCTAACCCATCCTACGAAATCCCGGTTGCCATGACGCATCAAAAGATTCGTAGATGATGGGTAGAGCATTTGTAGGTCGGCAATCCTTTGCCGACGACCCCATTGGCCCAACCGCACTCGCGAGTACCCGTACAGCAGGTATGAAAATGTTTTAGCGGCCGGCCCCATCGAGCGCAATCACCTTGAGCCCGTCCTTTTCCGTAGCCCAGGAAACATAAACCCGGTCGCCGTTGGCGTGCAGGAAGGGGTTGTCAGCCCCGCTTTCGGTTTCGGCCAGAACGCGCGGTTCGGTCCAATTCGCTCCGCCGTCGGTCGAGCGCATGGTCTTGAGCTGATTGTTCTTGCCGTCGAACTCCAGCCAAACCAAATCCACCCGCCGCCCCACGCTCAAGACGTGCGGATGGGCCGGCATGGCCGCCGGATTCCCGAACTTGATCGGTTGGGTAAAGTGCGAGCCGACATCGTCGGAATAGGCATAAAACAAACCCGTCGCGTCGGGCGCGGCGCTATACCAGGTCAAGTGATAGCGTCCATCCCTGGCGATCGACAGCCCTGGCCCGTGGTGGGGACAACCTTCTATGTGCCAGTTTTCATGCGTCACCCGAACCGGCCGGCCCGGCTTGTCCCAATCGGCGAATTTGAGCAGCGCATGGTCGCGGATATTCTCGGGATAGACGTTGCGCCAGACGATGAGCGGCAAGCCGTCGATGTCGATGGCGGCCTGCAGCCGGCAGCACTGACAGGTGTAATCGGCCGCCTTGACATTCGGCTTAAAGCTCTTGCCGCCGTCGTCGGACCAGGTGTAATAGAGAGAAGAACCGTTATACGGCTGGTTCTTGGCCTTCGCGGCTTCGACATCCCTCGCGTCCAGCCAGGCAATGAAGATCTTGCCGTCGCGGCTGATCGCCAGACTGTCGAAAGAATGGCCGATGATGTCCAGGTTGTCGTTAACCGTGACCGGCTTGGAGAACGTCTTGCCGCCATCCACGGAGCGGGCGAAGCGGATATAGCTGCTGAAACGTTTTTCCAAACCTTGCGTCCAGGTGAGATAAATCTCGCCTTTTGGGCCGATCGCGATCTTAGGTCGGCTCTCGCCGTGAGCCAAAACGTTTTCCGGCTCGCGATTGACCGCCACCGGCTTGCTCAAGGTCTTGCCGCCATCCTTCGAGGACTGAACATAGATTCGCCCTTGCTGGACCCATGAAAGCCATAACCGACCGTCGGCATCGAATACCACGCTGGGCGTCCGCGCGCATTTTGGTGTCGGAGCGGCCGCCGAATCCTTGCAATAAGCGGGTTGAGAGGAGGACGGGGCGCTCCCGTGCCCGGCCCAGACGAATTGGCTGACCAGGGCCAACGCCGGCAAGCCGACCAATCTGCAAAACACATTCATCAATCTTCACCTTTTCCGGGTTAACACAACCTCAAACGGAAAATAACCGAGAAATCCATGTCGGGCTAGGCGCCCTGGAGGGACCTCGGGTGGAAAAACGGCGGGCGAGAAGCAGGGCCTCCTCCGCCGCTGGTTGCCAAGCAATCAGTAATCTATCGAGATGCCCCCGAAGATCGTGCGGTCGAAACCGGGATTCAGGATAGCGGTCCCGCTCCGAGTTGCCCTATCAGCCACGCTCGTGCTGGCGACCCATTTTTCGTCCGTGAGGTTACGTCCTTCGACAAACACGTGATAGCCGAGTTTATTGAACGTATTCTTATAGCCGGCACGGGCGCCAAACAAGGTATAAGCAGGCGCCTTGAGGGTGTTGGCGTAGTCCACGTAATAATTGCTGGTCATGCGGATATTCGGGCCGATGTAGAAACCGGAGGGATGTTCGTACACGGCTTCCGCGCCGCCGAAATGATTGGGCGCCCCCGGAATGTAATTGTCGCCGTAGGCGGAATCGTTGTCGTACAGGAATCGCTGGTAGGTATAGGTCAATCGCACGCGCAGCAGATCATCCCCCATCAAATCCAAAGGAATGAGAGCGCCCGTACCGACTTCGACGCCCGTATGTGTGGTCTTGTCGGCATTATTGGTGCTCGTCTGAGTCTGACCGGGCAGCAGCGTGGAGAGAATCTCGTTGTTGATCCAAGAGTGGTAGACGGCGAGGTCCCAATTGAAGACGCCTGCCTCGCCGCGGGTCCCCACTTCGATCGTCGTCCCCTCCTGCGCATCAAGAGCAGATTCGCTGCTTGTCTGATTCAACCGCGGATCCCGGAACGCCAATTGGGTATTGGTCGGCGGCTCGTAACTGCGGCTGAAATTGGCGAAGAACTGTTGCTTCTCGGTCGCCTGCCAAAGCAGCCCGACCTTGGGACTGAAGGCGGTGTACCAGCGAGACGCATCCGTCTCGAAGGCGTTGCCGATCTGTGACGTGGGCACGAAGAAATCGGTCAGGCTGCGCCGCTTGGCATGAATGAATTGACCGCCCACCACGAGATCCAGGCTGGAGGTCAATGCGAAACGATCTTCCCCGAAGATTTCGATGTTGAAGGCCTCGCTCTTGGCGTTATTCAGCTTGGTGCCGATCTCCGCGCCCGGCAGGGTGTTGTCCACCGTGCCGTAGGACTTGCCCCAGCCGAAGAAGCCGCCCAGCACGAAGCTGTTACGCGAACCGAACAGCGATCCGTCGTGAGTGAAACGCCAACTGAGGCCGGCGTCCTGCTGCCGGTTGCGGTTGAACGAGCCCGCCAAATTGCCGTAGTCGATCAGAAGACCGCCGCACGCGGGATTATTGATCGTCACGATGCCCTCCGAATCCGGCGTTCCCCGGCAAGGCGAGTTTCGGTTGAAAGAATTAAAAGGCGATAAGGGGTGCCACAGCCGACGATTTTCGTACCAAGCCCCCACCGTCAGCACGTCATCTGGCGTGAACTTGATGGTATGCCGGACATCGCCGCGCAGCGTCTCGAGGTTACGTTGAACGTCGAGGGTTTCGAATTTATTGAAGAACGATCCCGGCGATAGACCATTCTGGGCTTGGTAAGGGTCATCATAATACTGCTCGAACGAAAGAGACCCCGGCAGCTGCAGCTGGTTCTTGCTGGCGAACAGATGCACGCGGGTTTCCTGATCCTCGTTCCAGCGGTAACCGAAATTGGCGTAGCCCCTGGAAATATCCTCTTCGCTATGGTCCCGGAAACTATTGTTGTAGGTCCCGGTATAAGAAACGAAATAATCCAGATCCTCGTTCAGCACGCCGCCGACCATCAGTTGGGGACGGTAGTAATCGTGCGAACCGGTGACGAAGGTCGTATGAATGCCCGGCGTATTGCGGCCGTTGCGCGAGACGAAGTTCACCGCACCGCCCAAGAAGGCCGAACCGTATTGCAGGGCGTTGGAGCCGCGATAAACCTCGGTGTAAAGCGCGTTCATCGGCTCCAGAAGCTCCGGATTGGTAAAGCCGTCGGTTCCGGTGAGCGGCAGGCCGTCGCGCAGATAGCGCAGCCCCGCCGAACCGAAAGTCAGCGAAGTTCCGGCGCCGCGCACCAGAATACGGGTTTCGGAATTGCCGTATCGGCTTTGAGAAAAAACACCCGGCGAATAACTCAGGACATCGGCCACGCCACCCGGCGTCGGGCGGCTGCGGTACTCTTCGGAATGGATGAAGGTGGTTGCGCCCGGAACCTGGGAAAGCTTGTACTTGGCCGTTTCCGCGCTGGGCGTTGTCAGCGATTCCCCGGTTTCTTCGGGGGCCGTCACTTCGATCGTCTGCAAACGATGTTCTTCGGTATGATCGGCGACAGCGAATCCGGAAAACAATAAATTCAGACTGAAAACCGCCATCCCAACACGAAATGGCGATATCAATACATCCTCCTGCATCTTCATATTTATTTTTTCTTTTATTAAGACCGAGCCTTTTAATAGGAAAATTCGTGCCACTCCTTTTCGTCAGCAACCATCCGGTCCACAGCGGCCATGCACGCTGCCAACAGGCAAGAACTGCGTGATATGCCACACCTCGATGTGTCAAATACCGATATCGCTTTCCGCCAAATCGCTCTTCCCCACCGGAAACGAACATGAGCAATTTTCATTTAGCATTTATTTTCAACGATCTATAAAATACGCCGCCACAACACGATGCTGTCCAGGAACGGAGTCTCCGTGAAACCCAAGATGGGATATCCGGATTGCGTCATATCACACAATCGGACATGCGCGATGAGCTCATTTGTACCGACAGCCTAGATTTGGCGAGCAGCGCTCCACTCAACTTGATATGGACCGATATTTGCTAAGAATAGATGGTCATAGCACCGGTATTTAGACGTTTGGGATTAAAATCCGTATGTAAAATGCTTACACAGTAAAAATTCTCGTTATTATTCTCAATTTGAGTTGTACCCTCCAATTTCTACCGAACCATCACTCGCACATCTGTATATGACTTCGATGTCCGCCGACACCAAGCAAGGATGTCGCTCGTGGCTGGAGACCGCTTTCTCGATCGCTGCCGCAGCGGCACTGCATGCCGCGGTTTGGGCCGCCTGGCTCGCCGCCCCGGTAGACCGGGAACCGGCGGAAACTCCACCGCAACTGCTGGAAGTCTCGCTTGTCGCGGCACAGCCCGAAGCCAGTCCCGAGCCGCCCCAACCGCAGGTACAACAGCCGCCGCCCAAACCCGAGCCCAAACCGGAAAAACCCGCACCGAAAAAACCGGACAAACCTAAACCCAAGCCCAAGCCTAAACCGGTGGCTCGGCCGACACCGGCACCCGAGCCCTCTGAAACTCCGACGCCCAGCGCGCCGGCCACTGTCCCGACCGCGTCGACCCAGGGCAAGCCGGCCGCACCAGCCCCTGCGCCATTCGTCGAAGCCTCTTACAAGGCGCCGGGCCTGAACAATCCGCCGACGCGTTACCCACGTGTCGCGTTGGAAAGACGCTGGGAAGGCAAGGTCACCTTGCGCGTTCAAGTCATGCCGAACGGCTCGGCGGGCGAGATCAAAATCGAAGGCAGCAGCGGCCACGAGATTCTGGACGACGCGACCGTGGATCAGGTCAAGAACTGGCGCTTTATCCCCGCGCGCAGGGGCGACCGGGCCGTGGTCAGTTGGGTTATCGTCCCGATTGAATACAAACTAAAACGATGAAAAAGGCTATCGCATGATTCAGATCTCTTCTACCGATATCGTTCAGATCACCTTAGGGGTGCTGATCGGATTTTCCGTCATTACTTGGAGCATCATCTTTTTCAAGAGCTGGACGCTCTGGAATATCGGCCAGCGAAATCGCGGCTACAGCAAAGACTTCTGGGCGGCGCCGGATCTCGCCACTGCCTCGGGTCTGGAACATTCGGCGAGTGCCTTGGGCCGCATCGCAGGAGCAGGATTCGGCGTTCTCAAGGACATGCGCAGCAAAACCTCGCGCATGCTCGAGTGGAGCGGCGACATCGAGTCGATTCTGGAACGGTCCCTGCGCCAACAGATCAGCCGAGAACGCAAGGATCTGGAACAAGGGCTGTCCATGTTGGCCAGCATCGGCAGCACGTCGCCCTTCGTCGGGCTGTTCGGCACGGTATGGGGCATCATGCACGCTTTGCAGGACATCGGCGAGGCCAAATCGGCCAGCCTGGATGTGGTCGCCGGCCCGATCGGCGAAGCACTGGTCGCCACGGCGATCGGCATCGCAGCGGCCATTCCGGCGGTATTGGCTTACAATTTCTTTTTGAGACGCATCAAGCTATGCGAAGCGGACCTCGAATATTTTGCCACCGATTTCCTTAATCTCGCCGTGAAGACAGGCCTTAAAGCCGACGGGAGCGAGTAACCATGGGATTCAAAACCGATTCGTCTTCCGATCGGGAGGCCATGAGCGAAATCAACGTGACGCCGCTGGTCGACGTCATGCTGGTATTGCTGGTCGTGTTCATCGTCACCGCACCGCTGCTGACCCAGGCGGTGAAAGTCGATTTGCCGAAGACCGAAAAAACCGACCCCGCCCCCGACAAGCACCTCGCCACCATCGCCATCGACGCCCAGGGTCAGATCACCTTGAACGATCAGCCGCAACCGCTGGAAGCCATGGAGCAGCTTCTGCGCGATCTGCAACAGGCCGATCCGGAACTGATCGTGCAGTTCCAGGCCGACACCGCCGTTCCCTACGGTCGGGTCGCGGAAGCCATGGCCGTCGCTCACAAGGCAGGCATTACCAAGCTCGCGTTTGTCACCCGGGAGTGACCGCTTTTGCGGCACCAAATGCCTCCATTCCCATCGCGAATATCCAGGCTCTTGGAAAACCCGAAATCGGTATGCAATATTCATGGCATAATTGCTTCATTTTGAGCAGTTCACACGCATGACGTCGAGCTTACAGCGCACCACACTCGCCACGACCTACGATGAAGACAGCCTGTGCCGGGCCGGACTCAAGGTCGTACGGACCGAGGCCGAGGCGGTAGCCGCCTTGATGGGGCGCATCGACGGTCATTTCGCGGCGGCCTGCAAACTCATACTGGCCTGCAAGGGCCGGATCGCGGTGACCGGAATGGGAAAATCCGGCCACATCGGCGGCAAGATCGCCGCCACTTTGGCGAGTACCGGTACGCCTGCCTTCTTCGTGCACCCCGGAGAAGCCAGCCATGGCGATTTCGGCATGATCACGGCGCACGATGTCGTTCTGGCCTTGTCGAATTCGGGGGAAACCCCCGAGATTTTGGCCATCTTGCACCTGATCAAACGACTCGACGTTCCTTTGATCGGCATGACGGGCAACCCCAAATCCACGCTGGCCAGGCAATCGCTGGTGCATATCGACACATCCGTAAAGGAAGAAGCCTGCCCGCTCGGTCTGGCCCCCACATCGAGCACGACCGCGACGCTGGCGATGGGAGATGCTTTGGCCGTCGCATTGTTGGAAGCGCGAGGATTCACCCGGGAGGATTTTGCATTCGCGCATCCGGGAGGGAGTCTCGGACGGCGACTGTTAACCCGGGTGCAGGACGTCATGCACACCGGCCCGGAAATTCCGGCGGTGCCGGAAACGGCCCTGGTACGCGACGCGGTTCTGGAAATGACGGCGAAAAAGCTCGGAATGACCGCTATCGTCGATAGCGACTATCGAGTGCTCGGAATTTTTACCGACGGCGACCTCCGGCGATTGTTCGAAAAGGCCGGCGATATTCACACCACGCCGATCAATGAAGCCATGACACAATATTGCACCAAAGTTTCGGCCGAACTGTTAGCCGCGGAATCGGTACGCATCATGGAGGAAAAGCGGATCAGCGCTCTCTTGGTCGTCGACGAGGAGAACAGGCTGATCGGCGCACTCAATATGCACGATTTGCTGAGAGCCGGGGTGGTTTGATGCCCGAGCATGCGCCTCAAGACGTGCTGGCTCGCGCGGCCGGCATCCGCCTGGTCATTTTCGATGTGGACGGCGTTCTGACCGACGGCCGGCTTTTTTTCGACCAGCAAGGCCAGGAATACAAAAGCTTTCATGCCCGCGACGGTCATGGCATCAAGTTGCTTCAGGGGACGGGCGTAGCGACGGCAGTGATTTCCGGTCGGCGTTCGCAGTCGGTGGCGCTGCGCATGGAGAGCCTCGGCATTCGTCATGTCTATCAGGGGTACCAAGACAAACTGGACGCGTTCGAGCATCTTCGCAATGAGCTGGCGCTGGCTCCCGATGAAATCGCCCATGTCGGCGACGATCTCCTGGATCTGCCGATCATGCGCCGAGTCGGACTGGCGGTGGCGGTAGCGGACGCCCACTTCAGCATTCGACAGCATGCCCACTGGGTTACGCCCAGTCCCGGCGGAGCGGGCGCCGCACGGGAAGTCTGCGATCTCGTTATGAAAGCCCAAGGCACCTTGCAAGGCGTTATCGAGAGTCATTTCTGATGAGCATTTTTGCTCTGAGATCGCTGGTAACCTATCTGGGATTGGCCACCCTGGCATTGTTTACCTGGTGGCTTGCCGGCGTTTTTATGCCGGCCGAAGAATCTGCCGGACCGAGAACCCACGGAACGATCGATTATTATTCAAAAAACCTGAGTCGTACGCTGATGGACGAAAACGGCAAACCGAAGCAACTGCTGTTTGCCGTAAACCTTACCCATTATGTGGATCAAGACCGTACCGAATTGGTACAGCCGGTTCTGACGCTCTACGGAAAAGACGGACCGCCGTGGGTCATTCATTCCGATAACGCCCTCATGCCGGGCGAAAGCGATACCATATTTTTGAACGGAAACGTCCTTATTCTGCGCGAGCGGGACGAAAACGGCCGTACGCTGAAAATCGTCACCCAGAACGCCAGAGTCCAACCGGACAACAACTACGCCGAAACCGACGAGTTCATACAGGTACTGAGTCCGCCGGACGAACTGACCGGCAATGGCGCACGAGTTCACTTCGGCGATGATTTAAAAGTCACGATTCTTTCCAATGTACGAAGAAAGCATGAATTCCCCTAAGAGCCGCGGCTGCAACTCGGTAGATCCGAGCGACAGCCCCGGATGCGAGACCTACCGTTTTTATCCAATCGCAAACGGCGTCTTCGGGAAGGGGCTGGCCGGCGCTCCCGGCCAGGCCGTTTGCGATTGGAGCACCGGAATGACCCTTCCAATACGTATTCAGCAAGCGTTCCCTGAAAGGATCGTCGGTTTTATTTCAACCCTGCTGATCGCCTTATGGTTTTTATTCGCCGCTGAGAACACGTTCGCATTGGACAGCGACTCGAAGCAGCCGATTTATATCGAAGCCAACACGGCGACTTACGATGAAAAGACCGGCCAAACCGTATACACCGGTGATGTGAAAGCCACTCAAGGCAGCCTCGATGTTCAAGGCGACCAAATGACCGTTTATCAGAAAGGCGGCCAGACCGAGAAAATTATCGTTACCGGAAATCCCACCCGGCTGAAACAAACCCCGGAAGGCGGCAAGGAAGACATTCACGGGACCTCGCAACGTGCCGATTATTTTCCGGATACCGGAATACTGATCCTCTACGACAAGGCATTGGTCTGGCAGGGACAGAATTCGACCGCCAGCGACATCATCGAGTACGACACCAAAAACGGTTTATTCAAGGCCGGCAGCCCCACCACCGGCAGCAAACGCGTACATGTAAAAATGCAGCCGAAAGAGAAATCCGAATAAGCGATGGCGATTCTAGTTGCTACCGATCTACTCAAACGCTACAACAAGCGCAATGTCGTCAACGGTGTCTCGCTGCAAATCCACAGCGGAGAAGTCGTAGGCTTGCTGGGGCCCAACGGGGCCGGAAAAACCACCAGTTTTTACATGATCGTGGGGGTAATACGTCCGGATAGCGGTACAATCTACCTCGACGAACACAACATCACGAATCTCCCCATGCATGCCAGGGCGCAACTCGGCGTAGGCTATCTGCCGCAGGAGCCTTCGATCTTCCGGAAGTTGACCGTAGCCGACAATTTGCGGGCGGTATTGGAATTGCGCAAAGGATTGACCAACGGACAGCGAGAACTGGTGATCGAGGAGCTTCTCGAGGAATTCAGTATCGGCCATCTGCGCAACCAGCCCGCCCTGGGACTCTCGGGCGGAGAGCGCCGAAGAGTGGAAATCGCGCGGGCCCTGGCCTGCGAGCCGCAGTTCATGCTGTTGGACGAACCGTTCGCGGGGGTCGATCCGATCTCGATCATCGACATCCAAAAGATCATCGAGCACCTGAGAGACCGCGGCATCGGTATTCTCATTACCGAACATAACGTGCGCGAGACGCTCGGAATATGCAACCGCGCCTATATCCTCAGCGGAGGCGTCGTGATCGCAGAAGGCACGGCGCAAGACATAGTACAAAACAAGGAAGTACGCCAAGTTTATCTGGGCGAACATTTTTCCCTTTAGACAGTCCCTTTCATGGTTAGTACCTGTGCACTAGAATGGTTCTGATTTTTCACTCTCACACTGCCAACGCGCATTTCTGGACGTAAAGCTTCATGAAGCAAACTCTGCAACTCCGGTTGGGTCAGCAGCTGACCATGACCCCCCAATTGCAACAGGCTATCAAGCTGCTGCAGTTGTCAAGCCTGGATTTACAGCAGGAAATACAACAGGCGCTGGACTCAAACATGATGCTCGAAGTGGCGGAAGACGAAGGCAGCCACGGGGAGTTTCATGACTCGGTAGAAACCCCTGCCCCGTCCAGCGAGCCGGAATTCAAGGAGTTGTCGAATCTCGACGCCCAAACCGATATCCCCCAGGAATTACCGGTCGATACCTCATGGGACGAGGTGTACGACAGTTTTCAGAGCTACTCCGTCGCGGCCTCAGATTCGGACAGCGACGATTTCATTTTTCAGCGGGCGCCGGCCCAGTCCTTGCAGGATTACCTGCACTGGCAGATGGAGCTGACGACGTTCAGCGAACAGGATTACGCCATCGCCACGGCGATTATCGACGCTATCGATGACGACGGCTATCTGACGGTCAGCGTGGAAGACATCCATCAGGGCCTCGTCAATCAAATCAACGGCTTGGAGATCGAGGAAGTGACGGCCGTTCTGCATCGGGTTCAGAATTTCGATCCGCCCGGAGTGGCCGCGCCGGACCTCGCGAATTGCCTGGCGATCCAATTGAATCAGCTGCCCGATGACACTCCGTGGAAAAAGGAGGCGTTCACGCTGGTGACCCGGCATCTGGAGCTCCTGGCCAAGAAAGATCTGGCCAAGCTCAGACGCACGCTGGAGCTGTCCGAAGAGGATCTGAACCACGTGGTGGCTTTGATCCGTACTTTGGAACCCAAACCCGGCCGCAAGATCTCTGCCTCGGAATCTCAGTACGTGATTCCCGATGTGTTCGTGGTCAAGCAGGGAAACGATTGGATCGTCGCTCTCAACCCCGAAATTTCGCCCAAGCTGCGCGTCAATCCGTTTTATTCGGGCATGATCAAGCGCGCCGACAACAGCGCGGACAACGTCACCATGAAGAACCATCTGCAGGAAGCGCGCTGGTTCATCAAAAGTCTGCAAAGCCGGAACGACACCCTGCTGAAAGTGGCTCGCTGCATCGTCGAACGCCAGAAAGACTTTTTGGAATACGGCGAGACGGCCATGAAACCGCTCGTTTTGCGAGACATCGCCGAAGAAGTGGGAATGCACGAATCCACCATTTCCAGGGTTACAACGCAGAAATATATCCACACGCCGAATGGCGTCTTCGAATTCAAGTACTTCTTCTCCAGTCATGTCTCGACGAATGCCGGCGGAGAATGTTCGGCAACCGCCATCAAAGCATATTTGAAAGAAATCATCGAAGGCGAAGATCCGCTGAAGCCTCTGAGCGACCACACGATCGCAGCCATGCTGAAGGGACGGGGCATCAACGTGGCGCGCCGCACCATCGCCAAATATAGGGAAGCCATGGCTATTCCGCCGTCCAACGAAAGAAAACGTGTTTTTTGATAACAATCATCCAAAACTAGGGAGATCATCATGCAAATCAGCATCACCGGCCATCACATCGACGTAACCGAAGCCCTGAGAAATTACGTCATGGAAAAAATGCAGCGGATCGAACGTCATTTCGACAAGATCGTAAATGTGCACGTGGTGCTCGAAGTGCAAAAACTGGCTCAAAAAGCGGAAGCGACGGTGCAAGTCAACGGCGCCAGCTTGTTCGCTCAGGAGGAAAGCGAGGATCTGTATGCCGCCATCGACGGCATGGTCGACAAGCTCGATCGACAAGTCGTCAAACATAAAGAAAAAGTTCAAGAGCACTGATCACTCGCCCCACAGCACATTCGTTTTTTCGGCTGATATAGGCGTGAGCAAAACGTCGCCATGAAACTCGTCATCGTCAGCGGTTTATCCGGGTCGGGCAAGAGTATCGCGCTGGAAACTCTAGAGGATTCCGGTTACTACTGCATCGATAACCTGCCGGTCTCGCTGTTCGAATCTTTTATACGGCAAGCCGTGATCAGCAACCCGGGAGCGTTCCGGAAAACCGCGATCAGCATCGATGCCCGAAATCAGAGCGCGAGTCTGGACCAGTTTCCCCTGACTTTGGAACTGGCCGACAGGTTCGGGATAGAGTGTCAGATTCTCTTTCTACAGGCGGAGACCGACACTCTACTCAAGCGTTTCAGCGAGACCCGCCGCAAGCATCCGTTAACCGATTCGGCTCGTCCGCTCAGCGAAGCGATCGAACTGGAGCGTAAGCTGCTGGAACCGGTCGCGAGTCGCGCCCATCTCCTTGTAGACACCACTTACACCAACATACATCAGTTGCGTGAACTGATAAGAGGCCGTCTCGGAGCGAAGCAGGAGCATTCGATGTCCTTGTATTTCCTGTCTTTCGGCTACAAGAACGGCATTCCGCTCGACGCGGACTTCGTGTTCGATGCGCGCTGTCTACCCAACCCGCATTGGGAACCCAGCCTGCGCAGCAAGACCGGTAAAGACGCGGAAGTGATCGAGTTTCTCGCAAACATTACCGAGGTTCAAAGCTACCTGGACGACGTCGTCGCCCTATTGCAACGCTGGATACCCCGGTTCGCGGACGAAGACCGCAGCTATCTGACCGCTGCCATCGGATGCACCGGCGGACAGCATCGTTCGGTCTATCTGGTGGAAGCGCTGGCAGAGCGCTTCCGTTCGGATACGTACGATATTCTTGTTCGGCATAGGGACTTGAATTAGCCCCGACGCCGGACCGCACGGACATCGGGTCTGGCGTTTTTCCGGGCCACAGCCGGTTTCGTTATAATTCCCACGGTCGAACGGTGCGGAATCATGCTTTCAATTTCAAAAACACTACCGCTTATTTTTCTCAGCTTCCTTCTGGCGGCCTTCACGCCGGCCTACGGAGCCAAGAAAACGGCGCCGGCGCCGAAATCCCAACCCAAGGCAAGCGCCGAAGCGAAGCTCGATCAACTGCCCATCGCTTATCTCGCGCAGGACCCTCAAAGCCCGCCGGTCCTGCCTTTTTTCGAGCAGGCGGTCACCGACCGAGGGGTACAGGGCGCACGTCTCGGCATTCAGGACAACAATACCACCGGCCGCTTCACCCGCCAGAATTTCAGCTTGCGTGAAAGCATCGTGCCGCCGGACGGCGATGTTGCCGCGGCATTCAAAGCCCTGCTGGCAGACGGCCATAGACACATCCTCCTCAACCTGGAGTCCACAAAGATCCGCGAACTGGCGGCTTTGCCCGAATCGAAAAATGTTTTGCTATACGATATCGCCACCCGGGACGATGAATTCCGCGGCGAAGCCTGCCGCCCCAACGTACTCCACCTTTTGCCCAGCCGAGCGATGCGCGCCGATGCCTTGGGGCAATACCTGACGAAGAAGCGCTGGAACAAGTGGTTCCTGGCTGCCGGACCCAACGACGGCGACAAGCTTTACGCCGAAGCGGTTAAACGCGCTGCCAAGCGTTTCGGAGCGAAAATCGTTGCGGAAAGGACCTGGCAACACAGCTTCGACGAACGCCGCACGCCGGAATCCGAGGTACCGGTTTTCACCCAGGGCGTCGAATATGACATTCTCATCGTCGCCGACGAATCGGGTTTATTCGGTGATTTTCTTCCTTATCGCACCTGGCAGCCTCGCCCCGTCGCCGGCACTCAAGGGCTGGTGGCGACCGCTTGGCACCGGACGCACGAGGCATGGGGCGCGCTGCAATTGCAGAACCGTTTCCGCGATCAAGCCGGCCGCTGGATGACCGAGGAAGATTACGGTGCCTGGCTGGCGGTTCGGGCCATCGGTGAATCGGCCACGCGCACCAAATCGGTCGATTTCGACAAGGTGAAAACCTTTATGCTCGGAGAAGAATTCGCCCTGGCCGGATTCAAGGGCGTGCCCTTGTCGTTCCGACGCTGGAACGGCCAATTGCGGCAACCGGTGCTGATCGCTTCCGAACGGTCGATGGTAGCCGTCGCTCCGGTGGAAGGCTTTCTCCATCCCAAGAACGAATTGGATACCCTGGGTTACGATGAACCCGAGTCGAAGTGCCGCTTCTAAGCCGCGCAATAAATCCCAGTCTTACCAGAGGAAACAATCGATGAAAAAACTGATGATGTCGGCCCTTTTGCTGGGAGGAATGGCCTCGAGCTCCGCTTTCGGCGAAACGGTCTTCGTCACCTTGGAAAAAGACAATGCTCTGGCCGTGGTCGATGCCGCGCAAGGGAAACTCATAAAAACCGTCAAGATCGGGAAACGCCCCCGGGGCATCGTGCTGAGCAAGGATCAACGCCAGCTCTACGTCGCGGCCAGCGACGATAACACCATTCAGGTCATCGATACGGAAAGCTTGAAAGTGGTCGGCAAACTGCCTTCGGGGGAAGATCCGGAAACTTTCGCGAGGGACCCCGAAGGCCGGTTCCTGTACGTCTCCAACGAAGACGACAATCAGGTGACCGTGATCGAGATCGCCTCCAAGAAGGCCGTCAAAACCGTTCCGGTCGGGGTTGAACCGGAAGGCATCGCGGTCAGCCCGGACGGGAAATGGGTGGTCAGCACCAGCGAAACCACCAATATGGCCCACTGGATCGACCGCAGTAGTCTCGACATCGTGGACAACACGCTGGTCGATCCGCGTCCACGCGCCTGCGCATTCACCGACGACAGCCGGCAGCTCTGGGTCACTTCGGAAATTGCCGGCACCTTGACCGTATTCGATGTCGACACCAAACAGCCGGTCAAAAAGATCGGCTTCAAGATTCCCGGCGTCACTCAGGAGAAAATCCAGCCGGTCGGCATTCGTATCGATAAGGATCGACGTTACGGGTACGTGGCCTTGGGGCCGGCGAACCGGGTCGCCGTCATCGACGCGCAAAAGCTGGAAGTCGTCGACTATCTCCTGGTCGGTCAGCGGGTTTGGAACCTCGAATTTTCGCCGGATCAATCCCGGCTCTATACCACCAACGGCGTGAGCAACGACATTTCGATCATTGATCTCAAACAGCACAAGGTTCTGAAGTCCGTCGCCGTGGGCCATTACCCATGGGGGCTCGTCGTTAAACCTTGAACCATGACTCTTAATGCCACACCTGCCCTGACCGTGGCGGGACTTTCCTATGCCTACGGCAAAAAGAAGGCGCTTGACCGCGTGAGCTTTGCCGTTGCGCCCGGTGAATGCACCATTTTGCTGGGCCCCAACGGCGCCGGCAAGACCACGCTGTTTTCCCTGATCACAAGGCTGTACGACAGTCGCGAAGGACGAATCCTTATTGCGGGACACGATGTCAGGAAAGAATTCAGCCGAGCCCTGGCGCAACTGGGCGTCGTTTTTCAGCAAACGACCCTGGATCTCGATCTGACCGTGCTGCAAAACCTTCACTATCACGCTTCGCTGCACGGTCTGAGCCGCCGCCGCGCCGACGCGCGCATCCGGGAAGAACTGGAGCGTCAAGGTATGTTCGAGCGGCGGAAAGAGAAGGTTAGGCAGCTCAACGGCGGCCACCGGCGCAGGGTCGAAATCGCGCGGGCCTTGTTGCATGAGCCCCGGCTACTGCTTTTGGACGAACCCACGGTCGGCCTGGATGTTCCGAGCCGTAAGGCCATCGTCGACTACGTGCATCGGCTGTGTTCCGATAGCGGCATCGCCGTGCTCTGGGCCACTCATCTGATCGACGAGATCTACGAAAACGATCGTCTGGTCGTATTGCACAAGGGAGCCGTTAGGGCCGACGGTTCTATCCCGGAGGTATTGAAAACCACCGGCGCTGAAACCGTGGGCGACGCGTTCCACAGGCTGACGCGGGAGGCCGCATGAGGCTCATGCACTACCTCCGCGCCTTGCGCGGCATCATGGCGCGGGAACTGCTGCGCTTCGTGCACCAGCGCGAACGCTTCGTCTCGGCCCTGGTGCGCCCCCTGGTCTGGCTGTTCATCTTCGCTGCCGGTTTCCGCTCGACTTTGGGCGTCGCGATCATTCCGCCCTATGAAACGTATATTCTGTACGAGGTCTACATCACGCCGGGACTGCTCGGGATGATTCTGCTGTTCAACGGCATGCAGAGTTCTCTCTCCATGGTTTACGACCGCGAGATGGGCAGCATGAAAACCCTCTTGGTGTGTCCCTTGCCCCGCTGGTATTTGCTGATAGACAAGCTCCTGGCCGGCGTTCTGGTCGCGGTATTGCAGGCGTACACCTTTCTCCTCATCGCCTGGTTTTACGACATCCAAGCTCCCTTGGAAGGCTATCTGAGCGTGTTGCCGGCGCTGGTCCTCTCCGGTTTGATGCTGGGCGCGCTCGGCCTGCTGCTGTCTTCTTTCGTCAAGCAGCTTGAGAATTTCGCCGGCGTCATGAACTTCGTGATTTTTCCGATGTTCTTCCTGTCCACCGCGCTCTATCCGCTGTGGAAAATCCAGGAATCCAGCGAACTCCTCTACACTCTCGCCTCGTACAACCCATTCTCCCAAGCCGTGGAACTCATCCGTTTCGCGCTCTACGGTCAGTTCAATCTTTACGCTTGTATCTACACATCCGTGGCGCTGATTGTTTTTCTGATCATCGCCATCATCGGATACAATCCCTCACGAGGAATGATGCAACGTAAGGGTGGACCAGCCGCATGACACAATCGAAAACAATATTGGTAACCGGAGGTGCCGGATTCATCGGGGGAAATTTCGTGCTTCGCCAAATGCGCCGGGCGAATCTTCAAGTCGTCAACCTGGATGCCCTGACCTATGCGGGCAATCTGGATACGCTGGAAAGCATCAAGGACAACCCTGCCCACGTCTTTGTCTTGGGCTCCATCGGCGACCGCAGCCTGGTGGATTATCTACTGGAACGCTATCAGCCGGACGCCATCGTCAATTTCGCCGCGGAAAGCCACGTGGACCGCTCGATCGACTCGCCGGAACCTTTTATTCAGACCAATATTCTCGGCACATTCCAATTGCTGGAAGCGGCGCGCCGTTATTGGCGGTCGCTTTCTCCCAAGGCGCACAAAGCGTTTCGCTTCCTCCACGTCTCCACCGACGAGGTCTACGGAACGCTGGGATCCGAGGGGTTCTTCACCGAGGAAAACCCTTACCGACCAAACTCGCCCTACTCGGCTTCGAAGGCCTCGTCGGACCATCTGGTCAGAGCCTACTTCCACACTTATGGAATGCCGACTCTAACCACCAACTGCTCCAACAACTACGGACCATACCAATTCCCGGAAAAGCTGATTCCGCTGATGATCCACAATGCCATGAACGGCAAGCCGCTGCCGGTCTACGGGACCGGTGCCAACGTGCGCGACTGGCTTTACGTCGAGGACCATTGCCGGGCCGTCGAACGAGTCCTTGAGGATGGCAAAGCGGGCGAGGTCTACAATATCGGCGGCAACAACGAAAAAACCAACCTGGAAGTCGTCGAGACCATCTGCAGCTTGCTCGATGAATTGTTGCCTAATTCCAAATACCGTCCGCACCGCGAACTGATCACTTTCGTTACGGACCGCCCCGGCCACGATCTCCGCTACGCGATCGATGCCGGCAAGATACGCCGGGATCTGGGATGGGAACCGGCCGAAACCTTCGAGACCGGACTCCGCAAGACCGTGGAGTGGTATCTGGAAAACCAGAACTGGTGCCAGCGGGTCATGGACGGCAGTTACCGGGGAGAACGCCTGGGAATCGAAAAGTCCTGAGTGCAGCGGTCTGCCGGCGACAACAAACAGCATGCAAGGGGGGAATATCTTTGAAGTCCGATAACTTGAAGGGGATTATTCTGGCCGGGGGCTCGGGCACTCGCCTGCATCCGTTGACCTATGTCGTCAGCAAACAGCTACTGCCGGTTTACGACAAACCGATGATCTATTATCCCCTGTCGGTGCAAATGCTGGCGGGCATACGGGACATACTGATCATCACTACTCCCCAGGACGCGCCTTTATTCCAAAGTCTATTGGGCGACGGCGAGCAATGGGGCATGTCTATCCGTTATGCCGTGCAGCCGAAACCCGAAGGACTCGCCCAAGCCTTCATCATCGGACGGGAGTTTGTCGGCAAGGATCGTTCCTGCCTGATCCTGGGCGACAACATTTTCTACGGCCATGGCCTCCAGACTTATCTGGAAAAAGCGGTTGCCCGCGAAACCGGTGCTACGGTTTTCGGTTATTGGGTCAAGGACCCCGAACGCTACGGCGTCGCAGAGTTCGATGAGAGTGGCCGCGTGGTGAATCTCGTGGAAAAACCCAAGCGCCCCAAATCCAATTACGCCATCACCGGTCTTTACTTTTACGACAACCAGGTGGTCGACATGGCGGCCGACCTGAAACCCTCGGCCCGCGGCGAGCTCGAAATCACCGACATCAACAACCTGTATCTGGAGCAAGGACGGCTTCAGGTCGAAAAACTCGGCCGCGGCGTGGCGTGGCTCGACACCGGAACGCACGACTCGCTGCTGCAAGCTTCCAATTTCATTCAAACCATAGAAGAACGCCAAGGCCTGAAAATCTGCTGCCCGGAGGAAATTGCCTGGAGCCAGGGCTGGATCAGCGGCGGCGATCTGGAAAAGCACGCCATGAAGCTGAACAAGAGCGGCTATGGAGAATACCTGATCAGACTTCTAGAACTGGGCCGCCCCGCATGAATATAGAATCCACTCCATTGCCGGGCGTGTTGCTGATCAAGCCCGACGTCTTCGGCGATGCCCGCGGCTTCTTTCTGGAAACCTGGAATCGGCGGCGCTATCGGGACGCCGGTTTGGACCGGGAGTTCGTTCAAGACAACGTATCGCTGTCGCGCAAAGGCATTCTGCGCGGTCTGCACTTCCAGAATCCCACCCCGCAGGGCAAGCTCGTGCAGGCCTTGCAAGGCGAGGTATTCGACGTGGCGGTCGACATCCGCACCGGCTCGCCGACTTTCGGCCAGTGGTTCGGTGCGCTCCTTTCGGAAGAAAACCACCATCAGCTTTATGTGCCGGAAGGTTTCGCCCATGGGTTCTGCGTGCTGAGCGAGACTGCGCTTTTTTCCTACAAGTGCACCGATTTTTATAATCCGAGCGCGGAATACAGCCTCCGCTGGGACGATCCGGATCTGGGCATCACTTGGCCGATCGACAATCCCGTTTTGTCGGCGAAGGACCAATCCGCCCGGAATTTGAAGGATTTTCCCCGCGAGCTGCTCCCCGTCTGGCAAGCATGAAGATTCTCCTGATCGGACGTGAAGGACAGGTGGCGTGGGAGCTACGCCGGAGTCTCGCCTGCCTGGGAGAAACGATAGCGCTGGATCGCCGGTCGACTCCGGCTTTGGACTTGACCGATCCCGATTCCATCCGCGCGTCGGTGCGGCAAATCCGGCCCGGCTTGATCGTCAATGCGGGTGCCTACACCGCCGTGGACAAAGCGGAACAGGAAAACGATCTCGCCTTCCGGGTCAATGCCTTGGCGCCGGGCATCCTGGCGGAGGAAGCGCTGAACGTCGGCGCCGGCCTGATCCATTATTCCACCGACTATGTTTTCCCGGGCGACGGCGACGACGATGCGCCCTATCGCGAGGACGATCCGGTGGGCCCGCAAAATGCCTACGGCCGAAGCAAACTGGCCGGCGAAGAGGCCATCCGCCAGGTCGGCGTGCCTCACTTCATCCTGCGCACTGCCTGGGTTTACGGACGGCGCGGCCAGAACTTTCTGCTCACGATGCTGAGACTGATGCGGGAACGCGAACTCGTCCGCGTCGTGGACGATCAGTACGGCGCTCCTACCTGGAGCCGTCTCATCGCCGAGGCCACCGCCTTGATGCTTGCCAAGTCCACCGCGAACGGACGGTTCGAGCCGGGCGATCGGCAAGGAATTTATCATCTGAGCTGCGACGGACAGACGAGTTGGCACGGCTTCGCCTGCAATATACGCGACTACTCCCTCGAAAAGGGATTGTTGCCGGAATCCGCCGCCAGGCTCGAACCAATCCCGAGCTCCGAATACCCCACTCCCGCACGGCGTCCGAAATATTCCGTGCTTTCCAATAAAAGGCTCTTCGAGGAATTCGGTCTGGGCTTACCCGATTGGGACCAGGCTCTCCGTTTTTGCCTGGATGAATTTGCATACCGAACAAAGGATTGAATTACCTATCCTCGGCGTTGGCAAACATGCCTGAACCGTTTCTCACGCCTGAATTACTGCGGTTCCGCAAAGTTCGAATCCGGTCCAGTGGCCGCGAAGCCAAATCGAGCCGACTTTGACGCCGATGTTTACCATACGATGGAAGATCGTCTGATGAACGAATGGTCGACACACGTGCGAATAAAATGACAACGCAGCAGTTCGGATGCGCCTGATTGGCGAGAACACGTTCGAGCCTAGAACGTACATTCTCACGAAAACTAGGAGAATGCCGATCACGCACCGCAACAAGTGACGGAAAACGATCTTTTAGACAAACCTGCAAGCTACCCGAACTTCATGACCGAAGCGCTCGATCCCCGTTTCATTCACCTGCGCGTCCACACGGAATACTCACTGGTCGACGGACTGGTCGACGTGAAAGCCCTGGTCAAGCGCACGGCGGCGCTGGGCATGCCGGCGGTGGCCGTGACCGACCAGTCCAATCTGTTCGCCCTGGTCAAGTTCTATAAAGCGGCCTTGGCCGAAGGGGTTAAGCCCATTGCCGGAGCCGATGTGCAGCTATACAACGAAGCCGACCCGGCCTCTCCGCATGCTTTGACGCTGTACGTGCAGAATACCGCGGGATACCGCACCCTCACCGAATTGATTTCCCGCAGCTATCGGGAAAATCAGCATCAAGGCGTGCCCTTGCTGATGCCCGAGTGGCTGGAAGAAAAAAACGAGGGACTCTTGGCGCTCTCCGGCGCCCGCCGAGGCGATATCGGACAGGCTTTGCTGATGGGCAACGTAAGCGAAGCGAAACGCCTGCTCGAACGCTGGCTCGGAATTTTCGACCGGCGCTTTTATCTGGAGCTGCAACGCACCGGACGTCCGGACGAGGAGGAATACATCGAGGGTGCCGTGAGCCTCGCGATCGAGCTCGACGTCCCGGTGGTCGCCACCAACGACGTACGTTTCATCAGCCCGTCGGAATTCGAGGCTCACGAAGCCCGGGTCTGCATCCATCAGGGCCGGGTATTGGACGATCCGCGCCGCCCGCGCGATTACACCGAGCAGCAATATCTCCGCAGTCCCGAGGAAATGGCGCAGTTGTTCGCCGATATCCCCGAAGCCCTGGAAAATACGGTCGAGATCGCCAAGCGCTGCAATCTCGAACTCACTCTGGGCAAGAACTTTCTGCCGCAATTCCCTGTACCCGAGGGCATGAGCACGGCGGAGTTCTTCGCCGAGGAATCGCGCAAAGGATTGAAGGAGCGTCTGGCGGTTCGTCCGCCCACCGGAAAAGGGACTTTGGAAGAACGGCGAACGCGCTACGAGGAGCGGCTGGAGCTGGAAATCTCGGTGATCAACCAGATGGATTTCCCGGGCTACTTCCTGATCGTGGCCGATTTCATCCAGTGGGCCAAGAAAAACGGCATTCCGGTGGGGCCCGGACGCGGTTCCGGCGCGGGCTCGCTGGTGGCCTACGCCCTCAAGATCACCGACCTCGACCCCATCGAATTCGAACTGCTGTTCGAGCGCTTTCTTAACCCCGAGCGCGTGTCCATGCCCGACTTCGACGTGGATTTCTGCATGGAGCGCCGCGACGAGGTGATCGATTACGTAGCCCGGAAATACGGGCGCGACCGGGTGTCCCAGATCATCACCTACGGCAGCATGGCGGCCAAGGCCGTGGTACGCGACGTGGGCCGGGTGCTGGGCCATTCCTACGGTTTCGTGGACAAGATCGCCAAGCTGATTCCGTTCGAACTGGGCATCACCCTGGACAAGGCCCTCACCGACAGCGAAGACCTCAGAAAGCTGTACGAGAGCGACGAGGAAGTCCGAACGCTGATCGACCTCGCCAAGTCGCTCGAAGGCATTACCCGCAACGCCGGCAAGCACGCGGGCGGCGTCGTCATCGCACCGTCCCAGCTGATCGATTTTTCCCCGCTGTACTGCGAACCGGGCGGCGAAAACCTGGTGACCCAGTTCGACAAGGACGACGTGGAAGCGGTGGGTCTGGTCAAGTTCGACTTTCTGGGACTCCGCACTCTCACCATCATCGACTGGGCGCTGGAAACCATCAACAAACAGCGGGCCGAGAAAGACGCGCCGCCGGTGGACATCGCCCAAATTCCCCTGGACGACCCCGACACCTACAAGCTGCTGAAAAGCTGTTCGACAACCGCCGTCTTCCAGCTCGAATCACGCGGCATGAAGGACCTGATCCGGCGCCTGCAACCGGACTGCTTCGAGGACATCATCGCCCTGGTGGCGCTGTTCCGTCCGGGCCCGCTGCAGTCAGGCATGGTCGACGACTACATCAACGTCAAGCACGGCCGCACCAAGGCGGAATTCCCGCATCCAGTCCTAGAGCCGATTCTCAGGCCCACCAACGGCGTCATCGTATACCAGGAACAGGTGATGCAAATCGCCCGCGACATGGCCGGTTACACTCTGGGCGGCGCCGATCTCCTGCGCCGCGCGATGGGTAAGAAAAAACCCGAGGAAATGGCCAAGCAGCGGGAAATTTTCGTCACCGGCTCGGTCGGGCTAGGGGTCGACGAGAATATCGCCGGCTACATCTTCGATCTCATGGAGAAGTTCGCCGGCTACGGCTTCAACAAGTCGCACTCGGCGGCCTACGCGCTGGTGTCCTACCAGACCGCCTGGCTCAAGGCCCATTTTCCGGCTGCCTTCATGGCTGCGGTGCTGTCCTCGGACATGGACAACACCGACAAGGTCGTGGTCCTGATCGAAGAGTGCCGGGAAATGAAATTGGCCGTCCAGCCGCCGGACATCAACCGCTCAGAATACCGCTTCGCGGTGCTCAACGACCGCACCATCCTGTATGGCCTAGGCGCGATCAAAGGAGTTGGCGAAACGGCGATCCGAGATATTCTCGAGGAGCGCAAACGCGGCGGCCCGTTCGAGGATCTGTACGATTTCTGCCGCCGGGTCGATCTGCGCAAGGTCAACCGGCGCGTGATCGAAGCGCTGATCCGCTCCGGCACCCTGGATTCCATCGATTCGAATCGCGCACGCCATATGGCGGAGCTGTCGGACGCGATCAAAGCGGCCGAACAACACGGTACCATGGCCGAAACCGGACAGGACGACTTGTTCGGGCTCGGGGGCCCGGCAGAGGCCGAGGATACGCCGCGCGTCGCAACAGCCGTCGAACCTTGGCCGGAAGACGAGCGCCTGGCTTACGAGAAAATGACGCTAGGGCTCTATCTCACCGGCCATCCGATCGGCCCTTACGAGGCCGAAATCCAGCACTTCGTTACCGGCCGTCTCGGAAAATTGTCGCTCGACAACGAGCGGGGGCCCGGAGGACGCCGGGAAGTGCGCGCCGTAGTCGCGGGGCTCGTCGTGGAGCTTCGCGCCCGGCAGAACAAGAACGGCAAGCGCATGGCCTTCGCCACTCTGGATGACCGAACCGGAAGGCTGGAAGTAGCGGTGTTTTCGGAGGTTTTGGAAAAATACCGGGAGCATTTGGTGAAGGACGCGCTGCTAGTCGTCGAAGGCAATCTGGGTTTCGACGACTATGCCGGCCAACTCCGCCTGACCGCGGAACACCTGTTCACCATGGCGCAGGCGCGCGCGCACTTCGCCAAACATCTCTTCATTCAATGGCCGCCGTCGGGCCCGAACACCGCCCCTTCGGAAGCCCAGTGGGTCAACGAACTCGTCGATCTGCTCGCACCGTTCCGAGGCGGCAGCTGTCCGATTTATATCGAATACCGAGGGAAAGCGGCACAGACGACGATTCAGCTCGGGGAAGCATGGCGCGTACATCCCGGCGATGAACTGCTCGCGCGTCTTAAAAAGCGTGTCGGAACCGATAAGGTGAAGCTGCATTACCAATGAAAAAAGGCATCTTGCTCGCTCTATTGTTGCTCGTGACGGCAGGCGCGAAGGCGCAGGATCTCTTGCAAATCCTCGAACTCGCGTTGCAACGCGATCCAAGGCTGCGCGAAGTGGAAGCGACCCGCAACGCCGTCCTGGAAGCCAAGCCGCAAAGTGTCGCCCGTCTATTGCCGACTTTGTCGCTGACCGGCGAGCTCAACCGCAACTCCGTGCTGTCGAAGTTCGAGGAGTTTCAGCTCGCCTTCATCGCCGGTGCCCGGAATGTCGGCTTCTGGAACAGTGCGGCCAGCATCAACCTGACTCAGCCGATTTATCATCACGACTATTGGGTCCAGCTGAGCCAGGCGGACAATCAAATCGCCGAGGCGGAAGCCAATTACGCGGCGGAGCAACAAAACCTGATGCTGCGTACCGCGCGTGCCTATTTCGATGTTTTGTTCGCCCAGGACAGCCGCGAATTCGCGCTGGCCGAGCAGCGCGCCATCGAGCGCCAGCTCGAACAAGCCAAGGCACGGTTCGAGGTGGGACTGATCGCCATTACCGACGTGCACGAAGCCCAAGCGGGTTACGACCAGGCCCGGGCTAATGTCATACAGGCCGAAAACCAGGTGGACAACGCGCGGGAAGCGCTCCAGGAAATCATCGGCGAATACGACCTTGCCCTGGCCGAACTCGCCGAAAAGATTCCGTTGAAGGGCCCGGATCCCGAAAACATCGAGAACTGGAGCGACCTGGCCCAGGAAAGCAATCTCAGTATCGTTGCAGCCGAGAACCGCAGCCTGGTGGCGAAAAAAGATATCGATCTTCAGTTCGCCGGCCATCTTCCGTCGATGGATCTGGTCGGCTCGGCGGGATTCACCGATACCAACCGGCCGCGCGGCATACCTACCGAATATCAAGTCATCGGAATGCAAGTCAACGTACCGATGTTCGCGGGCGGCGGCGTCAACTCGCGGGTTCGCCAGGCCCGCCATGAATACGAAGCGGCCCAGGAAAATCTGGACGGCGTACGGCGGTCGGTCAAGCGTCAAGTGAAAGATGCTTACCGTGGTATTCTGTCCGCCATCAGTCAGGTGGAGGCCCTCCAGGCGGCGGTAGTGTCGTCGCAAAGTGCCGTAGAGGCGACCGAAGCCGGGTTGGAAGTCGGCACCCGAACGATGGTCGACGTCCTCGCCGAACAGCGCAATCTGTTTCGGACCAAGCGCGATTATGCGCGGGCGCGCTACGATTACATCATCAACAGTCTGGCGCTCAAACAGGCCGCCGGGACCTTGAACCCAGCGGATCTCGCGATCGTCAATCAGTGGCTGGGTCCGAATTCTCGAGCGGATTCTACGGCACCCGACGAATCCGAGTTCTGACCACGTCAAAAAGAGTCTTTTTTGAGTCAACGCCGCCGGCGGAACCAATCGCACCCCATCGGGTTCGAAACTGTATCCGTCGGCTGTCCCGCGGTTCCATTGGGAGATTCATATGAATAAGAATTCACGAGATTCCTTGTTGGATTCCCTCGGTAAAGGTGTTCAGGAGTTCTGGAAAAAACTGACCGACAACTTGCGAAACGCAGACCTCGACGGGAAACCCGATACGGAAATCAATCCGCGCGCCGGCGATGAGAGCGATTATCAGAGCATGCGGCGACGGCGCATCAATCTCTGGCTTTATCTCCTTCTGATCTTAGCCACCTTGTATTTCTGGCAGGGCTATCAGGAAGTGCGCCAGGACGAAATCCCATATAGCGATTTTCTGAAATACGTGCAGGAACAGCAGGTAGAGGACGTCGTCGTGATGGATCAAGTGATCACCGGGTACCTGAAGCCCGAGGCTCCCGGCGAAGAACGACGCCGTTTCATCACCGTGCCGTTATGGAATCAGGATTTGGCGCAGGCCCTGGAAGAAAAAGGCGTCAAATACACCGTTCGCTACGGCAACAACTGGTTGGGCAACTTCATCTTCAATTGGTTGTTGCCTATCGGCATTCTGTTCGCGCTCTGGACCTGGATGGCGCGCCGCATGACCGGCGGGCGCGGCCTTTTGAACTTCGGCCGCAGCCGGGTTCGCATTCATGCGGAATCGTCGGTCAAGGTCACGTTTCAGGACGTCGCGGGCGCCGAGGAAGCCAAGCAAGAGCTCAAGGAAACCATCGAATTCTTACGCAATCCGGCCCGTATCCAACGACTGGGCGGCCGCATGCCGAAGGGCGTCCTTCTGGTCGGCGCGCCCGGCACGGGCAAGACCTTGCTGGCGCGCGCAGTGGCCGGCGAGGCCGGGGTGCCGTTCTTCAATATCAGCGGTTCCGAGTTCATCGAGATGTTCGTCGGAGTGGGCGCGGCGCGGGTTCGCGACCTCTTCGAACAAGCCCGGCAAAAAGCGCCCTGCATGATCTTCATCGACGAACTCGACGCCATCGGGCGGGCGCGCGGCGGCCCGGTGGTCATGGGCGGTCATGACGAGCGCGAACAGACCTTGAACCAACTGCTCACGGAAATGGACGGCTTCGATCCATCGATCGGGGTGGTGGTCATGGCGGCCACCAACCGCCCGGAAATCCTCGATAGAGCCCTGCTGCGCGCGGGCCGCTTCGACCGGCAGATCGTGGTCGACAAGCCGGGCCTGGACGACCGGGTTGCCATACTCCAGCTGCATACCCGCAATATCAAGTTGGGGCCGGACGTGAATCTCCGGGTCGTAGCCCAACGGACGCCTGGTCTGGTTGGCGCGGATCTCGCCAATATCTGCAACGAAGCCGCCATCATCGCCGTGCGCGAAAACCAGGAAGCGGTCGGCATGAGGCACTTCGAGGCGGCCATTGACCGAATCATCGCCGGCCCCGAGAAAAAGAGCCGTACGCTCAGCGAACCGGAGAAGCGCCGAGTTGCATATCACGAGTCCGGCCACGCACTGGTGGCCGAGGTCGTTCCCACCGGCGAACCGGTACACAAGGTCTCCATCATTCCACGCGGCGCGGCCGCCTTGGGCTTTACCCTACAATTGCCGATCGAGGAAAAATTCCTCGCCACCGAGGACGAACTCCGCGACAAGATCGCCATCCTGCTTGCAGGACGCGCGGCCGAAGAGTTGGTATTCGGCAATATATCCAGCGGCACTCACAACGATCTCGAGAAAGCCAGCGAAATCGCGAGGGCCATGGTTTGCCAATTGGGCATGAGCAAGAAACTCGGCCCGCTCACCTACGGAAAAAGGCAGCAGCTCGCATATCTCAATATCGAAGGAACCGAGGAGCGGAATTTTAGCGAAGAGACCGCGCAGCTAATCGACTCGGAAGTCAGGGAACTGGTCGAGGAGGGGCAGCGCCGGTCGCGGGAAATTCTCACGCAGCGACGCACAACTTTGGATGAAATCGCCAAGATATTGCAGGAACGGGAAGTCGTCAGCGGCGAGGAAATCAAAGAGGTGATCCACAGGATGGAGCGGCGCTCGGCCTGACACTTTCTCACATCCAACGAAGCCACGGGCGGAGATCTATTCTCCGCCTCCTTCGCTTTTCCTGCCATCATGGCCGATAAGCCGATTATCGGCCGCTGTTCCATCTTATCTCGACAAATCGATTCATATCCCGCCAGCGCGCCGCACCGATTTTCCGGCGGCGAGCAAGCGCCTCGATTCGCGTGAATAGTTCACTTCCGGCGGAGATCAAGCCCTCTAGAATCCGAATCGAAGGGAGGTCGCTTGGGAGGCGTCGCATAAGGAATTGGACAAAGCCAGCCTTCAATTTCCCATAGATTTCATTACATCGAAGGACTACAGGAATGACTAACTCATCGCGCTCGAAATTCATCATTTTTCCATTAATAGCCACCGTATGCGGATTCATGCTCGCTTTTGCCGCACCGCAAGCCGTTCGCGCCGATGCCGTCGACGACGAGATCAAAGGGTTGATAATGCAGTTCCATAATGCATCCACGACCGGCGATATCGACTTCATGGAATTCATCACCTCGCGTTCGCCGGATGCCTTGGCCTTGGGCACCGATACCCCCGAGGTCTTCGTCGGCCACGACGCGATCGTAGCCTGGTGGCAAGGCATTTTCGATTTTCTGGCGTCTATCGGTTACGAGAATGGCGGATTGCCGGTGGTTTCGCCGGTCAATCTCCAAGTCGGGCACCGGGGCGCGGTTGCCTGGGCCGCCGAGCAGGCGGTTTGGCACTTCGCGAACGGTGATGTACCGTTCCGCTTGAGCCTGGTGTTCAGGAAAGAACACGGCAACTGGAAAATCATTCAGCAACATTTTTCCATAGGCGTGCCGAATTCCGAGTTACCGATTTGATCGGTCCAAGCAAAAAGCGGGCTGTACAGCCCGCTTCTTTCGCGCCTCGCGAAACTCGTTCAGAAATCGCTGTTGAAGATCTCCGTCGCCCGTCGGCAAATCTCTCGGCCGTAATCCGTCCACAGACCTTGCCCCCAGTACCGGTAGCAACTGGTTTGAGCCGTCATCAAATGGAACAGTGCATTCCGATAACGCGGATCGTCGGTCGGCGCACCTTTTTTCAGGACCTTCTCGTAAAACAGTGCGCTGGCTTCTTCCATGGGGCCCAATACGTTCTCATAGCCTTTCACCCAGGAAATATCGCTGGTCCAGCTGCCGCCCTCCATGTGAAACCGGTGATCTTCTTTCTTGATCTCCTCGATGATTTTTTCCAGCTTTTCGGCACCGTCGCCGGGTTTGAAACGGTCCCAAATCATTTTTTGAAACAAGGGTTGTACCGTCGGGAAATCGCTTTCTGCTATCCCCGTGTCGGCTAAAAATTCCAGGTATTCGGTCACGTTCATGAGCGGCGTTTCCGACCCGCTGGCCTCGCGGACCACCTCCATGAACTTCGGCGGAAATTCGTTCATCATCACGCCGCCGTTCTCGCCATCGGCGATTTGCGTCACCAGCGGCGGGACCGATTTTCCGGCCAGATCCCAGCGGGACAGGCTTCTGGCCTCGTAGTAAGGCTGCATCTGCGCCACCAGCTTGGTATCGCTGCCCTGGGTCTTGATGATCGCGATGATGCTGACGCTTTCGCCTTCCGAATTGGTGCAAACCAGCCGATGCGGCAAATGCTTGTGCTCCGGTCCCCAGCCGTTTTCGGGACGCTCGACGGTATGCTCCTGCACCAGAACCCACGTATAGCCGCAATCCCGGAGCGTCTTCACGAATTCGTAGGCGACATCCGGATGATTCGGCAGCGCCATCTCGGAAGGCGAGAAACCCCGCACCCGCGTCAAAGCCTCAACGCCGAAAATGGCGGCGAAATGATGCTGCCAGGCTTTGACGTGCAGACGGTAATCCTGAACCGGTGTTGACGGCGCTACGGCATGGCCCCAGGGCGCGCCCAGCCATTCGACGGCACGGCGGTAATCCGGATTTACGGTGATCGTCTTGAGATTGTCGAACACGTCGTGCAAGCCCATCTCGCGCAGGCCGTAGAACAGGGTTCCCGAGTATTCCAGCATGACCCTCGGTTCCTTGCCCTCATGTATCAGTTGCGGCACGAACTCGCCCATACGCTTGTAGCACCAGTGGAAAACCGGGGCGTTATGGTTATCGCCGATATGCTGATTCTCCATCATGTGCTTGAGGTTGCTGATGATCTTGGCGGTGGACGGATCCCCGCCACCGGCCGGAATCAAAGGCTGATGCATGTGCAGCGCGATCGCGGCGGCGCTCTTGATGCGGCCGAACTCGATTGGACTGGAATTCTGGAAGACCGTGTCCGGCCGGTTTCGAATCGCCTGTTCGATCAAAGATTCCGACCCCGAGATATTGGGAAGACCATCGATGGTTTCAGAGAGTGTTTCCATGGGTGACGCTCCGGTACACTGAAGAGGATTGTTCGGCTTCGTAGCGCATTGGCTCCGGCCAGTTTACACCAATCGAAATCGCCGGACCGCTGAACGCTTCATACCTTTTGGCCTTTTTCGAGGAAACAATTTGTGTTCAAAAACCCGCCTCTGTAAGCAAATTTTGATTATCTCGATTTCGGCGTGTCTGGCGAGTAGCGAGACCTTGGCAACGGATGTGCATCGGGAGCGTCAAATCGCCGACGATATCGGGACTCGTACACACCCGGACGAAGCGATTCGGCTGGAAGCGTCCGATCTGGGATTTCAGGGACTATACCGAGAGGCAGTATCGAAAGACGTACGCGGCGGCGTCATCCTGCTGCATGGGAGACATTCGAATCAGGATGCGGCCGATCTTATTCGTCCGCTCCGACTAGGCTTGCCGGTACACGGCTGGAGCAGTTTGTCTTTGGCGATGCCCATATCGGACGCCGACGATCTGCAAGGCCATGCGAATCTTCTTGCAGAAACGATCGCAAGGCTGCAATCCAGCGTGGAGTTTCTCAAGCAGAAAAAAATCGGGAATATCGCCTTGCTGGCCCACGATATCGGAGCATGGACGGCATTGAGCTATCTCGCCGATTCGCCCGACGGAGCCGTGAAGGCCGCGGTGCTGATCGACCCGGCCCCCGTGCGGAAGCTCGATCCACCGCCGATCTCCCCCGATAGCCTGAGCGCCATCCGCTTGCCTATACTTGAAATTCTAAGCAGCCGAATATCGGTGCCGATGGACGACGAAGCGTCCCGCAAGCGGGCCGCCATGAAAACCAATCCGTCCTATCGGTTGCTGGTTCTGAATGAGCCCGATCACGGATGGCAAGACATCGGAGAATTTCTGGTCAACCGTGTTCACGGTTGGCTAACCAATTTGCAGATTAGTGCCGCTTTGGATGCTGCTCCTCCTTCTGCGCCGGAGAAGCAAAGCGGCCTGAATCCAAAATAGCTGCGCCGCCCCTTGGATGACGTGTGCCCACCGGATCGTTCCGCTTCCCATGGGCAAATATCTTGCTTACTTAGGCGCCGCCAATTCCATGATGATGACCTCGGCCTCGCCTTGCCCGACATTTTCCGCCGTCATCCATTGACCGGATTCCCAAAACACTTCTCCGGGCCCGTATTCGCGAACCTGGCCGCCTTCCTCGATTTTCACCTTGCCCTTCACGACGTAACGAGGCCCCGGCCCTTCATGCGTATGCAAAGGTGTCTTGTAACCCTCCGGGAAAATGACCCGAATGACCCGCGAATTGACCTTATTGGTTGGCAGCTCGAGGGCTTTCTCCAAAAGCACTTGGCGAGGCGGCATCTTCGGTTCCTCAGCCCGGCCCACTCCGGCCCAGACTACGGAAAAAACGACAACTGCATGTAGGACGGGATTCGGTCTCATATTATTTTCCTTTGTTCTTATGCGAATTAAATCTAAAAACTTACGCCATCTCGCCCGGGAGATAAAGACCTTTAACCGCCCACTTCCTTCACTTCAGGAAAGCGTGCGCGCCGTTGCAGCCACATCACCCCGCACAGGTCGACAATGCCGACCCATAGCCGGTGCCAGGTGCCATATTTGGACACACCGCGCACACGGGGCCGATGATCGACTTCCACCGACACGACTTTTCCTCCGGCCCGCTGAACAAGCGCGGGAAGGAAACGGTGCATATGGTCGAAATACGGCAGGGAAAGAAACAACTCGCGCGAGAACACCTTGAGCCCGCATCCCGTATCCGGCGTATTATCGTGAAGCAGCGAACTGCGCACGGCATTAGCAACTTTGGAGGAAAACCGCCGCCAGCCGGTATCCTTGCGGCGCTTGCGAAGTCCCGCCACCATGGCCTTCATTCCGTCCTGGTCCATAGACTTCAGGGCCGAGATCAATTTCGGTATATCGGCAGGATTATTTTGCCCGTCGCCGTCCAGGGTCGCGATGATTCGTCCGCGGGCTGCGCGAACGCCGGTCAGCAAGGCGGTGCTTTGCCCGCAGCAGCGTCGGTGACACAGAACGCGCAGCCGCGGGTACTGCGCTCGCAAACCGTCAAGGCGGGTCAGGGTATTGTCGGTGCTGCCGTCATCCACGAAAATCACTTCGTAATTTCCCGCATCGATCAAGGCTCGATCGATTTCGGCGATCAGCGGTTCAACGTTGTCTTCCTCGTTGTGAACCGGCACAACGACACTAAGTTCCATAAATCTTCCTGAACAGTAGCATTGCGTACTAGGGCTGGACGTACCTGACCCGAGGACCGCCATCAGCCGATGCGATCTCGCCGATGGTATACACGGTCTCGCCGGCAGCGGTGAGCAGCGCACGGGCGTTCTCTTCGTCTTCCGGCGCGACGCAGACGATCATGCCGATGCCGCAATTGAAGGTGCGCAGCATCTCGCCGTCCTCTACCCCGCCTTTTTCCTGCAGCCAGCGGAACACGGCCGGTCTCGGCCACGCGAACGGGTCGACCACCGCCTCCGAGCGATCCGGCAAAACCCGCGGCAGGTTTTCCGTGATTCCGCCGCCGGTGATATGGGCCAGGGCATGAACCCTGATTTGACGCATGAGTTGCAGCAATGGCTTTACGTAGATCCGGGTCGGCTCGAGCAACCATTCGCCCAAGGGCTTTCCGTCCAATGATTCATCCAGGCGGCGGCCTTCGCGGTCCACGATCTTGCGGATCAAGGAATAGCCGTTCGAGTGCGGTCCGGAAGACGCCAGGCCGAGCAGTTTGTCGCCCGGACGGACCCGGCTTCCGTCGAGAATCTCATCCTTCTCCACTATGCCCACGCAAAAGCCGGCCAAATCGTAATCGCCTGTGCCGTACATCCCCGGCATCTCCGCGGTTTCGCCCCCCACCAGGGCGCACCCGGCCAATTCGCAGCCCTTGCCGACGCCTTGGATCACTGAGGCGGCGACATCCACCTCGAGTTTGCCGGTGGCGTAATAATCGAGAAAAAACAAAGGCTCGGCGCCCTGAACGACGATATCGTTAACACACATCGCAACCAAGTCGATGCCGACGCCGCCATGCTGTCCGCTATCGATGGCCAATCGCAGTTTCGTGCCCACCCCGTCGGTGCCGGCGACCAAAACCGGCTGCCTGTAACGGCCTACCGGAAGCTCGAACAGCGAGCCGAATCCCCCGAGTCCGGCCAGCACGCCGGGAACGCGAGTTCTTGCGGCAAACGGTTTAATCCGCTCTACGAGTGCATTACCGGCCTCGATGTCGACACCGGCGCTTTTGTAATCGAGGGATTCGGTTTTGGAATCGGTCAAGCTGAATCTCCGGGATATCAATTCGGAAAAAAGAACTCTAAAAAGCCAAAAACCAGTGTCCATTCAAGTGAAATCCAGACTGGTCGAACGGACATAGAGTGTTTTAGCTGCTCTAAGGGATTGTGATATTGTACAACGCTCTTCGCCAACCTGCGGGAGGATCTTCGTGCGCCTCGTCGCCCTAGTCAGTTTGTGGCTCATAATGGTTTGTCCCAACCTTATGGCCGCGGAAATAAAAGGATTGTATCGAATGGACGTCGCCGTACAGAGCAAAGATGAATCGACACGTAACGAAGACATCCGCAAAGCTCTTGAGCAAGTCCTCAAGCGATTGGTCAGGACCGATGCCATGCAGTCCAAGGCCGTACGCTCCATGCTGGAAAAACCCGACCATTTCGTTCTGCAATACGAGTACATAACCAAGTCGGACACCGATGCGCCGCTCGACTATTTGCGCGTGGAGTTCGATTCGCCGCGCATTAACGACACCTTGCGTAAATCGAACATCAGTCCTTGGGGAGAACAGCGACCCGAAGTGCTGGTATGGCTTTCGATTGAGGATAATGCGGAAAAATCGATTTTCGTGGCCGATCAAATGCCGGAGATCGACCGCGCGCTACGTGCCGCAGCGGAGGAAAGCGGATTGCCCGTGACGGTTCCTTTGTGGGATTTGACCGACCAACAGAGTCTCAGCATCGACGACCTGGAAACCGGTAACGGAGAGCGAGTCAAGCAAGCGTCCGCTCGATACGAGACCGATGCCGTGCTCGCCGGACGCTTGTCGCATAGACCGGAGGGCACCTGGGATGCCGCTTGGCGAATTTACCTTCAAAATCTCGACGAGACTTGGCAGGGAAACTTTCCCGATCTCCAGGAAGCACTCCGGTCGGGTACATCCGGAGTCTACTCCCGCCTGGCCGAACGGTTCATTCCGCGTACCACGCAGGAAACGACTCTGGAATTGAAAATCGTCGGCCTGTCGTCTCTCGATGCGACCGATCGCGCAACCGCCTATCTGAGCCGGCTGTCTCAGGTCAAAAGGCTGGAGTGGATGGGAGTGGACGCCGATCATGCCTTGTTTAAGCTATACGTACTCGGCGACAGGGCGTCGTTGGAGGAGGCCCTCGCTTTAGGGCGGGTGTTGAGACCCGTCGCTAACGAGGACCGGCAGTTTTCCGGGTTAACCTACCGATTAGCCGAATGAAAGCACGTCATATACCCAATATCATTTCGGTTTGCCGAATCCTGCTCGTCTATCCTGTCATCAGTTCGATGCTGGAAAAGCGCTTCGATTGGGCTCTGACGCTGTTCGTGATTGCGGGTGTATCGGATGCTCTGGACGGTTTTCTAGCCAAGCATTTTCACTGGCAATCCCGTCTCGGCTCCTATATCGACCCTTTGGCCGACAAGCTGCTTCTGGTTTCGTCTTATATCGTGCTGAGCTTTATGGGATTGCTCCCGTTTTGGCTCATGGCCACCGTGGTCTTGCGCGACCTGGTGATATTCACCGGTGCAGTGCTGTATTACTTCCTGCTGCGGCCCTTCGAAGGGCAACCGCTCCTGATCAGCAAAGTGAATACATTGCTTCAGCTCTTTCTGGTATTCATCATACTCCTGCACCATGGCTTCGTGTCGTTGCCCGCCAGCCTCATCACCGGCCTGACCGCGATCGTATTTTTGACGACGCTGGTTAGCGGCGCGATGTACGTATATGTCTGGGGAAGCAGCTATTACCGCGAAACCCGAGTCTTGGGCATGCGCAATGACTAACGGCCATTTTTCCACGCTTCGATGGACGCGGTTATCCCGAGTTCGCCGCCATATACCGGCATTCTTGTTGAGCCTTCTTCCTCTCCCGGCGGTCGCCCAAGAACATTTCCGGGGACCCGGTGGAGCGCAAGGCGAAACCCTTTTTATCGAACCCAATAGTCCTCGCGCCAACGAAGATATCCTGATTTATTACCCGCGGCGCGGTTGCAACGACGACCGTGTCGATGCCCGGATGAAAGGAAACGAAATCGAGATCGTCGTCAACCACTACGGGCAGTGCCTTTATACCTTTCAACCGGAGGAAAGCGCCCTCCCCGGCTCCGGGCTTTACCGAACCTATCGAATTGGTCGACTGCCGGTCGGAAACTATCGCATTCGGTTGTATTATCAGGATTTATCCGAAAGTTCTCGTAGCCGCAGTTTCAGCATTTCGGAATCCTTTTCGGTCATGCCCGCTCGCTAGAGCATCTTCCGATGTGGTGTAGCGCCCCAGGCTGTCGTAGGTCGGGAATCCCTTCCCGACATCGTCGTCGGCAAAGGATTGCCGACCTACAAGCTTGTTTGCGCATGTATTCTGAGTGTGCGTGCCGAGTTCCCGATTCACGCCACTATACTGCGGCGAAAAACGCTCCGAACGCCGATACCGGCTCGCCGTCCGGCATCGTACAAACATAACATCCCAATCTTGTCGAAATATCAGTCATGAACGATACGGTCTCTTCCGACTTCAATCCCCAGAACGCTTTTCATTCAAACGCGACCGACTCGGCGATTTCCAAACGGTTCCGCCGCATCGGCCTGATTACGATCGCCGCCGTTTATTTCCTGATCCTGGTCGGCGGTATCGTACGGGCATCCGGTGCCGGCATGGGCTGCCCCGACTGGCCCACCTGTTTCGGCCGCTGGGTCCCGCCTACCGACGAATCCCAGCTGCCGCCGAATTACCATGAGATTTACGCCGAGCGCGGCTATGCGGATACCGAGTTCAATCCGCTCAAGACCTGGACCGAATATGTCAATCGGTTGATCGGTGTGAGTATCGGAGTGCTTATTCTGCTGACCTTGCTCTATGCGATTCCATATCTGAGACGAGACCGGGCGGTCTTCTTCCTCGCCTTATCCGTATTCTTATTGGTCGGGTTTCAGGGTTGGCTGGGATCTGCGGTCGTCGCCAGCAATCTGCGGCCGGTCATGATTACCGCCCACATGGTGACCGCTTTCGTGATCGTGTGTCTCCTGATCTACGCGATCGCGAGATCGCAGCAGGACACGATACGGAGGCTCGATACTGGCGCGCTATCGCCAAGATTCAAAACGGTCTTGGCGGTAGCGATGGGAATGACGCTGCTGCAAATCACCATGGGAACCCAGATCCGGGAGTCGGTGGACGTCATCGCCACGACCTTCGATCAAGCCGAGCGCCACCTTTGGCGGGAGGAATTTCCGATCATTTTCTACATTCACCGCTCGTTCTCCTCCGTCATTCTCTTCACAAACCTGTGGCTCGTCTGGAATCTGGCACGACGCCTCGAACGCGGACACCTGCTTCGAAACTTCGGCATCGCCTTGGGGGCTTTGGTGGTAGCCGCCATCGGCACCGGGGTAACGCTGGATCGTCTCGGATTTCCGGCTTTCGTACAGCCGATTCACCTCGTCCTGGCCAATCTGATCTTCGGAACCCAGTTTTTCCTGTTTATCGCATTGCGGTATTCGGAAAATCCAAGGCTCACGGCCGCAGCGCGCGTCGATTAGCCTGTAGAAACTATGCAGCGCCTAGCCTGCCAAGCTTGGCCTAGGTCGGGTTGAAGCGTTGCGGAAACCCGGCACAGCCGACGCTTGATCGAGGTCTAGTTTCGTACCTCACCCCGGGGTTTGTAGGGCGGGTTAGGCGCGCACAACGGAACCCCTGCTGGGCACGCTTGGATCCGATGCGTCGTAACCCGCCGTTTACCGAGTAGCCCCTTAGAGTGTTTTCATCTCGCTCGTACGGCAAAACAGGCCTGCAGGAGTCGTTGGCGCCTTCGGCCAGGGTAGATCGACTCAAGCTTTCGTAGGTCGGCAATCCTTTGCCGACGAAGACGCTCGGCCGGGACGTGGCGTCGGGAAGGGCGGCTTCGGCGCTCCCGAAGACGCCGTTTGCGATTGGGAGGGATTCCCGACCTACTCGCGAGTGCCCGTACAGTAGGTATGAAAATGCTCTAGCTTTCGCGTAATGCGCCGAATGAAATACTCCCATGCGGCGGAATACGCGAGTACGCTATTCCGCCCTACGCGGGCTGACCCCACCTTTTGCTTGCGGCGCAACTCGAACGGCGGGTTACGCGAATACGCTAACCCGCCCTACGGCCCTATTGCAAGACCTGACCCCACCTTTCCTGCGTTTCCGTAGCCGCCGACGTGTTCAATCTCGACATTTCCATTTCCCCCGCCCGCTGTGGCAGAGACGGGAAACAAAAGCGAAAATAATATTGCTTTGTAGAATTTGTTAAGCGCTTTCATGGTCGGTGTCTTCTTTTTACGTATAGCGAAGCCGTAGAAAAATCTGTGACAGAGTCAGGCTTTTGTTGCTGCACTTCGCCGTCTTCGGTTTTAGAGCGTTTTCATCTCGCTCGTACGGCAAAACAGGCTTGGCGGAAGTCGTTGGCGCCTTCGGCTCGGGTAAATGGATTCAAGCATTCGTAGGTCGGCAATCCTTTGCCGACGAACCCGCTGGCCCAACTGCACTTCTTTGCGAGCAAAACAAATCTGACTCATCGCGGTACCTTGATTGCCGTATTTAAGATATTTGTAGCTTCCGGCATCTCAGTAATCCCAAGCTTTGGACCGAATATGCTCTTAGCCCGCGTAGGGCGATCAGCAAGGCGCATGTCGGTCGCTTCGCGCCTACAATCGTCAATTAGCGCCTCTGGATCAATTCCAGTTTTTGAAATTTTGTGCCCATATCTATGGCTAACTACAACCTTGTAGACACCGTTAGACACTTCATCAATATCAAACGACCAGTCCGGCAACTCCGGGAATGAGCGAATCATGGTTTGACCTCCTTAAGAAATCCACCTCTAATCAAGTCTCCCAACTGCATTGAAGATCGAAATTGAGTTCCAAGACCCAGTTGTCCGAATGCGGGGGCAACGGTACCGGCCTGAACATCAAATGACTTCACGACCTCGAACGTGCGTAACGGTTGCTCCGCTACTCCTGGAGGGAGCGCTCTAGCCGCTGCCGGAGTTCCGCGTGGATTCGATGCAAAATGGATAGATCAATTTGGCAGTAATTCGTACCAGCGCGGATTTACCTGACGCCACTGACGAGTCACTCCATCTGCAGCAAAAGGCTCAGGCTTCTTTTCAGGCGCGTAGGCTAGAACAAAAGAATGTTCTTCGTCATGCGGACTAAAAAGCACCCAGCCTGGATAGGCCGAAATCTGCACATCAATCAATTCATCCGGCACCATTACTGTTGTATTTCGATTTAGCAATAAATCCGCGTGAATTTCGGCAATCCGCTTGTTAAATAGTAGCCAATGCTGGGCGTCACTAAGCGACACCCAATAGCCCCAACCTAACACTGTTGCTATTCCAAGGCTCCCCACAAGAACAAGCATTTTTTTCATACATCTATAAACCTCCAACACCAAAAATCTAAGGCTTGGCTGGCTGCTGCCGGATATGCAAAAAGACGCCGCCATTGTCGTAATTTCTGTTGAACATCTGATTCAACTGGTTGTACTCAGGCTCAGTACAAACAAGGCAGCCGAGAGAGCTTCCACTTGCTGTGCCTTGGCGACCCGGATGAATTTGAATCCCCTCGTGTATAGACCCGTCAGGAAAGCGCACCTGATTCCAGTTATCTGTATTGGATATGGTAGGTCGTCCAGCATTTTTGTTCCGATCTACCATGAAGAAATCGCGGACTTTTCCAATTGGCCCTGGCTCAGGAACTCGGGGACGCGGAGTAACCCGATAATCACCTTCGGGGAGCTGATTGATGTTCAGAGATGTGCCAGTATTGAAAGTGCCTTGTAGCGGCTTGCTCCCTTGGTCGTCAGTTGCCCGATAATTAAAACCTTTACCCTGACGTGGCCATACTTCTACATCGGCTCGGGCTACCTGCACCGCCCCATTGCTGAAATCATAACCATCTTCGACTGGCTCAATATCTCGGATTGTCTGCGGTATCGATCCACCGCTTGGATGGGTGGGTCTGACGCCCGCAAAGACTGATATGTTCTGACTCCTCACTGGATTTAACCGCGACAGCCCCAACGGATCGGTAAAACTCACCGGATTGTTCCCGACATACGCATACGGGTTCAGCCCGCGTAGGGCGCATTAGCTTGAGCGTAATGCGCCGAATGGAACGTTCCCCACGCGGCGGAATACGCGAGTACGCTATTCCACCCTACGCGGGCTACTCGGGCTATTCAGATACATTAAATAAGTCATGCAACCCAATGTCGTTAGGATTATTCAAAAGAATTTGGTTTTTCTCGTCTACATAGCTCAGTTCAAAATGGCCTTTGCTCTCGCCGTCTTCAATTGCTCTTACACCATCCAAAACCGCAAGCAGACCAAATAGAGCCTCATGGACTGCGTCAGCGACAATGCTGCCAATATAATCTCTTTCTAACTCTGAAAGACTGTTATACCAATCTGAACGCATCTTTTCCTTTTGAGAAACCCTCCGCCCGGGAGGATTCTTCAGATTTGCGATCATATCTTCAACAGCCGCTTCCCCCACATATTGCTTAATTGCTTCAACAAACGCCTCATTATTCATATGTGCTCCTATTTAGAAAAAGCGCCTGGATACTTGTCTTTGTTCAGTTTAATCAACTCTTCCAGTGAACCATTCGGCGCATTGGTATAATTTCGAAGGTTTCGAATGTCTTTTGCGAGCAAATCGCGGGCGGAACCACTGTATTCGCCTTTTATTGTCGGAATTCGACTGTGTTCGCCACGAGGAATTGCTATTGAAGGGCCAGTCGCAGGATCGTACTCAGGAATCACCTGACCAACTGGGTGCTTTTGCGCAGCATGGTGAATATCTAGCCCATCGCCCGTGGATGAGCGGTTTGCAAGATCGCTAAACGTTCCGACTTCGTACTTTGCAACCTCGTTCGCAGTATAAATCGAATCCCTTGCATTGGACGTAAAGGGCAAAAACCCCGCGTCACCCGGCTTCCAATTGGCATTTGGATCGCCCAAGCTACTCGGAAAGAAAGTGCCGACCAGTGCCGCTCCGGGACCCGTGGCAAGGGCTCTCGCACCGCCTTGCAGGATCGGCGTTGCATATCGGGTAATTGCATTTTCGACGATCGGTAGAGACGTCGTTAATCTCGGCAACTGAGCCGCGATGGTCGTCCCAACCAGTGCCGCATTTCCACCCCCGTTCCCCGGATACCCCGAGACATTCGAGCTCGCGATCGGGGCCAACTTCGCCAACCCCAACGGATCGGTCAAACTCACCGGATTGTTCCCGACGTACGCATACGGGTTCACCCCATCCACAAAGCCCGCGGGGTCGCGTTGGGTGAAGCGGCCGATCTGGGGATCGTAGTAGCGCGCCCGGTAATACATGAGCCCGGTGGCGTCGGGTTCGCGGCCGGCGTAGCCGTAGCGCGGGAGAGCCCCGCCGGCGAGGGGCTGGCCGAAGGCGTCGTAGCGGGCGCTGGCGGTGATCGATCCGGCGGCATTGGTCACGGCCACCACCGAACCGAGGGCGTCGGCATGGTAATACGCGGTGCCGCCGGCACCGGTCCGGATCACCGGACGGTCGAGCCCGGCATAGGTGTACAGCGCCTGCGCCTGGGTCCAGGTGTTGCCGTAGTCACTCCAAACTTCCGCCCTGGCATAGACGGAGCGCCGGGGCGTCCCGTCCACCGAGGTTTCGATACGGCGACCCTGATGATCGTAGGCGTAGGTTTCCGGCGCAATCCCGGTGCCGCTCGCGGCCACCAGCCGCTCCAGGGCATCGTAGCTTAAGGCGAGGGTCGCCCCGCCGCCGCTCCGCTGAATCAGATTGCCGGCCAGATCGTAGGTGTAGCCCGCGTAGGGCGCATTAGCGTTAGCGTAATGCGCCGAATGAAATACTCCCATGCGGTGGAATACGCGAGTACGCTATTCCGCCCTACGCGGGCTGGAAAGCCCGTAGGCTGGGTTGAAGCTTTGCGGAAACCCGGCACAGCCAAGTCTTGAACCGCTGGGTTTCGTACCTCAACCCAGCCTACGCGGGCTTGATCCGGATAACAGTATCTACGCGGGCTACAATTTCAGAGTTGCAGGAGCTCTTCTATCGCAGCATCAAGTAATGAATACAGGGTGGAAACATCGGTGAATGTTGAATCGCGAACTATCACCGTTTCACCAGACTCCCCATTAACAACAATCCATTCCGTCGTACCTGATCCCCAAACAGTAAAGCTCGCCAAAAATGATCCACACTCCAGAACTACTGCAGCTTTGTTTCCGTCGCTTTCGGATTCGGGCAACCGTAGTTCAATCCGATCAAAAGTATTCGCCAGATTTCTTGATAGATACCATGATTTAACTTCTTTGGGAGCAAAACAAATCTGACTCATCGCGGTACCTTGATTGCCGTATTTAAGATATTTGTAGCTTCCGGCATCTCAGTAATCCCAAGCTTTGGACCGAATATGCTATTAGGACCAAAAATCTTCCCTGTAACTCCATCAGGAGTTATGCTCGAAAGTTGTGGATAAGGGGCTGAGGTAGGCGGCGTATTCTTGATGGTCTTCGAGGTCATCAATTCCTGTTGAGAGGAGCGAATACGCCATGCATGAAGATAAAGTCATTCCGCTGAAGAATCCAGGGACACCCGCCCCGGTTGCCGATGCCCTGACGGAACTGGCGCGGGAAGGCGCCCAGCGAATGCTGGCGGCGGCGATCGAAGCGGAGGTGGCCGCCTTTCTGGAACGGTTCAAGGACGAGAAGACGGCGGACGGCCGCCAGCGGGTGGTGCGGAACGGTCATCTGCCGACGCGGTCCATCCAAACCGGCGTCGGCGCCGTCGAGGTCACGGTGCCGCGGGTGCGGGACCGGGCGAAGACGATCCGGTTTACCTCGGCGATTCTGCCGCCCTACCTTCGGCGGACCAAGAGCCTTGAGGACCTGTTGCCCTGGTTGTACCTGAAAGGGGTCTCGACCGGGGATTTTCAAGAAGCGTTGACGGCATTGCTGGGCCAGGAGGCGCCGGGGCTATCGGCGAGCACCATCAGCCGCTTGAAAGAGACGTGGAAGGACGAGCATCAACGCTGGTCGCGGCGGGATTTGTCGAACCGGCGCTATGTGTATCTTTGGGTGGATGGCCTCCATTTCGGGGTGAGGCTGGAGGATGCGGCCCAATGCATTCTGGTGGTGATTGGGGCTACGGCGGACGGCCGAAAGGAGTTGCTGGCATTGGCCGATGGCTATCGGGAGAGCGAGGCGTCCTGGCGCGAGGTGCTGTTGGATCTCAAGGCCCGTGGCCTCACGGTCAATCCGCACCTGGCCACCGGGGATGGCGCCCTCGGCTTTTGGAAAGCCTTACCACAAGTGTACGGGACCACCCGTGGCCAACGCTGTTGGGTCCACAAGACGGCCAATGTGCTGAATAAGCTGCCCAAGAGTCAGCAACCCAAAGCCGCGCTGCACGAAATCTGGATGGCCGCGACCCGGCCGGAGGCGGAGAAAGCGTTTGATCATTTCCTGACGGGGTATCGGCCCAAGTATCCCAAGGCGGTGGCGTGTTTGGAAAAGGATCGGGAGGCGCTGTTGGCGTTCTACGCTTTTCCGGCGGAGCACTGGATTCACCTAAGGACCACCAATCCGATCGAATCCACCTTTGCCACGGTCCGGTTACGAACCGCCAAAACGCGCGGCTGCGTGTCACGGGGAAGTATCCTCGCGATGGTGTTCATGCTGGTGAAAAGCGCCGAGCGGCACTGGCGGAAACTGAATGGAATCCCCCGTTTAGCCCAAGTCATCGAGGGAGTCGTGTTCAAGGATGGAGTTCAGGAAGACGTCGAGAAAGTCGCCGCCTGAGCCCACCCCCGTACACAACATTTGACCATTACTCAATGAAGTCTGACGAGTTGGCCTGTACTAGCGGCCAGCGAAAGCTGGGAGATCATGACTTTCTGTGCTTCGCTGGGCGTATTAGTCGTCGGGTAGACGATCCAAAATACCGCCGCGGACTGCTCCACATATCCAGTAGGCCCGAGATGGTATGGACAGTTGTTGACATTATTACAGGCTTGGGGATCTACCCAGACATAAAAGCCCGATCCACTTGCCTGGGTTGCGTACACTTTGCACCAGTCTTGAGTCCATCCCGGACCAACCGCCCACCCGGATACCGGGATCGACAGCACACCGAGCAGCAAGCTGTATAAACCTGATTGAAACATGGATTTTTTTACGCATCGAACGATCTTTGGTCGCATTGCTTGCTCCTGGTTTTTAGAAATTGAAGTCGCCCCCTGCCCCGTTTTCGCAACCATAGAAAATCCGGGAAACGAAGGCTATTCCACTTCGCTCTGCATCGAGCGCTCATGTGTAGATCGTGTCAGCCTAAATCCAGCAAACGTCCCGAAGCCCAGAACATGGGCTATCAAATCTCGAACATCCGCCCGCCTACAGCGCGCACATCAGTTGGCGAAAAACGAACGACCTTAGCCAAGGGCTTAACCGGCGAATAGGAGGGGGCGACGCGGTGTCATCATGGCCATTCCGGACGATGCCTATGGCGCACCCGAACAGTCTGCCTCAGAGTCGGGTTTTTGTTTTCGTCTGAAATCCGAATAAAGGCTCGATCAAGCCCCCCGCGGCTCTCGTACTTGCGCGCAAGTTTGACGGCTGTAACTCAAGCGTGACAAGTCAGCCAAAGCTGAAAAATATGTAAGCCTTAGCGGACGGATGTTGAGGTGTGAATAATTGAAGTGCTCACGCCATTACGGGTTTAGAGCGTTTTCCATCCCGGTGTACGGATTCGTGCCAGGAGGGGAGAACGTAGGTCGGCAATCCCTTGCCGACAAAGCCCTTCGCCGAGCCGATACGTCGGCAAGGGATTGCCGACCTACATATCCGAATCCCTTACACCGATTCGGAAAACGGGCTAGCCAGAGAGGGGGGACACGAGGGCGTAAGAAAGGGCATGCGCAACGGCTTTCAGATCCACACCGCTAAACTGTGGTGAAAAATGCTCAAGGCACTCGTTGATGTGGTCGGCGAATCCGCTTACGAGATCGCTGCCTTATGTAAGCTGTCGAGAAACGAGCCACATCTCAGGCGTCGGCAAAGGATTGCCGACCTACGCCTTTCCAGAAATGAAACACATCCGTCGGGGAAGGATTATCGACCTTCGGCACTGCCTCCAGCGGATTTATCGAGGATAGCGGCCGGTCAATCACAGGGAATGAGTGCCGGGGATAACCCCGCTGCGCCCTTCGCATCCGTAGACTTCAGAATTTCGTCCAAGTCCGATGCTGGACGAGCCCATGGAATCCGAACCCAATAAGCCTCGTTTCGCACCTGGCGGGGCACTACCTCGGTAATGATGCCCTGTTCCGTGAATGTTTTCTGAGCCTGCTCGGCTCGGTTTCGGGTTTTGAAAAGACCGAGGGATATCGCCCCTTGCAAAGCGCCCTTGTCGAACAGCCAAAGGTCGGTTACTCCTTTCTCGAGCAGCATCTTCCGGTTCGCCTTGGCGGTATCCAGATCGTGAGCCTTGGGAAACAGCACCCACCAACCGTCGGTCAGATCCGAAGGTTTTTTGATAAGGCTAGCCTGATCGGACTCAGGCTTAACCAGATTCAAGACTTCGCGCGCCCGCGTCTCGTCCGTAATCGGGCCCCACTGAAAACAGCCCGATTCCACGGCCCGTGTCGACAATGTGGACGGCGTGTCGGTAGGTACTTCCGATTTTTGGGCCGGCTCCGATTCGACAATCGATGTCGTTCCCTTGATCTGTTCCGGCTTAGCCTCGGTCGTGGACACCTCGGCCAAAACCAGGTCAGGGGCCTTTTCGGGCGACCCAGTGCGCTCGCTGAGCAAAGCTATTTGTTCCACGACATGGGGGAGCCGCAATTCCTGATAGGACGACGCACTACTGACTCCCCGCCCGAGTATGCTGCTTTCCCACAGGAAAAATACGACGTTCGCCAGAATCAGACTATAAAAAGCATACTTCATGAAACGCTTCTCGCGATGCGGAGCAATCCCCGCAATATCAGATCCGGAACAACCTTACACGGGCCGTCGAGTTTGTCGGCAATCCTATCCGCATCGCCGCCGGTAATGACCAAATCGGGTACATGCCCCAATTCTTTCTCCGCTTTTCCGACCGATCTCTCGATCAGTCCCGCGCAAGCGGCTAATACTCCGCCTTCTACGGCTGCGGCTGTGCTCCGTCCTAAAACCTCGGGATCGCCGCAGTCGATCTCTCCGATGCCCTTCGTTTCCAGCACCAACGCCCGTTTCATCATCGCCAAGCCGGGCGCGATGAGGCCGCCGAGATGCCGGCCTTGCGCATCAAGTACGTCGAAGGTCAACGCGGTACCACAGTCGGCGACACAGACCGGCCCATTGCTGAACTCCCGCGCGGCAATCAGACTCACCCAACGGTCGACCCCTAGCTTTTCCGGCTTTTCGTAACCGTTCACCACACCGTAGCCTCGATCGGCCGGTTTGACGAAGTTTGGCGAAACTCCCCAGCGTCTTTGCGTCCAGGCCGTTGCGATGTGTTCCGCCTCGCCGCCGACAACGTTACAGATATATATGCGGCGCTGTATGGGCAGAGTCAGCCAGTGGCGGTCGAATGACTCTTCTAGCGATTCGCCAGCCGAAGGGAAAGATTCGCCCGAAACAATCCGATTGTCTTGGGCGATTCCCCATTTCACTCGGCTGTTGCCGATGTCGACCAGAAGCCGCATGACAGTCTCCGGCTCAGCCGGCGATCCGGAGCCGCACATCACCGGATGCGAACTCGCGGCGTTTCCCGTCCTTGCACACCACGACCAGCAACCCTTCTCCGGTAACATCCGCAACTGTGCCGGCGGTTTCCGTATCGCCCTGACGGACGACCACCTCGCGCCCGGTCAGATGATGATAGCGACGCCATTCAGCAAGATAGGGCCCAAGTCCGGTGTGCCGATAATCGTTCAGCAAAGGCAAAAGCTCGCTCAGAATCGAGGCGGCCAGGCGGTTTCTCGAGGGAGCCGATGCGCCGGCCACCGTGGCAAGATCGACCCACGCCTGATCTATCCCGCGCCCCACGACGGGGGGAATGTAGCGGTTCAGCCCCAAGCCCACGATCACGGCGCATCCGCCATGGGCTTCCCCGGCGACCTCCAGCAAGATCCCCCCCAATTTGCGATCTTCCCACAAGATGTCGTTCGGCCACTTGAGTCCGACCTCGATAATCCCCGTCCGGTCCAGTGCCCGAATCACGGCTACTCCGACAGCCAGGCTAAGTCCTGCCACACGGGAGTGATCGTCGAAACGCCACAAGACCGAGAGATAAATATTTGCTCCCAGGGGCGAAAGCCAGGAACGACCTATTCGTCCCTTGCCGGCCGTCTGCGTTTCCGCGAGGCATACCGCCCCCGAGGGAGCACCTTTCGCAGCGAGGCGCATCAAATGCGTATTTGTCGAATCGATCTCGTCGCAGATGTCGAGACCGCCGAGCAGCCGGCCGGCGCTCGGACTCAACGAGGATTGGATGACTGTTTCGCTGAGCAATTCAACGGGCTGGGTCACCCGGTAGCCTTTGCCCGGCAAGGCAGCGATTTCAATCCCACGGTATTGCAGAGCACGAACGGCTTTCCAGACTGCCGTTCTGCTGATACCGAGGCGACTCGCCAGTTCCGTTCCGGAGTGAAAGCCATTATCGGACAGCAAATGAAGCAGGGTCTTAGTCAGCGCATCGTACTGCATGAATAAAGCGGGGCGCGGAAGCGCTTATTCCGATGGCTGTTTCTTGTTTCTAAGCTGCTGCAGCTGCCGTCTGACGACGTGGCGAATCAGTAGCTCCCGATCGCTGTCGCGCAAGCCGACGAAATCCACGGAAATTTGGTAAGGCAGCTCGGAATCGGGCCCGTTCTTTTTGCAATAAACGATACGACCGTACGCAATTAACCCGATCAGATCAGGCGGCAAGACCATCTTGATTTCCAGCACTTTACCTGGAGCATAGGGCTTTTCCACATCGAAGGATAAACCGGAAGCGCTGAGGCTAACACCTTGAGTGGTCTGCTCCGGCAAGTTGGCCTCGTAGCTCAGGAAAGCCCGGGCGATGAGATCGATTTTGCGCTCCAGAACCTTCAAAAAATCGCCGATTTCCGGACTGTCTTTTTCGATTCGCCGCAGCAGCTTTCGGGACTCCTGAGTCAGTAAATCCAGGCTGGCTGAAAGGGCGAAAGAATCCAAGGGAAAGTCCCGCGGACTTCGATTATCAGGAATCTCATCGGGCGCTATTTCCCTGAAAAAAAGAATAATCTCGTCTTCTATCCGAAAATATCGCCTGCGCTCCTTTTCCGCGTCCCTGCCACTCATCGGTTCCGTCCCCTCGTCATGATCCGCTTGGTGGTCGACCATAAAACTCATCCGATAGTAACTAAGTCTTATCCAGAGCCGCCTTATCTAAAACCTTCAGCCGTTCCAATTTTTCCGCGATCTTGATTTCCAGCCCTCTCGAAACCGGCTTGTAGTATGCACGGGGCGGAAACCCTTCGGGGAAATAATTTTCACCCGCCGCATACGCTTCGGGTTCATCATGAGCGTAACGGTAATGCTTTCCGTAATCGAGTTCCTTCATCAAGCGCGTGGGGGCGTTGCGAAGATGAGTCGGCACTTCCAAACTGCCGGTTTTGGCAGCATCGGCACGAGCCGTATTATAGGCGACGTATACCGCATTGCTCTTGGGGGCACAAGCGAGATACAGAACCGCTTGAGCCAGGGCCAGTTCGCCTTCCGGGCTGCCGAGACGCTCCTGAGCATCCCAGGCGTTCAGGGACAGCTCCAGCGCGCGCGGGTCCGCATTGCCGATATCCTCGCTGGCGATACGGACGATGCGGCGTGCGAGATAAAGCGGATCGCAGCCGCCGTCCAGCATGCGGCACAGCCAGTACAAGGCCGCGTCCGGAGCGCTGCCCCGCACCGATTTGTGCAGCGCGGAAATCTGGTTATAAAAATCCTCGCCCTGCTTGTCGAATCGCCGGTTTCCGCCGCCGGCGAGCACTTCCCGTGCGATGTCCGTGGTGATTTTGTCTTGTCCCACTTCCAACAGATCGAGAGTGATCTCCAGCAGACTCAGGACTTTTCGAGCATCACCGTCGGCCGCCTTGGCGTACCAGCAGCGAAGCTCCTCGGGAAATCCGAGGTCCGGCCGGCCGACGCCTCGTTCGCCATCCCGCAAGGCCCGCTCGATGAGATCCAGCAGATCGTCTTCCGACAAGGACTTCAACAGGTAAACGCGGGCACGCGAAAGCAAGGCGTTGTTCAGCTCGAAGGACGGATTCTCGGTGGTGGCGCCGATGAAATAGATGGTGCCGTCTTCCACATGGGGCAGAAAGGCATCCTGCTGGGATTTGTTGAAGCGATGCACCTCGTCCACGAATAGAATGGTGCGCCGATTATGCTCGGTCAAAAGCCGCTTCGCCTCGGCCACCGCTTCTCGGATTTCCTTGACGCCCGCCAGTACCGCCGAGATCGGCAGGAATTCCGCGTCGGCGTGACGGGCGACGATCCGCGCCAAGGTCGTCTTGCCGGTGCCGGGCGGCCCCCAGAAAATCATCGAATGAAGCTTGCCGGCCTTGATGGCCTCATAAAGAGGCTTGCCGGGCGATATCAAATGCCGCTGGCCGATATACTCGTCCAGGCAGCGGGGCCGCATCCGGTCGGCCAGAGGTCTCTGAAGATCCGTATTCACGCGTTTATTTTTCCTCGAACACGTCGACTCCCGGCGGAGGACGGAATTCGAACAGGCTGCGGTCCAGCTTGAGTCCCGTTTTCACCCCGGTGAAATAGATGCGGGTGAGCTGGCCGAAATTGTCGCTCAGTTCCATCCCCGCGAGCGTGTCGCCGTCCAGGCCGATCAGGACGTATTTGAATCCGCTGTCTTCGGCCTTCGGCACCAGCTTGATCCAGAACAAGCCCTCGTCCATGCCCTGATTCTCGATCTTGAAATTCTTTTCCAGCGCCACTTCGCCGCTCAGCAGCAGAGCTGGCGTGGAACCGATCGCATCGTCGAGGCGCTTGGCGGTTACCTGTTCGAGGTCGACGTCGTAGAACCAGACCTTGCCGCCATTGGAAACGATTTCCTGGCTGTAAGGCTTCTTGTAATCCCAGCGGAACTTGCCGGGACGCTGAAGATAGAACACGCCGCTGGTGCGCTGGCGGGGACTGCCGGCTTCATCGATCACGACCTGGGAAAATTCCGCCTGTAGGGTATTCGCTTTCGCCAGGAAATTCCGGAGCCGCTGGACCGGCGCCTCTTCCGCCGCTATCGGAAAGACCGGAAGAACGATCAATAAAAGAAGTAATGCTTTTTTGAACATCGTTTGTTTGTTACTCAAGAGTTCTTGGCCAGAACTTCCGCATAGCCGGTGTAATCGCGGGGCGTCAACGCCAGCAAGCGCTGCTTCGCGTCTTCCGGAATGCTCAGCCCGAGGATGAACTCGGACAGCGCCTCCGGCTCGATGCGCTTGCCCCGGGTCAGGTCCTTCAGCTTTTCGTAAGGCTTTTCGATGCCGTAACGGCGCATGACCGTTTGAATCGGCTCCGCCAGCACTTCCAGATTGGCGGCAAGATCGGCTTCCAGTACGCCCGCGTCGAGTTCGAGCTTCCCGAGCCCCTTGAGGGTCGATTGCAGCGCGATCAGCGTATGGGCGATCCCTACGCCGATGTTCCGCAGCACGGTCGAATCGGTCAAATCCCGCTGCCAGCGCGAGATCGGCAATTTTTCAGAAAGATGACCGAAGACCGCATTGGCCATCCCGAGATTGCCTTCCGAATTCTCGAAATCAATGGGATTGACCTTGTGCGGCATGGTCGAAGATCCCACTTCGCCAGCCACGGTTTTCTGGCGGAAATAGCCCAGCGAAACATAACCCCACACGTCGCGGTCGAAATCGATCAGCACAGTGTTGAAACGCGACAGGGCGTGGAAAAACTCGGCAAGATAATCGTGAGGTTCGATCTGGGTGGTGTAAGGATTGAACGTCAAACCCAAAGACGTAACGAAGTTTCGGCAAAAGATCGGCCAATCGATCTCGGGATAGGCAACCCGGTGGGCATTGTAATTGCCCACGGCACCGTTGATCTTGCCCAATAGTTCGATCGACTCCAATTGCTTCAGCTGTCTTTCGAGGCGGGCCGACACGTTGGCGAACTCCTTGCCCATGGTCGTCGGCGTAGCGGATTGTCCGTGGGTACGAGACAGCATCGGCTGGCCAGCATAAATCCCCGCCTTTTCTTTGATGGCGGCAACCAGTTGCCGAATCTGCGGCAGCAGAACGCTGTCCCGAGCTTCCTTCAGCATCAAGGCATACGCCAGATTGTTGATATCCTCAGAGGTGCAGGCGAAGTGGATGAACTCGCTCACCCGAACCAATTCCACATGATCGGCGATCTTTTCCTTGAGGAAATATTCCACCGCCTTGACGTCGTGATTGGTCGTCCTTTCGATTTGTTTCACGCGTTCCGCATCGCTTACGGAGAAACCGGTCAGGATAGCCTCCAGGCGATCGTTGGCGCTATCGCTCAGCGCAGGCACCTCGCCAATGCCCGGCTCTCCTGCCAAAGTTTGCAGCCACCGAACTTCCACCAGCACCCGGAAACGAATGAGGCCGTATTCGCTGAGGATCGGGCGCAACTCGTCCGCTTTGTCGGCATAGCGCCCGTCGATGGGGGAAAGGCAGGTGAGAGACGTCATTCAGAAAACCTTAACTTTATAGTGAGATTGCGAAACTCAGGCCACAGCCCGAAAAACCGACGTCGAGGTCGGGGCGGCATCTAACGCGCGCTCGATGATCCCGCCGCCCAGGCACTCCTCGCCCTGATAGAACACCACCGATTGGCCCGGAGTCACGGCGCGCTGCGGTCGATCGAAGACGACGCGGATTCTCTGTTCGTCGACAGCTTCGACGGTACAGATCTGATCCGGCTGACGGTAACGGACTTTTGCAGCGCATCGAACAGGCGTATCGGGAGCCTTGCCGCGCACCCAGCTCAAGCTTCCGGCTTCCAGGCCGGCATGGAACAGCATCGGATGATCATGCCCCTGACCAACGACCAGAACATTGCGCTTCAAATCCTTGGCCAATACATACCATGGCTCTTCCGAGGCGCCTTTCATGCCGCCGATGCCGAGTCCTTGCCGTTGCCCCAGGGTGTAATACATCAACCCGTCGTGGCGTCCGATGATTTGACCGTCGGGCGTTTCAATCTCGCCCGGCTGAGCAGGCAAGAAACGCTGCAAGAATTCCTTGAAACGACGCTCGCCAATGAAGCAAATGCCGGTGCTGTCTTTCTTCTGATAATTGGATAATCCCGCCTGCTCGGCGCGCTTTCTGACCTCGGATTTTTCCATGCCCCCGATCGGGAACAACACGCGAGCCAACTGCGGCTGCCCCAGGGTGTAAATGAAATAGCTTTGATCCTTCTGTTGATCGATCCCTTTCAGCAGAGTGTAACCGCCGTCCCGACGTCCGACCCGCGCGTAATGCCCCGTCGCGATCAAATCGGCGCCTAAATCCGTCGCATAATCCATAAAGGCTTTGAACTTGATCTGCTGATTACAGAGGATATCCGGATTGGGCGTGCGGCCAGCTCTATACTCGCTCAGGAAGATCTCGAACACCTCGTCCCAATATTCGGCGGCAAAATTGACCGCGTGCAGCGGGATGCCCAGTTTGTCGCAGACGCCTTTCGCGTCGGCGAAATCCTGTGGAGCGGTGCAAAGGCCGGTATGATCGTCCTCCTCCCAATTCTTCATGAAAAGACCGATCACGTCATAGCCCTGTTCCAGGAGCAACAAAGCGGTGACGGAGGAATCCACTCCGCCTGACATACCGACGACGACTTTCTGGGACATGAATTCAACTCAGCAAGGATTTGAGCACCGACAAGGGATAGCGTTCCCCGGCGAGATAATCGTCGATGCATTTCATCACCAAAGGACTTCGAAGACGCATTTTCTCGCTCAAAAGTTCCTCGCGGGTCAGCCACAAACTGCTCACGATGCCCTCGTCGAGAGGACTATCCGGATCGTGACCATCAACCGACCCGACAATTCCGATTCGAAGAAAACTGGCGTCTCCCGCAGCCCGGCGCCATAGATAAATCCCAACCAGTGCCTCGGGTCTGAAATGCCATGCGGTCTCTTCGAAGGTTTCGCGGATAGCGGCCTCGATGACGTTCTCTCCTGCTTCGACATGACCTGCGGGCTGATTGATCACAAGCTTGCCGTTATCGGCTCGCTCCTCGACTACGAGAAAACGCGCGTCCCGCTCGACGATGGCCGCGACGGTGACTCGCGGCCTCTCATTCCGGCTGAATTCGGTTTCGAGCTGGTGCATGCACTTTTAACTGATGTGTAAATTGCCTAGCCGGTTCGCGTGTGCTAAAAGAAAAACGGCCATATAACATATAGAATTAGAATGTTGCGAGGTTTGTCGATGCCCGGTGGGCAGGCTAGGATAAACCCTCTAACTTACCCCTTCCGGCTGGAGCTGAATCATGCCGTTCAACCTAAGCAGTTTAGGATTAGCGATAAAGCTGTTATTTTCCGGTTATTTGACGGTCATAGCAATCGGCTATGCCGTCGCAATGATCCAGATCCTGTTTACCCACGGAATGGCTGACGGCAAATTCGGTCTTTCCATCGAAGATATCGTCTACAGCTATTACGGCAATCGTTCCGGTTCCGTACTTGAAAGCCAGCTGAACGGCTCCATGAAGCCCATGGCGCCGGACGAAGAACGCTTCAAGATCATCCAATGGGTGCGCGACGGCGCCAGCGAGAAAGCTTATGAAAGCGACATAAAGCCCATCTTCGAGCAACGCTGCGTCAGTTGTCACAATGCGGAAGCCGGCGGATTGCCCGACTTCACGCAATTCGCGACCATCAAAGCGCGGACCGCATCCGACGAGGGCGCGACTTTCTCGTCATTGACGCGCGTGTCGCATATTCATTTATTCGGCATTTCATTCATTTTCATGTTCGTCGGACTGATCTTCGCCTTATCCACGGGAGTTCCCGTGAAACTGAAGGGCGCGGCGATCATCATGCCTTACGCTTTCTTACTGCTTGACATCACATCCTGGTGGCTGACTAAACTGAACCCACACTTCGCCCTCCTGGTCGTTCTTGGAGGCGCTGGTTTGGCTATGGCGTTCGTATTCATGTGGGTGGTCTCGATGTACGAGATGTGGATACTCCCCAGAAAGCTTCCTTTTCCGGATCGTCGTAACGCTTTAACGCGATCGTGAAACCTATGGCGAATGGTTGTGACGGGAAATCATTTATACCAAGGGCGGTCTAATACAACGGAGCCCGCAGATGCTATAGTAGCCGTGGTCTAGACATGTTGCAGTTCAAGGGCGAGAAATGGCACAACATCCTGATCACAAGCTCACAGACGATGTTGTCGTACAGGAAGCGAAGCCAAAACTTAAACGGCCACCGCTTTATAAAGTGATTCTGTTGAACGACGATTTCACTCCGATGGATTTCGTCGTTTTGGTATTGAAAACGTTCTTCGGCATGAGCGAGGAAAAAGCTACCCAGATTATGCTTCACGTTCATACGCGGGGCATCGGCGTTTGTGGCGTCTTCTCCAAGGACGTTGCAGAAACCAAAGTCCAGCTGGTGAACGATTATTCTCGGCAGCACCAGCATCCTCTGCTTTGCACAATGGAGGAAGCCTGAACAGGCCCTGATTCTATGTTAAGCAAAGAACTCGAATATTCATTAAACGTCGCGTTCCGATCGGCCTACGAGAAAAGGCACGAATTCATAACCGTCGAGCATCTCTTGCTCGCGATGCTCGACAATTCGATAGCCGTTGAAGTGCTTCGAGCCTGCGGCGCGAACATCGATCAATTGAGAAAGGATCTGACCGAGTTTCTGGATGAAACGACGCCGCTCATCCCGCCTGGCGTGAAGCGCGAAACTCAGCCGACGCTCGGCTTTCAGCGAGTCCTCCAGAGAGCGGCCTTTCACGTCCAGTCCTCGGGCAAGAAAGAGGTCACCGGCGCCAACATCCTGGTCGCTATTTTCAGCGAGCAGGACTCCCAAGCCGTTTATCTGCTCAACAAGCAGGACGTGACCCGCTTGGACGTCGTCAATTACATTTCTCACGGCATTTCGAAAGTTCGCGAAGATTCGGATGCGAGTCCGAAAAGCAGCACCACTTCGGAAAGCGACGAAGGTGAAGGCGCTGCCGCCAATCCTTTGGAAAAATTTGCTTCCAACCTTAACGAATTGGCGAAACGCGGAAAGATTGACCCGCTGATCGGACGCAAGGGCGAGATCGAACGCACCATCCAGGTCCTGTGTCGGCGTCGCAAGAATAATCCGTTGCTGGTCGGCGAGGCCGGCGTCGGTAAGACCGCGATCGCTGAGGGACTGGCCAAGAAGATCGTCGACAAAGAGGTGCCGGAAGTCCTGTCGGAAAGCACGATTTATGCGCTGGATCTCGGCTCCTTGGTTGCCGGAACCAAATACCGCGGCGATTTCGAGAAACGTCTCAAAGCACTGCTTGCACAGCTCAAGAAAGAGCCCAATTCGATTCTGTTCATCGACGAGATTCACACCATTATCGGAGCCGGATCGGCGTCGGGCGGCGTGATGGACGCCTCGAACCTGATCAAGCCGGTATTGGCCTCGGGCGAACTGCGCTGCATTGGGTCCACCACTTATCAGGAATATCGGGGTATTTTCGAAAAAGACAGGGCTCTGGCCCGTCGTTTTCAGAAAATCGATATCCATGAGCCTACTGTCGACGAGACCTACCACATTCTGCGCGGACTCAAGTCGCGGTTCGAAAAACACCATGACGTGAAATATTCACTGGCAGCGCTCCGCACGGCAGCCGAATTATCCGATCGGTACATTACCGACCGTCACTTGCCGGACAAAGCTATCGACGTGATTGACGAGGCAGGGGCCAGCCAGCGGCTGTTGCCGGTTTCCCGCCGGAAGAAGCTGATCGGCACTTTGGAGATCGAGGATATCGTCTCGAAAATCGCGCGCATTCCGCCGAAAACGGTTTCCACCAACGACAAGGACAAACTGCGGGATCTCGAAAAGAATCTGAAGATGCTGGTATTCGGCCAGGATGAAGCCATTTCGACCTTGGCCTCCGCGATCAAACTGTCGCGAGCGGGACTTCGTGAAGTGCAAAAACCCATCGGCTGCTTCCTGTTCGCAGGCCCAACCGGCGTCGGAAAAACCGAAGTCACCCGCCAGTTGGCCAAGGTACTGGGCATCGAGCTCATCCGCTTCGATATGTCCGAATACATGGAGCGGCATACCGTATCCCGATTGATTGGTGCCCCGCCCGGCTATGTAGGCTTCGACCAGGGCGGCTTGTTGACCGAAGAAGTCAACAAGCATCCGCATGCAGTGTTGCTTCTCGACGAGGTCGAGAAGGCCCATACCGATGTGTTCAACCTGTTGCTGCAGGTCATGGATCACGGCACCTTGACCGATAACAACGGACGAAAGGCCGATTTCCGGAATATCATCCTGATCATGACGACCAATGCCGGAGCCTCCGAGGGCGGCAGGCCGTCGATCGGTTTTACCCAGCAGGATCACTCCACCGACAGCATGAAGGTCATCGAGCGAATGTTTTCGCCCGAGTTCCGCAACCGGCTGGATGCCATTATTCAGTTCAAGCCGCTCAACCTCGACATCATCGGCCAAGTCGTCGACAAGTTCATGTTCGAACTGGAATCGCAACTGGCGGAAAAGCGGGTGTCGGTGGTTTTGGAGCCCGATGCGCGGGAATGGCTGGCCGAACACGGCTTCGACCCGTCTATGGGGGCGAGACCCATGGCCCGGGTTATTCAGGAAAACATCAAAAAGCCCTTGGCCGATGAAATCCTATTCGGCAAGTTAAGCGAGGGCGGAGTAGTGAGAATCAGCGTGGAAGATGGCCAACTGGCGTTTACCATCGAAGGCGTGCACGAAGCAGCGGAAGTCTGAGTTCTTAACGCTGACGAAAGGTGATTCGGCCTTTCGTTAAATCGTACGGCGTCATTTCCACTTTTACGCGGTCACCCGTCAGAATGCGGATGTAATGCTTGCGCATTTTGCCGGAAATATGTGCCGTAATAATATGACCGTTATCCAACTGGACGCGAAAAGTCGTATTGGGCAAAGTTTCGATCACTTTGCCTTCCATTTCGATGTGATCTTCTTTCGACATAAACCTCTCTCAAAAGTGAATACGAACAGTAAAAGCCGAATAATATCATATTAAGTTTCAAGCACGATATTCTCGCCTTTTTCCACCAGTACCCAGTCTTCGCCCACCAGAGCCTGTAGAGGACGAAACGAATTTTTATAGCTCATTTTTCGGCAACTGGATATCCAGAATCCGAGATATAGCCAATCCAATCCGCGTCGTTTGGTCTCCGCTACTTGCCACAAAATGGCATAGCTGCCCAGGCTGAGTGCGGGTAAATCGGGATCGAAGAACGTATAAACCGCCGAGAGGCCATCGGCCAAACAGTCGGTGACAGCTACTGCCAACAAGCTATCCCCGCGCTTAAACTCGTAGAAACCGGTCTCCGCCCATCCGCACGCAAGAAAACGAATGTAATCCTCCGCCGAGGATTCGGCCATATGGCCATCCGAATGCCGCGCATTGAGATACCGCAGGAAGAGTCGATAGTGCGCCTCTTCGAATCGAGCCGGCTTCAGAGCAATTTCCAAATCGGCATTCATCCGCTGAATCCGACGCTGCCCGCGATTCGGCCGAAATCGCGCGACCGGTATGCGTACCGGCACACAAGCCGAGCAATTCGAGCAGTGCGGCCGGTAAACCATGTCGCCGCTTCGACGGAAACCTCTGGTTGCGAGCCACGAATAAATATCGACATCCAATGACTCCCGTGGCGAAACATAAGCCATCTGCGCCTGCCTTCCCGGCAGGTAATCACAATCGTGCTCATAGCTGATGTAGAGCGGTATCGATTTCATAAAACCCCGCCCGCCGACTTCCAAGCCTCGCTCGAAACCGGCTGTTCACAATAAATTTGCAACAATTTCACGAACTCCGAGCGCGGAATCTCTTCCGCTCCCAAACTGGCTAAATGCCGGGTATAGACCTGGCAATCGATCAGGACATAACCCCACCGCTTCAAACAGTCGCACGCGAAAGCGAAAGCAGCCTTGGAAGCGTCAGTGACGTGGTGAAACATCGATTCTCCGAAAAACACCCGGCCGACCGAAACCCCGTAAAGTCCGCCAACGAGCGCCTCTTCCTGCCACGCTTCGAAGGAATGGGCCAGACCCAGATCAAAAAGATTGGAATAAGCCCGCTTCATCTCCCCTGTTATCCAGGTTCCACTCGCATAGTCTCGCGGCTCCGCACAAGCATCCATGACGCGGTCGAAACATACATCGAAACTGAAACGAAATTCACCGCGCCTGAGCCGCTTGCCAAGGCTCCGGGAAATCTTGATATTCTCGGGTTGTAGGATCAACCGCGGATCCGGCGACCACCAGAGAATCGGTTCGTCTTTGCCGAACCACGGAAAAACGCCGCTCCGATAGGCATTCACCAGCCGCCGCGCAGAGAGACACCCGCCCACTGCCAAGAGTCCGTTCGGTTCATCCAGAGCCGTTTCCACCGGCGGAAACGGCTCGTTTCGATCAAAGGGATTCAGAACGGTCAGCATGGTCGAAATTTTTGAAAGGCGAGTGGGCATTTAGTTCCGACATATAGGCGCGTACCAAACCCATCTCCCGCTCCAAAAAGCGTGCTATGGGGTCGCGGAATCCGACGTCGGCCAGCCAGTGGGCCGACCAGGTCTCGGTCGGCAGAAAGCCTCGACTGACTTTGTGTTCGCCCTGAGCGCCGGGTTCGAAGCGACGGAGGCCCTCCTCGATACAATATTCAATGCCCTGGTAATAGCAAGCCTCGAAATGAAGAGCGGTCACGTCCTCCGTGCATCCCCAGTAGCGACCGTACAATGCATCGCGACCGACGAGAAAAAATGCTGCCCCGACGATTCGTCCGTGTCGCTCGGCGAGAACCAAAAGGATTTGCTCTCCCATCTTTGCGGCAATCGCTTCGAAAAACTCGAGCGTCAGCGCCGGATAGTTGCCATGTCTCGCGAAGGTGGACCGGTAAAGCTCGTACACCGTACGCCAAATGTCGGGCTCCACTCGGTCGCCCCGGATTCTTCGCAACTCCACCGAGGCGTCCCGCACCTGCCGGCGCTCCCGCTTCACTTCCTTGCGCCGCTTGGCGGTAAAGCCCGACAAAAAGTCCTCGAAATCCCGGTAGCCCCAGTTTTCCCAGTGGAATTGACAGCCGAGCCGCTTCAACACGCGCTCCGAATGCAGCAATACCCGGTCCTGCGTGAACAACCAGTGCAGCGAGGAAACTCCTGCATCACGCGCCGCCTCGATCGCGAACTCAACCGCGGCTTCCGCCAAGCTATCCGAGTAACGCTCGGACGGAATCAGAAGACGCGGGCCCGTGGCCGGCGTGAACGGCGAGGCCACGACCAGCTTCGGATAATAGGGCATGCCTGCTCTTTCGTAGGCGTCCGCCCAGGCCCAATCGAAAACGAATTCGCCGAACGAGTTGAGTTTGAGATACGCCGGCAGGGCGCCTACCAGGCGGCGCTCGGAATCCTCGATCACCACATGGTAGGGAATCCAGCCGACGTGCTCGCCCAGGCAACCGCATTCCTCCAATGCGAGCAAGAATTCATGCCGTAGAAAGGGATAAGCGCCGTCGGTCAGCGCATTCCAGGCTTCGGGCTCGACCGCGCCGATATTGCGAATGATGCGCGACCTCAAGCCCGCCAACTGCGTCTTGTCTTGGGCATTCATCTCGTATCCTCAACAGTCAAAAGGCCGCATGCCGTGATCGATTCGCCAAACCATGAAATAATAACGCCTTTCCGCCAACACAATCCTGTCAAAATGGCTCAGTACATTTTCACGATGAACCGGGTGAGCAAAATCGTGCCGCCCAAACGCGAGATTTTGCGCGACATCTCGCTGTCCTTCTTTCCCGGCGCAAAGATCGGTGTGCTCGGCCTGAACGGGTCCGGCAAATCCACCCTGCTCCGCATCATGGCCGGCGTGGACAAGGAATACGACGGCGAAGCCCGGCCGCAGCCTGGAATCAAGATCGGCTTTCTTCCGCAGGAGCCTCAGCTCGACCCGACCAAGACCGTTCGCGGCAATGTCGAAGACGGCGTGGCTGAAATCAAGGCGTTGGTCGACCGCTTCAACGAGGTCAGCAACGCTTTCGGCGAACCCGACGCCGATTTCGACAAATTACTCGCCGAGCAGGCTGAACTCCAGGACAAAATCGAGGCTGCCGGCGCCTGGGAACTCGAACGCAAGCTGGAAATCGCCGCCGACGCCCTGCGCCTTCCGGACTGGAACGCCGACGTCACCAAGCTTTCAGGCGGCGAACGCCGCCGCGTCGCCCTGTGCCGGTTGCTGCTGTCGAATCCCGACATGCTGCTCCTCGACGAACCCACCAACCACTTAGACGCCGAATCGGTGGCTTGGCTCGAACGTTTCCTCCACGACTTTCAGGGCACGGTCATCGCCGTTACCCACGACCGCTATTTCCTGGACAATGTCGCCGGCTGGATTCTCGAATTGGACCGCGGCCACGGCATCCCCTGGGAAGGCAATTATTCCTCCTGGCTGGAACAGAAGGAAAAACGCCTGGAAATGGAGGAGAAGCAGGAAACCGCCCGCCAGAAAGCCATGAAGGAAGAGCTGGAATGGGTGCGCGCTAATCCCAAGGGCCGGCAGGCCAAGAGCAAGGCACGTTTACAGCGGTTCGAGGAACTGTCGTCCAGCGAATACCAGGCCCGTAACGAGACCCGCGAGATCTATATTCCGCCGGGGCCACGCCTGGGCGAACTGGTGGTGGAATTCGAGGGCGTCTCGAAGGGTTTCGGCGACCGACTGCTGATCGAGGACCTGAACTTCCGGCTGCCGCAGGGCGGCATCGTGGGCGTGATCGGCCCCAACGGCGTCGGCAAAACCACCCTGTTCCGCATGATGGCCGGTGCCGAAACGGCCGACACCGGCAATATCCGCGTAGGTCCGACGGTTCAGCTCGCCTATGTCGAGCAGTTCCGCGACGCCATGGACGACAAGAAAACCGTCTGGGAAGAAATTTCCGACGGCCTCGATATGGTCACGGTGGGCAAGTATCAGACGCCGTCCCGCGCCTATGTGGGCCGCTTCAACTTCAAAGGCTCGGATCAGCAGAAGCGCATCGGCGAGCTATCGGGCGGCGAACGCAACCGAGTTCATTTGGCCAAGCTGCTGAAAGCCGGCGGCAACGTGCTGTTGCTCGACGAGCCGACCAACGATCTCGACGTGGAAACCCTGCGGGCGCTTGAGGAAGCGCTGCTGGAATTCCCGGGCTGCGCTGTGGTCATTTCGCACGATCGCTGGTTCCTAGACCGCATCGCCACCCATATGCTCGCCTTCGAAGGCGATAGCAAGGTGGTCTGGTTCGAGGGCAACTATGCGGACTACGAAGCCGATCGCAAGCGTCGTTTAGGCGACGAAGCGGAAAATCCGCACCGGATCCGCTTCAAACCCTTGATGGACTGAGAGCTTGTGGATAAACCTACTGCGCGATTCGAGTCCGCGCCTGCGGTGCTCAACGTACTCGATCTAACCAAGGCATCGCGTAGCGATTCTTTGAATCCCCCTCTCTCCTTATGGGAGAGGGCCGGGATGAGGGCCTGTACGCCTGTGCTTTTCACGCCGGACCTCCGTGTCCGGCACCCTATGGGCGGCAACTGCCGTGCAAATCGGCATTCCTGCCGATTTGTCGGCACGGACTCGAACCGCTCGCGACGGTTTCTCACAAGCTCTGATTCGAAGCTGTAATATGGTTATTTCTTCGCAAAGAAGGCCGATATGGCGGCGGCTCGATCCGCCGCCACTTTCTTAACGTGCGGACGGGATTCCATCATGCCCATATAATCGGCGGCGCCGGTGACTTTCTGCAAGAAATCCTCACCGTAAATGCGTTGCGTGGCGGATGACAGCAAACCGAAACTGGGCCAGAGGGCACAATCGGCCGCCGTGAAACGATTGCCGGCTACATAAGGAGAAAATTTCGCGAGGCGATTGAACGCATCGATGCCCATACCGATTTTTTCCTTGACCTCGGCCTTGGTTTCATCCGAGGCTGAACCGCCGAAGAATGCCTCTCCGTACAGGCGCCGGACGACGAGTTCCACATTCAGCTCGAAATGTTGAATCAACTCCCGGCACTTGGCACGCTCGAAAGGGTCGGATGGATAAAGCGGATTTTGCGGAAACGCCTCTTCCAAGTATTCGAGAATGACCTGGGACTCCGAGAGCGGTCCTTTATCGGTTAACAAAAAAGGAATCTTACCGGCGGGCGAGAATTGCAAAATTGCTTCCTTATGGAACGGATTGGCCGCCTGCTCCTCGAACTCGATGCCTTTTTCCAGAAGAACCAGCTTGACCTTATTGTAATAATTGCTGATAGGAAAACCGCAAAGCTTAATCATCAATCCTCTCCTGAGTTAATAGCCGAAACGCCGGTTCCGAAAACCCAGAGTATCGTACATCGAACATCGCTCCACTAGCTCTATCGAACACATGACATTACCCAATTCAGTTACGTCCTTCGAACAATTAGCCATTGCCCAGCCCATCCTTCAGGCGCTCCGAGAGATCGGTTATGAAGCCCCGTCGCCCATTCAGGCGGAAAGCATCCCTCACCTATTGGAGGGACGCGATTTGCTCGGACAGGCCCAGACCGGCACAGGAAAAACCGCGGCCTTCGCAATTCCCATCCTGACCCGGATCGACCTGTCCCAGCGTTCGCCACAAGCCCTGGTGCTCGCGCCCACCCGCGAACTCGCCATCCAGGTGGCCGAGGCCTTCCAAACCTATGCCCGCCATCTCGAAGGCTTCCACATTCTGCCCGTTTACGGCGGCCAGGGCATGGGATCGCAATTGCGGCAACTCGCCCGCGGCGTCCATGTCATCGTGGGCACGCCGGGCCGGGTAATGGATCATCTCCGCCGCGGAACCTTGTCTTTGGATAATCTGACCACGCTGGTACTCGACGAAGCCGACGAAATGCTGCGCATGGGCTTCATCGAGGATGTCGAATGGATTCTGGAACAAACGCCGCAGACTCGCCAGATCGCGCTGTTTTCGGCCACCATGCCGACCGTCATCCGCAAAATCGCCGACCGGCATCTCAACAACGCGGCGGAAGTAAAAATCAAGGCGAAGACTGCCACCGTTGAGGCCATCAGCCAGCAATATTGGCTGGTCTCGGGCGTGCAAAAGCTGGAAGCCCTAACCCGCATTCTCGACGCGGAAGATTTCGACGCCATGATCATTTTCGTCCGCACCAAGACCGAAACCGTGGAGCTGGCCGAGAAACTGGAGGCTCGCGGGTATGAGGCCGCGGCCCTGAACGGGGATATGAGCCAGGTCTTGCGCGAGAAAGTCATCGACCGCTTGAAGAAGAATGCCCTGGACATCGTCGTCGCCACCGACGTCGCCGCGCGCGGACTGGACGTGGAGCGGATCACGCATGTCGTGAACTACGACATTCCCTACGACAGCGAAGCCTATATTCACCGCATCGGGCGCACCGGGCGCGCCGGGCGCAAAGGCAAGGCCATTCTGTTCGTCGCTCCGCGCGAAAGGCGAATGCTGCGCGCCATCGAGCAAACCACTAGACAACCCATACAGCAAATGCGGCTGCCTACCCTGCAGGACATCGCCGACCGCCGCATCGAGCAGTTCAAGGCTCAGTTGGTTCAAACTCTGGACGACGAGGACGTGAGCTTTTACCGGGAACTGGTGGACAAATTGGTCACCGACGAAATAGGCGATTCCGCCGATATCGCCGCCGCTCTCGCCTATCTGATGCATCGCGAACGTCCGCTGGAAGCTACCGAGGAACCGGAACTATCGGCTCCGGAACCGGTTCGTGAACGCCGGCGGGAAAGAACACGCCCGGAAGGAGGAACACTGCGCTACACCATCGACGTCGGCCGCGAGCACGGCGTGCAGCCCAAGGATATCGTCGGCGCCATTGCCAACGAAACCGGGCTTTCTTCCAAGCTGATCGGTCAGATCAAACTATTCGATACTTACAGCACGGTAGAACTTCCGGCCGATCTCCCGGACGATTTCTTTAGGCTACTGAAGAAAACCTGGGTAAAAAACCAGCGCCTCAATCTGCAATTGCTGGACAACGGCGGTCGGAAACCAGGCAAGAAGCCGGCAAAGTCCGGCGAACGCAAGTTCGGGAAACCGAAAGCCTCGGGGCAGGATAAACCGGCGGCGAAACGCCGCCCCAAAGAAGACCAGCCTTAAACCAGCCGTCCGTCTATGGAATTACTCGCACAACTGATCGCCAGGGCATCCGAACTGCTCGATCGTCTCGAAAGACGGATGCCTTCCGGGCCGGCGGAACCCGATTGGGAAGGCGCCATCGCCTTCCGATGGCGCGGGGCCGGTCACGCCAACCCTTTGCAACCCATCCGAAATCCTCACCGGCTGGCCCTGGCCGATATCTTGTGCGTCGACCGGCAAAAGTGCGAGCTGGACCGGAATACCCGGCAATTCCTCCAGGGATTGCCGGCCAACAACGCCTTGCTTTGGGGCTCGAAGGGTACCGGCAAATCCTCGCTCATCAAGGCTCTTCTCAACGAATATGCCTCCGTAGGTCTGCGTGTCATAGAGGTGGACCGGCAGCATTTGGTCGAGCTGCCGGACATCTTGGATCTGCTCTATCCGCGCTCGGAAAAATTCATTCTGTTCAGCGACGATCTTTCGTTCGAAGCGGACGATGCGGGCTACAAGGCTCTGAAATCAACGCTGGAAGGCTCGTTTAGCGCCCCGCCGGCGAATGTATTGATCTACGCCACCTCCAACCGGCGGCATCTGCTGCCCGAGTACCACGAGGAAAACCTGCAAGCCCGCCACGTTGAGGGCGAAATCCATCAGGGCGAAGCGGTGGAGGAAAAGATCTCGCTGTCTGAACGTTTCGGCTTGTGGCTGTCTTTTTATCCGTTCAATCAGGACCAATACCTGGACATCGTCCGGTACTGGCTGGACAAGCTCCACACCCCTTTGGACGACTGGGAAGCGGTGCGTACCGAGGCTCTTCGTTTTGCCCTTCAACGCGGTTCCCGCAGCGGCCGAGTGGCCTGGCAGTTCGCGAAGGACTGGAGCGGCCGCATGCAGCTCGATATTCGGCCGGCGAATAACCCCTGACCGTTTCAGATGACTACGGGAATCGACCGAGTATCACTCAGCGCCGAAGCAGCTAGAGCATTTTCTGATTCGGTGTACGGGAGCCCCATACGTAGGTCGGCAATCCCTTGCCGACGTACCGGCTCGGCAAAGGGCTTTGTCGGCAAGGGATTGCCGACCTACGTTCTTCCCGCCCCACACGAATCCGTACACCGGGATCAAAAACGCTCTAGCCTGATCTCGTCAGAAGACGGACGAGAAGCTGATTCGTCTCTCGCGCACGGGATTGGAGGGCGGGGAGCCGTCGCTTGATCCTGGCGCGAATTTCATCTCGCGTGTCCCAACAACGGTCTATCCTGGCGATGAGCTGACCGATCCCGACATCGCCCAGCGGCGGCGTTTCCATCTCCAGATCGTCAAGAAAACCTACGACTTTGGACGCGTAGGGAAGCGCCACGAAAGGTGTCCCCTGAAGGGCAGCGAAGATCAGAAAATGGAGCCGCATACCCACGGCGAACTCGAAACGCCCCAGAAGACCAAGCGTTTGCTGAGCAGAGTAATGCCGTCTCAGAATTTCCGCTCGTTCCGAATTGTGCATGTGCGCCACCACCCCGTGGCTGTGCTGGACGTCGGTCCGTTCCATCGGAACGAAAACGACGTCGGCATCGAGCCGGTCCACCATGAAATCCGCGGTATTGGCGAGCAGCGCGTGATAATGCTCCGGGTCGAGATCGGGAGCCGCAGGACCCGGCTCTCTGACCGAAAAGCCCACCAGGTGGCGTTCGAACTCGACACCCTCCGATTTAAGGGCTTCGAGCGGAAGCGGCTCCGGACGTAGGAGCAGAGCGGGATCGGCGGTCAGATGAATCTCGCGATCGATCCCGACGTCTTCGAGCAGCCGATAACCTTGGCGATCCCGCACCGTGATGATGGCCGCGTGGTTCAAAGCCTCGCGTACCGCGCTACGCGCACTCGAATCCGTGAGTGGCCCCGCGCTCACCGCGTACACGACCACAGGAACCCCGAATTCATGCGCGAGAAACACTTCCCTCAAGTAGGTCTCGGCGTCGCGATCGTAAAGAATGCCGCCTCCACCGAGGATAAACAGATCGAGCCCCTCCACTTCCTGGCTGACTTCTTTCCGGGTCAGGTTCCGGACCGGGACAGCACGCTCGACCTTGTGCCGGCTCAGCGTATCCTCAGGGTTCCGCGAAAAAACCGTGATCTCGGCCTCGATGGACCGGCGCAACTGGCTCACTATGCCGTCCAGAATGGCCTCGTCGCCGAGATTCATCCCGCCGTAGGATCCTGAAATGCCGATGCGGAATCGTCGGTTCTGCTGATCCATCGACTGTCTCCGAAAATCATCTCAACCCAAACCTCAAAGCGGCGAAAGCGACGGCCAGGAGAGCGCGATTCCCTGCCGCCGAAGCAGGGATTGGAAATCTTCCAGCAGTGCCTTGCGGCTTCTCACGAAGCGCGGCGGAACCTTGCGCTCAAGGCAGAACGCCGCCAGCAGCCCCGCCGCCTCGCCCACGTTCCATTCGACATGGTGTACCCGATAAGCTCCGTTCGTGATGTGCGTCACGCCCAGGTTCTTGCCGCCGGGCAATAGGTTTTCGACGCGCACCGGCAGCAACGATCCGAGCGGAATCTGGAATGGCCAGCAGCCGAGGTCCAGGTAACCGGCGCCGCTGGTACGGGGGTGGAGATCGATGCGGTAACATCCGATGCCGACCGAGTCGTCGAAAAATTCGGGACCGTCCGGTCGGAGCGGATGTGCAATCTGCTGTTCGAGTACGGTGAACTCGGCCCGGATGCGCCTGGACTCCCGGATGTAAGGCGCCGGCGCGAGTCCGTCGACGGTCCCGCCGACCACGTCCCGGCGAAGGCGGAGCCCTCGATATCCGATTCCTCCGTCCGGCCGCGGAGCTTCGGTCTGGAGCCAGTAAAGCAGACTGAGGCTGAGTTGCCGCGCGGCCTCCAGATTTCGTGCCTGCTCCACTTCGTCGACGCCGCAGACCGGTCCGAACCAGTAATCGTTCTGGGGCCAATTGACTACGCTGACGTCGCTGGGCGCGAAGCCATGCTCGAAGTTGGTGACATCCAAAATTCGACGAAAGTGCCACCAGGGCCGTCCGTCCTCCGCCTCAAACAAGAAACGCGTCAACGGCTCGTGGGTTTCGGGCCGACTCGTAGTCCAGCCGAGCAATCGCCCCGGCCAGTCCGGCGGCCGGTAATCACGCCACAGCTCGTATTGCCGTGGCTTATCGATAGTGTGGTCCTCGCCGGGAAGGTACTCCATGGCGAAGCAAACCGTGATCGCCTGCTGATCCTTGGGATCGGCCATCTCGGACGCGTGGGGCTCGCCGGTTTCGGCGCGGGATTCGGCGCCCAGCACATGTTCCACTCCGGCCAGGGCGAGCAACTCGCCCTGCGGAGTCGCGTCGATGAAATAAGATGCTTCGATCAGGGTGTCACGTCCGGATTCAAGACCTCTGACGACCACCCCGGTCACCCGATCACCGTGGGTCCATGCGTCAATCGGGCGATGGGGGTGCATAACGAACATTTTGCCGCTGAGTTGATACGGGGCGATCATCTGATGGAGAACCGCGACCGCGACGCGCGGATCGTGGCAGAGTCGGCTGACCCAACCGTTGCCCGGATTGAGATGCTTCGCCGCCGTTGCCACCGGCGTGAGCGGCAAGTGCGCGCGGTAGTATTGGCGGATACCTTCCCGCAGCGCCTTATAGCTGGCCGTCGCGCCGAATTCCTCGATCCACGGATGCTCGTCCGGGGGAACCGCCTGATTCGTCAACTGACCGCCGATCCAGTACGTTTCCTCGGTCAGAACGACCCGATATCCCACCCTGGCCGCGCCCAGGGCGGCAGCACAGGCGCCAAGCCCTCCTCCGATGATGGCGACATCCGTGCGAAGAACCTCCATGCCTGATCTCCTCCGTTCACTCCCTGGATATTGACTGTTGCGAACGGTGCGAGTTCTGGTTCGCCGGCGGACTACGGGAGCGTCGCATCTTCCAGCCAGGTCAGATAGGCGATCGCCTCTTCCCGGCTGTTGCCGCACATTTCCTGCGACGGCTGCAGTCCCGCGCAACAAGCCGGACGGCCGGGCTGCCCGAAAATGGCACATCGAAAATCAGGGGTCAGATGGATGCACCGAACGCCTGACGGCTTGCCTTCGGGCATGCCGGGAAGCGGGCTGGAAATTGATATGGCGATGCAGCAGGCGCCGCAGCCGGTCCGGCAGTCCATGGTCTCAATCGAAAAAGACAAAATGTTGCAAAGGCGCGGCTCCGAGCTTTCGCCTGATCTCCATGATAGTAGGTGCGTCGTAAGGCAACGGATCGAAGCGACCCCAAATCGGACCGGGCCACGCCGGATCGCCTCGATAGCGCACCACATGGTGAAGGTGAAGCTGTGGCACCAGATTGCCGATGGCGGCGATATTCATCTTATCGGCACGAAACAGCTCCGACAGCGTACGGGAGATGTGGGACGATTCCCGCATAAGCTGAACCTGGTCCTCATCCGTCAACTGATAAATCTCGCTAAGCTCTTCCCGCTCCGGAACGAGGATGAACCACGGATAGCGGTTCTCATTCATCAGCAAAAGCCGGCACAACGGAAAATGGCCTAACTGAATACAATCCTGCGACAAACGAGGATGCAATTCGAACATAAAGGGCTCAATCGATACCGATTCGCGGCTGCCGGACATCGGAGCCATACACGCGCTTAACCCAACGCGTCATGACCGGCACGCCGATGATCAAATAGGGATAGTAGCTGATCAGCCGCCACAGAATGGCCAGACCCAGGGCCACGCCAGCCGGGGCGAAATCCCCGAACAGCCAGGAAAAACCGAGTTCGGCGACGCCGGCGCTGCCGGGAGTCGGCGAAAGAACCATGACTATCCATAACACGGCTTGTCGACCAATGGCGAGCAGATGATCGAACAATGTCATCGGCACAGGGGAAAAAGCCGCAAGAACGCAGTTCAAGACCAGATATCGGCCTATCCATGCAAGCGATGTCGCCACCCAAACCTGAAACCAGAAAATCGATTTCCTATCCCGCAAATCACGCGAGGCCGTGAGCAGGTCGTTGACCATGTGCAAGCCTCGCGAGCGCCAGAAGCGGAACATCCGTAGCATGAGCAGCCTGGTCAGCCACCAGTTGATCCAGTGCGGCGCTACGAACAATGCCGCAATAAGCAGTATCAAGTAGACGACCAGCCCACCCCAAGCCACCCAAAACCCGACCATCATGCTGGTTCCGAGCAGTTCCGACCGAATGTAGTGCAAGGGCGCGAAAATGTCGGCCTGAGGAACGAACAGGCTCGCGAAGAAAGGGAGCGAGGTATAGAACACCTGATCGAGAAAAACCGTGGTAAATACGATCGCGGTGCTGCGACCGATGCTGATCTGTTCTTTGACCAGCATAAACACCGCAACGGCGGCTCCGCCGACCATGGATGGCGAAACCGCGGCGAAGAAATCCCAAAGGAGGATTATTTCGAGACAGGTCCGCCACTCCAGCTTACGGTCGGTCAATATCCGCAATTGCCACATGTAGCCGAAATCGCGCAGCATCATCATCAGGAGCGCCAAAGCAATCCAGAAGACCGAACGCGAAGTCCAGGCGAAACGATCCAGCACCTCGCCCATCGGAAGGCCGCTCTTGACCCATTCGCCATACAGCGTGTAGCCGACGATACCCAATCCCAAAACGACCGGTAACAGAATTCGCCCGGGGCTGAACTGCTTAAGAAGCTCGGACGTCTTCGCGACCATTCCGGTTCCGCATAAAAATTGATGGTCTGGGTATTATCGGTTACGCATGCGGCTTGTGCGTGACAAACATCGCGTCGCCGTAACTGAAAAACCGGTATTTGCGCTCTACGGCGTGCCGATAGGCCGCCAGAACCTCGGAATAACCGGCAAAAGCGCACACCAAGGTCAACAGGGTGGATTCCGGAAGATGAAAATTTGTAACCATGGCATCGACACAACGAAAGTGGAAGCCCGGACGAATAAACAAATTCGTCTCGCCTTTGTAAGAAGTCAGGGACCCTTTAAGCGAGGCCGACTCCAATGTCCGCACTACGGTTGTTCCGACGGCAATCACCCGCCCCCCGCGCTGCCGAACCTCGTTAACTTTTTCCACCACGTCCGAACCGACCTCGCAAAGCTCCGAATGCATTTTGTGCTGATCCAGTTCATCCACCCGCAAGGGTTGAAACGTGCCGCTGCCCACATGCAGCGTCACAAAAGCCCGCTCGATACCCTTCGCAGCCAGGCGCTCCAGCATCGCTTCATCGAAATGCAGACCGGCGGTGGGCGCCGCTACGGCACCGGACGCCTTCGCAAACACGGTCTGATAACGTTCCCAATCGTATACCGAATCCGGCCGGTCGATATAAGGCGGCAGAGGAATATGCCCAACGGCGCTCAAGACTTCATCGACGGTTCGACCGTCGAGAAGCATCAGCAGGAACAAATCGTCTTGCCGTCCTTGAACTGTGCATCGAAAACCGCCTTCGAGAAGAATTTCGGTTCCCGCTTTCGGAGCCTTGCTTGCACGCACATGGGCCAAGCCCATACTCGGACCGAGCACCCGTTCGATCAAAACCTCCACCCTGCCTCCGGACGCTTTGCGGCCAAAAAGCCGCGCCGGCATGACTTTGGTATCGTTAAAGACTAGAAGGTCGCCCGCACGAAGCAGTTCCGGCAGCTCGATAAACATACGATCGTCAATTTCGCCGGTCGTTCCATCCAAACACAGCAGCCGACTGGCGCTACGCTCCGGTAGCGGGTACTGGGCGATCAGATCCTCGGGAAGCTCAAAAAAGAAATCACTTTTACGCATCGACAGATGGTAACAGTCGGGGAGAAAAGAATGCAGTATGTGGCTTTTTAAGAGAGATTTCTTTATAATTCGCCTGCTTTCGCGCCGAGGTGGCGAAACTGGTAGACGCGCCAGACTCAAAATCTGGTTTGGGAAACCAAGTGCGAGTTCGATTCTCGCCCTCGGCACCACTTAAAAAACAAGACGTTACGAACTCGGAAGCGTCGGACAAAAACGGCAAGCAAAAACTGCTGTAGACGCAATGTAGACAGGCAACGCAACAAAAAGCCCGGCGCTTACCGGGCTTTTTCATGCCTGCAGATCAACCAAAAAAATCGTGACTACCGTTTGTAGTCTATGGTTATATGTACGGTGATGATTGAATTCAGGCTGCATGAGAGGGTAGATAAATGAAGCGGAAGTCAGCTCTGAGAGCCATACCTGAAATTTTCTCTGTACTTCCTCATGGCGGTTATGGCCGCTTTATAGTCAAGGAAGGCGCAATCGAAATGATGCGGGTGAATTGGACAGAGATCGGTAGCCGCTTAAGTAACTCCATAGAAAAAGTTACTCGCCATCCCGCCAACGGTAGATTGCATGGCCAGAAGGCAAAAGAAACTCGCTAAACAGTCCTTACCGGATCGTAGAGATCCGATCGCTGATTTCGTAGAACATTTGCCTGGAACGGCATCACCCGCTGAACGGATTCAAAGCGTTGTGTCTCAACAGCATTTTTCCGGCCCGATCCCACCCCCGGAAATTTTCCGTCAATACGGTGAAATCATTCCGGACGCGCCAGAGAGAATTCTGCGCGTATTTGAAGATGATTCAAAGCATGCGCGAGAAATTGCTTTCGCCGCATTAAATGCGCAGAAAGGGGATAACCGACGCGCCCACTGGATGGCATGGAGCCTTATCACAATAGGTATGTGCCTCGTGGCATTTCTGGCATATATCGACAAGGATATCCTTGCTGGCGTTGTCGCTGGATCTACTTTGGTCGCCATCGCCACCGGGTTCCTGCAGGCAGGTAAAGCAACCTCTGCAAATGATTTGTAAATCTTAAATTTACGCGCTTTTTCGCCTGCCATCCGCATAAAAAAAGCCCGGTTCGCGCCGGGCTTTTTTTATGCGCTCCAACGCTACGGGTCAGTCGATCTCGGCCCTGATCGCTTTCAGGTCTTCCGCAATGTCATCAAGGATGCGGTATAGGCCGCCCGCCGCCTGGCCGCTAACCGAGAAATCCTTGAGCGTCGACATCTGCTTCAAGAATTCAATCTTGTCCGCGATGTTATGGATTCGGTCAATCACGCTCACTGCGATCTCTTTCATTGCGATCTCCTTTACCCAACCAGGTCGAGAGCGTGATCGATGCGGCTCTCGATCTCGTCGCATACGACCTGGATTCCGTCGACATCTCGCTCACTGAGCTGCGAATCAAGCGCGCCACCAACGGCGCCGCGAACAACGCACAATAGAGATTTCGTTTGTTCCAGCATGACGCGTGCGGTTTCGAGGTTGGTGTGATGCGGCAGGCCTTTTGCCTGATCCGGCAATTCAGCGGCTCTCGGCAGATTGGACGCAGTTTGGTTTGACATGGTGATATTCCCCAGGAAGAGCGCCACCAGAATGAGGGTGGCGCGGTCTCAACTACCACTTATCGATGGCTCGGCTTATTCGTGCGGTTGCCCGCCTTATTTCACCGTATCGACCGCGCCATAGAAACTATGGGCATAAAAAATCCGCAAGTCTGACGGGTGCGGGGTCCGCGATAAGTTTGGTAGTGCGGTCAGTATGCGCACATTCGCGAATATCCGTCAATTCGCCGGGTCGGGTACGTGGTGGCTTCCATGCCATTTTCCACTATACATTCCCCATGCCAGTCTCTACGCCAGGATTGGCGCGGCTTATCGATTGGCGCGATTCTTTCATTGATCGCTGTTCATCTCCACGGCAATTTCCATTCCATACTAATCTATGTGGTTTTACCGCGCTGGCACGGTGATTGCTTTCGAGGTGAAAATTGCGCGGACGGCAGGATCAAGCGGAAAATTTTCCACTTGATCGATAGCGGCGACCCTCGCGCGCGCGGACGGCCTACCAAGCGCCACCTGAACGAAACCCAGCGGGCCATGGTCGCGGCGAAGCTGGCGAATATGACGGAGTCGCCCGGAATCAACCAGTATAAAAAAGAGGTCTCGGTAAATTTACCGAGACCTCAAATCTCCCAATCCGCCGACGACGAAATGTGAATCGGGACGGAAACGGCAGGCATAAAAAACCCCGGTCGAGCCCAAGGCTGCCGGGGTTCTTCTGGTGCAACTAGTCTCAACTACGATGCCGCTGAGCAGGCTAAGGCGATGATACGCTACCAAGCCGCGCCCATCAAGCCGGAATCAACATCGACTTGCAGGCCCTTGCTGGACATCTGGTTGACTCGCGCCGGCACGGAGCCATCGATCTTGATTCCGATTTTCGCCTCTTTTTCGCTCATGGACCGCAGCGCTTCCGCCACGATGCGGTCCACCGATGCAGATCCGCCCCGCCCCGTGAACGGTGACGGTGTAGCGACTCTCTCTTGCGGGAAGGGAACAACATTTCCGCCCGATCCGGAAAGCCCGGATGCCGGAGCCGTCAACGCTTTGAGTTGTGGCGACAGGGGTTGCGTCAACAGTGTGCGACGTCGGTCGATGTCCGCCAGCTCGCGAGCGCTCCACGCCAGGAAGGAATTCGGCAGGAGCGGCCCGAGCACCCGTACCTTCCGCAAGATGGACTCGATCAGGCTATCGATCTTGAGCCCGATCGAGTTGGTAATTCGCTCCCATTGCTCCGGCCATAGCGTTTCGAGCGGGTTCCATAAGCCCGTCAGTATGGCTACGGCGATGGTGCCGGCGGTTAATAGCGCCATGAAGGGATTGAGCGACAGCGCTGCCGTGAGCTTGAACGCGGCAGCGATCAATGGCCCGGTGATGGTCGCCGCTATCCCCAAAAATCCGAGCTTGATCAGATTGGACCAGCCGCCGACGTTTCCCGCCAAGGTGCCGATGGATCGCCCGACCGCACGGATTCCGCGCAATGCTTCCTCAAGGAAGTCCTGAATCGCGGTGCCGGTCTGCTTCGCCCAGGCCTCCAGGCTGCCATCGGCCGCCATGCGGTTGATGCGTTCGAGCAGATCGGACAGATTGCCCTTCATCCAGTCGAACAGCCCTGAGTTCATGACGTTCAGCTTGAAGCGGTCCCATTGGTCCCCGATCGCCTGCCACATGAACGTCCAGTTCTTTTGCTGCTTGGCCATCGCGCCCCCGTATTTTGAATTCCAAATGGATTCGAGGGTGCCGACGATCGCGGCGCGGTTGTTCTTGTCGGCCGACTTCCGCATGGTCTGGCCGTTGACGGTGTACTCGTAGACGATCTTCTTGCCGACGGTACTCGCCCGGATCCCGAACTCCTTTAGCCGCTCATTCTCTCCGGTCATGGCATCGGCCACGGCTTCGACCGCCTGCATGACGGGCTTGCCCATCGCGGCGCCGGTATCGCCCAGCGTCCGCAGCAGGCCGTTGGTCGGGTCGAGTCCGTAGGCCCGCATTTTGACGAAGGAATCGGTCACCTCGCCGAGGGAAAACGGCGTTTCCGCCGCGAAATTGGAGACCCACTTCATGGATTCCCGAGCCTTCGCGCTGCTACCCTCCAGCTGCTCCAGGACGGATTGGAACCGCTCGAACTCGGCGGCTGGGTCGACAAAAGCCTTCTTGAACAAGAATCCCGCCCCGATGCCGAGCGCCCCAAGCTTTGCGCCGAGTGACGTCGCCTCGCGGCCGACATCGGCCAGGCCCGTTTTCACGGCCGACAAGCCCGAGAGCCGCGCGAATTTGTCCATTTCGAACGATAGCCGCTTGACGGGCGCGTTCATCGCCTGCAATTGGCCGTTGAGCTTCTTGATCGGGCCGGTGGCCTGATCGATGGTTTTCAGCAGGATCGAGAGACTGAGTTTTTTTCCGGTTGCCATAGTGCTTTTTCCGTAACGTTACGAAAAAACCCGGCACGATGCCGGGTGTTGGGAAGAAGGGTGTCCGGCGTGACCTCCGCTACCGCTACATTTACACGCCGGACACGGCGCAGCGGTACGAGGACTGAGTTAATGCCCGAGATAGCTGGACCAGGCATCTTGAGTTGCAGGATCGGCAGCCGGTGCTCCGGATCCGGCAACAGCGCCGCCTGGATCGGGGATGAAACATTGTTTCGCGGGCGACGGCTTGGCCGCGGTCGGGGCTGCGGCTTCCGGCAGCCGGGTGTCGGAGCGGCCCAGGGCCTTGTCCCAAAGGTCTTGTACGTGGGCGCTCTCAGTTTGAGGATCCGGCGGGGGCGCGCGACGGTTAGGTGCTGGCGTTGCCGGTCCTGCGGTTTGGGGTGCGGTCTGTACCGGATTTCGTTCGGCCGGCAAGCCAAGCTTTCCTTGGAGCCACCCCGGTACCGGGCCGGGGTCCTTTCCGGAAGTCGCGTACAGCAGTGACGGCTTCACGTCCGCGTCGGTCATTTCGACCCAGGCCAAGCGGCCACTGTCGTCCGCGATAAGCTTTTCACGACCCTTGGCCGGGTCGGCACCCAGGCAGCGGAACAGACTCATGCGGCCGTCGGGATGTTTGCGTTCGACAACCAGGTAAGCGGTGTCTTGGGGTTTCTTGATTGTCATCATGCAACCTCATCCCAATCGCCCAGGACGACGGACGGGTTGACGCCGGCCCGGCGCGGGTAGACCTGGCCGTGGTCGCGCTCCCAGGCGCAGATGAGCCGCTCCTCGGCGAGCTCCAGGTCGAACAACGCCTGCTCCAGGTCGAGTTTGCGATCGGCGCGTTCGGCCAGCGGCGGACCGGCTTCGACGGTCTTGTAGTGCTCCGCAATCAGCGCGTGCAGGCGATGTTCCATCGCCTCCGGGAACAGTCGACACATGATTTGCGTCAAGTCGCCACTGGAGCTCAAAAGATCCGACCCCATATACCCCGGATGACAGAACCGGCCGACGCTCAGGTCGGCGTGCCGCCCCTGAGCCCGAACGGCGTCGCTGGCTTGCTTGCAGGCCTCTTCGTACGCCTGGGGCGCGTCCCGAAGCCATTCGATCCGTTCTTTTGTGGCGGCGATCTCGGTGCGGAGTCGCGCCAGCTCGGTATCAAAATTCGTGGGTTTTGCCATGTCTTATTTTCTCCAAAAGCCGAAAATACCGCCCGTCGGTGCCGCCGCGGCAGCCTGTTCAGGTGGCGCATACCCGGCATGGGCTCGACCGACATCGCTGCCGGAATCCGGCAGAGTGGCCTCGCTTGCCAAGCGGGCGGTTTGATTGGGTGTCCGGCGTCCGTATTGCCGCGCGAAATCGCGTAGCGCCGGCAGGCAGGCGCTCAGCGATTCCCATCGCTGGTGCACGCGGCGGTGCTCGGCCTCGAGTTCGCCAAACTGAACCTTTCGGTCGGCGACGGCGGCCACATGACTGAGCCACGGGCTCGGGCTCTCGGCGTGGTGGGTGGTTCCGTCCGTCGTCCATCCAACCGTCTGAACGGTTGCGGGGAACTCCGGGAGCTTTGACGGGCATCCGCGATCAAGCCAGTCGTGGATAAGGGCGCGGACATCCGGCGGAGCCGAGTAGCTGTCTCGCCTCAGTTGGTCGCGGCGGCGATAAAAATCTGAACGGGCCTCGTCTCGGCGCTCCATGACGGACAGGAGCACGGCGTGCGCTTGACGGCTTGCCTCTTCGAGGCGATTCAATTTTGAAAAATTGATGTTCATGGTGGTTTGCGGCCCTCCGGTTCGTTGGATTGGGGACCATTCTCCGCCGGCTGTCACTCGAAGAGAATGGGGGTGCTTTTCGAGTGGAACGAAATCACGGGGAGGGCGCCAATGCTGCCGTTTTCGTTTCAGACTGCACACCGATACATGGTTATCGCAAGCAAATCGGTCATCACAAATGTCGCGCATGCGCGACATTTGCCGGCATCCTGGTACACGCTCTACGAATCGCCCTTGGTCAGTATCGCGTAGATGGCCCCTACCGAATAATTAACCTCCCCGTTCTTGAGCCGGAAAAGCCCGAACAAGTGCTGCTCAATGCCGTCCAGGGTGTCCGGCGGGGTATCGAGACCTTGCAGCCGGCTCCACCGGTAGCGCTTGAACGCGGCGATTTCCTTAAATAAAGACTCCGCTCGGCTCCAAGGGGTAGGCGCCGGGATCAAGTCCGCCGCAAGGCGTACAAGGAGCTTAGCCTTGCGTTGACGGACCGCATCGCGCCAGGAACGGCCAGGAAGCTCCGTCAGGCGCAAGGCGCGCTCCAGGGGTTGCCCCGTTTCGATTGCGGAGCGCAGGCCTTCGCGGAGCCAGTTCGCGACCTCGGGCGTTATCGGCTCGCCGTCGATCAACGCGGCCAGGTCATCGACGCCGAGCATGCCGGCCTCCATCGGCGAGCCACCCCAGCGCCTCGGCGGTCCAATCGCCCCCACGCCGCCGTGCAACGGCCTCGCGCTCCAGGGCGGACATCTCCCGGAGCAGCATCGCCGCCGTCTGCCGCAAGGCATCGATTCGCCGGTCCAGCTCCCGCGCTCCGTCAAGCAGCTCGACGACGACTTCCACCCGAGATCGCGGTGAATTGTGAGGTTCTGCGATTGAGCGCAGGATCTCGGTAGCGGTTTCGATGGGGTTCCGCGTCATTGTAGTCGCGACCGAATCGCGCCGGCCGCGATAGCCCGCAGCGATCCCTGTGCAGCTTCGAGCGCCGCCATGTAGTCACGATGCAAATCAACATCCACATTCTCCAGGTGTTCGATTTCCGCGTTTTGCAGATCGATCAATTCAAGGGCCTTGTTGATTTGCTCATTAAGGGAATCGATACGGGCTTCACGGTCAGGTTCCGGCAGCCCGTGGCCGCCGAGACCGGCCGAAAAGGCTCTGAAGTATGCATTAGCTCCACTGTTTTTCATTTTTCAGCCTCGCTCTTCGGAAGCCACTGGGCTTCATCGGTTAAAACGTCGCAGATCGCGCGCAGTTCCCCGCGAATTGCATCACGGAGCCGGCACTCAAGGGTCCACACGTCCGTGATCGCCGCCAGCTCTGGCGCGGTTCGCGCCGGCAGGGTTTCTACGAGAGCATCACGTAGGGTTCGGGCTATTTGGTGCTGCGCTCGCTCGGATCCTGCGCGGTCGATCAGCTCGCCTGCGCGAACCGCGTTCTCGCGCTCGAGTTTTTCAGCCAGCGCTCGCTCCCGGCGTATCCGCATCTCTGCCAGTTCCGAATTTTGTGCGTCCGCAGTCAACGCCCCTTCGGCCTTGCGGTCCAGGCGCGGGACAAGCGCCTTGCCGTTCTCGCGCGCCCACGCCAGACATTCGTCGAAGTCATACTCATTCGAGCGCCCCCGATTTTTCGAGCGCCGGTGGGGCATGCCCTCGCGGGTCCAATAGGTGACACTCATGGCACTGATCCCGAGCGCCTGCGATAACTCTTTTGCGTTCATGTATATATTACCCGTACTATTTATAAACAACTAAAGTTCTTTAAAAATCAATCACTAGCGTTTGTTCGGCGTCTTGCCGCTCGCACTGAACAGTGTTCAGGAAGGACCCGTGATCAATGCACGTCCGGCCTCTGGGTGTAGTGCACCTCAGCATGGTCGCAGCCCGCTTCCATGGCGACCTTGAGCAGCGCTTCGAGGAACAGCTCGGGACTCGACGTTTCGAAGGCCGCAAGCCCGTCCTGGAACGCGCCGAACAGCACCATCCCGTGCACAACTATTACCGTGCGACCTTGGCGCCGAGCATCGCGTAAGGCGCGCCACACACCGGCATGCTTGGCCATCTTGCGGACCTTGGCGTCATCGACGATGACGCGGCCCATCGGCGTTGACAGTTTGGGTTTGCGTTTCACCGAGATCTCCTTTTGATATTCTGCCGAAGCCTGTGAAGCATCGACTGGACTGCATCATCCACCGAACGCCACCATTGCCCCCCATTGAACTCGTAGACCGATCCTGTTCGCGTATCCAGTAACGCCCTTAACTCATTATCGACTTGGCTCTCTATAGTTATTGGATAGGCGCCGGTCACATCTTCGAGCCCATGGACGCCTTCTCCGCTGATATCCCACGCGATGATCGGCAAACGCCAAACTTCCACCTCCTCCTCCTCGCACTGGTGACTTTCTTCGTAGAGAATGACGGAGAGCAAAAAAAGGTGCTCACTCGTGTTTGGAATCCTCTTGGTACAACTTTTCATTTCGTTCACTTTTCTCTCCGATAAAAAAATCGTTCTCTGTCCCCACTGTCCCCGCCTGTCCCCATTAATTTTTTATTGGTGGGGACAGCTCAAGGCCACGGCTGACGCGGCTTACATACATACTGTCCCCACTGTCCCCACCAAATAACATAGATATATATATATCGCGGCGACCTACCCCATTTGACCGACATGGCATACCCCTCTCCGTATATATATATGTATGCTGAATTTGGTGGGGACAGTGGGGGCAGTGGGGACAGCGGCCATCAAAGCCACGGTTGGCGCGGCTTCCAGAAATTTGCATGTCGCCAAACAGTGGGGACAGAACGCCGCAAACAGTGGGGACAGAACGCCGCAAACAGTGGGGACATCACGCGACATCCCCCTCGATCAGCGCCCGCCCGAGGATGTATACCCGGCGCTTGACGCCACCAATCCGGCGCTGAGGGGCCAGGCGCAACTTGCCGGCCTCTTTCGCGACTTCGGCCAGCAGCCCCCGGTCATGTAGCCGCCGCCATATCGTGCGCTCGGCAGTCGCCATATGGCCGCCCATGGACCGAGCCATACCCTGCACCGCCGCGTACGCCGCCGGCCCGTCCAGGTACACCCGGACGGCATCCACCCACCCGATCCGCTCGCCTAGCGCGCGGTCGACATCCGCCCCGCCGTCGGCTCCGGGCGCCACCCGCCAGCCCCAAAAATTCGGCCGTTCGGCCGGCGCGCCCTGTGTCGTCGCGTCGCATAGGTGGCACGCGCCCGCCGTCAGCGCCGACCGCAAAAGCCCGATAAACTGGGTGACCTCGTCCTGCTCAGCCTGGAGGTCGCCCTGCGCGGCGATGGCGGCCCGGATCGCGGCATCGGCGGCGGCGAACATCTCGGCCGCCTCGTCGTCGGCCAGCGCCCCGGCATCGACGGCGTACTGCCGCGCCAGGTCCAGCCCCAGGGCCAGCGACGCGTAGATGTCGGCCGCCCGTGGGTGGCACGCGCCCACCCCGTCGGCGATGGCCCGGTCGCGCAACGCCCGGAGATATCCCGGTGCCGCCGCCATCCACTCCGGCATCGCGCCCGCCAGCCAGCGGAGATATCCGGCCATGGCCCGCTCCAGCGCACCGGACCGTGCCGCGCCCTGAAGGTCGCCGAGCACGGCGTTATCGACAGTCTGCCGGCCGACCTCCACGATCGCCATCCGCGCCCGCAGACTGTGCCCGCGCGGGATATCCTCGCCGGTGGCGACCACCAGCCCTCGCGGATAATAGGCCGGTCGCTGCCGCAGATCGGTCGTGCGCCGGCCCCGTCCGGACTGATTTCCGGCCCCTCGGAATAGGCGATCGGCCTTGGCATGGATGCGGCCGACCTCGGTCGCCGACCCAGCGGGCAAAAAATCATCGACCACATACAGGGCGTCCTTGGACTGAAAGGCCTTGGCCTCGAGGTCGGTCTCGGTGTCGGCGAAATTGGCCGGGAAGTGCCGCGCGTCGAATCCGCGCCCGAAGTGCGCCAGCGACACGCCGGCCACCTCGGACTTGCGCGAGCCGGTCGGCCCGGCGACAAACACACCGTGGTCGCACGGTGCCGCCGACCCGAGCGGTGCCCGGTACACGGCGGCCAGCATCACGGCCCCCAAGGCCGGGTAGTCCGGCGCGACGCCCAATAGGCGCAGGCTGGCGCGGATATCCGCGCGCAGGTCTCCGGCATCCGCCGCGAACCGGTACCGCGACATGTGCCCCGATCCGACATCCACCTCGAGGTCGTCCCGATGCCCGTCGGCCGTGATCGCGCCCCCGCCGTGCAGGTAGACCCACGCACCGCCGACCTCCCGCCACCCGGTGTGACCGTACACGGTCCGGCGGCGGACATCGGGCGATAACACCTGGATCGCCGCGCGGACATGGTCGCGGGTCGAGGGTCCCGCATGGACGACGGCGCGGGCACCCCATGCGGCCGGCACCCACGCCATGGACGGATATTCGGCGGCACGGACCTCGGCCGCCGGCAGCGGCGTACCGTCGGCCAGCCGGCCCGCGAGCCGGAACGTGACGTCCTGCGTCGCGCCGTCGTCGTGGACGATCTCCTCGGCGATCGCTGCCACGAAGTTGGCCAGCTGCCGCCGGCCGTCGTCGTCGACCAACCACAGCCGGCCGTCGTCGACCCGGTACGGCATGTCGACCTCGCCGGCACCGCCGGACGGCGCCGACCGGCCCCGCGCGCCGACCAGGTCGGCCAACAGGTCGGTCGTGGTGGACGCCTTGGCGGCGATGAGCCGCAGCAGGCGGTGCGTCGTCGCCGGCGACAATCGGGCGGACGACATGGACTGGGCGACCCCGACCAGGTCGCCGTAGTCGTCGGTGTCGGCGATCCGCGCCTCGTAGGCCTTGGCGGCCGCGAGGTCGGCGCCGAGATCGATGACGTTGCCGGCGGGCACCGTCGCCGGCGTGACCTCAATCACGCTGGGCAGGTCGCGGTCATCCATGGCCACCCCCCCGAACCGAGATGATCCGACCGCCGGGGGGCAGGTAGATGATGCGGGCGACGTAGTTGACCAGGATGGCCCCCAGCGCCGTGATTACCGCGACCGGCTCCGGCCGGCCGAAACCGCAAATCACGGCGTCGGCAAAACCGGCGACCGCCGACCAGTCGTACCCGGCCGGATCTTCGCCGAACGGCAGCAACAGTTTGCGGCCCGCGAACCAGGTGCCCGAGGCCGCCGGCGGCCAGCCGTCGGAGCCGGTGACCACCACCACCGTCCGGGATCGGTCGGCGACCAGGTGACGGGCATACGGCGGTCGGCGGCGATACCCGCTTGACGCCGCCGTTCGCGGTGATAAACTATTGACGCTACTCTTGTTTTGTTCGTTTCGGCCCGGCGCGGGACCCACCCCGCGACCGGGTTTATTTTTGTCGGGCATAACCCCTCCGTCAGCGGGACGCGATCGTCATCGCGACGATCATCACCACAGCCACCAGGTCGACATCGACGGCGGCGGCCAGGGCCAGGCATCGGTATAGTCGCGCGGTCATACAGCGCCCTCCATCCGTACTTTTCCGCGTTTTTTGAGGCCGTGCAGTTTGACCTGCTCGATCACCTCGCGGCGATAAAAAACGTGATGGCCGATTTTGATGTACGGCAGGCAGTACCTGCCGGTCGACCGCCAAATCCGGAGCGTAGCCTCGTCTACCCGCAGTTCTTTGGCGGCTTCGCGCGGCGTCAATAGGTCGTGATTATTCGCCGCCGACGGCGCGGCAATCGCAGATGATGTGCTGGACATTGATATCTCCCGTTTTGATGGATGACGGGAGATATGTTCACTTTTGTGAGTTGGACTTTGCTCTGAAAAGTCCAACTTTTTTTAGACGCCGCGCCGGACCTTTCTGACTATCTTCCGAATGTAGTCCCAGTTGTTCGGGTCAATCTGTATAGCGACAGCCCGATCACTGCGGTCTGGGTGGCGCGCCAAAATATCTTTTGCTTTTTTTTCCCAGTCGTCTCGAATCTTTTTAGTGCTCTCTCTCTTTTGCCTGCCCCCCTTCGCAGGATTAATTCTCGCAACTATCGAATGCACTACGGCATACCCTTCAAGTCGCGATCGCTCGGAAACGAATATCTCGTTCGCCCTTTCGTCATAGCCGCGTTCCAATAGGTATCTCGCTGCGGCGAATACGCGCCAGGCCGCGCCTGTCAGCGGCGTTGGACGCACCCCTCGGCCGCGCCCCTCGAGATATTTCCGCGACAGGCGGTCAATCTCATCAGGAGGTATGTGGTAGCGCCATCCGCAACGGCCCTGCTCCGGATCGTAGGCATAGGTTTCCAAATCAAAGCGGGTGTACTCTTGCGCGAGCAGGTAATCCCTTGCCCAATCGCGCATGAACTCGATATTCGCCCAATGCTCTTTCGGAGCCTCCAAAATGGATTTCAACGGGTCCATGTCGCTACCCCTCTGCACCAGCCGCAGCGCGCAGCGCATCGGTAACCATCTGCATCGGCCGCCGCAGCCGCTCGATGTCGTGCACGATGTAGCCGGCGGTGACATCCGATTGCGCGGCCCGGTGGTTCAACAACCGCTTCAGGGCATAAGCGGAGATGTCCAGGCTTTCCGCCGTCGTGATGAAGGTTCGCCGCAGGTCGTGCAGCGTGAACCGAACTCCGGATTCCCCGATAATCCGACCGATCCAGTGCCGCACGTCCACCAGCCGGCCGGTTTTGCCGGAAAAGACGTAATCGCCCGTTGCCGCTTCGGCTCGCCGTCGCAGGATCTCTTCCAGGAAGTCCGACATGGGCAACACGTGCGGATCGCTGTTCTTCGTATCGATGATCGCGAAAGTCCGGTCCCTAAAATCGACGGCCGATAGCGGGAGCCCGGCTGCTTCTTCCTTACGAAGGCCCGTGAACGCCAAAAACAAAAAGTAATCCCGGACCGACTCCACGTCGGCATTGCTCTTGAGCGCCCGCAGCTCGGAAACGGCGCGAAACCAGCTCGGCCACAGGTAGGGCTTGATGATGGTGCGTCGCCGGTCGACGCGGAACCAGGATCGCTCACGCGAAAGCCGCTTGACCGGGTTTTCGAGAATGAAGGGTTTTCCGTCGGCGTCACGGTATCGCCCCATGGCGAAGTTGACCAGCGCCCGCAGCACCCGCATGGCGTGATTGGCCCGCGACGGACTCGCTTTGCCGCGATCCTTGTGCCGCCTGGCTACCATCTCTTCGGTGATGTTCGCGATCGGCTTGTTCAACCAATCGGCAAACGAGGTATTCAGCGCCTCCTGATAATCGTTCCGTGTGGATTCCTTCAAGTTGTTACGCGCATCAACGTAGTCATCGAAGACATCTTGCAGGGTGACATTCCTGTGCTTCTCGGCTTGCCGTTCCGCCACCGGATCGTCACCGGTCGCCAGCTCGCCCAGGACCCGCCGAGCTTCCCGTCGAGCATCCATGACGCTCATGCTCTGACACCTGGCGATGGTGATCCGTCGCGGCCGACCATGCTTGACCCTCGCCTCGACAATGAAGGCCTTCGCTCCCGTATCGGTGATCCGAAGACCGAAACCGCTCAGCTTGGTATCCCGAATGAACCGCTGGCCTTTAGCCGGCGGTTCCGATTCCCGAACGATCCGCTCGGTAATCTCCGCATAAGATGTACTCATCTGTTGCCTTTTCATGTAGACGCAATGTAGACAGATTAAGCAAAATTGACTTAGGTAGCAACAGATACCGAAATGTTAACGGAAGTGTCTTACTCCTTGATTTATCGGGCTTATTTCCGGTTTTTGGAGTGTTAACGGAGATTAACGTAAGTTATTGAAAGTTGATAATGTCAAAGACTCAAAATCTGGTTTGGGAAACCAAGTGCGAGTTCGATTCTCGCCCTCGGCACCACTTAAAAAATCAAGACGTTATGAACTCGAAAGCATCCGACAAAAACGGCAAGCAAAAACGCCCGTAGATGCAATGTAGAGAAGTAACGCAGAAATGAGCCCGGCAATGAACCGGGCTTTTTTGTTTTTTCCAAAGAGAAGCTCGAAGATGAGCCAGACTAGCGTATGCTGCTCAAAGCGACGTGATTAGCAACCGTGCAACTAAATTACAGTTGCTAATGTAACCATCGGTTACTAAACTCTGTTTCGAGTCGTGAGTAAGAAAGAAAAACTCATCGAACGATTGATCGCGGTCCCTTCAGACTTCACGTGGACGGAACTCGTGAGCGTCTTGCAACACTTTGGATATCGGCAAAGACAGGGGGATGGATCTCGTGTCAAGTTTGACAACGGCAATCCGAATGACATGATCAATCTACATAAACCGCATCCAGGTTCAATCGTTAAACGCTACGCTTTGGAGATGGTCATAGAGAAATTAAAAAACGCGGGGTATTTATGATGAATATGCTGCGCTACAAAGGCTACTATGGTTCCGTTAACGTTAGCTTCGAGGACGGATGCTTATATGGGAAGTTGGAATTTATCGATCCACTTGTTACATTCGAAGCCCAAACCGTACCTGAGCTTTTAAATGCATTCCATGAGGCAGTAGACGATTACATTGCTACGTGCGAAGAACAAGGCGTCAAACCACAAAAGCCCTATAGCGGATCATTTAACGTTCGGATCGGCCCCGAACTCCACAAAGCAGCAGCTCGGGTTGCTAGGTTACAAAAGACTAGACTTAATGAGTTCGTCAAACAAGCAATTCAACGAGCGGTAGAGACGTTTGACGCTAGCGAACGTAACCGAGAAGTTCCATTAATGTGTCATAGGTCTCTGGGCACGGATGAAATGCTCTCGGCCATTTTCGACTTGCGTTCCGCCCTTCAGAATACACCCGATACACCCGTGCAACTACTTCGGGGACTTGCGGTCTTGCGGAGCACTACCGCAACGATTACTAACGAACCAGAAGATAAGCCGATCATTGTTCCGGATAATTTAGTCGGGTACGCCAGGACGGTAAATTAATGAGCACAGAAAAGCAAGTTGAAACAGAGGAACCAACTCGGTTCGCGTTCTCGCACAAAGAGATTGCCGAAGTATTAATTAAGAAACAGGGAATCCACGAAGGCATTTGGTCCTTATATATGGAGTTCGGGCTATCTGCTGCCAATGTTGGGCAATCCGAAAGCAATCTTCTCCCTGCTGCGATTGTTCCTGTAGTGAAGATAGGCATTCAAAAGGCAGAAAAGTTGACCTCGATTGCGGTTGACGCATCGGAAATTAACCCAGCGCCAAAGAAAAGCAAGAGGACACGTCATTCAACACCCGAATGATGTTGAGAAGTAAGTATTATCCCCCCGACAGAGCCGGGGAACTCCCGATTTGGTTAGAATAAGGCCCGCGCGAGCTTTTTCTAACCCGCCAATTATCCAAATAAAAAAAGTACGGGTAAGTCGAAACTCGGCTGGGGCCATCTCTAAGCAAGCGCCCATCAAGCAATCGAATTGATCAGCCGAATCTTTTCGCCTTGAGTAAGCCGATAAAACCGGCGGAGTTCTTCCATCATCTCGCCTGCCCGCGCTTTTTTCAGATAACGGGTTTCCAATCGAAGGCAATACTTGCCTGCATAATGGTTGGCATCTTCATAGCGCTGCCGCTGAACCTGGTCCAATGCCGCGTCGTAAGCCGGGGCCTCGAATAGGCAATATCGAAGTTCCGAAGGTACAAGACTTTTGCCCTGCCGCTTCCATAGCGATGTGGCGGTTACGAATTTATCCACCTCGGCCTGCATCTCCAGTTCCATCAGCGTCACGCCGCGCTCGACGCCAGCGTTCCATATGAGATAAAGAAAGTGACTGACGCCTTCCACGGCCAAAAGGAAATCGATGAAATTTTCGGAATGAAGACTCACCAGCGGATCATCATCGGTCAGGCGGGCCAATACCGAGGCATCGAGGAAAAGTGCGAGATCCAGATGGTCATCTTGTTGCGAGACCAAGAGCTTCTCTTTGCTTTCGCGAGGATTGATGCTGGTGTCCAAACGCCGCGCGAGGTCCGGATCGGTAATCAAGAAATCCTCCACATCGAGATCAACCTCGATGCGATAGATGCGCTCCAGCAGCTTCTGCAGGACATTCAGGCGCATAATCCTAGAAACGGCAGTTGGACGCGTCCGAGTGTGCGGCGGGCGGGCCGGATGGCAAGCCTGTCCTGAGCTCGGTCGAAGGGCCTGTCCTGAGCCCCGTCGAAGGGGCGCGACGAGGCAGCGAGGTAGTCTCCCGCGATGAGAAGCAACGCCGCCAGGCAGCTCGCCCGCCGTGCAATCGGGTGCGTAGCCTTTTCACCTAAGCGGTGAGATCGGTAGAAGGTAGGACGGTCAGAATTCATGCGGCTTTTCTACTCCTTCTAAAGCGGCCAACTGCCGTTTCTAGGAAGTGGCGCCTCCTTCAGTTGTGCCGGCGACTGATCGAGCCTTGGGCCGGCTCTATGCCCAGTTTCCTCAGCTTGTCAGCCGCGCGCTTGCTGCCGGTTCGAAGCCAGATTTCGTAGAGCCTCATAATATCGGTGCACGAATTCAACGGGGTTCTTTCCCCGACCTCCGACAGTACGTCCACGAACGATTGGAACTTTTCGGAAAGCTCGCCAAAAATCGCGCAGAAAGCTTTACCTCGTAAGGTGCCTCGGTTAAGGTCGCACAGATATCCATAGGCGGTACCCCCCATGGCGATGTAATAGTCGATGTCGACGAGCTTTCGATTGAGGCTGGAGGAAAACAAGCCGGATATCAATAGCGCCACGTCTCCGAGCCTGCGCAGAATTTGATGCCTCTCTTCCATGCTCGCCGCCTCCACGGCTTCAGCGTAGATCAAGGCAAGTGGCTGCAATGTGACGCCTTCGGCGGTACGGGAAAACAGCTTGTCCGCCTGGGTGAAATAGGCAAGCAAGTTGACGATGTAGTAGACGGTGTCCTCTCCGGCATCGACTTTTTGATTCGATAAAGCCGTTGTTACCGATTCCCTGAAGAATTCCTGGACGTTTACATCCGTAATCAAGTTCGCGTCGAGGTTTTCAGGCGCCATCATGTCTAGACCTCCAAAGAGTTAAGATCTACCCCAAAAAGCGACGAATCCGCCCGTGTTGCAAGCCGATCATGAAACTTCTCCTCGAGTATAGCAACTGTCCGTGAGCCTACGCCTCCGGTATGCCGGGAGAAAAAACGGATTATCCATTGGACGACGACGAGCGGTTGCGGTTCTCCTTACCGTGATCGATCAGAGCTTTTGCCCCAATTCAATCAAGGTTATGTCGCTTATCGATAATACAGGCAAAAGCCGGACCATTCGGGCGCCGTAACCCGATGGTGGAACAGCGGACCTATTGGCAGACCGGTTTAACTAACGGCAGGCGGGAGGAAGCAAATTTCTGAGGCAAGCAAGCTTTAACAGGCCGGCGGCACTGATCGAGTCGGTGATTGTGCCGTCCATCACCATGCGCACCGCCTCCAGCAAAGGCAGCTTCTTGATTGTAATAGCCTCCGTCTCTTCGAAGTCCGGTTCGCCCTCCACCAAACCCTCCGCAAGGAACACATAGCCTTCCTCGTCGGTAACCGAGTTCGTGGTATGCAAGTGCATGAAAACACTCCAGTCCTTGGCTATCAGGCCGGTTTCCTCCTTGAGCTCGCGTTTCGCGGTCTCCAGAATGTCTTCACCTTCGGGCGAACCGCCCATGGGAATTTCCCAGAAATAGGCATCGGGCACGTAGCGATATTGGCCGACCAGCCAAGTATTGCCTTCGGCGTCTATCGGTATGATGCCGATAGCCTGACTCTTGAAATGGATCCTGCCATAAATACTCAACCCGCCGGATGGGTTGATCACCTCGTCCTCGTCCAGACGAATCCACGGATTTTCGTAGACTTCCCGACGCCGAATCAATTTCCAAGGGTTGTGCTCCGACATAAATCAACGTCCGTGAAATGCGGGACTGAGTTCGTGCACGGCTTCGATCATCGCCTTGGCGTGCTCGGGATCGACATCGGGCAATATCCCATGTCCCAAGTTGAACACATGTCCCTCTCCGTGACCGTATTGCTCCAAGACCCGCTTTACTTCGGTGCGTATGGCCTCGATCGGTGCATACAAAGCCATAGGATCCAAATTGCCTTGCAGCGCGACCTTGTGCCCCACTCGTCGACGCGCCTCTCCGATGGGTGTGGTCCAATCCAAGCCTAAGGCGTCGAATCCCGTTTCCGCCATGGCTTCCAGCCACTGTCCGCCGCCCTTGGTAAAGAAGATGGTCGGTATGATTTTGCCGCCGTGGCGCCGATTCAGCTTGTCGAGTACGCGCTTGGCGTAAGCCAAGGAGAATTCTTCGTAATGCGCCGCCGGCAGAATTCCACCCCATGTGTCGAACACCATGACCACATCGACGCCTGCGGCGATTTGGGCATTGATATACAGCGCTACGGCGTCGGCCAATTTTTCCAGGAGATCATGGAGAACCACGGGTTGCTCGTACATCAATCCCTTGACCCTGCGAAACTCCTGCCCGCCGCCGCCCTCGACCATATAGGTGGCCAAAGTCCAGGGACTACCCGAGAACCCGATAAGCGGAACGCTGCCGTCCAGATTTTGTTGAATCAGGCGTACAGCATCCATGACATACCGCAAATCGGTTTCCGGATCAGGAACCGACAGCCGGCGCACATCCGCAGCACTGCGGACCGGATTTCTGAAATGGGGCCCCTCGCCTTCGACGAACTCCAGACCCAAACCCATGGCATCCGGCACCGTGAGAATATCGGAGAATAGAATGGCGGCATCCAGACGGAAGCGCGCGAGAGGCTGCAACGTGACCTCGCAAGCCAGTTCGGGCGTGCTGCACAATTTCATAAAACTGCCCGCTTGCTCCCTGACGCGACGATATTCGGGCAAATAGCGGCCCGCTTGGCGCATCATCCAAACCGGGGTCCTTTCGGTGGGCTGTCTCAATAGTGCACGGATAAGACAATCATTTTTAGGTGCATTCATGGCATCACGCAAATCAATGGCAGAAAGATCGGGTTACAGCAATGGGCGTAAAAATCGACACTCGGGAGCAAGACATGGCATTCACGCCGAATTCATAACACGCCTTTAGAACATCCGTTCGATTAATTTCAACGAGCCGAAGAATCAACCGACGAGCTAAGCTCCGCATGCCGCGGCATCATTCGCCGAATCTCTTGGTGAATAGATTTCATCTGTCTGGGCAAAGGCTGACCGACGGAAAGGGGTAAAGTCGCCGTTGCTTCCTTGGCCGCAGGCAGAGTCGGATAGATTCCGAAAAACAGCGGATAGAGATCACTGCTCCCCTTGCGGGAACGAAAACTGGCCAGTTCGCTGCCCGGCGGAAATTGTTTGGCCAGCTTACGCACCGCGTTCAATCGGGAAACGGCGACGATCTGCAAGGTGTAGGCTTCGGGACTTTGATTCATCAGCCATTCGGCACTCTTAAGACCTTCCATAACGATCTCTGGCGATCTCGAACGCTCGCTCTCTTGCGCACCCGATTGGCCCCTCTTCGCCTCAGCTTCAGTTACAGCGCCGGCCGGCGGCAAACGGTCCGGCGACATCTCGATCTGCGCCTCCGACATGCTTTTCGGTTCTTCCATGACCGAAGGCGGTAGTGGCTCACGCTGGGTGTCCGGTTCTATCGGCTTATGAGCTTCAACTGTTTTCTTCGCCTCCGCTTCGAACGTACGTGTCGCTGCCATCTCTACCGATTCGCGAATCGGTAGGCTCTCCGACTTTTCGCTCTCGGCTAGCGGCAAAGGCACAGATGACGATTGTGGATCAGTAAGCGGCTCGTCAAGATTCGGGGGCTGGACAGCTTGGGCCTTTTCGGAGTCGGGAGAGACAACGGAGACCATCTCGGGATTTTGGACAACAGGGCCATCGTAAATCTGTTGGTCCGGCTCCGGGATCTGCCGCGAGAACATCAAAAAAAACGCGTAGGCCGTTGCGCCAACCAATAAGCCGGCGCCGGTAAGCCAACCGACCTTAGTCGATATCGCCGCTGTGGCCGATCCGTAGGGAGATCCCAGAATTTCGATCACTTTGCCAGGAATTCCTCGACTTCTGGCATGCAGCCGTTTTACGAAGGATTCCGTAATTCCGTGCTCGGTGACCAATTCAGGCAACGTCACCCTCAATTGGTCCGCGAAGAGTCCGCATTCCTCTTCCGATAGTGCGGGAATCTCCAATATAAACGCATCGCCAAGAGCGGATTTGTCGGTGTCGGATTTTTGCGGCATTTCTTCGGTGCGCATTGCGAATACCAAGCACAAGGAAGGATAACGGCCAGCTAACTGCCATAAGGCGTCTAAAAGCCCCGACACGAGCGCGCCGGCATCGTCGAGCAGCAGCACCACGTTTCGACGCTCCTTGGCATAGCTTTCCAGCAAATCGGTCAAATCCGCTCCCGACGATGCCGATCTCGATTTTTCCTGATTTAAGGCGCGGGACAACTCATCGACGATGCGCTCAAAACTCACGCCGGGCGCTGACGTCAAATAGCAAACCGTTGCAAGTGGCGCCAAGCGGGTCTTGAGAAGACGCAAGAAGGTTGTCTTGCCGATGCCTTCCGGTCCGCATACGACGATGGGCTGAGCCAAGTTAACCGCCAAGTGCGAAAGCAAGTCGAACTTTTGTATGCGTGCCGCAGAAATCAGCGATAAGGATTGCCCGCCATGAGCGCTCTCGCGACCGCTGGCGGGCAGTGAAAGCTCAGCCGCGCCCATATTCACTCAAGGTGGCCCGAAGCAACTCGAGATCGACCGCTATAGGCAAAGTTGCCCGCCCGATCTTTTCCGGCAAGATTAGCCGCAGCTTACCTGCCACGTTTTTTTTGTCGACAGCCATCAGGTCCAAATAGCGGTCTACATCCAAATTCGCTGGCGGCGTCACCGGCAGCCGTGCCCGCCTAAGCAACGAAATGATGCGCTCGACGCTATCAGTATCCAGCCAACCCAACCGTCGTGAGAGATCTGCGGCCTGACAGATTCCGATCGCTACTGCTTCGCCGTGCAGATAGCTTCCGTAACCCATTCCTGTTTCAATGGCATGCCCAAAGGTGTGCCCCAAATTCAGTGTTGCTCTCACCCCGGACTCCCGCTCGTCTTCGGCTACAACCTCCGCCTTGTTGATACAGGATCTCTCGATGGCGTAGGTTAGGGCGTCGGCATCGCGGCCCAAAAGCATCTCCAGGTTGGCTTCCAGCCAGACGAAAAATTCGAAATCGCGGATAAGACCGTATTTGATCACCTCGGCCAAGCCGGCGCTAAACTCCCGGTCAGCCAATGTATCGAGCGTCGAAGTATCGGCCAGCACGCATTGCGGCTGATAAAAAGCCCCGATCATGTTCTTGCCGCGCGGATGATTGACTGCGGTTTTTCCACCTACGGAAGAATCCACCTGCGCCAGCAAAGTCGTCGGAATTTGAATGAACGGCACGCCCCTCTGATAACACGCGGCGGCGAAACCCACCAGATCGCCGATTACCCCGCCCCCTAGGGCGATGAGAGACGCGTCTCGGCTGAATTTTCGGACAAGCAACTCATCGAAGATGACCATTGCCGATTCGATGCTTTTATAAGACTCGCCGTCCGGCAAAACCACCTCGGCGGTCTGCTTGCCGTCTAGGCTCTGTCTGACCCGGTCCAAATAGAGGGGGGCAACCGTTTCGTTGGTAACCACCATGACTTGGCTGGAACTGAGGTGCCTAGACAGGAGTTCGCCGGACTCCAGAACTCTCGAACCGATATAAATTGGATAGCTGCGTTCGCCCAGGCTGACAGTCAGGGTTTTCATGAATTCGCGTTTGCTCGGTTATAGGCTTTCAAGATTTGGCGGACGGCGCTGCGGCTGGAATGCGTTCCCGTATCCACGATGAAATCGGCCAAAGAGCGATAAATCGGCTCCCGCACCCGCAACAACTCTTGTAGTCGCTGGCGAGGATTTTCGGTCTTGAGCAGCGGCCGGTTGGAATCTTTGTGAGTTCTCTCAAGCTGCTTTTCGACCGAACACTGCAGATATACGACGAATCCCCGCCCATGCAGCACTTCTCGATTCTTCGGCAACAGAATCGATCCCCCCCCGGTAGCCAACACTATTCCGTCCTCGCAACACAACTCGGCCAAAACTTCGGATTCTCGCCTTCTGAAGCCTTCCTCACCCTCATACTCGAAAATCATAGGGATACAGACGCCGGTGCGATGTTCTATCTCCCTGTCACTATCCACGAATCGGACACCCAAGGCTTTGGCCAGAAGTCGCCCAATGGTCGTCTTGCCCGCTCCCATGGGCCCGATCAAATAAATATTGTGCGTATGTCTCATGCTGCCCGAGGTGAGAAATCGGGTCATCATACCATGTGTGTCGAAAATACCGGGCAGTAACACTCACAGCCGGCCTGAAAACAAAAAGGCGCCGCCGTTTAAGGCCGCGCCTTTGTTTCCAATGTCAGCAGAAATCAGCGAAGGGCGAGATCTTGCTTGAGAACTTTCGGCGTGATGAAAACGAGCAACTCCCTTTTTGTATCTTCGACATTATTTCTCCGGAACATATATCCGATTCCCGGCAGATCCCCGAAAAACGGAACTTTGTCGGTGTTATTCCGATTCAAGCCCTCGTAAACGCCTCCCAACACCACGGTTTCCCCGTTGGCAACTTGTGCCGTCGTTTCGATCTCGCGCTTATCGATTGCCGGGCCAACTGGCGTTTGCTGGCCTTGTTCATCTTTCTTGATCAACAATTCCATCAACACTTGATCGTCGGGCGTGATATGCGGCGTCACATTCAGCTCAAGCACTGCCTGCTTGAAGGTGATGTTGGCCGACGCTCCTCCCCCCGCTACAACCGTAGTTTGATAAGGAATCTCGACACCCTGCTTGATGACCGCCTTGGTCTGGTCCGAGGTAATCAGCCGAGGATTGGAGACTGTTTCGCTACGCCCCTCACGCTGTGCGGCCGATAACTCGAGATCAAGCAAGTAATCGCCCGCTTTGATGAGAGTGAATCCAAGGGCGCTCGCGCCACCAGTCGCGGCGGTTGCCGCGCCCTGAGCCGCGAGATCCACCAGCACGTCGGCGTTGGTCGACTTCTCCCCGCCGGCGGCCGGTTGCTGGAAAATGACGCCGCTTGATCCCGAACCTGCATCTGAAAAGGAATCGGCGCCTCTCCCTTTAACCAGCCTGTTGACCTGAAGCCGACTACCCAAATCCCTCAGAAAATCGTTTCTGGCAATGACGATCCGAGATTCGATCAGTACCTGCCGAATTGGCTTGTCCAACTGGCGAACAAGATCGCGGACTCGCTCCAAATTGCGCGGAGTATCTTTCACGATCAACTGATTGGTCCGCGGATCGACGGTTACGTTACCCCGACCGGATAAAACCGATTGACTCACATCCAGTGTCGATACGGCTGTGGATGCCGACGCACCGCCGATGCCGGCCGGTTGACTCATGGATTGGCTAATCCGTTCAGTGGTGCCGACTAAAACTTTCTTGATATCTTCGGCCGTGGTGTAGTTGATCTGGATGATTTCCGTCCGCAGCGGCTCCAAATCTTCCACGACTTTCTGAGCTTCGAGTTCCTCCTTCTCCTGTTTATTGATTTCTTCCAACGGTGCGACGCGGATGATGTTTCCTTCTTGCCGTTTCCCCAATCCCTTGGACTTGAGGACCAATTCCAAAGCCTGATCCCACGGAACATCGTTGAGCCGAAGGGTTACATTCCCCTGAACGGTATCGCTGGCAACAATATTCAGGTTGGTAAAATCAGCCAGAATTTGAAGAACAGACCGCACCGGAATGTCCTGGAAATTTAGCGTCAGCTTCTCGCCCGAGTACGAGAAATTCTTTTTCTTGATTTCCTCTTTTTCCATTTTGGTCAACGGACGAAATTCCACCGTCAGGACGTTATCGGTCTGGTAAGAGGAATAATCGTAGTCGTCGGAAACCGTCGCTACGACCATCCTCGCATGGGCACCTTCCGTCGTGGCGTCGACGGAACGGACAGGAGTAGCGAAATCCATGACGTCGAGCCTGCGCTCCAATTGCGGAGGCAGACCCGTGTCGGCAAATCTGACAATGACCTTTTGTCCCTCTTCGTGGATATCAACCAAGGACTTAGGATCGCTCAGCGTCACTAGAAGTCGTCCCTCACCCTTTTCGCCACGACGAAAGTCAATGTTTTCAATCCGCCTATCGCTTCCGCCGAGTGGCCGATCCATAAACTGCGATTTTGTCGATGCTGCGCTCGCGGCGGCAATCGGTGCAGTGCCGCTTTGCAGTGTGATAAGAATATTGTCACCGTCTAGCCGGCTGGTGTAGGGCATCATGTTGGTCAAATTGATGACCACGCGGGTACGACCGGACGATTCCACGGCTTGAACACTTTGAGCTCCACCCACATTGATCGGCACTAATTTCTGGTCCAAACCGTTCGTTACGCCGGGCAAATCCAGTGCAATGCGGGCGGGATTTTCGGTATGGAAGATTCTCGGCTCTCTGGCGGGCCCACTTAAACCCAAAAGCAGCTGTAAGTTATCCCCAGGCAGGATCGAAAAATCCACGGACTTAAGTACAAGCCCCTCCGCCTGACTGACGGGCAGATGCAGGGACAAACCGATCAGAATAAGACCCATCATTCTTTTGTATCGCTGCCGTGCGGCCGACGCGATACGGTTACCTATTTCCGCTCTCATTTCTTCTCCCCCACTTCCGCCAAGTCAAGAGACGCTTTACGTTCACGCCATGCCCCGGGACTGTCGGATATGATTTCTACCAATTCGATCAAGTTTTCTTTGATGTTGACGATCTTGCCGAAGTTTTTTCCCATGTGATTACCGACGCGCACCCGGTGAATCGTTCCGTCGGTAGCTTTCACTAATCCCCACAGCGAACCTTGCCGATCGACCGTTCCGACCATGCGTAGCGTATCCAGCTCGTAGGATTCCAGTTCCTCCTTAGGGCGATTGATATCTGGCCGGATGCTACTCGCAATTTTTTCCTCTTCAGTCTCCTGAGCCTTCTCATCGATAACGAAAGGATTTCGCAAATCCTCCGCATTGAATACAAATGGCTCTACTGTCTTAACTTCCGGCAACGGCTCGACTGATCCTTTCTGACGTGCCTTGACCTCTGCAACGTAGGCCTGTAAATCCGTCAAATCGTCCCCGGCGCATCCGGTTAGTCCGATAGCGAGCATCCACGACACGAGGAGTCGTGGATGGCACGGCGGTACCAAAAACTTCAAGTGCCCACCCATAGTGCTACTTTCTTTGTTGTGGCTTTTTAACTTGATTCGCTGGAGCAGGCCCCTCGTCCAGGTAGCGATAAGTCCTGACCAGCGCGCTCATGACCAATGGGTCCTTTGCGGATTTCTTTGCTCCCGCATCCTTGTTGTGGGCTGCGATCTTCACGTTATGTATCGTTACGATTCGCGGTAACGACGCCAGTCCGCTGATGAACGCACCGAACTCCATATAGTCGCCGATCACGCGGATTTCTATGGGTAACTCCGCATAGAACTCTTTGGCGATTTCGGCGCCGGGTTTGAAAAGCTCGAACTCCAATCCGGCCGCTAAGCCGGTTTGAGAAACGTCGACCAATAATTCGGGAACCTGGGTTTTATCGGGTAGCTGCCTGAGCAAATCGCCGAAACTCTTCTCGATTTCCGCCATTTGCTCCTTGTATTCTTCTAGATTTGCGGCCTTTTTTTGCCGCTGCTCAAATTTGTTCTTGAGTTCCAGTTCCTTGCTTTCTTCAGTTTCGAGCTGCGCGATTTGATCCTGAGTGTCCAAGTAGTACCCCAAGCCACTCAGAATTAGGCATAGTATGGTAATAATCGCCACCTTGATCGGTAGCGGCCACGCGCCCGCGTTTTCTATGTCCCAATTGATTTCGGAAAGATTCATGACGGTTTCCTTTCCTGATTGTCCGCCTTATCTCCTCCCTGCTTGACCTGAAGCGTAAAGCGGTTGCCCTGTGCTTTTTTGCTTTCCTTAGCCTCCTGCTTGGTCTCGATGATGTTTAAAAGGGGCTCCCTCATCCAAGGCGAAGACTCCAAATTCCGCATGTAAGCGGAAACTCGGGCATTGGACTGGGCCATTCCATTCATCGTCAGATTGCTATCCAACTGGGTTAAATCCGTTAGATAAACACCTTCGGGAATGGTACGCGCCAACTCATCGAACAAATGGACGATCTCGGGCCGGCTCGCTTGCAATCGCTGGATGACTTCCATCTTGGCGATCAGCCGTTTTTTCTTGGTTTCCAACTCTTCGATTTCCTTGATCTTCTGATCGAGCAGGGCGATCTCGGACTCCAAGTATTGATTACGCTGGCTCTGATAATCGATCATGCTGCCGATGAAATAATGAACGAAGCACAGAATCGCCCCGGTCGATAGCAACGCGGCCAGGGTAATAGCGACGAATTCCTTTTGCCGTTGTTTGCGATGTTCCGCACGCCAAGGAAGTAAGTTGATTCGAGCCATCAGTCCAAACTCCTTAATGCCAATCCACAAGCAGTCATAAGTGCCGGAGCATCATTGCTCAAACTTTGCGGTTTAACGCGCGGCGCGAGAGACATGGTGACAAACGGGTTGGCGGAAGTAGTGGGGATACCCAGAATGCCTTCCACGAAACGATCGATCCCTTGGATCGAGCCGCACCCTCCGGCCAACACGAGCCCGTCGACGGTGCGATGCGAGCTTGAAGACAGGAAAAACTGCAGCGAGCGGCCGATTTGCTGCGCCATCGCTTGTTTGAACGGCTCCAGCACTTCGAGCTGATAATTGTCTGGAAGACCGCCGTGTTTTTTTGCCAAACCGGCTTCCTCATAGGAAAGCCCGTAACGACGCTGGATTTCTTCCGTCAACTGCTTGCCGCCGAATCCCTGCTCGCGGGTATAAATGATGCGGCGATTATGGATCACATTCAGGGTCGTCATGGTCGACCCGACATCAGCCACGGCGATGGTTTGATCCGAACTGTAGCCGGGCAGTTGATCCAAAATAAGATTGCACGCATTCTCCAGGGCGTACGATTCCACATCCACGACTTCCGCCTTGAGTCCGGCCATCTCCAGAGCCGCCACACGATCCTCCACATTCTCCTTACGAGAGGCGACCAGTAGCACATCGACCATGTCCGGATTTTTCTCGGCTTTGCCCTGCACCTCGAAATCCAGGCTCACCTCGTCCAGTGAGTAGGGAATGTATTGATCCGCCTCCAGTTCGATTTGCGCTTCCAACTCGTCATCGCTTAGAGAAGCGGGCATCGAGATCATCTTGGTTATTACCGAAGAACTCGGTACCGCCACCGCCGCGTGCTTCAATCGGGTGCCCGATTGCTTGATGACCGATTTGATAACATTGCCGATGATTTCAACCTTAGCGATGTTCTTGTCGATCACGGCGTCCAACGGCAACGGCGCGACAGCATAGCTTTCCACCCGATAGTTCTGTCCGTTTCTACTCAGTTCCAGCAGCTTTACGGCCGCCGTGCTGATATCGATGCCAAGTAGCGGCGGTCTCTTGTGGTTCAAAAAAAACATCGATGACTTCCTAAACTGGCCTTGACCTCATGCAAGCGATACCGTGTCTTAATGGCGTTTCTCATCGCCCGCTAGACTCTGTACTGTAGTATAGTAGGGATTAGAAGTTTGCCCATGACACGCCAAACACCGATCAACCGTGCACTTCGGAGCTACTATTTGTAGCCGCAGCCTGAAAACACCTTTTTGATTGTCGAGTGAGAACCCGCAACAGTCGACGCCAAGCGCGCTCCCGTTCAGTGAGCCTCTTGAAGCTAATCTTTTTTTTCCTCCTTGCCGGATTCGCGAGTTTGGCCTTAGCCGCGTTCTTGCTTTATCGGTTCATCGAACCGCAACTCCCGGATATAGAAGTTTTGCGGGATGCGCGGTACCAGACTCCGATGAGCATTTACAGCAAAGATGGCCTCCTAATCGCGCAATACGGCGAAATGAAGCGCAGCCCGGTCAGCTTTTCCGAAGTGCCAGAAAAAGTCATTCAGGCTTTCTTGGCGGCCGAGGACAATCGGTTTTTTGACCATCCGGGCGTGGACTACCAAGGTTTATTGCGAGCGACGTTTTCCTTTCTTCGGACGGGCAAGAAGAAGCAAGGTGGCAGCACGATCACCATGCAGGTGGCCCGCAATTTCTTTTTAAGCAGCGAAAAGACCTTTTTTCGCAAACTCAAGGAAATCGTGCTGGCGATCAAAATCGAATCGGAATTGACGAAAGAACAGATCTTGGAGCTGTACTTGAACAAGATCTACTTCGGCCACCACGCGTATGGCGTCGTAGCTGCGACTCAGGTCTACTACGGCAAAGGGATTAACGAGCTCGACCTGGATGAAATCGCGACGATTGCGGGTTTACCGAAGGCTCCCTCCGCGTTCAATCCGATAACCAATCCAGAGAGGGCGGCGAGCCGGCGAAACTATGTCCTAAAGCGGATGCGGAAACTGGGCTACATCAATGATCAGACTTACCAGGACATGATCAACCGGCCTGTCACCGCAAAACTCCATACGACCCCCGTCGAGTTAAATGCCCCCCATGTCGCAGAGCTGATCCGCAACGAGATGTATCGGCAGTATGGCGAATCCGCTTACACCAGCGGTTACAGGATATACACCACGATCGACAGCCGCTTGCAGGCAGCCGCAGACAGGGCGCTGCGCCTTGCGCTGCACGACTACGATGAGCGTCACGGATTTCGGGGCGCTAAGCAACGAGTAGATTTAAAGAAGGACAAGCGCACCAAGGACTGGGACGAGCGATTATCCAGCATCCCCAGAGCGGGAGAAACGGTACCCGGGCTGGTCCTAGCTGTTAAAGACAGCTCGGCAGAAATTTATCTCGGCGACAAACAGCGCATCGAACTGGACTGGGACGGCCTTAAATGGGCACGCAAGTATATCTCCGAGAATGCACAAGGTCCTCTGCCCAAAAGCACCAAAGAGATACTCAAGGCCGGTGATCTCATCAGGCTTCGCAAAGACGGCAACGACCATTGGAAACTTAGCCAGATTCCGGAAGTTGAAGGCGCGCTGGTCGCATTGGATCCGACCAGCGGTGCCGTAGTCGCGCTGAGCGGCGGGTATGATTTTGCTCTCAGCAAGTTCAACAGAGCGACTCAGGCGCAAAGACAGCCCGGCTCCGGCTTTAAACCAATACTCTACGCGGCAGCATTGACCCACGGATATACTCCGGCGAGTGTCGTAAATGACGCTCCCGTTGTCTTTTCCGACCCGTCCCAGGCGGACGGATTCTGGCGTCCTCAGAATTACTCGGGCCGATTTTACGGCCCCACGCGACTCAGAGTCGCACTCGCCAAATCACGAAACCTCGTATCCATTCGATTGCTTCAAAGCATCGGCCTCAAGAAGGCCATAGATATGGCCATGCGCTTCGGCTTTCAGCCCGAAGAGCTGCCACGATCTCTCCCGCTAGCCTTAGGAAGCGGCACTGCAACGCCCCTCCGGATGGGGCAAGCCTATGCCGTGTTCGCGAATGGCGGCTTCCACGTCGAACCGTACTTCATCGAACGCATCGAAACCGAAGCCGATAGAACGATCTTCCGAGCTACGCCGCAAATCGCATGTGCGAATTGTGCCGAGTCCGATGATCACCAAACGAATTTTGCACCTCGCACGTTATCTCCCCAGGTCCATTACATGATGAACTCCATGCTGCAAGACGTGGTACGAACCGGGACCGCGACCCGTGCAATGGAACTGGGGCGTAACGATATTGCCGGCAAAACCGGCACAACGAATGAATATAGGGATGCCTGGTTTAACGGTTATGTTCCCTCTCTGACGACCATCGCTTGGGTCGGCTTCGATTCATCAAAATCCTTGGGAAAAGGTGAAACTGGCGGCAAAGCCGCACTGCCCATGTGGATGTATTTCATGCAGGAAGCCCTCAAAGATTTACCCGAGCAGACTTTTCCGCTTCCAAGCGGGTTGACCATCGCTCGGATGGATCCGGGCACGGGAATGCTTGCTCCACCCGGCAGCACTAATGCTATCTTCGAGGTATTCCCGTCGGAGCGCGCTCCTCGTTACTATGCTGCGCCGCGCGTAAGCGAACCGCCTCCCTCTGAAGTCATCGAAGACGAGGCCGAGCCGGAATTACCGAAGCCCCCTCCCCTTCGAACGACGACCGAAAAACCAATCGAATCGCTATTTTGATCTCCATCATGTCTACGAAAGATAAAGCACGCCTGTTGATCGCTCAGGAGGCTGCGAGGATTATCGCCGAAGAGGGTGTAAACGATTATCTTCCGGCAAAAAACAAGGCTGCCGCCCGCCTGGGGATAGCGAATTCACGAAGCCTTCCCCGAAACGAGGAAATCGACCAAGCGTTAGAGGAATACCATCGACTCTATCGGGCTGAAACACAGCCGCTGCACATTGCTCGTCTTCGAAAACTCGCATTAGAGGCCATGCGTTTCCTGGAAGAGTTTTCGCCGCGATTGATCGGTGGCGCGTTGGATGGCAGCGCCAGTAAATACAGCCCGATCATCTTGTATGTATATCCCGAAAGCCCCGAAGAGATCATCAAGAAATTGGTTGAAGCCCGCATACCATTTAAGGAAGGGGCCTTTTCGTTGAATTTGGGACACAGGCGGGGCATGACGTATCCGGCGCTGGATTTTTTTGTCGATGGCGTCCGCGTCGAATTGGCGGTACTCCCGCCGGAATTGAAGGGGCAACGGATCAATCGAAAGGAAAAGGCGGTGCCTGGCGGCTCTCTTCAGGACGTCGAGAAACTGATTAACGGCATTTCGCCGTGAGACTCGGCCGAAGCCTCACGAGAACGACAATCAAAGACCAATATCTATCGGTTGATCGATAATCCGTTTTTGACCGGCCCAAAACGGAGAGCATTCCTTGCTCATTGCCGTTAAACGAGGGGCGGCCAGGCCGATTTCGAAAGACGCAAACGAGGCTGAAAAATCAGCCCCGTCCGTACTTGCGTCGGAACTTGTCAACACGACCAGCAGTGTCGACGATCTTCTGCTTGCCTGTATAGAATGGATGGCAAGCGGAGCAAACTTCAACCTGCAAATCTTTGCCAAGCGTCGACTTGGTTTCGAAGGTATTGCCGCAACTGCAATGGACGGCAATGGACTTGTATTCGGGATGAATATCCGGCTTCATAATGAGGCTTTCTCCAGAAATCAGAACAAAGGGACGACAAATTTTTCATGGTACTTAAAACGGCTCTTCACTGCAAGATGGACGCACTCTTTAGCGCGGATCGTCCTGCTTCCAACTGAACACCGGCCAACCTGCATGAACCTTTATTTCCATTTTCGGCAACTGCACTCTAGCGGTTATATACCTGTCTGAGATATAAACCATAATGCGTATAGTTTCCCTCAATGTTAACGGCGTGCGGTCAGCAGCGCGCAAAGGCTTTTTCCACTGGATGGATAAACAGAATGCCGACGTTGTCTGCCTACAGGAAACCAAGGCTCAGACACACCAACTGGAAGACCCTATCTACTGGCCTAAAGGGTACCAGTGCTACTACCTGGATGCTGTCAAAAAAGGCTACAGCGGTGTGGCGTTGTATAGCCGGCGGGAGCCGGACGAAGTCATTCAGGGCATTGGCTGGCCTGACATGGACGCCGAAGGGCGCTATCTCGAAGCCCGATTCGGCCCGCTAAGCGTCGTGTCCCTATACTTGCCTTCTGGATCGTCCAGCGAGGAACGGCAAGCGGTGAAGTTCGATTTCATGAACCGCTTCCTGCCGTATCTTCGGGAGTGCGCGCAGTCCGGGCGCAATTATATTTTCTGCGGCGACTGGAATATCGCCCATAAACCCATTGATCTCAAGAATTGGCGATCCAACCAGAAAAACTCCGGGTTCCTGCCCGAAGAGCGTGCTTGGCTGGATGTCGTATTCGAGGAGGACGGCTGGGTCGATGCCTTTCGTGTCGTCAATCAGGAGCCTGAACAATATACCTGGTGGTCGAATCGCGGTCAGGCTTGGGCCAAGAACGTGGGTTGGCGTATCGATTATCACGTGACCAGCCCCACTTTTCGGGACGCAATCCGCGCCGCCCATGTTTATAAGGAAGAGCGCTTTTCCGACCATGCGCCACTCACCATAGACTATGACTACCCTTTCCTGGCGTGACGCGCTATTTAACAGACGAATGTTGATCTGCGTCCTCACGGGGTTTTCCTCGGGGTTGCCTCTATTCGTGCTGATCAGCCTGATTTCGGCCTGGCTACGCGACGGAGGTGTCGACCTCAAAGAGATCGGGTTGCTGGCTCTCGTTCAATTTCCTTACATCTGGAAGTTTTTGTGGGCGCCACTCTGTGACCGATACGGTCTACCAATGGGGCGACGCCGGACTTGGATGCTGATTACCCAAATTGCACTGCTGCTCTCGATTCCCGCTTTTGGTTGGCTCGCTCCCGTTCCAGACATCGCGACCATTCGTTGGCTGGCGGTAGCGGTAGCACTATTTTCAGCAACCCAGGACATTGCAATCGATGCCTTTCGGCGAGAGATTCTCAGGGACGAAGAGCAAGGACTTGGCAATGTAATCCATGTGAATGCGTACAAAATCGCCGGGCTCGTACCGGGATCTCTGTCGCTGATCCTCGCTGATTATTTGTCTTGGGACGCCGTCTACTTGATCACGGCCCTGTTCATGTTCCCCGGCATTCTCCTGACGCTCATCGGAACCGAACCGGAGTTTTCCAGCCACGCCCCTCCGACGCTACGTCAAGCCTTAGTCGATCCTTTTCGTGAATTTGTTCAACGAAAGGGTTGGAGCGGCGCGTTAACGGTCCTGGGATTCATCTTTTTTTACAAGCTGGGCGATAGCATGGCAACGGCGCTGGCCACGCCCTTTTATTTGGACATGGGCTACAGCAAGACCGAAATCGGCGTGATCGCCAAGCATGCCGGACTTTGGCCTAACGTTGCAGGCGGCATTTTAGGTGGAATATGGATGATTTCTCTGGGGATACATCGGTCTCTTTGGGTATTTGGCGTTTTACAGGCGCTGGTGATTCTCGGCTTTGCCTGGCTTGCCACGGCCGGCCATACCTTGGCTGGCCTGGCTGCCGTTATCGGCGCTGAGGCGTTCGGTGTCGGATTGGGCACGGCCGCGTTCGTTGCCTACATCGCCACCGCCACCAATCCGGCGTACACCGCCACCCAGTTCGCGCTGTTTACCAGCCTGGCCGCAACGCCACGGACGCTGGCCAATGCATTCACCGGCTTTCTCGTCGAAGGTGGGGACATTAAGATGGGAAACATTTCGCTGCTTCACATCGAAGCGCTAGGCTGGGAACGCTTCTTTTGGGTTTGCTTCGCGCTCACCCTTCCAGGCATGCTGCTACTGTTCAAAGTCGCGCCATGGAACGGAGGCAAGCGGAGCAGAGATCCAGGACGTCTCGAGCCTCAACCCGATTCGCAGTCATCCGACTGAAAAATTTTGCGCCGAAGGAATGCGTTGCGCAGATAAGAGAGCGCCCTCTGGATGCTCTCCTCCGGCGCGAATTCGGCCTACTTTCGAATATAAAGGTCCGTAATACTGCCTTCCAGCATCTCGGCGGCAAATGCAAAGGTTTCCGACAAAGTCGGATGCGGGTGAATAGTCAAGGCGATATCTTCCATATCGGCGCCCATCTCGAGCGCCAGAACGGCCTCGCTGATAAGCTCCCCCGCATTAGGCCCGACGATCCCTGCCCCCAGAATCCGCTTAGTCTCTTTATCGCACAAAATCTTGGTTACGCCCTCTTTGCGATCGATGCCTAGAGCCCGCCCGCTCGCCGCCCAGGGAAATGCGGCTTTGTCGTAGGCAATCCCTTGAGCTTTTGCCTGATTTTCCGTAAGTCCCATCCAGGCCACCTCTGGATCGGTGTAAGCTACCGAGGGAATAGTTAACGCCTGAAACGCCGAGCGCTCTCCGGAAATGACTTCCGCCGCCACTTTCGCCTCGTGAGTCGCTTTGTGTGCCAGCATCGGATTGCCCACGATATCGCCGATGGCGTAAATATGAGGCACATTGGTTCGCTGACAGGTGTCTACCGGAATGAAGCCTTTGTCGTCGACTTTGACGCCGGCATTCTCCGCACCGATCAGATTTCCGTTTGGCTTCCGGCCTACGGCGACCAGGATGCGGTCGAACAAGTCTGATTCGGGGGCGCCTTCACCGCCTTCGAAATAAACCTGCAATCCTTCCGACTTCGCTTCGATGCGCGTTACCTTCGTCTTAAGGAAAATATTCTCGTACTGTTTCTTGATGCGCTGATACAACGGCTTAACCAGATCCGCATCGCAGCCCGGAATGATCTGGTCCATCAGTTCGACAACCGTGATCTTCGAACCAAGCGCATGATAAACAGTGGCCATTTCCAAGCCGATGATGCCGCCGCCGATGATCAGAAGACGCTTGGGCACTTCGGCGAGCTCCAAGGCGTCCGTGGAATCCATCATGCGCGGATCGTCGTGAGGGAAACCCGGAATCTGTACCGGCTGCGAGCCGGCTGCGATGATGGCGTGATCGAAACTGACCGTCTTTGTGCCATCTGCCGTTTCAACCTGTAGCGTTCGGTCCGAAGAGAATTTGCCCACGCCGTTGACGATGGAAACTTTGCGCTGCTTGGCCAAGCCTGCAAGCCCCGTCGTAAGTGTCTTCACGACTTTGTTCTTCCAGTCGCGCAGCTTGTCCAAATCAACGTTCGGCGAACCGAAATTCAGTCCAAAACTTGAAGATTCCTGCGCCTCCTGAATGACCTTGGCGGCATGCAGCAATGCTTTCGAAGGAATACATCCGACATTTAGACAAACGCCCCCCAACACCGGATAACGCTCGACCAAAACCACCTGTCTGCCCAAGTCGGCGGCTCGAAAAGCGGCGGTATAACCACCCGGACCGCCGCCCAAAACGACAACTTCGGCATGTAGACTAGATGTATCGGACATCGAACGTATACCTTCTATTAAGAAAAAATTGCAGATTAGCGTTCCATCGCAAGTTGTATCGAACCGGTTTGCCGGCAAGCCTCAAAGCATCCCGGCTTCTATAAAAGGACTCGCCGCAGTTCGGCCAGCAATCCAGCCAAATAAACCGTGAATCGTGCCGCCTCGGCTCCATCGATGACGCGATGATCGTACGACAGGGACAATGGCAACATCAGGCGCGGAACGAACTGTCCGTCCAGGTAAACGGGCTTGGTTTGCGCTCGGGACAAACCAAGTATTGCCACTTGAGGCGGATTGATGATGGGCGTAAAAGCCGTACCGCCGATTCCGCCGAGGCTCGAGATAGTAAACGACGCCCCTTCGAGATCGTTGTTGCGCAGTTTCTTGCCACGGGCTTTCGCGCCGAGTTCTGCCAATTCCCTAGCCAAGTCGAAAATGCCTTTTTGATCGACATCCCGAACTACGGGCACCACTAGGCCTTCCGGAGTATCCACCGCCACGCCCAAGTGATAGTACTTTTTAAGGATCAGCTCTTCGCCGTTGGCTGCGAGGGATGAATTAAACGTCGGAAACTCTTTGAGCGCTGCCGCTACGGCCTTGATGACGAATGGCAGAAAGGTCAGCTTCACATTCTGCTTTTCCGCCTCGCTCTTGAGCGACTGGCGAAAGGCTTCGAGATCGGTGATGTCGGCTTCATCGTGTTGCGTCACATGGGGAATGCTCATCCAACTCCGAAGCAGATTCGGGCCGGAAAGCTTCTTGATGCGGGACAACGGCTGTCTATCGACGGTGCCGAACTGAGCGAAATCAATTTCCGGCTGAGGCGGAATGGCGAAAACACCACCAGCCATCGCTTGCTCGACCCGCTTCAGGCTCGCTTTTACGAATGCCTGAACATCCTCCTTCAAAATACGGCCTTTTGGCCCGGTGCCTTGAATTTTCTGAAGCTCAGCCCCCAATTCACGGGCGAACTTCCGAATCGATGGGCTCGCATGAGGAGGATGCGCATGCTCTTCAACAACTTTTAAAGCTCGTTCGGCGATGGCCGGCGCGGGCTTCGGCTTCGCTTCCGGCTCTGCTACTGAGGAAGGCGCAGGCTGCTCGGCAACGGGCTTGGGCGCCGCTTCGCCGGAGACGATCTTTCCAGCTTCCGCTTCCGCCTCAGGCGGAGCTTTCTCTTCCCGTTCCGGCTGGGCCCGATCAGCAAGCTCCAACTGCAATATCGGCGACCCCATGCTCACCCGATCACCGACATTGACCTGCATTTCTTTCACCACGCCGGAAAACGGCGAAGGCACCTCCATCGCCGCTTTATCGCTTTCCAGCGTAATCAAGGAATCGTCGGCCTTGATTACATCCCCCGGCTTAACCAGCACTTCGATGATCTCGACGTTCTTGAAATCCCCGATATCGGGAACTACGACTTCTTTTAGCACTGCCATAGCGATTCCTTTACACCTTCACTGGATTGGGCTTTTCCGGATCGATGCCGTATTTGGCCATAGCTTCCGTCAGTGTAGAAGTCGCCACGCCGCCCTCATCGACTAAGGCTTTTAGTGTCGTAAATGCGATGTAATGCCGATCCACCTCAAAAAATCTCCGCAATTCGGAACGTTGATCGCTGCGACCAAAGCCGTCGGTACCCAGCACCGTATAGGATCTCGGAACAAAGGGCCGGATTTGATCGGCGAGCATTTTAATATAGTCGGATGCCGCGATGATCGGCCCCTGGGTTCCGGCCAGGCAATCCTCCACGTAGCTGATGCGGGGCGGCTGATCCGGATGCAGGAGATTCCAACGCTGTTTGTCGAGTCCGTCACGGCGCAGTTCGGTAAAGCTGGTGACGCTCCAAACGTTCGCTTTTACGCCGAAGTCCTGCTCCAGCAATTCCGCCGCGACGATGGCCTCGCGGAGTATCGTACCGCTGGCCAAAATTTGGGCTTGAGCCGATTCGCCGGCGTCCTTGAGCTTATACATGCCCTTGACGATCCCTTCGCGCGCGCCGGCCGGCATGTCAGGATGAGTATAATTTTCATTCATGACGGTGACGTAGTAGAAGATGCTCTCGCCCTCCTGATACATCCGCCTGAGGCCGTCTTGAATAATCACGGCCAGTTCGTAGGAAAAGCAAGGATCGTAAGCTACGCAATTTGGGATCGCCGACATGCTGACGTGACTATGCCCGTCCTGATGCTGCAAACCCTCGCCCGCCAGCGTTGTACGTCCGGCAGTTCCTCCCATCAAAAAGCCGCGCGCCTGCATATCGCCCGCGGCCCACATCAGATCCCCCACCCGTTGATATCCGAACATCGAGTAGTAGATGTAGAACGGGATCATCTGGATGTTGTGGTTGGTATAAGCCGTACCGGCCGCGAGCCAGGAGCACATGGAGCCCGCCTCCGAAATGCCCTCTTCCAGGATCTGCCCTGATTTGTCCTCCTTGTAGTACATCACTCCGCCGGCATCCGCAGGAACGTACAATTGCCCGACGGAAGAGTAAATACCGTATTGGCGGAAAAGTCCCTCCATACCGAAAGTTCGGGCCTCGTCCGGTACGATGGGTACGACGTACTTACCCAATTTTTTATCCCGCAACAGCAGCGTCAGGATGCGCACGAACGCCATCGTAGTCGACATTTCCCGATCTTCGGTGCCCTTCAGCAGAGGTTCGAAGACATCCAGCTCCGGCACCTGCAAAAGCGGCGCGTCGCGTCGCCGTTGCGGCACGTATCCGCCCAGGCTCTTTCGACGCTCGTGCATGTAGCGCTGCTCCGCACTGTCTTCCGGCGGCTTGTAGTACGGCAACTCCATCAGCTGGTCATCGGGAATGGGAATATTGAAACGATCCCGGAAGTGGCGGATCGCCTGTTCGTCCATTTTCTTTTGCTGGTGCGTGGTCATGAGCCCTTCGCCCGCGCTGCCCATGCCATAACCCTTGACCGTCTTGGCCAGGATCACCGTCGGCTGTCCGGTATGGTTTACCGCCGCATGATAAGCGGCGTAGACCTTGTGCGGGTCGTGCCCGCCACGATTCAGGCGCCAGATGTCCTCGTCGGACATATTGGCCACCATCTCCTTCAGCTCCGGATACTTGCCGAAGAAGTGCTCGCGGGTGTAGGCACCGCCTTTCGCTTTGTAGGCTTGATACTCGCCATCCACGGCCTCTTCCATGCGCTTCTTCAAGAGGCCGTCTTTGTCTTTGGCCAGCAGAGGATCCCAATAGGAACCCCAGATGACTTTGATGACATTCCAGCCGGCACCGCGGAACTCCGCCTCAAGTTCCTGGATGATCTTGCCGTCGCCCCGCACTGGCCCGTCGAGCCGCTGCAGATTGCAATTGATGACAAAGATGAGATTGTCCAATTTCTCCCTGCCGGCAAGCCCGATGGCTCCCATGGATTCCGGCTCATCCATTTCGCCGTCGCCGCAGAAACACCAGACTTTGCGGCCCGAGGTCGCCAGAATCCCCCGATCCTCCAAATATTTCATGAAGCGCGCTTGATAAATCGCCATCAGCGGACCAAGCCCCATGGATACCGTCGGAAACTGCCAAAAATCTGGCATCAACCAGGGATGTGGATAGGAGGAAAGACCGTTGCCGCCGATTTCGGCGCGAAAACTGTCCAGCTGTTCTTCGTTCAGGCGTCCTTCCAGAAACGCACGGGCGTAGATGCCGGGAGCGGCGTGCCCCTGAAAGTAAATCAGATCCCCGCCGTGGTTCCCATTGGCGGCATGGAAAAAATGGTTGAAACCCACGTCGTAAAGCGTCGCAGCTGAAGCGAAGGTGGCAATATGTCCACCGTATTCGCTGGTTTTACGGTTGGCTCGGACAACCATCGCCATCGCGTTCCAGCGGATATAAGAGCGGATGCGCTGCTCCAAACCGGCATCGCCCGGCAAGCGGGGTTCCATGTGGGGCGGAATGGTATTGATGTACGCCGTATTCGCCTTATAAGGCAGGTTCGCCCCCGCGCGGCGTGCCTGATCGACCAAGCTTTCGATCAGGAAATGCGCACGCTCGATACCTTCAGTCTCGATAACGGCCTCCAGGGCCTCCAACCATTCTCGGGTTTCTTCGGGATCGATATCGTTGACGCTCTTAAGGTTTTGCGATGGGTGAGACGGACTCACGGCGGACATAGGAAAGGTTCCTCCACTGATTAAGGGCTTCCAGCTAATTTTTTCGAATGCAGACAAGCAAGCGACAAGTCATCTATTGAATTCCGACCTTTAGATTGCTTGAAACGAAAGAATTTCTGGCATGTTTGTTGAACCGTTGATCCAGTGATTACAGAACTGTGCAACTCTGACTTTGCCTTCTGAACGAGGTCAACGTTGTATTGTTAGAAAAAAAAGTCCAATCGGAAAATGTTACAGACTACGAGCCGATTACGCCAGAAAAGCTAATCTGAAAAACTGCTCGGCTAGCGATTTTATGAGCTTTGATCACCTGGTATTATCGTCCGGTAGCCAGATCCGAGGCACAAAAACATCGCCCGCTCATCAATTGCCGTGATAGTGCAGCGTTTGTGAGCGACTCTACTTTTAAGACAACCGGTCGCCCCATATGTTAGGAAGCAAAACAAATTCGGAAAAGGAACGTCGGCGTGCCCCGCGGTTGGATTCGCGAATTTCCGCCTATCTAATCATGCCATCGAGCGCCCCATTGCGTGGCGTCGCGAAGAACATAAGCCGTTCAGGCGTCTTCATTGAGACTACCAAACCGCTGAAACGGCTCATCGGTGAACCGGCTCGGCTGGTCTTTACGCTCGAACATGGAAACTTGGTGAGGTTGGCTCGCTATTCGGTGGTTATCGTGCGGGAGTCACAGCACGGAATCGGCCTCGGCTTTTGGCATTCGAGCAAGGCGGTGGATTCGCGTAAAGCCTAGCCGTAGGTTTATAGTCACTCCCGAGCCAAACACGCCTGCCCGCTTGGACCCAACGGCCCGAAACATTGAGAAACTCTCGCAACCTACATCAAGCAGGCAAACGGTAAAACATCGACCATTTCACCGGGCTCCACAGAAGCGCGATCGTGCGCCAGAATAATCATGGCGTTTGCCAGGCTCATGGAGCGAAGAATGCCGGAACCCTGTTTGCCGCTCGTACGCACTTCCCAGTCACCGGTTTCGGTTCTTTCGAGAATGCCCCGCTGGTACTCCGTGCGGCCCGGCTTTTTAGCAAGCCGCTCGAGACACTTGGCTTTCAGTGTGGGAATAACCGGCCGCTCCAGAATTCCCATTTTCTTTTCCAGTAATGGAAGGACAAATTGGTAAAAGTTTACCATCACGGCGACCGGGTTACCCGGCAACCCGATGAATGTCGACGCGCCGATACTACCAAAAGCCACGGGGCGTCCCGGCTTCATGGCAACCTTCCAAAAACCGATATTGCCTATCGAAGACAGAACCTCCTTGACGAAATCGGCTTCACCTACCGATACGCCACCCGAGGAAATGATCACATCCGCAGCGGATGCAGCCCTTATCAAAGCTTCGCTTAGTAGCTCGGGATCATCGGGCACGATGCCCTGGTCCATCACCTTGACACTTAACCGTCTTAGTGCCGAGTGGAGCGTATAGCGATTGCTGTCGTATATGCCGCCGGCCTCTAAGGATCTTCCTAGCTGATGCACTTCGTTTCCGGTCGATAAGAGCGCTACCCGAGGTCGCCGCTTGACCTTGATTTCACTTATGCCTAACGAGGCGATCAGCCCGATATCCGGTGGGGTCAGATAGCGTCCTCCGTTCAGAACCGTTTCGCCCCGCTTGACGTCCTCACCAGCCATGCGGACATTATCCGCCATGCGATGCCGCCCACCGGTTATGCAGATCCGATCCCCGTCGACATCGACATGCTCCTGCATCAGCACGGTATCCGCACCGGCCGGCATGGGCGCACCGGTCATAATGCGTACCGATTGTCCTGGAAGCACGGCGCCGACAAACGGCGTTCCCGCCAGAGCCACGCCTACCACCTCCATTTTCACGATGCTTCCAGCGCCCGGCAAATCCGTTCCTCGTATGGCGTAGCCGTCGACAGCCGCATTGGTATGGGATGGAACATCTAAAGGCGAGACCACAGGGTCATGCAAAACTCTCGTTACGCCCTCGAGGATGCTGACTTGTTCGTAACCCCTGACCGAGGAAACGGCATTCAGTATGCGCTCTAAGGCATCATCGACATGAAGTGCGTCGTGCTCATCATTGTCGCTACAACTGGGTCGGTTAGTCGTAGTCATGGCGAGACCAATCTGGAAATATTCGGTGCCAGTGAGAATGGTACTATTGGAGGCGAGTATGAGCGACAATGAATGCCAAAAAATCCGGGTTCCGAATTCGCCGACAAAAGGCCGAGGGGCCGTAAGCAATCGGGAATCCCGCTATTCCGAGACCGTCCGAGAAAAAATCGACGACGACTGGTGGGCAGAGGATGTGCCCCCGGCAGCAACCACCGTAACACACGATAGCGCTCGGAGCATTATCACCCATAACCGGTCGCCCGACATCCCTTTCGATCAGTCGATCAATGCCTACCGGGGCTGCGAGCATGGTTGCATTTACTGCTATGCGCGGCCTAGTCATGCTTACTTGGGACTGTCGCCGGGACTGGACTTCGAAACCCGGCTGTTCGTCAAATCCGATGCGGCGAGTCTCCTGCGCAAGGAGCTAGCGAAAAAATCCCATCGTCCATCTCCAATCGCTTTAGGCGCCAACACCGATCCTTACCAACCTATCGAGCGGGAATGGCGCATTACTCGGGAAGTTCTCGAGGTACTCTACGAATGCCGCCATCCGGTTAATATCACGACCAAATCGGCACTCATCGAACGCGATCTCGACATTCTCTCGGCAATGGCGCGCGAGCATCTGGCCCAAGTTCAGATTTCGATTACCACGCTTGACAAGGGGTTGGCCCGAATCATGGAACCGCGGGCTACGAGCCCGCAACGCCGACTCCAAACAATTCGCATTCTAGCGGACGCTGGCGTGCCAGTGACCGCACTGGTGGCCCCGGTGGTTCCGATTCTGACGGACGCGGAGCTCGAAGCCATCCTTGCTCAGGCAGCCGCACATGGCGCCATCAGCGCCGATTACATCGTGCTGCGCCTTCCTCTCGAACTGAAAGAATTATTCCGCGAATGGCTGGAAACCCATGTCCCGCTAAAAGCCAAGCACGTTCTGGCGCGACTGCGCGATATCCATGGCGGTAAACCGTATGAATCTAGTTTTGGCCTTCGCCACTCCGGGTCAGGGATTTACGCCGAACTCATCCGGAATCGGTTCCTGGTGGCTCTCAAGAAAAACGGGCTTAACGCCACCGAAATCCATTTAAACCCGGAGTTATTCAAGCGTCCTAGTGATGCGCCTGTGCAAACCAGCTTATTTTGATACTTTTGATACCTGCTCGAATCAAAAATGGCGATCCAAAACTTATGCTAGGCTTTTATGCTGAAAATAAGCGTCATCGCACCGACTAAGGATCCTAAGTTTGGACGAGCTTTACACCGAATTATGCGTCCTACAAAGCCACCTGGGTAACCTCGTCGATCGCATTCGGCAGAACCAGATTAAATTGCATCGCTTCCAAACGCTGGAAATGACCTTGCTCACGCTGAACTCTCTGCGTGAACTGGTCGATCAGGTGTTGGAAGACACTCGCGTTCTATTCGAGCTTGACGCCGTTAGCTTCGTATTGGTCGACGAAAAAGGCGAACTCGAGCGCTTCCTCAGAGAGGATGGTCTAAACGTCGACAAGCAGCCAAATCTTATATTGCTGCCCAGCGGCGAAATCCTGGACCGTACGTTCCGCAAGACCTTAAGACCTTACCTAGGGTGCTACAAACCCGAAAAATGTGCCGCATTCTTCCCACGCCTTCCGGATACTTCGTCCAGCGTTGCACTCTTGCCTCTCTATCGTCGAGGCAAACTCATGGGGAGTTTAAATCTCGCCAGTACCGACACCATGCGCTTTTCCGAGCAGATGGCAACGGATTTTCTGGATCGGCTGGCCTGCGTGCTCAGCGTATGCCTGGAAAATACCTTGAACTTCGAACTGCTGCGACGAACCAGCCTTATCGACACGCTCACCGGCGTCAACAACCGGCGATATTTCGAACAACGCGTCAGTGAAGAAATCGACCGGGCACTACGCAGCGGCGAATGTCTGTCATGTTTATTTCTGGATATCGATCACTTCAAGACGATCAATGATACTTATGGGCATCAAAGCGGTGATCGGGTGCTGGTCGACGTGGCACAGACCATCCGCTCCATGCTGCGCAACAACGACGTGTTAGCGCGCTATGGCGGCGAGGAGTTCGTTGCGCTTCTTTCGACAGGAACGGGCAACCGGGCTGCCACCGATGTAGCAGAACGAATCCGCCAACGCATTGCCGATCGCGAGTTCTACGATAAGGATGGCGAGGCGCTGAAGATAAGTTTGTCTATCGGCGTAGCCACTTTGGACCCAACCAGGGTCAGCGGGATCGATGCCACCGAGGCCCGCCTTATCGAAGCAGCTGATATAGCTTTGTATCGAGCCAAAAACAATGGTCGAAATTGCGTAGTCAGCAACGGCTTTGTCGAACCGAGCTTTCAAGAAACATCGCAACAGTGCGTTGCCGGCTTCTAGCCAGCATTTCCCATACTTCTCCAATCGCAAACGGTATCTTCGGGAACGTCGGAGCCGATCTTTCAATCGCGAACCGACGCTTAATCGCCACCTTCCGCGCGCGGTAGCGTACCGTTTTTGCGCTGCGCCACGCACCGCTGCGACGAAGGGAAGAAATGTGGGTTAGAGCCGGAAAACACCTCCGGCTCTAACGGATAGCGCGAGTTTATTCGGCCGGCTCTTGCGATTCAGCGGGGTCTTCCTGAGGACCACCTTCCGGCTGCTGTTGCGAAGGATCCGCAGCAGGACTTTCCGACGGTTTTTCCGGCGCCGTGCCAGCACCGGGCTGCTGCGGCGAATCGATCGCAGGTTTCTCAGCCGGTTTCGGCTTCTCGAACTGCTCTATCTTCGCCTTGTTTTTCAGCTCTCCAATGTGTTGTTGCAGCCGTTGTGTCTGCATCATGGATCGCAGCTGGTCTTTGACGGCATCAAAGGGCGGTGGCGGCTGGTCGCGCGAATCTTCACGCAGGATCACGTGCCAACCGAACTGAGTTTGAACGGGCGTTTGGGTCAATTCGCCATTCTTTAAAGCAACTACCGCGTTTGCGAAAGGCGGCACCATCTGCTGCGGGTTAAACCAGCCCAAGTCGCCACCACTTCCCTTGGAGCCAGGATCCTTGGAAACTTTCTTCGCGATATCCGCGAACTTTTCCCCTTTTTGTAGTCGCTTAATGACGTCCTTCGCCGCCTGCTCGGTATCCACCAGAATGTGCCTGGCTTTGTACTCCGTCAACTTCATCGAACCAACGCGCTGGTCATATTCTTTCTTCAAATCTTCGTCGGAAATCGCAGCGCTGTTGATGAAATGTTCCGCGGCAATTTGCGACAAAACCATTCGATCGGCATTTTCCACGCGCGCGGCGTATTTCGGATCATTGGTCAGCTGCTGGGCCTCGGCCTCTTGGCGCAATAGTTCTCGTTTAATCAGTTCATCGATGATTTTTTCTTCCGATATCCCGTTGTCCCCGCGGCGCTGAGCCAGTTCCGCCGATAAGATATCGACTGCGGCTCTACTGATCGGTCTGCCGTTGACTACGGCGACTGAGTTTTCAGCCGTCGGGGCCTCAGTCGTGCTTGTCGCACCCTTTTGGCCATCAGTGCCAACGTTATTGCATCCCGCGATAACCAATACGCTGGCGATAGCGGCGACAAGTGAATATGTCTTCATTTACGCATTTCCTTTTTGTTGAAATTCAAGTGGAGTAAAAGCCTTCATACTGAAAGCGTGTATCTCTTTCTGCATCAAGTCGCCCAGCGCACGATAGACCAACTGGTGCCGCTGAACCGAACTCTTTCCTTCAAACATCTCAGACACGATAGTGGCGTAAAAATGCCCACCGCCGGTTTCCATGGCACCTGCATGGCCGGCGTGCGCCATACTATCGTCGGTAACTTCCAAATGTACCGGCGAGAGCACCTCTTCCAGTCGGCTCCTGATTTTTTCGACTCGACTTATCATTATGGAAGCACCTTCTTGAACGGTTTGATCGTCACCCGAGCATACACGCCCGCCAGACGATAAGGGTCCTCATCTGCCCATGCTTGAGCAGCTGCCAGACTGGAGAATTCGGCAACGATCAAGCTGCCGGTGAACCCGGCTTCGCCCGGATCTTCGCAATCGACAGCCGGATGGGGACCTGCCAAAATCAACCGCCCCTCGGCTTGCAGCGCTTTCAACCGATCGAGATGCGCAGGACGCGCTTCGAGACGATTTGGCAGACTTCCCTCAGCATCCTCACAAATAATGGCGTAGAGCAAAAAACTACTCCTCCGGATTGGGTTCGGGCAAAAAACGAGATAGATAGATGGACTGGGCAATGACAAACACGAACGTTAGCCCCAAAAGGCCGAAGAGCTTGAAGTTGACCCAAGTCTCTGTACTGAAATTGTAAATAACAAAAAGATTGACACCACCGAGCGCGACGAAGAACGCGGCCCAACTCAGATTCAATCGGCGCCAAACCAAATCCGGCAGTTCAATTTGATTACCGAGCATGCGCTCGATCAGTGTTCGCTTGCCGAATAGTTGACTACCGAGAAAGGCCATGCCGAACAGCCAATTGAGTACAGTCGGTTTCCACTTGATGAAAAGTTCATCTTTCAAGAATAAGGTTGCACCACCGAAGATAACGATGATTGCCAGCGAGACCAAATGCATAGGCTCGACTTTGCGCGTCTTTAACCACGTGACCGCCACTTGTACCGCAGTCGCTACGATAGCGGCGAGAGTTGCAGCGTAAATATCGGAAATCTTAAAAACGATAAAAAAGAGAAAAATCGGGAAAAAATCGAACAGCAATTTCATAGTTCGGGCATAGGTAAAAAAGAGATTAGGAGTCAGGCGTAGACGTCCACACCCAACATCTGGCTGAGAGCGCTTTTTGCCTCATATTGCGGCAAATCGAATTGTGCGCGATAGGCATTTAGCGCGTGCTTCGTTCTCGCGCTCAGTATCGTTTGGTATTGGGCAGTTCGTTGTTCCTCAGCTTCCTTCCTGAGTTGAGTCGGCTGGTTGAGGCGATCCAGGACGGCTTTCAATTCATCTGAAGACACGACGCCGCCTGCGCTATTGTCCCCCACATTAATACTGGCATTTTCTACGCCAGCCATTATCCTTGGATCAGCCGAAGTGACTCCTCGGACGGCTATAAGTTCCCGCTGCCGTTTGATTTCAGCGAGCGCGTAAGCAGAAATAGAGGCGGCTTTTTGAATATCCATGGTCGGACGGCGCCTGCGGCTTTACCTATTCATTCCCTTATAATAAATACTATTTCACAGAACATTATATCCGACAATACTTTGCAAGCCGGCAAACCGAAGCTTAACACATCGAAAGCGTATGCATGGCCAAGCACCATTCCGGAAGCGAGAAGCGTTCCCCAAGTTACCAGGGGCACTCCGGACGGAAGCTATTCCGAGGTTCCTCGGTCCAATCTTCAAACACATCCAAGCACTCAGAGCTATGAACGAACAAACCCGAATCGAACTGGAAGCGGCAGCTTTCCGACGGCTGCTGCAACATCTGCGCGATCGTTCCGACGTGCAAAACATCGATCTGATGATTTTGGCGGGCTTTTGCCGTAACTGCCTGGCCAAATGGTATAGCGCCGAGGCGAAGGAGCGCGGTATCGACATCGATTATCCGGCGGCGCAAGAAATCATTTACGGCATGCCGTATGCCGAATGGAAGGCCAAGTATCAAAAAGAGGCCACACCGGAGCAACTCAAGGCCATGGAGGAAATCCAACGCCGCAATGAAGCCGCCGGACATTAGCGGCAACGGCCCAAAGGTTTAGAACGTCCCGCCGTTCCAGCCCCATTGACTGCCTTTGATATCGGTAAATTCGATGTAGACCCGCGCTGGAGGAATGTCGAGCCGTTGTTCCAGCAAACTGCAAATTGAACGGGATAGCGATTTGATCTGGCCGGCGGGCAATCCGATGCTCTTGAGTTCCGCATAGGCTGCCGGCTCGCCGGTGCCGGCGAACAGCATAGGAACATCGCTGTTCAAACTCACCATGACGTAGGACTCTGGTTTTCCGAGCTCTTTGGCCAACAGGCGCGAAGCCGCCGTCAGCAGCGGCTCGCGCTGGTCGGGAGAAACTTCCCGATTAGTCTGTATCGTCAGATAAGGCATAGAAGAACTCCACTACTGGATAAGAAAATCGGTAAAAAAGAGATCCTTTAGTCCTTCGCCTGCGCCATATTTTTCCAGGGTTTTGGTGACATCCTGTAACGCCGCTTGACGAAGCTTCTCCCGCTCGTCCACAGCAGAAAGCTGCTCGGGATTGCGATTCGAAAAGAGCATAATCAACGCATGACGAATAGGCGGCATGTGCATTTTGATTTTTTCCGCATGCTCCTTGCTATCGATCAACAGTTGAATGTCGGCTCTAAGATAATGGCGTTTGCCCTCAAGATTTACCAGCACCGATTCTAAAGGCAAATATTCGACTCCACCGTCTCCTTCGCCGCTCATGCCATAACCTAACGGACTAAATAAAAAAAGAAACAAAGCCAGAATTTTCGATCTTCCCACGAGGTTCTCCAGTGGCTTTCGGTTAGCGTCTCGTCGCGTTCGCTCGATTATAGTTTAAAATCGTGGACCTTCAGTATTTCCGGCGGACGCCCATGAAATCATCTAAGCCGCTAGGGCCTGTGATGCTCGATCTACAGGGCCTAACCGTAAGCCCCGATGAAAAGGACAAATTGACCCACCCCGCCGCAGGCGGGCTCATTTTGTTCAGTCGGAACTACGAGTCGCCGAGGCAACTCATGAATCTCGTGGGGGAGATTCGCGCGTTACGCCCCGAAATTCTGATCGCAGTGGATCACGAGGGTGGTCGCGTACAACGCTTCCGCGAAGGATTTACACGATTGCCGCCCGCCGCCCGTTATCACGAGATAGCAAATGGGCAACCGGACCACTCCGAAGCAGCGGCCGAAACGGCCGGTTGGCTTATGGCGGCGGAACTTCGGGCCGTCGATATCGATTTCAGTTTCGCGCCCGTTTTGGATGTCGACTCGGGCGTCAGCGACATCATCGGCAATCGCGCGTTTTCCCGCGATCCTTTCGAAACCGCACAACTCGCCCGGGCTTTTGCGAGAGGTATGAGACGAGCCGGAATGCCATCCGTGGGCAAGCACTTTCCCGGTCATGGTGGCGTGGCGGAAGACTCCCATCTGGCACTGCCGATCGACCACCGCAGCATGGACGAAATCGAAAACCGCGATTTACTGCCATTCCGCGCCCTCATCGAATTCGGATTGGAGGGAATCATGCCGGCCCACGTGATTTACGCGGAAATCGATGAGCGGCCGGCCGGTTTTTCATCTTTTTGGATTCAAGAAGTTCTTCGCCGCCGGCTCGGATTCGACGGAACCGTGTTCAGCGACGACTTATCCATGGCCGGCGCAGCATTTGCCGGAAATCATGTTGACCGCGCCAGGCTAGCGCTCGAAGCGGGCTGCGACATGGTACTGGTCTGCAACATGCCCGACGCCGCCGGCGAAGTCCTCGAATCCTTGACGAATCATTCCAGCACAGAACGCGAGCCCCGCCTCCAGCGCATGCGGGGACGTTTTTCCATGGATCGTAATGCCTTATTGGCGAGCACTGACTGGCAGCGCGCCACAGAACTGATCGCATCTATCAACGAACAACCGGGACTCGCATGAACAAATCGGAAGAAATCGAACGAGTAATAGCCGAAGCCGACTGCCTTTTTTCGGAAAACGAGGTCAACTCGGCCCTCGACCGCATGGCGGCCGAGATCACTACACTCATCGGCGATAAGACCCCTTTGTTGCTCTCGGTTCTCAACGGCGGCATCATTCCCACCGCAGAGATTGCCCTGCGCCTGCGCTTCCCCTTGGAAATCGACTCCATCAAGGCCGGCCGCTACCAGGGAGAAACCCGCGGCAGCGAAATTCGCTGGCTCTTGAAGCCTAGCATCCCCCTCCGTGATCGGACAGTACTGATCATCGACGACATCCTGGATGAGGGCATCACCCTGGCTGAGATTCGGAAATACTGCCTCGAAGAAGGCGCCGAAGCCGTGTACACGGCTGTTGTCGTAGACAAGAAATTGAATAAGGAGAAACCTTGCCGAGCCGATTTCATCGGATTGGAAGCCGAAGATCGCTATTTGTTCGGATTCGGCATGGATTATAAAAGCTATCTTCGCAATTGGCCGGGCATCTTCGCCTGCAAGCACGTTTATCGATAAAGGGAGCTGTCATGACTTTAATGGCCATCATCGGGGGAACCGGTCTCACACGGCTCCCTGATCTCACGATTGTCCGGCGTGAGCGAATCGCCACGCCGTATGGAGATCCTTCTTCAGAACTGGTTTTTGGCCATTTTCATCAGCAAGAACTGGTGTTTCTGGCGCGCCATGGCAACCCGCACATCATTCCGCCACACAAGATCAATTACCGCGCAAACATCTGGGCGCTGAAAGAAGCCGGTGCGGCCAGCATTCTGGCGATAGCCGCGGTAGGAGGAATCCGCGCCGATATGGTGCCGGGAAAAATCGCCGTTCCAAACCAAATCATCGATTACACGTACGGACGGCCACACACGTTTTTCGAGACTGATCTCGAACTGGTAACCCACGTCGATTTCACTCACCCCTACAGTCCATGGTTGCGGGAAAAGATATTGACCGCAGCTCAAGTGGCGGGCGTCAGTATTATCGATGACGGCGTATACGGCTGTACCCAGGGGCCGCGGCTGGAAACCGCGGCGGAAATCAACCGCATGGAACGCGACGGCTGCGATCTCGTCGGAATGACCGGTATGCCGGAGGCCGCCCTGGCACGCGAACTCGGCATCGATTACGCCTGCTGCGCCGTGATTGCCAATTGGGCGGCGGGAAAAACGGCAGCCGAAATTACAATGATGGAAATCGAAGCGAACTTAGTGGCGGGAATGGCCGATTTAACATCCATCCTGAGGCATTTCGTTCAGGCATAAGACATCGGCAGATTAACCGCAGCCGCCAACCATGACCCTTACCGTCTTTTGCGTTCCGAAAAATTTCCCCTCGGACTCGGCGATGACCAATATGGCGCTTGTTTCGTTCATCTTTACGCGCAAGGAAGCAAATCCGTCGGTTCCGGGCTCGAAGCGAATCTGAGCCGCCAGCGGCGTGGGATTTTTCTCTACGAAAATGAGCATGCGCGAGGTGTTCGGCAGCCGGCTATCGACTGAAATCGGCACGATCGCGCCGTTCTCGGCCAGTTCCGGCACTTCGAAGGCAATTCGGTTGGTTTCAGCCCACGACGCTCCCGCCAACATATCCGAAAGCAGTCGGCTGAAACCGTTCTCCATCCGTTGAGGTGCTCTGGATTTCGCCACCCCAAAAACGACTTCCCAAGGTAATGTTAATGCCGCTACTAGCATTCGAACGAAGTTGCGTCTGGATTGCGTCATTTCGTATCCCTGCTTGAATCCAAGCGATCTAATGATTACCTTAACTTTGGCCCCGTTCGACCTGAGTCACTAAAATGTCCAGCATCAAGATACGCACCAAGCAGGAAGAAGGCCTAACCACCGTCCGCATGCTTATCACCCATCCGATGGAAACCGGACGCCGCTGGGATGAGCTGACGGAAAGAACCATTCCGGCTCACTTCATTCGAGAAGTCAGAATAGAGCACAATCAACGCTTGGTCGCAAGCTGTGAGCTAAGCACAGCCGTATCCAGAGATCCCTACATCTCAGTGAGATTCCGTGGCGGAAAAACGGGCGACAAGATTCGTGTCACCTGGGCGGACAATTTGGGAAACACCGACAGCGCCGAAAGCACCATCGGTTAAGGTTACGCAGCACCTTACAGTTCACGGGTTGCGCTGAAGCGAATATCCGGCCAGCGCTCCTGGGTAAGCTGCAGATTGACTCGGCTGCTGGCCAAATAAACCAAATAACCGCTGCCGTCTTCGGCCAGATTGTCGAAAACCTTGCGCTTGAATTCCTCCAGCTTCTTCGGATCATCACACCCGACCCAGCGTGCCGTGGTGACCGGTACGTTGTCGTAAACGCATTCGACGTTGTACTCCGATTTCAACCGGAAGGCCGTCACATCGAACTGTAGGACACCCACGGCGCCCAGAATAAGATCGTTATTCTTAAGCGGCCGAAAGAGCTGGGTCGCGCCCTCCTCGGTCAATTGCTGCAAGCCCTTTTGCAGGGCCTTCGCGCGGAGCGGATCTTTCAGCACCACCCGGCGGAACAACTCCGGCGCGAAATAAGGCACCCCTTCGTATTTGAGCGTCTCCCCCTGGCTGAACGTATCGCCCACCTGGATCGTGCCATGGTTATGCAAGCCGATGATGTCGCCCGGATACGCCTCTTCGACATTGGTTCGGGTATCGGCCTGGAACGTGATGGCATTGGCGATCTGGACCGTTTTGCCGATGCGGACGTGGTGCATTCGCATGCCCTTCACGTACTTGCCCGAGCAGATTCGCATAAAAGCGATGCGGTCGCGGTGCGCCGGGTCCATATTCGCCTGAATCTTGAAGACGAAGCCGGTGAACTTTTCTTCCTCGGGCCCCACGACGCGCTCGCGGGCTTGCCGCGCTTGAGGCGGTGGCGCATAGTCTGCAAACGCGTTCAATAGCTCCAGAACGCCGAAATTATTGATCGCCGAGCCGAAAAATACCGGAGTTTGCTTTCCGGCCAAGTAGGACTGGATGTCAAACTCGTGACTGGCGCCGCGCACCAGCTCGATCTCCATCCGCAACTCGTCTGCCTGATCTCCGAGTATCTCTTCCAACCGAGGGTTATCCAATCCCTGGATGACCTCCCCTTCGACGATGCGATCACCGTGAGACGGGCTGAACAACTGAATTGCGTCGTCATACAACTGATACACGCCTTTAAAGCGCTTGCCCATGCCGATGGGCCAAGTCATGGGCGCGCATTGAATCTTTAAAATGCGTTCGATCTCGTCCAACAATTCGATGGGCTCCCGCCCTTCGCGGTCGAGCTTGTTAATGAAGGTGAGGATCGGAGTATCCCGCAACCGGCAGACCTCCATGAGCTTAATGGTCCTTTCCTCGACACCCTTGGCGCTATCGATCACCATCAGGGCGGAGTCCACCGCCGTGAGCGTCCTATAAGTATCCTCGGAAAAATCCTCGTGTCCGGGAGTATCCAACAGATTGAAAATCTTATCCTTGTGCTCGAACTGCATGACCGAGGTCGTAACCGAGATTCCTCTCTGCTTTTCCATCTCCATCCAATCCGAGGTGGCGTGACGAGCCGCCTTGCGTCCTTTGACCGAGCCGGCCAACTGGATCGCGCCTCCGAACAGGAGGAGCTTTTCGGTCAATGTGGTTTTACCGGCGTCCGGGTGAGAGATGATGGCGAAAGTGCGGCGGCGGCTTAATTCCGAAAGAAATTCAGACATCGAAAATTGCAGCGAAAAATACAAATTATACCGCGCTCGCCACGACTAACGGCAGCAGAACACGACTTTGAAAGGGATTATGTTCTTGTCGGGCCGGCCAGTTTTGGGAGTTTGGACGAGCTATCGGTTACGCCGGTCGGCAGCCTCTTCCATTTTCCTGCCGAGCTTTTGGACGTCCTTGCCGAAGCCCGATACGGTATTGCACCCGACGAGCATTGCGATCATCAGCCACATCAGGACGCGAAAAGCGAATTTCCTCACAAGTATCCCCCGCAAAAAATTGATCCAATCACTATAGGGGCTAGTTGCGGCCCATTTCAATACCTTGTCACTTAGCTCGATACGGTACTTTCGAATCCCAGATTTTTCACCGTAATCAAGCGCGATTCCATGCCATGTTCGACGCAGTAGCGCGACTCTAGAAATTTCTAGTTTGGCACAGCGATATTTTCGCTTTCTTACAACAGTGTCGCGCAATAGCGACTAGCCTCATAGACCTCCCTCGGTGAACCTCCACAGACCATTCTTTACTGACTTCTTGGAAGCGGTTGAACGATTTTGCCCGTTTCTTAAGAGCGACATACGAAGCCCGAAAATATCGGCCAATGTCTCGCATTTGTTTACTTATTAAATGCTTATGAATATGGCCCAAATAATGCCTGAAGCCGAAGCGTGCCGAACAAGGGTTACACAAGAAAATCGTTAGGGACGATAAACACAATCGAGGCACCACGGATAACAAGCCAATGCCGTGCGCTATTGGGGGCTCTGGCGATCGTCAGGCTACGTGACCATAACCACTACCGTAAGCCGTGTAGTCATGAAGAAAAAGAATCGAATCTTCTATTCGCCACTGATTTCAACCGAAACCTCGATGCCCCCGCCGATCATTCCGCCAAAAGCGGTTCGACCTGAGAGCAGCGAAAGGTAGCAACGCGAAGCCAAGGTTCGACGGCAGTCATCCCGCGCAGGCGGGATTGTCAATCGAACCTTAAACGGCAAAACCTAGCGGAATAACTCCCTGCCTCAGGATTCCGGTCGATTTCATTCCACAAAAGACCGCTCTGTAGCAGCAGGCTTCCCGACGCGGCCTGATTCGTGACGCCCTGAAAAGGGACACCGGGACTGACTTCCTGAGAATTAGAGGAGGAGATTTCGAGAAACCGCTCGCATCTGCTTTCCATTACTAAGAGGAGCTAAAAAAATGAAGAAGCACTTGGTCTTGAGTCCGTTATACCTGTCTCTGGCCTTCTCGGGGGTAAGCCATACGGCCGTCGCCGAACGAAAATTGCCTGAAGACTTATTTCAGGACGTTTGGAACGCCATACCGGACACCTATCTGCCTCCTCAAGCCAAAAAAGGCAGACATCGTTCGGTCCGGCCTAATTTCGACAGACTCAAAGCAGATGCCATAAATCTGAATATTTTCAATGACACGCTTCTGGTCGCCGAGAAAGACCGTATCGTCGACAATGTTCAGGGGCATTCCGCCTGGGTTGGTCATCTGCAGGGCGAACCCGACAGCGAAGTCATTCTGGCTGTGATCGGAAAAGCCATGTCCGGAACCATCAAGCGGGGGAATGGTGAAATCTACGAGATCCTTGCCAACGATGATGATACTCATACCGTCCGGCAGGTGGACCCGAGAAAGATTCTGCCTCACAAACACCCGATTCCCGATGTTGAAATGGACCCAGATCTAGCCAACGCGCCGGCCAGTTCGGAAGCCGAGACGGCCGCCAATGAGCCGCCGATAGCCGCAGCCACGATCACCGATACGATCGTGGACCTGATGGTCGTCTATACGCCGAAGGCACGCGCCAATGCCGGCGGCACCTCGGGCATTCAAGCCAAGATCGTGAAAGCCGTCGAGGCCGCCAATCAAGCCTATATCAACAGCAAAGTTCATATGAAGCTCAACCTGGTGCGCATGGCTGAGGTCAACTACACGGAAAGCGGCGATATGGCCCGCACGCTTAATGATCTTCGCGGCACAACGGACGGCAAGATGGACGTCGTACATTCCTGGCGCAATCAATACGGTGCTGATCAAGTGACCCTGGTTTCCGCCGACGCAAATTACTGCGGTATCGCCTATCAAATGACGCGGCTGAGTAGCTCCTTTGCACCTTATGCGTTCGCTGTCGTGCATGACGACTCAAGAGCGTACTGTCTCGCCGCGCAAACTCTGGCGCACGAACTGGGCCATAACCAGGGCAACGCGCATGACCGCGCCAACTCCAGCTATGCCGGCATTTATTCCTACTCTTATGGGCATCGTCTGTGCCAAAGCGGCGGTTTCCGGACGGTTATGTCTTACGCCTGCACCGGGGCAACGCGCATTTCGAATTTCGCCAATCCTAGCGTTTACTACAACGGCAAACCCACAGGAATCGATCCGAACATAAATCCCTCAAAGGCCGCGGCGACCGCCTGGTCGATGGAGAAAGCCCGATCCACGGTTGCCGCGTGGCGTGCCAGTAAAGTGGCCGCTTCCGCTCCGGCGACTCCAAGCAGGCTGGCAGCTTTCTCTCAATCCGACGATGGAATCAATCTTCGCTGGATGGATAACTCGGATAACGAGGAGGGATTCAAAGTGGAGCGCTCCCGCGATGGAGTCAACTGGGAAGAGGTAGCGTTACTCGGCTCCGACATCACCAGTTTCTCAGACACAGGACTCAACCCGAACAGCGAGTACTCGTATCGCGTATCGGCCTATAACGGCATAGCCGAGTCCAGCCCCAGTGAAGTCGTGACAACGGCAACAGCGTCGGTTGTCAATGGCGTTACGGGAAGGACCGACAACGACGCCGATAATGAGCGTCGGCGATATCGCTTTGGTCGCCGCATTTGATCGAATGTCGAATATCGTAGCCTTACGCTTTATCTAATCTTGATCGAGTAGCACCGGCTGGAATCTGCCACTGAGGCAAAAATTCGTTATCTAAGTACATTCAGGGAAGTCTTGCGGCATAGGCAACCTGCAGGACAACCCCACCAATCTGTCGAGATTCCGCAAATATTTACGGAATGTACTTAGGGCATTTTCATACCTACTGTACGGGCACTCGCGAGTAGGTCGGGAATCCCTTCCAATCGCAAACGGTCGCTTTAGTCGCGACCCTTCCAATCGCAAACGGCGTCTTCGGGAAGGGCGTGGCCGGCGCTCCCGGCCAGGCCGTTTGCGATTGGAAGGGTCATCCCAGCGCTCCTGGGATGACCGTTTGCGATTGGAGCGCCGAAGCCCCCCTTCCCGACACCATGTCCCGGCCGAGCGTCTTCGTCGGAAGGGTCGCGGCTAAAGCGACCGTTTGCGATTGGGAAGGGATTGCCGACCTACGAATGCTTGAATCCATTCACCCTAGCCGAAGGCGCCAACGACTTCGGCCAAGCCTGTTTTGTCGGACGAGCGAGATAAAAACGCTCTAAGCCCGAACTATCATACGTATCCATCAAAGGGTGCCCGTATGACAGTTCGGGTGAATCGAGTCAGGACTGCAAACCGCTCCGCTCTTAGCCATTCCAAGACGATCTTCCTAGTGTCGCCAGCCGGAATAATCGGACAAATCGCCGCTGGATAACGCGTTTTTCTCGTTTTTCCTGGAAATGGACAGTGACACATGCCACATGGCTGTTGCCGAATGGAGACATGTTTTGCCCGGCCACTCCATGGAACCGGTCATTTTCTGACTCAAGTCCTGCTCTGCATACAAGAGATTCAAGGATTCGCCAGGCCGATCATCAACGAACATCGGATTGGCATACGGCGTGCTAAACCGCCATGGCACCGGATAACGTTTGACGTGTCAGCCACTCCGGTGTCATAGCAACGCTACAAACTCAAAAGAAGCTGCGATTCGCTTAACCTGTGCCCAAGGGGGGTACGGGCAGCAATGCATCGTTTATCCGAAGGTGAGGAGCCACCCGGCGAACGATTACGGCCACTGATAAAAAACAACAATCAATGCCTACATGAAACAATCTACAACACTTTTTTGCCGACTCAATCACACAAATTCCCTAGATTTAGACCAATCTTATTTCTACAGAAAAATCGAGCCGCTGACCTAATGCCGCTTGATCTGAAAAAGGCAAAACCATCGAAAGGTGGTGGCGCAAAGTTACCGGTCTACGGGAGCCAGGCTCCTATGACAGCGGGATTGCCAGCTCAAGCCAAAGGTTGCTTTGGTTTGTCTCATCCCCGCGGGTTCCCAGAGACCATCGCCGTCAACTCGACTCTTAGGGGACCACAACGTGAGCAACAAGACTCAGCATTCTAAGTTCACCGCTGCGCGCCGCAAAAATATCCTCGGACTGGCTGGCGTATTTGCAGCCTTAACGTCTATTGTGGGTGTCGTCCATGCGGCGCCGCCGCAGCGCTTATTCAGCGACACGAATCTGACCCTGCCCACGCAGGCCAAGGCGCAGATCAAAGCCATCAAGGGCCGCAGCCGGGGCGTAGCCATCGACTTCAACGCGGTGAAGGCCGATACGCTCACCCTCGAACTGCTCAACGACACCACGGTTACCGCCATCCGCGATCGTATCGAAGACATCGACGGCCGTTTGTCCTGGGTCGGTCATATCGAAGGGCAAGAAGGCAGCAGCGAGGTGATCCTCGCCGTTCGGGGGCAGGCGATGTTCGGAACCGTCGTGATGGACGACGGCAGAATGTTCGAGATCGCCTACGCCGGCAATAAAACGCATGCCGTCCGCCAGATCGATCCCAACAAGACCGCTCCGCATTCGGAACCCCTCGCGCCGGATATTAATGCCGCCGGTGAATTGGCCGGTACAACGACATCCTCGACTAGCCCGTCCACCGCAGCCGCCAGCACCGGCCAAGTCATCGATCTGCTGGTGGTCTACACGCCTCAGGCCCGCGTGAATGCTGGCGGCGTCTCGGGCATAGAAGCCAAGATTATTAACGCCGTTACCAAGGCCAATCAGGCCTACCTGAACAGTCAGGTGGACATGCAGTTGAACTTGGTAAAAATGGCCGAAGTCAGCTATACCGAGACGGGCAACATGTCGACCAGCTTGTCGGATGTCACCGGCACCAGCGATGGCAAAATGGATGAGGTACACTCCTTACGCAACCAGTACGGCGCCGATCAGGTGGCGCTTATAACCGCTGAAAGCAACTACTGCGGCATCGCCTACGTGATGAATAGCCTGGGTTCCTGGTTCGCTCCGTATGCGTTCGCCGTCGTGCATGACGATTCCAAATACAACTGCCTCGGCAACGATACCCTGGCGCATGAATTGGGCCACAATCAGGGCAACATGCACGACCCGGACAATTCCGCCTACGCCGGCGTGTACCCCTACTCTTATGGTTACCGGATCTGCGGCGTGTTCCACGATGTCATGTCCTACAGTTGCAGTTCGCCACGAATCTCGCACTTTTCTAATCCTAACGTTTATTACAATGGCCAGCCGACCGGGGTGGCGAACTACCAGGACACCGCCCGTTCCATGAATGGCACCAGCGCCACCGTCGCCAGTTTCCGGTCCTCGACCACGACCACCACGACGCCCACGGTTCCGACTGCCCCCACAAGTTTGGCGGCGACTACTCAATCATCCAGCAGTATCGCCTTGACGTGGACGGATAAGTCTAGCGACGAAACCGGATTCAAGGTGCAGCGCTCGCTGGATGGCGTCAATTGGAGCGAAGTCGCTTCGCTCGGCAGCAACGTCACGAGTTTCACCAATACTGGCCTCAGCGCCAGCACCACTTATTCTTACCGTGTCTACGCCTACAACAGCGTCGGCAACTCCGCCTTCTCCAATACCGCCTCGGCGACCACCTCGGCTAACAGCGTCGACACAACTCCGCCCACGGTTAAAATCACCAGCCCCTCCAATGGCGTGAAGGTCGGTAACTCGACAAAAATTACCGGCACTGGCAGCGATAACGTCAAATTGCAGGGGCTGAAGCTGGCCATCGACGGCGCCGTGCGAGCTTCAACCAGCGGCGGCTCGATCTCCTATAACTGGAACACCCGCAGCATCGCGAAGGGCACGCACACGATCACGCTGACTGGCACCGATGCGGCGGGTAACACCAATCAAACGTCGATTCAGATTTACAAATGAAAAGGAATTGCAGGATTGCCTAGGGGTTGACAGAAAAGGTTTCTGCCAAAAAAACGGATATTCTTCAGCAAACCTCAAAGAAAAAGCCGTCCCAATGGGACGGCTTTTTAGTTTGCCTGATCAGAAGTCTTTGTGATCTTTTCAGAGCTATGCCTTTTTTCTTCTCCAATTCCTAAAGCCTAGACCAAGCAGACCGGCTCCCAAGAGTGATAAGATGCTCGGCTCTGGAACGGTTATATCGGGCGGTGGAGGAGGAGGCGTAGTTGGAACCGATATGTCACCGAGCACTTTGTCAGAACCTTGTCCATTTGAACCAACCTCCTGAAAACGTGCGTAGCAGCTTGTGCTCGCATAGCAGTCATCCAAAGTGTTGATAAATGCGCTAGTGATGCCAGCTCCATCCAAAATAGGATCTGTGATGAAATCAAGCGAGACTTGCGCAGTTAAGCCTTCGGTAAGCCCGCCATTCGGATTTCCACCCGAGAAATTACTGTTCAACGCGATAGCGATATCGACTTGGTTATACGGATTTAAGGTCACATTGAATAACAGATTAGGGAAATAGCCCGATAGATCTTCATAAGTTCCCGCTACAACACTCACACCCGTTGGCAGGTCGAAGCCGAATCCCATAAGTGTCGAACCTATGTTTGTGGGGGTAAGATTCGCTATATCCAATAACAAATTGAACTCACCAGGAGGCGGAGCAATGTCGGTGAACGTAAAGCCCACGCTCGCTTTCGATCCGGTATTTTCAGTGCTGCCGTATTGACTGTCGTAATTCAAGGTAAACGCCGGCGTAGCACTAGCATCAACTCCCCCTATAAGAAGGAGCCCGCCAAATAAAATTTTTAGAATTTTCATAGTCATTTCTCGTTGTAGTATCTCTCCACAAAACGTCGACTGCATCAAGTGTGCCACCCCAAAGAGACCAACGAGTATATATGCGGGGATCTGATGTCAGAGCTGGGGTCAGGCTTTTATTATTTGGTTTGCATGCTATTGTTACCGTAGTTTTCGATAAGGCTTAGCTTCATGGCCAGAAAACCCCGCATCCACATCCCCGGCGCTGTCTATCACGTCATGCTCCGCGGCAATGCCGGACAGCCTATCTTTTTTCACGATGAGGACAGAGACGTTTTCGAGGAATTGGTTGGCGAGGGCGTCTCCCGTTTCGGTCACCGTATTCACGCCTACTGCTGGATGCCGAACCATGTCCACTTGGCGGTTCAAATTGGCGATGTGTCGCTTTCAAAAACCATGCAACACCTGGCTTTTCGTTATACGCGGTGGATCAACAAGCGCGAAAACCGGATCGGCCATCTGTTCCAGGGCCGATTCAAGGCGATCCTGATCGATGCCGATGCTTATCTGCTCGAACTTGTTCGCTATATCCATCTCAATCCAGTCCGGGCAAATTTAGTCCACGATCCTGCCGAGTATCATTGGAGCGGACATCGAGCTTACCTCGACCTAGATCGCGTTAGCTGGCTTACGACAGAGTGGATCTATTCCCAGTTGGCTCAAGATGTGGCGACAGCACGGGAGCGTTACGCACGTTTCATCGCGGGAGGATTGGACGAGGGTCATCGGGAAGATTTCCATAGAGGCACGGTGGAGGGGCGCATACTCGGGGATGAATATTTCGCCGAGAATGCGCTAAGGCAGTCCGATAAGGCATCACGAGCACAAATTAAACTTGAATCGATCATTAGCGTAGTCTGTGCGGCTCGCAAGATGGATTTGGATCAAATCAGCGGTGCAGACCGTGGCCGAGCGGGCGCCGCGGCTCGTGCGCTGATCGCGTACTTAGCATTGGAACTCGGCGCTGCCACCTTGACTGAGGTCGGCAACTTCCTCAACCGCGATATATCGACCTTGAGCACGGCGGTCAGTCGCTTACGGGAGCGCATAAAGCAAGAATCCGAATTGGCAGCGGAAGCCAAACGATTGATGAATCTTTTGGCCATTAACAAAATTAACAAAGCCTGACCCTTCATATTTTGCCGGTTCGCAGGCCATGTAAATTTTCATCCCACGCTTCTGGCGTTACGCACTGCTCTTAATATGTAAAAATTCTTGACACACTCAGAATGAAAACCGAAGCCAACAGGCTCTTAGCGTCAAATGAATCAGTGGTTTTTGACAAAATTGTGAATTAAAACAAAGCCATAAGGCCGTAAATTTTGTTGACAATTACACTCAGAAAAACGCGCACACAGGCAAGGTATCCGCAACATGGACCGGATGCGTGATATAAATCAATAGCTGCGACGGCTTTTTTTTGCGATCTCTTTAAGCCAAGAAACGAATGACTGAAAGCGACATCGATAAAAACTTGCGTACTATCGCTCAAGTCCTAGCGATCTCCGCAACCAAGCGACACATCTTTCTCTGCTGTGATCAGACCAAGCCAAAGTGTTGCCGCAAAGAAGAGGGGCTTGAATCCTGGGAATATTTAAAGCGCCGACTGGATGAGTTAAAGCTGACCGGCTCGGCCGGAATCCAGCGTACCAAGGCCAATTGTCTGCGGGTGTGCCGTCATGGGCCGATTGCAGTTGTCTATCCGGAGGGCGTTTGGTACCACTCCTGTACGCCAGAAGTTCTCGAGCGAATCATTCAAGAACATCTCATCGGCGGAAAGCCGGTAACCGAGTATGCGTTTGCCATGCGGCAAGCTGAAGACTAAATTCTATTAGGCTGGCGGCGCCGATGAGTGTCAATGCCTACGATGTCAGACCGGCTACGCAGTAATCAGCCTATGCCGGTAGCCATGCGATATCGAGAACTTCTATAGCATATAGAGACGTGGACTTGAAAATTAGAACTATAACAATGAGACAAATTGGAATGACGGCATCAAAGATCGGATGGTTTTTGCTGGGAGCCATGCTTTTGCCGGGGTGCGCCACACAATCGGATTATCGGCCTTTCAAATCCGAGAAAAATATTGCGACCACCGAGCGACACCCCCGAAAACAGAGCTATAACCAACCGTATCGGGTAAAAGGAAAAACGTATTACCCGTTGAAAAGCGCCAGAGGCTATAAAGCCAAAGGAGTGGCATCCTGGTATGGATGGGAATCTGGGCATCGGACAGCTATGGGATCACGCTTCAACCCCAACGCACTAACCGCCGCGCATCGCACACTTCCCTTGCCTTCACGGGTGCGAGTGACCAATCTAACAAACAAACGATCAGTGGAGGTGATCGTCAATGATCGTGGACCATTCATCACGAGTAGACTAATCGATCTGTCCCATGCCGCCGCCAAAGCACTTGGCATAAAAGGAACGGCTCGGGTAGAGGTGATGGCGCTTGATTAGATCCTCTTTCTCAACGCTTCGAAAGCTTGCGATCGACATCTTCGAAAAAACGTCGTCCTAGTGATCTCAAACGGTCACTGTCCCCTTTCGCCGCACAATGCACAAACGGCAATGCACCCGAACCGTATCAAAACGGGTCTGAAAATCGAGCCCAGAACGAGGTAAACCGGTAATCCCACTGATTTCCCCCTCGTCATCTGCTTACTTCATGACATCTCTCAACAGGCGAAACGACCACATCGAAGTCGTTCAATGCGCCGCACTGGCCACTGCATAAAGCGGCGAATAATCAGCCTGCCAGAATTTCTCGAGCTGATAAAACTCTCGCGTTTGAGGCTTCATCACATGGACGATCACATCCCCCAGGTCCACCAAGACCCACTCGCCACCACCCTGCCCTTCGACGCCGAGCGGCTGGACCTCGTTATTTTTCGCCTCGTCAATCACGTGCTCAGCCAGTGATTTCACGTGCCGTTCCGAAGTACCGCTAGCGATTACCATAAAATCTGCAATGCCGGTTTTTTTCCGAACGTCTATTACTTTAATGTCCTTACCCTTGCCATCATCTAAAGCCAGCAATACAACCTGCAACAATTGATCTGTAGTCATGTGTCTATGCAAAAGGATTTTCTCCCAATTGAATTATCGTCATTTGTCATTCTCTAGGACCGGAAAATGCCGCGAAAATCTCCCTTGAACGCGCCCCACGACCTTAGAGTCTCTACCGTTTTATGCCATTCTCGTTCAATAAGCTCACGGCGTAGCGAATCGGGATTGCATAGCTAATTCCACTCGGCCGCTCAAGAAGATTCTCTTTCGTCTCCTGGACAAAGACCTTGTTAATTATCCCAACAACGCTGCCGCTTTTGACATCGTACAGCGGACTCCCGCTGTTTCCCGGGTAAGCCGTCGCATCGAGCTGAAAAACATCGTAGGGCTCGGAAAGTCGACGGATGATTTTGGGGTTCAGCCGCTGCGACGTATGTGCCGGGATCGCGATGGGACTTATGGCAGAAACGATTCCTCGATGTGTAGCCGGATTAAGTCCCAGAACCATGCCGATCGGGTATCCCGTAAAGGCGTATGACTCTCCCTCCCGAACCTTACTCGAGTCTCCTAATCGCATAAATGGCAAAGGCGACCCGCCGATTCTTAGCACAGCAATGTCATGAGACTCATCCGTTGCAATTTCAATAGCCTGTCGCACGCTTTGCTTTTCGCCGTCGCGAGTGAAAACAGCCAACATTTCGAATTTTGATCTGTCAGTCGCTTCCGGAAGAACATGTGCGTTCGTCAAGATGTGCAAGCCGTCGCTAATCGCGAAACCAGTCCCCCGGAAGATCGCCGGCGGGGTTCGCGTTCTTTGATAAGTTCCGATCCCGACGATGGCCGGTTTAATCTTTTCTATTATATCGGGCAGTTCGTCGGCATGAATTTTGGCGCTAAAGCCTAAGCTTGTACTGAAAATTCCGATACCGGCTAGACACAAATTCTTGAGTCGCATTCAAATCTGTAAGGAAAGAATTCGCCACTAACAATTATCCGATGAATCGATCGGCTCAGGTTCTGTTTCTATTATGATTAGGCACTATTCGTCAATGCGCTTAGTGAGAAAAGAAGAGCTTGCCATTCACTCTGGCCTGGTTTACAAGAATCGCTCCTACGCGGAATAACCTCTCGTGGCAATCCGGTGGGCCACGAGACTTTTAGGCCAAACGTGTTTATACACTTAGGGCATTTGGACGCGATTCGCAAGCAATCGGCAGTCCACACTAATAATTACTCCTATACAGCACTCTTCTACGATGCATCCAAACCTCGTCAAATGGTTGGTCTACCCTGTTCATGAACGGATGGTAAGCCGCCCCACGTTTACCTATCTAGCCGAATTGGAAAAAACACAGTGGCTTTCGCGTGAAGCGGTCGAAAGGATGCAGATGGAGAAATTGCTGGCCTTGTTGCACATAGCCGATGATCATAGCCCTTGGCATGCGGAACGAATCCGTGCGTCGGGCCTCGACTTAACCGCCAGTCGCGACCTAACCTTCGACGATCTTCGCCGCTTGCCGACAATGAACAAGGCGGACGCGTCCGTTAACAGAGATCGCATAGTTTGGAAAAACGTTCCGGGAGGCGCGCATCGCTACAATACAGGAGGGTCAAGTGGCCAACCGTTGATCTTTTATTTCGGCAGAAAGCGGCAAGCTGCTGATGCCGCCTCGCGCATGCGCGCACGCCGATGGTGGAAGATAGAAGTTGGTGAACCCGAAGTGTTTTTATGGGGGGCGCCTGTAGAACTCAATAAAACAGATCTTGTTAAAAAAATAAGGGATCGACTCTTTAATCAATTGCTTCTGAATGCCTTTGAGATGTCGGAGAGCAGGATGAGCGATTATCTCAAAATAATTCAATCATTTAATCCCGCCTGCATCTATGGCTACGCGAGTAGTTTGAGTCTCTTGGCATCCTACGCAAAGAGCCGGAACAGGGTCCCGAAGTTGTCACGCCTCAAAGTTGTGTGCACCACCGGAGAGCCCCTATTTCCTGAACAGAGAGCGTTAATCGAGGAAGTCTTCGATAAACCTGTATCGAATGAATATGGATGCCGCGACGGTGGGTTGATTGCGCTCGAATCGCCGCAAGGCCAAATGCTGGTTAACAGCGAAAGCCTCATTGTCGAGATTTTGGACGATAACGGGATGCCCGTCGCCCCCGGTGAAATTGGAGAAGTTGTTGTCACAAACCTATGTTCGGAGGCTCAACCGTTTATCCGTTACCGCACCGGCGATATGGCACGACAAACCGACGAATTGTGCAACGTAGGTCGTGGCTTACATGTGATCTCGGAGATCATGGGCAGAACCACCGATTTCGTAGTTCGCCCCGATGGAACGATCATGCACGCCCTGGCGGTCATCTATGTGCTACGTGCAATCGAAGGGGTTCACGAATTCAAGATTATTCAACCATCAACAACTCAACTTGATGTTATGGTCGTTCCAAGCCCCATCTGGCACGAGAGCGCAAAGGATGAAATCGTGAAACAGCTGCAGAGCAGGATGGGACGAGACGTACGGGTAGAGGTCAATACGGTGGATAACCTACCGCCGGAGGCTTCAGGAAAATACCGTTATGTTACCAGCCATGTGCCGTTGCCGGAAAAGCTGGAGATCCGATCCTGATCTCCACTTTGAGGGCACTCTTACAAAACCAAGATATTTTTGCTAGTCCCTCTCGACCTGGACCATGATACTTGTGCCCGGTTGAATGTGTTTTTCGATCTTAGAACCATTCCACTTGCGCAAGTCAGCCACACTGACTTTAAATCGTTTCGAGATGGAAAACAGCGTATCGCCTTGCCGAATGGTATAACTAATCGACTGCGAAGACTTAATCCCAGAACTAGCGATTGCCAGCTTCTTGGCGGCGTCCTTGTTCCAAAGCACTAAATTTTGGCCAGCCTTGACGCCAGTCTTTGCCGATACACCATTCCACTTAGCTAACTGCTCAACATCAACGGAATGTTTCCTTGCGATAGACCAAAGCGTGTCACCCGACTGAACGGTATAAGTCGACCGTTTATTTAGAGACTCAGCAGATTTTCCCTTTGCGGAAACTGCCGCAACACTGTCCCCGCCTCTGATTTTCCCGATTACTTTGCCAGAAGGCTTGGACGCAAAAGATACGACGCCCCGACCACGGCGTGCTTTTTCTTCTAATTTGCCTTTTCGCACCTTCTGGAACTTACCGTTCTTTTCGGAGTAACTGCCATGTGCCCTGCCGGATTCCCAAGCAACGTCAGCATTTGCCAATTTCGAGTCCCGCGCAGCGATCAGCTCGTCAGCGATCGATGGGCGCCCCCCATCTAGAGGTTGGCTTTGTTGCGCCAGCCGTTCCAACTCTTGCTTAAATTCGCTGATTTTCTTGTCGGCAGGGATAAACAACCTATAACTGCCTTCGATGTCGGCGTATTGGCGCTTAAAACCGGGGTTCAACTCGTAAAGCTTGTCCAAGGAGATATCGGCCGCATCAGCCGCGAGCGCCAGGTCCAGTTGCGTGCTTATCTTTACCGGCTTAAACAAGGCTTCGTTGGGAATGTGATGTAAGTCAATGCCGTACTGTTCAGCCTCCGCGAATAACTTCGCAACAGCCAAGAGACGCGGGACATAGGTGCGTGTTTCTCCCGGCAAATCCAACGACCAGAAATCGGTAGGCTTATTTCTGGCCTCGTTCTTCTGAATGGCTCTGGCAACTGCACCCTCACCACAATTGTAAGCCGCTATTGCAAGCAACCAATCGCCATTAAAATCGGAATGAAGTTTCTTCAAATATTTGATCGCCGCTCGAGTTGATGCGTACACATCACGTCGACCATCATATGAACGGCTCTGTTTTAAGCCGTAAAGCCGCCCGGTAGAAGGAATGAATTGCCATAGGCCCGCGGCTTTAGCCGGAGACACTGCATCAGGCTGGAATGCACTCTCGATGACAGGCAAAAGCGCCAACTCGCCTGGAATATCATTCTTTTCGAACTGCTTCACGATAGAATAGAGAAAAGGTTCGGCCCTTTTCTGTACACGATCCACGTAGGTCGGATGATTGACGAACCATTCGAGTTCACGATCTATTTCCTCGTGCTCAACAGGCGGCAAATTGTACGAATCGAACAATCGATCCCACAAACTGTCATATTCGGCCAGGCTCTTGCCATTATGACGACCGGTAGAGGCTTTGTCCTTTTTCCTAAACCAGCGGCTGGTATTCTTAGAGATATGAAAGACGCGGGAATTTTTGCTGTTCGGCGTTGACGCCGATTGAGAATTGTCGGTAAAACTGTTGTCCGTCTTCGTCTTCCCGGCGTGATGCGTACAGGCACTTAGAGACAAGGCAAAAGCTGATGCATAACAGAGCAACTTTACATCGCGTTTTGGCCGTCTCATCGTGTCTACCTCAGAGTTCTATTCGGGTGATTTATAGCGGCATACCAGCAGTTTAGTCAATGAAAACCAAACGCACACCGTCGCCTCACCCTCGCCAGGTATTTCTGGAGTGGTATCACGCCACAACCCTAGGGCAAATACTACAAACCATCGAGGCATCCTACCTCCAAAGTTCGCTGAATCCTACTTACAATCAAAAAATTTTACAAGTCGGCTTACTAGGATGCGAGAATTTATATATTGATGAAATATTTATTCATAACTTCGTCCTTGTTAGCGCTGAGCATCGGGGCGAGCCTTATACCAAACAGGTAATCACGGGGTATCCAAACGCACTACCCGTCGCGACCGCAAGCATAGATATCTTAATTTTGCCTCATGTCATCGACTTCGAAATCAACAAGCACGAAGTCTTACACGAAGTTGAACGCGTGCTAAAACCTAATGGCAGACTCTTCGTCCTTGGCTTTAATCCCTGGAGCGTGCACGGCATCCTTCAATATCTTCCGCGACGCTCATCATTTTGGCAGCTCAACTTTATCAGCTGCTACCGCTTATTAGACTGGTTGAGCCTTCTAAAATTCGATGCTGAATACAGTGCGGCATTCAGCATTGCGTCGTCCAAAGTGATACAAAGACCCAACTCATTTTTCAGCAAATCTCGCGCTAATCTGTCATTCGCATTCGGCATAAAGGCGGTTAAAAGAACTTACACGTTGATACCAATCACGCCAAAATGGGTCAGCGCACCGGGTTTAGTGCCCAGCCACATGCTCGAAACTTTACAGTAAGAGGCACCGTGACTAACACAGTTAACATCTACACGGATGGCGCTTGCCGCGGCAATCCGGGACCCGGAGGGTGGGGCGTAGTGTTGAAGTACAAAAGCAAAGAGATGGAGCTCTACGGAGCAGAGCCCAACACTACGAATAACCGCATGGAGCTCATGGCGGCAATCAAAGGATTGGAAGCCTTGAAAAGACCCAGCAAGGTCTGCATAACGACGGATTCTCTTTATGTTCTCAAGGGCATTTCCGAGTGGTTACCGGACTGGATCCGACGAGGGTGGAAAACATCAGCAAAGAAGTCGGTCAAGAACGTCGATCTTTGGCAGCGTCTCGTAGCCGCTCAACAAGACCATAGCGTCGAGTGGAAATGGATAAAGGGACACACTGGGCATATCGAGAATGAGCGCGCCGACGCACTTGCCAACCGAGGGATAGACGAACTGTTAGAACCTACAGCGCCAGAACAGGCGAAAACAATTCATGCGACAAGTCGTACTTGATACTGAAACAACTGGGCTCGACCCTGCAGAAGGGCACCGCATCATTGAAATCGGCTGCGTGGAACTCATCAGTCGCAGGCTGACAGGAAATCGCTTTCACGTCTATCTGAATCCAGAGCGGAACATTGATCCAGGAGCCGTTGAGGTACATGGACTGAGCGCCGAATTTCTAGCCGATAAACCTCGCTTTGCCGATATCGCCGAGGACCTTTTGGCTTATATCAAAGGCGCTGAACTGGTTATCCACAATGCTCCGTTCGATGTGGGCTTTCTCAACCATGAACTGCAATTGCTATCCAGCGGCTTTGCCAGCGTGGCGGAATATTGCACCGTTCTGGATACGTTGGTGCTCGCCAAAAAGAAACATCCCGGACAGCGCAACAATCTGGACGCATTGTGCAAACGATATGGTGTAGACAATCGACACAGAGAACTGCACGGCGCTCTACTCGATGCCGAGATCCTAGCCGAAGTCTATCTCGCCATGACCGGTGGCCAGACTTTACTGGTATTGGAGCCGGAATCGACAGATGAGGGTACGGACAAATTACAGCAAACGCCAAAATTGACCCTCTCAATAAATCGCCCTCAGCTTAAAATAATCCGTTGCAGCGAAACGGAACTCCAAGCGCATGCCGCCAGACTTGATGCTATCGATAAGGCAAGCAACGGGAAATGTCTCTGGAAAGCGTAAAGATAGAACCGAAGAGGCTTATACGTTATCCTTATAGGAGAATGTTTGATGAATCGAGGAGAGGTGGCTGAGCGGTTTAAAGCGGCGGTCTTGAAAACCGTTGACGGTTGATCCCGTCCGGGGGTTCGAATCCCTCCCTCTCCGCCATATTCTAAGGTAAGCGCTCTAGTCCAGTTTTAGCCATTGACGTTATGATCGGCATTCTCCTGGTAGATGATCATGAACTGGTTCGAGCGGGCATCGAGCACTTACTGAACGAAGCCGAGGACATGAAGGTAATCGGTATAGCGTGCTCGGGCGAAGAGGCCATCGAGCAAGCTGACCGGCTGAGTCCCGACTTGATCGTTATGGATATCAATATGCCGGGTATAGGCGGGATTGAAGCATGCCGAAAGATCAGTCAAAAACATCCACTGGTGAAAATTGTGGCTTTGAGTGTGTATGCTGATGGACCATTCCCGCACCAACTCCTAAATTTGGGCGCTCACGGCTATGTTTCGAAGAGCTGTCCTATCAGCGAGTTGATCAATGCTATTCGGACGGTATCCGAGGGCAAACGATATCTTAGTCAGGACGTTGCCAGTAAAATGGCCTTGGCCAAACTGGCCGATCAATCCTCGTCGCCGTTTAACGATCTATCGTACCGCGAACTGCAAGTCGTCATCATGACACTTCAAGGCCGGTCGATTCAGGACATGGCGGACATGCTGACGATAAGCCCCAAAACGGTCAATACATACCGGTATCGGGCGTATGACAAACTGTCTGTCAAGAACGACGTAGAGCTGACTCGGTTAGCGACAAGATACGACCTTATCAGCGACACTCCCCTCCGATGAGGATTCAAGTCTATTTGCCTCGGTGGTGGAATAGGTAGACACACGGGACTTAAAATCCCGCGCCCTAACCCGGCGTGCCGGTTCGATTCCGGCCCGAGGCACCAAACCCGCTTTCCGTGAACGGCTGACTCATGCTGTATCTATCGACTCAATCCATCATCAACGGCTCTACGATACTCCACACAATCGCCAGCCATGGCTGACTCCCTTCAGTCAGCTTTACACCAAAACTCCCGCCTTTCAACGAAACAGCCAATCGAGGTATGTTTCAGGGTCAATCTAGCGATATCTAAGGTGGAATCGATTGCAGACAAGCGCAATTCCTCGCTCTTTCGACCGCGGGTCGAGAGTTTCTTTTAGTGACCCTTTGGTTTGATGTTATAGGGTTCTTGTCAGATGAATCGATTCTTATCCCTCGCTAGAGTTTTCGGCCTAATGCTGATGGTTTTCAGCGTGACTTACGCGTTACCTATCCTGACCTCGTTAAGTTACCGTGACGGGACGGTTTCGTTGTTTATCGAAGACATGCTGCTCACTCTAGCCGCCGGCGGACTTTTATGGCTCACGACGAGAAAATTCCAGCGCGAATTGAAAGCCAAGGATGGGTTCTTGCTCGTGGTGCTCGCCTGGACGGGAATGGCGGCGTTCGCGACCTTTCCTCTGATGTCCTACCTCAAGGATTTGTCATTCACCGACGCCTATTTCGAAGCCATGTCCGGGCTCACAACGAGCGGCGCAACAATCCTGACTGGTTTGGATGAATTGCCTCCGGCCATCAACTTATGGCGACACGAACTTCAATGGCTGGGAGGCATGGGAATCATCGTTTTAGTTGTCGCAATTCTGCCGGTACTCGGTGTCGGCGGACGGCAGTTGTTTATGGCCGAGACCCCAGGCCCCATGAAGGAGAGCAAACTCACTCCTCGCATTACCGAGACAGCCAAAAACCTCTGGCTGGTTTATGCCGGCATTACCGTCATCTGTATCGGATCGCTCAAACTAGCTGGGATGAACTGGCTGGACGCAATCTGTCATGCCTTTTCCGCCATGGGGCTAGGCGGGTTTTCAACACACGATGCCAGCATAGGCTATTTCGATTCGCCGCAAATCGAGGGCGTCCTCACCATTTTCATGCTGCTCGCGGGAATCAATTTTGCCACGCACTTCCTGGCGATCCATAGCAGGACCTTTGCCCCTTACAAGCATGATATCGAGGTGGCGCCTTTTCTGATCCTGATTATCGCCAGCTGCGTGGGTGTCGCTTTCTATCTTTGGCAGCAGGGTACTTATGCTGACTATTGGACAGCCTTTCGACACACGAGCTTCAATCTGGTCTCCGCAGCTACCGATTGTGGCTACGCCAGCGTCGACTTCAACCAATGGCCATTATTTGCGCCGCTATGGATGCTCTTCTTGAGCTCCGTCTCAGCCTGCACCGGCTCCACCGGTGGCGGCATCAAAATGATGAGAACCCTAATTCTGGTCAAGCAAAGTCAGCTGCAGATGCTCATACTGACGCATCCCACGACCGTGAACCCCCTCAAGCTTGGCAACATGGTCATTCCATCGAATATTATTCTCGCGGTACTCGGATTCATCTTCGTCTATTTCATGAGCGTCGTGATTCTGACCTTGTTGCTGGTCATCAGTGGCCTAGATTTCGTCTCGTCCTTTTCCGCCATCATTGCCTGCATCAACAACATGGGTCCCGGACTAAACCAGGTAGGGCCAGCCGGCAATTTCGCGGGGCTAACGGATTTCCAGACATGGACCTGTACCCTGGCCATGTTTCTCGGCCGCATTGAGGTTTTTACGGCGCTGATTTTGTTTACGCCGGCATACTGGAAAAAATAAGAAGATTCGTCGGCCAGTATCATTTAATACGCTGATAAACGCCGATCAACTCGGCCTGCGCCAAAACATGTCCTTGCATGGCTTTTTCGAGCTGGGCTTTCGTGGGCTTATGCAGTCCAGACAAAACAGTATCGAGTGCGTAAAGCTTATGGAAATACCGATGCCGCCCTACTGGCGGGCATGGCCCGCCATAGCCCGTCCGCTTCCAATCGTTGACTCCTTCGGCAGTGTCGGCGGGCAAAGACTGCGACGAAATTCCCTCCGATAAACCGCTCGAGCTTGTCGGAATGTTGTAGAGCACCCAGTGGACCCATGTCATCTTCGGCGCCTTCGGATCCGGTGCATCGGGATCGTCCACAATCAACACCAAGCTTTTCGCGCCCTCGGGAATCCCGGACCAGGACAACGGCGGCGACACGTCTTGACCGTCACAAGTGAAGCGCTGTGGCATATCGCCGTTATGCATAAATGCTGACGATTCGATCTTCATGGACATGCCCTGCCCTCCTTTAAACTCCTCTGAAATGACTGCATCACTGGCGATTAGCAGCGCACCACCCAGCAGCAACCACATCCAGCGATTAAACAAATTCATAATCCTTGACCTCCTTGTCAATCAATGAGAAATCAAAATCTAACCCCGGAGACGAACAGCCAGAACGTCGCACTCAGCATGGTGAATCACGCTGGCGGCCGTAGAACCGAGCAACAGACTGATGCCGTGCCTGCCATGCGATCCGATGACAATTAGATCTGCCTGCAGCTCCTTGGCAATGCGGATAATCTCCACCTTGGGACTTCCGATTTCAACCCAGCGATTGTCTTGAGGGATAGCCAAACGATCGGCGATCTCTGCCAAACGCTTCCGCGCCGCATCCATCATCTGATCTGTCAGATCGATGTCGAACGGCACAATCGGCCCATAAGACGAATCCATGACCGGCATATTTTCCACGACATGGATAATGCTAAGTCTGGCGTCGTACTTTTTCGCCAAATCCTGAGCCTGCTGGATCACCTGTTCCCCGTGCTCGGAAAAATCGGCTGCCAATAAAATCTGCCGGTACGTCATCACCAGTCTCCTATTCTCTGCTTGCGCTCACATGGTTCGACCAAACAGGATCATCATAACTTGATAGCTTACGACTACGTACCCGAAAGCCAACCCCAAGCCGAAAAAGAATGAAATGGCCAAAGCATGTCGCAAAATATGCCCAATTACCGCCAAGTGCCAAAGCATCAGAAGCGTCAGAAAAATGTAAACCCCTTTGGCTTCCGGTGTCACCAGCAGCCAGGCAAGGAGCGGAACAGCGGCTGTGCTGATCAAAGCATCACATGCGTATAAAGCGGTCGCCGTTTGTTGCAGGCGGGGAATCCCCTGGCTCAGATAGAGTGCCATATAAAGAAAGCCGAACAGCATTAAAGCTTCAACCACGGCCTCGACGACCGCTCCGCTCCAATCGCGTTCCAATCCGAGCAGCACGACACCTACGATCAAGTAGGCGAGAACCGCGAGCCCTAACAGCAAGCTCGACGCAGGAACATCCCGAGGTCCTTTCTTAAAAAAACAGATATCGAGAAACAGCTTTATCAGCGGCATGTTTACACTTCGGCAGCAAATTCGAACTCGCTCAAGTTTCACCCGAGACCGATTCCAACACCTCACTTGCCTCCAACCAGGCGGACTCGGTTTCCACCAGTAGGCGGTCAATTTCAGCTTTTTCAAGGAGCAAAGACTGTAAGTCCGCCTTCGAGTCACCCTCGTACAGCGCAGGATCTGCCAGCCGCTCTTCGAGACGCCGCTTTTCGAACGTCAATTTCTCCAAAGAGGCTTCAGCCCGTTCCAGCGCCTGCTGAAAGGGTCTCAACGCACGCCGCCGCTCCGCATCCAGGCGCCGTTGATCTTTGCGGGACGGTGCCGCCTTGCTTTCGGCCGAAGCTTGCGATATGGCACGTCGATTGCTCAGCCACTGCCTGTAATCATCCAAGTCACCAGCGAATTTCTCAGCCTTTCCGTCGGCGACTAACCAGAAATCGTCGGCAGCCGTTCGGAGCAAATGGCGATCGTGAGAAACGAGCACCATCGCTCCCTGATAATCCTGCAAGGCCAGCGTAAGCGCGTCACGTGCGTTCAGATCGAGATGGTTGGTGGGCTCGTCCAGCAACAAAAGATTCGGCTTCTGATAAATCAAAAGAGCCAATGCAAGCCGGGCACGCTCGCCACCGGAAAACGGCGCGACTGCGGCCAACGCCTGGTCGCCGCAAAAACCAAAACCGGCAAGAAAATTGCGCAAATCCTTTTCTGCCGCATTTGGATCAAGTCGCTGCAAATGCTTAAGGGGACTTTCATCGACCCGCAACTGTTCGAGCTGGTGTTGTGCAAAATAACCGACCCTCAGGTCTTGCGCTTCCAAACGCTCTCCGCAGCTTGGGCTCAAAACACCGGCCAATAATTTGATCAGGGTGGATTTGCCTGCGCCATTTGTGCCTAAAAGGCCTATCCGCTCGCCCGGATTCAACGTCAGATTAACGCCGCTTAAGATAGGCGTCGAACCGTACCCCACGCCAGCCTCATCCAGCTTCAACAAAGGCGAAGGCAGCTTATCCGGCGGCAGAAAAGAAAATTTGAAAGGCGAGTCGACATGCGCCGCGGCAATCAATTCCAGCTTGCTCAACGCCTTGAGGCGGCTTTGCACCTGGCGCGCCTTGGTAGCTTGCGCACGAAATCGATCTACGAACGACTGAATACGCGCGACTTCGCGCTGCTGTCTTTCATAGGCCGCTTGTTGTTGCCCCAAGAGTTCCGCTCGTCTCGCCTCGAATGCCGAATAGTTTCCGGAATACAGCGTAACCTTTTGGTTCTCGATATGAAGCACATGATCGACGATATCATCAAGAAAATCCCGATCATGAGAAATCAAAAGCAGAGTACCGGCATATCGGGACAGCCACTCTTGAAGCCAAATCACGGCATCCAAGTCAAGGTGATTGGTCGGTTCGTCGAGAAGCAGCATATCCGACCGACACATCAGCGCTTGCGCGAGGTTGAGGCGCATTCGCCATCCGCCAGAAAACCGATTTACCGGCTTGGCCTCATCGCCCGGCGAAAACCCGAGACCGGACATCAGTTTGGCGGCGCGCGCCTTGGCTTCATAACCTCCGATCGCGTCTAGGCGAGAATGGAGCAGTGCCAGCTTCTCACCATCGCCGCTTTTCTCCGCGTCGTGAAGACCGGCCTGGATGAGACGCAATTCGCGATCACCGTCCATGACATAGTCCAAGGCGTTCTGATCGCTAGCCGGGGTTTCTTGGGCCACATGGGCGATATCCAAATTCGGCGGCATCGAAATTTCGCCGGCATCGACATGAATCTCGCCCAGAACCAGACGAAACAAACTGGATTTACCGGCTCCGTTCGCGCCAGTGATACCGACCTTCTCACCGCTATGGATGGTGAAGGAAGCCTCGTCAAACAGAAGACGCTGGCCTCGCCTTAACGCGACCGATTTGAAATTAAGCATGCCAATGGGGTGCCAAGCCGGCACCGGTCATTAGCCGGAAAGGCAGCGCGGAATTAAGCAGCCTGCTCGATTCGCCGGTCGGCTTCTTTGACAAACTCATGGAGGTCCCCTTTTTTGACGGTAGCACGGGGGATGATCAGAGCCGTGTCAATGCCTACGAAAAGAAAGGCGTATTTTTTGGTCATCTCGACGCGAAGAATATCGGCCCATTTCATCCGAGACTCGCCGTTCCGGTTGACCTCTACCAAAACATGCGGCTCGGCCCGCAAGGTATATGTACCGAGGATGCAAGCTCTTTCTTCATCCGAGTACAGTTTCCGGATCTGTCTGCGCAGGCTTCCCTTGAAATAGAGGGGGGTCAAAATGCCCCATAATGCAGCGATCACACCTACGTAGATCGCGGAAAGCGTATCCTGATAGTAAAACCACAAGAACAGCGCGATGAGCGCCATGATACCGGGGAAGATCGCCTGGTGACGACGCAAGGTTTTCTGCCAACTCGCGGAGTTCTGCAATTGATGTTCGTTGAAGGCAACCAGATCCTGTTCGCGGACTTCGTATTCTATTTGGGTCATGCGTCTATCACAGAAATTGTCTAACACCCTGCGCCGCCGACGAACCGGCAGCACATCCCCGGAGCGCTAAAGGGTGACTAGTATACGTAATTCTGTTTCAATTTACTCACTTCGGTGGGCTTGTCTAATCCGAAGCGGGATTTGGTGCTGCACAACGGAGAACAAAATGAAAGGCAATGCCGATGTTATCGCGCGCTTAAACCATTTGCTGATCGGCGAGCTGACTTCCATCGATCAGTATTTAATTCACTCCCGGATGTATAAGGATTGGGGATTTAACCGACTGTATGAACGCATTCATCACGAATTGCAGGAAGAACAGTCCCATGCCGACCGATTGATCAACCGAATTCTATTCCTCGAAGGTGTGCCGGATCTCAGCAAGCGCAACGCACTGCAGATCGGTCAGGATGTTCCAGGCATGCTCAAGAATGACCTGACTTTAGAATACAAAGTAATCGACGAACTCAAAGAAGCGATGGCGTTTTGTGAAAGCGTCGGCGATTACGTTACGCGGGATATCCTTCTGACGCTTCTCAAGGACACAGAAGAGGACCACGCCTATTGGCTGGAGATTCAGCTCGGCCTCATCGAAAAAATCGGACTACAGAACTACCTGCAAACACAGATGTAATCTACACATCCAGCCTGCCCTATCACTCGCCCACCTATGGGCAAGACAGTTCAAATCAAATCTTATTTGATAATAATTATCAGTTGTACTAGTATTTAGATCAGGTTTTTTCATCTGGTCTTGTTATGTACATCTGTATCTGCAAGAAAGTCACCGACGGACAAATCCGAAAGGCCGTTCAGGAACAGGACGTGACAAGCATGCGCAGTCTGCGCTCCAAATTAGGTGCGTGCGATCAGTGCGGCAAGTGTGCGGTTCAGGCCAAACAGCTTATCCGCCAATGCTTGCAGCACGAAAAAACGGTATCAGACCATAACCCGCGCAAGGCCGCATAAGCTTTATCCGCTCCGATAGCAGCGGGCCGCTTGAGCTTTAGAAGGCTAACGGTCGACCCCGTTAGAACGGAGTGTTCTTCGGAGTGAAAGGCAGAAGTACGGAAGGAGGACGTCCCTGTCCTTCACGACGAAATTCCCAAGATATATTAGAACGTTATGACCACGTCGGCGGAAAAGAGGAATTGATCGCTCTTCTTACCGGCAAAGCTTGCCGCTCCACCAGCATTGTCGTACGCGTCTGCCTTATCAGCCCAATCGTACCGAACGTTCGGACGCACCATCAGCCAATTCACCGGCTTCCAGTTCAAACCGGCCGTGAATGCATAATAACTTGATGCTGGAAGCGCCCCCAATGTCCGCGCAGGCGAAACCACGCGGAAGCCGTCGTCATCGCGGAACCATTCAGCGCGCAGCCCGACAGCAAGATCGTCTGAAATATCGTAGGTGAGGTATTGATTGATCCCATACCATTCTGCATCGGTCCCATTACTGCCAGACCGATCGGTCGCCCCGACGACGCTATTTGCCCATCCATGATCATGCTGGAAGGTGTAGTGTAGGCCTTCCATGATGTCGTGCTTTATCACTAAGCTGTACATGCTCCAATTGTTTGCGTCTTGCTCGGAAATCTCACCGCTGGTGGCGCTAAATGCTACAGAACTGCCCTTGTCATCGCTGGCCCAAGTCACGCCACCGAGAAATGCCCAATTACCAAGACCTTTGTCCCAGGCACCATCCCAACCGGCGGTTTCGCTGCCGGTCACGCCCCCCGCCGTTATCGTCCAGTTCTGATCAATCGGATAGCTTAATAACACGCCTGTGTGGGTAAAGGGTTCTCCGAACTGCATCGTATAAGCATGCGAGTAGAAGAAATTATCCGGTGCCGTCACCACTTCGTTGCCGATGATGGTGTAAAAATGCCCAATCTTCGCAGTGATGCCGTTACCGAAAGGCGCGAATATTTCAAAGTAGGCCTGTGGCAGCGCGATGTCATAGAAGCGCTCCTCGTTCATCAGACGGAGATCCCAATGTCCGCGGGGCGAACCGTAAGCCTGTGTAAATTGGGCGTCGGTGCCGAACATAAAGTCGAAGCGTCCGCCGAAATCCCAGGAATCGCCCTCTGTATTGACGGCACGCTGCAGATAAAAGTAAAGCTGATTCAGTTGAAATTCGGAGGCACGGTCATTGAACGTCACCGGCCCGTTAAATCTTCCGGCGGGCTCATTCGCGTTGTAAGTGATACCGGCGTTAATCCATCCACCAAATTGCAGCCCCAAGTTTTTCATGAATTGGGTATCGTTGACATCGGCGCCCATATAGCCGAGCAACCCGGTGGGCTCGCTCGCTTCCTCAGCCCCAACGGAGGCAGCGAAAACCGCTGCAAGAACGCCTAAAGCCACACGCCCCATTCGGATCTTGGATGAATTCTTATACATATCGCTTTTTCTCTTATGTTTTCTAGAACGATAGTCTTAAGGCAAAGTCCATACCAAGGCGAAAATAATGTGCCCTCAGTTACTTAAGTAACGCATCAGTAAGATTTTGCACCTGTTTGGTGCGCTCTTACGGCTAATTGCACCAAAACAACACTTTGTTGCAATTGACACAATCGGCCATCAAGATGACTTGAAGGCATCCGCAAAGCTAGCACCGGTGTATCAAGAAAGTCGATCAGAATTTTTCTGAAACGAGCTGCTCGGCACTAAACAACGGTTCAACTGGCAGGGAGTGCTTTTTGACCGTTCAGCGAATACACGAAATCATTCGCTCGGTTTATGGAACGCTCCATGGCTGTGATCAACCCGGCAACCCCAACGGTCATCGCTGCCAATTCATGTTCCAGCGACGCAACCGCTTTTGCATTGAGGTTATGCTTCAAAAACAACACCTGATCTTGGAATACGCTCAGTACTGGCTCGATTTTGCCCTCGGCTCGACGCATCGCGGAAATCAGTTGTCCGTAATGCTGCTGAGTGAGCTTAAGCTTTTGCCGACTGCTGCTTCGAAGGCTGCGGTTGGTGTACAGCTCCAACTCATCCTCCCATTCTGCAAAAAGAGCCTCGGCCACGTCCTGCACCGCCGCAATCCGGTCTTTGACTGCTAGAGCCTTGGCTTTACTGTAATCGAACTCGACTTTAATCTGTCGATATAAGTCTTCGAGCTCGCCACCCTGAAAGTCCGTAAGTGCGCTGAACTTATCCAGCGCACTTTGAAATTGCTCCTTGGCTTCTTCCAAACTGTCCCGCGCATTCTCCACACGACTGACGAGGATGTCTCGCTTATGATGCCCCGTCGACTCCACGGCGCGAAAATAGACCTTTTGACATTTTGATATCAAATACCGGGTCAAAGGACCCAAGAGCTGACGACATACCACGGCAAAACTAATTGGATTCGTATTGGAGGACTTATTCATAACGCACACTGCTTGTTTTTCGAGAAAAGCCAACGACAGCCATTTTAAAATCCGTATAAAACCGTTTGTAAGCTCATGGTGACAGCGTTATCATTTTTCACTTACAGAGGTCTTGAACAACTTTGCGTAAGATCCACGTCACGTTGCCGTAACGCAAACTCAATAAGCTTCGCAACGGAGTTTCATCATACAAAGGGAGATATTAAGTGAAAGCACTTAGCGAAAAGCATATGGTTGTTGTAACAGCCCTGGCGCTAGGTCTAATCATCTTCTGGCTAATCGCCTCTGATCCGCAAGCTACCACCGCCTCCACCTCATCACCTACGATAAATAACTCTCCTGATGTTGTCGCTACGGTCACGGCCGCACAGTCTTCCGACTGATTTTGTGAACCGCTTCGCCAAACGCTCGGTTCGGCGGTACCGACTTCGATAAGATTTTCTTCAAGAATGCCCCGGTATAGGAAGCCCTGTTTTCGGCAACCTGTTCAGGGGTGCCTTCCGCCACGATTAAACCACCGCCTTCACCGCCTTCCGGTCCCAAGTCGACCAGCCAGTCGGCGGTTTTGATCACGTCCAGATTGTGTTCAATCACGATCACCGTGTTGCCGTGATCGCGCAATTGATGCAGAACGCCCAGAAGTTGCCGAATGTCGTGAAAATGCAGTCCGGTCGTCGGCTCATCCAGAATATAGAGCGTTTTGCCGGTGTCCCGCTTCGATAACTCGCGGGCCAGTTTGACCCGCTGAGCTTCGCCGCCGGAAAGCGTCACCGCGTTCTGGCCCAAGCTGATGTAGCTCAACCCCACCTCCATCAGAGTATCGAGCTTTCGGGCAACGGCCGGAATCGCGGAAAAGAACTGACTGGCTTCTTCCACCGTCATTTCCAAGACTTCGTTTATCGTCTTGCCCTTGTAGCGGATTTCCAGCGTTTCTCGGTTATAGCGTTTTCCCTTGCAAACATCGCAATGGACGAAAATATCGGGCAGGAAGTGCATCTCCACCTTGATCACGCCGTCGCCGGCGCAAGCCTCGCATCGCCCGCCCTTGACGTTGAAACTGAACCGCCCCGGCGAATAGCCGCGTGACCGCGCCTCCGGGGTCGCCGCGAAGAGTTCCCGGATCGGCGTGAACAACCCGGTGTAGGTCGCGGGGTTGGACCTCGGCGTGCGACCGATCGGGCTTTGATCGATATCCACCACCTTGTCGAAATGCTCCAGTCCGTCGATGCCGTCGCTCGATGCCGGCATCGCGGCGGCACCGTTGAGCTCGCGAGCCGCGAAGCGGAACAGCGTATCGTTGATCAGAGTGGATTTGCCGGACCCCGAAACGCCGGTCACACAGGTAAAAAGCCCCACGGGAAACGAAACGTCGATACCCTTCAGATTGTTGCCGCGGGCATTCCGAATCCGGAGCACGCGCTCCGGATCGGGCGGAATACGCCGCTCCGGCACGGCGATCTCGAGACGGTTGGAGAGATATTGGCCGGTGAGGGAATCGTCGTTTGCCATGATCGCTTCTGGCGTCCCCTCGGCCACGATTCGACCACCGTGAACCCCCGCCCCCGGCCCGATATCCACGACATGATCGGCAATCCGGATGGCGTCCTCGTCGTGCTCCACGACTATGACGGTATTGCCCAGGTCGCGCAAACGCAGCAAGGTATCGAGCAGCCGCTGATTGTCGCGCTGATGCAGGCCGATCGACGGTTCGTCCAGGACGTACATCACGCCCACCAAGCCAGCTCCGACCTGGCTCGCCAAGCGAATCCGCTGGGCCTCGCCGCCCGACAGGGTATCGGCGCTGCGCGCCAGGGTCAGGTAATCGAGCCCGACATTGACCAGAAACTGGAGACGCGCGGTGATTTCCTTGACGATCTTGGCCGCCACTTCACCCCGCCGCCCGGTGAGCGTCAGTTCGCCGAAAAATTCGAGTACGCGCCTGATTGGTAAGGCGGTCAGCTCCGGCAGAGAGGAATCGACTACGAACACATGTCTCGCCGCACGGTTCAGGCGGGTCCCCTCGCATTCAGGGCAAGGCTTGCTGGAAAGATACTTGGACAGTTCTTCTCGTACCATCATCGAATCGGTTTCGCGATAGCGCCGCTCCATGTTCGGAATGATCCCCTCGAAAGCATGCCGATGGACCAGCGTATCGCCGCGCGCGGTCAGAACCTTGAATGGAATCGTTTCGGTTCCGCTGCCGTACAGAACGATATCCTGAACCGATTTCGACAGGTGACCGAATGGCTGTTCCGGATCGAAACCGTAGTGCTCGGCCAGCGACTGGACCAAATGGTAGTAATAGGCGTTTCGACGGTCCCAGCCCCGCACGGCGCCGCCCGCCAGACTCAACTGCGGATTCTGGACGACCAGGTGAGGATCGAAGAACTGTTTGACGCCCAGCCCGTCGCAGCTCGGGCATGCTCCCTTCGGATTGTTGAACGAAAAGATCCGCGGCTCCAGTTCGCTCAGGGAGTAGCCGCAATGCGGGCAGGCATATTTGTCCGAATAGACCAATTCGGTTTCCGAATCGTCCATGGACACTACCAATGCGATACCTTCGGCCAACCGTAGCGCCGTCTCGAACGATTCCGCGAGGCGCACGGCCAGGTCCGGCCTCACCTTGAACCGGTCGACCACCACTTCGATGCTGTGCTTTCGGCGAAGGTCGAGCTTGGGCGGCTCGTCCAGCTCGTAAATCTCGCCGTCAATGCGGGCGCGGATGAAGCCTTGGCTGCGCAAGTCCTCCAGCACCTGAGCGTGCTCTCCCTTGCGCTCGCTGACCACCGGGGCGAGCAGCATCCAGCGGCTGTCCTCCGGCTGGCTGAGAACGTGGTCCACCATTTGGCTGACGGTCTGCGCCTCCAGCGAGATGCCGTGCTCCGGACACCGGGGCATGCCGGCGCGGGCGTAGAGGAGCCGGAGATAATCGTAAATTTCGGTGATGGTGCCGACGGTCGAACGGGGATTGTGCGAAGTCGACTTCTGCTCGATGGAAATGGCCGGCGACAAGCCCTCGATATGGTCGACGTCGGGCTTTTCCATCACCGACAGAAACTGCCGCGCGTAAGCGGAAAGAGACTCCACATAACGTCGCTGCCCTTCGGCGTAAATGGTGTCGAACGCTAGCGACGACTTGCCGGAACCGGACAATCCCGTGATGACGATCAGCTTGTCACGGGGCAGGTCTAGGTCGATGTTTTTGAGGTTGTGGGTGCGGGCTCCACGGATCTGAATCGTGTCCATGCAAAATTCAAGCGCAAAACAGAACCTGTTACTATAGGCCGATTCCCGCCACTCGCAAAGGAGCATATTGCTTGAATCCGACCTTGCAACTCGACACTCCGATGACCCGAGCCGAGGTGCGCGCCAGCTTGTCTCTGGCCGCTATTTACATGTTGAGAATGCTGGGCATGTTCCTGATCCTGCCGGTTCTCTCGGTATTCGCCCGCGAGCTTCCGGACGCTTCGCCGCAATTGGTCGGATTCGCCATCAGCGCTTACGGCTTGACCCAAGCGATCTTTCAGATTCCCTTCGGCCTCTGGTCCGACCGCTATGGGCGGAAACGCCTGATCGTGCTCGGCTTGCTGCTCTTTGCCGCCGGCAGCGCGCTCGCCGCCCTGTCCGATTCGATCTACGGCATCATTGCCGGCCGGGCTCTACAGGGGGCCGGCGCTGTCGCCGGGGTCATCATGGCCTTGGCCGCCGATCTTACCCGCGAAGAACACCGCACCAAAGCGATGGCCTTGATCGGCATCAGCATCGGGATGTCCTTCGCGCTATCTATGGTGATCGGCCCGGTCCTCTCCGGCTGGGTAGGGCTTCACGGTCTTTTCTGGATTATCACGGCATTGGCTCTGCTCGGTATCGTGGTGCTGTACAGCGTTGTGCCGACGCCGGCCGTGAGCCGTTTTCACCGGGATACGGAAGTGCGTCCGGCATCTTTGAAGACAGTCCTGGCAAATCGCGAACTTCTGCGGTTAGACCTAGGCATCTTCTGTCTGCATCTCGTCTTGACCGCTACTTTCGTAGTTCTTCCGCTGATTTTGCGCGATTCGCTACAGATGGAAACGGCCAACCACTGGCACATCTATTTGCCCGTCTTTGGACTTGCCCTTGCCAGCATGGTTCCTTTCGTGATTCTCGCGGAGAAGAAACGCAAGATGAAAGCGGTATTCGTCTCTTTCATCGCGTTAATCGTCCTTTCGGACGTAGGGTTTACTTGGCTTCAACACGATTTCTGGATCATATCCGGGCTTCTTTACCTGTTCTTCACCGGCTTTAATCTTTTGGAAGCCACCCTCCCTTCGTTGGTGTCGAAGACCGCTCCTCTCGACCTCAAGGGTACTGCCATGGGCGTTTATTCCACGGCTCAATTTTTGGGCGCCTTCGTGGGCGGAGCTGGTGGCGGCTGGATTTACGGCCGCTACGGAATACCTTATGTCTTCCTGTTCTGCGCCGCCGTCGCTCTGCTATGGTTTATATTTGCCATCGGTATGAAAGCTCCCCGAGGTTTGAGCAGCCTCCTGGTTAACGTGAACGGATTGAGTCATGACCAAGCTTCCAGTTTGTCCAGACGATTGCTTCAAGTGCCGGGAGTTGCCGAAGCCGTAGTCCTGGCCGAAGACGGCGTGGCTTACCTGAAAATCGACAAAGAGAAGCTGGATCGCATGGCGCTGAGCGGATTGTTGCAGGAAGTCGCTGCATGAGCATGCCAAGGCTTCCGACAGTCTTTCGAAATCTGACGAAACCTGTAATTTTTACTTAAAAATTAAGAACTTCAGCTATAGCGGCAAGTCTAATATCTGTTTAAATTCTCAACCGTATCATCGATCGGAGATACCTTAATATGGCCACTCGCGGCGTCAACAAAGTCATACTCATCGGCAACCTAGGTTCCGATCCGGAAGTGCGTTACATGCCCAACGGAGGCGCGGTTACCAGTCTACGGATCGCCACGAGCGAAACATGGAAAGACCAGCAGACCGGCCAACAGCAGGAACGCACCGAATGGCACCAGGTCGTGTGCTACCGAAAGCTGGCCGAGATCGCCGGAGAATATTTGAAGAAAGGCAGCAAGGTATACATCGAGGGCAGTCTGCGCACGCGCAAATGGCAGGACAAGAACGGCCAAGACCGCTATACCACCGAAATCATCGCCGATCAGATGCAGATGCTGGACCGCGCCGGTGGTCCTTCGGCCGGCTCGGGCGGGCGCGGAGAATCCGATCGTTATGCGCCGCCATCTTCGGGATCTTCGAAGCAAGCCCCGCAGCCGGAGCCCGGATTCGGCGGCATGGACGACTTCGACGACGATATTCCGTTCTAAAGAAACTTCGCCCATCCCGAAGAAGCCCTCAAGCTTTTGTTTTCTAAATAAAGTTAGACAGAAAACCACAACGCGCGCGCCATCTTATTGATCAGGCCCGTAAATACCCTCCTGGTATTTCGGGCCGCCGCCCAGGCCCGGTACACGCCCGGCCTGGGCTCACGCGGCTTGTCGCCGCGCCGGGGCATCCCTGCCCCGGATTAACCCAACCTATATTTATAGGCCGGGTTAATAAAGCAACTTTCGGCTTCATTTCCGGGTCCAACGCAGGTACCCGGTCGGTTATGAGACGATCTATATCCGCAAGTCGACCGGCTTATCTCTTGCCGTTTTTCCGAAGCCGGTAAAACGCCAACAAACCACTCAGCGCTGCGGCGGAAGAATCGAGCCTGTAGTTGATTTTTCTAAATGCCGGCGGTGTTTGAAGGGATTAAGTTGCAGCAAAACCACCCTTCGGTCGGCAACCAAACAACCCTGATACAGCTGGAGGTCAGCGATGGCAACAACGGAAGACATCACCAAAGATCTGAAGCAAGACTTGGCCACCCTCAAAGCCGACATGGGCAACTTGATGGCTGCGATGAAGGATTTGGGCGTCGAGCAAGGACGAACCGCTTACGCAAGAGCTCGGGAGGTCGGTGAACGCGCTCGCGGCCACGCGATGGCGGCCCAGGAAAGCGTAGAGCAATATGTAGAGTCACGCCCCTTGGCCAGTCTCTTAGTGGCCTTCGGCACAGGCTTCGCAATCGGCACGTTGCTTGGTACCCGTCGCTAACGGCGGGCCGCTGCCGTGATGCGATCATTCACAGACATCGTCGCTGCGGAAAAAGCAAAGCTTTGGCAGGGGCTGAGCCGATCGGCGGTACTGCTCTCCCTGGCAATTTTCGCCACATTGGCCGCATTCGGCGGCTTGGTTTTCGCGTTGCTTGGCGTCTATTTATCGCTGGAGGCGATGCTGGAGCCTTGGGTCGCCGGAGTAATCGTCGGCGTCGCCATGATTGTGATCGCTTTCATCGCGTTATGGGTTATTGCGCGATCTTTTACCAAACAGGGCAGAGCGGCGCCGTTGCCGCCGTCGTCGTCGAGAGCCTCCCTTGCGGCCGCGCCCCAGCCTCCCTCCGCCATTCCCGACACACTGCGCGCTACCGTAACTGATGCGCTCGGTGCAGCCAATATTCGAACCAGCGATATCGCGATCGCGGCCTTGGTTGCGGGGCTGGTTCTTGGCGCCAGCCCGCATCTAAGGCAACGCTTATTTCGTAGTATTACGAGAGACTGAACCAATCCGCCCGCCGACACTGTCTGCGGCAGGCGGATTATTCAGACTGCCAAGCACTCAGATTTGCGCTACATGCTTGAGAGCGGGGATGTTAGTTTCGTATCTCTTCGCCGGCTTGCATTTTATGGCGCGAAGCATGCGTGAGCGCTTGAATTCCGCCAGAACTCGGCTGACGCTTTCAACCGTAACGCCGAGAATCGCAGCCATTTCCTCGCAGGTCAGCAGAGTTACCGCAGTCGATGTCGAAGTATCGTTTTGAATGGCCGCCAGGAAGTTCACCAACCGGGCGACGCGCGCCTTTATCGATCCGGTGGAAAAGTCGGTAATCCAGATGTCGGCACTCTTCAGATGCTGGTACCAGCACTCGATGAGCCGACAATACAAATAAGGATTATCTTTCTTGAGCTGGGCAATCGTTCGCAACGGCGCACAAATCACTTCCACCTGATCGACCGCCACCGCCGTATGCTGATACGTCGGTTCGATCAATCCCCCGAGACCGAGAAATGCACATTTGGCATGAAGCCGAACGATACGGGCCCTCCCGTCGGGCGAATAGCTGATAAGCTTCACTAAGCCCTGCACAATCGCCAGCACGGTATCGGCCGGATCGCCTTCTCTGAAGATGATTTGTTTGGCGGCGAACGATTTTCGCTTGCCTCCTCGAAAAACCGTTTCCAAACCCGCCATGTCAAGGCCTGCCAATGCATCGCCGGTGTCCTCCTCAAACACCCGAGCCGCGGGATGCCGCGCGATAGGAGAAATGCTGCCCTTTCCTAAATTAGCCATGTGCCACCTCGTCGTCCTGATTGAAATCACACCTCGCAAGCCAACTCCTTGGAAGCTCGCCTATTGGAGAGATCCCCGGTTTGCGAGGTAGCCGACCATTCCTGGTCTATGCGCGGAACGGAACCGAGTTGATCCGCGCTGAGCTAGCAAATCTCAGATTAACAAATTTGCGGATCAAACTCATCCGGTAGACCACAGACTGAAAGCCGATGTTCTGTATACCCCCAGCGTTCAGGCACCATTTCCCTCCGAACCGGGAGGCAAATTGGCTGGATGATGAACTTAATGCGTTGGGGCTGTGTCTGCGAAGTAGAGGCCCGTGGATCGTGGATTCCGCATATATGGCGATAGAGGACTTGAGAGACTCGTCCGAACAACTCGAAAATCTTGCCGGCGGCATTCGCCTGTGTGTCGCATGTCGGCTTCACGAGAGCCGCCGACACGCAGTCCCTGGCGAAGGACCGGTAAATGCCGAAATCATGGTGTTGGGCGAAGGCCCGGGCGGCAAAGAGGATGCGGCTGGCCGGCCGTTTGTCGGCCCCGCAGGCCGGTATCTCGACACGCTCCTTCGAGGTCAGGGCATCGCCCGCGACAGGCTGTTCATTACCAACTGCGTCAAATGCCGTCCGCCGAACAACCGCACGCCCCGGCGCGACGAGCTGAAAACCTGCACGAATTTGTGGCTGGAGCGTCAACTCGAGCTGATCTCGCCCAAGGTCATCGTGCTGCTTGGCCAAGTCGCCGCACGTCAGATGCTGGGCGATACCGCGACCGTTTCCGACTTGCATGGAACCACGCAGCCGCGCAACGGACGAAGCTATTTCGTAACTTATCATCCTGCCGCCGCCTTGCGTTTCGATTGGATCGCCGCCACCCTCCAGGAGGATTTCGAGATCCTGGGCAAGTTGCTCGCGCGCTCCACCGATTCATCTCAGTAGCTTTTCAGGCCTGGGTTTCACGGTCGTCGGAGCGGCCCGTCCACGGGACTTCAACGACGCGGAAAAAGGTGGCCTCCTTCCCTGCCCCACAAAGGACGCGGCGCTTGCGATACCTTCGTCACGACCCTGCCGGGCTGAATCCGGGATTCGGCGTCCGCGCACATTCCTGTTGCCGCTCTGTCCAAAAATCATTATCAATGCCCTTTGCAGCAAACAGCCTCCTGGATCAAACGTCATGAAAAGCTGGCCTTGGGTATCGATTGACCAGTCTTCGCTACGGAACCGGTTCGCCTACGTAAAAGCTTTGATCAAGAGGCTGATCAGAGACATACAGGAAGGCGGCCTGGACTACCGCGCCATGAGTCTGGTCTATACGACCCTGCTGTCGTTGACCCCGCTCCTGGCGGTCAGCTTTTCGGTACTCGCCGCGTTCGGCGTACACAACCAAATGGAGCCGCTCCTGCTGGAACTGGTGGCGCCGTTGGGCCAGCAAGGGAGGGAAATCGTCAACCGCATCATTGGATTCGTCAGCAACATTAGGGTCGGCGTATTGGGTTTCGTCGGTTTCGCCATGCTGTTCTACACGGTTCTCTCTCTACTGCAAAAAATCGAGGAGGCTTTCAACTATGTGTGGAGGGCCAAGAAATCGCGCAGCTTTCACAGACGGTTCAGCGATTATCTCAGCGTTCTTCTCGTGGGGCCGGTGCTGGTTTTCTCCGCTCTCGGACTCATAGCATCCATGGCCAGCACCGAAATCGCGCAGATAATCATCAGTCAGGAACCTTTCGGAACCTTGTATTACCTGTTGGGACTGATTCTTCCGTACCTCCTCATCATCGGTGCCTTTACCTTTGCTTATCGATTTCTTCCGAACACCCACGTGAACTTTCGTTCGGCTCTGGTCGGAGGCATCGTGGCCGGCATCGGCTGGCGCGGAGCGGGCTGGCTGTTTGCCGAATTCGTCGCCAGTTCAGCCCGGTACGCCGCCATTTACTCCGGCTTCGCGATCCTCATCGTATTCATGATCTGGATCTACGTAAGCTGGCTCATTCTATTGATCGGCGCTCAGATTTCGGTTTATCACCAGCATCCGCGCTACATCCATCTGGCCGAGCGCGACGTCAAACTCAGCTATCAGCTCTTCGAACGCCTCGGTTTCTTGATCATGTACCTGATCGCGGAACACTTTCATCAGGGAAAAAAGCCGTGGACGACCGACGCCCTAAGCCAGCACCTCGGTCTCCCTGATCTCATGATCGAGAAAATCTTGGACGCGCTGAAAACACGGAATTTGATTCTGGTCGCGGTCGAAGGCGATCAAGGATTTGTTCCCGCCCGTGATTTGTCGGCCATCACGGTATCCGAAATTCTGGAAGCGATACGAACGTCGCCGGCTGAAACGTCGTCCATCGACAAGAACACTCTCTCGGTCCCCGCCGTGGATCATCTATTGGAAAGACTGCACACGTGCGGCGCACAAGCCACCGAGGGGCTTTCTTTGAAGGATTTGGTAGATGCTTGAACTCACGGCAGCCTAATACCGGAATCCAGTTGGGCTACAAGACGCCCCCCTTGCCGCCTGCTTGCTGCCGTTCTGGCATACTAAAACCCGAGCCCGTCGATCACTATCGCGTAGGTATCCACCATGTGCCAGCTCTTGGGAATGAACTGCAATGTTCCGACCGACATCTGTTTCTCGTTCGAGGGATTTCACGTACGCGGCGGATTGACCGATCACCACCGCGACGGCTGGGGCATCGCCTTTTTCGAAGGCCGCGGTTGCCACTTATTCGTCGACTCCAAAGCGACAGTCGAATCGCCGATAGCCGATCTGGTGCGCCATTACCCGATCCATTCGACCAACGTCATCGCCCATATTCGGAAGGCCACCAAAGGCCGAATTGCCCTTGAGAACAGCCATCCTTTCCGAAGAGAACTGTGGGGCCGTTACTGGATCTTCGCCCATAACGGCACCTTGGAACATTTCGATCCGCCGCGCCCCGATGACGTCTTTCAGCCGGTCGGCGATACCGACAGCGAAAGAGCCTTCTGCTATCTGTTGAATGCGTTGCGTCGGGCGTTCCCACATGGTTCCCCGAGCCGAGAACAGGTCTATGGCGTGGTCGAGCGTATCACTGCCGAGATCGCGGAACACGGCGATTTCAATTATCTTCTTTCCGACGGCGATTCCCTCTTCGCGCACTGTTCCACGAATCTGCACTTCATCACGCGCAAAGCGCCGTTCGGCTGCGCCCACCTGGTCGATCAGGACATCACGGTAGACTTCAGCGAACTCACGACACCGTACGACAAAGTGACTGTCATCGCCACTCTCCCGCTTACCGACAACGAAATCTGGACCAAACTGCGCCGCGGCCAGCTGGTTCTATTTCACGACGGGGAGCCGTTAAATGTCGCCTAAAGGCAAAACGATCACAAGAGCGCTTTAACGACCCGCGCCACACCGAATAACAAGGCCGAGGGCAGCCAAATCCAGCGCATCTCGCTTTTAAGCACAAGCCATCCCCGGGCCGAAAAGAAGGCGTAGATTCCTATGGGCGGCACGGCGAGCGGTCGCCAGGCGAAGAAGTAACGTTTGTTCGAGAACGGCGCGAAAAGCGCAACGCCCAGACCGCCGTCGGTGAGGGCGTCGATGACGGGATGGGATAAGCTCGAAAGAAACAGGAATACGAAAACCGGCCAAGATTTGTGTTCACCGGGCAGAACGGCCATCGATAACGCTCCGAGGCATAGTGCGAAGGAGATGGAGTGAGTCATGCCGCGGTGTCCCCACGGATCACCGTAGCGCACCCCGAACGCAAAACCGACTGCATCCAGATCCGGAATCATCGAGCAGGCGACACCCAATAGCACAACCTCAGGCGATAGAATGCCATCCGGAAAACAGGCGCTCAGCGCGATCGGAACCGCCGCGTGAGAGACGATGGTAGACATAGCCCGGCTCCGAAAACCAAAACCTCATCAATACGTCGATAAGACAGCTGAACCGCCGGATAGCGTTCCCGGCGGGATCATACTGAATTTCAAGTCAAGCCATTCGTGGTAGGCTTCGCTACAGGAACATTCTTCGGAGAGCCTGGATGAAATGGATCGGCGCCGAACAAATAAACGACCGGCTCGATTATCCGTCTCTAGTGGCCTGGCTTGAAGCGGCCCACGGCAGCGAGATCGATGCGATGGACGATCTGCTGCTGAGCCGATCGCATACGGACGGGCAAACGCAGCACTTTCTCGTACGGGCCGCCTGGCAAAGCAAACTCGGCGTCGGAGCGAAGCTGGTGACGGTCTTCCCGGACAATCAAACCCGTGGACTCCCCTCGGTACAGGGCCTTTACGTTCTGTTCGGCGCCGAGGACGGTCGACCCTTGGCGTGCCTCGATGGCACCGCTCTCACCTTGTGGAAAACGGCCGCCGATTCCGCACTGGGCGCGAAGCACCTGGCCCGCGAAGATGCCAAGAGGCTGCTCATGGTCGGCGCCGGCGCCATGGCGCCTCATCTGATTCAAGCGCATCTGGCCGTCCGCCCGTCGATCGAGTCGGTATGGATCTGGAACCGCACGCCGCGCCGTGCGGTAAGATTAGCGGATTCCCTGGCTGGCCTACGGACTTCGATACACCCCACGACGGACCTGGAACAAGCGGTACGCGACGCCGATATCGTCTCCTGCGCGACCATGGCCACCGCTCCGCTCATCCTGGGCGAATGGCTCAAGCCCGGAACCCACCTGGACTTGGTCGGCGCGTTTACTCCGGATATGCGGGAGGCGGACGACACTGCCATCCGGCGAGCCAAGATATTCGTCGACTCCCGCGAGACCACTGTCGCCCATATCGGCGAACTCTGCATCCCCATCCGGAACGGCGTGATATCCGTGACGGATATCTTGGCCGATCACTTCGAGCTATGCCGCGGCATCCATCCCGGCAGACTGTCTCCCGCCGACATCACCCTATTCAAAAACGGCGGCGGCGGCCATCTGGATTTAATGACGGCGCGATTCATCCTGGATCGCGCTGATCGCAAGAATCCCTGACGCACTTGAGTCCTGCCTCCATCTTTAATGGAGAATCAACAGCCTCGGAGCCCTGTCTGGTTGCACAACTTGATAGGCATCCTCAGGCAGCACACCGCAATCCGGCCGTACCCGAAGTCGATGTCCTGCACTTCCCGTCACTAACAACTCTTCGAAGACGCTCGCTGCCCGTTCGCCAGGCCAGCCGGTCATGCGCGAGCGGGAATCGTGCTCGATGCTTAGGAAGCCTCATGGGGCCTCGATGAAATCATACACGATGACCTTGTCCACCAAGGGTTTCATTCTTTCGTTAATCACCTTATCGTGGTCCGGATGTCGCGAGTATTCGTCGAGCGCCTGTGCATTCTCGAACGTGGCCACGATAGCCACATCGTACGAGCTGTCGACAACATCCCGCTTGCCGGGCAGAGCGGCTCCCACATGGTAGCTCGACACCATCGGCAGCTTCGAAAGCGATTTGGTCGCCTCGATGTACTGCTGGCGCGCCGCTGAGCTCCCATGATCCTTGAGCCAGACGATCACGACATGATGTATGCGTCCTGCGGTCGACGGCACGACCTCGGCCGAACCGGAAGCCGCAAATGTCAGAACACACACTAAGAGGGCGAAGACTGTCATTCGTTTCATGCGATTCCCCATCTTTTTCAGTTGAGGTCGAGCAGGACCGGCTGCTCAACGCAGAGTCCTGCAGATTTGCACGGCAAGAGTATCAAGACCGATGTTCCGAAGGGCGTGTTGCCGAACATCGCAGCGATAGTAGCATGGTCCCTGATCGGCATCACGATCGCCACGGCGTCGATGATGAGCGCGGCAACCGTCGCCGCTAAGCAGGCCCGCACAGGGTATCATCGAGGAATAAGGCCCGAGAGCGATGTTGAACGTGCGTTTGCGAAGCATAAGACTGGCATTCAAGACCTTCCCCGAGCGCCGGACTTGGCGCGGATGCCTTGGGTTATTCGGCGTATACGCGCTGTGCGCTCTGCTGATCGGATGGGCGACGGGATTTTGTCGTTTGGAGTTGATGAAGGCATCCGCCTGGGTAATCGCCTCAACGCCCGTCGTTTTGCTCGTGACGCCGAGTCTTGTAGAGGAAGTCTTATATCGTGCCGTCTTACTGCCGCATCCGGTTGAAGCGGCTTCTCCGAGAACAAAACTCGTTTGGTCCTCGGTCAGTCTCGTTGCCTTTGTGGCCTCCCATCCAGTCAATGGTTTGGTGTCACGAAGAGCGGTGTTTCTCGACCCGGTTTTTTTGGTGCTGGCGACACTGCTCGGCATCGTATGCACCCTCACCTACCTGAGATCGGGATCGATTTGGGTACCGATGCTGTTTCATTGGCTTACGGGGGTCGTGTGGATCATGTTTCTGGGCGGTTGGCAGAAGCTGATGATCCCCGGAGTTTGGGAGTAACGGAACCGTTATGGAACGCGCTCTGACCGATCTCAGATTCCCCGAATATTGCACGAGAACCGAGCGATGAAGCCACCGGCCATACAAAGGCCCAAGCGCGATTTCGGCGTCAATCGCCGGATATCGGAATCTCTCGATGGCCCGGTTTGCCGCCTCGGGCCGAGACCGCCGCTCGGGCGAGATAATCCTCCCACTTCCGCGCCGTCAACTGCTGAAACATCGGCACGACGGGGTTGAGCTCGATGGGAGGTGCGTCCCAATGCTGCTCATAGCCCTGTTGCTCCGCTTCCAGGGCAATTCCGTCCTCCAGCAGTATGGGCTTGAACACCAGAGGTTTGGCGACGTTCAGCACCATCTGGGTCAGCCACTTCGGCGTTTTCACGGAAAGCAGCGGAATCTTGACGCTGTCGAAATAGAACAGGAAAAACACGCGAGTGGTCCGTTCGTCGATAGGCAGCAGGAACGACCAGTTCTTGATGCTGTCGCCGGTGTTAGTCCATTGGTAGGGATACTCGTAGCACAGTTCGATGGACCGGGTGTTGACCCGGTTACGATCGACGAAAATCCCCGAAAACCGCCCAGCGGCCATGTGGGCGTCGTAGGTCAGGTAAACCCGGTCCTCGTCGGCTTCGTGATGGGTGAGCTTGGCGTCGACGAAGGGACGGTATTTCCGATGCAGGAACGCGTGGGCGAAGTCGCAGATATTGTCGATCACCATGGAATGGTGGGTACGCCAGATGAAATCCACGGCAAAATTGGCCCATGGACGGTCTCCGGTAAGTTCCGGAATTTCGGGGATCTTTCGCTCTCCGGCCAGGGCCGGATCGCCCGGAAACAGCCAGATCAGGCCGTAGCGGACGCTTACCGGGTAGGTGCGCAACCGGTTCTTGATGAGCGGTCTGCCGAAGCTGTCATGGGAATAATCGATCAGCCAGCCGTCCCGGTTGAACGTCCAGCCGTGATAGGCGCAGCGCAGATGGCAGCCATCCACAACTCCGTGAGTGAGCTTGAGCTGGCGGTGCGGACAGCGGTTCTGAACGGCCGCGAGCCCGCCGTCCTTGCCGCGGAACAGGGCAATGGACCTCTTCCAGAACACGACTTCCTTCACCTCCCCTTTCTTGACCGCGCTGTCGTATTCCACCGCGTACCAGCGGTCCGGATCGAGGCCGGCGGCACGGGCCTTTTGCCGGGAGTTTTTGGCTTCCGCGAAATCAGGCGGCGATTGCCGGGATGTGTCTTGCGCATTCCTCATCGTCAGTACTCTCCATATGACCAAGGGTGGATAACGGGGACCAATAGCCGTTTCACTTAGGTGGGGTGATGACACCGCGGCGCACGAAATCCTCGTAGGCTTCCCGAATCGCTTCGGCCAGGCTGGTGGGCCGATAGCCCAATTCCTGTCCGGCCTTCTCGTGATCCGCCCGGCGCCGCATCGAGAGCAGGCGCACCGCGGCAGGCGTGAATCGCCGAGGCGAGTTGGGAAAGATCCGGAACCAGGTCTTGTCGGCCACTTCCGCCAGCGCGGCCATGACGGGTGCGGGCAAGCGCAGTCCAGGGGACGGTCGCCCGGTCACCTGCCCGTAGAGAGCCATCAGGTCGTCCACACTGGCGTAAGCGGTGCTGATGATGTACTTCTGCCCGGAACGGCCTTTCCGCATGGCGAGCACATGGCCCTCGGCGATATCGCGGGTGGAGACGAATTCGAAGCCGCCGGGGATATAGGCCTTGAGCCGGCCATGGGCGTAGTCGATGAGCACGCGTCCCATGCGCGACGGCTTGTAATCATGCGGACCGACGATGGCGCAGGAGGTGGCGACGACCACGTTGAGGCCGTCCGCGTGGGCGCGCAAGGCCTCGTGTTCCGCCAGATGCTTGGTGAAACCGTAGGGCAGATGGCGATCGAAGGGATAGAACGGCATGCCTTCGTGGCTGGGGCGGTCCGGTTCGTACCCGGTGGCGCTGAGCGATCCGGAGACCACGACCTTGTCGACGCTGTGGCGGACGGCGGCTTGCAGAATGTGCCGCGTGCCCAGGACGTTGGTATCGAAGACTTCCCGCTTATGGGCACCATTCCCGGCTATGGTCGAGACCAGCGCCGCGCAGTGATAGACGCGGGAACAGCCGCGCACAGCCGCGTCGACCGCCTCGGAATCCCGCAAATCGCCATAGGCTCGGTCGACGTCGAGTCCCGCCAAGGCCCCGTTGTCGCGGCCCTGCCGAATCAGGACACGGACTTCGTCTCCGTCGGCCAGCAGGCGGCGTACGAGATTGGCGCCGAGATGGCCGGTCGCTCCGGTGACTAGCACTTTTCCCGAGTTCACGTTGGTTCCCTTCTCTGTGGTGTCGAGACCGGATGGTAACACGCTTCTATCCAAGGAAGCGTCTTGCATCTATACGGGGACATGGAGTTCCGATTTACCTCGGTCCGGAGTCCGTCGATGGCCCCCATAGCGGAAATTTGCTGATTTTGCCCTTCACGAAGTGGCTCGTCGGTTCCGTTACCGTAACCGGGGCGAGCGTCTCGTCCGCGATACGCCACGGACAGATATTTCAGGATTCGAAACACCCAAACCCGGAACGTCCCAGATTCGGGTGAACCCGTGCGACGGCAAGTTGTCGTTAGAAATTAGATCGGGTCGAAAATTCACCTCCGCTCAAGATGAGTAACCTCGGTTCTCAAAAGGAAAAATGACCAGCCTCCGTTCAGGAGAACGCCATGCGCCATAGATTTCCCCCCACCACGTTCGGTGTCGCCTTGTTTCTAACGTTATCTGCCTTTTCTCCCACTGGAGTCTCTGCACCCGACAAATCGAATCACGAGGTTTGGATGATCGACCAATCGGGTTTCCCGCCTAGCACCATTCCCGATGACGACATCGGCGGCAAGCTGTACATATTCGATGGCAGAAAGTTGTCCCGGAATGCGGCGTCCAAGGCAAAACCGGAGGTCTTCGAACTAGCGAAATTGGCACAGCGGCTGGACGACACGGCAACACCGCGTCGACCGCACTACATCACCTTCAATGCGTCCCACACGCATGCCATCATCTCGTTTGTGGCCACCGGACATGTTCTCATCATCGAGGCGGCAACACGAAAGCCGGTTTTCCTGGTCGATGTAGGCAAGCAAGCTCACGCAGCCGTCCCTTCGCCGGATGAGACCTATATTCTGGTCGCTAACCAGAACGGCAAACTCGTACAGAGAATCAACACCGATTACGCAGCCAACACCTTTACCCTCGACCATAGCGCCACTCTGAATCTTGCCGATGGGACGACGCCGAGCGGAGCCCTCAAACAGTTCGGCTCCGCCGATGAGGACGGTGTTCGGCCGGACAACGCCCCCATCCTGGCACTGCCGGACTCCACCAGTAACTTGGCGTTTGTCACGCTTCGCGGTGGCGGTCTGTTTGTCATCGATCCGCGCGCCACGCCGATGGCTATCGCCGGTGAGTATACGACCTCGACCATCGAACCCGCCGGTCTCCTGGCGGCCCAGACGGGGAACAAGATGTACTTCAATTCGGGCGGCGGCGGTGGAGCCGAACTAGGGTTCCAATCCGTACTTTATGCTCTGCCGGTGAGCGCGTTCTCGCCTTCGCCAAATCCGTATCCGAAGCCAGACACCCCTGCGCCGACGGTGGTCTTCGATCACGGACAACAAGACGTGGATTCGCATGGGCTGCTTGTCACCCGGCAGGAACGTTACCTTTGGGTAGCCGACCGCGCCGCCAACAAGATCATCGTGGTCGATACCGAAACTGACGACGTAGTGAACGAGATAAAACTGGCTGGCGTCGTATCGCGGGACCCGGCACCGGACATTCTCGGAATATCGCCGAGCGGCGATCGGGTGTACGCGACGCTGCGCGGACCGTTCCCGCTCACCGGCAACAATCCGGAGCTCAATAACGCTCTGGGACAGACGCCCGGCATAGGGGTGATCGAGGTCAAACGAGGCGGCAAAAGCGGAATGCTGAAGCTAGTCGCCCCCGTCTCGAACGTCGACGATACTGACGATGAGGAGCGCGCCGACCCGCACGGAATTGCCGTGCGGAGTCGCTGAGGACCGAATGCGTAGCGAGTACGCCGGCTGGACTAAAGCGTCACAAGAGCGCGGGGGGAACGCACCCGCCGGTCGATTCAGCACCGCACCAAAACCCCGTCGCGCCGCCGACAGCGGTCGGCTTATCGTAGGCTCGCGCACGGGCAGATAGAGCGCGTTGCGTTGTGATAACTGGTTGCGTGGTCATTGCTGGCGCTCTCCCGAGGCTCTAGCGGACGGTAACTTCGGCGATCATCCCTGCCTGGTAGTGTCCCGGAACATGGCAGCCGATCTCGAATCGGCCGGGTCGATCGAACCGCCAAACCAACTCTTTCGTTTGGCCCGGCTCTACGGTCACGGAATTCGGGCTGTCATGGGGCGTGTCGGGAGCGGCATGCATCTCCCCGGCGTGCGATTCCTGCTCCGCAACCGTACCGATGGTTGCCTCGTGCGTCAGTCGGCCGATGTTATTAACGATCAGGCGCAATGTTTCTCCGCGATTTATCGTAAGCGACGAGGGATCGTATTTCATGCTGTCCAGGGTTTTGATTTCGATCGTGCGCGTGACTTCGTCGGGTTTGCCGGGTTGACCGGCGGCCGATTGTTCAGAACCGGAGTGCTCTTCCGGCAGATGTTGATCTTTCGATACCGGCGATTCGAGGTCCTGCGCCTGCACTACGAGGGCAGACATGACTAAAGTAGCAAGAATGGCGGCGCGGTAGATCGAACGTGACATCACGATATTCTCCTTATCGAAATTCGAAGACGTTTTGTGGCGTGCCCTCAAACTACGACATAGATCTTGAGTGGCGCAAAAAAGTCCGGAGACCGCTTCTATTTCTTATCGGTGCCGAGCTACTAGAGCATTTTCTGATTCGGTGTAAGGGAGCCCCATATGTAGGTCGGCAATCCTTTGCCGACGTACCGGCTCGGCAAAGGGCTTTGTCGGAAGGGCAGCTCTGGCGCTCCCAGAGATGCCGTTTGCGATTGGGAAGGGATTGCCGACCTACGTTCTTCCCGCCCTACACGAATCCGTACACCGGGATGAAAAACGCTCTAATCCTCTCCGTATCTTCATTGCGCTTTCGCCGATTCCTGGAACCCCAGGCGCTCGCCAGGCTTGGCGACTTCATACCAGGCCACGACCCGCTCCGCGTCCGGATCGCCTTCCTCCGGAGCCCAAGCAGCGAAATCTTTGTCCTCGACGGGGCGGTAAGGGCCCGGTTTGACCTCGAACATGACCGTCTCGGGTGCCAGAACGACCACGGCATGCCAGGTGTACGGCGGAATTTCCACCGCCATATCGCCTCCCGCGGCGCTCAGGTCGATGCGCTCCAGGACGGTTCCTTTTTCGTCGAAGGTAATGATGGAAAATGCGCCGCGCACCGCCAGCATCAGTTCCCATCCGTCCGGGCGCGCGTGGCGGTGAGGGCGGACGTAGGTTCCGGGCTCCATGGCGTTGAACAGGCGCTGGATCGGGTCCTCCAGATCGCGGTGAATGTTCAGATTTTTCCGGAGCCTGGGAGAGGCTGCGGCCTCGCCCATCAGCCGGAGGAGCTGTTTGTCGCTAATCGTTTTCAAAACGTCCATGGTCGTCTCCTGATACGGCGTCGGCAAGCGCTTCGCGCAGCGGGTTATGGCCGGTTTGCCGGCTTTCGCGCGGCGCTTGTGCATCGCGAGTCTGAAATGGGTCTGCCGGTAATGATGAACGAAATCGCGCGGCCGGGTCTTGTCTGTAGAATTGCGCAAGGAGGTCGTAGATTTCCGGATATTCCATGCGCACCAAGTCTGGCGCTTCGAAAAAGTATTCGCTGAGCACCGCAAAAAATTCTCCGGGCGCCTCGGCCGCGTAAGGATCTATGGGAGTCTTCTCCTCCTGGTCCACGCGATCGTTGAAATCTTCGAACGCGGCCGTGAACGCGTCAGTCCAAACCCGCCGCGCCATCCCGCGATGCAAGTTCGGGAAACCGTCGGCTGCGCCATTGAGCATGTCCAGCTTATGAGCCATTTCGTGGATGACGACGTTATAGCCTTCGCAATGTCCGGAACCCTGCACGTCCGCCCACGACAATATGACCGGCCCGCGCTCCCAGGATTCACCGGTCAACACATCTTCCCATTCGTGCATGACGCCGATAGCGTCGAATTCCGAGCGAGGGCGTATGAATCCGCCGGGATAAACCACCACCGTACGCCATCCGTCGTAGCAGTCGAAGTCCAGGTTGAGAATAGGGAGACAGGCCAGCGCGGCGATTCGGGTGCGCACCCGGTCGTCCAGAATCATCCCGCCCGCCGGTTCGAAAATCTTTTCGTGAACGAAAAGGGTGGACAGTTGACGCAGACGCTCCCGTTCTTCGTTATTCAAGAGATCGAAAATTCGAAGCCCCGCGAGCGACCAAAGCCAGGTCGATTCGGATATCAGCCCCCGCTGAAGCAACTTGCGGCGCCGCCGCCGGCGGAGTAGACGAAAGGGCGAGATCATGGCCGACCCAGGACAGCACTCGGACGGTCCGCGCTCATCGCGGCGCAGAGCATGGTTTCGGTCGTCCAGCACATGCTCCACGCCCCGCTGTGGTCCACGGCGATCCAACCGTATTCGCGCTTCCGCTCGACGGCTTCGCGATAGGTCGCTTCCGAGGCTTGCACGATGTTGCGGCCATCCCGAACACGCGTTTCGAGACGCACCGCAACGCCGTCATCGACGATTTGTTCTCCGATGCCGGTGCAACTGACGGCGGCGTAGCCGGAGGCATAATTGCCCGCCACCGTCGCCGAATCGGATATTCGTTCCGGAAAATTGAACCGGCCGCCGCCGGTGGACGTGGCGGCCGCCAGACGGCCCCGCTGGTCCAGGACCACCGCGCCCACCGTTCCGGCGCCGACCGAGGGCCCGGTCTGCCGCTCCAGATACTCCGCCCAGCGCCGCGCCCGCTCCGGGGGAACCGGGTTTTGCGGCGGCATGCCGAGTTCCCGGGCCAGAAGCTGGGCTCCCAAGGGACCGAGCACCGATTCCGCCCGGTTCTGGAGCGCCCGGGCAAGTTTGATGGGATGGACCAAGTGAGTCGCAAGCATGACGCCCGAGAATTTCAGGCGCTCGCCGTCCATGAGCGAGGCCGAGAGACGCGCAAGTCCGTCGCTTTGCAAGGCCGAGCCGTAGCCGGCGTTGAACAGAGCCGATTCCTCCAAGCGCTTGACGGTTTCCGTCACGGCATCGACGGCGGATTGGCCTCGGCAAATCTCGGCCCATGCCGACGCTGCCAAATCGCCGATAAAAGTCCAGCGTTTCTCGCTTAGTCGGGGATCGGATTCCGGGGAGCCGGCGCCGCCGTGGATCAGGAGAACCGGCGGGCGGGCAATCTCAGCAAAGCGTTTTTCCATGCGGCTTACTGCATATTGATGTTCGATTCGGCGCGATGACGTTTGTCGGTATCATCCCGTGCAGGAATAACCCTGCGGGCAATTTGTCTAAGATGCGAACTTCGACATATCTTGTCAAAAAAGGGCTTTTCCGGTTCGCGGTCAAAGGATGGGGCAAGGCCGTTTCAACACGATAAAGATCGGCTTCGGGTTCTATGGAGACTCCCCTTCCCCAGATGTCCTGCTTACCGAAAACGACTTGCGTTTCATACATTCTGTGAGGAACCTCCTATGTACAACTATTTTGCCCTTTCTTTGGTCGCCCTGGTCGGCATCGTCGTGTTCGACGACGATCCGACCGGCGTCTCGCTACAGGAGTGGATACTCTACGCGGTGCTGCTCTATGCGGCGTTTTCGTTCTTTCGGCGCTATCTGGCGCAGATCCGGCAGCAGATTCGACGGGGCGGATAAGCGCTCTTGCCCATTTATGCGCCTCGGCCGCCAGGTGTACTCACGTAACATCCGGCGCGAACAACTCCAGGTTTTGCTGAATTCGATCATAGATCAGTCGCGAGCCGACGATTCGTGCGGCGGAATGCAGGTCGTGCCTACAGCTTTCGTTCGGCACGATAAGATGTTCGACAATATGTCCGCGCACCGTCAGGTAATCGGAAATCAGAGAGCGGTGGCAGCACGACGGATCTTTCTCGGCACACATGAACGCCGTCCGGCAGATTCGTGCCAGCCTTAGTATTTGTTCCACGGCTTCGCGGAAATCCGGCGTCTCCATATAGGCGGCATACGACCGGAATCCCGGATTCAAGACCCTGTGTTTTACATCGTCCGGTGTCGCCGATCGCCATCCGCCCAGATTGTCGCCTTCCCATTGATACTGAATGCCGGCCTGCGTTAAAGCCCGTTCCAGCGTAGGACGGTTGAATTGTCTAAAACGCGCGGAACCGGGCCTGCTGCGTACGTCGACCAGACACCCGATGCCATGCCTCTTGAGCATATCGATCAGTTCGTCAGAGCTTCTGTTGCTGTGGCCGATGGAATAGAGTTTCATGGCTTCACTTCCTTCTTGCTGATTGTTTTTTCCCATTTCCCGAACCGGCACACCCCGCCGGCAGTCCGCCGATGATTCGGGCGGACGTTCGAGTTCGTATGTAATGCACTTTTTGGACTCGAAAAACAATCAGAAGCATCCCGACATTCTGACCTATATCTCGAAATAAGCCGTTGCAGGCGGGCAATCCTTTGCCGACGAGACTTCGGCAGTTTCAGCCATAAGCAAGTTTCGGGCTTCTATAGTGTCTTCAAGTATTCGAGCACGGCCTTGCGTTCTTCCGGGCTCAAGCCGTCGCCGAAAACATGGCCGGCATTGGAGTGGCCGGGCAAGGTCGTATCGTAGATTTTTTTCCGTTCCCGCAGGTCGTCCGTACCGGCTTTCCCCTGCCCCAGCGCCGTGTAGCGCCAGCCTAGGCCGACCGGATCGTAATCGGCCGCGGACGACTCGTACGACCGCGTCCAATACTTCGGCCGTTTCGAACTGTCGAGCAAGGCTTCGATGGTCGGCACCGATCCGTTGTGGAGGTAAGGAGCGGTAATCCAGATTCCGTCCAAAGGCGGAGCGAAATAACCCGGCGCCGGGGCGGCGCGAGCCGTTTCGCCGTAATAGGAGCCGTTGAACCATGCGATGAACCGGTCCGATGCGCCGCCGACAGCGTGTTGCGCCAACACTGGATCGGTGCCGATTTCGTCGAGTCTCAGCACCAGATTGGGATAAATCGGCTGTTCGCCATAGGTACCGTGGCAGCCGGAGCATGTTCGCTCGAATACGGCGCGCCCCTGTTCGGCCAGCTTGCCGTCGAGACCGAAAGGCCACGGCGGCGGTTTGAGCGATGCGAAATAAGCCAGAATATCCGGCGCGTAGGCATCGATATTTCGCACGGTATCGACGTCATCGGCGCAGAATATGGCGCCCACCATCATGGCCCGTGCGAGATCACCGCGGCCCTCGGCGTTGTAGAACAAGGCGTTCTTCTTTGCCATGCGCCACCAGGGCGGAATGCTGACCGGCGCGACCGATTTCGGCGGCGGCTCGATCAGCGGTTCCGGCGACCATGCCAGCGTTTCCGGATTCCGGTGAGCGATCAGCGCGAACGTCATATTGATGGCCGGATTCGCGCCCATCGTGTCGGTGATCATGTAAGGGGCAATGGCACGGATTCGGTCCGCCCAGCGCCGCCATTCCGCCGCTTCGGCCTCGTCCTCCACGTATGCGCCGACGCCTTCTGCGGCAGCCGTACGGTCCTCGGTGAAATCGAGATTTTCGTTGCCTAGGCCGATGACCAGCTTTCCGGCGAAGAAACCGGCATGACAGGACAGGCAATTGTTCACCACGAGCTCCACGCCGCGAGGCGTCGTATACCCAGTCTGATAATAGGGCAACTCGGCATTCCGGCCGGGTCTTCCCGGAATCAAGGTCATCGGGTCGGGCGGGGAGGCCGTCTGCTTGTAAGCCGAATAAGGCATGCCGCAGGTGATGTACGGCGCGTTGAGCAATGCCTCGTAACCTTTGTTCGGATCGCCTGGGCGCTGCTGTTCGGCGGGAACGGGGCCGGCGGGCGAATAGCTGACGGCGTTCGTCCGTTCCCTCGATTCGCAGGCCGCCAGCAAGAAAGCCGTAAAGACGATCGAAGCGACGGACGATGTTTTGGCATTCGGCATATTCGACTCACAAGCTGGTTTTTTTAGCGGAACAATTCTTATTTTGGAATCGAGCCGTCAATAGCCGGCCAATTCGACGAAACCCCGCCCCGAAAGCGCTTTACCGCGAGGGCCGGCTCCGGACACCGAGACCGCGCCGGACCAGGCGCGAACGGACCGGACGATTTCCTGATCTTCGACTAAGGGAGAAAGGCGCAGTTCGACTTCGAGCTTCGGCAGCCTCACGATCCAGCCTACCGGATAAAGAACTCCCGAGGGATTAGACCAGTAAGTGGCCGGTTCGAGCCGAACGTCGTTTCCGGAAATCGGAACAGCGCGGCCATCGGATTCGATCAAGAGCCCGCTCGACACTGGCGGCGCGCTGCCGTCCTTGCGCCTCAGCTGGAAAAGCAGGAGCTCACGGCCATTGTCGAGCTGCAATTGATAGCGGTTCAGGACCAGTTGTCCGCCCGGCGGGGCTAGTTTTCCCCAACTGCGGCTGAGCCAGGCCTCGCCGGTTACCTTATGTCGATGCTCGCCCAACCGAATCGTTCCGGATATCGCCATACGGCTAAGCAAATATGCGCGAAGACGGCCTCCGGCAGCAGCCGGGAAGCTTTGCCCAGCCGGCACGACAGCGGGCTTTCGGGCCTCCAATCGGAGGTTGAGTTGCGTCCCGTCGGTGTCGGCCTGCAAGGCGAAAGACGTGGTTTCTCCCAGCGGCACCCTTAGCTTCCAGTCGTCCAGCCAGACCAGCCCGGAGACGGGATCATACCCGCTCATGCCCAGTGCCGCTCTTGCAAAACGCTCGGATGCCCGATAATGGCCGTTGCTCGCGTCGAGAAATGCAAACAGCCCCCGATACACGTCGCGGGTGGCCCAGGCCGATGGCCTTTCTGGCTGTTCCGGTTGAAGACCGAGCCGCGTAAAGCTCAGTAGAAAACCGTAACGGTGACCGTCCGGCGTGTTCATTTGGCCGGTGAACTCCCAGATTTCCGTGGGGACATCCGGATGAATCCCGTGATCGAACGGAAAAGACAAGGACCGGTCGGAACGGTCCCCCGGAAACCTGTCCGCAATTTTTCGCAGCGTTTTCGAGAAAGACGAAAAAGGCATCGCGTCGCCGGACGAATCTCGCTCCGGGGGCTGCCGGAGTGTCGACGACGGTACGAGCGACAGCATGACTGCGAGCAGAACGGCGGCTATCCGCACGATAATATTGCCGCGGCCAGTTGCCATATCACTGTTTCCGGCTGCTCCAAACTGTCTAATGCCTAATAAAGATCGTGGTCAGCATGCAAATCAAGCTTTTCAACCCCATCAAGCAGTCGCGCCAAAAACTCGACTCTTTCCACCGGCTCCGCGGCTTGGCGGCTTTGGTGTCCGCCTGGATCAAAGCGCTAGTCGGAGCCGTTCGTAGCGAAGGCTTGGATTATCGCGCCACGAGTCTCGCCTACACCACGCTTTTGGCCATCGTGCCGGGTCTCGCCCTGTGCTTTTCGCTCCTGAAGGCCTTTGGCATCAACAATCAGCTCGAACCGTTCTTGCTGCAAATGCTCGCTCCTTTGGGCGATAAGGCGGGCGATTTGACGAAAGCTATTCTCGGCTTCGTGACCAAGGTCAACGTGGGCGTGCTCGGCTTCGTCGGTTTGGCGGTGCTCATCTACACCATTATTTCGGTGCTGGAAAAAATAGAAGCCGCATTCAATCACATCTGGCGAGTCACACAGGCCCGCAGCTTCGCCCGCCGGGCCAGCGACTACCTCAGCGTGATTCTGCTCGGTCCGGTGCTGATTTTTTCGGCCATCGGTCTCACGGCCTCGATGCCCCATGCCAGCGCCGTCCGACGACTGATCGCCCAAGAACCTTTCGGCACCCTGTTCTATCTGGGCGGCAAGCTCCTCCCTTATTTGATGATCATCGTGGCGTTCGCGTTCGTCTACATTTACATTCCGAACACGCGGGTACCTTGGCGAGCCGCGTTATTCGGCGGTACCGTGGGCGGCGTGGTATGGAAGCTGGCGGGCCTGCTGTTCGCCAAGTTCGTGGTCGGCTCGACCAGTTACCACGCAATTTATTCGAGCCTGGTCATCGTCATTTTGTTCATGATCTGGCTCGATCTCAGCTGGCTGATCCTCTTGCTGGGCGGGCAAGCCGCCTTTTATTTCCAGCATCCCCATTACGTGCTGGGAAAAAGCCGTTTCTTTCAGCTCAGCAACCGCTTGAAAGAGAGGGTCGGACTCGCCGTCATGTACTTGGTCGGCGAACGTTTCGTTCATGCGGATAAGCCCTGGACCATCGACGAGTTGGCGGAGCGTCTGTCGCTGCCGTGGGAAACGGTGAAAGACAGCCTGGACATACTGCAGGCCGGCGGGTTGGTCGTGGAAGCGGGAAAAGGCGATGAAAGCTTCATTCCGGCCCGCGATATCGCCGGAATTACCGTCTGGGACATTCTGACGGCCATGCGCACGAAACGCGAGGATACCGCCCTTTCGTCCCATGCTGCTTTCACGTTGCCGGAACTCGCGAAAATCGCAGAGGATTTGGAAAATGCCTCGGCGACGACCGCTTCGGCCCGCCGTTCGCTGCGGGATCTCATCCTGGCTCAATCGCCGTCGACGCAGGGAGATTCAGAGCAGCTTCGTTCTTCGTGCTCTTAGCAATGCTGTGATGTAGAGCATTTTCTCGTTTGATGTAACGCTCAGAGCGTCACGCCCTCCCGCACCGAATCGGCGCTCGGATAGCAGCCGACGGTCGTGACGCAAGGCATCACGGGGAGTAAGACGCGATAATTCCGTCACTGATCGGAACATCCGTGATTGCCCTCTGTCACAAGCCAGATATCACCGATGAATCGTGCCCAGCAACGACCAAGTCGCGGTACGGTTGGTAATCATCCTTCACGTAATGGAGTACGTCATGTGCCGTTTTCGCAACCCGCCTTTCATCATTTCCGCCTTAATCCTGTGGAGCGGCGCAGGCCTCGCTGCTCAGCCCGCCGATGCCGTGGCCACGATCACCGCCCACAATCAGGTGCGCTCCGCCGACGGGGTGCCGCCGCTCGTCTGGTCGGACGAGCTCGCCACCATCGCCACCGACTACGCCGCCACGCTGGAGCAGCAGGGCTGTCCGCGCGAACTGCCCCACAGCCCTGCCAGTGATCAGGGAGAACTGGGTGAAAACCTCTACTGGGCCGGCCCGGTGATGTGGTCCGATGGCCGCACCGAACCGCAGCAGCTTACCCCGGCTCAGGTTGTCAATTCGTGGGCAGCCGAAAAGGCCAATTACAACTACGAGACCAACAGCTGCGCCCCCGGCAGGATGTGCGGCCACTATACCCAGTTGGTGTGGGCCGCAACCACCGAAGTCGGCTGCGGCTATGCAGTCTGCACCAACAACGCCCAAGTGTGGGTCTGCAACTACCGCCCCGCCGGCAATGTTACCGGCCAGAGTCCTTACTGATCTCCCAGGCGCACACGCACCGCGCGATTGAACGTATTTCTCGCCTCCTACTTTGCGAAGGAGGCGAGACATGGTTGCGGCGTGCCGCCCGGATCGCCTGCGGTCCCACCCGCCACACTACATTGAGCCGTCGAGCGGCTCACCAAGGAGCCAGAGCATCTTCAGGATCGGTTTAGCGGTCCAGGGGATAGTAGGTCGGGAATCCTGTCCCAATCGCAAACGGACCTTTAGTCGGTCCCTTCCAATCGCAAACGGCCTGGCCAATCCGCCAAGTCGCGCTGTCGCTCGCATCACGATTTTTCCTGATGTCCTCCGAATTGCCAGCGCAAGGCGGACAGGAACTTGTCGGCAAACTCGCTGCGTCCGCGGGACGAGAACCGCTGAAACAGCGCGGCGCTCAACACGGGAGCGGGGACGCCTTCGTCGATGGCGGCGAACGCCGTCCACCGCCCCTCGCCGGAATCGGACACATGTCCCGAGAATCTCTCCAAATCCGGTGATTGCAGCAAGGCCGATGCCGCCAGATCGAGCATCCAGGACCGAACCACGCTGCCTCTCCGCCACAATTCGGCGATCTCGGGCAGATCGAAATCGAAACGGTAATACTCGGGATTGCGCAAGGGCGCGGTTTCGGCATCATGGGATTGGCGTTCGAAGCCGATTCCGGCGTTCTTCAGAATATTGAAGCCTTCGGCATAAGCGGCCATGAGACCGTATTCGATGCCGTTGTGAACCATTTTGACGAAGTGGCCGGCTCCATTGGGACCGCAATGCAGATACCCCTGCTCGGCGCTGGCCAACCCGGTGTTTTCGCGTTCCGGAATACGCGGGGCCGCATCCTGGGGCGGTGCCAAAGCCCGAAAAATCGGATGCAGTTTTCGAACGGGCTCCTCGTCGCCGCCGATCATCAGACAGTAACCCCGCTCCAGGCCCCATACGCCGCCGCTGACGCCAACATCGAGGTAATGGACGCCGCGCGGCTTCAAGCGTAGCGCTCTATTCATGCTGTCGCGATAGTGAGAATTGCCGCCGTCGACCAGGATGTCTCCGCTTTCGAGCAAGGGCGAAAGCTTGTCTATCAAATCGTCGACGAAGCCCGCCGGAATCATTAGCCAGACGACGCGCGGCTTGAGCAGTTTGTCCGCCAAATCCCGCAGGCTGTCGGCGGCTATGGCACCCTCCGAAGCCAACATCTCAACGGGTTTTCGCGAGTTGTCCCAAACCACGCAGGAATGATTGCCCCGCATCAGCCGGCGCACCATGTTGGCACCCATTCGCCCCAGACCGATCATACCGATTTGCATGGGCTGTCTCCTTTCCATTCGAGAGATATCGGTACGTATGCGCTACGAAATCTTCCTTGCGCGGAAGAACGAGCGCACGGTTCTCAATGCACGATCGCGTATCTCAATGTTGACAGTTCGGACACCAATAAGTTGAGCGCTGCCCTAGCCGCTGCGTTCGGATAAGCTCGCCGCATCGGCGGCATAGTTCGCCGGTCCGTCCGTAAATTTGCAGGGTTTGCTGGAAATACCCCGGACTTCCGGTTTCGTTGACGAAATCGCGTAGCGTGGTTCCGCCTTGTTCTATCGCTTCGGAAAGGACCTCCCGTATCGATACGACCAGTTTTTCGTAGCGAGGCAGAGCTATGCGGCCGGCCGGTCGGCGCGGATCGATGCCGGCCCGGAACAAGGCTTCGTTGGCGTAGATGTTGCCCACACCCACCACGATGCGGCTGTCCATGATGAAGGATTTGACGGACACGCTGCGGCCCCGTGCTTTTCCATGAAGATAGGGCGCATCGAAGTATTCACTTAAGGGTTCCGGCCCGAGTTCGGCCAGGAGGGGATGAGTCGAAGGATCGTCTTCCGTCCAGACGACGCAGCCGAAACGGCGCGGATCGTGGAAGCGGAGACAGGTTCCGTTGGCGAGGATGAAGTCGAGATGGTCGTGCTTTCTGGGCGGGCTGTCCGGGGCGAGGATGCGGAGGCTTCCGGACATGCCCAAATGAACGATCAGCGTTCCGCGGTTTGTGCCGATCAGGATGTATTTGCCTCGGCGCTCGACCGTCCGAATGGTCTGACAATCGAGCTTTTCCGGCAGATCCGGCGGAACCGGCCAGCGTAGCCGAGGCTGGCGAACGACTATCGCCTGAACGGTCTGCCCGGTTAGATGAGGCGAAATGCCGCGCCGCGTGGTTTCGACTTCCGGCAGTTCGGGCATGGCGGCGTTATCGGGCAGCGTCCGACAGCTTGAAGAAGCGTCAGTCCGCCGCCTCTTCCCCTTCTTCGCCCGGCTCTGCCGATTCTGCCGGTTCTTGCTGTTCTTCCGCGTCCGCTGGAGATTCTTCCTCGGTCTCCTCGTCTTCGGCTGGGGACAGTTTCGGCTCCTCGGGCTTGAGTTCCGGTTTTTGCAGGCTGAGCAGCTGTTTTGCGGCGTTTCCGGTCACTTCGTACTGAAGCCCCAGATCCGGTCGGACAAGAAGGAGATCCGGCTCCCGCTGCATGATGAAGAACTCGACCGGATTGCCCTCGGCCAGGGTAATTCGGATTACATCGCCTTGAGCGGGCTGTTCCACCCGCTTCACATCGATGGCTCTCGCCGTATTCCAGGCGTTGAGGAGATCCGAAATGCTTTGATTGGGTTCGGCCGACGGCTCCAGAATCCATTTGCCGTCCTGCCCCAAGGTAGCTTTCAAGCCCGGTATGAAAATCTCTTTGATTTTCGCGTCTTCGGGCAGGAGCTTCTTGTCCACGTAATCCGTGGCGGATGCGGTGAGGTGATGAAAGAAATCGTCGTTGACCAGGTGCAGGGTATCCCCGATTTGCACGTAACGCCGCATGTTGATGGGATCCGAGCCGCCGAACTTCATCGTGGTCGCATCCAGAATCAACGTGGCTTTCGGCTTGTCGAGCTCGAATTTGGGGAGGTCCTCGGCACTTACCGGGTACTGCGCTTCGCTGTTGGCCTCGGCGATGCCGATCAGCTGCCGGACGCGAATGTCGTTGGCCGGGGCATAAAACGGCTTGGTCAAGCGCCAGTGCCCGTTTTGCTTTTCGAAGGTGATGGCGTCCTTATTCTGCAAGGTGATGGCGGTAAGCGCATTTTCGTCGATAGCCGCGAGAGGCGTAGTCTCGGGCTTTTCCTTGCCGGGCTCGAAAAATGCAACGGCGGCAAGGACGGCTATGACGATCAATAGCGCTAGATTCAGGATCAGTCTCGATTTCATTAACGTCTCCGGCGTTTAAACCAAATGGCAGCTCCCGTGCCGATCAGCCCGGCGGGCAAGGCGATCAGGAAACCGATGGCGATCACGCCGGAAGCGACGGGCGACAGTTCCAGCTTCCGGTCCGGCGCCGTCTTGGCTGGAATATTGATCAAAGCCTCGTTTTGGCTCAGCCAATGAACGATGTTGAGGCCGAGATCCAGATTGCCGCCGTTGCCGAGAAAGGCATTCGACAGGAAGTCGCCGTCGCCGATCACGACGATTCGCTGTTCGGACGGCTTTTCACCAGCATCCTTGGCCGCCCCGGCTTCCGGTTGTCCGGCTTGTTCCGCCTTCGATCCTTCGTTCGGCTTAGCTTCAGACGGCTTTGCTTCGGACTTGCTTGCCGAAGCGGCCGGCTCCGTCTTATCCGTCGGTTTTATCTCGCGGGTCAAGGTGTAACCGATCTGGAGCGGGCCTTTGCGCTCGCCTTTGTCCGCGTCGAACTGGATTTTTCCTTCGATCGCTCCGGTCTCGGTCCAGGAGCGAGCCAGAGTGCTGAGCAGAGGTTCCCGCTGGAAATCTCCGTCTGCGCTTTTGTCCAGCGCCGCCGTGGCCGGGAATAGCGTCATCGTCTGAAAATTGAACGTGATCGGATGCGCCGGATATTCCGCGACAAGGGCGAAAGTGGGGTCGTCTATGCCGAAGAGCTGGGTGGATGCATCCACCACGGTTCCGGGCAGGAACTTGATTCCCAGCTGCTGGGCGAGCGGATCCAAACCATGCAGTTCGCCGGGGTCGGTCAGCCACAACAGATTTCCGCCGTTTTTCACATAGTTCTGGACCAGCGTAATTTCACCGGGAAGGAAGTTCGCTCGCGGCCCCGCCAGGACAAGCACGTTGGTGTTGTCCGGAATGTCGGGCGTCACCGCCAGATTCACCATCGACACCGTGATGCCTTTCCGCTCCAGTTCTTCGCCGAACTGGCCCAGATCATGGTTGGCCTGGCCTTGCGGCGACCGTTCCCCATGACCCTCGAGGAAGACCACGTGCCGTTCCTTGGCCACGGCCAAGCGCTGCAAGGCATTGGTCAAGGTGGCCTCTTCGGCGTTTTGAATTTTTTCGGTGCGGCCCTGGTAATCCACCATCATTTCGCCGTCCATGGTGATACCCAGTTCCCTGACTTTATCGGGCTGAGTATCCGGATTGACGAAATTCAGCGTCAGATCGTTCTTGTAACGGCTGTAGCGTCCGACCTGATCGCGAATCTGGTTTCGCAGCTGGGCGTTTTCCCGAGCGTACGCGGTAATCGTTACCGGTTCTTTCATCAGGTCCAAGACCTTGCGGCTGGCCTCGGAGAGAGTGTGGCGGCCGCCCGCGGTCCAGTCGAACTGGGCCGTGTAGCGCGTGCTCAGCCAGGCCACAAGGCCGACGACGGCCAGAAACAGCAAGGTGAAGAGAAGGTTTTGCAGGCGTAGTTCGAGGTGCGTCTTGCGGTTGATCTTCATTTTTGCAGGCGATCGTTATCCAGACGATGGACGCTCAGAACGAGAAACGTGAGCGTAAAGAGCAGGAAGTAAATCAGATCGGTCGTCGATACCAGACCTTTCAGCAAACTCTCGTAATGGCGCAGGATCGAGAGATATTCGAGCACGCCGCCCGCCGAGTTGCCGGTCCAGTCGATGATCCACAGCAGCAGCAATGCCCCGAACGTGCTGACGGCGGCGATGGTCGGCTGGCTGGCGAGCGCCGACATGTATAGCCCCACGGCGGCAAACCCGGCCAGCAGCAACACGAGGGCGATGATGCAGGCCGCCAGCTTGCCCATGTCCAGTCCGCCCCCGACCAGCAGCGACAGCGGCATCAGACCGATCATCGCGACCATGATGAGCAGGAAGGCGAACACGCCGAGATACTTCCCGAGAATGATCTCGGTCATCGACACCGGAGCGGTAAACAGAAGGCTCAGCGTGCGGTTGCGGCGCTCCTCGCTGATCAGCCGCATCGTCAGGAGCGGCGTCACCAATAGGAGAATGACGCCGGCATTGCCGAACAGCGGGACGGCGATCAGGTCGGTGACTCCGGGCGCATCCTCCATGCCGGCGATGCGGGCTTGCAGCATCACGTAGTAGTCGAGCTGCGCCAGAAACATGTAGCCCAGAATGATCTGGATCACGCCCAGGATCGACCAGGCCAAAGGCGAAAGAAACAGCGTGCGGAGCTCTCGCCCCGCGATGACTAAGGCCATCATGCGGCTTGCTCCTCCATAACGGGAGTGTGTTGGGTGATGTCTATGAAGATTTCTTCCATGCTGCGCCGTTCGGGGGTCAGTTCCAGCAGTCCCCAACCCAGCGATACCGCAGCTTCGGAGATCCGTTCGGCCGGGTTTTTGTCCTTGTCGTGAAAGATTCGATAGCGCCGCTCGCCGAGGTCGTCGATCTTTTGAACGCCGTCGATGGCATAAAGCTTCATGAGATCGGCCCCTAAACGGGTTTCCAGCACCACGCTGGACGCGCGCATCTGCTGTTCCAGGCCCTCGATGCTGTCGCTGAGCACCAGCTTGCCCTTGTGAATGATTTGCACGCGGGTGCAGGATTCCTGGACTTCGGGAAGGATGTGCGTCGAGAGAATAATCCCGTGCTGCTTGCCGAGCTCGCCGATCAGTTCGCGAATCTCCCGGATCTGGATCGGGTCCAGCCCCACGGTCGGCTCATCGAGAATGATGACCGACGGGGAATGGAGAATGGCTTGGGCGATACCGACCCGCTGCTGATAACCCTTCGACAGATTCCCGATCAATCGCTCGCCGACGTCAGTCAAGCCGCAGCGTTCTTTGGCGCTATCGACCGCTGTCGGGATTTTTTCCCGGGGAATCTGATGCAGTTTCCCGCAGTAGTCCAGGTATTCGTCCACCGTCAGCTCCCGATAAACCGGTGGTATTTCGGGCAAATAGCCCAGTTCCCGCTTGGCCTCCTTGGGATTGTCCAGTATGTCGATCCCGTTGATGAGGATCTGCCCGGAGGTAGGCGCGAGATTGCCGCAGATCATCTGCATGGTGGACGACTTGCCCGCCCCGTTGGGGCCGAGAAATCCCAGAATTTCGCCCTTTTCCAGGCTGAACGTAACGTTGTTGACGGCGCAGTGATCGCCGTAATAGCGATAAAGTTGTTCGACTTGAATGAGTTGAGTCATAGCGCGCGTAAGATACAAAAATTTTTCCGAAAGGCAAGATACGGGCCACTTGGGCACCAGGTGCCGCACGCCCGTAAAAAATAGCGGAACCCAATAACGGTACCACAGAGCAGTCCTCGCCGTCCTGATCGTGTTATTTGGAAGCGGCGAGTGCGCCGACTGGACTGAGTGTATCCAAAAGCAAGGCGAGCCTGTGCGCCATCGTTTCGGACGCAGCACGCAAGCCTATCGCAAATGCCGTTCAGGACGCTTGCGACCGCCCCTCTCGACCGCTTCGAGCCACTTATCCAGCAAATTCCGATGTTTTCCTCCAGCAAGCTTTTCCCGGACCTCTACACTCTTATGGAGCAACGAACTCCACAGCCTGACTTTTTGAACATTCGTCGGACAATTGATCATTGATGCAGCGGCGGAAAACCGAGCAAGTGAAGTCTATACGGCCTAAGGACAGTTCCGGCCGACGGGAAGCATCGCCGACCATCCGCGGTACCGGGGCCGCAACCAGCCGGGCGGCCGAGTCCTTTCTTCCCGATTTTTGCAGCCTCTCGACCGCCCTGATGCTAGTCGTTTCGGCCGAATTACTGGCTTTCGTTCTGACGCTCGCCGATTCGTCGTCCGATTACGGCTTCTGGTCCGACCTGGGGCTGCGCTCGCTATTCATCGTCTGGATCGCGCTGACCAGCGGAGTCGTCCTTTGCAGTATTCGCTCGCGGCTCGCCCGACTAGACGCCCTCTGGTGCGGAGTGGCGACCTTCTCCGTCATCCAGACCGCGACATTTCTGATTGCCTGGCTAGGCCATGACGGCCCGTTGAATCCGGGACATGCCATTTCCTTTGAAAACCTCGACGGTGTCTATTATTTGAAAATTCTCGGGGCCAGCAGTCTCATTACGGCGGCCTGGCTGCGCTACCTCTATATCCAATCGCGCTGGCGTCTGCAAATCCGGGCCGAAGGTGAAGCCCGGCTCGATGCACTACAGGCGCGGATGCGCCCCCACTTTCTGTTCAATAGTCTCAACACCATCGCCAGCCTCACTCGGAACGATCCGAAAATGGCGGAAGAACTTCTGCTGGATTTGGCCGAGTTGTTCCGCGCGGTACTCAAGAAAGAGACCAAATGGGTGGCGCTGAAAGACGAAGTGGGCCTGACTTGCCAATATCTCAACATCGAGCGGCAGCGTCTCGGCGAACGTCTGCGCATCGACTGGCGTCTGAAGGACGCTCCGGAGGACGCACTGATCCCTCCCCTGAGCATTCAGCCGCTGGTGGAAAATGCGATTTATCACGGCGTCGAGCCGTCTCAGAGTGGCGGCAAAGTGGAGATCGGCGGTCAACTCACGAAACGGCATCTCGTTCTGACGGTAAAAAACACTCTGCCGGAAGCGGATGCGCGCCGCTCGCGCCAAGGTGCAAGGATAGCTCTGGCCAATCTCCGCGCTCGTCTCGAAGCCTGTTTTCCGGGCGAGGCGCGTCTCCTCACCAGCGTGGTCGACAATTGCTACCAAGTTCGAATCGTCTTTCCTTATCTTCCGAAGAATCATGAAAATCCTGATCGCCGACGATGAGGCGCCGGCTCGAAGCCGTTTGCGGGATTTGCTCGGCGAGATCGACTCGTCATTGATCGTCGTCGGAGAAGCGGCCGACGGCGAACAGGCCTTGAGGCTCGCCGCTCAGATCCAGCCGGATGCGGTTCTGCTGGATATCCGAATGCCGTGGATCGACGGCATCGGAACCGCACGCGAACTCGCCCGATTGCCTCAGCCGCCGGCCGTGGTCTTTACGACGGCTTACGACGAACATGCATTGGAGGCATTCGAGGTCAGCGCGGTCGATTATCTCCTCAAGCCGGTGCGAAAGGACCGTCTGGCCGCCGCCTTGCGAAGGGCGGAACGATTTACCGAAACCGCGTGGAATAAACTCGAGACCGCCCTACCTGCCGGACAATCGACCCGTAGCCATTTATGCATCCACAGCCATGGCGACATACGATTGATTCCGGTCGACACGGTGCTTTATTTCCGCGCCGAGCAAAAATATACGACGGTGAGGACCCCCGACGGAGAAACCTTGATCGACGATTCGTTGAAGTCTTTGGAAGAAGAATTCGGAAAGAGCTTCATTCGGATTCACCGCAACGCCTTGGTGGCAATCGACCATATCGTCGCACTGGAAAAATCGTCCTCCGGCGGCACGGCGCTTCGTCTGCGCGGCATCCCCGAGACCTTGGAAATAAGCCGTCGGCACCAGCCTTCCGTAAGAAGCCAGCTAAAACAACTCGCTACGATTGGTGAGGACGGCTGATTTGATACAATGGCTTAATTTACGCACGGTCGATACTGATGCCACAACGTATACGCATCGCCACCCGCAAAAGCGCCCTGGCCGTATGGCAGGCGGAACACGTCGCGGCGCGCCTGAGGGCCGCATGCCCCGATATCGAAGTCGAATTGGTGAAAATGGTCACGCGCGGCGACAAATTGCTCGACGCCCCGCTGGCCAAGGTGGGCGGCAAAGGTTTGTTCGTGAAGGAACTGGAGGAGGGGCTGCTGGCAGAAACGGCCGATCTGGCCGTCCACTCCATGAAAGACGTGCCGGCGGAACTGCCCGACGGCCTGCATCTCGCCGCCATTCTGCCGCGCGAGGATCCCCGCGACGCTTTTGTTTCCCTGCGTTACCCGTCCTTCGATGTGCTGCCTCCGCACGCGAAGATCGGTACCTCCAGCCTTCGCCGGCAATGCCAGATCAAGGTCCGTCTCCCCGAATGCGAAACGCTCAATCTTCGGGGCAATGTCGACACCCGCCTAAATAAGCTCGAGACCGAGCAGTACGACGCCATCATCCTTGCTGCAGCGGGATTGAAACGGCTCGGCCTGAGCCATCGGATTACGGAAATACTTTCGACTGAGACCAGCCTCCCCGCGGTCGGCCAAGGCGCCATCGGCATCGAATGCCGCCGGGATGACATTTGGCTGAACGAGTGTCTAAAAGCATTGCACCACGAGGAAACGGCTATCTGCGTCACGGCAGAGCGAGCGCTCAACGAGCGCCTGAACGGTGGCTGCCAGGTGCCCATTGCCGGATACGCGGAATTGTCCGGGGAACATCTGAGACTGCGTGGGCTGGTCGGCACGCCTGACGGAAGATCACTGATTCAAGGCGAAATCGAAGGTTCTTACGCCGATCCGCAGGACTTAGGGATAGCCTTGGCCGAAGATTTATTATCGCGCGGGGCCGATCGCATCCTGAACGCACTCTATGCCTGACATGGCAAGCTCGACGAATGCCCCTCTAGCCGGCATAGGCATATTGGTCACCCGACCGCGGGAACAAGCCGATGGCCTGTGCGCTCTAATTGAAGCCGCCGGCGGCCATGCAATGAGGCTGCCGTTGCTGGAAATCGTCGCTGTCGGCGATCCTACCGCAGCGGCGGAACTTTTATCGCGGCAAGACCGGTGGGATTGGTTGATATTCGCGAGCCCCAACGCCGTCCGCTTCACTCTGGCGATTCACGGCGGGTCGTTCAATCCGCCGCGGCCGGCGCGAATCGCGGCTATCGGCCAGACTACTGCGGAAGCGCTGACCAAGGCCGGAATTCGGGTAGACCTGATACCTAAACCGCAGTTTAATAGCGAGTCGCTCTTGGCGTCGCCGGAAATGACTGATGTATCCGGCAAATCGATATTGATCGTCCGGGGCGAAGGCGGACGGGAGCATCTTGCGCAAACACTCAGGGCTCGTGGTGCGGAAGTTGCTTACGCGGAAGTTTATCGCAGAATTCTTCCCGCGACGGATATCGGTTATTGGATTGACCTGAGGCGCCAAGGCGGTATCGACATTGTAACCATCACCAGCGGAGAGGCTTTGAATAATCTTACGCAGCTCTTGGGCGAGGCCATACACGAGTTCGCCGAGCATACCCCGCTCGTGGTGATCGGCTCGCGCGTCGAAAAACTGGCTCGCGATCAAGGCTGGCGTCATGTGATCAGTGCGGAGCCGGCCTGCGATCAAGCCATAGCGGAGACGATAATTCGTCATGTCGAAACGAAGAGAACCGCTCAAGACCGCCCGGCCAGCCGATAATCGGCCCGCTGATTTCGAGTCCTTTCTCCAATAAAAGCTATTAAGGTTCAATACTACGGGGATACAGCATTGGTTGACGTAAATAACGAATTGATGTCGGCCACCGGCCAGCCCGCCAATGGAGCGGAAACCGAGGCCGTAAAGACATCTGCCGCCCCCCCCAAGAAATCCCGCAGCTTCGCGTGGATCGGTTATCTCATCTTGCTCGGCATACTGGGTCTTACCGCCGGGGGCTGGTACTTTCTTCAAGAGCTACGCTCCAAGCAGGAAGGTCTGGGCGGCCAATTGACCAGCAAGGACCAGCAAATCATGGAGTTCACGCGGCAGTTGAGCGCGATGCAATCCGAGATGGCCACACTGCACTCCCAGCTCGCCACCCTTCAATCCCAGGTGACGACGGAGGATTCAAAATTCGAGCGGCTGATCGGCGATCAGTCCGCCCAGCTCAACGAGAGATTGAACCTGACGCGGAACGAACTGAATGAATCGGTTCAGCGCATCCAACGACAGCTCAACAAGACCCGTGGCGATTTGTTGGTAGCGGACGCCGAGTACCTTCTGAGCATCGCCAACCAAAAACTTCACCTGATCGGCGACGTGAAAGCCGTAATTGCTGCCATGGAGGCCGCGGACCAGCGCCTGCACGACAGCGGCGATCCGGCGGTGTTCAAAGTCCGGGAAGCGTTGGCCGAGGAAATCGAAACTCTCCGGCGGCTCAACGCTCCGGATATCGTAGGACTTTCCTCCAGACTGCTGGCTCTTGAAAGCAAGGCCAAGGATATTCCCCTGTTCTTACCCCATGCGGGCAAAGTCAGCGAACACGACGACACCCCCGAAACGGCCGAACCCGCCGCGGGGGCTGAAGGTGAAGGGCCGCTCGGTTCCGCGCTGGACAATATCAAGGACCTGGTAACGATACGCCGCACCGATCGGCCGGTAAATGCCGTTCTCCATCCGGAACAGGCGGAGGCGCTACGTCAAGTTCTGCTGCTCAAGCTGGAAACGGGCCGAGCGGCGCTCCTCCGAGGCGACGAAGAGATGTACAAAGCCAATCTGGCCTCCGCGCGCGAGTGGCTGAACGAGCACTTCGATCCCGACGCGAAAAAAACCCAGGAGGTCGCCGCGGAAATCAGCGCACTGGCGGACCAGCCGATTCGCATGCCATTCCCGGATATCAGCAAGTCGTTAACTCTCTTGCGGAACATCGAAAAGCTACGTCTGGAAGCCGAGCAGGCCGAGACGAAGGCCACTGGGGAAAGGCAATCCGGCGAGGCACAACCTGCGGGAGCACAGCCGTGAAAAAAGCCTTCATCTATGTGCTGATCGCCGTCTCGATCGCCGTCGGAGTGGGCTTTTTCGTTCACCGCCGATTGATCGCCGGCGACGCGGGCTATGTCATCATCGGCTACGATCGCTGGGTGCTGGAATCCTCGCTACTCGTGATCCTGGTCACTTTGATCGTCGCTTTCGTTCTGTTCTACTTTTTGGTCCGCGTCGTCTTGCAGGCGATGAGCATTCCCAAAGTCCTCAAAAAGCGCGGTGGCGAACTTCGAAACAAGCGTTCCCAGGAAGCCTTGATCACAGGGCTCATCGAAACGGCCGAGGGCAATTGGGAGAAGGCGGAGCGGAATCTGATCCGCCATGCCGCAGACAGCGGCGCGCCGCTCATCAACTATCTGACCGCCGCACGGGCCGCACATGCACGAGGCGCCGTCGAACAGCGGGACGAATATTTGAAGCTGGCCCGTGAAATCGCGCCCGAGTCGGAGCTAGCGGTCGGCCTGACCCGCGCGGAATTGCAGTTGTCCAACAAGCAATTCGAGGAAGCGTTGGAGTCTCTGACTCATCTGAACAAGATCGCCCCGAGCCACGCCGCTGTCTTGAGGCTGACTCACCAAGCCTATGCCCAAATGGAAGATTGGGAAAGTTTGCGCAGCCTGCTTCCCGCCTTGCACAAGAACAAGGTTTTGATGGAAGCGGAGGTCAAACTGCTCGAAACGGAAACCTACAGCGCTCTGATCAGACAAAAATCCGAATCTCGCGACGTTACCGCCTTGCGGGAGGTTTGGGCGACCGTTCCCGAGCACATTCGCGCATCCACGGGAATTCAGTCCCTCTATTTCGCCGCCATGATCGAAGCCGGTGCCGGCGAGGAAATCGAGGACGAGCTGCGCCGCGCTCTCGGCGACGAGTGGGACGAGACCCTTCTAGTTCTCTACGGTTGCATCCAGCTATCCGACCGGGAAAAGCAGCTCAAGCATGCGGAAACCTGGCTGGGACCGCATCCGAAAGATGCCGTTCTGTTCAGGGTACTGGGCAAACTCGCCATCCACTGCAAGCTTTGGAATAAGGCCAAAGACTACCTGGAAAAAAGCCTCAACGTGGAACCCAGCGTCGAAGCCTACCAGCTCTTGGGTGACGTGCTGCATCAGCAAAACGACTTCGCCGCCGCCTGCCATTACTATCGCAACGGATTGATGTTCGCTTCCAGCGAAGTGGTCGCTCAGATCGAGCAGAATCCGTCCGGGGAGGCTATGGAGCCGGTGGAGGAAGAGCTTGTTTCGAGCGCGGCTCAGTAAAAGAGATGTGTTTTGCGACCAACAGAGCAGCCATCCGGATTCCCCCCGTTGAGACACACGCATCTTGCTGCTTCGTAGAGTATACACAAGCGCGGCATGCTATTGTTCCGGCCGTTTAGTGGAATCCTGTTTTGTGCGGCTTTCCGCTTTCCAATGATGGCCGGTATAGGATGGGCTGGGCCTGCGAAGAACGATGCGTGTCCTGAGCCCTGTCGAAGCTGGTATAGGGCGGAGTAGCGTACTCGCGTATTCCGCCGCATGGGGAGCCGTCCCATTCGGCGCATTACGCTAAAGCTAATGCGCCCTACACCAAGGTGCCCTAAGCGATCTGCAAGATGGGCGTAAGGAAGTGTACCCCATAGTCGGTACATCGAACTAGAATGTGCTCTACGATACGAATCGATATCTCTTGACCATCGCCTGCTCCCCCCGACATGGAAAACGTCATGAACGACATTCGAGTTGCGAATTGGTCCGAGCTGATGCGGGCTCTGTACGACATCCCGAAAAATGCTCTTCAACGTTATCGATCGGATCTCGTCTACCGAGGCTTGGCCGACGCCTCTTGGGGACTCGAAAACAGCCTGTTGCGGCTCGGGGGTGATTACATCAACGTCGAGAAGCCGATGTTGCGGGGCTTCCGGAAATATGCGGAGCCCGGATCCATACCGGCGGAAACGCTCTGGGTGCAGTTGGCCGTTGCTCAGCACTACGGCTTACCGACCCGCCTTCTGGATTGGACCATTTCGCCTAAGGTCGCGGTGCATTTTGCCACTGCCGAGGAGCAATATTACGACCGGGATGCTGCGATCTGGTGCATCAATGTCGTCGAGGCCCGATCCCTGTTGCCGGAAAAGCTTCGCGAAGTGCTCAACCGCGAATCCGCATTTTTGTTCTCGGTCGAAATGCTGGAATTCATCCAGTCTCTAGACGAATTCGACCGCTTGGCCGAGAATGGCCGCTTCGTGCTGTTCTTCGAGCCGCCGTCGCTGGACGCCCGCATCGTCAACCAAGGCGCGATCATGTCGGCAATGCCCGGCGCAACCTTGGTCCTCAGCGAATTTCTTTTGAATCATCCAGCCCTTTATTACCGCATCATCATCCCGAAAGAAATTAAATGGGAAGTACGGGACAAACTCGATCAGGACAACGTCACCGAACGGATGCTCTTCCCCGGCCTCGACGGGTTGAGTCGATGGTTGAAACGCTATTACGGACCGGGTCCCTGCCGTACGCACTAAACGGACAGCCGGCTTAAGCATCGCGTTTACAGCCTTACATCAAGCCTTTAATCGCTGACGCCTTACTTGTTTTCACAATCCAGACCAACCGTGTCTCAGCCAGCAATTCTGTTCGATGGCGTCGGAAAAAAATTTCGCCGGTCACTGAAAGCCGATCTGCTCTATGGCTTCCAAGACGCATCCCGGAGCATGCTCCGCCTGAAACCGTTGGAGCGTTTGCGAAGCGAAGAGTTTTGGGCGTTACGCGATGTCTCCTTTGCCGGACGGGTCGGCGAATGCATCGGAATCATCGGCCCCAATGGAGCCGGAAAGAGCACGCTGCTGAAACTGGTGAATCGGGATTACCGGCCCGATCGAGGCCGCATAGCCATGCGCGGTAAGATCAAGTCCTTGATCCGCCTAGGCACGGGGCTTCAGCCCATGCTGACCGGCCGGGAAAACATTTATATCCAGTGTGCGCAACTGGGACTCGACAAACGGGAAACCGACGCCAAACTGGACGACATCGTAGCCTTTGCCGGACTGGAAAAGTCGATCGACGCGCCGGTCAAGCATTATTCCGACGGCATGTACGCACGACTCGAATTCTCGATCGCCACCTGCGTCCCGACCGATGTCCTGCTCGTCGATGAAGTCCTGGCCGTTGGCGACGTCGCCTTCCAGTTGCGTTGCCTGGAGCGGCTCAACAGCCTTAAATACAACGGGACGACGATTCTGTTCGTATCCCACTCGGAAATGAATATTCGGCATGTAGCCGACCGCTGCCTGCTCCTCTTCGATGGCGAGGCGCTGGCGTTCGGGGAAACCGACCAGCTGTTTCTCAAGTATTACGAATCGATAGGCTATCTCAATCGGCAACTCAAGCCGTTGGAAAACGCTCCCGAGATGCCGGCGGATTTTACCGGAGCGGCTTCGATACGAACGTTAGCAGTCAAAGGACAGGAAAACACGGACAGCGTGAAGGTTTTCACCGGGCAATCCGTGGATTTTGAACTGAGCTATGCTGCCGCGGTACCGGTGGAATCCGCCGGCTTAGTGCTCCAATTTTGGACCCAGACCGGCATATTGCTCGCTTCCATCTATTCCGAAATGGAGGGCAACCGGGGTTCACTTAAACCGGCTGGCGGACAGTTACGGCTAACGTTGCCGTTCCTGTCGCTGACGCCCGGAATTTACCGCGTCGCGGGCGGCTTCGCCTCGGCCGGAGGCTGGCTCGGCTATTGCGGGAGTCTGCTGACGCTGACCGTCACCCAGAAAGACGAGCGAGCTTACGAAGGACTATTTGTGATGAATGCGACAGTCTCGGGTGCGGATGGGATGGGCTAGTACAATTTTCGCCGCAGCGGTGCGAATTGAGAACTCGGCACGCCCCCCAGAAGTCAGGCCAAAATAAGTCGTAGGTCGGCAATCCTGTGCCGACAAACCTGCTGTCGACCTGCGGCTTACATCCAAAATGCACACATAGCCCGCAACAAGGGATTGCCGACCTACCTCCGGTGCGGCCTCTCAGGCAGCGACCGCCAACTGATCGGGCAATTCGACTTCCATCGCGATGGGCAGGTGATCCGAGCAGGCAAAATTGATCACCTGGACATTCGTCACTTGAAGACTCGGCGTTACCAAAATGTGATCGAGCATTTTATGCGGGCGCCAGCTCGGAAATGTCTTCAACTCACACATCGGGTCGCAGAGCTCGGTTGCGGAAGTTAAAAGATTGAGCTCCGGCGAATTCGGCTCGCAGTTCAGGTCTCCCATCAAAACGACATACGACAGATCGCGGATCAATTCGCTGATAAACGCGATCTGCTTGAGCCGGGCACGCCTGCTCAACGCCAGATGCAGAATACACAGATATAACGCATCGTCGCCCACCGCCCCGAAGCGGGCCAGCAAGGCGCCCCGACCGGGCAGGCCAGGGAGCTTATAGTCATGAATGAAGTCGGGCTTGATGCGGCTCAACAGCCCATTGCTGTGCAGGGCCAGATTGCCGATGCGTCGGTTGACCTGGTTGTGCCAATAGGCAAAACCGGCGGTTTCCGCGAGATATTGGGTTTGAACGATGTGATGGCTGCGTGCGCCGCCGCCGTCGACTTCCTGAAGACCAACGATATCGAAAGGCTTGAGAAGATGAGCGATTCGAATCAGATTCGGAAGTCTCTTCTGAGAGGGCCAGATGTGCCGCCAGCTTCCGGTGATATAGTCCCTATAACTGGACGTTGTGATGCCCGTTTGAATATTGAAACTTGCGAATCTGACACGCCGCTTGTTAATCGGCGCGGTAGCCTCCAAAGAACTCGCAACAGCCCGAGATGTCATGACAGTACTAAGTGACACGATACCCCCAACCTGCTCGCCGGTAACCCCGGCTGCATAATGTTGATTCTTTCATGTAAACACAATTATTGGGCACCCTTTGCCCCACTGGATTCCTTTTCGATTAAATCGTTCATAATAGCGATCATCCGAGGAAACGATTTGGCCTGCTGAGGAGCGATTCGGTATTTCCCGTTGACAATGACGTTGGGCGTTCCCGTCACACCGTAGCGCGCCGCCATGGTTTCGGCCTGCCTCATCTTCGTATCCACGGCAAACGATTTATAGGCCTTGCGAAAATCGCCGTCGGCGACGCCATGGTCGGCGAAGAACTTGGCCAACTCCGTCTCGCTCTCCAGAGCTTGCTTCTTGTTTTGGATGGCGTCGTACAAATCGGCATGGACCTTATCGAGTACCCCGAGCGCTTCGGCCGTATAGTATGCCTTGGCGTGAGCCGCCCAGCGTGCATTGAAAACGGCAGGTTGTCGAATAAAAACCACGTTATCCGGCTTCTTCTTCAGCCAGGCATTTAAATCCGGTTCGAAGTGATAGCAGTGGGGGCAGCCATACCAGAAGAACTCCATGACCTCGACCTTGGAGGGATCGACAGTTGTTTGCGGCGGATTCACCAACTCGTAATCGACGCCTTGTTTGAACTCCTCCGCCTTAGCCGCTCCAAAAGCCGTAGCCGAAAACAACACCAAGCAAGCCAGCAAACTCAACGCCGATTTCATTAAACAAGCTCCGCTCTGAAATGATCCGAACCGCAAAAATGATCGAGAATCGAGCCGAACTTTCGCCCGGACTCGCCCAATGGTAGGGATTTTAAACCGAAAACCATAAAAAATGTGCCGACAATACCGAAAAATGAGCGATTTCGACTGGCGGATCTCATCGTAATCCCGACGTATAACTGGACACAGCGGTAATTTCTTCGTCGCTCAACTTAGCCGCGATCGCGCGCATGATAGAATTTGCATCGTTGGCTCGAGCACCTGCCTTGAAATCACTCAAAGTCTTTTCGAGATAAGCGGCGTACTGGGCGCGCAGAGCAGGAAATTTCGCGGACGGATTGCCGGCGCCGTCCGGGCCATGGCAACCGGCGCAAGCCGGAACGCCGGACGAGGCATTGCCGGTGCGGTAAATCGTCTCTCCTAGCGGATTAGGCGCCTCTGCCTTTTCCAGCGTGGTCTTTTGCTGGGCATAGTAAGCGCTGATGTCGTCTATATCCGCGTCGGACAGAGGCTCAGCCATCGCGGTCATGGTCGGATTGGCTCTTTTCTCGCTTTTGAATTCGTGCAACTGCTTCGCAAGATATGAAGCATGCTGACCGGCCAACTTGGGAAATATAGGCGCATTGCTGTTTCCGTCGTCACCATGGCAACCGGCACAGGGCTCCGATTTTTCCTTTCCTGCCGCCGCATTTCCTTGAGCATAAGCGAGGGAATGACCACTCAACAAAATGAAACAAACCCATAATGCACACTTCCCCATCATTGACTCCTCGCTCTGGCAAACCAAATAAAGTTCTCTCACGCCGACCTGCGGCTCGTTTTTTAGAGCGCCAATCAAATACAGGTAGACTACAAAAGTCAACAGCTTTCCCGATTCGATTCTCATGAAAACCGCTTATCAAAATACCCGGTACCTGACGAGTGCGCCGAGCGTAAAAAATGCGCCGCCGGACGAAGGCTTCGAAATCGCCTTCGCGGGCCGCTCCAACGCCGGAAAATCGAGCGCGATCAATGTCATCACGCAGCAGAAATCGCTGGCGCGGGTCAGCAAAACGCCGGGGCGGACCCAGATGCTCAATTTTTTCCAAGTGGACGGTCAGAGACGATTGGTCGATCTCCCCGGCTACGGCTATGCCCAGGTACCCGAGGCGATCCAGAAGAACTGGCGCCAGGCTCTGGAGTCTTATTTCAGCGAGCGCCGATCATTACGCGGGGTATTTCTGGTGATGGACATCCGCCATCCTCTGACGCCTTTCGATCACCGCATGATCGAGTGGTGCCATCACTGGAAGCTTCCGCTGCACATCGCCTTGACCAAGGCGGACAAACTCAGCCGGGGGGCTGCGCTCCAAACCTTGCGCAAGGTTGAAGCCGAATTGAACGCGCAAGAGGGATTAACGGTCAGCCTTCAGCTCTTTTCGGCACTCAAGCGGTTTGGATTGGAGGAAGCCTGGTCCGTGTTGGACCGCTGGCTGGAGATACCTCAATCGCAAGAGGCCAAAGCCCCATAAAAAGAAAAAGCTCCGAGGCAAATGGGGGGACATACCTCGGAGCGAAGTCCCGGCTTGGGGGGGATGCCGGGCGAATGACACTACTCAAAGGGAGGAGATGAGTAGTTCGCGTCGTTCCTGACACTTAATCGTTGTGACCGCCCCTATGGATAAAAGTTCAACCGCTTTGTCATGAGCTCTCACTTTTCGGGAGACGATGCGCCTCGTTTCGGACGCTAAAAGGTCTGGCGAAGCAGCAGACGCAGTTCCTTCAAGCTGCGGGAATTCAGCACGTCACGGGACTCCAGCCAGCCGCGTCGGGCCTGTCCGACGGCGTAGCGCAGATTCCTGAAGTCCAGGGTGCTGTGCGCGTCGGAGTTGAGACTGATCAGCACACCCTCGTCCTTGGCTAATTTGCAATGAGTATCGGCAAGATCGAGGCGCTCCGGATTAGCGTTGAGCTCGAGAAAACACCTTCGCTCTCTGGCCTTGCGGATGATGCGAAGCATGTCGACATCATAGGGCTCTCGGCGACCGATCAATCGCCCGGAGGGATGCGCCAGAATGGTGAAATAGGGATGATCCATCGCGCGAAGAATCCGCTCGGTCTGTTTGTTCCGGGGCAGATCGAATCGGCTGTGTACCGCACCGACGACGATATCGAGCCGGCTGAGCACATCGTCCGGCAAATCCAGATCGCCATCCTCCAATATGTCTACTTCGATGCCCTTGAGGAGAACGATGCCGTCCAGGGTTTCGTTCAGCCGATCGACCTCGTCCATATGCTTGAGCAAGCGGATCGGATCCAGCCCATGGGCTACCGTCAGCCGGCGGGAATGCTCGGTGATGGCGAGATATTCCAGGCCATGGCTTCTCGCGGCTTCAGCCATCTCCGGGATAGTATTGTGACCGTCCGATGCTTTGGTATGGGCGTGAAGATCGCCCTTGAGATCGGACAGTTCGACCAGCTTCGGCAAACGACCCGCTCGGGCCGCTTCGATTTCGCCCCGATCTTCCCGCAATTCCGCCGGGATAAAGGGCAATCCCACAGCGGCAAAGACCGATTCTTCGGTATCGCCCGCAACCCGCTCGTCGCCTCGAAACACCCCGTATTCGTTGATTTTTAGGCCCCTCTCCTGCCCCAAATGCCGAATGGCGATGTTATGCGCTTTGCCGCCGGTGAAATAATGCAGAGCCGCGCCGTAGCTTTCCGCCGGAACCACTCTGAAATCCACTTGCAGTCCGCCGCGCAGCAACACACTGGCGCGCGTGGGACCTTGTGACAAAACCTCCGCAACGTCCTCGTACTCGACGAAACGCTGCATTACGGGGCTTCCCGATTCCGCCGCCGCCAAGATGTCGAGATCGCCCACCGTCTCCTTGGCACGGCGATAGCTGCCGGCAATCACAACCCGCTCGACGCCGGGAACCCCGTTCAAATAATCGAGCAAAGGCGCCGCGTATTGCTCGGCGGCGACGCGCGTGTAACGCCCGGCTCCGCCACCATGAGCCTCCAGCGCGTCGGCGATGTGCATCTCGGTTTTTTCACCAAAGCCGGGAAGTGCCTGTATTCGATGATCGCGTACCGCACGCCGAAGCTGAGCCAGAGTTTGAATACCGAGTTCGCGGTAGAGCGCTCTGACTCGCTTTGGACCCAATCCGGGGATTTTCAAAAGTTCCGCGATGGCCGGCGGCAGCCGTTTGTGAAGCTCGTCCAGCGTCTTGCAGTGGCCAGTGTCGACGATTTCTTTGATCTTGCCGGCCAAGTCGGCGCCGATGCCCGGCAATTCGGTCAGGTCCTCGCCCTTTTGCACCATCGCGCGAACGTCCTTGCCCAGTTCCTGGAGTATGCGGGCCGCGTTGTGATAGGCGCGGACCCGAAACACGTTCGCACCGTCGATTTCCAGAAGATCGGCGATTTCCCCGAAGATCGCGGCAATGTCGGCGTTACGGACGGGCATAGCGGGTACTCACGGATTCGGAAAGACGCGCACCAAACCGGCGGTGGCCGAGGTCGATATCAATTCGACTTCGGCGATACCGAAACGCTCCACCACCCACGCATTGGTCGAAAGATGCCGGGTCATCGGATCTACCGAAAAAACGGACTCGCCGTCGGCCAGAGCGCAAGGCAACACCAATTGATCCGCCAGATGCTCGTCCACCGAGGCATTCGTATGATGGTGCTCCAACAGTTTTGCGCAGGCATCTTCGGCGACTTGCTCCGCCGGCTTCCCCCGCTCGCCCAAGGCGCTGAAACCGGCCAGAGAACGCTCGTAGCGCGCGACGAGGAAAATCCCCGCCCCCGGACAGGCCGCCTGAACGGAAACTGCGTCGATCTCGCAAGACATGTTTTTTCGTCGCAGTATGGTCTCTGCTCGGTCCGCCATGCGTTTGACCACATGCTCGGGAAGATTGGCGGCAAGCGCCCGGCCGGAAATCTCGACGAGTTCGCCTCGATCCGGCACATTAAGAGAGTGCAGCCTCTTTCTCGTTCCTACTCCGGTTCCTCTCGTCTCCAGCAGCACTTCACCCTTTCCGACCGGGTACCAGCCGGATCGTTCCAGACTGAGTTCGGCGCGTACGCCCATGAGCTTCAAATAAGGGAGCCACACGTCATGAAGATAATCGAACGGCGGGCTCAGGGGCACGTGCGTTCCGCCCCGCAACTCGACCCGTGAGCCGCCTTCGGTCAACGCCAAAGGCAGCAGCACCGTTTGTAGTACCAGCGACACTGCTCCCGCGCTGCCGCCTTGCCTCGCTTTCGCGACATCGAAGAGATAGTCGCCGGCCTTTGGCTTTGTCCGCGGCGTGAACGTCAGAGTCCTGGAACCCAATTCGGTCCCGCTCAGCTCGGCATCGCAAAGCTTAGCCGCCGCAAACACCGCCGTCAGATGCTGGGCAGCCAATCCCGGCTTTTTCCGCCTCGCACGGATGTTTTCGATACGTACCGGACGGCCGGTAATGGTGGACAGGCAGAGCGTGGTCCTAAGAATTTGCCCGCCGCCTTCGCCGTAGGAACCGTCAATAACGATGCGATCCATGGTCTCAGTCATCTATTCCTCAAGAATTTTGATCAATAGAACGAGCGTTCATCATTGCAATGAAATACTCCTCGGTGGCTTAATTAAGATGCTAGGCAAGGCGCCGCATACTTCCCGAGACTGCCGAGCGAATGCTGCCCAGGATAGAAACCGCCGGGGCGGTGGTGGTTTATTAATCAGGCCCGTAAATACCCTCCTGGTATTTCGGGCCGCCGCCCAGGCCGGTACACGCCCGGCCTGGGCTCACGCGGCTTGTCGCCGCGCCGGGGCATCCCTGCCCCGGATTAACCCGGCCTATATTTATAGGCCGGGTTAATAAGTCTCTAGGAATGAGGGTCACCGACCGATTCGGCCCTCACCGGACAGAACCAAGGAGGATTTTCCCATGTCCACAAGAAACTTCGTTATTCCCTTCTTCGCCTGCTTGTTGATGAGCAGCCTGCCCTTCAACGCCTCCGCAGCAGCACCCAGCATGTGGTGGGATCACCTGGACGGAGGAACCATGAGTCAAGCCGATTGCGTCAACAAGGGCGAATCGATATTAAACGCCGAGAAAGCAGGCAGAATCAGCAAGGACGAGGACTCGGTCCGCTCATGGAGCGAACATATCACCGGAGTGGTTGAATGTTTGAAGACGGACGGCGGTTTGATGATCATGGTTTTGGTAGGCAGCGATAACACGGTTGCAGGCAATGCCCTGTTCAACGCGCTGAAAAACGGAATGAAGCGGTAATTTCACTTGCCGGCCTGCCCGACCGCCGGGCGGGCCGGCGGAAACACGGATACCATTCTTTTCGGCCATCGCGCCTGAAAAAAATGGTTCGCGAATGCCCGTCGAGTTCAGTAGCGCTTCCTTGAAAACGGACTCGGCGAAGCAGTCTGTCGCCCAATTTTCGCGTTACTCCGACCGCCTGTATACTGACCTCGGCTTCCCCCGGAGAACGCGTCATGCCCGACCAACTAAAGCGCTTCTACGGCAGAATCGGACTGGTCCTGCTGTTCGTCGCCGTGCTGTCCGCCTTCTTCGCTCTCGGAGGAAATCAATGGTTTAGCCTCGAATTCATCAAGGAAAATCGTGATCGGCTCATAGAATTTACCGAGCGGCATTACCTACTCATGCTGCTCGCCTCGGCATCCCTCTACGTCGCTTCGACGGCATTCAGCATTCCGGTTGGAGCGATACTGTCGCTGACGATGGGTTTGCTGTTCGGACGTTGGCTGGGCACCTTGGTGACGGTGATCGCGTCGACCCTGGGCGCTTTGCTGGTGTTTTTGGCGGCACGCTTCGTTTTTGCCGACCTTGCCCGCGCCAAATTGTCGAAGTCTCCGATGGCTACGAAAATCGTGAAAGGATTCGAGGGCGACGCTTTCCGCTATCTGCTTTTCCTGAGACTGGTTCCGCTTTTTCCGTTCTGGCTGGTCAATCTGGCGCCGGCCGTAACCAACATTACTGCCCGCACCTATTTCCTCGCCACGCTGATCGGCGTCATTCCCGGCAGTTTCGTTTACGTCAACTTGGGACAGGCTTTGGGCGAAATCAGCGACATCAAAGATATCTGGTCGCCGGAAGTGATTCTCAGCTTTACGCTCCTCGGCCTCCTGATCGTGCTTCCCGCTCTATTACGAAAAAACCACACTGAACCCGAGTAAACGACGCGGCCGCAACGATACAGCAAACGTGGTTCCACCGTCTTGACAGGGTCGGGAACTCATCGCCTTCCCGCTCTCTCGAAGGAACGAGCCATTCAACAAGCGATCGGAAAAATCCATGAACCGCGCGATCACCCTCAATTTCCATTTTGCCGTCTGGTTGTCGATCCTGGGCGGTATCGCTGTCCTCGGCAATCTCAACCTCGTCATTCCGGAAGCGGAGGGATTCTACGGCCCTATGCGGAACAACCTATTCATCGTCGTCGGCTATCTATTGATCAGCCAGATAGTGCTGTGGTACTTCCGTTATCGCCGGGGGAGCCGCATCGAAGCGCTGCTCATGGGACTCATCTTTCTTCTGACCGCAGGCGGCGTCGAGCTGTACGCCATGCTCAACGACCTGCCCATCAGCCAGATTTTCGTCTTCGCCTTGGTTTACCTGGGCGCCTCGCACATCCTGTATTATTTCGGCGAGCACATGATGGCCGAACCGCGCACGGAACGTACTTCCGAACCGAAGCGGCGGGGCTCAGGGATCTAAAAAAACTAAGGCGCGGGAGCACTCATGAATTGGCTGCTCATATGCTCCTTGAGTTCCTGACCGTCCCGGTAAATGAACAGGGCTTTAAGTCCCTCCGTTTCGGCAATCCGGGCTCCCTCGATTTCACCCACGCATAACAGAGCCGTCGACCAGGCATCCGCCAAAGTCGGATCGTCATGCAGAACGGTGACGGACAGCAGATTGTGGGTCACGGGACGACCGGTCTTCGGATCGATGATATGGGAGTAAGCTTGCCCGCCCGACTCGAAAAAGTTTCGGTACGTACCGGACGTCATCACGGCCGCGCCGTTTTCCTGATGGATGTCCAGAATGCGCTGGACCTCCCGCACCAGCGGCGTGGGCTTTTCGATAGCCACCCGCCAAGCCGCCCCGTTGGCTTTGCGCCCCTTGACCTTCATCTCGCCGCCGATTTCCGCGAGATAATTGTGAATCCCCCGGCTTTCGAGCTGATCGGCCACGGCGGCCACGGTATAGCCCTGCGCGATGGACGACAAATCGATGGTGAGTTCGGGATCCGATTTGCGGATACGCCCGTTTTCCGCATCGATTTCCAATTTGCTCATGCCCACATGAGCCAAGGTCCGGTCGATTTCGCCCTGTTCCGGCACCCGGTTTTCGTGCTTGGAAAAACCCCACAGATCGAATAAGGGCTTTACCGTAAGATCGTAGCAGCCTGCCGAGCGCTGGTTGATCTCCTTCGCGATCGCCGCCAGCCGGATGATTTCCGGAGAGACCGAAATCCAGTCGGTCGTTTTCTGCTGGTTCACTCGGGAAATTTCCGAGTCCTCGCGCCAATTCGACAGTTTTTCGTCGACCAGCTTGAACACGGCTTCGACGTCGGTCTTGACCTGTTCCGGCGCCGCCTCGACCTTATCCATCACCATCTTGATGTGGTAGGTCGTACCCTGAATCGCCCCGGAAAGCTCGGTTTCGGCCGCTCGTTCGCAGCCGGTAAAGCTTAAGATGATCAGCAGACAAGAGATGTATCGAAACGTCATGAGAAAAAACCGAATGAAACGTGCGGCCGGTGCTATGGATGAAACGGCCACACCCAGGGAATGATACTCAGCGCCACGATCCCCATCAGAATGTTCAAAGGAACGCCGAAGCGAACGAAATCGCTGAAATGATAACCGCCGGGACCGTAAACCATTAAGTTGGTCTGATAGCCGATCGGGGTAGAAAAGCCCATGGACGCCGCGACCATTACGGCAACGATGAACGGCCAAAAACTGACATCCAGTTTGTCGGCAATGGCCAAAGCCAGGGGAAACATCAATACCGCTACCGAATTATTGCTGAGCAGTTCGGTCAGCACGACGGTCAAGAAATAAAACAGCACCAGCACCAAAAGCGGATTGTCTCCGGCGAGATTCAGAAAACCCTGCGCGATTCCCGATGCCGCACCGGATACCTCCAGGGCTTTGCCGAGACCGAACGAAGCCGCTATGGCAAGCAACACCTGACCGTCCAGGCTTTTCCTGGCGGTCGGCACGGAGCAGCACCCCGTCAGCAGCATGGCGGCCGCACCGAGCAGGGCCGCTTTCAGCATGCTCAACCATTCGAAAGAAGCGCTCAGCACCACGGCGGCCAAAATCAACCAGGCCATGCCTGCACGCTCGTGACGAACCGGCAAATACTCGGATACCTGACTTATCAGAAGAAAATCGTTGGAATTCCGATGCCGCTCCAGGAAAGGCGGGCGGACATCGAGCAACAGCGTGTCCGCCGGCTCCAAGCGAATTTCGCCGATTTTACCGGAGATACGCTGACCGTTGCGCGCCACGGCGATCACCGAGCCGCCGTAGACCATGCGGAAACGGCCTTCCTTGATGGTTTTGCCTACCAGCGCGCATTGCGGCGAAACGACTACCTCCACCAATACGCGCTCGCGGTGCTTTCTGTCCTCCAGGGTAAACGACTTATCGGCCGACGGGAGCAGACCCTTGATCCGCTGCAATTCCACCACCGAATCGCTCACGCCCGCGAAAACCAGTTGATCGCCGGGCTGGAGGCGCTCGTAAGGTCCGACCGCCGCCAACACTTCATCGCCACGTTCGATTTCGACCAGATAGAGCCCTTGTAAATGGCGAAGACCGGCCTCTTCGATGGTTTTACCCACCAAGGCTCCATTGTCCTCGACCGACATTTCGACCGTATATTCCTTGGGATTTTCGAACACGGCGCTGGCGGGTTTGCGCTCGGGCAACTGCTTGGGCGCCAACAACAAAATGTAGATCATCGTGAGAATCGAACACGGAATACCAACCCAGGCGATGTCGAACAATCCTAGCCCCGGCCTATTGCTGTGCAGTAGAAGCCCGTTGACGATCAGGTTGGTGCTGGTGCCGATCAAAGTGATCGTTCCGCCGACGACCGCCGCGTAACTCAGCGGAATCAGCAGTTTCGAAGGCGAAATTTGCAGGCGCTTGGCCCAGGTGAGAACGGCAGGCAGAAAAACAGCCACCAAGGGCGTATTGTTCATGAAGGCGCTAACCGACGTGACCGGCACGATCAGCCTCAGCAACGCCCCCCGCAGGGACTTCGGACGCCCGAGCACATGCTGGACCAGCATATCGACGCCACCGGTCTCCCGGATACCGGCCACCACCACGTACATCAGCGCGACGGTAATCATGCCTTCGTTGGAAAAACCGCTCAAGGCTTGATCCGGCGTCAGTACACCGGATACGAGTAGCATCACGACTCCGCCCAGCAGTATCAGCTCAGGCGCGGCGGACGTGAAAAGCATCAAGCTTAAGCACCCCAAAACCACGCCGACCGCGAGCCAAGCTTGTCCACCCATAACCGTTTTTTTGCCTCGGGAAAGATCGTTGCCGTTGAAAAACGGCCCATTTTAGACGGGATTCAAATTACAAAAAAGAATAGAAACACTTTTTTTTATAACAGATAATCAGGCATTCAAGCGTTCCTCGACCTTCTCTTTGAATTTGAGAAAGTGAACGGTTTGCAGCTCTTCCGGTGTGTCCACGCCCAGAATGGAAAGCGGCAGGTCGATGTCGGTGATATAGATGGGATAGCGTTCCCCGCTCTGGCGAAGCCGCATGATATCGGCCGCCGCCATGGAAAATACGTCCTGTCCCGCATCCATGGAAGAAAATTCCGAGTCGTTGCAGAAAATGGTGTAGGCCACGCGGCCAGGCGCGGTCTCTTGAGCGAATACTCGAATTTCCAGCATGCGACTGGCCGGGTTGGGCTGGAAACCGGCGGATTTCACGCTGTAGCCTCCGGACGCCTGATGTTCCACCACGTAATATTCGATCCCGCCGGCAGCCAGTACATAGCGCTGCAAGATGTCGCTGAGAAACGAGGCATAAGGCCCTAGCAAGAGTTGGGGTCCGACCGCCTCGTGGCTACGGTAGAACAATGAACCCCGCTCGTCCAGAATGTAAACCTTTACCTGCGCGGATTCCGGTTGGCAAAAGATTTGAATAACTCCCGGCCGATTATGGACGTATATCAAAGGCAAAGGGTCATTTTCGAGGGCGGCGCGGTCGAAAATGACCGGCGAAAACATAGATCGGGGAGCGGACAGCTCGCTATACAAGCGATCCACATCGGGTACACCCCAAAAACGGACGCTCGTTCCCTGATTATCGAATAGGTAGAATTCCGAACCGCCCCGCAGGATATAGCGTAGCGATCGGTCCGGACTCGAAAACGCCGCCCTCAAATCCCGATAAAGCTCCTGAACTCTCAGGGCGATGGTTCGGGCCCGCCCGGCAACGAAACAGAAGCACTCGACGTGCGATTCATTGGAAAGCGATTCGTTGATGAGATCCGCCAGACAATCGAGGAATCCGACCAAACCCTGGTAACGCTTGACCAGGGTTTCCCGCCACGACGTCAAAATGACGGCATCGACTTGATGAATCAGGTTCGTCCGCTCGTAGCCATAACTCAGCGCATCATGACGATCGCTGGCCAGTCTGATTCCGTCGCGGCGCTCGGCATCGACGTCGATCCCCAGGTTGACGAACAACGCTGCGGCAATCACGCGCGGGGCTCGGCCGTAGTCGTCCAGATGTTCCGGCTCGCTCTGGTGCGACGCGAGAAAACGGTTCAACGCACGCAAATTGTTCTTGAGTTCCAAAAGCGTCAATGCGCTTTCGACGGTTTCCAGAAAGAGGTTGGCGCTCCGATCGTAAAGTCCGTTGAACGACAGCCAGGCCAAAAGCTCGACCAGGCTGCGCGCCTTTTTCAGATATGGCGCCTTGCCCGCATCCGCAGATGCCACCCGTCCGGAGTATAAGATCCATCCCATTTCGCCGTCCGCCAGGCGGACTTCGTGCACTGAGAAATCTTTAGGTTCGATGCAGTCGCCGCTATCGAGGCTCAGCCTTTCCACTTTACCGGGTTTAAGCTCCAAAGCGGCGGAAAGTCTGCGCCCCAAAAGCTTGATTTCCTCTCCGGCCGGACCTCCGATCTCGGAATGCTCCGCCGCGAACTGCCTCACGGTTCGATAACTCCGGGTCAATTCGTAGCCGATGACTTTTTGCTCCTGCAAAGCCTTGACCACGGTCCAGTGACGCCGCTCGTCCAGATCCCGGATGCGTTGACGCGGCCATCCCCAGGCGTGGACCATGGCGGTCAAAATCTCTTGCCGACGGCGTTTCTCCGCTTCCGTGCCCCCGCCAAACCTCACCAATTCGTTGAGCTTGAGATAAAAGCATTGCCGCGCCAACTCCAGCCGCTCGCGCTCCCCCCCCGCCAACAAATAACGCTCGACGTCCCGATACATGAGGATATATGAGTCGAGCTCGCGGTCATCCAGACTCCCCTCGTACACCGCCGCCTTCAACCGGGCGCAGAGCCATCGGGTGTGGGGATACTGGCTGGCGTAACTCTCCATCAGAAATAGCTTGAGCAATGACTTGTGCGGTGCATCGATCGCCTTGTGCAAATGCCACAGCGTGCCGCCGAGAAATTCGTCGGGCGGGATATATTCAAGCCCTCCGAAATCGATGAAATCGTTTTCGTTGACGAAGCGTTTTTCTCTCAAGTGGTTCAGATATTCTCCGTACCGCGCCTCCTGGTCGGGCGGCACCAGCCACCAGGCGGTGGCGCGACCGGCCAGCCAGACGCTGGTGCGGTAGAACTCTTCGAGCAACAGATGATGCTGCACGCTGCCGCAGCTTTCGGAAGAAATCGGGGTGCCGATGCCGAGACGGAACCGTTCGCTATCGATGAAGAAGATATGGGCCTCCAATCCAAGGGATTGGGCCCATTTTTCCACGCCGGCCGCTTTGCGACGCAATTCGTCCAGTTGACTTTCGTCCAACGAGCGCGAATGACACAGCCAGATATCGAGGTCGCTTTTCCTGGAATAGGCAACACTGCTGACACTGCCCATCAGGTATATGCCATGGATCGGATATTCGGTCAGCGCGCGCCGCTTGTATTCGAAACTCTTGGTTAGCCGCCTGACGGCGAGCAGCGTCCGGCGGGCGGGAACATAGTCCTGGATGCCGGCCGGCGTCTCGGACGAGACGTAACCGGGCAGCATCGGGTGATTGCAGTGAAACAAGAGCGGCAACAAATCGAGAAAATCCCGCTGACGCGGCGTCTGATATTCCTGAATGCGCTGCAACTGAAGCCGATGCAGGTTTTGGAAGCGCCGAACGATGGCGGCCAAATTCTTCCGATCGATTTCCTCGCCGGGTCCGCCGAGCCTTATCGCTCGCAAAGTGGTCGCTGTCACGATAATTTCGGTCCGTATGGCTCGGAATGAAGACGCTGCATGAGTTTTCGCGCGTCGTCTCCTTTTTGCCAGGAGGCGACCGCGCAATCGATCCGCCACATTTCCGCGCCGGCCAAGGCCACGCGTTCTGCGCCGAACTTGGTGGCAAGCGCTTCCGCATCGGTGCGGACGGTTTCGGGAAGAATCAAAAGGAAAGCCGTCTCATCGAGGCGGCCGATTTGGTCGGCCCATCGCAGCTGCGCATTGAATTCCTGAGCGATTTCGCGCAGCGTGGTTTCCGGCAGCGATGCGCCACGGGGCGGCTGCAGGGTGACGCGAATCACCGACAAGGCGTTGCCATAGCGCCGGCTGCGGCTCACGTGACCTTCCAAAGCCTGAAGAATCGCGTTCCGGTTCAGAAGCCCCGTTTCCGAGTCCTTGGTGTGCAGGGTGTTGACCAATTCTTGAAGACGGCCGCGAGCCGTTTCGATCCGCACGTTTTCGGTCACATCCTGGAAAAAATAAGCCTCGCTGCCGTCGGCGAGAGCGGCGCACTCGCGCTGCAGCCAAAACTGCTCGCCACCGCGCGTGACGCAAAGCCTATCGTCGCCAGCGAACAGAACGGCCAGCCCGATATCCTCCGCAGTCTTCGGGGCCCATCCGTCCAAATGATGCGCCAATTCGAACCACTGGGCCAAACGTTCGTTCACCCATAAAATTCGCCGATCCCGCATAATCGCAACGCCCATCGGCGCCCGATCCAGCGCCTCGACCAAGGCTTTCTGCATGGGGTTACTCACTAAATTCGATTCAACAGGTTTAATTTTAATCGGCCGCGAAAGTTCTGCCCGCCACACGACCCGAGTAACGGTCTATTAACCCGGCCTATAAATATAGGCCGGGTTAATCCGGGGCAGGGATGCCCCGGCGCGGCGACAAGCCGCGTGAGCCCAGGCCGGGCGTGTACCGGGCCTGGGCGGCGGCCCGAAATACCAGGAGGGTATTTACGGGTCTGATTAATAAAGAGCGATCGAAACGACAGATTACGGCGATGCTTCCCATCCGAGATCTACTCAACCGCATCCGCTGGGATGAAGACTTCGCGCGGGCCGAATTCGCTATCGGCTACTACGACCGCATCGAAAAGACGATTGTGGTGACACCGTTAAAACGGATCGACTTTCCTGGGGATCGCCCCGGCGTATTCGAACTCACCGATTCCGAAGGTGAAACGCACACTATTCCACTCCACCGCATTAAAGTGGTATATCGAAACGGAGAGCTTATCTGGCAACGTACGCACTAATTCAAAGGGGGCCGCATGTCCGCGAATATGTCTCGTTACGCAGAACTTATCGGACGAATTTTCATGTCCATCATCTTTCTGTTGTCGGGCTTCAACAAGATCGGCGGTTTTGCCGGAACCCAAACCTACATGGAATCGATGGGGGTACCGGGCATGCTGCTGCCGCTGGTTATCGCATTGGAAATCGGAGGCGCGATAGCCATCATGATCGGCTGGTACACGCGGTGGTTTGCCCTAGCCCTCGCCGGTTTCTCCATCGCGGCGGCCTTGCTCTTCCACCTTAATTTCGGCGACAAGGTGCAAACCATCATGTTCTTGAAGAACATAGCGATCGCCGGAGGCTTCATGGTCATTTTTGCCCATGGCCCCGGCGATCTGAGTTTGGACAAGCGACAGGGCCGGTATTGAGATTTACCCGGTCCCATCTGATCAGTGCGTTTTGTGCAGAGAGCTCGGCGCGTTCAGATCGGCGTCGTCGTCGACACCGACGCCCAGCCGGTCTACCAATTCGCCGCCCAGCCATCCGGTGATCAAGACCAATGCGAAACCGGCAAACGACAGAACGAAGGCCCAAGCTCCGGGGAAATCGATATTCCGCCGGAGCCACCAACTGGCGATGAAAAGCAGCAGTACCACCACATTGCCGACACCGTGCATCAGTCCGATATACTTGGCGCGGGTATTAGGCGGTATGGCCAGCCAGTCGATCAAGCCGAACGGCGCAGCAATCAGCCCGCCTATGATTCCTGCCGCGATCATCCAGAAGGCGACCGTCACAAAACTCGGCGAACCCGTCATCAGATAAATGATGTCGAAGACAACACCTGTGGACAGCAACCCGAGCGGAAATACGATCAGTATCGGATGGGCCGGGTGGCCGAGAATCTTAGCTTTGCTTTGCATACTGCCTCCTTGGAACTGGAACACCAGTCGCACGATTTGATGAGTTGAAAAGTCACCGCGGCAATCGCAGCCGTATCGAAGGCGGCTTGCGATACGCCCAAGCGACCCCTCGATTCATGATTTCCCCCAAACGATCTCCATGCCTTCCCTGTTACCCAAAGCCGTCCGCAGCAGACCGATCAACGCTCTATCGAGTCCCTGTTCCTCCAAAAACTCCAGCTGGGCTCGATTGACGAAATAGTCCCTGTCGATCGAGCTTTCTTCCTCCAATACATCCATCAACTGTTGAAGCTGTTGGTCGCTGATTTCTCCGACGAACGCGCCGGTTTCCTTGTCGTGAAGCTTCACCATGGCTGTTTCTCCAACCGCTCGCTGAGCCATTTAGCCGGCTCCGGTCGGCTTACTACTGTTTTTGACCAGCAAGGAACTGCGCCGTTACCGCGACCACGCGCCTGCCCTGAAATTTTGCCGCGGCCATGGCCACATCGTCCGGCTTGAGCTGCCCGTTGTTGCTCGTGAACGATACACCGTAAGGATTCCCGGCTTGGAACTGTATGGGATCGATGTAGCCCGGCGCGACGATGATGGCGCCCCAGTGATAGAAGGTATTGTTGAGGGCGACGATCGTCGTTTCCTGCCCGCCGTGAGGCGTCGCGGTACTGGTAAACGAGGAGACGATCTTGTTCACCAATTGTCCTTGAGTCCACAAAGGTCCCGTCCTGTCGATGAACTGCTTGAGTTGAGCGGTAGGCAGTCCGTAGCGGGTCGGTGTCCCGAAAACAATGGCATCGGCCCACACCAGATCGTCCAGGCTCGCCTCCTCCACATCCCGAGCTTCCTGCCGGTGCTCGGCCCAAAGAGGGTTGGACGCAATGGCATCCTCGGGAGCGAGCTCCTGCACCCTCCTAAAACGCACTTCGGCGCCCGATTGCTCAGCCCCTTCCTCGATACCGCGCGCCAATCGGTAAGTGGTTCCGGTGGCGCTGTAGTAAATGACCGCGAGCTTGACAGCCATGTTTCCTCCTTGAATTTGGGGTATATCCCTTAGAAACGAGGCGGGCCGGAGAGTTTAAGGAACTTGTTTCAAAAAGGGTGAATAGGTCTAGCCACGAAACGCCCGCTCGAACTCCTCCCTGAGTTCGTACTCGCGGTCGTGGTAGATCGGCGAGAAATGGAACGGCACGGGAAACTTGACCCCGGCGCGCTGAGCCAGGCTGCCTGCTTGGCGGGCGGTCAGGTGGTATTTCTGCGCGGCGCGCTCGACGAGTTCTTCGCCGAAGACCGCTTCGATGAAGAACTGGTCGGCGCCCTTGGCCAGTTGAACGATGCGCTCGGCATTGGCGTCGTGATAGACGGCATCGGTCACGTAAGCAATTTTCTGTCCGGTCGAGATGTGGGCGATGGTTCCGGCCAGATAGTCCAGGCGGAACGTAATTTCGCCCCGTCCGCGCCGCCGGGCGGTGATCGGCGTATCGCCGGGCAATCCGTCGAGCACCGAGCGCTTGAAACTTTGAAGCCAGGGCCCTGGCTCGAGATCCAGATCGTCGAGGCGGTTCTTCCAGATATTGACGTGCAGCTTTTCCTGGAGCGCAAAAGCGAGACACGGGATCTTATGATCCAACAGGCCAAACCGGACGGTGTGGTTCTCCTCGTCGAGCAAAACGCCGTCCCTGATAGTCCATTCGTGCTCATTTTCGCGGCGAAATTCGGCCCGACAGCGGAAACGGGCGCTTCGCGCCTCGGTTTCGCTCAAGACCTCGGTCGCATCCAAGGTAAAATCGGTGTCGTAGTTTTCCACCAGATTCCAGGTATAACCCGCGAGCTTGGCTTCCACCTGGCCGAGAAAACCGGCCGGCCCGAACAACCGGATGCGGATTTCCCGCCCTAGGCACAGGCGCAGCAACCAATCGAAACCGAAGAAGTGATCCATGTGAGCATGGGAAACGAACACATCCCGAACCCTGAGGATTTTTCGCGTCGCCAGATTTCGCAAATCGCCCAGATCGAACAGCAGAGCACGCTTCTCGAACAGAAAATCGACATAAACCGCCGGATCGCCGAACACGTCGTTCACCAGCGCGGGATGAAACACCGGTTTCATGGAAGTCTCTCTGTTAAAGCTTTAAAGCCGGCTACGGTATGATGGGTTTGGGGCACGATATTAGACTCACCGGTTCGATCTTTCTCATCCATGTATCTCATCGAAAAAGGTTCGGAAGCCAGCTTCACCGTCAACCATTCGCGCTTCATCGGCTACGCCCTGCCCTGCGCCGACGAGTCGCAGCTGCGGTCGCGGCTGTACGAAATCGCATCGGCTCATCCGATGGCGCACCATCTCGCCTTCGCCTATCGGATCAAGACCGAGAACGGCATCATCGCCCATTTCAACGACGCCGGAGAGCCGAGCGGAACGGCCGGAAAGCCGATACTCGCGCATATGTCCGGCTTCGATCTCGTCAATGCGCTGGTCGCCGTCGTTCGTTATTTCGGCGGCATCAAGCTGGGAGCCGGCGGGTTGGTCCGCGCCTATGGCGGCACGGCCAAACTTGCCCTGGAGAAAGCCTCCCTCGTGCCCTATGTTGAATATGCCGAACTCAAATTGAGGATCGATTATCCAAAACTTCAGCCGCTCGCTTATCATGTCGAGAAAGCCGGAGGAAAGATCGTCTCGCGCACATTCGGCGAAAAGATCGACGTGGTCGTGCGTTTGCCGGCTTCCGAAGCGCCTGCCATTGATCGGCAGTTTAATGATTCGTAATTTTCAGTGAGACAACGGCATTGTCACCCGACGCTCTGCTCGACCTTTTGGATGCACCGGACACCGTCGTCGCCGTAGTGGGCGCGACGGACGACGAACGAAAATTCGGCCATGCCATCTATCGCGATCTGAAAGGCAAAGGATACAAAGTTTATGCGGTCAACCCGAATCGCGCGTCGGTGGATGGCGATCCCGCATATCCGGATCTTGCGCAACTTCCCGGCACACCGACCCTGGTCAATTTCGTCATACCGCCCGAGGCTACCTTGTCCGTCCTGAAGCAATGTCTCGATCTCGGTCTAAGGAACGTGTGGCTGCAACCCGGAGCGGAGAATGCCGAGGTCCTGAATTTCCTGGCCTCCAACGACTTCAGCTATCTGGCCAACACTTGCATCATGATCAAGAGCCACATCAAGCGTTAACGCCGGAAGGCTCTTACTTCATCTCGACGAGTTTTCCGGAGTTACAGGATTAGCCCACGGTTCTTAGTAAATTTCCCTAGAGACTGGGAAACTACCGTGTGTTAACAATGACTTTCCCGGTCGCGCCGGGAACATGGAACGAACTTTGGTGCAAAGGAGGCACGCCATGCGCTCGAAATTTCTAATCGGCTTACTTTTAGGCGCATTTATCTCATTGCTCGGCCTGAATCCGGCCCTTGCCGCGGATCGACCCATAGGGATCGCCGCTTACGTTAAGGCAGAATTCCAAAACGGCACCATGAAAGGCGATGTCATAGAGATCGTCAGAGAGGCGGCCGGACGGGAAGGGAACGATAACGGCCAGTCGGGCGCCGGCAAGCGCCGGAATAACGAAAAAGGAATGTCCGGCACGGGCAAACGCAAGAATGGCGAACGCGGCACGCCGGAATCGGGCCAACGCCGAGGCACCGAGAGCGGAACCTCTGAACCGAGCCAACGCAAAACTCCCCAACGTCCGACACCGGGTTCCGAGGAACCATCGATGCCCGAAGAAATGCCCGAACCCGAAACCGGGAGCGGCGATTTCGAGTAAGCGCATCAGCCCTTGATTCCTGCCGCATTCCGTTCTCGTCCGAGAAAAGCGGCAACCAAGGGCTCCCCAATGATCGTGGAGCATAGGTATGGCCTGTGCCACGCCCGCTGATACGGCGATTTAGCCGTCCGAACATTTTTCACGGAGGAAAAAGCAATGTATTCCAAAATTTTACTTTGTCTGCTTGCCGGCATAACTACGCAAACACTGAGTCCGGCTGCGGCCGCAGAACGATCCGGAGACAGCGCCGCATATTATGCGCAGTCGCAAACCGAAACCGGCCAAAGCGGAACAGGCGTTCGCGGGACGACCGGCGAAAGTAGCGGAGGCGGTCAACCCTATCCCGGCGGTACCGGGATGACCGGAACCGAAGGAAAAGGCAAGGCCGAAACGGAGGGTATGGAAAGCCATGTCAAGGAAGCGATGAAGCACGCAAAAGCCGCTGCCGACAGCGGCAAGAAGGGCGATGCCGCAGGCGTCGGCAAACATGCCGAAGCCGCAAAACCCCATGTCGAGGCCGCCATGCAGCAAAATCCCAATGAGCATCTGACCGCTGCGATGAAAAGTCTGGACAGCGCGATTCAGCACAGCCAAATGGGCCACGCCGATATGGCAGGGCAGGCCGCTGAGGAAGCGGTTACCCATCTCAAACAGGCCAAAAAATAGTTTTCATGCTGTCGCGACAAAACGGCAGACCGGATGGCGTTCCATTCGTGGCTGCCGTTTTTCGTATTAACGATGGACTTGAAATTGACGTCGTGATATTTGTAACCCGCCCCATATTGGGGCATTCAAGAAGAACAACCCTTTAACGGAGAAATGGTTATGCGTGGAAAAATCTTGTCCGGATTACTCGCCGGCCTGTTCACAATGTCGCTAGGTTTCACCGCCGTTGCCGCCGAAGATCACAAAGGGGAAGCGATGAAACATGCCCAAGCCGCCGTCGATAGCGGCAAAAAGGGCGATGCCAAAGGTGTGGCCGAGCACGCGGAAGCCGCGAAAACTCACGCCACGGCGGCAAATCAAGCAAACCCCAATCCACACTTGGATGCGGCAATCAAAAGCCTGGACGGCGCGATCGAACACGGCAAGATGGGGCATGCCGATATAGCCGGAAAAGCGGCCGAAGAAGCGATGACCCATCTCAATGCCGTAAAACAGTAACAGCCACGCTTTCGTACTTTAAAGGAGCGGCAGCTATTTTCACTGCCGCTCCTTTTTTGCCCGATTGCTCCCGCCAACAACGCGGATTTTCTTCGATGATTCGACCTCTGATTCCAAGGTCGCTTTCGATAAAAAATTGGTTTTTGTAGGTTATTCGGCGGGTTACGCGGAGCCTGTCCTGAGCTTGTCGAAGGGCCTGTCCCGAGCGGAGCCGAGGGGCTAACCCGCCATCGATGGGTTTCGCTTCGCTCTACCCATCCTACGATGAATGTTCACTCGAATGTCGAATGGAATAAGCTCGACGTCTATTCATTCAGGCCGCTCAAAACCTCGTCGGATGTCAGTCGCCATTGGTCGCACTAAACTAAATTGCGAGAGCTCGATCCAAGCAAGATAGAAGACTCCGAGGCGGACACCGAACGATTATGAGTATTAACATCTGCCGTCACAGAACTGTTGATTGCCTCTCGTTAGCGATATTGTGGGTATTTAATATCGAAAAATCCTTCTTAGGCTCAAGGGATTCCTGAACGCTTCATCGGATGTTCATCCCGAAAATAGAAACCGAACCCCTTGCTTATTTTCACCCTATTCGGCCCTGGAATGATGAAAGTTATCGATCCCGAAGATTTACGTTCTGGAGTCGCTGACTTAATCTAAGTCTCTTTAGACGGAAGGGGTGACTTTTCCGCGCTAGGAGTCTTATAACAGTTGACTAGCAAACAGAAGACCAGCAGTGCAAGACAATAAATTGACGACCAAATATACCCTGCGTGCTCGCATCAGAGAATTCAAGATTCCGCCCGTTCACGAAGGCTTGGTGTTGGGGCGCCGCGCTACCATAGGCTGCAAAGCCATCCGAAAATCCCTGGAGCTTTTAATGACTTATCCGTTCGCTCACCTCGAATTGGAGGACGAGGTCATCAGCGACATTCTGGTACGCGAAGCGGTTCTGCGGCGTGTCCCCAAGGAACAACTCATCGAATTCGTGCTCCAGCGAATCAAGCCCTTCATGGACGACACCGAAATTCTTCACCTCGATGTCGAAACGGAATTGCACCTAGAGGAAACGTTTTAGTGCAACCGACCATCCTGGACGCTTTGGCGGACGGGCTGATCAAAGTCACTGACGAAGAACGCCCCAGACTCGGCCCAACTTCTACGCCGGCCCTCTTCGCCGTCTTTTCCTCCGGAAACGACCGTTTTCTGGGCTTTGTAACCAGTGAAGAAATCGCCCAATCGCCTCACCGAATCTTTGCCGATCTACTCCCGAGAACGATACCGCCGGCCATCGGACGGGATACATCCATCGTCGCGGCGCTCGCTCTCATGGAACGGGAGAACCACTGGATCTTGCCGGTTACGGACGATAGCGGCGCCTTCGTCGGAGCGGTTACCCGTCCGCGTTTGCTCGAGTTGCTGCTCGATCACTATCAAAAGCTGTCGGCCGAACTCGAAGAGGAGCAGCGGCAGCTTCGCCTGTGGTCGACGCGACTCGGCGAACTGAATCAGGCGTCCCGCACGCTGATGGCTTTGATGGCCCATGTCGAAGGAGAGGAAAACATGGCGCAAAGCGGCATCAACGTGCTGGCGACTCTGCTGCGCGCACGGTACGGCGCCGTCGGGATTATTGACGAAAACGGAAAGCTGGACGGCTTTTTCGTCACCGGCGTCAGCCAGGAACAGATCGAACGAATCGGCCGCTGGCCGGAAGGGAAAGGACTGCTCGGCGTAGTGGTTCAAACAAACCAGTCGTTGCGGCTCGACGACCTGACCCGTGATCCGCGATCGGCGGGATTTCCGCCCGGCCATCCGCCGATGAAGAGCCTTCTCGCGGTGCCGATCGCCGACGATGGCAAGGTGTACGGCCGCGTTTATCTCTGTGACAAGCTCAACGGGGAGCCCTTTTCCGAGGAGGACGAGGTTTTGGCCACCACTTTCGCGCATAGCCTGGCACTCGCTCTGATCCAGTCGCGCGAGCAAACGCAAAGGCGTAAAGCCGAGCAGGAAACCCGGCGGTTGCTGAATGAAAACCGCCAGCTGACCCGAAAATTGCTCAAGGCCCAGGAAGAGGAGCGCAAGAGAGTAGCGCGCGAACTGCACGACGAGCTTGGGCAATATTTGACTGCCATGCAGGCGGACCTCGCGATGATGTCCTCGCTCAGCGAACGAAGCCACCCGGAGATCCATCACAGCGCTCAAACCGTCGAAGCCTTGCTGATCCGCTTTCATGACACCGTCCGCAGCCTGATCGAGAATCTGCGTCCGCCCTTGCTCGATCAACTGGGACTGGCCGAAGCCCTCGAAGAATTAGTCAACGAATACCGATCGCATTATCGCGACATCAGTTGGAAACTGACCATCATCGGCGATCTCGGCGTCCTGGATGAAACGCTTAAGATTACGGTGTATCGAATCGTCCAGGAGTGCATGAATAACATCGGCAGGCATGCCCGGGCGACGCAAGCCGAAGTCATGGTCTGCGAGAGTATCGCGTGCCAGGGAGAATCGTGTCAGCGGCATTTCGGACCTGCGCCCGGCGAGTCCTCTTCCGTGCGCCTGTTGATCAAGGACAATGGCGTCGGTTTATCGTCCCGCGAGGCAAAGCGGGGACTCGGATTGATGGGCGTCCGCGAACGGGTCGAGGCGCTTGGAGGACTCTTCAGCCTGGAGAGCCAGAGCGGACAGGGAACCTGCGTAGCGATCGAAATTCCTAGCCAAGCCAGACCATGATCTCCGTACTGCTAGTCGACGATCATCCGGTAGTGCGCAGCGGCTACCGGCGCCTATTGGAGCAAGCGCCCGATATCACCGTCCTGGCCGAAGCGGCAGACGGGGAAGAGGCCTATCAGGCCTATCTGAAACACCAGCCGGACATCGTCGTCATGGACGTGGCCCTTCCCGGCATCAGCGGACTCGAAGCAGCCCGCAAGATTCTGAAACGCGATTCCCGGGCGCGAATTCTGATGTTTTCCGCTTATGAAAGCGAAGTGCTCATCGAGCGCGCGCGGGAAACCGGCGTCCGGGGGTATATCGGCAAGCGGAGCGCGGCCAAATTGATCGTGGAAGCGACACGGATCGTCTTCAGCGGCGACTTTTTCTTCGACAAACATCTGAAACGAGCCGCGTCGACTCAATCGCAAAAGCCCGTAGAGCTCTTGACGCCGCGCGAATTCGAGGTTTTCCGCCATCTGGCCCAGGGTCGTTCCGTGGCGGAAATCGCCGAGCTCTTGCACACCAGCCCCAAGACCATCAGCGTGCATCAAACGCATCTCATGCGAAAACTCCGGCTTGCGAATGTCGTGCAACTCACCCATCTAGCCTTGCGCCACGGACTGATTACCCTTTAAAAAATAAGAATTTTCTTACTGCAACCGGCTTAAAATCACTTGATCGATTCACCGATCAAGGGTTTCTTACCATTTTCCGGGCATTTCATGATGGAATTCCTGCTGAAAAAAAAGAACTTCGGTGTATGGCTGGAGTCCTCTTTGGATGGCATGGCGATTACGGACATCAAGGGAAAAATCCTTTTTTCCAATCCCGCGCTGGAGAAACTTTTCGGCTATGCCCGCGAAGAACTGGCGGAACTCACGGTCGAAGACCTCATGCCGGAACGGTTTCGCGGGCGGCATCGAGAAGAGCGTGCGGGTTACGCCGAACATCCCCGCTCCCGCCCCATGGGGGAAGGACTGGATCTTTTCGGCTTGCGCAAGGATGGAACCGAATTTCCAGCGGATATAAGCCTAATTCTCCTAGAGGCCGAGCAAGGTCGTTTCGTATTGGCTACGGTTCACGACATCAGTCGCCGCAAACTCGCCGAGAAAGCCTTGGCGAACCAGACGGTGCGCTTGCGCGCGATTCTCGAGACCGCCGTCGACGCCATCATCGTGATCGATGAGCGGGGGCTCATCGAGACCTTCAATCCCGCGGCCGAGCGCATGTTCGGGTACACCGAAGCGGAGGTGAAAGGTCAGAGCATTACTCTCCTGATGCCCTCCCCTTACCGCGACGAACACAACGCCTACATTGCCCGCTATCTCAGAACGGGGGAACGCCGGGTCATCGGCATCGGCCGCGAAGTCCTCGGGCTGCGTCGGGATGGATCCACTTTTCCCATCGAACTGACGGTCGCCGAAACCCCTCTGGGCAACCATCGCCTGTTCACCGGAATCATTCGCGATGTGACCGAACGCCGAAAAGCCCAGGAACAACAGGCTGCTCTCCTCGAACAGCTGACAGAAAAAAATGCGGAATTGGAGCGGTTCATTTACACCGCCTCGCACGATCTCAAGAGTCCCTTGATTACCATCCAGGGATTTTCAGGCATGTTGGAACAAAGCGCGACGCGGGGAGATTTCGAGCGTATGCGCGGAGACATCCGGCGGATCCGTGCGGCGGCGAGCCGAATGCAGACCTTGCTGGAAGATCTGCTGGAGCTGTCTCGCATCGGCCGCGTCGCGAATCCGCCCGAAAAGGTCTCGATGCGCGCTCTCGTCCATGAGGCGGTCGAGCTTGTCAGGGACCGGCTTTCCGGGCGTAAACTGCGGACCGAGATCAGCCGCGGTCTGCCCGACGCGGTCGGCGATCCGAAGCGGATCTTCGAGGTGTGGCTCAACCTGATCGAAAACGCCGTCAAATTCATGGGTGACCAGGATGAACCCTTGATCGAGATCGGCGCGGAAGCAAGAGAAGGAGAAATCGTCTATTTTGTACGTGACAACGGTATCGGAATCGAGCCAAGCTACCATACGAAGATCTTCGGCCTGTTCGAGCGGCTCGATCCCAATACGGAGGGTACCGGAATCGGACTGGCGATCGTCAAGCGAATCGTCGAGGTGCACGGCGGAAGTCTCTGGGTAGACTCGGAAGGTCAAGGGCTGGGTTGCACGTTTTATTTTTCCCTGAGGGATCCAGCATGAAGGGAGAAGTCCTGAATATCCTGTTGGTCGAAGACAATCCGGATCATGCCGAACTGGTCATCCGCTGTTTTCAGGAACACCGCGTGGCGAACCGGATCTATCACGTCAGCCAGGGCGCGGAAGCCTTGGATTATCTGCTGCGACAGGGCGCGTATGCCGATCCGCAAACCAGCCCGAGGCCGCACGTCGTCCTGCTGGACCTCAACCTTCCCCGCATCAATGGCATTGAAGTCCTGGGTAGAATCAGGGCATCGCCGTCCATTGCGACTCTGCCGGTCGTCATTCTCACCACCTCACGAGCCGAGCAAGACATCGCCAGAGCTTACGGCCAGCATGCCAACAGCTATCTCGTCAAGCCCGTCGATTTCGAGAATTTCACCCGGATGATGGAAGATCTGGGCTTTTATTGGCTGGCCTGGAATCACTACCCCTGGTCCGACCGAACTGTTCATGAAACCTGAGCCATCCGCAGCTGCGCCGATAGCCGACACCATCCTTCACATCCTTTTGGCCGAGGATGATACTAGCCACGCCGAGCTCATACAGAGAGCATTCGAGGCTCAAGGCGAACCCGTTCGTCTGACGGTGGTACGCCATCTCCACGAGGCGCGGGAGGCGCTTGCCGTCGCCCTACCGGATCTCGTGATCACCGATTTGCGGCTGCCCGACGGGAAAGGTACGGAGCTTTTGCCGCAGGAAGGCTCGAATACGTCTTATCCGGTCATCGTTATGACCTGCTACGGGAACGAGGCGATCGCAGTCGAGGCGATGAAGGCCGGGGCTCTGGATTATCTCGTCAAGTCCGAGGCCACCCTGTCCGCCATGCCGCATATCGTCAAGTGCACCTTGAGCAAATGGCATGAGATTATCGAGCGGAAGCGGGCTCAGGAAGCATTGCGCCAAGCTTACGCCGAACTGGAAACGCGGGTGCAGGAGCGCACCTCCGAACTGGTGCAAGCCAATGAAACCTTAAGGCGGGAGATCGTCCAGCGCGCGCGGGTGGAGCGGGCGCTGCGCGAAAGCAAGCAGCGATTCCGCGCCCTAGCCGAGACAGTGCCGGATATCGTCTTCACGGTTTGTCCGGATGGGCGGGTCGACTACACCAACCCGCGCTTTCATGAATTCACCGGACAGCCGTGCGACTCAGAAAAGGGCTTCAGCTGGATGCGGGCTCTGCATCCCGAAGAAGTGGAACCCGTCAATGAACGCCGAAAGCATTGCCTCCAGACCGGCGAACCTTACGAGATGAAGCATCGGCTCCGCCATCGAGACGGCGAGTACCGGTGGGTGATGTGTCGCGCCCAACCGATCCGCGACGAGGCCGGCCACATCATCAAGTGGTTTGGCTCATGCTCGGATATCGACGATCTGATACAGGCCCAAACATCACTCCAAGAAGCCGACCACCGCAAGAACGAATTCTTGGCCATGCTGGCCCACGAACTGCGCAACCCCTTGGGCCCGATTCGAAATGCGGTGGAACTCCTGCGGCGGATCGGTCCGCAACATCCGCAACATCAATGGGCGGAGGATGTAATCGATCGGCAGACGGCCCATCTGGTCAGGTTGGTGGATGACCTTCTCGACGTTTCCCGCATCACGCGCGGCAAAGTGGAACTCAAAAAAGACACGATCGAGCTGAGCGATATCGTGGCCCGCGCCATCGAGGTCACGCGACCTCTCCTTGATGAACGGAAACACGCCTTCACCGTCACTCTCCCCTCCGCTCCCGTATACTTGGAGGGCGACAGCATCCGGCTGATCCAAGTCTTGGGCAATTTGCTGAACAATGCCGCCAAATACACGCCGAAAGGGGGCGCCCTCTGGCTCACCGCAAATCGGGACGGCTCCGACATCGAGCTTCGCGTGCGGGACACCGGTCTCGGCATACCGGCCGAGATACTGCCCCAGGTCTTCGATCTCTTCACCCAGGCCGAGCGCACGCTCGATCGATCCCAAGGCGGTCTCGGCATTGGTCTCACGATCGTCCGCCGCTTAGTGGAATTGCACGGAGGAACCGTGTGCGTCTCCAGTCCCGGCCCCGGCCAAGGCAGCGAATTTGTGGTCCGCTTGCCCGTGCTGCCGGAACTCTCACCTACCGACACGCTGCCCAAAAAGCCCATACGCTTGTAGGGACTCCCGCTTCCCGTATCCCTCTCTGGTCGGTGTCAGAGAGCCCGATAGGTAGGTCGGCAATCCCTTCCCAATCGCAAACGGTTGCTTTAGTCGCGACCCTTCCAATCGCGGCCTGCCCGTTTCAACAAGGTCCGAGCCGTGACCAAAAAGAAAACCGGCAGACGGCTCCGTCGAGCTCATCTGCCGGCTTCGGGAAAATCGCCGGGAGTCTTTAAAAAAGCTAAAGCATCCCGGCCGAAAGGCTAAAGTCGATTACACCGCATTACTGCTGCGCCGGCTGCTGTTGGTCGGAGCTGCTGTCGGAGGGAGATGCGCCGGAACCGGAAGGCACATGCTCGCCATGCCCGCCGTGCCCACCACGGCTGACGCCGCCGCCGCTCTGGCCGGGACCCGCACCGCCGCCGCCCGCTGCCGCGCTCGCGCCTTGGCGCTGGCGCAAGCCGATCGCGCCGCCGGACGCCTTGGCGATGTTCGCTTCGGTCAAGCCGCCCAAGGTCATGGCCGAATCGACCACGATGGTGGTGACGTCGGTGATGTCCATACGGTCGGCTAGTGAACTGGTTACCACGGCCTTGACCGGACCGCGACCCGGCGCCGGATTGTTCGGAGTGGCGGTCAGCACGATGGGATACGCAGTGCCCGCGGGGACGGTAATCGAGTACTGGTTCGAGGTGCTCGTAACCTCCGTCGTCGTCACTAACTGACCGTTCTTGTCCCGCACTTCGATCTTGGCATCCGTAACGGGACCGTGTTGATCCTGAACGTTCCCGCTGATTTTCGCTTCCGACATGGCCGGCGCAGAAGAACTGCCGCCGGGACCGGCATCGCAGCCGGCCAATAGCCCAGCCACGGCGATAGAGAAGGCGCAAAAACCATTTCTCAGAACAGAAAAGCGAGTCTTATCGAATTGTTGATTGGTCATACTCTGTAAACCGACTGTTTAGTTGAGTGGGTTCTAACTGTCCGCGTATTGAAACATCGGCGTGATAGCGCGGGGTTTATAGCATATAAGTTCTTTTTCTGTACATATTTCGGCCGCTTGACGAAAATCCGCGAAATTGCCTACGGCGGCCAAGGCGTTTGCTGGATCGGTTCACCCCAAAAGGCGGCATGAAAATCCATCATCTCCAACCCGATCAGGCCTTGACAAGCCTTCATACTCAACCCGAAGGGCTAAGTGAAACCGAAGCGGCCCGCCGGCTCCGTGAATATGGTGCCAACCGGCTTACGGAGTTCGAGCGGGAATCCGTCGCACTACGCTTCGCCAGGCAGTTCACTCACTTTTTCGCCCTGCTCCTCTGGCTTGCCGCGGCATTGGCGTTTTTCGGGGATTGGAAAGCGCCGGGGGAAGGCATGGAAACTCTGGGTTTCGCCATTATCGGCGTGATCCTCGTCAACGGGCTGTTTTCGTTCTGGCAGGAATACCGGGCCGAAAGAGCCATCGCCGCGCTGCAAAAGCTCCTGCCGCTGCAAATCAAGGTGATGCGCGAAGGCAGCGTGCGCCTTGCGGATGCTTCGGACATCGTGCCGGGCGATGTGATCCTGCTGCAGGAAGGCGACAACGTACCCGCCGACTGCCGGGTTCTGGAGGCTTTTGCCCTGAGGGTGAACAACGCCACGGTAACCGGCGAAGCCTTACCCCAAGCCAGAGACGCGCAGCCCTCGGCGACGGACGAGCTCATTCACGCTCGCAATGTCCTGCTGGCGGGCACCGCCGTCGTCTCCGGCGAAGGCCGGGCGGTGGTCTTCCACACCGGCATGCACACCGAATTCGGCAAGATCGCCCACCTCACTCAAACGGCGGGCGAACCCGTTTCCCCTCTCCAAAACGAAATCCTCCGCCTGAGCCGGATCGTCGGCATGCTTGCCGTCTCATTGGGCATCGTCTTCTTTTTCATCGGGCGGGCGGCCGGCCTGTCGTTTTGGCAGGATTTCATCTTCGCCATCGGCATCATCGTCGCCAACGTACCGGAAGGCCTGCTGCCCACGGTTACCCTCTCCCTCGCCATGGCCACCCAGCGCATGGCCAAACGCAATGCCTTGGTACGCCACCTGCCATCGGTCGAAACATTGGGCTCGGCCACCGTCATCTGCACGGACAAGACCGGCACCCTGACGCAAAACCGCATGGCGGCGAGACAAATCTTCTTCGGCAATGAAGTCTGTCATCCGGAAGATATCGACGAACAACTCGCGGCGACATACCCGAGACTTTGGGAGTGCGCGCGCAACTGCCAGAACCTCAAGGAAACGAGCCGCGACGGAAAGCGGGAGCTACTCGGCGATCCCATGGAGATCGCGCTGGTGCGGATGGCGGAACGGTTCCTGAAGGATACCGCCGCCTATCCGAAAATCGACGAGATCCCTTTCGATACGGACCGGAAGCGCCTTTCGATTTTGAGCCGCACGCCGGAGGGGAACCGGCTGTACGCCAAAGGCGCCCTGGAAACCGTGCTGCCGCTGTGCTCCGATGTGCAGATCGGCGAAGAAATCGCGCCGCTGACCGAGGAAATACGCCGCCGGTTTGTCGATGCCCAAGAAACGATGGCGGAACGCGGGCTTCGCATTCTCGCCTTCGCCGATCGCGAAATCCCCGAGACATACGCGCGCGAGCGGCTGGAAGAGCGGCTGACACTGACCGGCCTGGTGGGACTGGAAGATCCGCCCCGCCCAGAAGTACCGTCCGCCATCGAAAAATGCCTTCAGGCAGGCATCAAGGTCATCATGGTCACCGGCGATCACCCTCACACCGCCAAGGCGATCGCCCGGGAAATCGGTCTGCTCCGCGGCAATCACCCCCACGTGATCACCGGCGACGAATTGCGGCGGCTCTCCAACACGCAGCTACAGCTCGCGCTCGACAAAGAAGAAGTCATCTTCGCCCGGCTCGGCGCCGACCAGAAGATGCGCATCGTCGACGCCCTGAAACGCAAACGGCACGTAGTGGCGGTGACCGGCGACGGAGTCAACGACGCCCCGGCGCTCAAGACCGCCGACATCGGCATCGCCATGGGCATTGCCGGAACCGACGTGGCCAAGGAATCCGCCGACATGATTCTCCTGGACGACAATTTCGCGAGCATCGTCAGCGCGATAGAGGAAGGGCGGGCGGTATTCGGCAATATCCGCAAGTTCATGTCCTACATACTCACGTCCAACATTCCCGAACTCGTGCCTTACCTCGCTTTCGCCCTGTTCAGCATTCCGCTGCCCCTGACCATCATCCAGATTCTGGCGGTCGACCTCGGCACCGATATGGTGCCGGCCCTCGGACTCGGAGCGGATCGCCCGGACCCCGTCTGCATGAAAAAGCCGCCCCGATCGGCCAGGGAAAAACTGCTCACCTGGCCGTTGCTCACGCGCGCCTACCTGTTCCTCGGAGTTCTCGAGGCCCTCGCCGCCATGGCGGCCTTTTTCTACGTGCTCCATGGAGCCGGCTGGCAGTACGGCCAAACCTTGGCCCGAGACAACCCGATTTATCTCCGAGCCACCACGGCCTGTCTGTCGGCCATCATCGTCATGCAGGTGATGAACGTCTTTCTGTGCAAACATCCGGACCGCCCCCTGTTCCGCTCTCCCCTTTTCAACAACCGATTAATCCTGGTCGGCATTCTGCTGGAAATCGCCTTGATCCTGTTCATCGATTACACGCCTTGGGGCAACAACATCTTCGGCACCGCGCCCATAGAGCTCGACGTCTGGCTGTTTACCCTGCCGTTTGCATTGGGAATGTTGTTGATGGAGGAAATGCGGAAGGGACTGGCGAGATTAATGGCGGCGCCCTAAACCGGTGGCAGAATCGTACACCGTTTCGAAAGCGCGCGGGTTAGGCATCGATCTTATTCCATTCGGCATTCGAGTGAACATTCATCGTAGGGTGGGTTAGCGAAGCGTAACCCACCGATTCGAGGTCGCTCGGTGGGTTACGGCCTCGCGGCCTAACCCACCATCGATGGGTTTCGCTTCGCTCTACCCATCCTACAAAATGAATGCCTTATTGAAAGCGATTTGGAATTAACCCACCAAACAGCCGCGGTCTCTGCGGCTCTGCGGAACGAAATGCCGATTGCCCGGTAAGTCAGAAATTCTTTCGTTGCCGTGAAGCGGTTTTTGCTCTACTGACTCTTTCGGAGCGATAGATGAAACGCATGCCCATAATGAATGCGCCGAGAACGATCAACAGTACGGCAAACGGTATCGCCAAGGCGGTCTGACTCATGACCACGGCGGCCCCGATCAGAATCAGCACCAAAGGCTTCACTTCGTAAAACATCTTAACTCCTCGTCAACTCTTCTATGGCCGCACGGATCACGCGGGTTCGTTCGGCGCCTCGCGAGAAGTCCCGGTCGGCCGAAACTGGCCGACCGGGACCCACATGTAAACTGAGCCGTCGTTAAGAATAGCCGCAAGCCGATATTTTTATTGCCGCCTGCCCGATAACGAGTTCGTAAGATGCACTGAGTGCCCGAAACGCATTGATCGCGAACGATGCGGTTCGTCCCTCACCGCATCCTACCTTTTGGTATACCTGATAACGTCCACCCTACCTTTTTCTTCCCGTCAAAGACCCCAGCACGCCCCTAAGAAGCTGCCGGCCGAGTTCGCTGCCTATGCTTCGGGCGGCGCTTTTGGCGAAGGCCTCCATCGCGGTTTGCCGTTGTTTGCCCTTACCGCGCGACGGAGTGCCCAGAATGCTCCCGAGCGTATCGAAAATGCCTCCGGCTGCCGAACCGGAAGCAGGACGACCGGCTTCTTCGGTCCTTTGCTGGAGATCCTCGGCGGCACGCGCTTTGAGCATTTCGTAGGCCGACTCCCGGTCCACGGCTTTTTCGTAATGGCCCGCGATGGGCGACTCGCCGATGAGTTGCTTTCGTTGAGCGGCATCGATGGGGCCGATCTTGCTTTGAGGCGGCAGGATGAAGGCCCGCTCGACGATATGCGGACGGCCTTTTTCGTCGAGTAATGAAACCAAGGCTTCGCCGACGCCCAACTCGGTAATGACGGTCTTCTCGTCCAGGTCCGGATTGTCGCGCATGGTTTCGGCCGCCGAACGAACCGCTTTCTGATCCCGCGGCGTAAAGGCCCGAAGCGCGTGCTGGATGCGATTGCCGAGCTGTCCCAAAACCTTGTCCGGAACGTCCAGAGGATTTTGCGTCACGAAATAAACGCCCACGCCCTTGGAGCGGATCAGGCGCACGACTTGCTCGATCTTGTCCAGCAAAATCTCCGGAGCGTCGTCGAATAGCAGATGCGCCTCGTCGAAGAAAAACACCAGCTTGGGTTTGTCGCGATCCCCCACTTCCGGCAGATGCTCGAACAGTTCGGACAACAGCCAGAGCAGAAAGGCTGCATAGACTTTCGGTGCCTGCATGAGCTTGTCGGCGGCCATGATATTGATTACGCCCTGCCCGTCCGGCGCGGTTTGCATCAGATCGTCGATGTTCAGGGAGGGCTCGCCGAACAGCCGGTCTCCGCCCTGGCTTTCCAAGGCCATCAAACCGCGCTGGATGGCGCCGATGCTGGCGGCGGAGACGTTGCCGTACGAGGTCGTGAATTGGCCCGCATTTTCGCCCACGAACTGAAGCATCGCGCGCAAGTCCTTCAGATCGAGCAGCAGCATTCCGCTGTCGTCCGCGATCTTGAAAACCAGGTGGAGCACGCCCTCCTGGGTTTCGTTCAGGTTGAGCATGCGCGAGAGCAGCAAGGGCCCCATCTCGGAAATGGTCGCCCGAGCGGGATGTCCCTGTTCGCCGAAAACATCCCAAAAGGTCACCGGAAATCCGGCGAATTCATGACCCTGGATGGCGAGCAACGATAGCCGCTCGGCCATCTTCGGGCTGGCCACGCCCGGCTGGCTCAAACCGGACAAATCGCCCTTGATGTCCGATAAAAACACCGGCACGCCGATGCGGCTGAAACGCTCCGCCAGAACTTGCAACGTAACGGTCTTGCCGGTGCCGGTCGCTCCGCTGATCAGGCCGTGGCGGTTGGCCATGGACGGCAGCAGTGAAAGCGAATCCCGGCCTTTGGCGATTAACAATGCGTCGGTCATGAGTGGTCTCCGGCAAATGAAGTGATCCGTTAATAGTAATCGGCAACTAGCCGGTTGACCGGAAAAAGTCCGTACCCGGCGCGGGACAATGCTGTTGAACTAAGCCGTCATACCGGCAGGGAGTGCCGGTATCCAGTCGACAAGGACGTTACTCCGCAAGTCGTCCCGAACGTCTGGGTTCCGGCATTCCCTGCCGGAACGACGAGCCTGAGCCTTAACTCAAAACAGTATCGGCCGGCGGGAGCGGCCGAGCAAACTCAACCATCAATAATGACCGGATGATTGGCGAGCTCGTCGCCGTGCAGATCCGGTCCCGCGAAGTGCTTTTCCAAATGAGAGCCCACGGCTTGAACCCCGGCCACGATACCCGCTTCGAAGTCGCCTTTCCGAAAAGCCGCTTCCATCTCATGGCAGATACGCTCCCAAGCTTCCGCTCCGACCAGCCGGTCGATACCGCGATCGGCGACGATCTCCACGTCCCTATCCGCGAGCAGCAGATAAATCAAAACGCCGTTGTTCCGTTCCGTATCCCAGATGCGGAGATCGGAAAACACTTCCAAGGCCCTTTCCCTCGGCGTCTCCCGCCGCAGCAATCTCCGCCAATCGAGCGAAATTTCCACGGCGACGCGGATTTCTCCGCCGTGCTTCGTCTCGCTTTCACGGATCTCCTCGGCGATGGCTTTAAGCGCGTGGCGCGGCAGGACCCGCCGAAGCCGCCAGGGTCCGTAACACAGATGCTTTAGGATACGACCGAAATGCTTGAACATCACCAGCGCCCCGAAGCTCCGCCGCCGCTGAAACCGCCGCCGCCCCCTCGGAAACCGCCACCTCCGGAGGAGCCGCCGAATCCACCGGGCCCGCCGTACCAGCCGCCCGGCCCTACCCGACCCATGCCTCCGAACACCGTCATGAACACGAAGAAGCCGACGAAAAGCGAAAACAGGATCGGCAGACCGAAAAAGGCGACCAGCAGTCCGGCGCCCGCGCCGGCAATGAGCCCGCCGAGAAAGGGGCCGAACAGAAACCGGAGTATCCGCCCACCGAAGATGCCGCCCAGAATCGAAAGCCCGAAAACGCCGCCCAGATCCTCATCCGGAACTCTTTCGCCATCGGCTGGCGCGGGCAGAGGCTCCCCGCGAATCAGGGCGAAAAGGCTATCGATGCCTTCGGACAGGCCGCCGTAGAAATCGCCTTGTTTGAAAAACGGGAGCATCACGTCTTCCACGATCCGGTTGGCGACGGCATCGGGGATCACGCCCTCGAGCCCGCGCCCCACTTCAATCCTAACGGTACGGTCCTGCTTGGCCAGGAGGATCAGGACGCCGTCGTCGATCCCCTTGCGGCCTAGCTTCCAGGCATCCGCCACCCGTATGGAATATTGCTCGATGGTCTCGGGCTCGGTGGTGGGCACCAGCAAGATCGCGATTTGGCTGCCCTTTTCAGCCTCGAAGGCTGACAGCCGGCTTTCGAGTCCCGCCTTTTCGTCCGGCTTCAAGGTCCCGGTCAGATCGGTCACTCGCGCCTGAAGCGGCGGCACCGCAACCTCGGCCCTAGCCTCGGACCCGACAAACGCCAGAAGGACGGCAAGAATCCAAACCGGAAGCATGTTCGGCATCGATATCGACGTTCGCCTACCGGGCCGGAGCGGGGGCCGGAGCGGGGGCCGGGGCCGGCGTGCCGAAATCGACCGTGGGCGGCCGAGAGATTTCGCGTTCGTTTTCCACCGTGAAATTCGGCTTGACCTCCATGCCGAAAATCCGCGCGGTAATGTTGGTGGGGAAGGAGCGGACCGTGACGTTATAGTCCTGAACCGCCGCGATGTAGCGATTGCGCGCCACGGTGATGCGGTTCTCCGTACCTTCCAGCTGCGCCTGCAGATCGCGGAACAAACTGTCTGCCTTGAGCTGCGGATAGTTCTCCGCCACCGCCATCAATCGCGACAAAGCGCCGGACAATTCGCCCTGAGCCGCCTGGAACTGGGAGAAGGCCTGCGGATCGTTCAACAGTTCCGGCGTGGCCTGAACGGACCCGACCCTGGAACGCGCCTCGGTCACCTGGGTCAACACCTCCCGTTCGTGTCCGGCGTAACCCTTCACCACGTTGACCAAATTGGGCACCAGGTCCGCCCGGCGCTGATATTGGTTTACGACCTCCGACCAGCTCGCCTTGATCTGCTCGTCTTGCTGCTGCAGGGTGTTGTATCCGCATCCGCTCAGCAAGAGCACGTGTAATAAGACCAAGCCCGCGATCAATGTGCGCATGTTTTTCTCCCGAAAAGGCTGTCGGACGATGTCCGGAAAACGAATCCATAAAGTGTGCTACGTACAACAGGCATAAGACAATCTGTCAAAAGGCTTATTCGGAGTATCCCGTTCAGGAGTCCCGGCAACTCGTGTTTGTTCCGAAGTACGGATTCGTAGGATGGGTTAGGCGCGCATCGCACCGAGTCCGCAAAGTTCCTTCGGTGTTTCCGCGCGCCGTAACCCACCGGGGGGGGCGTGGACCACACCTTTTGGTGGGTTACGGCGCGCTCGCGGCACAGTGACTAATACCAAATCTGTCGCTATGCGCGCCTAACCCACCCTACGAAATCCGGTTTTCAGGACAAAACGAGGATCGCCGACGAAGCCCGCGCCCATTTGCGGTACCGGCGAGTGCTTTAGTATCCTACAAGGTTTAATTCGGCGACCGAAATCCCCGCGTATGGAAGACATTTACAAGCCGCAGACCATCGAACAAGAAGCCCAGGACGCCTGGGAAGCCCAGGGCGTTTTCCGCGCCGTCGAAGACCCGGCCAGGGAAAAGTATTACTGCCTGTCCATGTTCCCCTACCCCAGCGGGCGGCTGCACATGGGCCATGTCCGCAACTATACCATCGGCGACGTGATCGCCCGCTATCAGCGCATGCAGGGCAAGAACGTGCTTCAGCCGATGGGCTGGGACGCCTTCGGACTGCCGGCGGAAAACGCCGCGATGCAGAACAAGGTCGCTCCGGCGGCGTGGACTTACGCCAATGCCGATTACATGCGCAAGCAACTCAAGTCGCTGGGGCTCGCCATCGACTGGAGCCGCGAGATCGCCACCTGCAAGCCCGATTATTATCGCTGGGAACAATGGCTGTTCACCAAGCTGTTCGAAAAAGGCCTGATCTACAAGAAGGTCGCCCCGGTGAACTGGGACCCCGTGGACCAGACCGTGCTGGCCAACGAACAAGTGATCGACGGCCGCGGCTGGCGGTCGGGCGCGCCGGTGGAAAAGCGCGACATCCCCATGTACTTCATGCGCATCACCGCCTACGCCGAGGAACTGCTCGCCGGGCTGGACCAGTTGCCGGGCTGGCCCGAGCAGGTGAAGACCATGCAGCGCAACTGGATCGGCAAGAGCCACGGCTGCGAAGTGCATTTTCCCTACGAGGACGGCAGCGACGTCCTCAAGGTTTACACCACCCGCCCCGACACCCTGATGGGCGCGACTTATGTCGCCGTGGCGGCGGAACATCCGCTGGCCCTGGCAGCCGCGGAAGGCCATCCGGAATTGGAAGCCTTCATCGAGGAATGCAAACACGGCGGCACGGCGGAAGCCGATCTCGCCACCATGGAAAAGAAAGGCATGGCCACAGGCCGCTTCGTCATTCATCCATTAACCGGCGAAAAACTGCCGGTTTGGGTCGCCAATTACGTATTGTGGGGCTACGGCGAAGGCGCGGTGATGGCGGTGCCGGCGCATGACGAGCGGGATTTCGAGTTTGCGCATAAATATGGACTGCCGATCAAAACCGTCATCGCGTCCAAATCGGACGCTTATGAGACGGTCGATCCGGAGGGCGAGTGGATAGACGACTATGCCGAGTACGGCGTGTGCGTGAATTCGGGAAAATACGATGGCCTCGATTTCCAGCAAGCCTTCGACGCCATCGCCGCCGATCTCGAGGCCAAGGGCCTCGGCCAGAAGCGCACCCAGTTCCGCCTGCGCGACTGGGGCATCTCCCGCCAGCGTTACTGGGGCTGCCCGATTCCCGTCATTCATTGTCCGAACTGCGGCGACGTGCCGGTACCCGAAGATCAGCTCCCCGTGGTATTGCCGGAAGACGTCAAGATCGATGTGGGCTCTCCGCTCAAGAAAATGCCCGAGTGGTATCAAACAACCTGCCCGAAATGCGGAGGCCCGGCTGAGCGCGAGACGGATACCATGGACACCTTCGTCGAATCGTCCTGGTACTACGCCCGCTATGCCTGCCCGGACAGCCACGACGCCATGCTGGATCAACGCGCCAAATACTGGCTGCCGGTGGATCAGTACATCGGCGGCATCGAGCACGCCATCCTGCATCTTCTGTACGCGCGCTTCTTCCATAAGCTGATGCGCGACGTGGGCCTGGTGGACAGCGACGAACCCTTCACCAATCTGCTCACCCAGGGCATGGTGGTGGCGCCGACCTTCTACCGGGAGCAGGCCGACGGCAAGAAGCACTACTACAACCCGGCCGAAGTGGACGTGCAATTGGACGAGCGGGGAAGGCCGCTGGGCGCGAGCTTGAAGGCCGATGGACAGCCGGTCACGATCGGCGGCACCGAAAAAATGTCCAAGTCCAAGAACAACGGCGTCGATCCGCAAGCGCTGATCGATCGTTACGGCGCGGACACGGCGCGCTTGTTCATGATGTTCGCGTCCCCGCCCGAGCAGTCGCTGGAATGGTCGGACAGCGGCGTGGAAGGTGGATTCCGGTTCCTGAGGCGCCTCTGGAAACAGGTCGCCGTCCATGTCGACCAAGGCCCCGCCCCTAGGCTCGACAAGACGGCGCTCGACGAGGCGCAAAAGGCCATGCGGCGCCAGACGCACGAGACCCTTCGCAAGGTCAGCGACGATATCGGCCGGCGTTACACCTTCAACACGGCGATCGCCGCCAACATGGAACTGCTCAACGCCTTGGCGAAGTTCGACGATGCGAGCGATCGGGGACGCGCGGTGCGCCAGGAAACGCTGGAGCTCGTGGTGCTGATGCTGTCTCCCATCGTGCCCCATATTTGCCACCGCTTGTGGCACGAGCTCGGACATCCCGAAACGGTCGCGACCATGGCATGGCCAAGAGTGGACGAATCGGCGCTGGTGCAAAACACCGTGGAGCTGGTGGTTCAGGTGAACGGCAAGCTGCGCGGCAAAATCACCGTGCCGGTGGATGCCGCCAACGACGCCGTCGAGGCCGCCGCGCTCGGCGATCCCAACGTGCAGCGCTTCGTCGAGGACAAACCGGTCAAAAAGGTTATCGTGGTTCCGCGCAAGCTGGTCAACATCGTGGTGTAGTCAATGACAAGACGGTCTCTCGCAAAAGCGGCGGTTTCGGCAATTTTCGCCCTATTGCTCTCGGCTTGCGGATTCCATCTCCGCGGCAGCTTGCCGGCCACGATGGTCGCTAAAACCTTCTACATCGACGGTTTGGGGCGCGGAGACCTGTTCGTTCAGGAGTTTTCGCAGATTTTGTCTTATTCCGGGGGCAACCTCGCGGCGGCTCCCAACCAGGCCGGCGCGGTGATCCACATCGTCCAGGCGAGACAGGACCGCCGCCCGATCGGTCTGAGCAAGCAAGGCCGGGCCAACCTGTTCGATTTGAGCTATCGGGTCGTCTACGAGGTCTCGACGCCACAGGGCGAGATACTGCTGCCGCGCCAGGAGCTCGAGCTGAAACGGGATTATTTCAACGATCAGACCTCCCCGCTCAGTCAAACCCAGGAGGAATACCAAATCCAACAGGAGATGCAGCGCGAGGCCGCCCAACTCCTGTTTCGCCGAGTCGCTTACGCACTGAGCCGCCCGCCTGCGGACAAGTCGTGAAACTATCCGCCGAGCAGCTGGGAGAGCAACTGAAGAAGCGTCTGGCTCCGGTTTATTTCCTGAGCGGAGACGAGCCCCTGCAGCTTGCGGAAGCGGCCGACGCGATACGGCAGGCGGCGCGTGCCGCCGGGTACGGCAGCCGTGAATTGTTCTACGCCGATACCGGCTTCGACTGGGGCAGCTTGCAGGAGGCCGCCGATTCGTTTTCTCTCTTCGGCGAAAAGCGCATTTTGGACCTGCGCCTTCCCGCGAAGCCGGACAAAGCGGCGGCGGCAGCCCTGGCGCGTTATGCCGAGCGGCCCGCGGAAGACGCAGTCCTCATCGTCAGCAGCGCGAAAATCGGGGGCGCCGAACAAAAAAGCCGCTGGTACCAGGCCATCGACCGCATCGGCGTGGTGGTCCAGGTCTGGCCCCTGGAGGGCGAGCAATTGCTGCGCTGGCTCGACCGGCGCTTGAACGCGAAAGGTCTGTTGGCCGACCGCTCGGGCATCCGCATATTGGCCGCCCGCGTCGAAGGCAATTTGCTGGCGGCCGCCCAGGAAATCGAAAAATTGCACATCTTGTACGGCAAGGGCAAGATCGACGACGACCAGATCGTCAAGGCCGTCGCCGACAGCGCCCGTTACGATGTTTTCGATCTGGCCGAGGAAGTCTTGCGCGGTCACACTCAGAAAGCCTACCGCGTACTCACGGGACTCAAGGCGGAAGGCGTGGCGCCTGCGGTCGCGCTATGGGCGCTCACCCGCGACGTTCGCCTGATCGGCAACATCATGGCTCTGGTCGCCCAAGGCACCCCGACCGAATCGGCATTGGCGAAATGCCAAGTGTGGGACAAACGAAAATCGGCCGTGCTCCAGGCACTGCAGCGCCTGAACCGCGACAGCATTCACCGGACCCTCTTGCTCAGCGCCAAGGCTGACAGAGTGATCAAAGGCATGGAAACGGGCGACCCCTGGGAAGAACTGTTGTCCGTCTGCGTAAGCCTCACGGCACCTTCGGGAACACGCATTACGGCGAAGCCTCATTGACGTTTCATAGCTCACCGCTTTCGATTATTCACCTTTCCTTGAACGACCCATGTTAAACGACCTTCAAACTTACATGCTTAGGGTGGGCGAGCAGGCTCGCGAGGCCGCCCGCTCGATGAGCCGTGCGGAGACTGCCGCAAAGAACAGCGCTCTCCTGGCCATCGCCGACGCGCTGAAAAGCGATGCGCAGGTGTTGATGGCGGAGAATCACAAGGATCTCGAAGTCGGCCGGCAGAGGGGACTCGACGGCGCGATGCTCGACCGGCTGGACCTCACCGAAAAGCGCATAGACGCCATGGCTCAAGGTCTACGCGAAGTGGCCGCGCTTTCCGATCCGGTGGGCGAAATCACCGGCCTCACCTATAGACCCTCCGGCATTCAGGTCGGCCGGATGCGGGTGCCTTTGGGCGTCATCGGGATCATCTACGAGTCCCGCCCCAACGTGACCGCGGACGCCGCGGCGCTTTGCCTCAAATCCGGCAACGCCTGCATCCTGCGGGGCGGGTCCGAAGCCATACATTCCAACAAGGCCATCGCCGACTGCATACGGGACGGTCTTGAGCAAGCGGGACTGCCCCGCGACGCCGTGCAACTGATCGAAACCACCGACCGGGCGGCGGTCGGCGAGCTGATCCGCATGGAACGCCACGTGGACGTGATCGTGCCGCGCGGCGGCAAGAGCCTCATCGAGCGCATCACGGAAGAATCCCGCATCCCGGTCATCAAACACCTGGACGGCATCTGCCACGTCTACATCGACGACCGCTGCGATTTCGACAAGGCCATCAAGATTGCTCTGAATGCCAAGACCCAGCGCTTCGGTGTCTGCAATGCGATGGAAACCTTGCTGATCGCTGCCCCGATTGCGCCCGTTCTCCTTCCGGACCTGGCGCACCTCTTTCGGGAAAAGGGCGTGGAGCTCCGCGGCTGCCCTAGAACCGTGCAAATCTTGCCGGACTGTACGCCGGCAACCGCGGAAGACTGGGACACCGAATATCTCGCGCCCATCCTGTCCATCCGCGTGGTCGAGGGCCTCGACGAGGCGCTGGATCATATCAATCGGCACGGATCGCAACACACGGACGCCATCGTGACCGAGGACTACACCCGCGCGCGCCGTTTTCTCCGGGAAGTGGATTCCAGCTCGGTAATGGTCAACGCCTCCACCCGGTTCGCCGACGGTTACGAATACGGCTTGGGCGCCGAAATCGGCATCAGCACCGACAAGCTGCACGCCCGCGGCCCGGTAGGACTGGAAGGATTGACCACCCAGAAATTCATCGTTCTGGGCGATGGGCATATCCGCGCCTGACTTGCAACACGTAGGGCGGATTAGTATCGTAGGTCGGCAATCCTTTGCCGACGAATATGTCGGGAAAGGGTTCCCGACCTACTGCTACGGCCTCTCCCCCCAAGAGCGCTCATGATCGGCATATACGGCGGAACCTTCGATCCCATCCACTACGGCCACCTGCGGACGGCCCTGGAAGTCAAAGAAGCGGTCGAACTGGACGAGGTCCGCTTCGTCCCCTGCCGTTTGCCGCCCCACCGCGCTGCGCCGGAGGCCGAACCCGATCATCGCCTTAAGATGCTGGAGCTGGCCCTGCACGACGCCGAGCCCGGCTTCCGTATCGATACACGGGAACTAGACCGGCCCGGGCCGTCCTACATGGTGGATACGCTTGCGTCCATTCGAGCGGAGATCGGCGCTCGGCCGTTGTGCCTGATCGTCGGGCTGGATGCCTTCCTCGGCTTTCCCCGCTGGCACCGCTGGCGGGAGCTGTTCGATCTCGCCCATATCGTCGTCATGCAACGGCCGGGCGCGGCGCCCGATTTTGCGGGCGATTTGGCATCGCGCATCGCAGAACGCCGTACCGAACAGCCAGGTGCCATACGCCCTCAGCCGGCGGGAGCAATCCATTTCGTCGAGGTCACCCAGCTCGATATTTCGGCGACCCGCATCAGGGAAGCCGTAAAAACCGGCAAGAGCGCCCGTTATTTGATTCCCGAGCCGGTCCGGCGATTCATCCAAAGCGAAGCACTTTACCGGTAGCCCAGAAACGGCAGTCCCGCGCGTCCGCAGGCGCGAGCAAGGATGATTTCAAGCATATCGAACGAAAGCGACCGCAGGTCCAATCCCTTTGCCTCGGTCGGCGTGTGGATCTTGCGATGCATTCCCGCATCGCGGCGAAGAGCGGAATGGGCCCGGCCCGCGCTACTTTTGGCCGAATTCCTCCGGTACCCAAGATACACGCGGCGCTTATCGGCCGATGATGTTTGTTATGCGTGTAAAAGCACGCTGCGGCGCTTCTTGGCGGCCGCCACGCCGCTCAAACCGGCGAGTCCGGAGGCCAAGAGCCACACGGCCGCGGGCAAAGGCACCGGGGCCGGTTCGCCGCCGGACAGAACCGCGCCGATGGTCACGCGGATCGCGTTCAGATCGATCCAGGCCTCACCCTGACTGCCCACCGGAACGGCCCCCAGCATCGTCGTCAAGAGGACGTCCAGTTCTTCGCTCCGGGCGATCGACTGCTCGAACAGCGTGGTCCAGCTGCCCGCCTTTTCGCCGCCGCTGCCGCCGAGGCGGAAGGATTTTTCACCCGAGTCGCGGAACAGTTCGTCGTTGGTAAAGTCGTCGAGCCGGAGCCGACTGCTGGCCGAAGCGCTGCTGTTCTTTCCGGCGAGTGCGTAGTCGCCGCCCTCGGCCAAGTGAAACTGATCGATCAGAAATCCGTCCTTGGCGATGACCTGAAATTCCATGGTTTCCCTTAGGCGCTGGGAAGCCGAGGCGGCAGAACGATCGGAAAAGGCGAAGCTCAGGGTATCGCCGTCGATGGACGGTGTCCCGAAGTAATCCAGGTCCTCGTCCGCAAACTGGAAATAAACCGATTGGCCTTCCAGCAGGGCGGCCTGCGCGGCAGTCCCGCCGAAAAAGAAAAGAATCCCTGTGATCACACCGATAAATGTCTTCATGAGCAATCCACTCCCTAATCAGTCGGTTAAAAAGGCGAATCAGACGGCTTGCCGAAGCAAGCCGCCGATTGTTACAAGCACGTTTCATTCCACATACCGGATCAGCCAGAAATCGCATGCGCAAACGGATTATGGCGCGCCTTTTGCGGGAAATGCCTGGACCATAGGGCAAATGCCTCACCTGTTCGGCGTATTGTCACAAGAATTTAACATTCGTCGACTAGGGTTAAATATTTTTCGAATAATGCCAAGAATGAACGCTTTCACCGTAGCCGTTTCGTCAGCGCTCTCGCTGCTGACTTTCGCCGGTTCGGCCGACGCCGCCCCAACCGTCAAATCGGTCGAATTCATCGGGATGCCTGCTCCCGTCACCGCCGACGAGAAAACGGACATTTACAGCAAAGCCCGGATGAAAGTGATTTACCGGAACGGCAAGAGCCGGACTTACGATCTGAGTTATCACGAACTGATGGGCACCGCCGATTCGATCGCCGGGCATACCGTGGGCGGCTTGTACGACTACCATGATCACCCGCTGGCCGACACCTACGGACAAATCGCCTCGGATTCGCCGGACGGCAACTCCCTGATGGCGATACCGGGCATGAAGGCCCACGATCCTCTTCGAAACGAAGCCCTGGCCCTGGTCACCCAGTACGAATACAAGGAACTGCCGCCCGCCGGGCAATCGGGACGCTTCTGGAGCAAGCTGCCGGCGACCGCGAGCTTTGCCAAGCTCGATCAAAACAAATCCACCGGCGCCCTGACGGTTGCGGATTACCACAACATCAGCTTCGGCAGCATGAACGGCCTTTGGATAGCCTGCGCCGCCTCGCTTTCGCCCTGGAACACGCATCTCGGCAGCGAAGAATACGAACCGGACGCCAAGGTTCGCGGCGGCGGCGCCAAGACCGAGGACAGCGACGACACCACAGACATCGACTCGTTCAGCCGGTATTACTTCGGCGATGCCGCACACGCCAATGCCTATCACTATGGTTTGGTGCCGGAGGTAAAGATCGACGCCAACGGAACCGCATCGGCCGTCAAGCACTACGTCCTGGGCCGGTTTTCGCGGGAATTGGCCGAAATAATGCCCGACCGGCGCACGGCTTACATGGGCGACGACGGCGTCAATACCGGGCTGTTCATGTTCATCGCCGACCACCCCGAGGATCTGTCGTCAGGCACGCTTTACGCCGCCAAATGGAAACAAACCACGGCGTCGAAAGGAGGAGCGGCGAAGCTGACCTGGATCAAGCTGGGCTCGGCCGCGGATGCCGAAATCAGGGCCCTGGTCGATAACGGCATCAAGTTCGCCGACATATTCGACGCCAGCAATACCGACCCCCATGAGCATGGCTACAAGAAAGTCACCACCTACACCGGCACCGAATGGCTGCGGCTCAAGCCCCATATGGAAAAAGCCGCGGCTTTTCTGGAAACCCGCCGTTACGCGGCCTATCTCGGAGCCACGACCGAATTCTCCAAAATGGAAGGCGTCGCCCACGATCCGAGCGGACGCAAGGCGTATGTCGCCATCTCGCGTATCGAAAAAGGCATGGCCGACGGCACCGGCGATATTCGCCTGCCTCAAAACGACGGCGGGGCGGTTTACGAGCTCAAGCTGACCGACGGCCATGAAGCCGGAATCGATAGCCGCTTCGTGGCGTCCGCCATGAGATCCGTGCCGGAACTCCTGGGCGGGTGGCTGGGCAAGAATGACAACGGCGAAGACAGAAAGGATGCCGAAGGCAACCGCTGCGAGCAGGACAAGGTTTGCGGACCGGACAATCTCAAGTTTTCGCCCGCGAGCCGCACGCTTTTTATCGGCGAAGACACCAGCCGCCGCAACAATAACTACGTCTGGGCCTACAACGTCGACAATCGCCGCTTGGCGCGCATCCTTTCCACGCCGATGGGCGCGGAAGCGGCCGGTTTACAGATCGTGGAAAATGCCCACGGCTTTTCCTACATCATGAGCAATTTCCAGCACGCCGGCGAGGAAGTAAATAAAAACTACACAGGGCACGACAAGGATCTCGTGATCGCGAAGCTGAACGAGAAGTGGCACGCCCTGCATCGCGCGGTGATCGGTTACATCGGCACTCGCAAAGGCGCATTGCCCGCGTTGAAATAAGAGACGCAATCGGAGCGTTTTTCCGGTCGGTGCGGCAGTAGGTCGGCAATGCTTTGCCGACACACTGGGTCGACGAGGGCTTTGTCGGCAAAGGATTGCCGACCCACGCATTTCCCAATCCGCACCGCTAAACCGCGGGGAAAAACTCTAGGGCGGGCGCTTACGAGCATCGGAGCCTCAAACAGCGGAAGTTCGATGACCTCGCTGACCGGGATCCGCTCCGGTCATGAACGATTCGCACCCTTTGATCCAGGTCTTTTCACGCAATCGCTCCAAACGGCTCACCAGTTCGTGAACCAGACACGGATACGGGTGAACGTAATGCCGGGGCACCAGCCAGGTTTCCGGAAGTTCGCGCTCCGCAAGCCGGAAAAATTCGTCGCAGAACGCCAAACTGGCATCGGTAAGCCCGGTGAAATCCAATTCGATCCTGCGTTGAGGACAGCGGCGCAGCGCCGCGATGATGCGTTCGGCCTGGTATTCGGTTTCCAGCGCCTTGGTAAGAGGCTCGGCGAACCGGACCAACGGAATCGATAGCGGAGCGAGGGGTATGGCGGTCATTTCGTTCCCGGATCAGCTGCTCTTGACGATCTTGAAGACGATCCGGCGCCCCATGGGCCGCCGCCTTCGCCGTGCGGCCAAGGGATGGTCGGCGTAGGGTTCGTGGTTTTCGAGACCGGCAAGATGGCATTCGCCGCCGCGGTCGCGATAGTCGCGGCGGAACTGGTCGAGGAACTCCATCACCGTGTGGTCGATGAGGTAAGCATCCGCCAGATCGAAGATCACTGTCTGACCGACGGGCAATTCCGCCGCCACGCGCTTGAGCGCCAGAAAATTGGAGAAGATCGCGGAGCCGCCGATCCTGATGTGATAAGTGTCGCGCGATGTTTGCTTCAACGCATAATCGAGCCTGGCCAGGTGCTTGAGTTCCACGCCGCGAAAGATGTGGATCATCAGCTTGGCGGCAATGCCGATTGCAACCCCCACCAATAGATCGGTCGTCAGAATGCCCACAATCGTGACGCAGAAGAGCGCCAACTGTTCCTTGCCGATGTCCATGGTCTTGGCGAACTGGCGGGGCGAAGCCAGGCGAAAGCCGGTGTACACCAGAAGCGCCGCCAAAGACGCCAGCGGAATCTCATGGATGACATGGGGAAAAAACACCACGAAGAGGCCCAGCAGGAGGCCGTGAAAAAAGTTGGCCCAGCCGGTCTTCGCCCCGTTGTTGATATTCGCCGACGAACGGACGATCTCGGCGATCATCGGGAGCCCGCCGATCAGTCCGGACAGCAGGTTCCCCACGCCTACCGCGGTCAAATCCCGGTTCAGGTCCGAACGGCGCTTGTAAGGATCGAGCTTGTCAACGGCCGTGGCGCTCAGGAGCGATTCGAGGCTTCCGATCAGGCCGATCGACATCACGGCTCCCCAGAACTCGACCGTCGCGATCTTCGAAAAGTCCGGAAAGTAAAAGCTCGCCAGAACGTCTTCCGGAATCGAGACCAGGAACCTCGGCCCTATCGTGTACTCGTGGTGCGGCAGGAACAGGAAGACATGTTCGTGCTCCAGGTCGAAATACCGGCCCAGGGCCATGCCGACGACGATGACGATCAGGGGGGCCGGGATCATCCTGAGATACGGATTTCTGACCCACGACCAGATCATCAAAATAACCAGCCCCAGCAATCCGATCAGGGCGATTTCAGGGTTGGCGGCCATCACGCTGCACGGAATCCCGGCGATCGCGGAGAGTATTTCGCCGTCTTCCGGTTTCACTCCGAGCATCACGTGGATTTGCTTGGCCATAATGATGATCCCGATGGCGGCCAGCATGCCGTGCACTACCGCGGCCGGGAAATAGGCGTTGAGCTTCCCGGCTTTCAAGAGGCCCATGAGAATTTGCAGAACGCTGGCCATCACAATGGCGGCGAGAGTGTAGCGGTAACCCGCCATGGCATCGCCTTGGCCCAAGGATTGGACCGCCGAGAGGATCACTACGATGAGTCCGGCGGCGGGACCGTTGACGGTGACGTGAGAGCCGTTGATCCTGGACACCACAACCCCGCCGATCACGGCACTGATGATCCCCGCCATGGGCGGAAATCCGGAGGCCATGGCGATGCCGAGGCACAGAGGCAAAGCGATGAGAAACACCAAAAAGCCGGATACGAGATCCGATCGCCAATGGTCTCTAAGCCCCGGCAGACCGGTTCGGGGCACCCGGCGCAAAGCTTGGATCGAAACCATAGTCGCACTCACAAAACTGCATTAACCGAGTCCGGTGAAGCGACTTCCATGCCAGATGCAGAAAAATTCTATCTTATTGATTTTTCATATAAATGACTTATTTGGCGAGGTATTTGAGTGTGGACTGGTTCAAGACCACCCGCTTAGGCGGTGTATTTGAACCGCATCCGGGTCACCGAATGAACTTCTCCCAGTCGTTCGGGGCGAGAGTTTTCATCATGCTTGTGCGGACACGGCAACGGGCGGGATGAAAACCATTCCGCCCGCCCTCTTTTGCACAGGGGAATCGAGAGGGATTCAAGACGCTTGCCGAAAGCCGGCACTACGTCGGCTCCCTCACCGTACAATCGAACTTAGAGTGCTCCGGCAAACCGGCCAGCAGAAACCGGAAACGGAACGAAAACCAGTCAAAAATGCGATGTCCTGTACCGGCACTGGGACGCGTTAGCCTCGTGCCGGTGCTGAAAGCCGATAGCCGGATCAGCTCGATTCTTTCAACCCGTACTTCCGGATGCGATAGCGCAGCGTTTCGCGGGTCGTGCCGAGGGCGCGGGCGGCGGCGGTGACGTTGCCGTCGTGGCGCTCCAGGGTGGTTCGGATGATGTAGCAATCCATATCGTCCAACGCCATGCTCCCGTCGAGCGGAATGAACAATCCGTCCGCGCTCGCGGCATCGATGCCCGGCATTCCTTTTTCGCCGTGCCGGCGCAGCTGCAACCATTCGACCGGCAACAGCGGCCCCTCGGCGAACAGCACGCAACGCTCGATGACGTTCCGCAATTCCCGTACATTGCCGGGCCAGTCGTGCGCCCGCAATTCCGCCCAGGCCGCTTCCGGAACCACCTTGACGTGCTTGCCGGCCTTGGCGTTGAACTCGGCCACGAAAAGCTCCACCAAATCTTCCAAGTCCTCCTTGATGTCCCTGAGGGGCGGCAGGGTGAGCTTGAACACGCTCAAGCGATGGTAAAGATCGCCGCGGAATTCGCCGCGCTTGACCATGTCCTCCAGATCCCTATGGCTTGCCGCGAGGATTTGCACATCGACCGAGATTTCCTTCTCCGAGCCCAGCCGGCGGATTTTCCGGTCCTCGATCGCCTTGAGGAGTTTGGACTGAAGATCCGGAGCCATCTCGCCAATCTCGTCGAGGAACAAGGTGCCGCCTTCGGCCTGTTCGATCAATCCCCGGTGCCGTGACAGGGCGCCCGTGAATGCGCCGGCCTCATGCCCGAACAGTTCGGATTCCAGGAGCTCGCGCGGCAGCGCCGCGCAATTGAGCTCGATCAACGGGTTTTCCGCCCGTTTCCCGCCATAATGCAGGATGCGGGCCGCGAGGCCCTTGCCGGTGCCGGTTTCGCCGCCGATGATCAAGGCGCTGAAAGGCACTTGGGTCAAGCGCGTCAACATCTCGCGCACCCGCTGCGCCGCTCGGCTCTTGCCGACATAGGCCTCCGGCGAATAACGGCGATAGCGCTGGCGGACTTGCTGAGCCAGGCGCTTTTGGGCTTGGGCGCTGCGGGCGGCGGCGGCGATCACCAAGTCGAGCCGCGACATCTCGCACGGTTTTTCGAGGAAGTCGTACGCACCCAGGCGCAAAGCCCGCACCGAATCCGGCACGCTCCCGTACCCGGTGAGCAGCAGCCATTCGGTATTGGCGATCTGCCCTTGAAGCGATTCCATGAAATCCAGAGCGTTGCCGTCCGGCAGATTCATGTCGGACAGGATCAAGATCGGCTCGAATCCCTGTTCCAGCAGCAACTCCTTCGCATCCTTGAGGTCTTTGGCCCATTCCACTTCCCAACCCGCCTTGCGATAGTGGCGCGTCAGTTCGGAACCGAACAAGGCCTCGTCTTCGATGATCAGCAAGGTATTCAGCACGGCAAACTCAGACCCATTGACAAGGAAGCGTTAAACTCACCCGAGCTCCACGGGGCTCGACATTCGAAATATCCAGCTGCCCGCCCAGATCGCGCGTGAACCGCTGAACCATGGCCAGCCCGAGGCCGGTACCGCCGGGCCGCCCGGTTGCGAAAGGACGAATGCCGGTTTGCAGGATCTCCTCGGGAAACCCAGGCCCATCGTCGGTCACCGTGAGGAGAACGTGGTCATCCCCTCGACAGGCACAAATTTCTATCGTTCCGTTTTGATCTCCGATAGCCTGCGCCGAGTTCAGAATCAGATTGAGCAAGGTCTGGCGCAGACGGCATCCCGGCAGCCGGCAGACCAAATCGTTCGATGCGCTCCAATCGAGCCTGATGTTGGGCTGGATCTGATAACGGGTCAGTGTCACCAATTCGCGGATCAACACGCCGACGTCGCATTCGGCAACGGGCGCCGGGGTATGTCGGCCATTATCGAGCAGTTCGTTGAGGAGCCGTCCCATCCGCTTCAGCTCGGCGATGATCAAATCGACCCTCTCCGCCTGTTCGGTATCGTCGATCTCGTTGCGGAGATTGACGCAGGTCATCTGGATGCCGGCGAGAGGGTTGCGCAATTCGTGGGCGATACCGGCCGCCAGCTCGCCGACCGCCGCCAATCGTTCGGTACGGGACAGACTGGCCTGTTGCTCCAGCAAGGCCCGCGTGGCCGCGCGCACCTCCGCTTCGAGGGATTCCGCGTGGTGGCGCTTGACTTCCTCCAGCTCGGCCAGACGCTTGACCATATCGTTATAGCTATTGAACACCGGCAGCAAGAGCGGGTCGATCCGCGCGGTTTCGATCGGCGTGAAATCTTCGTGGGCGAGGCGCAGCAGCAGTTCCTTGAGATTGTTCAGCGGCGCCAGGATTTGGCGGCGGAAGAACACTCCCCCGAACAGCAGAATGGCCGCCAGTACTCCGAATACCAGCGAGATTTCGGTACGGGTCGCCTGGCCGATCTCCTCCACCAATCTTTCCCGCTCCAGTGTCTCTTGGTCCAGCATGGCGCTGGTTATTTTGAGTGCGCGCAGCAAGAGCGCTTCCTGGCTCTCCGGAGGCAAGCGCTCCCGGCTGATTTCGACGATCAGTCTGCTGACTTCGGTCAGTTTGTTCGGCGTATCGGCCGCGACGTGATAATCATGCCGCGCCAGTTCCGCAAGCCGGGTGGAAAGCTCGGAAAGCTGTTGCGCATGCAAGCGGCGGTTTGACCCGGTCGTAAAGTACCCCGTCAGCGCGTCCTGCAACTTGAATGCGACCTCCTGAATATGATGGGCGTAGCCGACGTAGGCGCGCACGGTTTCAAACCGCTCCAGGTTGCGCCAAATCATGCCGCCGAGGAGGACGAGCACCAACAGCAAAAGGCCGAGCAGCGCCCAGCCCCTTACTTGGGCATAGCGATAGGAAAATGGTTTCACGGTCTGATTCTCAAAGGCGCGAAGATACCCATGCTCTGATTCTGTCCCCCGGCCCATGATTCGGCGGCAGCCGGTCGTTCAGGCTGCGTATTCTAGCCCAGAGAGCGAGGCTCGCTTCAAAAAGCGATCTGTCCGCCAACGGCATTCAAGTGTCGACGCGTCTGATAACGCAAGAGGACAAACAGAAAGCACATCGACAAGGAGTAGCCGTAAGCCGCGCCCACCGCGCCGAATCGCTCGGACAGATAAAAACCGAGCACCAGATTGATGACTACCGCATAACTGGTGGAAACGAATACGCTGCGGCTCTGCTTCATAAACTGTAGGTAATAGGGCGAATCCGAGAAAATGGCGTTGACCGAGGCGCCCACCGCAAGCACGCACAGCGCTTCGTAGCCATGGCTGAAATTGGGGCCGAACCAGTCGAGAATGGTTTGTCCGAGCACCACGACGACGGTCAGAAAAGCGATCGCCAGCCCGCCCACCACCATTAGCCTGTGCCGCATCAAACGCCGCAAGGACAAGCCGTCCGCGCGCTCCATGAACATCGACGTCAGCGGCAGATAAAACCGGTTCGCCGTATTGGCCAGAAGCACGATGAAGGTGCCGGTCTGCGCGGCGACGGCATAGGTGCCCACGATCGCATCGGACGGATAGAGCAGTTCCAAGACGATCACTCCCGATCCGGCCATCACGCTCAACATCCAACTGTTCAGCAACAGCGGCACCGCCCGCCGCACCCATTTGGCCCTCAAAAAGTCGGGCCGAGCCCGCCACGTATCTTCCGGCATCGTGAGCCGGGCCAACTGGTGTATCGCACTCAGGGTCCATAGCCAGGCCAAGCCATAACCGCAGGCGACGCCGACCGCCGTCATCGGCAAATCGAATAGAAAAATCAGGTAGACGAAAAAAAGAAAGCTGGTCGGCAAAAGCAAGCGGTAGATCATGACCGCCTCGATTTGCCTGCCGTTCGCCGTAACCACCTCGACCAGAAACAAGGCGGGGGCGATGGCGGGCAAGAACAGGACGAGAATGACCAGGGCGATGGGAGAATTCGCTCCCGAGGCGATGCCGAGCATCAACCCAATGAAGGCGAGGAGTAGGCTGAAAAGTACGATCGTACGCAGGGAGAAGGTCCAAAACCCCAAGCTGCGCGTCCAATCTCCTCGCTCCCGATAAACCGGAATGCAGCGCAATGCGTACTTGTCGAGTCCGAGCGTGGCCACGGTGGACAAAATGGTGATAGCGGACAGAGCTACGCTGAAATCGTCGAAATCCCGAACCGAAAGGTTGCGCGCCAGCGTGATATTGATCACGTAAAACAGCAGATAATTCACCAACGCAAGAACGCACAAGATCAGAGAGCCGGAATAATCAGCGCGCGATAAGGACTGAGTCAGCATGAATGCGAGTGTGGGTTATCGTGGAGTTCCGGCCAATCCGTTCGAGCCGATTTTGTTCTTGGTCATCGATGTGGATGTTTTGCTTGTTTTATGACCGACTGATGAAATTCGGCAATCGACTGCCCTAAAAGAGCCGCCTTGGCGCATGGTCTCCAGATTTCTATTATGCCAGTATCGGCTCGATAATTATTCGACATTCGACAAAATCATCGGGGCCTTCCCAGGTTTTCCCTAAAAGAACTTTTTCAAACATTCGTCAAAATCGAATCGCGCCGTTTCGGCGCCGTCTAAGTCAGGAAGACGTGATGAAACGACGCCGACATCCCCGAAAAACGGAGCATGATCATGAAACAGACAGGAAAAGCCCTGGCGATTATCCTGGGCTTGTGCGTCTTGAATCCACTCCTTCCGGCGGAAGAAAAACCGGCTCGACCGCAGGCGCGTTCGCCTGAAATCCAGGGAGGAGAACAACAGATAAAACGTCTGAAAGAGCGGCAAGAGTATCTATTGAAAATGCACGACCTGATGCACCAGATTCGAGATGCCAAGACTGACGAGGAGCGGGAGCGTCTCAAATTGGAGCACCTCAAACTCCTCCAGATTCGGACGTCCCCGCACGATCCGGATATGATGCAGGAACATATCCAAAAACTTATGGAACAAGGTACCGAGATGAAGGAGCGATCAAACAAATAATCAAAACCTCGCGGCCGATCTATTCGCCGGAAACGTTCGGCTCTTTGTTCCGTCTGCTTGCCTCATTTCCTCACATGCCTGCCTCGACTGCCGCCGTACAGCTTGGATTTTATTATTATTATAATTAGTTATAAGTTTTATATCTTTTATTCTTTTTAGTTTTAACCTTCGCTGTTAACATGCCTCCAACGACGATTCGGAAGCATGGCCTTGTCCCTCACAAAGCACACGGAATCAAGGCGCCCGAACGCGGAACCGTAGGATAAAGACTAAACAGGAAAATAGCCAAGGCTTGCGCTATGACGCTCAACAACCGTTTGCCTTATCAAGCTTCACAAACATCGCTGACAACCCAAAAGATCCTGGAAGCCTTGCAGGGGCTACGTTTTGGCTCGGTCGAGATCATCGTGCATGACGGACGCATCGTCCAGATCGAACGCAAGGAAAAGCTTCGCCTCAATCTCGCCTGTCCCGCCGCGTCCGCGGACTAAGACAGCGATCAGCAGTACACATTCTTTTTTCCATTATCGAAATCAGCCCACCGGTTCACCGGAGGTTCAACAAGAAAAATACGACTCGGCACGCTGACCGGATCACCGGAACTGCCTGAATGTGATAAGGGGTCACGATCATGCAAAACCGATGGTCTTTACTGTGGGCGGCGGGGGTGGGCAGCGCCTGGCTGGGGTTCGCACCCGAAGCTTCGGCCATTACTGCCGAACAGCGTTTCGAAAAGCTGGAACGCCACATCCTGGAACTCGAAAGACGACTCGAAGCCTCAGAGGCGGAAAACCAGAAGCTGCGTTCGAAGAAGCCCGCATCCACATCAACGGCATCCGAGCCGGACGTGAAAGCGCTCGATCAAAAGGTGAAAATTTTGGAACGCAAACTGGAAGTCGAACACGAGGTCACCGAAGCCAACGCCAAGAAAACGCCGCGGGTAGAAGCCGGTTCCGCCGGTTTCAGAATCACCTCGCCGGATGGGGACCACCAACTCAGGTTACGCGGCTACGTCCAGGCCGACGGCAATATCTTCATGGACGATTCCTCGGGCGATGCCATCGCGGACAAGTTCACCATCCGCCGAGCACGCTTGAACTTCGACGGCACCTTGTTCAAATACGCCGACTTCCGCATTGCGCCTGACTTCGGCGGAGGTCAATCCCGGCTCTTCGACGCCTACCTGGATCTCCATTACTTGCCTTTCGCCAGTCTCAACGTAGGCAAACAAAAAGCGCCGATCAGCTTGGAGCGTTTGCAGTCGGCCACCGCATTGACCTTCGCCGAACGCGCTTACCCCACGCAATTGGCACCGAACCGTGACGTCGGCGTTCTGCTGCACGGCGAATTCGCCAAACCCGGCTACACCACCCAGTATGGCGGTCCGCACAATTTCAACGACTTCATCACCTATCAGTTGGGCGTATTCAATGGCGCTCGCGACAATGGATTCATCGACACCGATTTGAATGACGATTTCGAGTTTCAAGGACGGGTGTTCGCCCATCCCTTCCAGCACAGCGGCATCGGACCTTTGGAAGGACTCGGTCTCGGCGTTGCCGGCAGTTGGGGACACCCGCGCAACGAAACAAGCATCCCCGGACTTACCAGCCCCGGACAGCAAAGAATCCTGATGTATAGCGAAGCCAACAGCACGGCCACGGCCACCTCGGTAAACGGCTATCACTATCGGGTCTACCCGCAGCTGTACTGGTATTGGGGACCGTTCGGACTGCTCAGCGAATATGCCATCTCATCTCAGGAACTCCGCCGATCCACAATCACCGGCCCTACCATCAATGCGAAGACGAGGCAGGACAATACCGCTTGGCAGGTGGCGCTCTCCTATGTCCTGACCGGCGAGGACAGCAGCTTCAACGGCGTAAAGCCCCGCCATGCGTTTAATCCGTTCAACGGCCAATGGGGCGCGTGGCAAGTCGCGGGACGTTGGAGCGAGCTGGATGTTGATGACGATACCTTTCGCGATTTCGATCCGCGTGCGACCAGCACGCTCTTTTTCGCCAACCCGGCCCAATCCGTCAGCAAGGCGACCTCCTGGGCGCTGGGCTTGAACTGGTATTTGAACAATAACGTAAAAGTCATGGCCGATTACGAGCAGACCCATTTCGACGGCGGCGCAGCCGGCAACGGCGACCGGCCCACCGAAAAGATCTTTTTCACCCGATTCCAGTTCTCTTATTAAAAGGAGCCAGCCTCATGACACTCAAAAATTTAAGAAACACCTTGAACACCGCTCTGCTCGGCATGGCCTTGGCCGCTTCGTCCACCACCGAAGCCGCCGCCGTCAGCCTGCTTAATGTCTCCTACGACCCCACCCGCGAGTTTTACGAAGAATACAACGCGGCCTTCGCCAAGTACTGGCGCGAGAAGACCGGGGACACGGTTACCGTCAAACAATCCCACGGCGGCGGCGGCAAGCAGGCTCGCGCGGTAATCGACGGGCTGGACGCGGACGTGGTGACGCTGGCCCTGGCTTACGACATCGACCAGTTGTATCAAAAAGCCAAGCTGATTCCGGAAAACTGGCAGTCGCGTCTGCCCAATAACAGCGCCCCCTATACCTCCACCATGGTGTTCCTGGTGCGCGAGGGAAATCCCAAGGGCATCAAGGACTGGGACGACCTCGCCAAGCCCGGCGTTTCGGTGGTCACGCCCAATCCGAAAACATCGGGCGGCGCCCGCTGGATCTATCTCGCCGCCTGGGGCTACGGACTGAAAAAGCACGGAAACGAGGCAGCCGCCAAGGACCTGGTGCAGAAGATCTACAAGAATGCGGCGGTATTGGACACGGGAGCGCGCGGCTCGACCGTTACGTTCGCCGAGCGGGAAATCGGCGACGTACTGGTCACCTGGGAAAACGAAGCCCATTTGATACTCAAGGAATACAGCCGATCCAGCAGCACGGAATACGGCAGACAGAAGTTCGAGATCGTCACGCCGTCCCTCAGCATTCTGGCCGAACCGCCGGTTACGGTGGTGGATAAGGTGGCCAAGCGCCACGGCACGGAAGAGCTCGCAACAGCCTATCTGGAATATCTCTACAGCAAGGAGGGCCAGGATCTCGCCGCAAAGCATTTCTATCGGCCCGGCGATCCGGAGATCCTGGCCAAATACGGCAATCAATTCAAAAAGATCGAACTGTTCAGGATCTCCGACGTTTTCGGCGACTGGAACAAAGCCCAAAAGACACATTTCTCGGACGGTGGCGTGTTCGATCAGATTTACGGCTCAGGACGCTAAGCGTTTTCCGGTTTGCCTGAGTAGGTCGGCAATCCCTTGCCGACAACAGCGTCGGGAAAGGATTCCAGACCTACTTGCCGACCGCGGGAGCCTTAAACCCGCTGGCAGACCGGGACCGTCTGCCGCCTCTGTGGTTACTTTATGGAATCTCTGATTAAGTCCTTCGACAGGCCTGTCCTGAGCTTGTCGAACCATGAACGGAATCCACTTGTTCAGAGCTTCCTTATGCAAAGGAGCTTTCCCATGCCTCTGCGACAACTCGTGGAATATTTCAATCAGCGCTTCACCGAAGAGCAAGGACTTAACAGTCCGCCGCTCCGGCTTAAAGGTACGCGGGTCGAAGGATATCTCGGGGATCTGCATGTCGGCAGTATTCTCCAGCCGGTGCGGCTTGCCGAATCGCCGTCGCTGGTAATCGGCCACGACGCATCCTCGTTCATACCGGACGAGACGAATGGTTCGAATCGGCCGCTTCACAGCTCGGCCGCGGATGAAGCTCTCAACATCGTGAACCTCGACCGCCTGACCCGCACGGTTCACATGCTCAATTACCTGCCGGTCGCCCACCAGGACGGACACCTGTTCCTGCACGTGCACCCGCGCCATGTCCTCGCCGTGAAACGGGACCATGGCGCTTATTTCGAAGAGATCATCCGACGCTGCGGCCTCTCGACCCGCCGCGTGGTCATCACGCTGCAAGTCAGCCCGATCTACGACCGCCATCTGATTCTGTTGCTCGAAAGGCTGAGAAACTACCGCGACCGCGGCTACTCGACCGCGATCAAATTCGACGACCGCGCAGGCGAAAGCTTCCTCGAACGGTATTGCATCGAATTCCTCTACCGCTTCACGCCAGATTTCGTGCGGTTCGACACCCGATTTTTCCCGAAATTGGCCCGCGATGCCGAGAATTACCGACGGCGCTCTTCCCTGCTGTCGGCTGTTCGCCGCCTTGATACGCAGTTATTGATCGAGGGCGTCAACAGCGAGGCCGATGCCGATGTGGCGAAGCTGCTACAGGCCGATTTGGTCAAAGGAAGCTACTACGAACGGAATGCCGTTCGGGGGGTGGAGCGGAGCCTCGCCGATTGCACGGAATAGCGTCGTGCTCTCGTTGCGGTGGACGGCGTCGGCCATATCCTGTTTCTCGATCGCCTCGTAATGATCGAATCGGATATCCATGAAATCGGTACGGATGCCTGCATAACCCTCGTTCAGAAGCGGAGCGACCGGGGAGCCCGTATCTTCGACCTCGAGCACCTTGGTCCAGTCGGCCCCGAGTAGAGGATCATTCAGATAAAGCGCAATGATGACATTGCCGGCAGCATTGTCCGATATAACCGTTCTCAAACCAATCCATTGGTTGGTAGGAATAAGATTGGGTTTAGAAACGCGGTCATATCCCCCCTGATAGATCCCTACGGTTTTCAGCGTATAGTATTTCCCGTTGAGCTTTTTCTTGATTACCGCATAACCATCGACACGTATTCCGGCGTAATACAGATTATCGCCGTTCTGATATCGATGAAAAAACAATACTCCATTGGATTCGTTCCGATTCGGACTACCCGACGCATTGATCCGCTCGATATTGAAATAGACTTGTTGAGTAAAATTCTTGAATTTCGATCGTGTGACTAGGCGGAATATATTTTGTGGCCGATACCCATCATCGGTATCGACCGGATTGGTCGTGGCATACAGCAACCGCCACTGATCATCGTCGGCAAGCTTTCCCTGCACGGTCATTCCTATTCCGCCTGACCGGTAGAAATAGGCCCCGGAGTTCAGCCACCAATCGTTGTCGTTACTGTCGCTCATGTCGGCCGTCTCATAAAGCACGACATCGCTATCGAATCCGTCCGAAAATCCCGAGGCCGAAGGTGCAGCAATCATCCCGACCGCGGCAACGAACATGGTTAAAGGTTTGAACAAGCTCACTGCGTCCATGTCTGATTGATCCTATTCCTAGTCAATTGTCCCTTGAAGCCGATAAAAATCCTTCAGATACAGCCCGTCGGAATGAGTGTCAAAACTCGATCAAGGCGCCGGCGATGGCAGCAAAGTTAGAATAGGTCGCAGCCTCGTACCTCGAAGCCGTTACATACAAACTAAAGTTGTCGGCCACGTTCCATTTGACACTGCCACCCGCACTCAGCTGAAAACTAAAATCGGTGCCGGCTTCTTTGCCAACACCCGGAGCCACGGTGACCTCTGCGGAGACGGCATCGCCGAGCCGGGTTCTTAAGCTGAAAGGCGCCATCAATCCGAAATAGTTGTCCGGTGTCCAGAACAAGTCGCTCATTTTACGCGTATCGTCGAAGGTGAACTGTGCGCCTATGCTAAAGTCCGGATCTTTCCAAAACCTGTTTTCGATAAGAACTTCAGTCCGGTTACGCTCGTTGTTATCGCTATAAGAGAAGAAATAATGGTTGGCCGCTAAGCTGAGCGTATCCAAGGCCCTGAGCTTGAATCCGCCTACGGCCCTGAAAAACGAGATATGGTTGGCTATGGCGCCCGCCGTGTTGACATAGCTGTGATCGGCTCCGATCGAGAAATCGACGTTATCGCCTATGCCGGTATTGAAATGAATCGAGCCCAACGGGTAGGTCGGAGAGGAGTCTGGGGAACCGGCGGGAGACGATCGGCTCGAGAAACCGGCAGCCCCCGCCGAAAATGCGATCGCCGAACGCGGCCCCAGCTCGTTCAGCTCATACCGCAGTTTGCCCTCGAATTGGTGGCCTACCGCCTGAAAGTCCGTTTCCACCGGCGCTCCGCCCGTTCCTGACGGCCTCAAATCGACGGTCTGATCGAAATCGATGTATCTGTAATAGCCCCAGAAGGAAAGTCTGTCCGAAATACCGTAATTCACGGATGGCGCAATGCTGAAGTACGACCGATCCGAGTTGTCTTCAAAGTACAGTCCCTCGATTTGCATAATGGGTCTGAGACGGCGGTCTAGCTCGGCTAGCTCGTAGCGAATCACCGGGTCATTCGGACGAAGAACCGCCGCCTTCTCCAAACGCTCGCGAGCACCCGCATGATCTCCGCTCCACCGAAGCACTTTTCCCGTCCTGACGAGCAGTTCCGCATCGTCCATCGCCCCTTCCCGCCCTAACCGATCGAAGATCTCCATGGCTTGCGAATATCGGCCCGCACTGGCGTAAAGCAACGCCAACTCATTAGAGGTCGATGCGATAGGATCAATGGCCTTCAAGCGCGCAACAAGATCGTTTCCGGTGTACTCGCGCGGAACTTCAAACCGTGGGAGATAGAATCGAGGAGAATTCCTGGTCAGGAGATAGTCATTCTCCACGTGAAAGGCCATCCGAAAATATTTTTCCGGAAGCTCCCGGTTGAGCTTGAAAGCGGCAGGCTCATTGGACAGCGATTTATGTCCTTGGTCGCTGTAGGGAAACGAAAAGGCGATAATCTTCGAACCCGGCACTTCCCGACTCAGAACATCCCGGCAGTCGCGATAATCCGCTTCGATCCGAGCGGCGTACTCCTCATAGGTTTCCAGTCGGCCCTCCCCGTCCAGCCACATTCGGTTGACCAGAAACCTTCCCAAATGGCCGTCCTTATCGACGGGCACATAGTGCTGTCCTTCGGTACTGTGACATTGCATATCCCAACGTCCCGTCGCAAAGTAGCGCCTGATTTCCGGCCAGGCGACGGTATAGGCGCCGCGGGTGGCAACATCCGCCACCGGCACGAACATCGTTGCCTTGAATCCGGTCTCCGCGAGAACCGGATCCGCATTCCGAAAACTGTCCGAGCGAGCATCATCGAAGGTGATGAGTATCGGTTTAGGGGGCAGATTCACATCTTTTTTCTCGAGAAAATCGAGAAGCTGATCCATGGTGATGGATTGATAACCTTCCTTCTTGAGCGCGATCAGCTGGTCTCGGAATTGCCTCTGTGGCACCGTATCCTCTCGATTCGAGCCGGTGATACCGTGATAGAGAAGAACCGGAATGCTCGGCGATTCGGTGTTTTCATAAAGTGCGTTCAGCGCCTCCAATGCGCGGCCCTGTTCGCCGCTATAAAACGTCAACTTGGCCAGATTCTGCTGTAGGGTGACTTTGCCCGGATATAGCGGTTCCATCACTTCAAGCATATCGCGCGCGGCAGAAAAATCGCCCTGCCCCCAATACGCATTGACCAGCTGATGGAGCGTACGGCCAGAATTCGGATACTTCGCATGAAGCTGTTCGGCGAGCTCGACGGCCTCGGCGATCTGTCCCCGCAAACGTTTTGCCTCTATGAGCTCTATCGGCCCTCCGCTCTTGATCGGATCCAGTGCCACGGCATGCTCGAATTCCTGAAGCGCCACCGCGTAATGAATGGCAGAAGCCTCCTGCTTACCCTCTTTGTCGAGGCGCCCAGCCAGTTCAAGATGCAGATTTCCGAGCTGGATCAACCGGTCCGGAGATGGCGCGACGGCGGTCAGCCGCGTAAGCCAGCGAACGCCAGCCTCGGTGTCTCCGGAGTAGACGGCATCATCTGCAATCAGGCCTAAGGCATTTACATTGTCCGGTTCTTGCTCGAGGACCTGCTTGGCGAGCCGTACCGCGTCCTCATGACGCCCTGCCCAAACCAGAAGCCGAGCAAGCCTGATTGTCCATTTACTGTCTTCCGGATGCTTGGCAACGAGGAATCTCCACTCCGACTCCGCCCGCTCCCAATTACCGAGCGCGGTATAGTGCTCGGCGAGCCTCGCGCGGGCGACATCCTTCTCGGGATGGGCTGCCAAATAGCGTTTCAGGACTTCGACGGCTTCATCGTACCGATGCTCATTCCAATACGCGTGGGCAAGACCCAATGTCGCCAGATAATCGTCGGGCGAAGCCTGCAGACTCTGTTTCAGATAGGCAATCGACTCCTCATTTCTCCCGAGATCGGCCAATAGGGTGCCTAGGCGGCGCAAATGCTCGGGGGCGTGATCAAGTTCCACCAGCGATCGTAAAATGGCCTCCGCCTCCTTCCGATTTCCGGTAGAGGTCAAGTTCTCGACGAGAGCCAGTTTGGCTTCCACATTCTCGGGCGAGCGATCCAGGATGGACCTGATCTCTCGCTCGGCCGAAGCATAATCCTTCTGCGCCGAGAAAATCCTTGCTCTGCCGAGGTGCGCCGCTTCGTCCCCCGGTGCTTTTTGCACCACCTGCGCGTAATAATCGAGCGCCTGAGACAAAAGCTGGTCCTGCTCGCTAGCCCGGCCGAACGCCAAAAGAGTCGGTACGTCGCCCGGAAAATCCTTCAAAAGACCGCGCCAAATCTCATAGGCCCGCTGATGCTGTCCGAGCCGCCTAAGCTTTGAGCCCAACTGACGCCAACCCGCGACCAAATCATCGTCACGCTGAATCTGAAGACATTTTCTGTAATATTCGGCCGCTTCCTCATATCGGCCGAGCTCGGCCAGGGTGTGGCCAAGACGCCGCTGGTTTGCCGGCACCGGTTCCGCCTTTACCAAGGGTCTCAAGATCTCCTCGGCGTCTTTGTACCGCTGCTGGCCTATCAAGGCATCGGCAAGAAGCGAGCTCACTGCGGCATCCGCAGGAGCACGCTTCATCACGGCCCGAATCTCCCGCTCGGCAGGCTTATACGCTCGCTGGGCCAAAAAAATCCGCGCCCTTCCGAGATGAGCCTGTTCCTCTTCCGGATCGTTTTTCATTACCCGCGAATAATAATCAAGCGCCCGGTCCCAATGGCGATCCTGCTCACAGGCCTTGCCCAAAGCCAACAGAATCGACACATCGTCGGGAAAGGCCGCGAAAAGATCCGTCCAGATTTTATAAGCACGCGTCTTCTCGCCCAGCGCCCAATAGCTCCAAGCGAGCCCCCGCCAAGCCGCCACCGAGCCTTTATCGATCGCGATCGCCCGCTCGTACTCGCGGCGAGCGTCTTCATACTTCTTCTCGGAATAGAGCGCATCGGCACGGTTCAAAACCGTGTCGGCGGATTCGGAAGTCGACTCCTCTGCTGTAACTGCGGCCGCGAATACGAGGGCGATCAGGCTGAGCAATACACGTTCGAAGATGAGGCTTGCGGCCGACGGGCCGAAGAAATGACAGTTCCCTAACATCACACGCTGACTCTTCTTAGTTTGAATTCGTATCGAGCAACGGAGCCGGATTCACCGCGCGGATACAGCAAGCATCACACAGCGATGAAAAGCCAACGGCAATCCGGCCGTTGTCATTCGCTTGCGCATCCGCGACGGCTAGCCGCCGCGGATGCGCAAGCGCAGAGATGGACTTCACTGAATCCCGAGCGCTGAAGTCATACAAGATCGCCGGGGGGATCGTCGCCGGACGCTGGCAATCGATCCATGAGGCGCCGCCCGGCAAAAGTCCCCGGAAACCGGACGCGCAGCGGCAGGGGGCGTGCGCTGAGGCAGCACATTGCGTGCCCGCCCGGAGAATAAGAATGGTAATGATGAGACGCCGCGAGAGGCATCGCGGGCGAGGAGTATGGCGGCTGCGATAGGCGGCAGCCCCGCCAGCGGTAGATCGAGAATCGACAGTACTTTCCTTTTCCTCCTTGGCCTGCCTACTGCTCCAACCGAAGTCTTCCCCACAGTCATCGTCCTTAAGATCGACAAGCTTTTCATTATTTGACCTCCTCTTCTTGGATAGCCGACACCGCTACCCTCATCCACTCGTACCGACAGCCCGTGTCCAGCCGACTGCCTATCCGATTATAGCCATACTTTACCGCTGGCTGTCCAATACGATGAATCCGATGATTTGTTTCATCTGCTTGCCAAGATCTGTGCCATTGGAAATTTTCTGCGCCACGTTTCCCGTGGCTCCGACTGCCGTCACGGCACAGAAGCCACGGTATATTCATCTTCAGAGACTATGTTGCCCCCATCCTTCACCAGCACCAAGTCGTCGCGGCTGAGAGAGAATACGTCCTGCCCTATGTCGCCAACCATGGTGACGGCCAAGATCTTGCCCTTCGCCGCCATGCGCGCGTCGAGATTGGCGAGAAAGTCTTTCGATTGCCGATCCCCGGCGGTGGAGCGTTTCATGATGATGTTCAGGCCGTCGAATGCTGGGTCTGCCGCCCAATTCAATGCCTGCTCGGCCAGCGCGACGGTCTCGGATGACCGAATGTTGTCCTCAAGGATCAAGGCCGGCAAAAACTTGAGCCGATGATGGCGGGCGAAGATCTCCACGGCAAGGTCGCGATTCTCTACCTCTTTATGCGTGCCCCCGCTCGCCCAGGTGAAATACTTTGGGCTGAGCATGTAAAGATCATCGACTTCGCGGCGAAGCTTTGTCCAGGCGGCTGCCCCGGGTATCGCGGCCACGATCCCGTATTTTTGCGGCAACGGTTCTGCCTTTACCCAGTTCAGGCGCACGGATGCGCTGCCCGCGCCCGCCGGATCCTCATCGCTTTCGTTCCAGACCGCGAGCGTTAAGGGACCGTAATCGGATCCCGCAGGCATCTCGGCCGGCCGCTTTAACAGCGGACGTCCGTTTACCGATGCGACCACTCGGGAATCAACGACTCGCAACGCTAAGGTGATAGTCCCTGAAAGCACTTCCCGACTCGCGAGTTGATTGAAGCTACCGTCCTTATTGCGTGCCTGGAGCAGAGCCAGCCCCTCGGAAACGCCCAGCCGGACGAACGGCTCGCCTTGTCGTTGCCGCAAGGAAATCCAAAATTGACCTTGCGGTTGTCCCTCGAGTTGCACTTCCACGCCGGCATTTTGCCAATGCTCCGTGCCGCCGAGCATGACCAGCGCCCCCTGCTCTCCCTCCTTGCTGGCCACCCGAAGCGCGCCATCCTCGATGGCGATTTCGCCTCTGTCCACCACCCAGTCCGGGGCAGAACGAGCGGCTTGAAAGTGATCGATGAAAGGCTTCCGGCGCGGTGCATGGGCTTCGAGCCGAGCGAGCAGATCCGCTTCGCTCCACTCCTTCGACACCCGAATTCGTCTGAGACCGGACCAGGGGTCATCCCGGTAGTTGGCTCCCCAAAGACCGGTAACAAAACCCACGGAAAGAGACGCCGCTTTCAAGGTCTGGGGCCAGATGTCGGCTTCGCCGCTCTGATCCGCGTTCCAGGCACGCGAACAATCCGCGGCGATAATGGGCTGTCCGAGCCTCTGCTCCAGTACCTTGCGCTCTCGGGCGTATCTCTGCGCCAGAACTTCGGTCGATGTAAAGCCTCCAACACCGGAATCCTGACAGCCGGATACGCCCACTTCCCAGCGACCGCTCTTGACCAGCTGTTTGAGTCTGTGCCAAGAAACCATGTGGATATTGGCCTGATCCAGCAAGCTCGGATTGACGAATACGACTCCCGTCATGCCCACGGACGCGAACACCTCGTCCGCGGTCTCCAGGGTTTCCCTGTACGCTTCGTCGAATGTCAGCAACAGAGGTTTTTCCGGCAGCGCAGCCTCGTCATCAAGCTGCCACCGGCGCACTTGTGCGAGCCGCACCGTGGAATAACCGGCCTTTTTCAAAGCTGTCATATCAGCCCGGAATGACTCCGTCGGAATCGCGGAGTCGCGCGAGGAGCTGATCTTGCCGAACACCAGCGCGACGAACGCTTCTCTCTCCTGTCCAGCCATAATCGGGGCCGGCGGGGGTGAGGACGACGCGCTAGACATGTATTCCACACCTTGCAGAATCGCTGTCACCGTGACGGCCAAGGCTATCCACCAAAACAGATTGCGCCAATGTCCGACCGGGTGCGCGCTGCTGGGAAACTCGCTTACGACAACTGTTTGCTTCGTGGCCATCACCGCGTCCCCCATCCGTTGTTTCGCTGAGTGGCAATCGCATACGGCATCTGCCAAACCAAGAAGATCATGTAATAAATCGTAAAATAAAGGCCATAAATCCAGTTTCTATCGGATTTCCAGAAAAGGTAATAAGCCGAAAACATAAGCCCTATCATTACCGTGCCGAGAAAGTACACCATCGGCGATATGAAATCGTTATTGGCGATCGGCAGCCATAGACACATACGAAGTATCAGGATGGGAGCCACTATCGGGAACAGCAATTGGGCATAAAAAGCGACGGCTGCAAGCGGAGGTTTTTTCCACATAAAAGTCGCGGCGATTAAACTTTCTCGGAACCACGACTTTTTCCAGCGCAGCTGCTGTTTGAGAAATTTCCGATGCTTTTCGGGGACGATAGTCGTAGCAATCGCTTCTCCCGAGTAAATCACGCGATATTTGCGCAGCAGCATATTGGTCAAGCTGCGGTCATCTCCGAAGGTAGCGCGAACGCCGAGAAAATGCTGGTTGAGCCAGCGATCGAGAACCTCCATCACACAACTACGGCGGTAAGCGGAGAAACAACCGGGACAGCAGGTAACGGCGCCGAATATACTCTCAGCGGCCTTGATAACTCGGAATGCCACATAGTAGCGTGCCTGTTGCATCCGGGTGAGGCCATTTTCTGCGACGTTTGCGACCTCGGTATGTCCGGCTACCGCGGCGACCGTGGGATCGGCAAAGCCCTGGACGATTTTTTTTATCCCATCTCGCCGGACAAAACTGTCCGAGTCCACATAAACCAGGATTTCCCCGCTCGATACGCGGGCTCCGGCCGCCATCGCCTCGCGTTTCCCTTTATTGCGATCGAAGGACACCAGCGTGAGTTGCGGCCAGCGTTCTTGAGCGCGACTGACTTCCCTCAATGTACCGTCGGTCGATCCATCGTCGACGACAATCACTTCGAAATTCTCGGGCGGATAATCGACGGAATAACAGCATTCGACAGTTCGGTAAATCGCTTCTTCTTCGTTGAAAGCGGTAATGATGATACTGACTGTAGGCGCTATACCGACATCCTTCGGCGGTTTATAAAAAACGGAAAGCACGAAGCGCGAAATAATAAATACTCCAACCGTAATCGAGTAGGCATTCACGAACGGCTGGTACCAGTAATAGGTAAAATTGCTCCAGCGTACCCCCAATACGACCGCCATGCATAACGCTATCAATGCTATTGCGATCAGACGAATGAATGTGCGGTTAAATCCCGTAGATTCAGGATTAGTCGGGTGCTGAATATTCTGGTCGGGCAAACTTTCTAAAGACAGGAAATATTCCGTTGTTGACATTCGTTTTCTCCTTAAAACAGCTATTGACCGGCAGCAATAGCGGAATGTCGAAAGCCTCGATGTGGTGGGCCGAGGCCGATCAAAACCCGATCGGGAAATCGAGACAGCTTTTCAATAAGCTTGATTGAAACCTGGCGACGCTCGCGCTATTGAGGACCACCAGACTAGCCCGCATTTCTCACACCCTTTCGTCGCGAGGGCGTCGAGACGCCGCTGTGGCGCGCCGCACGGACTGAGCGACGGCGAAGGCGTAGCTGACACTACGTCGAGCCAGCGAGAGGGGCGAGGCGGAGAAGCCCATCCTCCGGTGAAGGATGGGCCCGCTGAGCGGGCGGCCAAGGAAGGCTGCCCTGGACTTTGTGCGCAGCCGGATGGCGTAGCGCAAAGACGGCGTGTCACAGTAAGTGGAAGGGTCGCGACTAAAGCGACCGTTTGCGATTGGGCGGCGTCCGCAGTAGGAAGGGTCGCTTCGGCGCTCCCGATGCGACCGTTTGCGATTGGAAGGGGCCGACTAAAGGCCCGTTTGCGATTGGAAGGGGTGTGAGAAATGCGGGCTAGTACTTTTCCTGCAATCGTTTTCATACGACATCATCCTTATCCTTGTCGGTATGTAGGCGTGAAGACAGCAAATGCCGATTATTTCGCCCGGCCGCGTCCTTGAGATCCGCGAGTCTCGCTCGACGAATGCCCCTCGCCGGGACGCAATCCTAATAAAAGATGAACGGCCGGATTGCGCACAAAGCGCCTTTTCCAGACGCTGCCACAGTTCAGTCAATTTTTGTGCCAGACATTCATCTATTTGTTCTTCAATACACTTTCTAGGTAACACGGAAATTGGCGCCGTAAAGTCCCTGAAACATCCGGATCCTTCGATGTTTCGTAGAAACCTGATATGCAGTTAGCTTTGAAAGCTCAGCCTTGCCAAAAACCTGACCTGATCTTTCGTAAAAGTTTGATTTTTCTTAATTTCGTGATAGCAAATGCGCTACCGGCGACCGGCCCATGACTTGTAAAATTTTCTGACACCGGGGCGGCGGAACCCTTGCTTTTTTTTATGATGCTTTGAAGACTCAGATCAATGCGCAAGCGGTGGCTCTTCCACCGCCGGTTCGCCTGTCACGAGAACATGCCCATAGGATCGTGCCGGTGGTGGAAGCAAACCAAGCCCGGACGGATCTACCGTCGGCACGAGGACCAGGCACCTGTGCCTGCGGTGACGAATCGCTCTCACCCGCTCGGTAGCGTGTCCCACACAACCGGCGGGCGAGATCATCGCGCTGCCAAGAATCTCTCATACGACCCATGCGGCTGCGTTGAGCCAAAACTGCTTCCGAAATTTCTGCGGCAAGGTGACACTCCAATTGCCGTGCGATCAGATAGCCAAGCCAGGTCGATTTCATTGAGTGACCTTGGCCGGTTGTACCTGCCCAATAATGACTTCTGGTTATAATAACAAGCATTTTTATTATTTTTGAGAATAACCGTGCGCTGTTATCGTACAAGCAAACAACCTCACACCTGATGGGAGCTCTCTTGGCGATGCTGAAAAAACATGGAGTATTGCCCGGTTTTTCGATAACCCTGGGATTCACGTTGACATACTTGAGTCTCATCGTGCTGGTGCCCCTCTCGGCAACGGTTCTGAAGAGCGCCACGCTGGGTTGGGACGGATTCTGGACAGTGATTACCGCCCCGCGGGTTTTGGCCTCTTACAAGCTGACTTTCGGGGCCGCGCTGGCCGGTGCCTGCATCAATGCCGTATTCGGGCTGCTGGTGGCCTGGGTTCTGGTCCGCTACGACTTCTTCGGCAAAAAGCTCGTGGACGCCTTCGTCGACTTGCCGTTTGCCTTGCCGACCGCCGTGGCCGGCATTGCGCTGGCGACACTTTATTCGAGCAAGGGCTGGATCGGCCAGATCTTTACTCCCTTGGGGATCAAGATCGCGTACACGCCGCTGGGCGTGATTCTCGCGTTGACCTTCATCGGCCTGCCCTTTGTCGTCCGCACGGTTCAGCCGATCCTGGAGGATTTCGAGACCGAATTGGAGGAAGCCGCGGCCAGCCTCGGCGCCAATCGCTGGCAGACCTTTCAAAAGGTTATCCTGCCGACGCTGCTGCCGGCGCTCCTGACCGGATTTGCCCTGGCCTTCGCCCGCGCCGTCGGCGAATACGGTTCGGTCATTTTCGTCGCCGGCAATATTCCTATGGTTTCGGAAATCACGCCGCTCCTCATCATCACCAAGCTGGAACAGTACGACTACGCCGGCGCCACGGCCTTGGCCGTGTCCATGCTGATCGTATCGTTCGGCCTGCTGCTGGCCATCAACGGGCTCCAGCGCTGGAGCCAACTGCGCCGCGCTTAACATTTGCAAGGAATACCAAATGTCTTCGATTGCCCTCCCTTCATCGATCAGCCGAACCCGCACCGCCAGCCGTACGAATCGCGAGCCGGCGCTCGTCCGCTGGCTGCTGACCGCTTTGGCCCTGGCTTTTCTGTTCGGCTTTCTGTTTTTGCCGCTGACCGTCGTATTCACCCAAGCCCTCGGCAAAGGCTGGGCTGCGTATGGAGCCGCGCTGATCGAGCCCAATGCGCTTTCCGCCATGTGGCTGACGGTCTTGGCGGCGGCCATCGCCGTGCCGCTGAACCTGGTGTTCGGCATCGCTGCCGCCTGGGCTATCGCCAAATTCGAATTTCCGGGAAAAAGCCTGTTGATGACCCTGATCGACCTACCGTTCTCGGTATCGCCGGTGGTCTCGGGACTGATCTACGTGCTGCTGTTCGGACTCCAGGGCTGGCTCGGCCCGTGGCTGCAAGAGCACGACATCAAGCTGATCTTCGCCGTCCCCGGCATTGTCCTGGCCACGATTTTCGTCACCTTTCCGTTCGTAGCCCGCGAACTCGTTCCGCTCATGCAGGCGCAGGGCACCGAGGAAGAGGAAGCCGCGATCGTCTTGGGCGCCTCCGGCTGGCAGGCCTTCTGGCGCGTCACCCTGCCCAACGTCAAATGGGGCCTGCTCTACGGCGTGATTCTCTGCAACGCGCGCGCCATGGGCGAATTCGGCGCGGTATCGGTGGTGTCCGGCCATATCCGGGGAATGACCAACACCATCCCGCTGCACGTGGAGATTCTGTACAACGAATACAACAGCGCCGCGGCGTTCGCGGTGGCTTCCGTGCTGGCGCTGCTGGCTTTGGTGACGCTGGCGGCCAAGAGCATTCTCGAATGGCGCATCAAACAGCAGACCGTCGATCGATCGTAGGTCGTAGGGCGGGTTAGCGCAGCGTAACCCGCCGAAAGCGTAACCCGCCGAATCAGAAGGTCCATCCCTGCTAAGCCGCTCTACAAAAATCCAGGAGCACTCCGATATGAGCATAGAAATCAACGACGTGGAAAAATCCTTCGGCCGATTCAAGGCTCTTAAGAACATTACCTTGAACATCGGCAGCGGCGAACTGGTGGCGCTCTTGGGGCCTTCCGGCTGCGGCAAGACGACCTTGCTGCGCATCATCGCGGGGCTGGAGGCACCCGATTCGGGCTCTATCCTGTTTTACGGCGAGGATGCGACCAACCGCCACGTACGGGAACGGCAAGTCGGATTCGTGTTTCAGCATTACGCCCTGTTCCGCCACATGACGGTATTCGAGAACATCGCCTTCGGTCTTCGGGTCCGGCCGCGAGGTCAGCGACCTTCGGAAAGCGAAATCCGGCGCAAGGTACACGACTTGCTGAACCTGGTGCAGCTGGATTGGCTGGCCGACCGTTATCCCGGCCAGTTGTCGGGCGGCCAGCGCCAGCGCATCGCCTTGGCCCGAGCCTTGGCGGTCGAACCCAAGGTGCTGCTCCTCGACGAACCGTTCGGCGCACTCGACGCCAAGGTCCGCAAGGATTTGCGCCGCTGGCTGCGACGTTTGCACGACGAATTGCACGTCACCAGCGTGTTCGTCACCCACGATCAGGAAGAGGCTCTGGAAGTGGCCGACCGCGTGGTGGTGCTGAACGAGGGCCGGGTCGAGCAGATCGGGACGCCCGACGAAGTTTATGACCACCCGGAAACGCCCTTCGTCTACCACTTTCTGGGCGACGTCAACCTGTTCCACGGTCGCGTCCACGACGGCCATGCCCGCATCGGCGAAACCCAGGTGGACCTCACCGGCGGCTCCGATCATCCGGAATCGGCGATCTTCTACGTACGGCCCCATGAAATCGAGATCCTGCGAGACGGCGGCGGCACCGGCACCATCGCCGCCAAGATACGCGATATCCGTCCGCTGGGAGCCACCGTGCGCATCGAACTGGAACGCATCGACGATCGCGGGTCCGTGGAAGTCGAACTGACCCGCGACCAGTTCGGCCGCAAAGGCTTGAGCGAAGGCGATAAAGTTTACTTACAGCCGAAGCGCCTTAGGACATTCGACGGCAACACGAAGCGGGAAACGACGCTGGAAGCCGTCAATCGGTAGCCGGGGAATCGACATGGCTTATCGACCTGCGCCCATCCGACGAGACGTTGTACCGATAGTTGAGGTTCGCATTCAAAACCCGGTACTCATAGTTCCCGGTATCGGCAACTCCGGGTCCGAACACTGGCAAACCCGATGGGAAATCAAGCATCCCGAGTTCCGCCGGGTTCAACAAAAAGAATGGAATAATCCGGTTTGCGGCGACTGGATCGAGCAACTCGAAATCGCCGTATCGGAATCCGGACCGCACACCGTACTCGTTGCACACAGCTTGGGGTGTCTCCTCGTTGCCCACTGGGCCCAGCAGATGGGGCGTTCGATTCATGGCGCATTGCTGGTCGCACCTCCCGATCCCTCTTTGGCGACTTTTCCAAGTGGCGCCGTAGGCTTTTCGCCGGTGCCCCGCATGAACCTCCCATTCCCGAGTACGGTCGTCGCCAGTCCCGACGATCCCTACGGCAGCCCGGATTACGCTCGGCGCTGTGCGGCGGCTTGGGGCAGCCAACTTGTCGAGATCGCGCCGTGCGGACATATCAATGCATCGAGCGGCTTGGACGATTGGGAAGAAGGATTCGAACTGCTGCGCCGGTTGATTGACGGTTAAAATATGTCGCGGCCGTTATTGGGTCGCCCAAGGTTTCGGCACCAATAATCCTAGAAACGGCAGTTGACCGCTTCGATGCACCAGAAAAGCCCGATGAATCCTGAACGTCCCGCCCTGCATCAATCTCACCTTTTGGGTGAAGCCGCTACGCACCCGATTGCACGGCGGGCGGGCCACCTGGCGGCGTTGCTCCTTCTTGCGGGAGACTACCCCGCGGCGGCGTCGCGCCTTGCCAGGCGACCCGCCCGCCGCACACTCCGTCACGTCCAACTGCCGTTTCTCGGATAATAATGGATCAGCAAAACGGCCCGATCGAATACCTCGCTACAAACGAAAATCCCACCGTCAACTTCGGCGAAGCCTTGCGGTTCTGGCTGAAACTGGGCTTCATCAGCTTCGGGGGGCCAGCCGGGCAAATCGCCATCATGCACCAGGAACTGGTGGAACGGCGGCGCTGGATTTCGGAGCGGCGCTATCTTCATGCCCTCAACTACTGCATGCTCCTGCCGGGGCCGGAAGCCTTGCAACTGGCCACCTATATCGGCTGGCTGCTCCATGGCCTCAGAGGCGGAATCGCCGCCGGCGTCCTGTTCATCCTGCCCTCTCTGGCCATTCTGATCCTGCTGTCCTGGATTTACATGACTTTCGGCAGTCTGCCGGCGGTTGCCGGCGTGCTCTACGGCATCAAGCCGGCGGTGGTGGCGATCGTGGTTTTCGCCGCCTATCGCATCGGTTCACGGGCACTGAAAAACGGCGTCCTTTGGAGCATCGCCGTGCTGGCCTTTCTTGCCATTTCGGTGCTCTCCGTTCCTTTCCCCGCCATCATTCTGGCTGCGGCCCTGCTGGGTGCCCTGGGCGGACGTCTCGCACCGCGATTTTTCCGGGCCGCGGATGATCACGGCAACCCCGACAAGAACTTCGGTCCATCGATCATAGACGACCGCACGCCGACGCCGGATCACGCCAGGCTGTCCCGGCCGAGGCTGATGGCCCTGGCGATCGTCGGACTGATTTCGTGGGGAGGAATCCTGGCGCTCCTGGATCAGGATCGGGGCTGGCAGGGAGATGCCGTTCAGATGGGCTGGTTCTTCACCAAAACCGCCCTGCTGACTTTCGGCGGCGCCTACTCGGTGCTGCCTTACGTTTATCAAGGGGCGGTCGAGCATTACCACTGGCTGACCGCTCCCCAAATGATGGATGGGCTGGCATTGGGAGAAACCACGCCGGGTCCTTTGATTATGGTGGTTACCTTCGTGGGCTTCCTGGCCGGCTGGAGTAAGGATTTGATCGACGGCGCGCCCTTGCTCGGAGGTGCCGCCGGGGCGGTGATCGCGACCTATTTCACGTTTCTGCCGTCGTTTCTGCTCGTCCTGCTGGGCGGGCCGCTGGCGGAAGCGACCCATGGCAACATCAAGTTCACCGCGCCCCTGACCGGCATAACCGCCGCCATGGTGGGCGTGATATTGAATCTTGCCGTGTTCTTCGCTTATCACCTGTTCTGGCCCAACGGCCTGAACGGCCCTGTCGATTGGCTGTCCGTGGGAATCGCTCTAACCTCGGCGACGGCATTGCTCCGCTTCAAGCTGGGCGTTATTCCTCTGATCGGTATTTGTGCCATGGCGGGGCTCGTTTATCGGCTCGCGGTTCTTTGATCGGGTTTCGGCATTTCCGAGCGACCGTCTGCGATTGAAAAGGTGGCTCCGGCGCTCCTGGAAGGGTCGTTCTAGCGCTCCCAGAGAGCGTTTTCCGAATCGGTGTAAGGGATTCGGATATGTAGGTCGGCAATCCCTTGCCGACGTATCGGCTCGGCGAAGGGCTTTGTCGGAAGGGCAGCTCTGGCGCTCCCAGAGATGCCGTTTGCGATTGGAAGGGACCGACTAAAGGTCCGTTTGCGATTGGAAGGGACCGACTAAAGGTCCGTTTGCGATTGGAAGGGACCGACTAAAGGTCCGTTTGCGATTGGAAGGGTGCGAGACGCAGGCCGGACACAAACGGCTTCCTCATTTGTTCGGGGTTTCCCTAGCTATCGGATGCTATTGTTCTCTATACTTTTCTGGATATTTTTTACCCATCCATCAAGAGAACTTCTATGCGCCGCGTTATTTTCAATCAAAAGGGGGGCGTCGGTAAGTCCACGATTGCCTGCAATCTCGCCGCCATCAGCGCCGCCGAAGGCAAGAAAACCTTGGTTGTCGATCTCGATATCCAGGGCAACTCCACCCATTATTTGCTGGGCCAGAAGGTGGCCGATCCGGACGCCAGCATCGCCCACTTCTTCAAGGACACCTTAAGCCTGAACCTGTTCGGCAAGAGCCCGAACACCGGGCTGGATAGCGCCATACACGAAACGCCGTTCCCTAACCTCTATGTGGTGCCCTCGCATCCCGAATTGGAACCGCTGCAGAGCCGGCTCGAATCCCGTTATAAGATTTACAAGCTGCGCGAGGCGCTGGATGCTCTCGGCGAATTCGAGCGCATCTATATCGACACGCCGCCGGTACTCAACTTCTACAGCCGATCGGCCTTGATCGCCGCCCGGCGCTGCCTGATTCCCTTCGATTGCGACGCCTTTTCGCGGGAAGCGCTGTACAACCTGCTGGCCGTGATCGGCGAGATCAAGGCGGACCACAACGACGCGCTGGAAATCGAAGGCATCATCGTCAACCAGTTCCAGGGCCGCGCCAATTTGCCTCAGCAACTGGTCAACCAGCTGATCTCGGAAGGCCATCCGGTATTGCAGACCAAGCTTTCGCCCTCGGTGAAGGTGCGCGAATCCCATAGCGAATCCAAGCCGCTGATCCATTACGCGCCGGAGCACAAACTCTCCGAGGAATACAAGGCACTGCACCGGGAAATTCACGAGAGGCATCACTAAGGTTTTTCCATAGCCCCATGAGTACGCTCGCATTTCTCGATCGAATCGCGGAAGAAAAAATCCGGGAGGCCATCGCGCGCGGCGATTTGAACGATTTGCCCGGCGCCGGCAAACCCGTACCCGACGAAGAGGAACTGGCCCTGGTGCCTGCCGATCTGCGCATGGCGTACCGGGTTCTCAAGAACGCCGGCTATGTTCCCGAGGAAGTGCGTTTGCGGCGGGAGATCGAAGACGTCGGCCGACTGATCGAGCTGTGCGACGATTCATCGGCGCAATACCGGGAGGGTTTAAATCGGCTGCATCTGCTCGTGCAGCGGCTGGGAGAAATGCGCGGCGGCAACCTGGCGCTGCACGACCGTTATTACAAGCAGGTCGCCGAAAAATTCGGCGAGCGGCATACCGCTTCGAAACGCGATGAATAGCCTATAAGGACCAGAGCCGGTGCAAACGGAGGACATTCAAAAGGCGACCGAAGCCGCCCAACTTTTACGCGCACGGGCCTGGTTTCTCGGGACCCGCATCGATATTCGGGATCTGGAGCGCGGCAGCCGGCTCGCCGTGGGACCGCTGACCATGCTGGTGGGTCCAAGGGGTTACAGCCTCATTTTTCGCTTCGGCGTCGTCGTGCTCGTCGGTCTCACCCGATCCGAAGAAACGGAAATCCTCGAGCGCCTGGCACCGTCGGTCCAAAATCCGTTTGCGCACCCCGAATCGGACGAGGTAGACATCATCATCGATCCCGACCGGCCCGAGCGCTTCGATACAAATGGGCGATTGAGTCTTACCGAAGCGACTACGGGCCGGCTGCAAGTCGTCGCCCACGTGCTGGCGAAAAGCTGCGTGCTGGGTTATTACGAACGCAGCGTCGGAGAGGTCTTCGACCGCGTCGAGCGGCTGGCGGAACGCCTGAGCCAGGGCCTAGGCCCCGCCCGGGACAAGAAAGAGATACTCAACGAAATCGGCAACGTCTTGTTGATTTTGACCCGGACCGTGGGCCGCGTCGAAGTCACCGAAAAGCCGGAAATCACCTGGGAAGACATCGAACTCGACCGCCTTTATGAGAGGCTGGCCTACGAATACGAACTGCGTGATCGGGATCTGGCGCTATCGCGCAAGCTGGAACTGATCTCCCGCACCGCCGAAACCTATCTGGACCTGGTCAACAGCCGCCAGACGCTCCGCGTGGAGTGGTACATCGTCATTCTCATCGTGATGGAAGTCATCCTGTCTCTGCACGAGAAGTTCTTCTGACCGTCCTGCCCCCGTTTTCCGATATTTCAGCGCGCGCAGGTTTTTTCCCGTACCTGCGTATATAGAGATATGAAAGCGTTTTCGCGAATTTCCCCGGTACCAATCTCTTTTGGTAGGTCGGCAATCCTTTGCCGATACATGCGTCGGCAAAGGATTGCCGACCTACGATGCTCGCCTATCGGGGACGCCGATCCACTCACCGCCGTTCCGATCGAATCGGCGTACCTAAACAGCAACTGGTCGTGAACGATTTGTCCTGCTCGATCATGACATCCGGAACCGGATTTCAGTCCCGCCGACAGGAGCAGAACGGCGATACCGCATCGATCCGCGACGAAATCCTCATGAGTCGGGTCGCTCAAGGCGATCACGACGCATTTTCGTTGTTGGTCCATCGCCATACTCCCCGGATGTATGCGCTGGCGCGGCGGATCAGCGGAGTATCGGCCGAGGCCGAGGAAGTTGTGCAGGAAGCCTTTCTGCGGGTTTGGGTAAACGCCGCGGCGTGGTCCCCGCAAAAAGGCACTTTCGCCGTCTGGTTGGGACGGATTGTCGTCAATCTGTGCATCGATCGCCGCCGCAGGGACCGATACGAGCCCTGGGGCGACGACGAACCGCTTATCCAAGCCGCAGATTTGGAATCCGTGCTGACTCAGCAACAGCAGGCCGAACAGATCGCCTCGGCGGTCGAGGAACTGCCGATGCGCCAGAGGAGCGCCCTGGTTCTGTGTTATTACGAGGGGTTCAGCAATGCCGAAGCCGCCGAAATTCTCGAGATCTCGGTGGGCGCTTTGGAAGCTTTGCTGGTCCGGGCGCGCCGCACACTACGCGAACGTCTGGCCCCATTGATCCGAACTTAGGAGGAGTCCGATGCTATTGACCCGCCTCAAACATCATTTCGCCGCCTTCGGCGCCGATACCCGGCGTTGGCCGACAAAGCCGCATGGGATCTGGCGCCGGCTGGCGGGCTCTTCGCGCTTTCGAGCAGAACGCACCGAGGCCGAGCGCATCGACCGTCTGCTCGATCTCTGGCGCATCGAAACGCCATCCGAGCAGCTTGCGCAACATATCTGCCAACGAGCCCTCGCATTGCCGCAGCAGCCCGTTTCCGCTATCGCGCCGCCGACCGACATCGTCGTTTGGCCGTTTGCGTCGTATTGGCCGGGCGTGGCCACCTTCGGTCTCGCGCTCATCATGGGTTGTCTTTTAGGTTGGTACGGCGGAATCAACGGCACGACCTCCGAGGACTGGCTCAACACGGCTGCCCTTACCCCCATGCAAGAGGATTTCAGCGATCGATGAAGCCTTTCAGCTTGTCGTCCCGAACCACCGCCTGGATTCTTCTGGGCTCGCTCCTACTCAACGTGTTTCTGTCAGCCTGGCTCGGCGTCGGCACCTATAAACACACGCACCGGCGTCCGTGGTTGTCGATCGAATCTTTCGAAGAACGGTTCACGTCACGATTGCCGGAGCACGATGCCTCGACGTTCCGCAGCATCCTCGATGCGCAGCGGCCGGAACTCGTATCTCGCATCGAGGCGGTGCGCGCCTCCCGCGACGAGGTCAGACGGACGCTCCAAGCCGAGCCGTTCGACCGGCACCTTCTCGAAGCGGCATTGGAGCGAAGCGACCATGCTATGACCGCCCTGCAAACCACGCTGCACACGGTGATCTTGACGGCCGCGCCCGAATTATCGGGTGAGGGACGCCGGCGCTTGCTCGAAAAACCCGAACGCTAAGAACGCATGAATGCCAGACCACGCCCCGCGTCCGGGCTGAGATTCTTATTGTTGGCCGGCATGCTCTTGGCCGACGATTTGCCGGCGGCGGAACGTCCGCCGTTTCTCGAAGATCCCCTGGACACTCGCAAAGCCGTGGCGCCGACTCCGGCGCGATCGGTCCGGAAACCCGGACTGGGCGATCCCTGCCCGGCGGATGCACGCGCCGGCCATGCCTGGTCCTTGCTCGAAATCATCGACCAGGCGCTTTGCCACAATCCGCAAACCCGCCAAGCCTGGGCGAACGCACGGGTTCAGGCGGCCCAGTTCGGTGTGGCGGAAGCCGCCTACCTCCCTACCGTCAACCTGAACACCACGGCCTCATACGGCCAGACCGGCTCCGGAAGCGTATCCCAAAGCCAATTGCAAGGCTTCCCCCTGGGAACGGGGGTTAGTGGCGGAACCTTCGGGGGCAGGGAACAATTCCGGATCACGCCCTCGGTAAGCCTCAACTATCTGCTGTTCGATTTCGGCGGCCGATCCGCGCGACTGGAAAATGCGCGGGCGGCGCTCGATGCCGCCAACTGGAGCCACGCATCGACGCTGCAGAACGTGCTATTCACCGCAGTGCAAGCGTATTACCAGTTGTTCGCGGCCCGCTCGGCGCTCGAAGCCACCGAAGCTTCCGAACGGTCCAGCGAGGAAGCATTCGAGGCGGCGGCATTTCGTTACGAGGTCGGCGCGGCAGCTCTCGCCGACAAGCTGCAAGCTCAAACCGCCTACGCGCAAGCCAAACTCAACCGCCAGAGAGCCACCGGCGACGCGCAGAATGCCTTGGGAGTTCTGGCCAACGCCATGGGCCTCAAGCCCCATGCGTCGTTGGACATCGAGCCGCCCGCCTTCATCGAGCCGGATGCGGAACGGGAACGCGACGTGCAAGCCTTGATCGAAGAAGCGAAAGCGTTGCGTCCGGATTTGGCTGCGGCCGAGGCCCAGGTCCGAGCGGCCGAGGCGAATGTGAGATCGGCGCGCTCGGGCAGCCTGCCGACTGTTTCGCTGGTGAGCAATTACGCCTACAGCGATTCCAGCATCTCGCAAAGCTTCCAAAGCTGGTCGGTCGGTCTGCAACTCAGCGTGCCGCTATTCACCGGATTCGCCAATACCTACCAGATTCGGAGCGCCGAGGAACAGGTATCGGTCCAGGAAGCCACCCGCGATCAATTGGATCAAACGATCGCTCTCGACGTGTGGCGCGCCTATTTCGATTTGAATACCACGCGGGAAACGCTGTCCAGCACGAACGATCTCTTGGCAAGCGCGACCCAGGCGGAAAAGGTAGCCTTGGGCCGTTATAAAGCCGGAGCGGGCAGCATTCTGGAACTTCTGAACGCCGAAGCCGATCTTGCCAATGCCCGCTTGCAGCACGTCCAGGCCCGCTATAACTGGCACATCGGCAAAGCCCGCCTCGCGCAGGCGATAGGCGCTCTGGATCCGACCGAGATCGGCGCCAGTTCGCGGGCGGTGGAAAAAAAGACCAATTTCCCTTAATCAAGGTTCATGATGTCGCGTTCGAAACTCTTAATCTTGTTGCTCATCTTGGCCCTGGTCGCCGGCGGATTCGTACTGTGGAACAAGAACCGGCATGCCGCCGATGCCTCCGCCTACCGCACGGCTCCGGTCGCCCGGGGCGATATCCAGCAAACCGTTTCCGCCAATGGAACCTTGAATCCCGTGGTGCTGGTCAACGTCGGCACCCAGGTGTCCGGTACGGTCCAGACGCTCCACGCCGACTTTAACGATCGAGTCCGCGAAGGCCAGGTGCTTGCCGAATTGGACCCGGCCCTGTTCCGCGCCCAGCTCGATCAGAGCCGCGCCAACGTGGCCAATGCCCGCGCATCTTTGCAGCTGGCGGAGGCCAACGAGCGGCGTGCTCGCGCCCTGTTCGGGCAGGACTATATCTCCCGCGCCGAATTGGATGCGGCGATACAGGCGTTGGGTGCGGCCAGGGCGCAAGTGGCCGCCGCCACCGCTCAGGTGCATCGCGACGAGACCAATCTGCGCTACAGCGTGATCGTCTCGCCGGTATCGGGCGTTGTGGTGTCGCGGAACGTGGATGTGGGCCAGACCGTAGCCGCGAGCTTCCAGACCCCTACCCTTTTCACCATCGCCCAGGACTTGAAGAAGATGCAGATCGACACCACGGTCGCCGAAGCGGATGTGGGAAAGGTGAGAGTCGGCCAAACCGTACATTTCGCGGTCGACGCGTTTCCGGGACGGGATTTCGTCGGAACCGTGCGCCAGATCCGTCTGAACTCGCAGGTTCTCCAAAACGTCGTGACCTATAACGTCGTAATCGATGTCGACAATCCTGACGAGATCCTGATGCCCGGCATGACGGCTTTCGTCACCATCGTCGTCGACGAGCGCAAGAATGTACTCAGGCTGCCGGTGGCCGCGCTACGCTACGAGCCGACGGAAGGCGCAGAAGAGACGAAAACCCCCAAGCCCAAGGGGAAGGCGGTTTATCGCTTGGAAGAAGGAAATCCGGTGGCTGTCCCGGTGCGCACCGGTATCGCCGACGGCAAGTTCGTGGAACTGGTCGAAGGCGATCTCAAGGAAGACGATCCGCTGGTCACCGAAGACCAGCGAAAAGACGCTGCCGATTCGGGCCGAGGCAGCGGCGGTACCGGCGGCTCCTTTAGGGTCAGGATGCATTAAGGGTATGCCTCCGTCACTCATCGAAGTCGTCGATCTGGTCAAGACATATCCTGTCGGCGATTCCGGAACCGTACCCGTGCTGCATCGTCTGAACTTCACGATCGATGCCGGCGAGTTCGTCGCCATCATGGGGCCTTCGGGCTCCGGCAAATCGACCTTGATGAACATCCTGGGCTGCCTCGACATTCCGAGCGACGGCCGTTACGTGTTGAACGGCACCGATACCGCCCGACTCGGGCCGGATGAACTGGCCGCATTGCGCAACCGCACCATCGGCTTCGTCTTCCAGGGCTTCAACCTGCTGCCCCGGAAGACGGTCGAGGACAATGTCGCGTTGCCGCTTCTCTATGCCGGCGTGGGACGCGAAGAGCGCGAGGCGCGCGCGCGGAAGCTGCTCGAAGAAGTGGGCCTCGGCCACCGTGTCGGCCATCGGCCGCCGCAACTCTCGGGCGGACAGCAACAGCGGGTAGCCATCGCCCGCGCTTTGGCCAATTCGCCGAAGCTGATTCTGGCGGACGAGCCCACCGGCAATCTGGACACCCATACCAGCGAAGAAATCATGGCTTTATTCGAACGACTCAATCGAAACGAGGGCCTGACCATCGTCCTGGTGACGCACGAGCCCGACGTGGCGCGCCATGCCCAGCGCCTGATTCATGTCGTGGACGGGCATATCGCCGAGGACGGTCCGGTGGAAGAGATTCTGGGAGGAGTACATTCATGATGTTCGGCACCTTACTGGAAGAAGCGCTGCAGGCGATGGGCGCCAACCGGCTGCGGAGCGCGCTCACCATGCTCGGCATGATCATCGGCGTCGGCGCCGTGGTGCTGATGATGGCGATCGGACAGGGCGCCCAGGCCATGGTGAGCGAAGCGATCGCCTCGATGGGCAGCAATCTTTTCATCATATTGACGGGCTCGTCGACCTCGGGCGGCGTGCGCATGGGCGGCGGAACCGTGCCCACCCTCACCGTCACCGATGCCCAGGCCATCGGCGAACTGCCCGAGATCGCCTCGGTCGCACCCGCCTATTCCAACATCGCGCAAGTGATCTACGGCCCCAACAACTGGGCAACTTCCATCATGGGCACCACCCCGGCCTATTTCGAAGTGCGCGACTGGCATCCGGTTTCCGGCACCGTCTTCACCGACAGCGACGTACGCTCGGCGACGCGGGTGATCGTGCTCGGGCAGACCGTCGTTCAAAACCTGTTCGGCAATGAGGACCCGGTCGGCAAGACGGTCCGCGTCAAGAACAGCCCGTTCCTCGTTGTCGGCGTCCTGGAACCCAAAGGGCAGAGTCTCGACGGACGCGATCAGGACGACACTTCGATGGTGCCCTTGACGACGGCGCAGCGCCAATTGTTCGGCAATCCGTTCCCGGGGATGGTCCGGTTCATCATGGCGAAAGCCCGCTCCAGCGAAGCGATGCCGCGCGCGGAGAAAAGCCTGATCGAACTCTTGCGCACCCGGCACCGCATCCGGCCGGGCCAGGAAGACGATTTCACGGTCCGCAACCTGACCGCCCTCGCCCAGACCGCCGCCGGAACCACCCGCACCATGTCGGTCATGCTGGGCGCCATTGCCTCGGTATCG